>NZ_JBVJOW010000002.1:546998-766307 GCF_055582965.1 Amycolatopsis sp. NPDC104863
GAGCTTGCCGTGGGGAAACCGGTTTTTCTCTTTTTTTCTTTCCCAGACCCCCCCCCCCCGCTGGTTGAGAAGGGGTGCTGGTGCGCCGCCCCCCTTTTCCCCCCCCCCCCCGGGCCCGGCTCGAAAGCCGGACTACTTCGAGTAAAGCTCGACGATCAGCTGTTCCTGAACCGGAACGTCGATCTGCGCACGCTCCGGCAGCTGGTGGACCAGCACGCGGAGGTTGGACTGGACGACCTGCAGCCACGCCGGGATCGGGCGCTCGCCGAAGGACTCCTTCGCCACGACGAAGGGCAGCATCGCGAACGACTTCGGCCGCACGTCGATGATGTCCCACTTCGAGACCTGGAAGGACGGGACGTTGACCTTGACGCCGTTGACCAGGAAGTGGCCGTGGCTCACCAGCTGACGCGCCTGACGGCGGGTGCGGGCGATGCCGGCGCGGTAGATCACGTTGTCCAGGCGGGACTCGAGGATCTGCAGCAGGTTCTCACCGGTCTTACCCGGACGCCGGACGGCTTCCTTGTAGTACCGGACGAACTGACGCTCGAGAACGCCGTAGGTGTAGCGAGCCTTCTGCTTCTCCTGCGACTGCAGGAGGTACTCGGACTCCTTGATGCGCCCGCGGCCGTGCTGGCCCGGCGGGTAGGGGCGACGCTCGAAAGCCTGGTCGCCGCCGATGAGGTCAACCTTGAGGCGACGCGAAATACGCGTCGCGGGGCCGGTGTAACGAGCCATTTCTTCTTACTCCTCCCCGTTCCTCAGACCCGGCGCCGCTTGGGCGGGCGGCAGCCGTTGTGAGGCTGCGGGGTCACGTCCTGGATGGTGCCGACCTCGAGGCCGGCCGCCTGCAGCGAGCGGATCGCCGTCTCGCGGCCCGAACCCGGGCCCTTCACGAAGACGTCGACCTTCTTCATGCCGTGCTCGGCGGCCTTGCGGGCAGCGTTCTCGGCGGCCATCTGCGCGGCGAACGGGGTGGACTTACGCGAGCCCTTGAAGCCCACGTGACCACTCGACGCCCACGCGATCACGGCACCGGTCGGGTCCGTGATCGAGACGATGGTGTTGTTGAAGGTGCTCTTGATGTGCGCGTGACCGTGCGCGACATTCTTCTTTTCCTTGCGGCGGACCTTCTTGGCCCCGGCCGCAGTACGAGACTTCGGTGGCATGTTCTGAGGGTTCTCCTGTTAGCGCGCGTTCTCTTGGTGAGCGGCGACCGCTTCGGCCTGGCCGCGCCGGATGATCGAACCGGCGTCGGTGTACAGGTTGCGGAGCGCCATCGGGCGGGCGTAGAGCGCCTTGGGCGAGACACAAGCCGAGCCGCGGCGCTGGGCGCCGCCCATCTGCACGACCTTCTTGCCCTGGACGCTCACTTCTTGCCAGCCTTCTTCTTGCCGGCGACCGTCTTCTTCGGACCCTTGCGGGTACGGGCGTTGGTCTTCGTGCGCTGACCGCGGACGGGCAGTCCGCGACGCCAGCGAAGGCCCTCGTAGCACCCGATCTCGATCTTCCGACGGATGTCGGCGTTCACCTCGCGGCGAAGGTCACCCTCGACCTTGAAGTTCTCTTCGATGTACGTACGCAGCTTCGCGAGGTCGTCATCGCTGAGGTCTTTGACGCGGGTGTCCGCGTTGAGCTCGGCAGCCTTGATGAGCTGCTTCGAGCGGGTACGGCCGATGCCGTAGATGTACGTAAGCGCGATCTCCAACCGCTTTTCGCGGGGGAGGTCTACGCCAGCGAGTCGTGCCATTGGCGCTGATGCTCCTTCGTAGGTTTCCTCTTCAGGTCTGCTCCCCGTCCGGTTCCGGGACCGACTCGCCTGTCGTGCCCTCGGCTTGCGCTTCGGGTGTCCCGGCCCCGGCCTGAAGTCCGGGGGTGAACCGGGCCACTCGCGTGGCCCGGCAGGTGCGGGGAGGGTGTGTAGCCGTCAATCCACTCTGGTCGAGTGCGAGTGATCAGCCCTGCCGCTGCTTGTGCCGCAGGTTCTCGCAGATCACCATGATCCGGCCGTGACGGCGGATCACCTTGCACTTGTCGCAGATCTTCTTGACGCTCGGCTGGACCTTCACGTCTTCTGCTCTCCTGCTTCCGAACTGCTCGTGATCACTTGTAGCGGTAGACGATGCGACCACGAGAGAGGTCGTAGGGCGAAAGCTCCACGACGACCCTGTCCTCCGGCAGGATGCGGATGTAGTGCTGCCGCATCTTGCCGCTGATGTGTGCCAGGACCTTGTGACCGTTCTCCAACTCGACGCGGAACATCGCGTTGGGGAGCGGCTCGACTACGCGGCCTTCGACCTCGATGGCCCCGTCTTTCTTCGCCATGTCCTCCGCATTTCCTTTGTCGGCATTGCCTGTCGCCACACCTGATCAACTCGAGCGCAGTGCTGGGTTGGGCGTTGCGTGGCACACTGGTGCCCGAGTCCCATGATCGTGAATTCACGAGCGCGCAGGATCCGGGCGCGATAAGTGCGCCGACTTGACAGTGTACGCAACCCGTGTCGCGACCCCCAAACCGGGGGTAACCATGCTAGGAGAACCTGCAGGTGGACGTGACCGCGATCACCACGGAAGGGTGAATGCGCAGGTCAGGCGTCTTCCGGAGCGGTGAGCACCCAGGGACCGTCTTCGGTGATGGCGACGGTGTGCTCCCAGTGGGCCGCGCGGGAGCCGTCGGCCGTGACGACCGTCCAGCCGTCGTCCAGCTCGCGGGTCTCCCCGCCGCCGCCGGTCAGCATCGGCTCGATCGCCAGCGCCATGCCGGGCTTCAGCCGCGGGCCCTTGCCGGGCTTGCCGATGTTCGGCAGGAACGGGTCCATGTGCATCTGGCGCCCGATGCCGTGGCCGCCGTACTCGACGATCATCCCGTACTCGACGCCGTCGTCCCGGCCCGCGCGCTCGGCGGCGGACTGGACGGCGTAGGAGATGTCGGTGAGCCGGCCGCCGGCGCTGACCGCCTCGATGCCGGCCCACATCGCCGCCTCGGTCGCCGCGGAGAGCGCCAGGTCGGTGCCCGAGACGTCGCCGATGGCCAGCGTGACGGCGGAGTCGCCGTGCCAGCCCTCGAGGATCGCCCCGCAGTCGACGGAGATGATGTCGCCGTCGGCGAGCACCTGGGTCTTCGCCGGGATGCCGTGCACGATCTGCTCGTTCACCGACGCGCAGATCGACGCCGGGAAGCCGTGGTAACCCTTGAACGACGGCACCGCGCCGGCGTCCCGGATGGTCTGCTCGGCCAGCTCGTCGAGCTCGGCGGTGCTGACCCCCGGCTTCGCGATGGCGCGGACCGCCGCCAGCGTGCGGGCCACGACGAGCCCGGCGGCGCGCATGGCCTCCAGCTCACCCGGGGTCTTGACCTCGATCATGCGCCCACGGCGGAGCACTTGCAGAACACGCAACCCTCCGAGATTCACGTGCGGTCGCGCAGCGCTTTCAGCACCCGGCCGGAGATCTCTTCGACACTGCCGACCCCGTCGACGGTCACCAGGATGTCGGCGTAGTACTCGAGCAGCGGCGCGGTGTCCGACACGTAGATCTGCTGACGGCGGCGGATGACCTCTTCGGTGTCGTCCGCGCGGCCGCGCGACATGAGCCGCCCGACCACGACGTCCTCCGGCACCTGCAGCTGGATCACGGCGTCGAGCGCGAGGTCCGACTCGCCGAGGATCTCGCCGAGGACCTCGGCCTGCTTGGTGTTGCGGGGGAAGCCGTCGAGCAGGAAGCCGACCTTCGCGTCCGGCTCGGCGAGCCGCTCGCGGACCATCTCGTTCGTCACCGAGTCGGGCACGAGCTCGCCCGAGTCCAGGTAGCGCTTGGCCTCCTGGCCGAGCGGGGTCTCCTGGCCGACGTGGGCGCGGAAGAGGTCGCCGGTCGAGATGTGCGGGATCCGCAACTGCTCGGACAGCGCCACCGCCTGCGTACCTTTGCCCGCGCCGGGCGGACCCACGAGAACCAGCCGCGTCACTTCAAGAACCCTTCGTAGTTGCGCTGCATCAGCTGGCTTTCGATCTGCTTCACGGTGTCGAGCCCGACACCGACCATGATCAGCACAGCCGTGCCACCGAACGGGAAGTTCTGGTTGTTCCCGCTACCGGTCACCGACAGGAAGAAGTTCGGGAGGATCGCGATGATGCCCAGGTACAGCGAGCCCGGCAGGGTGATCCGGCCGAGCACGAAGCTCAGGTACTCCGCGGTCGGGCGGCCCGGGCGGATGCCCGGGATGAACCCGCCGAACTTCTTCATCTCGTCGGCACGCTCGTCCACGTTGAACGTGATCGTGATGTAGAAGTACGTGAAGAAGATGATCAGCGCGAAGTACAGCGCGATGTGCACCCAGCTGGACTGGTTCACGACGTAGTTCTTGATGAAGACCTGCCAGCCGGAGTTGGCGTTCTGGTCGCCGACGAGGCGGCTGATCAGGTCCGGCAGGTACAGCAGGGAAGACGCGAAGATGACCGGGATGACGCCGGCCTGGTTCACCTTGATCGGCAGGTAGGTCGACGTGCCGCCGTACATCCGGCGGCCGATCATGCGCTTGGCGTACTGCACCGGGATCCGGCGCTGCCCCTGTTCGACGAAGATGACGCTGGCGATGATCACCAGGCCGAACACGCAGACGATCGTCAGGCCGAGGCCACCGGCGTTGCTGAGGATGTTGCCGCCCTCGACCGGGATGCGCGCCGCGATGTTCAGGAAGATCAGGACGGACATGCCGTTGCCGACGCCGCGCTCGGTGATCAGCTCGCCCAGCCACATCATGACGGCGGTGCCCGCGGTCATGGTGATGACGATGATCGCCAGCGAGTAGACGCTGTTGTCCGGGATGATCGGCGAGTCGCAGTCCGGGAAGAGCTGCTTGCGGTCCGCGAGCGCGACCACACCGGTGGCCTGCAGGATCGCCAACGCGACCGTCAGGTACCGGGTGTACTGGGTCAGCTTGCCCTGGCCGGACTGGCCTTCCTTCTTCAGCTCCTCGAACCGCGGGATGACCACGGTCAGCAGCTGGATGATGATGCTCGCCGTGATGTACGGCATGATGCCGGTCGAGAAGAGCGACAGCTGGAGCAGCGCACCACCGCTGAACAGGTTCAGCAGCTGGTAGACGCCCTCCTGCTGCGCCTGGGAGCTACATGCCTGGACGGCACCGTACGAGATCCCGGGGGCCGGAATGGTCGCACCGATTCGGTAAACCGCGACGATGGCTAGCGTGAACAGGATCTTCTTGCGTAGATCCGGCGTCGCGAGAGCCGAGCGGAAGGCGCTGAGCACGCGGGGGACCTCCTCGGCGTCGTCGGCTGTCCTAACCGACGATCGGCTTGGCCGGCACGGGGGCCGGCAGGAACACACAGCACTACTGGCAGGCAAGCCAGGAACGCTTCGGGGCACACTCGTCCCGAAGCGTGTCGCCGACTCTAACAGCTTCACAGGGCGTGTCCGCAGTCCGTGTGCGTTTTCCGTACCAAGGTTGCTCCGGCGGGTTGATCCACATCGGCGGGACGGCCGTAACCCTTGACACATTCCCCTGTGGGGGGACCGAATCCGGGGCTCAGGACCACTTCGCGGCGGGGTCGGCGGCGGGCCGTGCGCACGGGTTCGGCTCTTCCGGTGAAGCCTGCCGCAGCGAGAGTCGTGACCTGCGGTGATGCCCGGTTCGGTGCGGCCGGGTTCCCGGCAGGCTTTCGCGCCTCCCGGAGGCGGACCACCGCGGGCCGGAGCAGGCGGTTTTTGATGATCGTCCGCACGGTCGCGGCCGCGGCAGGGTTGTCGCGGCGGCCGTGATCAACAGTGTGCGAGCGACGGGGCCTCGGCGAACACCGTGCGTCATGTCCGCGCTGGTTGTTCGCCCCTGGCGTAAGGCGCCGCTAGCGCTGGTCGTCGTCCTCCGGTTCGGGCGGCAGGACCGTGATGGCGACGCCGGAGGGCGGGGTCGGGGTGTCGGCGTAGGCGAGCTCGGGGTCGTCCCAGCCGTCGTCGGTGGTGTGCCGCCAGAGGGGCAGGTAGGCGACGACCGCCGCGGCGGCGGCCAGCACGGTCGCGAGGATCAGCAGCCACATGCCGGCCGCGGTGACGATGTCCGGGGCTTCGTCTTCGAAGATGGCGGTCCATTCGAACCGGCTCATCCCGACGGTGAGGACCACGCCGGCGGTGAAGACGGCCCCGAGGGCGACCAGCGGCCGGCCACGCCGAGGGCGCGAGAAGGCGGTGAAAGCGGCGACGGCCAGCACGACGATCGCGATGATCAGCGGAACCCCGAGGGGCGCGCCCACTCGCTCGGCAGCCTCCTGCCCGGAGACCTCGATGCGGCTGCCCCAGACGTCCTGCGTGAGCGTGAGCTGGGTTTCGAAGGAGCGGCTGCGCGAGCCGACCTGCTGCTGGACCCGGAAGAGCGGCAGGAAGAGCCCCCAGAGGGTCAGGAGGGCGGCGAGGGTGGTCAGGACGGCTGGGAGGAGGCGGAGGAAGCCGGGAGGGGCTTCGGGGGCTTCTTCTGCCTGGACGGCTTGAGCGGCCGGTGGGGGTGGTTGTGCGGGCAGGCCGGGCAGCTGGGCGACCGGGAAGGGCGCGGGCATCGGCGCTGGTCCGGAAGGCTGTGGCGGACCGGCCGGGAAGTACAGCGGCTCCCCCGGCGGCGGTGTGTCGGCGGACTGCGCGGCATCGGCGGGGAAGGCCGGTGGCTCGGGTGCCGGAGGGCGCGGGGCTTCGACCGGGAAGCTGAGCGGGGACGCCTGCGGCCCCGAGGGGCCTGCGGCCTCGACCGGAAAGCTCAGCGGAGACGCCGACGGCTCCGAAGGACTTGCCGCCTCGACCGGGAAGCTGAGCGGGGACGCCTGCGACGCCGAAGGGCCCGCAGCCTCGACCGGGAAGCTGAGCGGAGACACCTGCGGCTCCGAAGGACTTGCCGCCTCGACCGGGAAGCTGAGCGGAGACGCCGCGGCGGGATCCCCGATCCCCGCCTGCTGCGCCTCGACCGTGAAGGCGAGCGGCGCCCCCTCGCCAGGCCGCGAGACATCAGCCGCGAAGGCCGACGGCGGCACATCCGCAGGCCGAGAACCATCAGCCGGCCGCGACCCATCAGCCGGGAAGCCCAACGGCTCCGGCACCGAAGCCCTCGAAGCCTCGACCGGGAACTGCAACGGCTCCCCCGCCGGAACGCTCGGCACTGCTCCCGCTCCCGGCTCCACGCCCTCGGGCCGCGGGGCCTCCACCGGGAAGCTCAGCGGGGATTCGGCTTCGGCCGGCCGGTCCGGCGGGTCCTGCGACGATCTGTCCACCTGATGATCCTCCGTCCGGATCATCCGCACGGCAAGGAACCTGTCCGGTCCCGGCACCCGGAAAACGCCGAAGGCCCGCCTGGCGGCTGCCAGACGGGCCTTCGGACCGAGCTTCGCTCAGTTGGTGGTGGCGGAGCCACCGGCCGCTTCGAGCTTCTCCTTGGCGGAGCCGGAGAAGCCGTCGGCGGTCACGTCGAGCTTGATGCCGTCGACGTCACCGTTGCCGAGCACCTTGACGAGCTTGCCCTTGCGGACGAGACCGGCCGCGACGAGCTCCTCGGCGCCGACCTTGCCGCCCTTCGGGAAGAGGCGGGCGATGTCGCCCACGTTCACCGGCTGGTACTCGGTGCGGAAGCGGTTCTTGAAGCCGCGAAGCTTCGGGAGCCGCATGTGGATGGGCATCTGCCCACCCTCGAACCCGGCCGGCACGTTCTTCCGGGCCTTGGTGCCCTTCGTACCGCGACCGGCCGTCTTGCCCTTCGAGCCCTCACCACGGCCGACGCGGATCTTGTCGGTCTTGGCGCCCGGGGCCGGGCGCAGGTGGTGGATCTTGATGGCCGTCATGCCTGGACCTCCTCGACCTCCACCAGGTGGCGGACGGTGTGGATCAGGCCGCGCACCTGGGGGGTGTCTTCACGCACGACGCTCTGGCGGATCTTGCGCAGCCCGAGGGTGCGCAGCGACTCGCGGTGAGCGTGCTTCGTGCCGATCTTGCTCTTGACCTGGGTGACCTTGAGCTGAGTCATGTCAGACCCCCTGGCCCGCGCGCTGGCGCAGCATCCGGGCCGGAGCGACGTCCTCGAGCGGGAGACCGCGGCGGGCCGCGACCTCTTCGGGACGCTGCAGACCCTTCAGGGCCGCCACGGTCGCGTGCACGATGTTGATCGCGTTGTCGGAGCCGAGCGACTTCGACAGCACGTCGTGGACGCCCGCGCACTCCAGCACCGCGCGCACCGGGCCACCGGCGATGACGCCGGTACCGGCGGACGCCGGACGGAGCAGCACGACACCGGCGGCCTCCTCACCCTGGATCGGGTGGGGGATGGTGCCGCCGACGCGGGGAACCTTGAAGAAGTTCTTCTTGGCTTCCTCGACGCCCTTGGCGATGGCCGCGGGAACTTCCTTGGCCTTGCCGTAGCCGACGCCGACCTGACCGTCACCGTCACCGACGACGACGAGGGCGGTGAAGCTGAAGCGACGACCACCCTTGACGACCTTGGCGACGCGGTTGATCGTCACGACCTTCTCGAGGTGCGGGGTCTTGTCCTGGCCGGCCCCGCCACGGCCGCTGTCGCGCCGGTCCCGGCCGCCACCGCGGCGTTCATTGCGGTCGTTGCCGCCCTGCCCGCCGGGTCCGCCCTGTCCGCCGCCGAATTGCCGTGTACGTCCCGGCATCAGGCATTCCTTCCGTTAACAAGCTTCTGCATCGTCAGAACTCCAACCCCGCCTCACGGGCGGCGTCGGCGAGTGCCGCGATGCGGCCGTGGTAGGCGTTGCCGCCACGGTCGAACACCACAGCCGAGATCCCGGCGTTCTTGGCACGCTCGGCGACGAGGGCCCCGACCTTGGCGGCCTTGGCCTTCTTGTCGCCTTCGAACGTCCGGAGGTCCGCCTCGAGGGTGGACGCCGACACCAGCGTGTGGCCGGCCAGGTCGTCGATGACCTGCACGGCGATGTGCCGCGAGGACCGCTTGACGACCAGGCGCGGACGCTGCTCGGTGCCGGAGACCTTCTTGCGGAGCCGGAAGTGCCGACGGGCCTTCGCGACGCGGCGGCGGGTCGAGATGTCCTTGCCCACCGGCTTGCGCTTCGTAGTCGTGTCGCTCATGATCACTTACCCGTCTTTCCGACCTTGCGGCGGATCTTCTCACCCTCGTAGCGCAGGCCCTTGCCCTTGTAGGGGTCCGGGCGCCGCAGCTTGCGGATGACGGCCGAGATCTGGCCGACCTTCTGCTTGTCGATGCCGGAGACCGAGAACCGGGTCGGGGTCTCCACCTTGAAGGTGATGCCTTCCGGGGCCTCGATCTTCACCGGGTGCGAGTAACCGAGGGCGAACTCGAGGTCCGAGCCCTTGGCCTGCACGCGGTAACCGACACCGTGGATCTCGAGCTTCTTCTCGTAGCCGGCGGTGACGCCCACCACGAGGTTGTTCACGAGCGTGCGGGTGAGGCCGTGCATGGCCTTGCTGTAGCGCTCGTCGTCCGGGCGCTTGACCAGCAGGGTGCCGTCCTCGTCGCGCTCGACCGTGATCGGCTCGGCGATGGTGTGTTCCAGGGTCCCCTTGGGGCCCTTGACGCTGATGTGCTGACCGTTGATGGTCACCTCGACCCCGGAGGGGACGGCGACCGGCAGCTTTCCGATGCGTGACATGTCTGTGCCCCCTTCCTTACCAGACGTAGGCGAGGACTTCGCCGCCCACGCTGTTGCGCTTGGCCTGACGGTCCGTCTGCAGCCCCGAAGACGTCGAGATGATCGCGACGCCGAGGCCACCGAGAACGGACGGCAGTTCGGTCGATTTTGCGTAGACCCGCAGACCGGGCTTGGAGACGCGCCGGAGGCCGGCGATGCTCCGCTCGCGGTTGGGGCCGTACTTGAGCTCGACGATCAGGTTCTTGTGCTTCTCGCCCGGCTCGTCGCGGTAGCTCGCGATGTAACCCTCGCGCTTGAGGATCTCCGCGATGTTCGCCTTGAGCTTCGAGTGGGGAAGCACGACCTCGTCGTGGTACGCCGAGTTCGCGTTACGCAGACGGGTCAAGAAGTCTGCGATGGGGTCGGTCATCGTCATGGTGACCTGTCAACCTTTCTCGCCCTGGTTCCCCGCCCCCGGAGGGGCGGGGCCTGTGGCGAACTGGAGTTATAGAAAAACGCTCTTACCAGCTGGACTTGCGGACGCCGGGCAGCTCGCCCGCGTGCGCCATCTCGCGAAGGCAGATCCGGCAGAGCCCGAACTTGCGGAACACGGCGTGCGGACGGCCGCACCGCTGGCAGCGGGTGTAGGCGCGCACGGCGAACTTCGGCTTCTTCGCGGCCTTGTGGACCAGGGCTTTCTTGGCCATCGGCTCAGTTCTCCTTGAACGGGAAGCCGAGCTTGCGCAGCAGCGCCCGGCCCTCGTCGTCGGTCGTGGCGGTCGTGACGACGGTGACGTCCATGCCGCGCGGGCGGTCGATGGAGTCGGGGTCGATCTCGTGGAACATCGACTGCTCGTTGAGACCGAACGTGTAGTTGCCGTGGCCGTCGAACTGCTTGGGCGAAAGCCCGCGGAAGTCGCGGATACGCGGCAGCGCGATGGTCAGCAGCCGGTCGAGGAACTCCCACATCCGGTCGCCGCGCAGCGTGACGCGCGCGCCGATCGGCTGACCCTCGCGCAGCTTGAACTGCGCGATGGACTTGCGGGCCTTCCGGACCTCGGGCTTCTGGCCGGTGATCAGGGAGAGGTCCTTGACCGCACCCTCGATCAGCTTGCTGTCACGGGCGGCGTCACCGACACCCATGTTCACGACGACCTTCACGACGCCCGGGATCTGGTGGACGTTGGCGAAGGAGAACTCCGCCTGCAGCTGGCCCTTGATCTCGTCGCGGTAGCGCACCTTGAGGCGCGGCGCGACCTTCTCTGCGGTGGTCATCAGATGTCCTTACCGTTCCGGCGCGAGATCCGGACCTTCTTGCCGTCCTCGCCGATGCGGTAACCCACCCGGGACGGCTTGCCGTCCGAGTCGACGACCATCACGTTCGAGACGTGGATGGGCGCCTCCTGCGTGACGATGCCACCGGACTGCGCGCCGCGCTGGGTCTGGGTGATCCGCGTGTGCTTCTTGATCCGGTTCACGCCTTCGACCAGCACGCGGTCGCGCTCGGGGTAAGCCTGGATGACCTTGCCCTTGGCGCCCTTGTCCTTGCCGGCGATGACGACGACCGTGTCGCCCTTCTTCACCTTCATCACAGCACCTCCGGCGCGAGCGAAATGATCTTCATGAACTTTCGGTCGCGCAGCTCGCGGCCCACCGGGCCGAAGATGCGGGTGCCCCGGGGCTCGTTGTCGTTCTTGATGAGCACGGCGGCGTTCTCGTCGAACCGGATGTAGGAACCGTCCGGACGACGACGCTCCTTGACCGTGCGGACGATGACGGCCTTGACGACGTCGCCCTTCTTCACCCCGGCAGCCGGGATGGCGTCCTTCACGGTGGCGACGATGATGTCGCCGATACCGGCGTAGCGCCGCCCGGAACCACCGAGAACCCGGATGCAGAGGATTTCCTTCGCACCCGTGTTGTCGGCTACCCGAAGCCGCGACTCCTGCTGGATCACGTCAACTCCTGTATGTCG
This sequence comes from Amycolatopsis sp. NPDC104863, assembly GCF_055582965.1. Lineage (NCBI taxonomy): Bacteria > Bacillati > Actinomycetota > Actinomycetes > Pseudonocardiales > Pseudonocardiaceae > Amycolatopsis > Amycolatopsis sp. NPDC104863. The sequence continues at coordinate 558,591 of NZ_JBVJOW010000002.1, forward strand.
CGCCGGTTCTCGCCCCGACGAGCGAGCCTTGCGGAACTAAGAACTCTCTGAAAGAGCCCTGCTTACTTGGCCTTCTCCACGATCTGCACCAGGCGCCACCGCTTCGTTGCCGACAGCGGGCGGGTCTCCATCAGGGTGACCCGGTCGCCCACGCCCGCCTCGTTGTTCTCGTCGTGCACCTTGACCTTGGTGGTGCTGCGGAGAACCTTCGAGTAACGGGGGTGCTTCTTGCGGTCCTCGAGCTCGACCACGATCGTCTTGTTCATCTTGTCCGAGACCACGTAGCCCTCGCGGACCTTGCGGTCGTTCCGGGCCGGCGTCTCGGTGGTGGGCTCGCTCATGCGGCACCTTCACTCTCGGCGTCGGGGGCAACGGACAGGCCGAGTTCGCGCTCGCGCATGACCGTGTAGATCCGCGCGATGTCCGTGCGGACGGTGCGCAGACGGCGGTTGTTGTCGAGCTGCCCGGTCGCCATCTGGAAGCGGAGGTTGAAGAGCTCCTCCTTGTATTCCTTCAGACGCAGGACGAGCTCTTCCGCGGTGAGCTCACGCAGCTCCGATGCCAGGGCACCAGCGTTCGCCATCAGAACTCACCACCTTCACGGGTCACGATGCGGCACTTCATGGGCAGCTTGTGGATCGCGCGGCGGAGCGCCTCGCGGGCGGTCTCCTCGTTCGGGAACGAGATCTCGAACATCACGCGGCCCGGCTTCACGTTGGCGATCCACCACTCGGGCGAACCCTTACCGGAACCCATGCGGGTCTCGGCCGGCTTCTTCGTCAGCGGGCGGTCCGGGTAGATGGTCGTCCACACCTTGCCGCCACGCTTGATGTGACGCGTCATGGCGATACGAGCGGACTCGATCTGCCGGTTCGTCACGTAGCTGTGCTCAAGCGCCTGGATGCCGTACTCGCCGAAGCTGACCTTCGTGCCACCCTTGGCGGCGCCGTGGCGCTTCGGGGAGTGCTGCTTCCGGTGCTTGACCCTGCGCGGGATGAGCACGTCTCAGCCCTCCGTCTTTTCTGCGGTCTCGGTGGCCGGGGCCGCCTCGGTCGTGGCGGCAGCGGCGGCGCGACCGGCTTCGGTCGAGGTGGCGGTCGTGCCCGAGGCGCCGGAACGACGCGGACGGGACGGCCGGTCACTGCGCTCGCGACGCGGCGCGCGCTCGGCGGCGTCACGCGCTTCGCGGGCCTTCAGGCCACCGACGAGCTCACCCTTGTAGATCCACACCTTGACGCCGATGCGACCGAACGTCGTCTTGGCCTCGAAGAAGCCGTAGTCGATGTCGGCGCGCAGCGTGTGCAGCGGGACCCGGCCGTCGCGGTAGTGCTCGGAGCGGGACATCTCGGCGCCGCCGAGACGACCGCCGCACTGCACGCGGATGCCCTTGACCTGCGGCGAACGCATGGAGGTCTGGATCGCCTTCCGCATCGCGCGGCGGAACGCCACGCGGTTGGAAAGCTGCTCCGCGACCGCCTGGGCGACCAGCTGGGCGTCGGCCTCGGGGTTCTTGACCTCGAGGATGTTCAGCTGGACCTGCTTCTTGGTCAGCTTCTCCAGCGCGCCGCGGATCCGGTCGGCCTCCGCGCCGCGGCGGCCGATGACGATGCCCGGCCGGGCGGTGTGGATGTCGACGCGGACGCGGTCACGGGTGCGCTCGATCTCGACCTTGGAGATGCCGGCGCGCTCCATGCCGGTGGAGAGCAGCTTGCGGATCTTGACATCCTCGGCCACGTACTCCGCGTACTGCTTGTCGGCGTACCAGCGCGACTTCCAGTCCGTGGTGATACCCAGGCGGAAACCGTGCGGGTTGATCTTCTGGCCCACTACCGGCCACCTGCCTTCTTCTTGCTCTGAGCCTTCTGCGCTACGGCCGGACGCGACTCCACCTCGACGGTGATGTGGCTGGTCCGCTTGCGGATCCGGTACGCGCGGCCCTGGGCCCGCGGCCGGATGCGCTTGAGGGTCGGGCCCTCGTCCGCGTACGCGTTCTTGACCCAGAGCGTCTCCGGGTCCAGCTGAAGGTTGTTCTCGGCGTTGGCCACGGCGCTGGCGAGCACCTTCGCGACCGGCTCGCTGGCCGCCTGCGGGGCGAACCGGAGCACGGCCAAGGCGTCGGCGGCGCTACGTCCCTTGATGAGCTCGATCACCCGGCGCACCTTGGTCGGCGAGTCCCGGACGAAGCGAGCCCGCGCGTACGCCGTAGGCAGTTCAGCCTCGGTCGTCACGTCGTTCTGGGCGTTCATCGCTACTTCCTGTCTGGTTTCGTGCCCGCTCAGCGGCGGCGCGACTTGCGGTCGTCCTTGATGTGACCCTTGAAGGTCCGCGTCGGGGCGAACTCGCCCAGCTTGTGACCCACCATGGCCTCGGTGACGAACACCGGGACGTGCTTGCGGCCGTCGTGCACGGCGATCGTGTGACCCAGGAAGTCCGGGATGATCGTCGAGCGGCGCGACCAGGTCTTGATCACGGTCTTCTTGCCCGATTCGTTCAGCGCGTCCACCTTCTTGAGCAGGTGGTCGTCCACGAACGGGCCCTTCTTGAGGCTACGTGGCATGTTGTTCTACCTCCCTGCTCAGCGCTTGTTCTTGCCGGTACGCCGGCGGCGGACGATGAGGGCGTCGCTCGGCTTGCGCCGGCGCGTACGACCTTCGGGCTTGCCGTTCGGGTTGACGGGGTGACGACCACCGGACGTCTTGCCCTCGCCACCACCGTGCGGGTGGTCGACCGGGTTCATGACGACACCACGGACCGTGGGGCGCTTGCCGCGCCAGCGGTTGCGGCCGGCCTTGCCCCAGTTGATGTTGGCGTGCTCGGAGTTGCCGACCTCGCCGACCGTGGCGCGGTTGCGCACGTCCACGTTGCGGATCTCACCCGAGGGGAGACGCAGCTGGGCGTACGGACCGTCCTTGGCGACGAGCTGCACCTTCGCGCCGGCCGACCGCGCCATCTTCGCGCCGCCACCGGGGCGGAGCTCGATCGCGTGGATCACGGTGCCGACGGGGATGTTGCGCAGCGGCAGGTTGTTGCCCGGCTTGATGTCGGCCCGGGGGCCGTTCTCGACGGTGTCGCCCTGCTTCAGCTTCTCCGGCGCGATGATGTAGCGCTTCTCGCCGTCGGCGTAGTGCAGCAGCGCGATGCGAGCGGACCGGTTGGGGTCGTACTCGATGTGCGCGACCTTGGCGGGAACGCCGTCCTTGTCGTTGCGACGGAAGTCGATGACGCGGTAAGCGCGCTTGTGGCCGCCACCCTTGTGCCGGGTGGTGATCTTGCCGGACGAGTTGCGCCCGCCCGAACCGCTCAGCGGACGAAGCAGCGACTTCTCCGGAGTGGAGCGGGTGATCTCGGCGAAGTCCGAGACGCTCGAACCGCGACGACCCGGGGTCGTCGGCTTGTACTTGCGGATGCCCATTGTCAGCTCAGTCCTTTACGCGGTGGGTCCGCCGAAGATCTCGATCGCCTTGCTCTCGGGCGAAAGAGTCACGATGGCGCGCTTGGTGTCCTTGCGCTTGCCGAAGCCCGCGCGAGTCCGCTTCCGCTTGCCCTGGCGGTTGGCCGTGTTGACGCTGACCACCTTGACGCCGAACACCTTCTCGACCGCGATCTTGATCTGGGTCTTGTTGGCGTCCGGGCGGACGATGAACGTGTACTTGTGGTCCTCGAGCAGCCCGTAGGACTTCTCGGAGATGACCGGCGCGAGCAGGATGTCGCGGGGGTCCGGAATGGCGACCGAACTCACTTCTCGTCACTCCCTTCCGTGACCTCGCCCGACCGCGCGGAGGCCTTGACGGCCTTGCCACGGACGGGGCCGGCGACAAACACGTCGTACGCGGCCTTGGTGAACACGACGTCGTCGTTGACCAGCACGTCGTAGGTGTTGAGCTGGTCGGCCCAGAGGATGTGCACCTCGGGCAGGTTCCGCAGGGAAACCCAGCTCAGCTCGTCGTCCCGGTGCAGCACCACGAGCACGCGCTTCGCCTGCGTCACCGCGGCGAGAACGGTCTTGGCGGCCTTGGTGGACGGCTTCTCACCGGTCACCAGCTCGGTGACGATGTGCAGCTGGCCGGCGCGGGCCCGGTCGGAGAGGGCGCCACGCAGGGCGGCAGCCTTCATCTTCTTCGGGGTGCGCTGGGTGTAGTCGCGCGGCGTGGGGCCGTGCACGACGCCACCGCCGGCGAACTGCGGCGCGCGGGTCGAACCCTGGCGGGCACGGCCGGTGCCCTTCTGGCGGTACGGCTTCTTGCCGCCACCGCGAACCTCACCACGGGTCTTCGTGTCGTGCGTGCCCTGGCGCGCGGCGGCCAGCTGGCCGATCACGACCTGGTGCATGAGCGCGACATTGGCCTGCACGTCGAAGATCTCCTCGGGGAGGTCCACGGTGCCGTCGGCTTTACCGGCCGGGGTCTTCAGCTCGACGTTCGTCATTCGGAGTTACCACCCTTCGCGGCGCTGCGCACGAACAGCAGGCCGCCCTTGGGACCGGGCACAGCGCCCTTGATCAGCAGCAGGCCGTCTTCGGCACGCACCGCGTGCACGGTCAGGTTCTGCGTGGTGACCCGGTCGTTGCCCATCCGGCCCGCCATGCGCAGGCCCTTGAAGACGCGGCCGGGGGTGGCGCAGCCACCGATGGAGCCCGGCTTGCGGTGCACGGCCTGGGCACCGTGGCTCGCGCCCTGGCCCTTGAAGCCGTGGCGCTTCATGACACCGGCGTAGCCCTTGCCCTTGCTGGTACCGGTCACGTCGACCTCGACGCCGGCGGCGAACACCTCGGCGGTGATCTCCTGGCCGACCTCGTAGGTCTCGGCGTCGGTGGTACGCAGCTCCGCGAGGAAGCGCCGCGGGGTCACGCCCGCCTTGTCGTAGTGCCCGGTGCGCGGCTTGTTCACCTTGCGCGGGTCGACCGCGCCGAACGCCAGCTGCACGGCCACGTAGCCGTCCTTCTCCTGCGTCCGAACCTGGGTGACCACGTTCGGACCGGCCTTCACGACGGTGACCGGGACAACCCGGTTCTGCTCGTCGAAGACCTGGGTCATGCCGAGCTTGGTGCCCAGGATGCCCTTCATCTGCCTGTCAGACATGAGTCTCTTATCTCCGCCGCTCGCCAGCCGCTGCTACTGAATGTTGACGTCGACGCTCGCCGGCAGGTCGATGCGCATGAGCGCGTCGACCGTCTTCGGCGTCGGGTCGAGGATGTCGATCAGACGCTTGTGCGTGCGCATCTCGAAGTGCTCGCGCGAGTCCTTGTACTTGTGCGGCGAGCGGATGACGCAGTAAACGTTCTTCTCGGTGGGCAGCGGCACCGGCCCGACGACCCGGGCGCCGGTGCGCGTGACCGTTTCCACGATCTTGCGCGCCGAGGTGTCGATCGCCTCGTGGTCGTAGGCCTTGAGCCGGATGCGGATCTTCTGTCCCGCCATGGTGGCTGCTCGTTCCTTGTCGTCTCGTGCCGCTATCTCACAAACCCCGCCGCGGTGTCTCCACTTTGGCCTGGGTTTCCGCAGTTCAACGGCCCTGTCCCCGGTCCACGCGGTCGGGCGTGTCGCGCCCGACGCACAGACGGATCCCGCGGGATCGTCGTCTTGCCTGGTCTTCCTCAACGTGAGGAGGCTATGAGCCGGCTGCGCTTTTGCAAGAACACCGTCTCACCGCCTTTGCCCGCTCGCCTACCCGAAGGAAGAGGCTCGGCGGACCGTGGCCACTCATACCGAGGCGGCCGGACCCTTGAAGGGTCGGCCGCCCCAGGACGAGCAACCTGAATAGTGTCGCACACGTGATTTGACGCCCCTGACCCGGGGGTGTATTACCCCCGGGCGGGGCGCCGAATCACTTGATGATCTTGGTGACCTGACCCGCACCGACGGTGCGGCCACCCTCGCGGATGGCGAAGCGCAGGTTCACGTCCATCGCGACCGGCTGGATCAGCGCGACCGAGATGTCGGTGTTGTCGCCCGGCATGACCATCTCGGTGCCCTCGGGGAGGGTCACGACGCCGGTCACGTCGGTGGTGCGGAAGTAGAACTGCGGGCGGTAGTTGTTGAAGAACGGGGTGTGACGGCCACCCTCGTCCTTCGACAGGATGTAGACCCGGCCCTCGAAGTCGGTGTGCGGGGTGGTGGTGCCCGGCTTCACGACGACCTGACCGCGCTCGACGTCCTCGCGCTTGATACCGCGGACGAGGAGGCCGACGTTGTCGCCCGCCTGGCCCTGGTCCAGCAGCTTGCGGAACATCTCGACACCGGTGACGGTGGTCTTGGTCGACTTGTCCTTGATGCCGACGATCTCGACCTCTTCGTTCACGTTGACCACGCCACGCTCGACGCGGCCGGTGACGACCGTGCCGCGACCGGTGATCGTGAAGACGTCCTCGATCGGCATGAGGAACGGCTTGTCGAGCTCGCGCACCGGGTCCGGCACGTTGTCGTCGACAGCGGTCATCAGCTCGAGAACGGCCTCGGCCCACTTCTCGTCGCCCTCGAGCGCCTTGAGGCCCGAAACGCGCACGACCGGGGCGTCGTCGCCCGGGAACTCCTGCGAGGACAGCAGCTCGCGGACCTCCAGCTCGACGAGCTCGAGGATCTCCTCGTCGTCGACCATGTCGGCCTTGTTCAGCGCGACCACGATGTAGGGCACGCCGACCTGGCGGGCCAGCAGCACGTGCTCACGGGTCTGCGGCATCGGGCCGTCGGTGGCGGCCACGACCAGGATCGCGCCGTCCATCTGGGCGGCACCGGTGATCATGTTCTTGATGTAGTCCGCGTGACCCGGGGCGTCGACGTGCGCGTAGTGACGCTTCTCGGTCTGGTACTCGACGTGCGAGATGTTGATCGTGATGCCGCGCTGCTTCTCTTCGGGCGCGTTGTCGATCTGGTCGAACGCACGCGACTCGTTCAGCTCGGGGTACTTGTCGTGCAGAACCTTGGTGATCGCCGCGGTCAGAGTGGTCTTACCGTGGTCGACGTGACCGATGGTCCCGATGTTGACGTGCGGCTTGCTCCGCTCGAACTTCGCCTTCGCCACTGGAATGTCCTCCTGGACTGATTTCGCTTTGTGCTCGGGGGCCGGCGTGGCTGCCGACCCCCGAATGTTCCTTACGTCGGTGCTAGCGGACGTTCAGGAGAGTCCCTTAATGCCCGCGAGCGCTGGGGAATTACTCCCCCGTCGCCTTCGCGATGATTTCCTTCGCGACGTTCGCGGGAACCTCGGCGTAGGAGTCGAACACCATGGAGTAGTTCGCCCGGCCCTGCGTGCGGGACCGGAGGTCGCCGACGTAACCGAACATCTCCGACAGCGGGACCAGCGCCTTCACGACACGGGTACCCGACCGCTCCTCCATGGCCTGGATCTGACCACGGCGGGAGTTGAGGTCACCGATGACATCGCCCATGTAGTCCTCGGGCGTGGTCACCTCGACCGCCATCATCGGCTCCAGGATCACCGGGCCGGCCTTCTTCGCGGCTTCCTTCATCGCCATGGAACCGGCGATCTTGAACGCCATCTCCGAAGAGTCGACCTCGTGGTACGCACCGTCCAACAGGGTGAACTTCAACCCGACGAGCGGGTAGCCGGCCAGGACGCCGTACTGCATCGCGTCCTGCGCGCCCGCGTCCACCGACGGGATGTACTCCCGCGGCACGCGACCACCGGTCACCTTGTTGTCGAACTCGTAGAGCGCGCCGTCGGTGCGCTCGAGCGGCTCCAGCTTCACGATGACCTTCGCGAACTGGCCGGAACCACCGGTCTGCTTCTTGTGGACGTAGTCCAGCTTGTCGACCGTCTTCTTGATCGTCTCGCGGTAGGCGACCTGCGGCTTGCCGATGTTCGCCTCGACCTTGTAGTCGGACTTCATCCGGTTCACCAGCACCTCGAGGTGCAGCTCGCCCATGCCCGCGATGATCGTCTGGCCGGTGTCCTCGTCCAGCTTGACCTGGAACGTCGGGTCCTCTTCGGCCAGCTTCTGGATCGCCAGGGACAGCTTCTCCTGGTCGGCCTTCGTCTTCGGCTCGATCGCGACCCGGATGACCGGCTCGGGGAACGTCATCGACTCCAGCACGATCGGGTTCTGCGGGTCCGCCAGGGTGTCACCCGTGGTGGTGTCCTTCAGCCCGATGACCGCGTAGATGTGGCCGACCTGGGCGTCGTCGACCGGGTTCTCCTTGTTGGAGTGCATCTGGAAGATCTTCCCGATGCGCTCCTTGCGCTCCTTGGTCGCGTTGATGACCTGAGCGCCGGCGGCGACCTTGCCCGAGTACACCCGGATGTAGGTCAGCTTGCCGAAGAACGGGTGCGCGGCGATCTTGAACGCGAGCGCGGCGAACGGCTCGTCGACCGAGGCCGACCGGGTCGCCGGGGTTTCGCCGTCGGTCAGCGTGCCCTCGACCGCCGGCATGTCCAGCGGCGACGGCAGGTAGTCGATGACCGCGTCGAGCATGGGCTGGACGCCCTTGTTCTTGAACGCGGAACCGGCCAGCACCGGGAAGACGTCCCGCGTGATGGTGAGCTTGCGGATGCCGGACTTGATCTCGGCCTCCGTCAGCTCCTCACCCTCGAGGAACTTCTCCATCAGCGCGTCGTCGGCCTCGGCGACGGTCTCGACGAGCTTCTCGCGGTACTCCGCGGCCAGCTCGGCCAGCTCGGCCGGGATCTCCTCGACGGAGTAGTCCTCGCCCTTCTGGACCTCGCCGCGCCAGGTCAGCGCCTTCATGCGGACCAGGTCGACAACGCCTTCGAAGTCGTTCTCGGCGCCGATCGGCAGCTGGATGACCAGCGGGCGGACGCCGAGGCGCTCCACGATGGTCTTCACGGTGTAGTAGAAGTCCGCGCCCAGCTTGTCCATCTTGTTGACGAAGCAGATGCGTGGGACGTCGTACTTGTCCGCCTGCCGCCAGACCTGCTCGGACTGCGGCTCGACGCCCTCCTTGCCGTCGAAGACGGCGACCGCACCGTCGAGCACCCGCAGGTTGCGCTCCACCTCGACGGTGAAGTCGACGTGCCCGGGGGTGTCGATGATGTTGATCTGGTGGTCGTCCCAGAAGGTGGTGGTCGCAGCCGAGGTGATGGTGATACCCCGCTTCTGCTCCTCCTCCATCCAGTCCATCGTGGCGGCGCCGTCGTGGACTTCACCGATCTTGTAGTTGACCCCGGTGTAGAACAGGATCCGCTCGGTGGTGGTGGTCTTGCCGGCGTCGATGTGGGCCATGATGCCGATGTTGCGGACCTTGTTCAGGTCGGTCAGCACTTCACGTGCCACGAGAGTGTTCCCCTGTTCTCAAGCTTGGGGCCCGGCATGGCTTGGTCGACAGCCGGGCGATGATCACCAGCGGTAGTGTGCGAAGGCCCGGTTGGACTCGGCCATCTTGTGCGTGTCCTCACGGCGCTTGACGCTCGCGCCGAGACCGTTCGAAGCGTCGAGGAGCTCGTTCTGCAGGCGCTCGATCATCGTCTTCTCGCGGCGAGCCTGCGAGAAGGAGACCAGCCAGCGCAGCGCCAGGGTGGTGGAGCGGCCCGGCTTGACCTCGATCGGCACCTGGTAGGTGGCGCCACCGACGCGGCGGCTCTTCACCTCGATGGTGGGCTTCACGTTGTCGAGGGCGCGCTTCAGCGTGACGACCGGGTCGGTGCCCGTCTTCTCGCGAGCGCCTTCGAGCGCGCCGTAGACGATGCGCTCGGCGAGGGACCGCTTCCCGTCTTTCAGCACCTTGTTCACCAGCTGGGTGACCAGCGGGGAGGCGTAGACGGGGTCGGAGATCAGCGGCCGCTTCGGGGCCGGACCCTTGCGGGGCATTAGCTCTTCTCCTTCTTCGCGCCGTACCGGCTGCGCGCCTGCTTGCGGTTCTTGACACCCTGCGTGTCGAGGGAACCGCGGATGATCTTGTAACGGACACCCGGAAGGTCCTTCACACGACCACCGCGCACGAGCACCATCGAGTGCTCCTGCAGGTTGTGGCCCTCACCGGGGATGTAGGCGGTGACCTCGATGCCGCTGGTCAGCTTCACACGCGCGACCTTGCGCAGCGCCGAGTTCGGCTTCTTGGGGGTCGTGGTGTACACGCGAGTGCACACGCCACGCCGCTGCGGGCTCCCCTTGAGGGCCGCGGTCTTCTGCTTGGCAGCCTTGTCCTGGCGGCCCTTGCGGACCAGCTGCTGGATCGTGGGCAATGGACCAGCTTCCTGTCGTGATCTGCTTCTTCGTGTCTTCACCGGCCCCCGCGGTCGGGCGTGTCGGCCCGCGTCACGGTCTGACGACCGGTAACTTCCCGGAGGGATTTTCCGTCGGAACCCCGACCTGCCGAAGCCGGTGACCGGGTGCCTGAGCACCCCGCCCATGCCGCACGGCACGCGGAGCGGCCCGACGCCTGCCGGGCACGGTCTCCAAAGATACCCGCCGGGGTTCGGGACGAACGCGGCGGGGGGTCCGAAGAGCGGCGAACCTCCAGCGTACCCCTGAACGCCGCCCCCGCGCGGGACATTCCACCGGGCGGCGGACAACCGGACGGGCACGACCGGAGACCGGTCGCCTCCTCTTCAACACAGCGCCGCCGTCCGTCATTCCCGCGGCGGACCAGGCCGGTCCGCGCACCCGGGCGGGCACGCGAGCCGGCCCCGTGAATCAGTCCTCGTCGGGCTTCGCGTGGTCCGGCTTGCCCGGGTTCGGGTCGCGCGAGAGGTCGATCAGCGGGTGCACCGCGGCTCCCTCGGGCGCAGCGTGGCTGCCGGTCGACTTCGGTTCTTCGTCGGGCCGCTCGGCCCCTTCGCTGCTGCTCATCACGCACTCCTAGCGCTCTTCCCCGTGCTTCCCCTTGCGGCCGCAACCTACCCATTACCCGGTCGGGTGACGCAGTGGGATCGGATCGTCCGTTCCGTGCGTCACACTGTCGCCGAGGGGTCACGATGGGTGGGCCACGCACCGGGCGAACGGAGGGGAACAGGGCATGTCGGCCGAGTTCGAGCAGCTGGTGACCGAGTACGAGCGGTTCCAGGCGAGCGTGCGGAACGTCGACGACCGGTTCGCCGGCCTCGGCGCGATGCGGCAGCAGCTGACCGAGCTCCAGGCGAGAGTCTCCTCACCGGACGGCGGCGTGACGGTCGTCACCGGGCCCGGCGGGGCGGTCCTGGACGTCAAGTTCACCGACGCCGCGCTCGCCAAGGGCGCGCAGGCGCTGTCCGCGACCGTGCTGGCGACGCTGCGGGAAGCCGTCGGCGAGGCGGCCCGGCGGCAGGCGGTGATCGTCCAGGAGGCCATGGGCGACGACCTCGGCCTGGTCGACCAGGTCCTGGAGACCCAGGCCGCGGCGTTCGGAACCACCGTCGAGGAAATGCGGTCGAAGCTCGCGGAGGAAACCCCGAAGCCGCCCGCCCCGCCCGAGGACTTCTCGGAACAGCGGGTGCTGCGCCAGGCGGACGCCCCGGCCCCGCCGCCGGCGCCGCCCGCCAGCGCGGGTGACAGCTTCCTCCGCAACCTGTTCGACGAGGAGGACTGATGCCCGACGGAGCCGGCGGTTACCAGGTCGAGGTGGACGCGCTGCACAAGTACGTCGGCGACCTGGGCAAGTACCAGGACCAGGGCGCCAAGATCACCGAGAAGGTGGGCCAGTCCGACGTCGGCGACAAGTCGTGGGGCGTCGTCGGCATCTTCACCAAGGGCGGCTACGACGACACCCTGCGCGAGCTGCGGGAGCTGCTCGGGTCGCTCGCGGACGGGCTGACCTCGGCGCAGGCGAAGCTCACCGACGCGGCGAACGTCTACCAAGGCGTCGAAGACGACCACAAGACCTTCTTCGGCCAGATCGAGGTCCTCCTCGACGGCCCCGGCAAGAACCAGCACTGAGGGGGACGGGCATGGCAGAGGTGGCGGACGTCGCGAGCGGGATCACCGTCAAGTCCGACGACCCGAACACGGTGCTCGGGGTCAACGTCGACAACGCCGTCAAGGCGACGCCGTTCCTCGGCAGCGCGGTCACCGTCGGCAAGGACGCCGTCTCGGTGAAGAAGGCCGTGTTCGCGCCGCAGAAGGACGGCGCGGACATCACGCTGGCGCTGGGCACCATCGCGACCGACACGGCCGGCTTCATCCAGTCGAGCTCGAGCACCATCACCGACATCGCGACCGACCCGCTCGGCTGGCTGGTCGGGCAGGGCCTCAACTTCCTCATCACGGCCGTCCAGCCGATCCAGGACGCGATCCACTTCGTCAGCGGTGACGGCCCGGCGCTGGGCGTCGCGGCGGAGAACTTCGGGGCGATCGCGACCGGGCTGGACCAGCTGGCCCAGAACTTCGCCGACGTGACCGAAGACGCGCTGAAGAACTGGCAGGGTGACGCGGGCAACGCGGCGAAGACGGCGCTGGGCGAGTTCGGCCACGGCATCGAAGGTGTCGCCGGGAAGTCCGGTGACCTCGCGAAGATGCTGCAGCTCAACAGCATGCTGATGAGCTTCGTCGAGGACCTGATCAAGGCGATCCTCACCGAGTTCGTCACCTGGCTGATCCTGTTGTGGGTGCCGGCGCTGGCGGCCGCGGTGCCGACCTGCGGCGCCTCGCTCTCGGCCGCGGCGCCGGTGTCCGAGGTCAAGGCGGCCGAAACCACCGCGAAGACCACGCAGAAGGTGTCGAAGCTGCGTCAGCTCCTGCAGAAGGTGCTCGACTGGCTCAAGAAGCTGCAGGCGAAGCTCGCGGAGACGAAGCTCGGCAAGTCGCTCACGAAGATCGCGCAGGAGAACGAGGGCAAGGACCTCCTCCAGAAAGCCGCCGGGGACAAGGGTTTCATCGGCAAGCGCTGGGCGAAGGCGTTCGAAAACCCGGTCCTCGACGCGGCCGGCAAGGTCGACTACAAGAAGACGATGCTCAAGGCCGGCGCGACCGAAGCCCTGAAGAAGGGCGGCGAAGCGGCAGTCAAGGGGGTGCTCGGGTACAACCCGGCCAACCCCGGCGACAACCCGGCCAAGACGGTGAACGACCACCTCGGCAAGCTCAACAGCCACGTCAAGAACGCGAAGAAGACGAGCGACTACGACGAGACGGGCCGCGACCAGTCAGCCGACGAGACTCGAGAAGACCTGGACTTCTGACGGTGGAGACGCTCTTCACGATCGGCCTGCTCGTCGTGGTGGCCGCGATCGCCGCCGCGATCTGGTGGCGGTCGCACAAGAAGTTCGTCGCGAGCCGCGAGGAGCACTGGTTCAAGGCGTTCGCGGCCGAGCGCGGCGGCACGTTCCACAGCGGCTCCGGCGGCGGCCCGGCGCCGGCGTTCGGCGTGGTGCACCCGACCGGGCGGCCGCTGGCGGACTGGCCGCAGGAGACCTGGGTCGGGTTCCGCGCCGGCGACCGCGCGGCGGTCGCGATCGACGCTCAGGAGTCGTACCGGCACTTCGACGACCACACGTACTTCCGCGACGTCCACGTCACGCAGGTCCAGGTGCCGCCGAGCCCGGAGCTGCGGATCGTGCCCGGCGGGACGGTGTCCATGCCGACCTTGCCGCCGGACTCGCGGCTGGAGGCGGAGGTGGCCCGCTGGCTCGCGGCGAACCCGCGGTTCGCGCGGCGGGACGTCGTCGTCGAGCACGGCGCCGCGCGCACCTGGGGCCAGGGCTGCGCGACCCGGGAGAACGTCCTCGCCGAGGCCGGTTACCTCGCCGAGCTGGCCGACGCCCTGCCCGCGGCGTTGTGGGAGCACTCGCCGCGCTGAAGTCAGCGCCGCCGGGTGGTCAGGTGGGTGAGGCCCGCCGAGAGCGCGAACACCAGGCCGAGGCCGACGATGTACGGCCCGGCCAGCAGGGCGAACCCGGCGCCGATGTTGGCGTCCGGCTGGTCGGACGTCGCCCGGAAGCCGATCGCGCCCACCGACAGCAGGACCGCGCCCACCGTGATCAGCAGGACGGCCACCACCGTGAGGCGCTTCGTGACAGTCGTCATGTCCTCATGGTGCCCGGGGCCGGGCGAATTCGCTGGACAGCGTCCCCAGGATGGGGGCGTGGAGTGGACCATCACCGAAGTGCCCGTCGAGCACCCGGACGCCGTCGCGGTCATGCGCGAGTACATGGACGAAGTCGCGTCTCGGTACTACGGCCGGCCGATCACCGAAGCCGAGCTGACGCGGTACGTGGCCGAGGAGCCCGGCACCGACCTGGCCGCCCCGACCGGGGCGTTCCTGCTCGGCCGCTGGGACGGCGTCCTCGCCGGCTGTGTCGGCACCCGCGTGGTCGCGCCGGGGATCACCGAGCTCACCAAGATGTACGTCAAGCCCGCCCACCGCGGCTCGGGCGCCGCGCCGCGGCTGGTGGCGGCGGCCGAAGCGGCGGCCCGGCGGCTCGGGTCGTCGCTCATGCGGCTCGACACCCGCCACGACCTCGTCGAGGCCCGCACGCTCTACACGAAGACCGGGTACGCCGAGGTCGAGCCCTTCAACAACGGGCAGTTCGCCGAGCACTGGTTCGCGAAAGCGCTCAGCTGAGCCGTCCGGTGCACGCGGCGACGTCGCCGGGCGCGGACTTCTGCGTGGTCACGACCCGGCCGCCGAGGGAGATGCGGCACTCGACCGCGCCGCTCCCCTGCCCGAGCAGCTGCACCGAGCCGGGGGTCGCCCAGCTCAGCTCCTTCCGCCACGGCAGCACGACGTCCAGCTCCTGGTGCACCAGGCCGAGGCCGTTCGAGTCGTAGACGACCGTCGCGGTGCCGGTGCCCGCGAGCTCGTCACCTGCGCGGCGGGACCGAGGACAGCGACGGCTTGCCGACCACCGCGACCGCCGGCGACGACGGCGGGGAACCGTTGTCGCCCAGGATGAAGATGCCCGTGACGACCGCCGCGATCGCGATCACCGCGATGCCGAACCCACCGACGAGAACGGCGGCCCCTCGGGCGAGGGGCCGCCGACGGGTCAGAAGGAGGGCAGGAGCTTGCCCGGCACACCGTTCACCGACTGGATCAGGCCGAGCACCGGCACACCCAGCGGCGCGAACGTCCAGATGTTGTTCAGGCCGCTGGTGTCCGGCTCGTCGACCACCACCACCCCGGGGGTGTCGGCGGCGAGGGCGGGCGCGGCCGCGCCGAACAGGGCGGCGCCGGCGAGGAGGGCGGCACCGGCCGCGCGGACGAGGTTCTTCTTCATGGTTTTCGCCTTCCGGTTCAGGAAACTGCGGTGATGAGGTCGAAGACGGGCGCGAGCAGGTCGACCGGCTGACCGACCGGCCCGAGCACACCGCCGAGGTCGACGCCGGGCACGAGCCAGACCGAGCCGTCGGTCGGGTCGGCACTCGCGACCCCGGCGGCGAGGCCGGTGAACACCGTCGCCGCGGCGAGCGGGAGCAGGACGCGGGCAGCTAGACGTTTCATGCGTTTTCCTTTCCTTCACAGGGTTTCAGCGCAGAACCGACGTGATCGGCACGATGGTTCCGTCGGGCACCCACTGGCCCGCGTAGTCGCGGTCCATCACCATCCCGGTGGCGTGGGGTTCGGTCGGGTACATCGGCATGGCGTTGACCTGGGCGGCGGCGAAGATCTGCACGTCGTGGGCGGCGTCGTCGGCGCCCCGCCAGGTCCGGAAGCCGCCGAGGGTCGGGCTTTCACCGCCGAAGCGGTCGCCGACCGCGACGGCGTACCCGACCGCGGTCGCTTCCCGCGGGTCGAACCGCAGCGGCAGGGACGCGCTCGCCACGGCGTTGACGATCGGCCCGTTCAGCAGCCACGGCGCGAGGTAGAGCCCGTACTGGTGGGTGGGCTCCAGGCGTTGCAGCTCGGCCGCGCGGGTCATCGCCGTGTAGCCGGCGGCCCAGCCGGAGACGACGACGAGCGCGGTGTCGGGCTCGGCGTCCGGCCGCACGGCCAGCCCGGTCCGCGCCGCCGTCTCGCGCACCAGCTTCGCCGCCGCGACGCCGCGCGGGGAGCCGTCCTCGACGAGCGTGAGCGCCGACGGTTTCCGCCCGGCGAGGAACTCGACGAGCTTGACCAGCGCACCGCCGTCCTCCGGGGTCAGCGTGTCGGACGGGCACGACGTCAGCACGTCGGCGCGGCCGGCGACCAGGCCGCCGAGCGCCGCGCCCGCGCACTCCGGCGCGTCGGCGTCGCCGATCGACGGGCCGGGGTTCTCCCCCGCGTCGACCCCGACGACCGTCGTGGTGTCCCCGCGGCGGATTTCGAGGTCACTGCGGCCGGGCGGCAGGTCGACGTCGGCCCAGGTGCCTTCGGCGCCGGGCCGGGCGACGGCCTTGGTGACCAGGCCGCCGCGAACCCCGGCGGAGAGGTCGTCCCCGGCGCTCGCCGGGAAGTGGACGAGGTTGTGCCCCGGCCGTTGCGGGCTGACCAGCACCGGGAACCCCGGCTCGGCGGCCAGCAGCGGCACCCCCGGGACGGGCAGCGGCGGTGGCGCCGGGATCGCGCCCAGCGCGGTCCACGCGAGGAACCCGAGCGCGACCCCGGCCACGCCGAACCGGTACGCGCGGCCCTTGACCAGCCCGGCGAGCACGCTCACCGCGAGCGGCAGGACCACGACGGCGAGGACCGCCAGCCCGAAGAGCGTCGTGTAGAGGCGCCGGTCGAAACCGAGGCCGGACACGCCGAACCGCACCGCACCCGCCAGGACCAGCAGGCCACCGAGGGTGAGGGCCAGCGGGCCCGGCCGGATCGACGACGTCGGGACCGGCCCGTGCAGCGCGAAGCCGAACCACACGGCGGCGCCGGCGACGAACACCGTGTCGATCGCGAATTCGATGCCGGTGCCGCCGAGCGACGTCTCCAGCACGACGAGCGCCAGCAGCGCGGCCGACGTCCAGCGGGTGGCCCGCGGGAAGACCGGCACCGCCACCGCGAGCACGACGTGGATCGCCAGCGCGACGACGTTGATGTCGACCGCGAACGACGACACCACCGCGAGCAGCGCCGACACCCCGCCGAGGACGTACAGCGTGCGCCGTGGCCGCTGCCCCGGCGGGCGCAGCAGGCCGCCGCCGGCGAGGAACGCCGTCGCGAGCAGCAACGCCAGCCGGAGCGCGAGCGCCAGAACGTCCACTGTGGACGAACCGGTCGGCGTGTCGTGGGAGTGCTCCATCAGGGACCTTCCGGGAGAGCGGGCGGGGCCGCGGACGACCCCGCCCGCGGTCGGCTACTTGATGTCCGCGTCCGCGACGACGAACAGCTCGGAGTGCGGCTTGGCGTTGCCGAAGTCCCCGTGCGGCCACGACTTGCGGTTGAAGTTGATGCCGACCTGCCCGGTGAACTCGTCCCGGAAGTTCGAGTCGACCGCGAGCTTCCCGTCCGGCCCGATGTCCAGCAGGTTGACCTTGTGGTCACCGTCCAAACCGGACCGGGCGACGAAGTAGTTCGACACCGCGAGGTGCTGCGGCGTGTCGGTTTCGTGGTAGAAACCGTCACTGCCGAGCGCCCAGTTGTCGTAGGCGCCCCAGTGCGGGCCCGCGCCCGGCGTGCCCGGGTTGATCGGCGCCGCACCGACCACGGTCGGCAGGTCGCCGCCCCCGCCCTGCTGCGCCTTCGCCTTGGTGTCGACCCGGCCCTGGATGTCCTCGACCTTGTCCCCCGCGGCGAGCAGCTTCCGGATGTCGAGGACGTAGACGCCGCCGGTGGTGCCGGGGTCGTCGGCCGAGAGGGTGCCCTTCTGCCGCCCGACGATGGCGCGGTAGAGGTACTTGTCGTCCGGGCTGGTCTGGATCCAGCCGCCGTTGGAGCTGGCGCCGTTGGAGTCGTTGTTCGGGTAGATCGCCTTGTTGGCGGCGCCGTCGTCGAACACCTCGATCCAGTGCGGCTCGGCCGCGGTGATGTCCGGCGTGTAGAACACCGCGCCGCCCTGCATGGTCTGGGCGAAGGCGCCCTTGTGACCCGGCAGGTTCGTCACGGTCGTCTCCATGACCGCGCGGCTCTCGGCGTGCAGCGGGTCGGCCGGATCGGCCCGCGGGCCGTCCTGCAGGTACGACACCGACTTCAGCTTCGGGTGGTTGCGGTCGGCGATGTCCCAGGTCCGCACGGTCGGCCGGCGCAGGTACGGCGACGGCTGCTTCACCGGGTCGAGGATGATGTTGCGCGGCTCGGCGTAGTCGCTGGTGACGAGCGTGTTCAGGTCCTCGCGGGCCTGGATGCCGTGCGGGTTGGCGCACGTCGGCTTGCCCAGCTGCGGCAGGTTGTCGCAGAGCTTCTGGTTGTCACCCTGCGGCGTCGCCGCCGGGGACTCCGAGAGCACCTGCGCGTTCTGTCCGAAGTGGACGACCTCGCCGGGGCTGCCCGCGAAGCCGTTGCCGATCTGCGTGGAGCCGTCGGCGTAGGCGTGCGGGCCGGGGACGACCGGGCCGCCCATGTAGGTGCCGTACGCGGTGCCGTCCTTGAGCACCCAGTACGCGTCGGGGACGCTGCCGCCGAGGGTGTTGGTCGGCAGGCTGACGCCCTTGAGCTTCAGCTGCGGCAGCGCGCTGACGTCGAAGGCGTACGTCGCCGCGGCGAACAGGGCGCCCGCGTAGATCGTGTCGCCCTTGTGCCACACGTACTGCATGTGGTGCGGCTCGTTCTCGACCAGCGGGCCGACGGTCGCCGTGTTGACGACCTTGCCGTACGTCGGCGAACCCTGCGTCGCGTCGATCACGGCGAGGAAGTCGGGGCCGGGCAAGGCGTTCTTGATCTTGTTGAGCCCACCGCCGAGCGTGCCCGGCAGGTTCTTCACGTCCTTGACGAGCGTGTCGGCGATGTTCTCGTCCCCGGCCCAGACCAGCAGCCACTTCTTGGGCGTGCCGCTTTCGGCGCGGGCGAGGTCCTTCGTCACCAGGTGGTTCTGGACCCAGTACTGCTTGCCGTCGGACGCGGTCTTCGCGTCGGTGACGGTCTGGACGTCGGCGTACGCGCCGGTGGCCGAACCGGTGTAGGTGACGGCGCCGACCGCGAGGGCGAGTGCCGCGGCGCCGGTCACCACCTTTCGCCACCGGCCGGGGCGCAACGGGGTAGGTCGCATGGTTCTCCCACTTCTTTGACACGAACGAAAACCGTTGGGGTACAACGGAAAGCTGACGTCAGCAGATCCGGACGGGATATTCGCGCCAAGCGGGCAAAGCGTCCAGTCGTGATCAAAGAATGAGATTCACGCCGATCGGGTCAAATTCCCACCACGTGGGCCGAATTGACGGCTTTCACTGAGCCGGACGAGTGATGGGCCAATCGGAGGCGTCACGGTTGGTCACAATGGCGCAGCCCCGGCGCCTGAACGCCGGGGCTGCTGGTTATGAATTCGTTATGAAGTGCCGGGAACTCCGGTCAGAGTTTGGCGCCGCAATCGGAGCAGAACATCGCGCCGGGCTTGTTGGTCTCACTGCCGCAGCCGCCGCAACTGACCTTCAACGCCAGCGCCGTGCCGCAGGAGGAGCAGAACTTCCCGCCGTCGGCCTTCAGGCCGCAGCCGGGGCAGCTCACCTTGGCGCGGGTGTCGACGTCGAGGCCCGCCGTCCAGTCCTTCTCGCGGGCCTTCTCCCAGATCTGGTCGCGCTGGGCGGCGGCCTGCGCGCGCGAGATCTCCTCCGGGACGCTCGGCGAGCACCGCAGGCACTGGCCGATGTCCTCGTTCCAGCACTGGTCGTGGCACATCCAGTCGCCGCAGCCGCGGCACTGGCGGAAGCTCGGGGTGATCTCCTTGACCGCGGCCGCCAGCGCGCGGTCCTTCGCGGGCGAGTTGGTCGCGCGGTCGTAGCGCCACTGGTCGGCCGAGTTGCTCAGGTCCCGCAGCGTCCCGCCGAAGAACGAGCCGACCGTGCGAAGCACGCTTCGCCCGGTTTCCATGTTGTCGCGCTGGAACGCGGAACGGAAACCGTTCCCGCAGCGTTCGCAGCGGAACTCGAACTGGTACCCCTGCGTGTTGGAGAGGTCCGAGAAGTTGTCCGTGAAGGGCACAGAGTCAGCCACGGCCCATCTTCGCCAGCGCACCGCGGCCTCGGCGACGAGAGATTTGCCGACAACGGCTCGGCTACCGGACGTGACGAGAACCCAGCAGGGCCAACGGAAGCAGCGCCAGCACACCGCCGACGACCACGACGAGCGCGTAACCACCGCCAGCAAACAGTTGCCCCGACCCCAAACCGGCCAAAGCGGACGCGGACCAGACCACCGCGTCGACGGTGCCCTGCAGCCGGCTGCGCGTCTCCGGCGCGAGGTCGCGGCTCAGCTGCGCGCTGCCTCCCACGAACACGAGGTTCCAGCCGTACCCCAGCAGGAACAACGCGACCGGCAGGCCAGAGGTGTGCGCGGTCGGCGCGGCGAGCGCGGTCGCCGTCGACACCGCCAGCACACCGAGGCCCGCGTTGATCGTGACGCGCGGGCCCCAGCGGTCGGCGATCCGGCCGGACAGCGGCGCCAGCGCGAACATGCCGAACAGGTGCGCGCCCAGCACCCAGCCGACGACGTCGAGGCCGTGCCCGTGGTCCTGCAGCTGCAACGGCGTCATCGTCATCACCGCGACCATCGTCAGCTGCGCGGCGACCATCGCGACCAGCGGCCGGACGACCACGTCCGGCCGCACCCGAGCGCGTCCGGCGACCACCGGTTCACGCGGTGGCGGCACATCACGCGGCAGGAGCCACACGGCCAGCGCGGCCCCCGCCGTGGCCAAGACGGCGACCGCGACCGGCCCGGACAGCGACGGCCCGCCGAAGCGCCCGGCGACGTCCGCCGCGGGCGCCATCAGCGCCGGCCCGGCAAGCGCACCGACGGTCCCGGCCCAGACGACGTTCGAGAGCGCACGGCCCCGGCGTTCCTCCGGGTACAGGTCCGCGGCCAGGTAGCGCGACAGCTGCGCGCCACCGTTGCCGACGCCGACCAGCAGGATCCCCAGCAGCAGCGGCAGGATCGACGTCGTCAGCGCGGCCGCGAAAGCGACCAGCGCGCCCACCGCGGCGACGCCGTACCCGACGGCCAGCACCCGGCGGCGGCCGTGGCCGGGCAGCAGCAGCCCGGTGCCGAGCGCACCGGCGGCAGTGCCGAGCACGCCGGCAACGCTCGGCAGCCCGCTCCACCCCGGCCCGCTGCCCGCGGCGACGATCAAGGTGGCCGCGGTGCTCAGGCCGACGGTCGCGGTGTTGAGCAGGGCGACCCCGGTGAACAGCGCCGCCACCGCCCGGGTCCGGCCGGTTGTCATTGTCCCCATGACCAGCAACTTTAGGCAGTTCCGGCGTCCGCTCGAAGGGTCGATCAACGGCATTTCGCTCGCCCGGGCCGCTCTTCGGAAGGAAGATGGGGCCCATGACCTTTCGTTCGGAAAAGCCGCTGGACGACGTCGACTGGCGGCTGCTGGACCTGCTGCAGGCCGACGGGAGGCTCTCGTTCAAGGAGCTGGGCCGGCGCATCAACCTCTCGGCGCCGGCGGTGGCCGAACGGGTGCGGCGGCTCGAGGAGACCGGGGTGATCACCGGCTACCGCGCCCAGGTGGACGCGCGGCGGGCGGGCCAGCCGCTGCAGGCGTTCGTCGAGATGCGGTGCGCGCTGAGCAGCTGCCTGCTCAAGACCTCGAAGTCCGAGGACTACCCCGAGGTGGTGGAGATCCACCGGCTCAGCGGCGACCACTGCACGATGCTCAAGATCCGCGCGGCGTCCCTGGAGCACTTCGAGGGCCTGCTCGAACGCCTCGGGACCCACGGTGAGCTGCGGTCGTCGGTGGTGCTGTCCACGCAGTACGAGGGCCGCCCGGTCGAGCGCCCGTCGAAGGACTACCTCCGGGCGACAACCTCCGAAGGCTGGTCTTGACCGGTTGGCGGCTGCTTGTCCGGTGCCGGGGCTGATAAACGAGAGGGATGCCGATCTTCCGTGCGCTGGCCGTCACCCTCACCACCCTGGCCACCCTCGTCCTTCCCGGCACCGCGCAGGCCGCGCCGCCGGCCGCTCCTGCCGAGTTCGTCGCGCTGTCCGACGTCGCGCCGTCGATCCTGCAGGACATCCGCTACGCCACCCGGCACAACTTCGTCGGCCGGCGGGTCGACGGGTACCTCGAACCCACCTGCATCCTGACCCGGCAGGCCGCCGAAGGCCTGCGGAAGGCGCAGGCCCGGCTGGTCCGGCAGGGGTACACGCTCAAGGTGTACGACTGCTACCGCCCGCAGCGCGCCGTCGACCACTTCGTGCGGTGGGCGAAGGACCTCGACGACGAGAAGATGAAGGCGGAGTTCTACCCGAACGTCGCCAAGGACCGGCTCTTCGAGGACGGGTACATCGCCGAGAAGTCCGGGCACAGCCGCGGCAGCACCATGGACCTGACACTGGTCAAGCTCCCACCGCGGTTCCAGCGGCCGTACTTCCCGGGCGAGCCGCTCAAGCCGTGCTTCGCACCGCGGGGCCAGCGCTTCCCCGACAACACGGTCGACATGGGCACCGGCTACGACTGCTTCGACCCGCTGGCCCACACCGACAACCCGGCGATCACCGGCGTCGCCCGCACGAACCGCGACCTGCTGCGCACTGCCATGGCCGGGTTCCACAACCTGCCCGAGGAGTGGTGGCACTACACCCTGGACAACGAGCCGTTCCCGGACACCTACTTCGACTTCCCGGTCAGCCGTCACAGCGTGCGCTGAAACGCGAAAGCGCCCCCGGTCCACTGTGGACCGGGGGCGCCTTCACGACCGAGACGTCAGCAGTCCGCGGGGATGGCGGGGACGACCGGCGGCGGCGCGTCCCCCTCCGCCGCGTTGATCCGGTACGGGTAGTGGTTCGCCGGCGGGCCGAAGACGTCGATCGACATCGGGTTCTCGTCCGTGACCTGCCACCCCGCCGGCGGCCGGAAGTACAGGTGGTACTCGGGCCCGGGAGCCACGTTCCCGAACTCGAAGTGTCCGGCCGCGTCCGTGGTCCGGGTGCCCGTGACCGGGCAGTGCAGGTCGGACACCAGAACGACCTCGACGCCGGCGAGGCCCTCGGTCACGTCGCCGTTGTCGCCGACGTGACCGATGGTGCCTTCGACGACGGCCTGGCCGCCCGGCACCGCGGCCTGGGCGAGGGCCTCCGCATGGTGGTCGATGTCCACTTCGCTGTACCCGAAGTCGCAGGCGGCGACAACCTTGCCGCGGTCGAGGGAGGCCTGCGGCACTGTCTCGGACACGTCGAAGGTGCGGGTCTCGCCGGCGGCGATCGTCACGCCGCGGTTCCACACGAGGTCACCCCAACCGGGAGCGGTCGCGTTCAGCATGTACCCGTCGCCGATACGGTTGCACGCGGCCACGATGCCGGTCAGCGGGGTCGAGCCCGAGTTGGCCAGCGTCACAGTGAGGTGCGCCGAGTCGCCGGGCTGATAGCTGTCCCGGGTGAACGCCAGCGACGCGGTCAAGGCGCCGTTCAACGGCGGCGCGCCGCGGACGAGCAGGTCCGGGGTGTCCGCACCGATCCGGACGTTCTGCCACGGGATCAGCCAGCCGTCGGCGACCTCGCCGCCGAGGGTGTAGTCCCCGGCCGGGAGGTCGAAGGTGAACTTCCCTTCGCTGTCACTCGTGGCCGTGTAGGTCCGGGTGTCGTGGACGTACCGCAGGCTGAGCGTGGTGCCGGCGAGCGGTTCGCCGCCGTCGAGAGCGCCGTTGCCGTTCCGGTCGGCGTACCAGACCCCCGTCGCGCGGCCGGGCACCCTCGTGACCGGCGCCCGGGAGTCGAACGAACCGACCCCGAACCCGGTCTCGTCGAAAAGGATGCCGCGCAGCGCCGTCGTGGTCTGCTCGGGGTCCCGGACCTGGCCGGACACCGTCAGCTCGACCGACCCGCCGGCCTCGATCGTCAGCCCCGGCCGGCTCTGGAGCGCACCCCAGCCGCCGTAGGGGACGTACAGGTCGATCGGGTCGAAGTCCTGGGAGACCGTGAGCCCGGTCGCCCGGCCGGAGCCGTTGTTCGTCAGCTTGATCGTGGCGCGGATTTCGTCGCCGGTCCCGTAGGACGGCTTGTCGAAGGTGACCGAAACGCCGATCCGGTCCGAAGCCGCCCCTGCCGGAGCGGCGAACACGCCGGTCAACGCCGCCAGCGCGGCGATGAGGACGGCGAGCAGCACCGCAGCTCTTCGCCCGGCGGAACGCAGCACAAATGAAGTGGTCAACGCAGTCTCCCCCTGCTACCCGTGTGAATGCGCCAAAGCCCCCGAGCGGCGCAGAACCCGCTCACTGTAACCAGAGTGCGCAAAAGGAGAACAGGGTCAGCGGCCGATTGACCGGTTCCGGACACGAAACGGGAAAGGCCCCCGCCGGAAACCCGGCAGGGGCCTTTCCTGTCAAAAACCTCGTCAGCGGAAGTCGCGGCCGAAGTCGTAGTCGTCCAGCGGAACCGCGGCACCGGTGCCCGTACCGAACACGTCCGGGGTGTAGTAACCGTCGTCGTAGGACGGGATCGCGTACGCCGCGACCCGGGCCTCTTCCGTCGGCTGCACCTGGATGTTGCGGTACTTGTTGATGCCCGTACCGGCCGGGATCAGCTTACCGATGATCACGTTCTCCTTGAGGCCCACGAGCCGGTCCGAGCGGCCGTTGATGGCCGCGTCGGTCAGGACGCGCGTGGTCTCCTGGAACGACGCCGCCGACAGCCACGAGTCCGTGGTGAGCGACGCCTTCGTGATCCCCATCAGCACCGGACGACCCGAAGCCGGCTCGCCGCCCTCGGCGACCGCGGCCCGGTTCGTCGCCTCGAACTTGGTCCGCTCGGGCAGCTCGCCCGGCAGGAAGTCCGTGGCACCGGAGTCGATGATCGTCACCCGGCGCAGCATCTGCCGGACGATGACCTCGATGTGCTTGTCGTGGATCGACACACCCTGCGCCCGGTACACCTTCTGGACCTCGTCCGTCAGGTGCATCTGCGCCTCGCGCGGCCCCATGACCCGCAGGACCTCGTGCGGGTCCGGCGTGCCCTCGAGCAGCTGCTGACCGACGTTGACGTGGTCACCGTCGCCCAGCGGGCCGTTCGGGGTGTTCGCGAGCCGCTGACGCTTGGACAGCTTGTCGAAGACGATCTCTTCGCCGCCGTCGTCCGGGATCAGCGTGATCTTCCAGAACCGCTCGCTCTCCTCGATGCGCACGCGGCCATCGACGTCGGCGATCGGCGCCTTGCCCTTCGGGACACGAGCCTCGAAGAGCTCCTGCACACGGGGCAGACCGGTCGTGATGTCGTCACCGGCGACACCACCCTGGTGGAACGTACGCATCGTCAGCTGCGTGCCCGGCTCACCGATCGACTGGGCCGCGACGATACCCACGGCCTCGCCGACGTCGACGAGCTGACCGGTCGCCATCGAGCGGCCGTAGCAGGTCGCGCAGATGCCGACCGCCGACTCGCAGGTCAGCACCGAGCGGACCTTGACCTTCGAGATGCCGCTGGAGAGCAGCTTGTCGATGGCCGGGTCGCCGATGTCGTCACCCGCGTTCAGCACGACGTTGCCCTTGGCGTCCACCGCGTCCGTCGCGAGGTTCCGCGCGTACACGGAGGTCTCGACGTGCTGGTCGCGCAGGACCTTGCCGTCGCCGATGTCCTCGCCGATCGGCATCATGATGCCGCGGGTCGTGCCGCAGTCGATCTCGCGGACGATGACGTCCTGCGAGACGTCCACCAGACGCCGGGTCAGGTAACCCGAGTCCGCGGTCCGCAGCGCCGTGTCCGCCAGGCCCTTACGAGCACCGTGCGTCGCGATGAAGTACTCCGCCACCGACAGGCCTTCACGGAAGTTGGCCTTGATCGGACGCGGGATGTACTCACCCTTCGGGTTCGACACCAGGCCACGCATGCCGGCCAGCGACCGGACCTGCGTCATGTTGCCCGCCGCGCCCGACTTCACGATCATGGCGATCGGGTTGTCGTCCGGCAGCGCCGTCTCCATGATCTTGTGGACCTCTTCGGTGGCCTGCGTCCACACCTTGACGAGCTCGTTGTTGCGCTCGGTGTGCGACAGCTGACCACGCTGGTAGCGCTTCTCCACCTGGGAGGCCTTGCCCTCGTACTCGTCGAGGATGGCGGCCTTGCCCACCGGGGTGAGCACGTCCGAGATGGCGACGGTGACACCCGAGCGGGTCGCCCAGTAGAACCCGGCGTCCTTCAGGCGGTCGAGCGTCTGCGCGACCTGCGTCATCGAGTACCGCTCGGCGAGGTCGTTCACGATCGCCGCCTGCCGCTTCTTCGGCATCGGCTCGTTGATGAACGGGTAGTCCGCCGGCAGCAGCTCGTTGAACAGCACGCGGCCCAGGGTCGTCTCGGCCAGCCAGGTCTTGCCCGGCTCCCAGCCCTTCTCCGCGAGCGCCGCTTCGTCGGCCTTCGCCGGCTGACGGTCGGAGACGCGGATCTTGATCGGGGCGTGCAGGCCCAGCGCCTTGCGGTCGAAGGCCATGATGGCCTCGGCCGGCGACGAGTACGCGTTGCCCGCGCCCTCGGCCTTCTCGTTGAGGCGGGTCAGGTGGAACAGACCCGTCACCATGTCCAGCCGCGGCATGGCGAGCGGACGGCCCGACGCCGGCGACAGGATGTTGTTCGCCGACAGCATCAGGATCCGGGCCTCGGCCTGCGCCTCGGCCGACAGCGGCAGGTGCACCGCCATCTGGTCACCGTCGAAGTCCGCGTTGAACGCCTCGCAGACCAGCGGGTGCAGCTGGATGGCCTTGCCCTCGACCAGCTGCGGCTCGAAGGCCTGGATGCCGAGGCGGTGCAGGGTCGGCGCGCGGTTCAGCATCACCGGGTGACCGGTGATGACCTCTTCCAGCACGTCCCACACCTGCGGCCGCGAGCGCTCCACCATCCGCTTGGCGGACTTGATGTTCTGCGCGTGGTTCAGGTCGACCAGCCGCTTCATGACGAACGGCTTGAACAGCTCGAGCGCCATGTCCTTCGGCAGACCGCACTGGTGCAGCTTCAGCTGCGGGCCGACGATGATGACCGAACGGCCCGAGTAGTCGACGCGCTTGCCGAGCAGGTTCTGGCGGAACCGGCCCTGCTTGCCCTTGAGCAGGTCGGACAGCGACTTCAGCGGCCGGTTGCCCGGGCCGGTGACCGGACGCCCGCGGCGGCCGTTGTCGAACAGCGCGTCGACGGCCTCCTGCAGCATCCGCTTCTCGTTGTTGACGATGATCTCGGGCGCGCCGAGGTCGATCAGCCGCTTGAGGCGGTTGTTGCGGTTGATCACGCGGCGGTACAGGTCGTTCAGGTCGGAGGTCGCGAAGCGGCCACCGTCCAGCTGCACCATCGGACGCAGGTCCGGCGGGATCACCGGGACGGCGTCGAGCACCATGCCGCGCGGGTCGTTGCCGGTGGCCTGGAACGCGGCGACGACCTTGAGCCGCTTCAGCGCGCGGAGCTTCTTCTGCCCCTTGCCGTTGCGGATGGTGTCGCGCAGGTTGTCGGCCTCGGCGCTGACGTCGAACTCGGTGGCCAGCTTCTGGATGGCCTCCGCGCCCATGCCGCCGGTGAAGTACTCGCCGTAGCGGTCGACGAGCTCGCGGTAGAGCAGCTCGTCGGCGATCAGCTGACGGGTGTCGAGCTTCGTGAAGGTCGTCCAGACCTCCTCGAGGCGGTCCAGCTCGCGACCGGCGCGGTCACGCAGCTGGCGCATCTCGCGCTCGCCGCCCTCCTTGACCTTGCGGCGGACGTCGGACTTGGCGCCCTCCGCCTCCAGCTCGGCCAGGTCGGCTTCCAGCTTCTGCGCGCGGGTCTCGATGTCCGCGTCGCGCTTGGTCTCGAGGTTCTTGCGCTCGACGCCGATCTCGTTCTCGAGGGTCGGCAGGTCGTTGTGGCGCAGCTCCGTGTTCACGCCCGTGATGACGTAAGCAGCGAAGTAGATGATCTTCTCGAGGTCCTTCGGCGCCAGGTCCAGCAGGTAGCCCAGGCGGGAGGGAACACCCTTGAAGTACCAGATGTGGGTGACCGGAGCGGCCAGCTCGATGTGGCCCATCCGCTCGCGGCGCACCTTGGCGCGGGTCACCTCGACGCCGCAGCGCTCACAGATGATGCCCTTGAAGCGGACGCGCTTGTACTTGCCGCAGTAGCACTCCCAGTCCCGGGTCGGACCGAAGATCTTCTCGCAGAAGAGGCCGTCCTTCTCGGGCTTGAGCGTCCGGTAGTTGATGGTCTCCGGCTTCTTGACCTCGCCGAAGGACCACTGACGGATGTCGTCAGCAGTGGCGAGACCAATGCGGAGCTCATCGAAAAAGTTGACGTCCAGCACGTCTAGATCCCCTTGGGGTTGTTTCGGCTAGAGAGGGGGCGGGCGAGCTGGGCCCCGCGGGAGGTGGGGCCCAGCTCAGCTCGCGATCAGTGCACGACGTCGTCCACCGAGGGCGACTCGTTGCGGGACAGGTTGATGCCGAGGTTCGCCGCGGCGCGCTCGAGGTCCTCGTCGTCGGAGTCGCGCATCTCGATCGCCGCGCCGTCGCTGGAGAGCACCTCGACGTTGAGGCACAGCGACTGGAGCTCCTTGAGGAGCACCTTGAACGACTCCGGGATGCCCGGCTCGGGGATGTTCTCCCCCTTGACGATGGCCTCGTACACCTTGACGCGGCCGACCACGTCGTCCGACTTGATCGTCAGCAGCTCCTGCAGCGTGTAGGCAGCGCCGTACGCCTGCATCGCCCAGCACTCCATCTCACCGAAGCGCTGGCCACCGAACTGCGCCTTACCACCCAGCGGCTGCTGCGTGATCATCGAGTACGGGCCGGTGGAGCGGGCGTGGATCTTGTCGTCGACCAGGTGGTGCAGCTTCAGGATGTACATGTAGCCGACCGCGACCGGGTACGGGTACGGCTCGCCGGAACGGCCGTCCAGCAGAGTCGCCTTGCCGTTCTCCTTGACCATGCGCTCGCCGTCGCGGTTCGGCTTGGTCGCCCCGAGCAGCCCGGTGAGCTCCTCCTCCTTCGCGCCGTCGAACACCGGGGTCGCGGTGTTCGTGTTCGGCGCGACGTCGTAGAGCTCCTCGTTGAGGTTCTTCGCCCAGTCGGGCTCGCCCTCGATCGTCCAGCCCTGCGAGGCCAGCCAGCCCAGGTGCAGCTCGAGGATCTGGCCGATGTTCATCCGTCGCGGCACACCGTGGGTGTTCAGGATGATGTCGACCGGGGTGCCGTCCTCCATGAACGGCATGTCCTCGACCGGCAGGATCTTGCCGATGACACCCTTGTTGCCGTGCCGGCCGGCGAGCTTGTCGCCCGGCTGGATCTTGCGCTTCTGGGCCACGTAGACGCGGACCAGCTCGTTGACGCCCGGGGGCAGCTCGTCGTCGTCCTCGCGCGAGAACACGCGGATGCCGATGACCTTGCCGGTCTCGCCGTGCGGCACCTTCAGCGAGGTGTCGCGGACTTCGCGGGCCTTCTCGCCGAAGATCGCGCGCAGCAGGCGCTCTTCCGGCGTCAGCTCGGTCTCGCCCTTCGGCGTGACCTTGCCGACCAGGATGTCGCCGTCGCGGACCTCGGCGCCGATGCGGATGATGCCGCGCTCGTCGAGGTCGGCCAGGACCTCCTCGGAGACGTTCGGGATGTCCCGGGTGATCTCCTCGGCGCCCAGCTTCGTGTCGCGGGCGTCGATCTCGTGCTCCTCGATGTGGATCGACGTCAAGACGTCGTCCTGCACCAGGCGCTCCGAGAGGATGATCGCGTCCTCGTAGTTGTGGCCCTCCCACGGCATGACCGCGACGAGCAGGTTCTTGCCGAGCGCCATCTCACCGTTTTCGGTGGACGGGCCGTCGGCGATGACCTGACCCTGCTCGACCCGGTCGCCCTCGTTGACGATCGGGCGGTGGTTGAAGCAGGTGCCGTGGTTCGAGCGGCGGAACTTGTACAGTCCGTAGCTCTTCCGCGTGCCGTCGTCGTGCATGATCGTGATCAGGTCGGCCGAGAGCTCCTCGACGATGCCGGCCTGCTCGGCGACGAGCACGTCACCGGCGTCGACCGCGGCGCGCAGCTCCACACCCGTGCCCACGTACGGGGCCTGGTTGCGCAGCAGCGGCACGGCCTGGCGCTGCATGTTCGCACCCATCAGGGCGCGGTTCGCGTCGTCGTGCTCGAGGAACGGGATCATCGCCGTCGCGACCGAGACCATCTGCCGCGGCGAGACGTCCATGTAGTCGATGTCGAGCGGGTCGATCAGCTCGACCTCGCCACCCTTGCGGCGGGCCATGACCCGGTCTTCGACGAAGGTGCCGTCGTCCGAGATCGGCGCGTTGGCCTGGGCCTTGACGTACCGGTCCTCTTCGTCCGCGGTCAGGTAGTCGACCTGGTCGGTGACCCGGCCCTCGACGACCTTGCGGTACGGCGTCTCGATGAAGCCGAACGGGTTGACCCGCGCGTAGGAGCAGAGCGAGCCGATCAGGCCGATGTTCGGGCCTTCCGGCGTCTCGATCGGGCACATCCGGCCGTAGTGCGACGGGTGGACGTCCCGGACCTCCATGCCGGCGCGCTCACGGGACAGACCACCCGGGCCGAGGGCGGAAAGACGACGCTTGTGCGTCAGGCCCGACAGCGGGTTGTTCTGGTCCATGAACTGCGACAGCTGCGAGGTGCCGAAGAACTCCTTGATCGCCGCGCCGATCGGGCGGATGTTGATCAGGGTCTGCGGCGTGATCGCCTCGACGTCCTGCGTGGTCATGCGCTCGCGCACGACCCGCTCGGTGCGGGAGAGGCCGACCCGGATCTGGTTCTGGATCAGCTCGCCGACCGTGCGCAGGCGCCGGTTGCCGAAGTGGTCGATGTCGTCGGTCTCGACCGGGATCTCGGTGCCGTTCTGCGCGTCGAGCTTGTCCTCGCCGGCGTGCAGCCGGACCAGGTACTCGATCGTCGTGACGATGTCCTCTTCGGTCAGCGTCCCGGTGTCGTACGGCGTGTCGAGGCCCAGCTTCTTGTTGACCTTGTACCGGCCGACCTTGGCCAGGTCGTAGCGCTTCGCCTTGAAGAACAGGTTCTCCAGCAGGGTCTGCGCGCTCTCCTTCGTGGGCGGCTCGCCCGGGCGCAGCTTGCGGTAGATGTCGAGCAGCGCCTCGTCGGTGCCCGCGGTGTGGTCCTTCTCGAGGGTCGCCAGCAGCGTCTCCGAGAAGGAGAAGCGCTCGCGGATCGCCTCGGTGGTCCAGCCGAGCGCCTTCAGCAGCACGGTGACCGGCTGGCGGCGCTTGCGGTCGATGCGGACGCCGACGGTGTCGCGCTTGTCGACGTCGAACTCGAGCCACGCGCCGCGGCTCGGGATCACGCGGACGCTGAAGACGTCCTTGTCGGTCGTCTTGTCGACGTCCTTCGAGTAGTAGACGCCCGGCGAGCGGACCAGCTGGGACACGACGACACGCTCGGTGCCGTTGATGATGAACGTGCCCTTGTCGGTCATGACCGGGAAGTCGCCCAGGAAGACCGTCTGGCTCTTGATCTCGCCCGTGTTGTTGTTGACGAACTCCGCCGTGACGAACAGCGGGGCCGCGTACGTCATGTCCTTGTCCTTGCACTCCTCGATCGAGGCCTTGACCTCGTCGAAGCGCGGGGCGGAGAAGGACAGGGACATCGAGCCGGAGAAGTCCTCGATCGGGGAGATCTCGTTCAGGACCTCTTCGAGGCCGCCGACCGGGTTTTCTTCACCTTCTTCGACACGGCGTTCGAACCACGCTTCGTCCCCGGTGAACCACTGGAACGACTGGATCTGGACGTCGAGCAGGTTGGGGGTGCTGAGCGGTTCGCGAATCTTTGCGAAGGAAACCCGCTTGGGCGCGCCGGGGATTCCCGTGGACTCCGAGCGAGATTCAGCCGAGGTGGTCGCAGCAGTGGCCTGGTTCGCGGGAGAGACTGCCAAGATGCGTCCTTCCGGGGACAATGAGCGGTGACGGCCGCCATAGCAACAGCTATCAGCGACTGTCAAGGGTGCCGTGTGCCCACTATCCTAACTACCGGCTCCGGGCAGCCTGAAAGAGGGCAGCGCAAAGAGGCAGTCTAGCCCGAACGGCGCGGTCTGTCCAGGGGGCGCTCCAGATGGGGCCCAGCCTGCATCGCGACGTCTTCAGGTATGCCTCCAGGCGACCCGGTTTTCCCTCCCGCAAGGGCTGCCGGTTTCGCCGTCGGGAGTAAGCGTGAACCCACCGGGCGCGAGAGTCAAGATGCCACACGGGGGTCGGCCCGGTTGGCGCAGCGTGGAAGAGGGTCAGCGGAGCGTGAGCGGCCGAATATACTTCCAGCTACCGGCCGGTAGCGCCAGTAGTAGGGCTTGGACCTGGGGGTTTCTTTGGTGTTGATCTTGATGGAGGTGTGTGCCAGCCCACTTCTTCCGGCACCGGTTTCGCCCGGCGGTGGGGTGTGGTGGCGGTTTGGGTAAGCGGGTTTCGGGGGGCGCGGGGTGTGTCACATCTGCACCGGGCGTCGCATGTGTCCCGGGCCGGTGAGTGCGGGTTGGGGTCGCGAGGTCGCGTCGCGGACGGCGGCGGGTTCGGCCGGGCGGGAGCCGCGGCAGCAGCGGCTCGCCGGTCGATGAGCGCGGCTCGAAGCCTCATGGACGGGCCGCGGACCGCCAGCGCGCTCGGCGGGCCGGAGCCATCTCCAGACGCGGGTTCGCTGGGCCGATGAGTGCGACCTCGCGGCCGCGAGGTCGGGTCGCCGACCGGCGGTGGGCTCGGCCGGGCTGAAGCCGCGGCGGCAGCGCTCGGGACGCAGGCTCGCCGGTCGATGAGCGCGGCTCGGCTCCGCGAGGTTGGGTCGCGGACGGCGGTGGGCTCGGCAGGGCCGGAGCCTCGGCGGCAGCGGCTCGGGACGCGGGCTCGCCGGTCGACGAGCGCTGCTCGGACCCAGCCGGCCGGAACCACCTCCGAGCGCCTGCTCGCCGGTCGATGAGCCCACCGGACCAGCCCTGGGCGCGGCAGCGGCACCCGCCGGCCGGGTCGCGGTCAGCCGGAGCTAAGCGACCCTGGCGGCTCGGGACCCGCCCGCCGGCCAACAGCCGCCTCAGGAGGCTCTACAGCCACTCCGGCAGCGGCTCGGTCGCCGCCAGCCAGTCTTCCGGGGCCGTCTCCCCTCCCGCCGCCAGAACGCCACCCACGATCGCTCCGACCGTGTCCACGTCGTCGGCCAGCCGGGCCGCCGTCCACAGCGCGTCCACGTACCCGAACCGCGCCGCCGTCCACAGCGCCAGCGGCACCGTGTCATGCGCCGCCGTCTCGCGGCCCGTTCCGAGCGTCGCCGCTGCCTCGCGAGGGTCGTCGATCGCCAACGCCGCCGTCAGGCCGTCGCGGACCCGGCCGGGCGGGACCAGCGGAATCACCCCGTTCAGCAAATCCGCGCCCGCCAGCCCGGGTGACGCCGCCCGCAGCGCAGCCGCCGCCGCGACCGCCACCGCTCCCGCGATTCCCTCGAAGTGCGAGTGCGTCACCGCCGCCGACAGCTCGGCCTCGCGCAACACCTCCGGCAGGTTCTCCGCGAACCACGCTCCCAACGGCGCGACCCGCATCGCGGCGCCGTTGCCCCACGACCCGCGGCCGTCGTCGGCGACCTCCTGCCAGTGCTGGCCACGCCGGATGCGGCTCAGCCGGCCCTCGGCGCCCGGGCCGTAGCCGCGGGCCGAGTCGAGGTGCTCGGCGAACGAAGCCGCCAGTGCGTCCTGGTCGACGCGGCCGTGACGCTCCAGGACCGCGACGATCGAGCAGGCCATCTCCGTGTCGTCGGTCCAGCGCCACGGTGCGATCGGCAGCCTTCGATCCAGCACGTCCGGGTGGTCGCCCGGCAGGAGGATCTGCGCGCCGAACGCGTCGCCGACCGCGAGGCCGGTCAGGCTGGCGTACGCCGCCTCGGTTCCCATCCGGCCACGGTAGCTACTTCGTCGGCGAAGGCGGCGCCGACGACGCCGGCGCCTGGGCCGCCGGGACCTTCGGCGCGTTGTACGTGTCCATGTCGGTGATCTTCCACTTGTCGCCCTGGAGCTGGGCGTTCAGGTGGAGCTGGGCGGTGCCCGCGGTCGTCTTCTTCGTGTCCGTGCGGGTCGAGGTCTGGTCGACGAAGACCATCACCTTCGCCAGGTCGTCGTTGAGCATGATCACGGCGGCCCGGGTGACCTTGCAGGTCACGATCATCTTCTGCCCCGGCGCGAGCCGCTTCACCTCGCCCATCAGCGAGTTGTACTTGTTCTTGACGTCGTCGTTGGCGAGCAGGTCGTTCGCCGCGTCCTCGGTCTTCTTGATGTTGTTGAAGTCGTAGGAGAACAGCGCCTCGGCCGCCTTCGACACGGCGTCCTTGACCTGCGCGGTCTTCGCGACGTCCAGCAGCGCCGTGTTGCTCGTCGCCGTGGACACCTTGACCTCTTCGGTCCGGAACCAGAACGCCAGCCCGCCCAGGAGCAGCGCCACGACCACCAGCGCGGTCGCGATCAGGTACGGCCTCGGCGAAGGCAGGCCCGCCGCCGGGACGGGCTTCTCCTTCGAAGCGGCCTCGGCTTCGGAGACGTCGGACGGCTTCGCGATGCCGGTGTCCCGCCGCTTCCGCCGCGGCGCCGGCTGGGCCGGAGCTTCCTCGGCTTCGCCGGTGAGGGCGTCGACCTCGACCGGCTCTTCGGTGTCGACTGCGGCGAACACCGCGGTGTCCTCGGCGGGCGCCGTGTCGAGCTGCCCGCTCGTGGCCTCGAACGACTCCGGCTTGGCGGCCGGGCGCGGCACCGGACGCGGGGCGGGCCGGGGCCGCGGCTTGCGCGCCCCTTCGGGCGGCACCGCGGGGAGCTGGCCGGTGCGCTCGGCGGGCGACTCGTCCGTCGAGGGCTTGCGCAGCCCGGCCACGCGGGGCCGGCGCGGCGGGGTGCTGCTGCTGCGAGGCGGCTGGCGGCGAGAGGGGGGCACTACGAGCTCCTTCTGCGTGACGCTCTACTGGCCGGCCGCGACGAGCGGGACGCTGTCGATGCCGGACAGCTTCCAGTCGTCGCCGACGCGGGTCATCGACACCTCGAGGCGCAGCGGCTTCGCGCTGCTCTTGTCGCCCTGGGTGACGGTCGTGGCGATCGCGGCGAGGAAGCTGGCCTTGCCTTCGTGGTCGTCCAGCTCCTCGACGGCGATGTCCTGGACGTCGGTGGTGACCTTCGTCTTGGCGTCGGAGAGCGCCTTGCGGAACGTCGGCGCCGACTGGTCGATCTGCTGCGACATCTTGTCGTCGGACACCGACTTCTGCCGGGCGAAGAAGCCGTCGAGGTCGGTGTAGTCGACCTCCGTGTAGGCCTTCAGCGCGCTGGTGCCCGCCTTGACGACGGCTTCGCGCGACGCGGCCAGGCCGGCGTTGTCGTCGTTCGCCGCCGCCCACCACATGATCCCGAAGATCGCCGCGGCGATCAGGGCGGCCAGCGCCAGCGCGGCCGCGCCGAAGACCAGGATCCGCGAGGACGACTCGTTCGCCGGCTTCGCGGCGGTGGCCCCGGACGCCTCTTCGGGCTCCGCCACCGCGACCGCGGCCTGCTCGTCCGTACTCATGACACTCCAGGGTAGGTAACGGTCATCAAATCCACGTCAGGCGAGGCCCAGCAGCGAGCCCAGGCTGTTCAGGCTCACGCCGGGACTGCCGACGATGCCCGGCACACCCCGGGTGTTGCGCTCGTCGGCGAGCTCCTCCGCCGGCCGGTTCGCGTTGGCCGACACGTCGGCGTCGCTCGGCGCGACCGGCACCCCGCCGTACGGCGCGTTCTGCGCCCCGCGCACGTTGATGGGGCTGCCCTTCGGTTCGGCACAGTACGCGTCCTCCTTCGCCGGCTTCGCCGACGTGTCCGCGCCCGTGCGGTACTGCGAGTACGGGAGGTAGCCCTTGGTGCAGGCCGGCGGGTTGAAGAGGTTGAGCACCAGCCCGAGGTGCGCGGTGCCGTCGCCGGGCGCGACGCTGCTCGCCGCGCCGGCCAGCGCCGGGTACGTCACGAGCCCCTGCTCGATCCCGTCGAGACGGGTCACGGTCAGGTTCGCCGTGGTGAGCAGGTTCGCCGTCAACGCGCCGAGGCCCGGGCCGGACTCCTGCAGCACCTGGCTGATCTGCGACGCCACCTGCGGCGTGATGCCGATGAGCTTGCGCAGGTCGCCGTCGGAGTTCTTCAGGGTGCCGGTGAGCTCGTTGAGGCTCTTGCTGAACGACGCGAAGTTCTGCGCCTGGTCGTTCTGCGTGTCGAGCACCTGGCCGCCGGCGTCGAGCAGCTGGATGGTCTGCGGCAGGTACTCCTGCGCGGTCGTGGTGAAGCTGCGCGCGGTGTCGAGCAGCTTCTGCAGGTCGCCGCCGGTGCCGCGGAAGGCGTCGTAGGACTCGTCGACGACCGTGCGCAGCGAGTCGACCGGGACCGACGCCGCGAGTGTGTCGAGGTCGCCGACCAGCCGCTCGGTGCTGACCGGGGTGGTCGTCTTCGACGCCGGGATGACCGAACCCGCCGCGAGGTACGGGCCCTTGTCGGCCTTGGGCCGCAGGTCGACGTACTGCTCGCCGACCGCCGAGCGGTTGGCGACGACGGCGTCGAGGTCCACGGGCACCTGGGGCGCCGACGGGTCGATGTTGAGGTCCGCCTCCAGCCCGGTCTGGGTGAGCCGCAGCTCCCCCACCCGGCCGACGTTGTAACCGCGGTAGGTGACCTCGGCGTTGGTGAAGATGCCGCCCGACTCGTTGAGCTCGAGCTTCACCGTGTAGCCGCTGCTGCCGAACACGCTGCCGAGCCCGGCGAACCGGATCAGCGCGTACACGATCGCCACGACCGAAATGACCGCGAACGCGACCAGCTGGATCCTCGTCCTGCGTACCAGCATCAGCCGTTACCTCCCGAAAGCAGCCCGAAGAGGTTGCCGAGCCCGGGCTTGGTCTGGCCGGACTGCCCGTTCTCCCCGGGGATCGGGAGCGGCGGCGGCTGGTTGGCCGGCGTGCCCGAGACCCCGCCGGTCAGGCCGTCCAGCGGCAGCTGGCCGGCCAGGACGTTCTGCCGGCTGTTGCCGAGGTTCTCGACGACGGTCTTCAGGTTCAGGTCGACCTTCGCGAACAGGTTGAAGTAGTCGCCCTTGACGTCGTTGACGGCCTGGTCGCTGAACGGGAACGTCAGCAGGATCTCCAGCGCCTTCGGCAGGTCGTTGCCCGCCTCGCCGAGCTTCTGCAGCGTCGGCGT
This sequence comes from Amycolatopsis sp. NPDC104863, assembly GCF_055582965.1. Lineage (NCBI taxonomy): Bacteria > Bacillati > Actinomycetota > Actinomycetes > Pseudonocardiales > Pseudonocardiaceae > Amycolatopsis > Amycolatopsis sp. NPDC104863. Next base: position 595,598 of record NZ_JBVJOW010000002.1, read on the forward strand.
CAGCGCCTTCAGGTCGGCCACGAGGTCCTTCTGCGACGCGTTCACCGTTTCGGTGGCGACGCCGGAGAGGTTGTTCAACGCGTTGAGCATGGTGACGAGCTGGCCGCGCTGCGACTCCAGCACCCCGAGCCCCGGCCCGAGGTTGTCGACCGCGCCGACCAGCTTGTCCTTCTGGTCGTTCAGCGTCGAGGACAGCCGGTTCAGCCCGTCGAGCGCCCGGGTGATGTTGCGCGACTGGTTGTCCAGGTTGGTGACCAGCTGGTTCGCGTTGTCCAGCAGCGCCTTGATGTCCGGCTCGCGCCCGGACGTGGCGTTGTTGAGCTCCTTGGTGATGGTGTTGAGCTGGTCGACCCCACCGCCGTTGAGCAGCAGCGACAGCGCGCCGAGCAGCTCTTCGACCTCGACGCTGCGGTTCGTGCGGGCCAGCGGGATCGTCGCGTTGTCGGCGAGCTTGCCCTGGGCCTGGTCGTCGCCGGGCGAAGCCAGCTCGACGTACTTCTCGCCGAGCAGGCTGGACTGCTTCACGTTGGCCAGCGCGTTGGCCGGCAGCTTGACGTCGCCGTTGACCTTCAGCGTCACCAGCGCGTGCCAGCCGTCCTTGGTGAGCCCGACGTTCTCGACCCGCCCGATCGGCACCTCGTTGACCTTCACCCCGGCCTGCGGGGTGAGGTCGAGGACGTCCCGGAACTCGACGTTCACCGTGTACGGGTGGTCGCCGAGGTCGGCGCCGCCGGGCAGCGGCAGGTCGTAGATGCCGTTGAACGCGCACCCGGACAGCGTCAGCGCCGACACGGTGGCCAGCGCACCGACGGTCAGGAGCTTCTTCACTGGCCACCTCCGTAGAGCTGCCCGGCGATGGGCAGCGGGAGCGGCGGCAGCTGACCGGACTGCAGGGCCTGCACGGTCTGCGCCACGGACGGCAGCGGGATCACCTTGTCGACCACGCCCGCGATGCTCTCGCAGGCGTTGCCGAGCACGTCGGGGATGTTGTTGGTGCCGACCTGCTTGAGCAGCCGGCAGATCATCACCAGCGGCGGCTGGGTGAGCTCGTTGAGGTTCGGCCGGGCGTCGAGCGTGCCCGCCGAGCCGTTGTAGGTGTTGACCAGGTTGCTCAGGCCGACCGGCGCGACGTCGAGGATCTCGGCGAGCGAGCTGCGCTGGTCGACGAGCACCTTGGTGACCCCGGCCAGCTTGTCCACGTTGGACTTGAGCCGGTCGTGGTTCTGGTCGATGAACGCCTGCACCGCGGTGAGCGTGGTGCCGAGCTGCTGCACGGTCGCGGCGAGGTTGTCCTTTTCGGACGCCAGGAAGCCGCTGACGTCGGCGAGCTGGCCCTCGAAGGTGCGGACCTGCTTGTCGGAGTCGGCCAGCGTCTGGGAGAACTTGCCGAGGTTCTCGACCGTGGAGAACAGGTCGTCCTTGTTGCCCGACAGCGTGCCGGCCGCCTGGCCGAGCTTGGTGATCGTGTCGTGCAGGGCCTGGCCGTTGCCGTCGACGTTGGCCGCCGCGGTGTTCAGCAGGTTCGACAGCGAGCCGTTCTTGTTGGCGCCGTTCGGGCCGAGGGTCTCGCTGACCCGGGCCAGGCTGGAGGCCAGCTGGTCGACCTCGAGGGGCACCTCGGTGCGGTCGAGGCCGATGACCGCGCCGTCGGAGATCCGCGGGCCGCCGGTGTAGGCGGGCGCGAGCTGGACGTAGCGGTCGGACACCAGCGACGGCGCCACGATGAGCGCCTTGGCGTCGGCCGGGACGGCGACCGAGCGGTCGTACTCGAACTCGACCTTCACCTGGTTGCCCATGGGCTGGATCTTGGTGACCGTGCCCATGTCGACGCCGAGCATCCGGACGCTGTTGCCCTCGTACAGGCCGACGGCGCCGGCGAAGTACGCGGTCAGGTGGTTGCGGCCGGCGTCCTTGAGGGTCCACCAGATCCCGCCGGCGACGACCAGCGCGAGGACGATCGCGATGGTGAAGCCCCGGGTCAGGGCCATTCCGAAGCGGGTGTCACTCATTTCGTGTAGCACCCCTCTTCGTTGATCGGGCCGAACGACGGCAGGACCAGGCCGCAGATGTAGTTGTCGAACCAGCGGCCGTTGCCGATGGTGTTGGTGAAGACGCGGATGAACGGCGCGAACTTCTTGATGCCCTCGGCCAGGGAGTCCTGGTTGCGCTGCAGCATCGAGGTCAGCTGGTCCAGCGAGGTGAGCACCGGGTCGAGCTGCTTGCCGTTGTCGTCGATCAGGCCCTGCAGCTGCGTCGCCAGCTCGCGGGAGCCGTTGAGCAGCGACGTGATCGCGTCTTCGCGCTTCGACAGCTCGTCGAGCAGCTTGTTGCCGTCGGTGAGCAGCTTCTGGACCTCGGCGTCACGGTCGACCAGCGTCTGCGACACCTCGCGGGTGTTGGCCAGCAGGTTCGACAGCTGCGAGTCGCGCGAGGCGATCGTGTCGGACAACTTCGACAGCCCCGACAGCGCGCCCTTCACGTCTTCCGGCGTGTTGGCGAAGGTCTGCGAGATCGTGTCGAAGCTCTGCGCCAGCTGCTTCGTGTCGATGTTGTCGACAGTCTGCGAGAGCCCGCGGAAGGCGTCGAGCACGTCGTAGGGGGCCATCGTGCGGTCCCGCGGGATCGGGGCGCCCGGGTTGAGGGAGCCCTCCCCCTGCGGGTCGAGCGACAGGTACTTCTGGCCCAGCAGCGTCTTGATCTTGATCGCGGCACTCGTCCGGTCGCCCAGCCAGGCGTCCTTGACCTTGAACGACACCTTCACCGACGCGCCGTCGAGCTCGATGTCGCTGACCTTGCCGACCTTGACCCCGGCGACCCGGACGTCGTTGTCCTTCTGCAGCCCGGAGGCCTCGCTGAACTCGGCGGTGTAGGTCGTGCCGCCGCCGATCACCGGCAGGTCGTCGGAGTTCAGCGCGGCGATGAACCCGAGCGCCAGGACGGCGATGCCGACCAGCGCGATCGGGACGGGGTTGCGCTTCTGGAAGGACTTCATCCCTTGCACCTCTCCCGGTTGAGAGGCACCAGCGGGAGCGACACTTCGGGGATCAAGGGGGGCAAGCTGACGCTCCCGGAGAACTCGCAGGCGTAGAAGTTGAACCAGGAGCCGTAGTCCGCGGTGCGGGTCAGCGTGCTCACCTTGGTCGGCAGGAACTGGATGAAGTGCTCCAGCTCCGGCTCGTTCTTGTTCAGCTGGTCGGTGAGGTTCCCGAGGGCGCTGATGTCGTTCTTCAGGGGCTCGCGGACCTCGCCCAGCAGGCCGGACGTCGTCTGGGCCAGGTTGCCGAGGCTCTCGATCGCGTCGCCGATCGGCTTGCGGTCCGCGGCCAGCCCGGACACCAGCTGCTGCAGCTTCACGATCAGGTCGTTGAGCTGCGGGGTGTGCGCGTTGACCGTGTCGAGCACCGAGTTGAGGTTGTCGATGACCTGGCCGATCACCTGGTCCTTGTCGGCGATCGTGGTGGCCAGCGACGCCGTGTGCGACAGCAGGCTCTCGACGGTGCCGCCCTCACCCTGCAGGACCTGGATGACCTCGTAGGACAGCTTGTTGACGTCGTCCGGGTTGAGCGCGGTGAACAGCGGCTTGAAGCCGTTGAACAGCTCGGTCAGGTCCAGCGCCGGGGTCGTCCGGTCCAGCGGGATGGTGCCGCCGGGCTGCAGCGTCTTGCCACCGGAGTTCTCGCCCTCGCCGAGCGAGACGTACCGCTGGCCGACCAGGTTGCGGAACTTGATCTGCGCGGTCACCCCGGCCGGCAGCTGCCGGCCCGAGTCGACCTCGAACTCGACCTCGGCCTGGCGCTTGTCGACGATCTTGACGTCCTTGACCTGCCCGACCCGGACGCCGGCGATGCGGACGTCGTCGTTGGGCAGCAGGAGCGTCGCGTCGGTGAAGCGCGCCTTGTAGCCGTTGGTGCTGGTGGTGTTGATGTTGGCGATGCTGATCCCGAGGATCGTCGTGAGCACCACCGTGACGACCACGAAGACGCCGAGCTTGATCAGCGGCGCGAGCAGGCCCCTCACTTCACCGTCACCTCCGCCCCGCGGTAGAGCGGACCGACGAGCAGCGAGCTCCAGTCCGGCACGTCCGCGGCGTTCATGCCCAGCTGCGGGCCCAGCAGGTCGGCCAGGAAGCTCTGCTCCGCCGTCGAATAGGCCAGATCACCGCCGGCGGCGCCTCCACCGGCCGCGTCCGCCTTGAACTTGGCGGGGTTGAGGCCCTCGCCGACGCTCTTCGGCGCGGCCTGGTGCAGCGTGCCGTCCTTGAACGCGCCGTCCGGCGGCTCCGACGGGAACGGCTTCGGGATGTCCTTGATGTCGTAGCAGCGCGGGCCGCGCTTGTCGTCGAACCGCGGCTCTTCCTTGCCCGCCTCGTAGGGGGCGCGCGGCACGATGATCTCGATCGTCGCGTGCAGGCCGGGCTTGTCGGTGCCCTTGCCCAGCGCCTGGTCGATCAGCGGCACGTTCTTGGCCATCTGGGAGATCACGCAGGGGTACTCCGGCGCGTACTTCGCCAGCAGCTCGGCCGTCGGCCGGGCGGTGTCGACGAGGGAGATGATGTTGTCCTTGTTGTTCTGCAGGAACGTCTGCAGGTCCACCGAGGCCTGGGTCAGGCTGCCGTAGAGGCTGGAGAGGTTCTGCTGCTGGTCGACGACCGTGCGGGTCGTCGTGCTCAGGTTGTCCAGGCTCTGCACCAGGTCCGGCGCCGAGTCCTTGAGGTGGTCGGAGAACTCCGCGAGCGCCTTGAGGTTGTGCTGCAGCTCCGGCTCGTGCGGGTTCAGCTCGCCGATGTAGGTGCCCAGCTGCGTCAGCGTGTCGCCGAGCTGGTCACCGCGGCCCTGCAGCGCGGTCGAGATCGCGGTGAGGGTCGCCGACAGCTTCTGCGGCTGCACCGCCTGCAGCACCGGCATGAGGTGCTCGAACGCCTGGTCCAGCTCGACGGCGCTCGACGTGCGGTCCTGCGGGATGACGTCGCCGCTGGCGATCGTCCTGGCCGACGGGTCCTTCGGGATCTCCAGCGAGACGAACCGCTCGCCGAAGAGGGTCTTCGGCAGGAACCGCGCCGAGACGTTCTCCGGGATCAGCTTCGCCGACTCCGGCTTGAGCGCGAGGGTCAGCTCCGCGCCGTGGTCGGTGGCGACGATGTCCTGCACCGACCCGACGATCAGCCCGCGCACCTTGACGTCGGACTGCTTGATCAGCTGGTTGCCGATCTTGTCGGCCTGTAGCTTGACCGTGACGACGGAGGTGAACGCCTTGTCGTACATGGCGATGGACAGCGCCACCCCGCCGACCATCACGGCGACGAGCGCCAGGCCCAGCAGCCTGCGTCGGAGCGTCCTCATCCCGCGATCCTTACCGTGACGTCGGTTCCCCAGATGGCGAAGCCGATGAAGAAGTTCATGATCGACACCGTGACGATGGACAGGCGCACGGCCTTGCCGACGGCGACGCCGACGCCGGCCGGGCCGCCGGTCGCCCGGTACCCGAAGTAGCAGTGCGACAGGATGATCAAGACGCTGAAGAGCAGCACCTTGATGAACGAATACAGCACGTCCTGCGGTGGTAAGAACAGGTCGAAGTAGTGGTCGTAGGTACCGGCCGACTGGTTGTAGATGTAGATGACGACCAGTCGTGACGCGAGGTACGAGCTCAGCAGGCCGATGATGTAGAGCGGGATGACCGCGACGAACCCGGCGATGATCCGGGTCGTCACCAGGTACGGCAGGCTCGGTACGCCCATGACTTCCAGCGCGTCGATCTCCTCGGAGATCCGCATCGCGCCGAGCTGCGCGGTGAACCCGGCGCCGACCGTGGCGCTCAGGGCGAGGCCGGCGACCAGCGGCGCGATCTCACGCGTGTTGAAGAACGCCGTCAGGAAGCCGGTGAAGGCCGACGTCCCGATCGAGTTCAGCGCGGAGTAGCCCTGGAGGCCGACGAGGACACCGGTGAACAGCGTCAGGCCGACCATCACGCCGACCGTGCCGCCGATGACCGCGAGCGAACCGGACCCGAAGCTCACCTCGGCCAGCAGCCGGAGGACTTCCTTCGTGTAGCGGCGCAGCGTCCGCGGTGTCCACAGCAACGCCCGGCCGTAGAACGACATCTGGTCGCCGAGCGTGTCCAGCGTCTGGAGCGGTCGGTTGGCGACGCGTTTCGCGCCCTGGAGGAACGTCATGGCGCTAGTCCAGCTTTCCGGGCACGATCTGCAGGTAGATCAGGGTGATCACGAAGTTCACCACGAAGAGCATGAGGAACGTGATGACCACCGACTGGTTCACCGCGTCCCCGACACCCTTCGGGCCGCCGGAGGGGTTGAGCCCCCGGTAGGACGCGACGACGGCGGCGATGAACCCGAAGATCAGCGCCTTGAGCTCGCCGACCCAGAGGTCGGGCAGCTGCGCGAGGGCGGAGAAGCTCGCCAGGTACGCGCCCGGCGTCCCGCCCTGCAGCACGACGTTGAAGAAGTAGCCGCCCAGCACGCCGATGACGCTGACCATGCCGTTGAGCAGCAGCGCGACCAGCATCATCGCGAGCGTGCGCGGCACGATCAGCCGCTGCACCGCGGAGACGCCGAGCACCTCCATCGCGGCGATCTCTTCGCGGATGGTCCGGGCGCCGATATCGGCGCAGACGGCAGAGCCGCCCGCGCCCGCCACCAGCAGCGCGGTGACCAGCGGGCTGGCCTGCTGCACGGTGGCGAGCACGGAGCCCGCGCCGGTGTAGGACTGCGCGCCCAGCTGGCGGGCGAGCGACCCGAACTGCAGGGAGATGACCGCGCCGAAGGGGATGGCCACCAGTGCCGTCGGCAGGATCGTCACGCTCGCGATGAACCAGGCCTGCTGGATGAACTCCCGCAGCTGGAACGGGCGCTGGAAGATGCCACGAACGATGTCGAGGCCGAGGGCGAACAGGTTCCCGGTTTCGCGCAGCATGCCGATTCCGGGGATCTTCGCCTGTGAAGCGGGAGAACTCACCTGCCACCTGGCCCGTTGTTCGGCGGCGGTGGCATCCGGTGCGAGCCACCGGGTCTCGGCGGCTGGCCGCCGCCCGGGATGCGGGCCACCTGGTCGGCGGGCAGCTGACCGTGGTGCTGGTTCGGGACGCCGTCACCGGGCCGGGCGCCGGCCGGGACCTGCTGCTGTTGCTGCAGCTGCTGCTGGGCCTGGGCGACCTGCCGCGGGCTGACGCCGTAGTGACGCTGCTCCTCGGGGCTCAGCGAAGCGATGATGCCCTGCTGGGCGGCGTCCGGCAGCCGGTGCATGATCTCCATGACGCGGTCCTTGCGGCGCACGGCGCCCATCCGCTGCGGCACCCCCGGCGTCGTCTGCATCTGCGGCGGCACACCGGAGACGTCCTCGACGCCACCGGCGTGGTGCCCGGCGTCGAACATCGCCTGCTCGGCGGCCATCTGGGCGCTGTCCTTCTCCTCGGACATGCCGATCGGGCCCTGCATCTTGCCGTTGAGGAACTGCTTGACGACCGGCTCCTCGCTGGTCAGCAGCACCTCGCGCGGGCCGAACATGACCAGTTCCTTGCGGAAGAGCATGCCCAGGTTGTCCGGCACGGTCCGGGCCAGGTTGATGTTGTGCGTGACGATCAGGAACGTCGCGTCGATCTGCGCGTTGACGTCCAGGAACAGCTGCGAGATGTAGGTGGTGCGGACCGGGTCGAGGCCGGAGTCCGGCTCGTCGACGAGGATGATCTCGGGGTCCAGCACCAGGGCGCGGGCGAGGCCGGCGCGCTTGCGCATACCGCCGGAGATCTCGCCCGGAAGCTTCTTGTCGGCGCCGGCGAGGCCGGTCATCTCGAGCTTCTCCTGGACGATCCGGCGGATCTCCGTCTCGGACTTCTTCGTGTGCTCCCGCAGCGGGAACGCGACGTTGTCGTAGAGGTTCATCGAGCCGAACAGCGCGCCGTCCTGGAAGAGGACGCCGAAGAGCTTCCGGATCTCGTAGAGCTTGTGCTCGGAGCAGGTGACGATGTCGACACCGTTGATCACGCAGCGGCCGCGGTCGGGCTTGAGCAGCCCGATCATCGACTTGAGGAAGACCGACTTGCCGGTTCCGGACGGACCGAGCATCGCTGACACCTCGCCCGGGGGCAGCGTCAACGTGACGTCCCGCCAGATGGCCTGCTTACCGAAGGACTTGGTCAGGCCTTCGATGACCACCTCGGCACCCATCGCACCTCCAGGAGCTGTTCCGCGTCATTGCGCCCGCTGCCACACCCACGCCACCCACGTCGATGACGGGTGTGGGCCGCCGGGCCCCGTGAACCCGCGTCAACCAGGTGCAACGAGCTGAGTGCGAACAGGTTACTCACCAGTTTTCTTTTCTGGCCAGCCTCGCGCCCATCGTCACCCCGCCGTGATCGGCAACTGGCAGCAACCTAGTCCACGAAAAGCGCCGTCGCAGACCGGCGGAGCCCCGAACCCACGATTTAGGGACCCGGGGCTATTCGGACACCGCTCCTAGGGGATCACCGCGAAGGCCGCGAAGACCAGCAAGAACACCACGGGTGCGAGGACGGCGGCCGCGGAGAGCGTGAGGAGGGGCTGGCGCGCGGACAGCTGCTGCGCGAGGAGGTCGAGGTGCTCGGGGTCGGTCATGGTCGTCAAGTCGCTCCGGGGAGCTTCCGCGCAACACGGAAGGGGCGGGCATCCGAGTGGATGCCCGCCCCTTCGCGAGGTGGTGCGTAGGCGCTTGCGCGCCCGGGATCACTTGATGGTGACCTTGGCGCCCGCAGCCTCGAGCTTCTCCTTGGCGGCCTCGGCGGCCTCCTTGTCGACCTTCTCCAGGAGGGCCTTGGGAGCGGCCTCGACCAGCTCCTTGGCCTCCTTCAGGCCCAGGCCCGAGACGACCTCGCGGACGACCTTGATGACCTGGATCTTCTTGTCGCCGGCGCCCTCGAGGACGACGTCGAACTCGTCCTGCTCCTCGGCGGCGGCCGGGGCAGCGGCACCCGGGGCGGCGGCCACGACGGCGGCCGGGGCGGCGGCGGTGACGTCGAAGGTGTCCTCGAACTCCTTCACGAACTCGGACAGCTCGAGGAGGGTGAGCTCCTTGAAGGCGTCGATCAGCTCGGCGGTGCTCAGCTTCGCCATGATGGCTTCCTCTCAGAAATACGAACTAGACGTTCGGGGTGGGGTGGTTCAGCTCTCGGCGGGTGCTTCGGCTGCTTCGGTACCGGTGGCGTTGCGCTGCTTCTCCTCCAGCGCGGCAGCCAGGCGGGCGACCTGGGACGCCGGCGCCTGGAACAGCGCGGCGGCCTGGGACAGCTTCGCCTTGAACGCGCCCGCCGCCTTGGCGAGCAGGACCTCACGGCTGTCGAGATCGGCGATCTTGTTGATCTCGTCCACGGACAGCGTCTTGCCGTCCATGTAGCCGCCCTTGATCACAAGCGCGTTGTTGTCCTTCGCGAAGTCGCGAAGCGCCTTGGCGGCGTCGACCGCTTCACCCTCGACGAAGGCGATGGCGGTGGCGCCGACGAACAGGTCCTCGAGCCCCGTGACGCCCGCGTCTTCGGCGGCACGCTTGACGAGGGTGTTCTTCGCGACCCGGTACTTGGCACTGGTGCCGAGAGCGCGGCGCAGCTGGGACAGCTGGGACACGGAGAGGCCGGTGTACTGGGTAACGACGGTGGCCGAGCTGGTGCGGAAGCTCTCCGCGATCTCGGCGACGGCCGCCACCTTGTCGGGCTTCGCCATGGTCGCCTCCTCTCTTGGCTAGTGTTTCCACTGGCCCGAAGAGCCCCCCGAAACGACAAAACGCCCTCGCGCAAGCAGGCGCGGGGCGTAGTACGGCACACATCGGTGCCGAGCCTCGTTCCTCCTGCGCGGGCCGCCCGACGGATGCGGGACCTTCGTTCCTCGTGCTCAGGGGAGCGCTCGGAAAACCAGCGGTCTTCGGTAGAACCGTCCTTAACTATACAAGGGTTGTTTGCGGAGTCTTCCGCAGGGGTGCCCTGACCTGCGTTTAGGGCGGCTGGGGGTTCCTTCCCGCGCGACGGCGGGCATCATGGTCACGTGGCGGAGCAGCGTGATGACGGAAAGCCGGGCTCGGACATCGAACCGGCGGGCTCCGGCACGCCCGCGTCTACGCCGCCGGTGGATCCAGCGGAGCTGGCGCAGTTCAGGCAGTTCCAGCAGTTCCAGGACTACCTGAAGTTCACCCAGGCCCAGCAGGGCAACCAGCCGGCGCCGCCGCCGGACGCCGGGCTCGTCCAGACCCAGCACCCCGTGCCGCAGCAAGGAGCGGGCCAGCCGCCGGCGATTCCGCCGGGTTACGAGCTGGTCCCGGCGGGTCGACGCGGTCGCAGCGGGCCGCCTCGGTGGGTGAAGTGGCTGGGTAAGAAGGTCATCGCCTGGGCGTTGGCGATCATCATCCTGGGTGTGGCGGGAACCTGGCTGTACAACCACTTCTTCCCCAACGACGCCGGGAAGACGTCGGCCCAGCTGGCCCAGGAAGGCGGCGGCAAGTACCACACGAACCACGTGTTCTCGTCGAACCCGTACGAGGCGGTGCGGTTCGTGTACCACAACGTCGCCCAAGGCCGGGTCGACGACGCGTGCGGCCGCTTCCTGAACGAGGGGCAGCGCGACATCCAGACCCAGTTCGCCCAGGACATCGCGCAGACCTTCCGGCAGAACACCGCCCAGACCGACTGCAAGAAGGCGATCGAGTTCCTCGCCACCCAGGTGACGAACAAGAACGACTACGCCGAATCCCTGCCGTCGAGCGTCTCGGAGCCCTTGCCGGGTGACACGGTGACGATCGATTCCTGCAACTTCCCCGTGAGCGGCGGCCCGGCACTGGGTGTCTTCACGGTGTCGAAGGTCGAGAAGGGCCAATGGCTCATCACCGGCCACGCCATCGGCCCGGCGAAGTGCAGCGGGATCCCCACCGCGACGCCGACCAGCTGACCCAGTCGCGGACCAGCGGGCGGCCTCAGACCGCTCAGCGGGGGTGCGGCGCCGACAGGAACGCGACCAGTGACTCCGAGAACGCCGGCGACATCACCGCCGTCATGTGGTCGCCCGGGATTCTCACCAGCCTGGCTCCCGCGATCGCCGCCGCCAGTCTCTCCGGTTCGGCGGCCAGCAAGTCCTGATCTCCCGCCAACACCAGCGTCGGAACTCCGATCGACGACAGATCCAGGTGCCCCTCCCGCGAAGCCAACGCCACCGCCGCCAGCGCCTGACGATCGCCGCCGGTGGCGTCCGCCAGCAGGCGGAACGGAACACCCGACGGTGGGACCGTCGACGGGTCCTCGGCCAGCAGCGCCGAAGCGATGTCCGCCGGCTTCACGACCCTCAGGTCCACGCCGCCGAAGTCGACGATGCCCGAGCCCACTCCTCCCGTTGCCAGGCAGCGGATGCGCTTGTCCGCCGCCGTTGCGGCCAGGGCGATGATCGCTCCCATCGAGTAGCCGACCAGGGAGACCTCGTCCAGGGCCAGCTCGTCCAGCAGGGCCGAGATGTCGCGGGCCATGCTGTCTTCGGTGTAGCGGGACTCGTCGTGGGGCTTCTCCGAACGGCCGTGGCCGCGCGCGTCCAGGGAGATCACCGTCAGGCCCGCTGCACGGAGGGCCGCCACGACGCCCGTCGAGATCCAGTTCGCGTTCGTGTCGGCCGCGAAGCCGTGTTGCAGCAGCACCGGGCGGTGGGCGCCGTCGCCCTCCCACACGGTGTAGTTCAACCGGAGGCCGTCGAACGACGCGAAAGTCGGCATGCCGTCCATCAGACACGAAAAAAGGGCGCCCCCGCAGCAAGCGGGGGCGCCCTTTCCGGTGATGTCCGACTCAGACGTTCGCGTCCTCGGAAAGGAGGTTGCGGGTCCGCAGCGGGTCGACCGGGATGCCCGGGCCCATCGTCGTGGTGAAGGTGACCTTCTTCAGGTACCGGCCCTTCGCCGACGACGGCTTGGCGCGGAGGATCTCGTCCAGCGCGGCCGCGTAGTTCTCGACCAGCTTCTCCGTGTCGAAGGAAGCCTTGCCGATCACCAGGTGCAGGTTGGCCTGCTTGTCGACGCGGAAGTTGATCTTACCGCCCTTGATGTCCTTCACGGCCTTCTCGACCGCGGGGGTCACCGTGCCGGTCTTCGGGTTCGGCATCAGGCCACGCGGGCCGAGGATGCGGGCGATGCGGCCCACCTTGGCCATCTGGTCCGGCGTCGCGATCGCGGCGTCGAAGTCGAGCCAGCCACCCTGGATGCGCTCGATCAGCTCGTCGGTGCCGACCGCGTCCGCGCCGGCGGCCTCGGCCTCGGCGGCCTTGTCGCCGACGGCGAAGACGATGACGCGGGCGGTCTTACCGGTGCCGTGCGGCAGGTTCACGGTGCCGCGGACCATCTGGTCGGCCTTGCGCGGGTCCACACCGAGACGCATCGCGACCTCGACGGTCGCGTCCATCTTGGTCTTGGAGGTCTCCTTCGCCAGCTTCGCGGCATCGAGGGGCGCGTACAGCCGCGCCTTGTCGATGAGCTCCGCAGCCTGGCGGTATGCCTTGCTGTGCTTGGTCATGCTTCTGTCCTTAACTTCTCAAAAACGGATCAGTGTGGTGACGAGCCGCACCCGGCTCTCCCACGTACTGCGGTGGATCAGGCGTCGACGACCGTGATGCCCATCGAACGAGCAGTGCCGGCGATGATCTTCGCCGCCTGGTCGATGTCGTGCGCGTTGAGGTCGGTCTCCTTGGTCTTGGCGATCTCGCGGACCTGGTCCCAGGTGACCTTGGCGACCTTGGTCTTGTGCGGCTCGCCGGAGCCCTTCTCGACGCCCGCGGCCTTGAGGAGCAGCTTGGCGGCCGGCGGCGTCTTCAGCTTGAAGTCGAACGACCGGTCTTCGTACACGGAGATCTCGACCGGGACGACGTCCCCGCGCTGCGACTCGGTCGCGGCGTTGTAGGCCTTGCAGAACTCCATGATGTTGACGCCGTGCTGACCCAGGGCCGGGCCGACCGGCGGAGCGGGGTTGGCCGCGCCCGCCTTGATCTGCAGCTTGATGATCGCCGCAAGCTTCTTCTTCTTGGGTGGCATTTCTTTTCCTGTCCTGTACTACGTTCCCCGCGTACCTGCCGTGGACGTGGGGACTGCGGCCGACCGAGCGGCCGTCAGATCTTGGAGACCTGGGTGAACGACAGCTCGACCGGGGTCTCCCGGCCGAAGATCGACACCAGGACCTTCAGCTTCTGCCCGTCGACGTTGACCTCGGAGATCGTCGCCGGCAGCGTGGCGAACGGGCCGTCCATGACCGTGACCGACTCGCCGATCTCGAAGTCGACCTCGACGGCCGGGCCGCCGAGCGGCGCCGCGGTCGTCGTGGACTCGCCCTTGCCGGCCTTCGCCGGGGCTTCCTTCTCGACCTGCGGGGCGAGGAACTTCAGCACCTCGTCCACGGTCAGCGGCGACGGCCGCGAGGTGGCGCCGACGAACCCGGTGACACCCGGCGTGTTGCGCACCGCGCTCCACGAGGCGTCGTTCAGGTCCATCCGGACCAGGATGTAGCCGGGCAGCACCTTGCGCTGCACCTGCTTGCGCTGGCCGTTCTTGATCTCGGTGACCTCTTCGGTCGGGACCTCGATCTGGAAGATGTAGTCCTCGACGTCCAGGGTCGTGGTCCGGGTCTCGAGGTTGGTCTTCACCTTGTTCTCGTACCCGGCGTAGGAGTGCACGACGTACCACTCGCCGGGCGCGGCCATCAGCTCGGCGCGCAGGGTGGCGACCGGGTCGTCGTCCGCCGCGGCGGGCTCGGCCTCTTCGGCCGCGGCCTCTTCCGGAGCGGCCTCGGCGTCGGCAGGGGCGGTTTCGTCGACCTCGTCGGACACCTCGACGGGCTCGAGGTGCGCGGATTCCTCGTCACCGAGTGCCGCGTGCACCTGCTCGTCGGAAAGCTCGGTCAGGTCGTGACCGGCTGATGTGCCGTTGTCGGAGGTCACGTTCCGTCCTCTCAGTTGATCATTGCCGGGGTCAGGCCGGGACCTGAGCCCCATCGGCGCGCGCCGAGGCGCGTCAGCCGAAAACGTGGCCGATGCCCCACTTGAACAGGAGATCCAGACCACTCACCAGGGCCACCATGAACACCACGAAGACCAGCACGACCGCGGTGTAGGTGACCATCTGCTTGCGGTTCGGCCAGATGACCTTGCGCAGCTCGGCCCACACTTCGCGGACGAAGCGCACCAGCCGTGCGAACACGGAGGCCTTCTTCGGCTTCTGGTCCCGCTTGGGAGTCGGAGCGCCCTTCGCGTCGGGGGCGGCCTTCTCCCCCGACTTCCCGGCCGGTCGGGACTTGTCGTCCGCACGTGCCGCGGACTTGCCCGCCGGACGAGCGGTCGCACGGCGTTCACGCCGGGCGGCGGCTGTGACGGGACGGGACGGGCTCTCGGGCTTCTGCCCGTTGCCGTCCTGCTCCTGCTCGCCGCCGCTGGCGTCGCTGTCGCTCACGACCACTCCTCCGCTCCACCAGTTCCGTTACGCAGGGGTGACAGGACTTGAACCTGCAACCTGCGGTTTTGGAGACCGCTGCTCTGCCAATTGAGCTACACCCCTGTGGAGTCCCGATCACTCGAGGCCCCGTGGACGCCTTCCAGCATCCCCACCATCCAGGCGGGGATGACCGTAGTGCGTTCCAAGTCCCGAAGTCTACGGCAAGCCTCACGAGAGCCCGCAACCGCGCCCCCCGATCGACCGCCGAAGCCCGGTCGGCCTGCGGAAAACCTCCCGCCGACCCCTTGATCATGCCAGGATGTCCGCCATGACGAGCACCCCGGAGTCCCGCTCACCGGTGAGCGGGACGCGGCTCGGCCTGGCGCTCCCCCAGTACGGCGCCCTCGCCGACCCCGCCGCCGTCGCGCGCTTCGCGACCGCCGCGGAGGACCTCGGCTTCGGCTCGCTGTGGGTCGGCGACCGGATCCTGACGCCCCGGGAGCCGTCCGACCTGTACCCGGGCGGCGGGACGCCGGCGGAGCCGTACCCGAAGGAGTTCGAAACCTTCGCGGACCCGTTCACGACGCTGGCCACCGCCGCCGCCGTGACGCGGACCGCGCGCCTCGGGATGAGCGCGCTGACCGGGCCCGTCTATTCCCCGGTCCTGCTGGCCAGGGCCCTGACCTCGCTCGACCTCGCCAGCGGCGGCCGGCTGGACGTCGGGTTCGGGCTCGGCTGGCTGCGCGAGGAGTACTTCGCGACCGGGGTGCCGTGGGCGGGCCGCGGCAAGCGGCTCGAAGACGTGCTCGACGCGCTGGAAGCGCTCTGGACCGGCGACCCGGCGGCGCACGACGGCCCGCAGTGGCGGATCGCGCCGTCGACGGTCGGCCTGCGCCCGGCGCAGCGGCCGCGGCCACCGGTGCTGCTCGGCGGGTTCTCGCCGCCGGCGCTGGCGCGGGTCGGGCGCCGCGCGGACGGCTGGCTCGCCGGCTGGATGCCGAAGCAGTACCTCGACGGCCTCTGGTCGGTCGCGCTCGAAGCGGCCGAGAAGGCCGGACGCGACCCCGGCGCGCTGCGGCGGGTACTGCGGATCAACCCGCGCGCGGGCACCGGGGTCGCTTCGGTCGCGGACGTCCCGGCGTGCCTGGACGTCGCCCGCGAAGCGGGCATCACGGAGGTGCTGGTCGACCTGCACTACGTCGCGAAGGACGTCGACCACGCACTGGAGCTGGCGGCCGAACTGGCCGCCTGAGCGGTCAGGACTCGCTGTCGGCGAGGGTGGCCAGCGCCTGCGCCTTGGCCGCGTACTTCCAGTTCGCGAGGTCGCGGACCGTCTTGATCTTCAGCTCCGCGAGCAGTTCGTCGTGCTTCGGCGTGAGCCCCTCGAGCGCGGACGGCGGGGCGTCCAGCAGCTCCTTGATCGACTTGTCTTCGTAAGCCTTGTCGACGAGCTTGTTCAGGTTCAGGCCCACAGCTTTTTCCTGCCTTTCTCGGTTCGACTTCTTCCGGCGGGCCCCACCCTCGCCGTGATCCCCGCCGCACGCAACCATCGATCCCTCGTTCAGGTTCACCCAGCCAAAGCCGGTTAGTTCTAGTACAGTTAGAATTATGTTGGTCCGGATCGACCCGAGCTCGACCGTCCCGCTCTTCGAACAGGTGGCGGCGTCGCTGCGCCGCGCCCTGGCGGACGGCAGCCCGGCCCCGGGCGAGCAGCTGCCACCCGCCCGCGAGCTGGCGACGGCGCTGGAGATCAACGTCCACACCGTGCTGCGCGCGTATGCCGTGCTCCGCGACGAAGGCCTCATCGACCTGCGGCGACGCCGGGGCGCCGTCGTGATCGGCGGGGCGTCGGCGCGGGCCCGGCTGGCCGAGCTGGCCGCCGAACTGGCCGGCGAGGCCAAGCGCGCGGGTGTCGGGTTCGAGGAGCTCACCGGGATCCTGAAGGAGAAGTACTCATGACCAAGCTGATCCGGGTCCTGACCGCGACGGCCGTGCTGCCGGGCGCGGTGCTGGTCACCACCGGGCTCCTCGCGGGCGCCTGGGCCGGCCGGCTGCCCGACCCCGTCGCGACGCACTGGAACGACGGGCCGGACGGCTCGACCCCGGCCGGGGTGTTCGTCACCGTGTGCCTGGCCCTCGGCGCGGTCGCGACGGTGGTCCTCGCGACGACGGCCGTGGCCGCCCTGCGCCGTGGCCGGCCGGTGCCGCGAGTCACCGTCGGGGTCGGCGCCGGGTTCGCCGTGCTGGCGCCGGCCACCCTGCTTTCGGTGCTCGTGCCCAACCTCGACGTGCCGGACTGGCACGCGGCGCGCAGTGGCGCCGTAGTCGTGCTGTTCCTGGCCGGCGCGGCCGTGCTCGGGGTCGTGGCGGCGTTCGTCGGCGGCCTGCCCGCCCCGCCCGTCGAAGCCAGCCCGGACCGCCCGAGCGTCGGGCTCCGGCCGGGCCAGCGCGCCTACTGGTCGAGCCGGGCGGTCAACCCGGCGATGCTCTGGACGCTGCTGCTGGTCCCCGTCGCGATCGGCCTGCTGCCCGCCGGGCTCTCCTGGCCGATGGCCGTCTGGATCGCGCTGGTCGGCACTCTCGTGACGGCGACGACCTACCGGCTGAAGGCGACTGTGGACGCCAAGGGCGTGACGATCCGCTTCGGCCTCCTCGGCGTCCCGTGGCGGCACATCGGGCTCGGCAGCATCCGCGAAGCCACGACGCGCGACCTGTCGACGTTCGGCGACACCGGGCTCGGCCTGCGCTTCAACCCGGTGACCGGCACGACGGCCTACAAGGTGCGTGGCGGCCCGGCCATGGCGCTGGCGCTGGAAAGCGGCCGGACGGTGCTGGTCAGCGTGGACGACCCGGAGGGCGGCGCGGGCCTGGTGAACGACCTGCTCGCCCAGCGCGTCACCCGGATTGACTAGGTCGGCGCGGGTGCGGGCCCGGTAGAACGAAGGAGTGGCGAAGAAGAGCGCGGGCGGCGGCTGTCTCGTCCTGGTGCTCGTGCTCGGCCTGCTGGCCTTCGGGTACTACAAGTGGCAGCACGGCTCTTCGTCGGCGCCGCCCGACGGCGCGGACACCGGAGGCGGCTCCGGGCGCTACGTGGCGCTCGGGGACTCCTACACGTCGGCGCCGCGCACCGGGCGCCAGGCCGGGACACCCGCCGGCTGCGACCGCTCGGACGACAACTACCCGCACCTCGTCTCCGCGAAGCTGAAGCCCGCCGAGTTCGCCGACGTCAGCTGCAGCGGCGCGACGACGGCGAACCTGACCGCCGCGCAGAAGACCGGCAACGGCACGAACCCGCCCCAGCTCGACGCCGTCACCGCCAAGACCACGCTGGTGACGCTCGGCATCGGCGGCAACGACGTCGGCTTCCTGCAGCTGGCGTCGTCGTGCGCGACGACCCAGCCGGCGTCGTCGCCGTGCAAGGACCGGCTGACCGCCGGCGGGCACGACCAGCTGGCCGAGCGGATCGACGCCGCCGCGCCGAAGGTCGGCGCCGTGCTGGACCGGATCCACACGAAGGCGCCGAAGGCCAAGGTGGTCGTCGTCGGCTACCCGACCGTGCTGCCCGACGGCGACGGCTGCTGGCCGTCGCTGCCCGTCGGCGCCGGCGACGTCGCGTACTTCCGCGAGGCGCTCGGCAAGCTGAACAAGATGCTCGAGGACCAGGCCGACGGCCACCGCGCGGGGTACGCCGACACGGCGACGCCCGGCAAGGGCCACGACGTCTGCTCGGCGTCCGGCACGCGCTGGGTGGAGGGCCTGCTGCCCGCCTCGCCCGCCGCGCCGTTGCACCCCAACGCGCGCGGCGAGCAGGGCATGGCGGACGCCGTCCTGGCCCTCCTGAAGCTGCCTTAGGCGCGGACGAGGGCCTGCGGCTTGCCCAGCACCGTCTTGCCGTCGTGCTTCACGACGAGGTCGAGGCGGACGATGCCGTCGTCCTGGATCGCGCCGACCTTGCCGGTGATCTCGACCAGCGCGCCCTCGGGCGTGTTCGGCACGACGACCGGGCGGGTGAAGCGGGCGCTGAAGTCGACCAGCCGGCCGGGGTCGCCGAGCCAGTCGGTGACGACGCGGCCGGCCACGGCCATCGTGAGCATGCCGTGCGCGATGACGTCGGGCAGGCCGACACCCTTCGCGAACGCCTCGTTCCAGTGGATCGGGTTGAAGTCCAGCGCCGCGCCGGCGTAGCGCACCAGCTGGTCGCGGGTGATCCGGACCTCGAGGGTGCCCAGCTCGTCTCCGACGTTCACGCGTCCTCCCCCCGCACCACGAGCTGCGCGCGCGTGGTGGCGATGTGCGCGCCGTCGGCGTCGGTGATCTCGGCGCGCAGGTTGATGAAGTCGTTGCCGGCCCGGGCCATGATCCGGTCGATGTGCGTGGTCAGCAGCAGCCGGTCGCCGGCGTGCGCCGGGCGCGTGTAGCTGAACTGCTGGTCGCCGTGCACCATCCGCGAGTAGTCGAGGCCGAGCTCGGGGTCGGTGACGATCGCGTTGATCGCGGCGAGGTTGATGATCGTGATGAACGTCGGGGGCGCGATGACGTCCGGGTGGCCGGCCGCCTTGGCCGCCTCCGGGTCGCGGAAGACGGGGTTCCCGTCGCCGATGGCGTCGGCGAACTCCCGGATCTTCTCCCGGCTCACTTCGTAACTGGTCTGCGGCGGGTACACCCGCCCGGTGAACGACTCGTCCAAGGGCACGTCGAGGAGGCTACCAACAGCAAAGAGCCGCCCCGGTGGTCCAGGGCGGCTCTTCGAAGCTGGTGCGAACGCGCTACGCGGTCAGCGAGTTTCCTTGTGCGTCCGGTGCGTACCGCAGTTCGGGCAGAACTTCTTCATCTCCAGGCGATCCGGGTTGTTGCGCCGGTTCTTCTTGGTGATGTAGTTGCGGTGCTTGCACTCTTCGCACGCCAGCGTGATCTTGGGTCGCACGTCGGTGGCAGCCACAGCGTTTCCTTCTCTCTCAGGTCCCGGGGGCCAGCCCCAGTCGTTACCGCGTAGCGGTGGCCGGACTTGAACCGGCGACACAGCGATTATGAGCCGCTTGCTCTGCCAACTGAGCTACACCGCCCTTACATGACCCAAGCCGCGACACGCGAACGTGGCGCGGCTGAGGTCGCGAGCCCCTTTACGGAATCGAACCGTAGACCTTCTCCTTACCATGGAGACGCTCTGCCGACTGAGCTAAAGGGGCCTGGCCTCTCGCGAGGACTTGGAAAGATTACCAAGCCCCGTCACCCGGCCGTGCAACCGGGGTCGACAAACGGCAAAACCTCAGGTCAGCAAGGTAAGCACGGTCTCGGAGTGGCGACCCGGCGAGCGCGCGGTCCGAGCCTGCAGCCACGCCTCGAGGCGGTCCTCCGGCAGCGGGCGCGAGATGAGGTAGCCCTGGGCGACGTCACAGCCCATCGCCTCGAGCTGGTCGCGCGCGACGTCCTCCTCGACGCCTTCCGCGACCACCGTCAGGCCGAGCGAGTGGCCCAGCTCGACGATCGACCGGACCACCGCGAGGTCGCCGAGGTCGGTGCCCATGCCGAGGACGAAGCTCTTGTCGATCTTGACCTGGTCGACCGGCAGCTGCCGCAGGTAGGCCAGCGACGAGTAGCCGGTGCCGAAGTCGTCGACGGCGAGCGTGATGCCCAGCGAGTGCAGCTCGCGCAGGATCGGCAGCGCCTTCTGCGGGTCGGACATCACGCCGGACTCGGTGAGCTCGAACGTCAGCAGCTCGGGCGGGATGCCGACGCGGTCCAGCTCGCGCGCGACCTTGTTCGGGAAGTCCTCGTCGGCGAGGTTGCGCACCGAGAGGTTGACCGCCACCGAGATCCGCAGGCCCTCGTCGAGCCACTTGCGGCAGCGCTTCAGCGCCTCGCCGAGCACGAACGACGTCAGCACGCCGATCAGGCCGGCCGCCTCGATGGCCGGGACGAACTCGTCCGGGCCGAGCCGGCCGAACTCCGGGTGCACCCAGCGGACCAGCGCCTCGACGCCCTGGACCTGACGGTTCGGCAGGGTGATCTTCGGCTGGTAGTGGACGCTGACCTGGCCGTCTTCGAGGGACTGCCGGAACTGCGTGACCATCTGGAAGCGCCGCAGGAAGATCTGGCCCATGCTCGGCACGTACCCGCGGACCTCTTCGCCGCCCTTCGTGGCGCGGACCGCGACGTCGGCGCGCTGCAGCAGGCCTTCGATGTCGACGACGTCGCCGGGTTCGTCCGCGGACGTCGTCGCGTAGCCGATCATCGCGTTGGCCTCGACCGAAAGCCGGTCGACCGGGTACGGCGCCGAAAGCTCTTCGCGCAGCCGTTCCGCCGCGCGGTGGGCGTCCTCGGGCGGGCAGCCGACCAGCAGCGCCGCGAAGGACGCGCCTTCGAGGCGGGCGAGCGGGACGTCGGGGCCGAGCGCGTCGCGGATGCGGCGGCCGGCGGCGATCACCATCCGGTCGGCCCAGGCGTAGCCCAGCGCGTCGGACACCGTCGAGAAGACGTCGAGGTCGATCCGCAGCACCACGGCGTTGGCGAAGTCCCGCAACGGCTCCTTCGCCACCTGCCGGAACCCCAGCCGGTTGAGGTGCCCGGTGAGCGGGTCGTGGTAGGCGTCGTGGCGCAGGGTCGCGAGCAGCCGCCGGTTGTCGAGCGACGTCGCGAGGTGGCTGGCCATCGTGCCGAGCAGCTGGACGTCGTACTTGCCGAAACCGCGCCAGCGGGACAGCCGGTCGTGCGCCTCGACGACGCCGAGGAGCTGGTTCCCGCTGCGCAGCGGGACGACGAGCGCCTCCTGCGCGCCGCGGTCGAGGAGCGCCGTGCGGACGTCGGGGTTGGCTTCGGTGATCCGGAAGTGCCGGACGTGCGCGCCGGGCAGCCGCAGCAGCGGGTCGTCGGCGGCGGGGTCGGCCGGCGGCAGGTCGTCGCCCGCGACGACGACCCGCATCGGGTCCTTGGCTTCGAGCCGCAGCCGGAGCACGACCCGGCCCGCGGCGAGCTGGTCCTTGATGCGCTCGGCGATCGTCGCCCACTCCCGGACGTCGACGCCGCCGACGAGCTCCTCCGCGCGGCTGGCCGGGCGCGCCGCGGCCTGCTGCCCGGAGCGGGCCACCATCAGGCTGACGTCGGAGAGCGCCTCCATGTCCCGCTGCTCGCGCAGCAGGTCGGAGTAGGCCCAGTAGAGCGCGGTGAGGCCGAGGAACACGGCGAGCACCAGCGGCCACGCCTTGGGCGTGTTGGAGATGACGAGGTAGCCGGAGAGGCCGACCGAGGCGTTGACGAACCCGACGACCAGGATCCGCGCGGTGAGCCGGACGGCGGTGCTGACCCGCATCCGGCGGCGCAGCACGCGGACCGCGGCCAGCGCGAGCAACGTGCTCACCAGCGGCGCGGTCAGGGTGCCGACGAGCGCGGCGACCCACGGGATCTCGGCGCCCGCCCCGGCGCCGACGGCGACCTTCACCAGCCCGGCGACCGCGAAGGCGCCGGTGATCTCGAGCAGGAACGCGCCCGCGTTGTAGAGGACGCGGCCGGAGACCTTCCGCGCGAGCAGCGTCCCGATGCCGGCGACCAGGTGCGCGGCCAGCACGACTTCGAACGGCGCGACGAAGAACCCGATGACGAGCGGGATCTCGGTGAAGGAGATGGTCCACGAGATGCCGCTGCGGACGTCGACGTTGATGCCGAGCTGTTCGGCGAGCAGGAAGGCGACCGCGAGGACCGGGCCGATCCACAGCAGCTTGCTGTCCCAGTGGAACGGCAGCCACGAGCCGACCGCGAACGCGGCGACGAGCCCCAGGCTCAGGACGGCGAAGGTGTAGACGCGGAACCGGCGCTCGTCGGTGCGCGCCTCGGCGGACGCGGCGGGCTGGGGAGGTGCCTCGGAAGCGGCTCCCGGCCCGGGCTGCGCCTGTGCGACGGCGTCGCCGTGGGCGTTGGTGTCCGGCATCCGACCTTCCCTCCCGGCTTGTCCACCGGTGCTGATCCGTGACTTCGGGTGTGGACAAGGGCCATACCGTACCCCGTAGGGCGTACCCGTGTCCCTTTCGAGACAGTAGGAGATCACCCCAGGGTTAACAATGCCTCGAAGGCGCTGACCTGCGTGGACCAAGGGGTGAAACATCGGGTGTCCGACCTTGACGGCGTTCTGTGCGCACGACAGTCCCGGTAGCGATTGAATGTGCCCATGCACAGCGACGTGATTGCCACCGAACACGCGGCCCGGCTCGCGGCGGTGGATCCCTTGCTCCCCGGTTCTTCTCCCTTCGAGGCGGCCGAAAACGCCGTGGTGCTGGAAGTCGCCACCGGTGATTCGGCCGCGTCCGGCCTCGCCTCGCGCATCCAGGTCGACCAGGGCGCGCCCAACGCCCCCTGGCGCGCGCTGACCGAGCACCGGCTCGACCTCCAGCTCGCCGGCTCCCAGCCGGCGGCCGTGCTCGACGCCCTGCTCACCCGATGGGATGAACATCTGCGCGCGGTCGCCGAGCACGGCGACACCGAGACCGCGGCGGTCGTGCCGCGCGCCAGCCGCGACGCCGCCGGCGCGCGCGAAATGCTGCACCACGGCTTCGCGCCGCTGCGCGTGATCGCCGTCCGCCCGGCCGAGCGGCTGGTCCCGGCGGGCGAGCGCGGCACGCCCGGCGTCAAGATCCGCCGGGCCGGGCCGGACGACCTCGAAACCGCCGTCGCGCTCGGCATGGAGCTGCACTCCTACGACGCCCAGTACGGCACGGTGAACTGGCGTGAGGGGGTCGAGGACATCCTGGCCAAGGACCTCGCCGAGCAGCTGAACCGGCCGGAGCCCGCGGTCTGGATCGCGGAGCTGTACGGCCGCCCGCTCGGCATGGTGAACGTCCAGCACCCCGGCGAGACCGGCTGGATCAGCGACCGCGTGGCCGCGACCCGCGTCGGTTACCTGTCCTCGCTGGCCGTCGCGGAGGCCGCGCGGTCCTCCGGCGTCGGCACCGCGCTGGCCGCCCACGCCCACCAGGTGCTGGACGAGGAGGGCGCCGACGTCGTCCTCCTGCACCACGCGGCGGCGAACCCGCTTTCGACGCCGTTCTGGTACGCGCAGGGCTACCGCCCGCTCTGGACGTACTGGCAGCGTCGACCAGCCGTTCGGTGAACGACTGGCGGATCCCCGCGGACGCCGGCTCTTTGTAGGCTGGCCACCAGGATGAGGGAGTGGGGAGCCGAAGTGACCGATCAGCGGGATTCCGCGCCCAGAGCGCCCGAAGGCGTCGACACGGAGAAGCCGTCGGCGGCCCGGATCTACGACTGGTACCTCGGCGGTACCCAGAACTGGGCCGTGGACCGCGAGTTCGGCCGGCGCATGGAGCAGCAGTGGCCGCTCGTGCGCCCCGGGTCGAAGCAGAACCGCGAGTTCATGAACCGCGCGGTGCGGGCGGCGCTGCGGGCCAGGATCCGGCAGTTCGTCGACCTCGGCTCCGGGGTCCCGACGGCCGGCAACGTGCACGAGGTCGTCGAGGCGGAGCTGCCCGACGAGCACGACGCGACGGTCGTCTACGTCGACTACGAGCCGGTCGCCGTCGCGCACGCGACGCTGATCCTCGAAGAGGAGGCGGCGACCGACTGGGCCGGCATCGTCCAGGCGGACATGCGGGACGCGAAAGCCGTGCTGCGCGCCGCGGAGACGAAGCGGCTGATCGACTTCTCGAAGCCGGTCTGCCTGATCATGGCGGCGGTGCTGCACTTCGTCGGGCCGGACGACGACCCGCACGGCCTGCTGGCGGACTACCGCGACGCGCTCGCGCCGGGCAGCTGGCTGGCGCTTTCGCAGATGAGCGAGGGTGACGGGAGCGGCGAGTACCTGACGGGGCTGCGCTGGTTCGTCGAGCAGTACCGGAAGACGAGCAACCCGGTGTGGCTGCGCGACCGCGAGGAGATCGAGCCGCTGTTCGGCGACTGGCCGCTGCTCGAGCCGGGCATCGTGCACCTGCCGGACTGGCGGCCCGACCGGAAGCTGAACGCGCTCGAGGCGGAAGCGCGGCCGTACGCGTGGTGCGGCATCGCGGAGAAGCCCGGCGGATGAGCGAAACCGCGCCGATCGCCCCCGCCGGGGTGGACACCGACAAGCCGTCCGCGGCCCGGGTCTACGACTGGTACCTGGGCGGGAACCACCACTGGGCGGTGGACCGCGAGTTCGGCCGCCGCGTCGAGAAGGTGTGGCCGCTGATCCGGCCGATCTCCCGGCAGAACCGGGCGTTCATGAACCGCGTCGTCGCGGCCGCGATGGACGCCGGGGTCCGCCAGTTCGTCGACCTCGGCTCCGGGGTGCCGACGGCGGGGAACGTGCACGAGATCGTCCGCGACCTGCTGCCGCCCGGCGAGCAGGCTTCGGTCGTCTACGTCGACTACGAGCCGGTGGCGGCCGCGCATTCGCGGCTGATCCTGGAGCGCGAGGGCGCGTCGGACTGGGCGGGGCTCGTCGAGCGGGACATCCGGCGGCCGAAGGAGATCTTCGCCGACCCGACAACGTCGTCATTGATCGACTGGTCACGGCCGGTGTGCCTGCTGATGATCACGGTGATGCACTTCGTCGGCCCGTCCGACGACCCCGCGGGGCTGATGGCGGAGTACCGCGCGAAGCTCGCGCCGGGCAGCTGGCTGGCGCTGACGCACGGCACCTGCCGCGACGACGCGCCGCCGGACCGCGCGGCCGAGGTGCACCGGTTCATCGACGCCTACCGCGACACGTCGAACCCGGCGTGGCTGCGCTCGGCCGACGAGCTGCTGCCCTGGTTCGGCGGCTGGCCGCTGCTGCCGCCGGGGATGACATCGTTGCCGGACTGGCGTCCCGACGAGCCTCCGACGGTCCTGGATTTCGAAACCCGGCCGTTCGCGTGGTGTGCCGTCGCACGCCGCCCGGCCCGCTGACCTGCGCTTTCCCTGATCGCTGTGGGCGAACGCACCATCGGAAACAAACACGCCCATCGGAGAGTTGAGCTAGGCAGACTCAACTA
The DNA here is from genome assembly GCF_055582965.1 of Amycolatopsis sp. NPDC104863. NCBI lineage: Bacteria > Bacillati > Actinomycetota > Actinomycetes > Pseudonocardiales > Pseudonocardiaceae > Amycolatopsis > Amycolatopsis sp. NPDC104863. The sequence goes on from NZ_JBVJOW010000002.1 coordinate 620,973, forward strand.
CCCGAGGAGTGCACATGACCGACACCCGCCTCCTGCCCGTGCTCCCGCTCGATGACGACGTCGTGCTGCCGGGCATGGTCGTCCCGCTCGACCTCACCGACACCGAGACGCGGGCCGCGGTGGAGTCCGCCCAGGCCAACACCCCGAGCCAGGCCAGCTTCCCCGGCATCCGGTCGACCGGCGCCACCAAGGCCGAGGTCCTGATCGTGCCGCGCGTCCACGGTGAGTACGCCGAGTACGGCACCGTCGCCACGGTCGAGCGCATCGGGCGCGTGCCCGGTGGCAAGGCCGCCGTGCTGCTGCGCGGCACGACCCGCGCGCTCGTCGGCCGGATGGCCGACGGACCCGGCGCCGCCCGCTGGGTGCACGCCGAGGACGCCCCCGAAACCACCGACGACCGCACCGCGCCGCTCGCGGCCGAGTACAAGGCCGTCGTCATCTCGATCCTGCAGCAGCGCGGCGGCTGGCAGCTGATGGACGCCGTCCAGCAGGTCGAAGACCCGTCCGCGGTCGCCGACCTGTCCGGCAACGCGCCGTACCTCGACACCGACCAGAAGGTCGAGCTGCTCACCACGCTGGACGTCACCGCGCGCCTGGAGAAGGCGCTCGAGTGGAGCAAGGAACACCTGGCCGAGCTGGAAGTCACCGAGACGATCCGCAAGGACGTCTCCGAGGGCATGGAGAAGCAGCAGAAGGAGTTCCTGCTGCGCCGCCAGCTCGAGGCGATCCGCAAGGAGCTGGGCGAGCTCGACGGCTCCACCGACGACACGGACTACCGCGCCCGCGTCGAAGGCGCCGAGCTGCCCGACGCCGTGAAGAAGGCCGCGCTGGCCGAGGTGGACAAGCTGGACCGGACGTCCGAGCAGTCCCCCGAGGGCGGCTGGATCCGCACCTGGCTGGACACCGTCCTGGAGCTGCCCTGGAACGAGCGCACCGAGGACGTCTACGACATCGCCGCGGCGCGGGCGGTGCTCGACGCCGACCACGCGGGCCTCGACGACGTCAAGGAACGCATCATCGAGTACTTGGCCGTGCGCAAGCGCCGTGCCGAATCGGGTCTCGGCCCAGTCGGTGGCCGGCGTTCGGGCGCGGTGCTCGCCCTCGCGGGCCCTCCCGGGGTCGGCAAGACGTCGCTGGGTGAGTCCGTCGCGAAGGCCATGGGCCGCAAGTTCGTCCGGGTCGCCCTGGGCGGCATCCGCGACGAGGCGGAGATCCGCGGCCACCGCCGCACCTACGTCGGCGCGCTGCCCGGCCGGATCGTCCGCGCCATCAAGGAAGCCGGCTCGATGAACCCGGTCGTGCTGCTCGACGAGATCGACAAGGTCGGCGCCGACTACCGCGGCGACCCGACGGCGGCGCTGCTCGAAGTGCTGGACCCGGAGCAGAACCACACGTTCCGCGACCACTACCTCGAGGTCGAGCTGGACCTGTCCGACGTCGTGTTCCTGGCGACGGCCAACGCGCTCGAGACCATCCCCGGCCCGCTGCTGGACCGCATGGAGCTCGTCACGCTGGACGGCTACACCGAGCACGAGAAGGTCACCATCGCCCGCGACCACCTGCTCCCCCGGGAGCTGGAGCGCGCCGGGCTGGGCACGGCCGACGTCTCGTTGACGGACGCCGCGTTCAGCCGGATCGCCGCCGAGTACACCCGCGAGGCGGGCGTGCGCGACGCGAACCGCACGATCGCGAAGGTGCTGCGGAAGATCGCGACCAAGGTGGCGCTGGACGAGGTGGCCCTGCCGCTCACGGTGGATTCCCCGGACCTGGAGAGGTACCTGGGCCGCCCGCGGCACCTGCCGGAGTCGTCGCTGCCCGCGTCGACCCAGCGGACCGCGACCCCGGGTGTGGCGACGGGCCTGGCGGTGACCGGCGCCGGCGGTGACGTCCTCTACATCGAGGCGTCGCTGGCGGACAAGGAGTCCGGCGCGTCCGGGCTGCAGCTGACCGGTCAGCTCGGTGACGTCATGAAGGAGTCCGTCCAGATCGCGCTGTCCTACCTGCGCTCGCACGGCGCGGAGCTGGAGCTGCCGGTGGGCGACCTGCGCGAGCGGGGCATCCACGTGCACGTCCCGGCGGGCGCGGTCCCGAAGGACGGGCCGTCGGCGGGCGTCACGATGACGACGGCGCTGGCGTCGCTGCTCTCGGGCCGTGTGGTCCGGGCGGACGTCGCGATGACCGGTGAGGTGTCCCTGACCGGACGCGTCCTGCCGATCGGCGGTGTCAAGCAGAAGCTGCTGGCGGCCCACCGGGCCGGGATGAAGACGGTGATCATCCCGCAGCGCAACGAGCCGGACCTCGACGACGTCCCGGCCGAGGTGCTGTCCCAGCTGGACGTCCACGCGGTGGCCAACGTCCGCGAGGTCCTCGACCTCGCCCTGACCCCGGCTTCGACGCCGGTTTCCCAGGCGGCGTAACCCCGAACGCCGCCGCCCCCGGACGGCCGGTTTCCCCACCCCCAGGGAAACCGGCCGTTCTTCCGTTCCGGGGTCAGAGCCGCCGCGCGGCGACGAGGTACCCGGTGCCGAGGCGGCCCGCGGCGCCGCGGGCCACGGTGGACTCCGGCCGCGCGCGCCACCGGCGGTCCCAGCGCCGGACGACGCGGTCGAGCGGCGGCACCAGCGCGGTGACGTCGTAGAACAGCGTGTCCTCCGGTTGCAGGCCCGCCTGCCACAGTTCGTGGTGCAGCCGCCGGGTCGGCAGCGCCTGGATTCCGGTGCGGCGCGCGCCGTGTTTTTGCGGGACTCTCAGCGCGTGCTCGAGGCCGCCGAGAACGCGGCGCGCGGGCCAGTACAGGCCCCATTCGAACAGGCGGTAGGGGCTGCGCGGGTTGAGCATCGTGACGACCACGAGCCCACCGGGCCGCACCACCCGCGCGATTTCCGTCAACGCCGCGCCGATGTCGACGTACTCGAGCACGCCCATCGCGAGCGCGATGTCGAAAACGCCGTCGGGGAACGGCATTTCTTCGATGTCCCCGACGGCAAAACCGGCCGCTTCCCGCACGCGCCGTCGTCCGGCGTCGACCATCGCGGCGGACCGGTCGCACCCCGTGACGGCGAAGTCCCCGGGCCGGTCGTCGACCAGGTGCCGCACCATCATCCCCGGCCCGCAGCCGACGTCGAGGAGCTTCCCGCCGGCGCACCGCCGAAGCACCTGGTCGACGGCGTGCATGCGGGAGTGGTGATATCGGGCGGTGGGCCCCCATCCGGAGTAGGAATCGGCGTAGTCGGCGACGAGCTGGGCGTCGGCGTACTGGACCTGCACGAGCTGTTCACGCATCGGACGTTCGAGTGTGCCGGGAACGGGCATGTTCGCCTCCATCGATCGGACCTCTGCCACCCAGCTGGGTCGAGCGGGCCGAGAAGGCTGTTACGGATTCCCGGTCGATTTCGAAATTAGGGCCGTACCTACGAATGAATCTTCCGCCGTTTCGCCGCAAAATTGCCGCCGAATCGCGGCTTTAATCGACACGAGGCATTTATTGGACAATTCGAACATCTGGTTGTACAGCGGGGAAACCACCGGCAAACATTCGTGTCCTGTATACAAGGAAACGGCCCCGCGACCGGAGTAACGGTCGCGGGGCCGTGCCCACTGTGGGTGGCGGGTGAGGGATTCGAACCCCCGTAGGCGTAAGCCAACTGGTTTACAGCCAGTCCCCTTTGGCCACTCGGGTAACCCGCCCAGGCCGGTCGTACCGGCCGGAGAGAAGCTTACCCAACGCCTCTCGGCGGGGGTCAACCGGGATGCCCGTCCCGTGGTGGGGGCTAGGCTGGGTGCCCCTGACAAGCGAGTACGAGGTGTGAGGACACGTGGCGGATCCCTCTTTCGACGTCGTGAGCAAGGTCGACCGCCAGGAGGTGGACAACGCGCTGAACCAGGCGAGCAAGGAGCTGGGCACGCGGTTCGACTTCCGCGGCACGGGCACGACGATCAACTGGTCGGGCGAGGAGGCGATCGCGATCGAGTCCGAGACCGAGGAGCGCGCCCTGGCCGCGGTCGAGGTTTTCAAGGAGAAGCTGATCAAGCGCAGCATCTCCCTGAAGGCGTTCGAAGCGGACGAGCCGGCCCTCTCGGGCAAGATCTACAAGATCGGCGGCAAGATCCTGCAGGGCATCGCCTCGGACAAGGCGAAGCAGATCGCCAAGTTCATCCGCGACGAGGGGCCGAAGGGTGTGCAGGCCCAGATCCAGGGTGACCAGCTGCGGGTGTCGGGCAAGAAGAAAGACCAGCTGCAGGACGTGATCGCCTTGCTGAAGGGCAAGGACTTCGAGATCGCCCTGCAGTTCACCAACTACCGGTGACACCCTGCGGGCACCCGGCCCCGGGTGCCCGCAGGCGTGACGCGCGTCATCACCACGGGCGCCGGGCGGCGCCTCCCTCCAGGGCGAACGCCTCGAACGGCCACGAGGCCGTCCCCTCGGCCACGAGCGCGCCGGTGGGCAGGAGTGCGAACTTCGGGACCTCACGCACGGTCGCCACGTGGAACTCCCACGCCGTCCAGGCCGTCTTGCGGTAGTTCTCGCTCACCACCGCGACGAAGGCCGAGGCGGTCAGCAACCGGCTGCGGACCGACTCGAGCCTGGTGAGTCCCGACTTCGCCCAGTCGAGATCGTCGACGTAGACGTCGGCAAACCCGAGCCGGTCACGCAGCCGGCCCAGCGCTTCCAGCGTGTTGTCCGCCCGCGAGTAGCTGACGAAGACACTCATCCGGTACCGGCATTCGCGACGTCGAGCAGGTTGAGCGAGTAGGCCGCCAGTGCCACGCCCACCAGGACGATCAGCAGCAGGTAATAGATCATCGACGGGTTGAACGCCGCCGTCCGCCAGTTCACCGCCGCCACCTCTTGTGTGTGCTGGTAGCCACCGGCGCAGCGTGAGCCGCGCCGGAGCCAGATCTCTTTCATCAACAGCCGGAGCCGGCGCTGATAGTAGAAGCTGAACGCGTCCGCGATCCAGAAAGCGACGATGATCAGGAACGCGGCCACGAAGACGGCCGGGTTCAGCTTCTTGTCACTGAACGTCGCCACCAGCACACCCGCCGGTACCAGAACCGTGGCGCACAGCTTCTTCAGCTCGAAACACGAGTCCGCAGCCTTCAACGTCGCGGCGTGAAGCTGGTCCAGCTGCTCCTTGTCCAGGGAATCCGCTGACGGTTCGCCGGAAACGGATCGCTCCGCCGGCGGGGTTTCGCCGAGGCTCGGGCTCCCTGGTGATGTTTTCCGGAACTCCCGCGCGACCCAGGCCGACAAACCCAGCACCGCGATCACGGTCGTCGCCCGTCCGGCCCGGTTTGCCACCCCGACAGTTTGCCGCAAGCCACCGGCGCGGAAATGGACAATTCCGGTCCAAAAAACCCCACGGATCAGGACGGTGTCAGCGTCCAGCTCGCTTCATAACCATCCACCCGCACAAAAGCCGGCCCCCGGAGATCGCGCTCCACCTGCACGTCTCCGATCTGGTTCAACAGCAGATCCCGCTTCTCCGGCGACATCATCCACAGCGCGATGTTCCCCCGCGTCTTCGCCGTCAGCTGCACGCGGCTCACCCCCATCGGCAGACGAAGCACCGCATCACCCTTGCCCGTCGACGCAGCTCCAGCGGCCGCAGTAGGCAAGCTCCGCTGGTCCGCGATCGTCGCCGTCCAAGGGGCGTTCGCGTGGATCGTCACCCTCTTCACCGGCTGGTCCGGGTACGTGTTCAGCCACGTCGTCCCCTTGTACGCGCCGATCGCGTTGACCAGGCCGTGCTCGCCGCCGTCGGTGTCGATGATCACGTTGCTCGTGCACTTCGGGCAGTCGAACGTGAAGAACCCCAGCTGGTCCGCCGGCCACGTCGTCGCGAACTCGCCGCTCCCCTTGCCCGTGTGCGTCTCCGTCGGCACTTCGCGCGGCGCCGGGGGCGCGGTCGACGACGGCGTCGGGACCGCCGCGCCGGAAGCGGCGACGATCTCGCCGTAGCCGCCGATGCCGGACGCGCACCCGGACGTCAGCACCACAGCCGCCAGGACGCAGGACAACCGAACTCTCATCGTTCCCCCTCAAGACCCTCAGGTGATCTTTCGACGCACTTTGCCCGAGCGTTACCGTCGCCGAGGGTGATGGATCACCCATTCGCGGTCGGCAAACCCCTCGAACGCGCGAATGCGCCGTGTGACTGTCCACGGTGGACCCCGCACGCGTGTTGTAATCGCGCGGTCACCGCGTGGAGAGGGTCAAGGATGCGCCGCTTGCTCGTCTTCGTGCTGCCAGTCATCCTCGCCGCGACGCTCCTGACACCCGCGAGCGCCGCCGAGCGCCAGCAGCTCGTGCCGGGCTACGGCTCCTACGCGCGTTTGATCCGGCTCGAGCACTCCATCATCGGGCGCGGCCGCATCATCGCGACGCTGACCAGCGAAGACGCCGGCGGCAAGTTCACGCCGGTGATGGAGAGCACCGACGAGGGCGAGTCGTTCCACAAGATCGGCGAGATCCACGACCCCGACGGCCGGTACGGCATGTGCTGCGGCACCGTCTACGAGCTGCCGCAGCGGGTCGGGAAGCTCCGGGCCGGCACGCTGCTGTGGGCCGCGTCCTACCGGCAGGACGCCGGGGCGCAGCGGCGCGTCGGGATCCGGGTCTGGGCCAGCAAGGACGGCGGCCGCTCGTGGATGTTCCTGTCCGAGGCCGCGCGGTCGCACAACATCGACGGCATCTGGGAGCCCGAGTTCACCGTCGACGCCGGCGGCACGCTCTGGCTGCACTACGCCGACGAGACGCAGGCGCCGAAGTACGCGCAGGTGCTCAACCGCGTCGCCTCGACCGATGGCGTGACCTGGGGCACCAAGCAGCTCACCCTGGCCATCCCGCCGGACCGCGTCCGGCCGGGGATGCCGATCATCCGGCGGCTGCCCGACGGCCGGTACTACTTCGCCTACGAGATCTGCAACTTCCGCGACCGCTACTGCGACCCGTACTTCAAGATCTCGCCCGACGGCGCCAACTGGGGCAGCCCGACCGACCCCGGCACCCGCGTCAACACCGCGAACGGCAACTACTTCCAGCACGCCCAGACGATCACGCTGTTCCCGGGCGGCCCGAACGGCGTCCGGATCGTCATGGTCGGGCAGATCTACACCGACGCCAAGGGCGCCCCGCAGCCCGGCAACGGCCAGGTGCTGCTGGCCAACGACAACTTCGGCAGCGGCAACTGGTACGAGCTGCCCGCCCCCGTGCACATCACCGGCATCTACAACAACTTCTGCCCCAACTACTCCTCGACGCTCCTGCCGGTCGACGACGGCAAGAACGTCCTGGAGGTCGCCACCGAGTACAACCTCGGCTGCAAGGCCTACTTCGGCAAGGGGCCGGCCTTCTAGCGCTTCCCGATCGAGCCTTCCAGACTCCCCCGTAGGGTGGGTCCCGGCCGAGAACCGACCAAGGGAGGCAGCTCATGAAGGGCATCGTGCTGGCCGGAGGCAGCGGGACGCGCCTGCACCCGATCACCCAGGCGGTGTCGAAGCAGCTGCTGCCGGTGTACGACAAGCCGATGGTCTACTACCCGATCTCGGTGCTGATGCTGGCCGGGATCCGGGAGATCCTGATCATCTCCACCCCTGCCGACCTGCCGAACTTCCGCAAGCTGCTGGGCAACGGCGACCAGTTCGGCCTCTCGTTCACCTACGCCGAGCAGCCGAGCCCGAACGGCCTGGCCGAGGCCTTCGTGATCGGCGCGGACTTCATCGGCGACGACGACGTCGCGCTGGTGCTCGGCGACAACATCTTCTACGGCCAGGGCTTCTCGACCCGTCTCCAGGACGCGGTGCGCGATCTCGACGGCTGTGTCCTGTTCGGCTACCCGGTGAAGGACCCCGAGCGCTACGGCGTCGGCGAGGTCGGCGCCGACGGCAAGCTGATCTCGATCGAGGAGAAGCCCGAGAAGCCGCGCTCGAACAAGGCGATCACCGGGCTGTACTTCTACGACAACGAGGTGGTCGAGATCGCGCGCTCGCTGAAGCCCTCGGCACGCGGCGAGCTGGAGATCACCGACGTCAACCTCGCGTACGTGCACAAGGACCGCGCGACGCTGGTGGAGCTCAGCCGCGGCTTCGCCTGGCTGGACACCGGCACGCACGACTCGCTGCTGGAGGCCGGGCAGTTCGTGCAGGTGCTGGAGCACCGGACGGGTGTCCGCATCGCGTGCCTCGAGGAGATCGCGCTGCGGATGGGCTTCATCGACGCCGACGAGTGCTACGCGCTGGGCGTGAAGCTGGCGAAGTCCGGTTACGGCGATTACGTGAAGGCTGTCGCTGTGGCGGCGGGGGCTTCGGCGTAGCGGCGGAGCTGCCGAACACCCGCGGGAATGCTCGGCTCGAGCGGGCAACAGCGCCAAGGGGCGCCGCCGGAACTGCTCGGTCACCATCGGAACCCGCGCGCAAGCCCGCGCCGCTGCGGCCGCCAGCGGTCTGCTGCGCGGCCGACGCCACCCTGGGCAGGCCACAGAGCCGACTGTCCGCCGCCGGAGCCAATGACCCGCGGGAGCCGCGGCGCGGCCAAGCTGAGCGGCAGCCGCATTCCGGCAGGTCCAAGCCACTTTCCGGCGAACCCGCGCCCCGGCTTACAGGCCGCCTGGGGCGCGGCGAGCCATCTCCTCGAGGCGCGCGATGCGATCGGCGATCGGCGGGTGGGTCGAGAACAGCTTGCTCAGCCCCTCCCCCGGCCGGAACGGGTTGGCGATCATCAAATGGGACTGTGACACCAGCTGTGGCTCGGCCACCAACGGTCGCGCCCGCGTGCCGGCCTCCAGCTTTCGCAGCGCCGACGCCAGGCCCAGCGGATCTCCGGTCAGCTCCGCGCCGGACGCGTCCGCCTGGTACTCGCGGGACCGGCTCACGCCCATCCGGATGACCGCCGCCGCGATCGGGCCGATGAAGATCAACAGCAGGCTGACCAGGGGGTTTCCGTCGCGGTTGTTGCCGCCGAAGAACAGGGCGATGTTCGCCAGCACGCTGATCACGCTGGCGAGCGCGCCCGCGACGCACGAGATCAGGATGTCGCGGTTGTACACGTGGGACAGCTCGTGGCCGAGCACCGCGCGCAGCTCGCGCTCGTCCAGCAGGTCGAGGATGCCGGTCGTGCAGCAGACCGCCGCGTGGCGGGGGCTGCGGCCGGTCGCGAACGCGTTCGGTGCGCTCGTCGGGCTCAGGTACAGCTGGGGCATCGGCTGGCGCGCGACGTGGGCGAGCTCGCGCACGATCCGGTACATCGTGGGCTGCTCGACCTCGGACACCGGCCGGGCGTGCATCGCGCGCAGCGCCAGCTTCTCCGAGTTGAAGTAGGCGAACGCGTTCATCCCGAGGGCGACGAGCAGGCCGATGACCAGGGCGCCACGGCCGAACAGCCCGCTGATCGCGACGATGATCGCCGACAGCAGGCCGAGCAGCAACGCCGTCTTCAACCCGTTCTGGTGCCCGTGCACGCGCGCTCGCCTCCGTCCGCTCTGTTCCCCGGGGTTACCCAAGGGAAACAACGCGATCGGGGGACGCGAAGTTCCTTCACGTGATCGTCCGGCGGGTTACGCTCGGACGGCGAGTTGATCACGAGCGGAGGCGCCGATGCGAGGTCGCCAGATACGCCGGCGGACCCTGTTCGCCCTGGTCACGGCGGGTGCCGGCGCCCTGGCCCTGCCCGGGTCCGCGTGGGCGGAGGACGTCCGCTCGGTCGAGGTCGGCGGGGCCCCCACCGGGGTCGCGGTGAATCCGGTCACCGGGCTCGCGTACGTCGCGGATCCCGACTCCGGGACGGTCTCGGTGGTCGACCCGCAGAGCGCGTCGGTCGTCGCCGAGGTGCACGTCGGCGGGGCGCCGGCCGACGTCGCCGTCGACCCGAAGGCCGGCCGGATCTACGTCGCGAACCCGCCGGCGGGCACCGTCGTGGTGCTGGACGGGCGGACCCACGACCTGGTGAGCGTCATCGGCGCGGGCGCCGGCGCGTCCGCGCTGGCCGTGGACGAGCAGGCCAACCGCGTCTACGCGGCCAGCGGCGGCACCGGCACGCTCGCCGTGCTCGACGGCGTGAGCTGCACGCTCGCGGCGCTCGTCCCGGGCCCGAAGCCGAGCCTCGGGGGGATCGCGGTCGACCCCGGCCGCAAGCTCGCCTACTGCGCCAGCACCGGCACGGACTCGGTCGAGGTGTTCTCGATCGACAGCGGGAAGTTCGTCGGGAGCGTGAAGGTCGGCGCGCGGCCGACCGCCGTCGCGGTGCACGCCGCGAGCGGCACGGTGTACGTGGCCAACTCCGGCATCCACCACATGTCCATTGTGGACGCCGCGACGCGCACCGAGCGCAAGACCGTGTTGCTGCGCAGCGAATCCTCCGCGCTGGCCGTGCACCAGGGCACGAACACGGTGTACACCAACGGCGGGCAGAACGGCCTGAGCCGGATCGACGGAACGGGCGGCACGCTCACCGGCGAGCTGTCGCTGGGCGTCAACCCCGGCGACGTCGCGGTCGACCAGCGGACGCGCACGGTGTTCGTCACCGATCCCTTGCACGGCAGGGTTTCCGTGATCCGCGATTTTTGACCCGGCAGCTGGCGTAACTCCAGGTATACGGTCGGAGACTATGAAACTCGGACTGCAGATCCCCGACTTCACCTGGCCGAACGGGGCGTCCGCGCTGGGCGCCGACCTCGCCTCCGTCGTCCGCACCGCCGACCAGGCGGGCTTCGACTCCATCGCCGTCATGGACCACTTCTTCCAGATCGCCGGGGTCGGTCCCGTCGAGAACGACATGCTCGAGGCGTACACCGCCCTGGGCTTCATCGCGGCGCACACCGAACGCGCCAAGCTGCTGACCGTCGTCACCGGTGTGCTCTACCGGCACCCGGGCGTGCTGGCCAAGGCGATCACGACGCTGGACGTGCTCTCCGGCGGCCGCGCGATCCTCGGCATCGGCGCGGGCTGGAACGAGGAGGAGTCCCGCGGGCTCGGCTTCCCGTTCCCGCCGGTCGCCGAGCGGTTCGAGCTGCTGGAGGAGAACCTCCAGTACGTGCTGCAGATGTGGGCCGACGGCGACGGGCCGTTCAAGAGCAAGCACTTCGACGCATCCCGCCTGCTCAACGTGCCGCAGGCGCTGTCGAAGCCCCGCCCGCCGATCATGATCGGCGGCGGCGGCGAGAAGAAGACGCTGCGGCTGGTCGCGAAGTACGCCGACCAGTGCAACCTCTTCAACAGCCCGGAGCTGGAGCACAAGCTCGACGTCCTGAAGCGGCACTGCGACACCGAGGGCCGCGACTACGACACGATCACGAAGACGGTCTACCACGTCCTCGACATCGGCGAAGACGGCTCGAAGACGGGCCCGCTGCTCGCGGAACTGGAGCGTCTGAACGGGCTCGGCATCGACGTAGCCCTGGGCGCGGTCCCGCACGTGCACAAGACCGCGGTGCTGGAGAAGTTCGGCACTGATGTGATTCCGGCGGCCGAAAAGATCTAGGCGAAGGCTGCCTCGCGGAACCACGTCCGCGAGGCAGCCCTCAGCCGGCTGATCACTCGAGATCGAGCCGGTATTGCAGGTCATACGTGGCGAACAGCGAATAGTGACCGGCTTTCGCCAAGGCGGCATAAACCTTTTTCAAGACGACCTGAGCAGCATCGGCATCTCTGCTGAGACTCCGGAAGCGAAGCATGAACGGATGACTGCCGAACGGCATGTCGTCATCGTCTTCGTAACCGTGGCCGACGAACAATTCCACCGCGATGTCGTCACGCACACCGGCGTATGCCTCGTCCTCGTAACCCGGCTCCCGCGGCAACGGCACCCCGGTCAGGGTGGAGACTCGTCCACGACGGACTGCGTGGACCGGGCTCCCCAAGGCCGCAGGAAGATCTGGACGTGGGTGGCCATCAGCTGGACATCTCCTGATCACTCCGGTCATGGGCCGACAGCGGTCCAGCCGTCGATGACGATTTCCGCGCCCTGCCCGCCGGCGCACGCCTGGCACGTTCGAAGGCTTGACCGCCTTCACGTCGTGCCCCTCGGCGGCCGGCGATCTTCTGCTCCGCCTGGTTGATGGTGTCCGCCTGCTCGATGCCCGGCTCCGGGGTGTTGTCGATCGCCATGGCGGTGGCACCACCCGCGACCGCACCGAGGACTTCGGCTCCTTCCGGCGTCACCACCGCGCCGGCCGAGATCTCGGCGACCGGTCCGGCCAGCAGGCCGATGACATCGATGCCCATTTGAGCAAGTCGCGATCGGCAAGATGCCGGCGTCAGCCGTCCTTGGCGACGCGGCGGGTGAGCGCCGCGACGCCGATGCCGACCACGGCCAGCACGACTCCTGTCACCACCCAGCCCACCAGGGCCAGGACCACCCCGGTCACCGCGAACAGGGCGAACTCCACCAGGAAGCGGGCCGGCTCCCCCAGCCGCCGGCGGGCCCTCGGCGCGATGAACAGGCCCCAGATCGCCGCCGCCGCGACCGGTAGCAGGACCGCGTCGACGATCGCCAGTGCCACGCCGGCGCCGAGCTGGGTGCCGGCCAGGGTGAGGCCGCCCAGGAGGGCCAGCTCCGTCAGGAAGCGGATCGTCAGCACCACACCCGCGACCCCGCTCAGCCGGGGACCCGTCTCCGAACTCATCCGGCCAGCCTAGGACCCGTCAGGCCGTGACCACGGGCCGACTCCGCGCTCGGCGAACACCGGACCTGGCGGGTCAGGCGGAAACAGCGATGGCCTTGTCGCGGAGTTCGGCCAGCACCGCCAGCGCGCCGGCTCGGTCCGGCATTTCCGGCGGCAGCCGCTTCTCCGCATCCGGGAGGACTTCCTCACGCAGGAGGAGCAACATCTCCGCTCGCGCGGCTGTCCCGAAGTCGTCGAGGTTGATCATCTTGATGTTGTTTTCGACGATCTCACGCAGGAGTTCGCCCGCTTCGGGGTCTTTCACGTGCTCCACCAGGAACTCGCTCGCCCAGTGGAACGCCCAGGACGCGACCGCCCAGTGCGTGTCCTTCGACAGGGAGATGTCGCCCGCCATGCCCCTCCTCGGTGACCGAACGCCTCCAGGTCGTGACCCGGCCGGCCCAGGACCCGCGTCCACAGTGGACGTTACGGGTACACTCACGCACGCCGGGTGATTTTCACCACAGTTAGGCCATTCAGGTTGCGGTTCCGAATCGGTCCACCAGGCCGCCACGCGTCGCTGTAACGACGGTCCGCCCCTGCTCGACGTGTTTAACGCATATCGCGACCGCGAGCCAAGGAGCCTGGTAGATGACCACATGTCGACTCTGCGGTTCGACAAACACGGCCAGTGTCGTGGACCTCGGCGCGACTCCCCCGTGTGAGCGATTCCTGACCGCCGAGCAGCTCGACGAGCCGGAAGCCACCTTCCCGCTGCACCTCATCGTGTGCACCGAGTGCTGGCTGGCGCAGATCCCGCCGCTGATCGACCCGGATGACACCTTCACCGAGTACGCGTACTTCTCCTCCTTCTCGACGTCGTGGGTGGAGCACGCGAAGCGGTTCGTCGACGGTTCCGTCGAGCGGCTGGGCCTGGACGAGAAGTCCTTCGTCGTCGAGGTCGCCAGCAACGACGGTTACCTGCTCAAGCACGTCGTCGGGCACGGGATCCGGTGTCTGGGTGTCGAACCTTCGGTGAACGTCGGGCAGGCGGCGCGGGACGCCGGCGTGCCCACCCTCACGGCCTTCCTCTCCGAGGAGACCGGCAACCAGGTGCGCGACGAGCACGGCCCGGCCGACCTCGTCGCCGCCAACAACGTCTACGCGCACATCCCCGACGTCCTCGGCTTCACCAAGGGCCTGCGCGCCCTGGTCGCGGACGACGGCTGGGTCTCCATCGAGGTCCAGCACCTGCTCACGCTGATCGAGAAGAACCAGTACGACACGATCTACCACGAGCACTTCCAGTACTACACGGTCGAATCCGCCCGCCGCGCGCTGGCGACCGGCGGCCTGACCGTGGTCGACGTCGAACTCGTGCCGACGCACGGTGGGTCGATCCGGCTGTGGGCGCGTCCCGACGGGGTCGCGGGCGAGCCCAGCGAGCGGATGACCGACGTCCTGGAGCGCGAAAAGGCCGCCGGGCTGCACGAGCTGTCCGGGTACACCGAGTTCGCCGAGCGCGTCACCCGCGTGCGGCTGGACCTGCTGAAGTTCCTCATCGAGGCGCGCAACGACGGGAAGACCGTCGTCGGTTACGGCGCCCCGGGCAAGGGCAACACCCTGCTGAACCACTGCGGCATCCGGACGGACCTGCTGCAGTACACGGTCGATCGCAACCCGTACAAGCACGGGCGGTTCACCCCGGGCACGCGCATTCCCGTGCTGCCCCCGGAGCGGATCGAAGCCGACCGGCCCGACTACGTGCTCGTCCTCCCGTGGAACCTCCGGGAGGAACTGACCGAACAGCTGTCGTTCGTGGGTGCCTGGGGCGGAAAGCTCGTGTTCCCCATTCCCCGCCTGGAAATCGTCGAGGTGCAGTGAAGTGAAGGTCGTCCTCTTCTGCGGTGGTTACGGGATGCGGATGCGCAACGGCGCGGCCGACGACGTCCCGAAGCCGATGGCGATGGTCGGTCCGAGACCGCTCATCTGGCACGTCATGCGGTACTACGCGCATTTCGGCCACACCGAGTTCATCCTGTGCCTCGGCTACGGCGCGGCGCACATCAAGAACTTCTTCCTGAACTACCAGGAAACCATTTCCAACGACTTCATCCTCCGCGACGGCAAGGCGGAGCTGCTGTCGACCGACATCGCGGACTGGACGATCACCTTCGTGCAGACCGGGATCGAGTCGCCGATCGGTGAGCGCCTGCGCCGCGTGCGCGACTACCTCGACGGCGACGAGATGTTCCTCGCGAACTACGCCGACGTCCTTTCCGACGCGCCGTTGCCGGACATGATCGAGCGCTTCAAGAACACTGACGCCGGCGCGTCGATGATGGTCGTGCCGCCGCAGTCGTCGTTCCACTGCGTGGAAATGGACGAAGGCGGCATGGTCGGCGCGATCACCGCGGTCAGCGAAATGCCGCTGTGGGAAAACGGTGGATACTTCGTGCTGCGGCAGGAAGTGTTCGACCACATCCCGGAGAACGGCGACCTGGTCGCCGACGGCTGCGGTGAGCTGGCCAAGCGCGGCCGCCTCCTCGCCTACCCGTACCGCGGGTTCTGGAAGCCGACCGACACCGTCAAGGAACGCGCCGCGCTCGACGACGCGTACACGCACGGCAAGAAGCCCTGGGCGCTCTGGGAGCGGCCCGTCGCGAGCACCGCGTGATCGGGCTCCGGCCGGGACGGCTCGGCGGGGTCGTCGCCCTCGGCGCGCACTGCGACGACGTCGCGATCGGTGCCGGCGGCACCCTGCTGACGCTCTGCGCCGCGCGTCCCGGGCTCAAGGTCGACGCGCTGGTCCTCTCCGGCGGCGGCACGCACCGCGAGGACGAGGAGCGGGCCGCGCTCGCGGCGTTCTGCCCGGGCGCGCAGCTCGACGTCACGGTGCTGAAGCTGCCGGACGGCCGGTTCCCGGCGCACTGGGAAGAGGCCAAGAACGCCCTGGAGGAGCTGCGGCGGCGGACCGAGCCGGATCTCATCCTGGCGCCGCGCACCGACGACGCCCACCAGGACCACCGCGGGCTGGCCAAGCTGGTGCCGACCGCGTTCCGCGACCACCTCGCGCTCGGCTACGAGATCGTCAAGTGGGACGGCGACCTCGGCGCGCCGTCGGTCTACCAGCCCCTGGACGAAGACGTCGCCGAGGAGAAGGTCCGGCTGCTGCAGACGCACTACGCGTCCCAGCGGCACCGGCCCTGGTACGACCGCGAGGCGTTCCTCGGGCTGGCCCGGATCCGCGGGATCGAAGCCGCCGCGAAGTACGCCGAAGCGTTTTTCGTCAAGAAACTCACTCTCGACCTGAAGGGCTGATCCGATGCGGGTGTTGCTGACGGGGCATAAGGGCTACCTGGGGACGGTGATGGCCCCGGTGCTCGCCGCCGCCGGTCACGAGGTCGTCGGCCTGGACTCCGGGCTGTTCGAAGAGTGCCTGCTCGGACCCGTCCCGGCCGACCCGGCCGGGCACGTCGTCGACCTGCGCGACGTCGAAGCGAAGCACGTCGAGGGCTTCGACGCCGTGATCCACCTGGCCGCGCTGTCGAACGACCCGCTCGGCTCGCTCGCGCCGGAGCTGACCTACGACATCAACCACCACGCGTCGGTGAAGCTCGCGAAGCTGGCCAAGGACGCCGGCGTGCAGCGGTACCTCTACGCGTCGACCTGCTCGGTCTACGGCGCCGGCGGCGACCTCCTGGTCGACGAGGACGCCCCGCTGAAGCCGGTGACGCCGTACGCCGAGTCGAAGGTGCGCGTCGAGGCCGACGTCCACGAGCTCGCCGACGACGACTTCACCCCGGTCTACATGCGCAACGCGACCGCGTTCGGCTACTCGCCCCGGCTGCGCGGCGACATCGTGCTGAACAACCTGACCGCGCACGCGCACCTGTCCGGCGAGGTGCTGGTGCTCTCCGACGGCACGCCATGGCGGCCGCTCGTGCACGCCCAGGACATCGCCCGCGCGTTCACCGCGGCCCTGACGGCGCCGAAGGAGGCCGTGCACAACAAGGCCTTCAACATCGGCACCGAGGACAACAACGTCACCGTCGCCGAGATCGCCCAGGAGGTCGTCGAGGCCGTGCCGGGCTCGACGCTGAACATCACCGGCGAGGCCGGCGCCGACCCGCGCTCCTACCGCGTCGACTTCTCGCGCTTCCGCGCCGCCATCCCGGGCTTCGCCTGCGAGTGGTCGGTCAAGGACGGCGCCGTCGAGCTCATCGAGGCCTACCGCCGGTTCGGGCTCACCAAGGAGTCGTTCCAGCAGCTGTTCACCCGGCTCGCCTGGCTGAAGAGCGAGGGCGAAGCCGGCCGCGTCGACGACACCCTGCGGCGGCGTTAGTGGCGGGCACGCGGCTGCGGACCGGGGCGGAACTGCACGCCCTGGTCGAACGGCTGTACCCGATCTGCCGCAGCATCACCGGTGACGGCGTGCGGCAGACCCTGGACATCGCGGGCGAGCACATCGCTCTCGAGCGGCACGAGGTCCCGACCGGCACCCAGGTGCTGGACTGGACCATCCCGCAGGAGTGGAACATCCGCGACGCCTACGTCGCGGCGCCTTCGGGTGAGCGGGTAATCGACTTCCGGGAGTCGAACCTGCACGTCGTCGGGTACAGCGTCCCGGTGCGCGAGCGGATGCCGCTGAGCGAGCTGCGGGCGCACCTGCACACGCTGCCGGACCAGCCGTCGTGGGTGCCCTACCGGACCAGCTACTACGCCCCGGCCTGGGGCTTCTGCCTCGCGCAGGAGAAGCTCGACGCGCTGCCCGACGGCGACTACGACGTCGTCATCGACTCGACCCTGGCCGACGGCTCGCTGACCTACGGCGAGCACGTCGTCCCGGGTCGCGTGTCCGACGAGGTCATCGTGTCGTGCCACGTCTGCCACCCGTCGCTGGCCAACGACAACCTCGCCGGCATCGCCGTCGCGATCTCGCTGGCCCAGCAGCTGGCCGAGACGCAGCCGCACTACACCTACCGGTTCCTGTTCATGCCGGGCACGATCGGCTCGATCACCTGGCTCGCGCGCAACGCCGAGCGCATCGAGCGGGTCAAGCACGGGCTCGTGCTGGCGTGCGCGGGTGACACGGGACCGTTGACCTACAAGAAGTCTCGCCGCGATGACGCCGAGATCGACCGCGTCGTGCAGCACGTGCTGAAGACGCGCGAACACCGCGTCATCGACTTTTCGCCGTACGGCTACGACGAGCGCCAGTTCTGCTCGCCGGGCTTCAACCTCGGGGTCGGGTCGCTGACGCGGACGCCGTACGCGGGCTACCCCGAGTACCACACCTCCGCCGACAACCCGGCCTTCGTTTCGCCGTCGGCCATGGAGGACACGCTCGGCGCCCTGACGGACGCGTTCGGCGTCCTGGACCGCAACCGCCGGTACGTCAACCTCAGCCCGTACGGCGAGCCGCAGCTCGGCAAGCGCGGGCTGTACGACTCGCTCGGCGGCCGCAGCGACGCCAAGCAGGCCCAGATGGCGATGCTGTGGGTGCTCAACCTCTCCGACGGCGAGCACAGCCTGCTGGACATCGCCGAGCGCGCCGGCCTGCCCTTCGACATCGTCGACGTCGCGGCGCGTGCCCTGCACGACGCCGGTCTGGTCAAGGAGTGAGCGGGATGACGACCGGTCAGCACCGCGCCGTCCGCCCGTCCCGCGGTCTCAAGGCGATGGCGGGGCGGCTCTCCTGGGGCCTGGGCGACCAGGCCGTCTCCAGCCTGACCAACTTCGCCATCGGCATCTTCGTCGCGCGCGAGCTGGGTGTGACGGCGTTCGGCCTGTTCAGCCTCGCCTGGGTGACCTACGGCGTCCTGATCAACATCTCCCGCGGCCTGGCGACGGACCCGCTGATCGTGCGGTTCAGCGGGGTCGAGACCGGGCTCTGGCGCGCGGCCGTGGCCCGGGCGTCGGCGACCGGCCTGGTCATCGGCGTCGCCGCGGGGATCCTCAGTGTGCTCTTCGGCATCGCGGTCGGCGGCCAGCTCGGCTCCGCGTTCGTCGCCCTCGGGATCATCCTGCCGTTCCTGCTGCTGCAGGACACCTGGCGGTTCGCGTTCTTCGCCGCGGGCGAAGGCCAGAAGGCGTTCCTGAACGACGTCGTCTGGGCCGTCGCGATGATCCCCACGATGCTGCTGGCGAGCATGTACGCCAACGTCGTCACGTTCCTGCTCGCGTGGGGCGGCGGCGCGGCGGTGGCCGCGGGGTACGGCTACGTGCAGACGCGGCTGCGGCCGAGCCTCGCCGGCGTCCGCACCTGGCTGCGGGACCACCGCGACCTCGGCACCCGCTACCTCGTCGAAAACGTGAGCAACAGCAGCGGCTCGCAGATCCGGATGTACGGCCTCGGCGCGATCGCCGGGGTCGCGGCCGTCGGCACGGTCCGCGGCGGTGAGCTGCTGCTCGGGCCGTTCGTCGCCGTCCTCATGGGACTCGCCTTCGTCGCGGTGCCCGAAGCCGCGCGGGTGGTGAAGCGGAACGTCCACAAGCTCATGAAGTTCTGCTTCGTCCTCGGCGGGGCGCAGGCCTTCGCCGCGCTGCTGTGGGGCGTCACGCTGCTGCTGGTGCTCAACGACCGGCTCGGCGAGTTCGTCCTCGGCGACGTCTGGCACACCGCGCGGCTGCTGATCCTCCCGGCCACGTTCTCGGTGTTCAACGCCAGTTTCATCGGCGGCGCGGCGACCGGCCTGCGCGCGCTGGGCGCGGCCCGCCGCAGCATGCGCTGCCAGCTGATCGCCTCGGTGCTCTACGTGGCGGGCGGCCTCGGCGGCGCCGTGGTCGGCGGCGCGGTCGGGTCGGGCTGGGGTGTCGCCTCGGCCACGTTCACCGCCGCCTTCATCTGGTGGACCCAGCTCCACCTCGCGGTACGCGCACACACCCGGACCCCTTCGGAAACCCCTCAGGAAACGAGGACACCATGACCGGCGCACCACGGCTGACCATCGGACTTCCGGTCTACAACGGGGAGAACTACCTCGCCGAGGCGCTGGAAGCCCTGCTCGCGCAGACCTACACCGACTACGAACTGGTCATCTCGGACAACGCGTCGGCGGACGGCACCCGGGAGATCTGCGAGAAGTACGCCGCGAAGGACGACCGGATCCGCTATATCCGGCAGCCGCGTAACATCGGCGCGGCGCCCAACCACGACTTCCTGGTCCGCGCGGCCCGCGGTGAGCTCTTCAAGTGGGCCGCCCACGACGACCTGTTCGCCCCCGGGTTGATCGAGGCGTGCGTCCGGACGCTCGACGAGCACCCGGAAGCCGTCCTCGCCCACTCGTACATGGCGATCGTCGACGAGCGCGGCGAGATCCTCGAGAACTACGACTACCAGCTCGCGACCGACTCGCCCGACCCGGCGGTCCGGTTCCGCGACCTGATGTTCCGCGAAGGCGGCGACGACTTCTACGGCGTCATCCGGACCGCGGTGCTGCGCCGGATCCCGCCGCACGACAGCTACCACAACGCCGGCCGCAAGTTCGTCGGCGAGCTCGCCCTGCACGGCCCGTTCATCCAGGTGCCCGAGGTCATGTTCTTCCGCCGGGAGCACCCCGGCCGCGGCGACAACCTCGGCACGGTCCAGCGGGTGTGCACCAACCTCGACCCGCGGCGGGCGGGCCAGTCGAAGGCCCGGCTCTTCGGCGAGTACCTCGCCGGGTACGTCTCCGCGATCCGGGACGCGCCGCTGACGGCGACCGAGCGCCGGCACTGCTACGGCGTCATGGCCGAATGGCTCGGCGGCAAGCCGCTGCGGAAGATCGGGCTGATGGCGTGACGCGGATCGGCTTCTTCGGCATCCTCGGCTCGGGCAACCTCGGCAACGACGGCTCCCTCGAGGCGGTCCTCGCCTACGTGCGCCGCCGGTACCCCGACGTCCGGCTCGACTTCCTCGCCATGGGCCCGGAAGAGCTCACCGCGCGCTACGGCGCGCCGGCGACGCACCTGCAGTGGTACGAACCGCACGCCGGGGACGCGACCGGGGTGCGGGCCGCGGCGCTCAAGGTGCTCGGCAAGCTCCTCGACCCGGTCCGCACCTGGCGCTGGGTCCGCAAGCAGGACGTCGTCATCGTGCCCGGCATGGGCGTGCTCGAAGCGACGCTGCCGATCCGGCCGTGGGCGCTGCCGTACTCCCTGCTGTGGCTGGGGATCACCGCGCGGCTGACCGGCGCCAAGGTCGCGCTCGTCAGCGTCGGCGCGGACTACGTGCGCAAGCGCGGGACCCGGTGGGTCGTCTCGCGCGCGGCCCGCCTGGCGCACTACCGGTCGTTCCGCGACGAGCACTCCCGGGCGGCGCTCGGCCGGATGGGTGTGGACGTCCGCGACGACCACGTCTTCCCCGACCTCGCCTTCGCGCTGCCCGCGCCTACACCGCAGCCTTCGACCGGCGCGGTCGGCGTCGGGCTGATGGAGTTCCACGGCGGCAACGACGACCGCGCTCGCGCCGAGCAGATCAACGCGTCCTACCTCGACGCCGTGAAGCGCTTCGTGCGGCTGATGGTGGACGAGGGCCGCCCGGTCCGGCTGTTCATCGGCGACGTCGCCGACCTCGACGTGCCCGGCGAGGTCATCGCGGACGCCGTCGCGCACCGGCCGGACGCCGACGTCACCACCCAGCCGCTGAAGTCGCTGGGCGACCTGATGGCGCAGATGGCGGCGACCGACACGATCGTGGCCACGCGGTACCACAACGTCCTGTGCGCGCTGAAGTCCGCAAAACCGACCGTTTCGTTCGGGTACGCGCGCAAGAGCGACGTGCTGATGGCGTCGATGGGTGTCGAGGAGTTCTGCATTTCGGCGCGCGAGCCCGACTTCGACCGGCTGGTGGCGCTTTTCCGCCGGCTGGAGGAAAACCGCGCCGAAGTCACCGGAACCATCGAACGGCGGGCCGAAGAGATGGCTGCCCGCGTCGAAGACCAGTTCACCGAGCTTTCGAAGCTCGTCATCGACGGAGGTGCGGCGTGAAGGCCATTCCGGTCCCCGAGATCGACGGGGTGTACCTCTTCGAGCCGACGCCGTTCCCCGACCAGCGCGGGTTCTTCAGCCGGACGTTCGACCGCGACGTCGTCGCCGCGGTGGGCATCAACCCGGACGGCTTCGTCCAGGACAGCCTTTCCCGGTCCCGCAAGGGAGTCGTCCGCGGGATGCACCTGCGCGGCGGCGCCGGCGAGGCCAAGCTGGTGCGGTGCTCGCACGGCGCGGTCTTCGACGTCGTGGTGGACCTCCGCCCGGATTCGCCGACGTACCGCAATGTGAAGACGTTCGAACTCTCCGGTGACACGCAGGTTTCGGTGTACATCCCGGCGGGCTGCGCGCACGGGTTCCAGTCACTCACCGATCCCTCGGACGTTTCGTACCGTATCGACCGGGCCCACGATCCCGCCGAAGACATCACAATTTCGTACAAAGACCCTGAATTGGACATTTCGTGGCCACTGGCGGTCACAATGGTCAGTGACCGGGATGAGCGCGCGCCGTCTCTCGGAGAGGCGTTGAAACCAACGAGGTGATCCCCATGGGAACGAACCTGCCCCGCTCCGCGGCGGCGAACGAGCGGCTGCACCGGGTCGTCCCCGGCGGTGCGCACACCTACGCCAAGGGCTCGGACCAGTATCCCGAAGGGATGGCTCCGGTCATCTCCCACGGCCGCGGCGGCCACGTCTGGGACGTCGACGGCAACGAGTACATCGAGTACGGCTCCGGACTGCGAGCGGTCAGCCTGGGCCACGCGCACCCGCGGGTGGTCGCGGCCGTCCGCGACGAGCTGGAGAAGGGCAGCAACTTCATCCGGCCGTCGATCATCGAGGCCGAGGCCGCCGAGCGGTTCCTCGAGAACGTGCCGACGGCCGACATGGTGAAGTTCACCAAGAACGGCTCGGACGCCACGACGGCGGCGGTCCGCCTGGCCCGCGCCGCGACCGGCCGCAAGCTCGTCGCGAAGTGCGCCGACCACGCGTTCTTCTCGACCGACGACTGGTTCATCGGCACCACGCCGATGAACGCGGGCATCCCGGACGAGACGACGGACGCGACCCTGTCGTTCCCGTACGGCGACCTCCCGGCGACGGAGGAGCTGCTGCGCCGGCACGAAGGCGAGATCGCGTGCCTGATCCTGGAGCCGGCGACGGTCGTCGGCCCCCCGCCGGGTTACCTGCGCGGCCTGCGCGAGCTCGCGACACGCCACGGCGTGGTCCTGATCTTCGACGAGATGATCACCGGCTTCCGCTGGTCCGCCCACGGCGCGCAGGGTCTGTACGGCGTGACGCCGGACCTCTCGACGTTCGGCAAGGCCCTCGGCAACGGCTTCGCGGTCTCGGCCCTCGCGGGCAAGCGCGAGCTGATGGAGCTGGGCGGCCTGCGCGCCGGCGACCGCGAGCGGGTCTTCCTGCTCTCGACCACGCACGGCGCGGAGACGCACTCGCTGGCCGCGGCCATGGCGGTGATGGACGTGTACCGCGACGAGGACGTCATCGCCCGCCTGCACGCACTGGGCGACCGGCTGGCCGCCGGCGTCCGCGAGGTGGCGGCGGGCATCGGCGTCGAGGAGCACGTGGTCGTGCGCGGGCGGGCGAGCAACCTGGTCTTCGGGACGCTGGACGAAGAGGGGAAGCCGTCACAGCCGTACCGGACGTTGTTCCTGCGGGAGCTGGTGTCCGGCGGGGTGCTGGGTCCGTCCTTTGTGGTCAGCGCGGGTCTCACCGACGCGGACATCGACAAGACGATCGATGTGGTCGCGCAGGCCTGCACGGTGTACCGGAAGGCGCTGGACGCCGGGGATCCCACGCCGTGGATGGGCGGGCGGCCGGTGCGGCCGGTGTTCCGCCGGTTCGCCTGAGCCCAAGCGGGGTCACCCGGCGAAGGTGCTCCCCGCGTCCTGGCCGTACGACGGCCCGGTCCACACTCCGGCCGGGACCGTCGTCGCCATGTCGCCCGCCATGAACTGCCACGGACCCTCGTACTTGTTGTCGTGCCAGCGGTTGCCCGCCGTGTGGAGCATGTCGCGCTGGATCACGTCGCCCTGGTACGGGGACCACGTGGGCACCGTTCCCACGTTCGCGAACAACGCCATCCGGCCGCACGGCCGGGACGCACACGCCGCCGGATCAAAACTGAACACGTTGTCGTGGATGTCCAGTTCGGACGTCCACCAGCGACAGTCCCGGTACAACGGCGCCGAGCTGATCGCCGGCGCCGCGCAGCGCGAGGTGTTCGACGGCCCCACGATCCGGGTGCAGTCCGACGTCGTCGACGCCGGGGAGTTGCAGAAGCGGTCCGCGTTGGCCCAGGCGACGATGCCGTCCCAGTTGTCCTCCAGGCGGTTGCCCGTCACTTCGATCTTCGCGACGCGGGCGGCCACCCGGGCGTCGCCGCCCGCTTCGGACAGGTAGATCGCGCCCACCGGGAACGGGTCGCCGCGCTCCGCCGCGCGGCGGCCCGCCACCCGGCCGTTGCCGCGCAGGTCGTTGCCGCGGATCGTCGCGTTGTACGAGATCTCGTAGAAGATCCCCACGTCGTCGTTGTTCTCGATGACGTTGTCCTCGATGAGGAAGTCGTTGTCGTTCGTGTCCGCCCAGAGGCCGGGGCCGCGGTTGTCGTGGATCCAGTTGCCGCGGACGTCGGCGCCGTCGACGGCCCAGAACTTCGCCGCGCCCGTGCAGCCGCAGCCCGGGACCTTCGACTCCCAGTCGGCCGTGTTGTTCCCGGTGAACTCGTTGCCCTCGACCACCAGCCGCCGGATCCCGTTGCCGGCCTGGTAGGCGTTGAGGCCGTACTGGCCGTTGTCGCGCAGGCAGTTCCCGCGGATCGTGTTCTCCGCGCCGGCCATCAGCGCCGCGCCGTCGTTGCGGACCAGCGTGGTGTGCTCGACCAGCCAGCCGTTGCCGGAGTCGTGGTTCACCACACCTTCGTCGCGCGGCGCGGCGAACCCGGTGATCGTCAGGTACCGGATGGTGACGCCGGTGGCGCGGCCGGTGAAGGCGTACCGGTTGTCGTGGTTGCCGTCCAGGATCGCGCCCGGCGCGCCGACGAAGGTCGCGCCGTCGGCCGGGGACAGCTGGGAGAACTCGCCCGGGGCCAGGGTGTGCACGCCGGGGGCGAACCAGTAGGTCGCGCCCGGGGTCTCGAGGTCGCTGCCGTTCAGGCGCCCGGCCGGGACGACGACCGCGCCCGCGGGCGGGGTGTCCGGGCCGAGGAGCTCCTTGCTGTCGCACACCGCGGCGCGCGCCGGGTCGGCGTTCGCGGCCGGCGCCGGGACGACGACCGCGAGCAGGAACACCAGAACCGCCAACGACTTCACGTCGGCAACGATAAGGCCGGAACCGGTTTCAGCGGCGGGCTTTCACCCTATCGATGACGGCGTCCACAGTGGCCGCCGTCGCCGTCACCAGTGCCACGGCGACGCAGAAACCCCCGAAGGTGTCGGAAAGGTAGTGCACCCGGTCGGACACCTGCGACCACGACATCGCCGCCGCGCAGACGAGCCCGAGCGCCAGCACCACGGCCGTCCCGGCGAGCCGCCCGAGCTCGTTGCGGGTGGTGAGGAACAGCCCGACGACCAGGCCGAGGGAGGTCAGGAACGCCGTGTGCCCGCTGGGGTAGGACAGGTTGTCGCCGTTGATGTACCGGCCCGCGATCGGCTTCGCCAACGTCGTGACGGCCCCGGTGACCACCGGACCGGCGATCACGAGCACGGCGAGCCGGGTCTGGCCGGCCGCGCGGAACAAAAACGCGAGCAGGACGGCGAGCGGACCCGCCACCACGGGATCACCGGCCGTGCCGATCACCCAGGCCACGCCGTAGGCGAACGGCGGCTCGATGCTCCCCCGCAGCGACCGGTAGACGGACTCGTCCAGGTCGGTGCCGAGGGTGTGGCCGTGGAACAGGAACCCCAGCACCAAGGCCACCACCGCGGCGACGACCGCGACGGCGAACAGCGGCACCCGCACCGGCCCGGGCAGGGCGGGCGCGGCGTCGGGCAACCCCACGCGCGTCACCGAAGGATCCACCGAGCCACATTTCGATCATAGGCGCGCACGCGGCCGGTCAGCTCCAAATGTCCTGGTGCACGTTGAAGATCACGCGCGAGCCCTGCCGCTCGAGCTGGATCGGCAGCTCCTTCATCCCCGGCAGCCCGTTCCGGACCGCCTGCTGGTGCTCCAGCGGGCAGGTGACGAGCAGGAAGCCACCGCCGCCGGCCCCGGTCACCTTGGCCCCGGACGCGCCCGCCGCGAGCGCCGCTTCCACGGCCTCGTCGATCTGCGGGTTCGACACCCCCGACGCCAGCGCGCGCTTGGCGTCCCAGCTCTTGCGCAGCGCGTTGCCCAGCGCGCTCACGTCGAGCGCGCGCAGGCCGTCGGCCGCCTCGCCGGCGAGGTCGCGCAGCTGCTTGAGCTGCGGCAGCCGGTCGCCGACGTTCGCCGTCTGCTCGCCGAGGATGTTGTTCGCGCTGCGGGTGACGCCGGTGTAGAAGAGCATCAGCTCGTCCTGCAGCGCCCGCCACTGCGGCCGCGGCAGCTCGATCCGCTTCACCACGGTGTCGTCGCCGGGGCCGAAGTTCAGGTCGCACAGGCCGCCGTAGGCCGCCGCGTACTGGTCCTGCTTGCCGATGGGCTTGCCGCAGCGGTCGATCTCGATGGTGCACGCCCGGTCCGCGAGCTCCTCCGCCGTCACCTGACGGCCCTGGTAGGCGAACAGCGCGTGCAGCAGCCCGACCGTGACCGAGGACGACGACCCCAGCCCGGACCCGGACGACGGGATGTCCGCGAGCGTGGTGATCTCGACGCCGCCGCGCACGCCGGTCATGTGCATGGCCTCGCGGACGAGCTCGTGCTCGAGGTCCTCGACCCGCGAGACGATTTCCTTCTTCGAGTAGTTCACGTAGATGTCGTCGTCGAAGCGCTGCTTCACGACGACGTAGATGTACTTGTCGATGGCCGCGTTGAGCACACGGCCGCCGTGTTCCCGGTAGTACACCGGCAGGTCCGTGCCGCCTCCGACGAGGCCGATGCGCAGCGGGGTGCGGGTGATGATCATCCTGCTCGCCTCTCCCAGTGGTCCCGCGCGCTCGCGAGCGCTTCGGGCGTGCCGATGTCGAGGAAGTACGCGTCGCCGATCGAGACCGTCCGCGCCCGGCCGACCAGCTGCGGCAGCAGGTGGAAGCCGATGTCGCGCGGCGCCGGTCCGATCAGGTCGAGGACCTCCGGGGTGAACGCGTACATCCCGGCGTTCGCCAGGTCGCCCGGCGGGTTCTCCGGCTTCTCGTGGAACGCGGTGACCACACCCTCGTCGTCCACGGTCACGATGCCGCACCGCGACGGCTCCGCCGCGTGGAACAGCGACAGCGTCGCGAGGGCGCCGCCGGCGGTGTGCGCGTCGATCAGGACGCGGACGTCGAAGTCGGTCAGGTTGTCGGCGTTGAGGGCGAGGAAGCTGTCCTCGTTCTCGACGAACTTCCGGTTGGCCGCCAGGGTTCCGGCGCTGCCGAGCAGCTCCGGCTCCTCCACCAGGTGCACCGCGGGCCCGCCGCGGCGCCCGGCGAGGTGCGCGCGGACCAGCGGCGCGAGGTGGTGCAGGTTGACCAGCACCTCGTCGACACCGGCGCCCTCGAGCGCGTCCAGCCAGATGTCGAGCATCGGCCGGCCGCCGACCGGCACCAGGCACTTCGGCACGCGGTCGGTCAGCGGCCGCAGCCGGCTGCCGAGGCCGGCGGCGAGCAGGAAGGCCTTCACGCGCCGGCCTTCCGGACGACGCCTAGCGAGCGCATCTTCGCGTTGGCCTGGGTGAGGATCTCGTCGAGGCCGGGCATGTCCCGCAGCCACGCGGCGTACTCGGCGACGGACTCCGCCGGCGAGCGCTGCGGCTTCCAGCCGAGCTCCTTGAGCGCGTCGATGTCGGAGAGGATGTGCCGCGTGTCGCCGAAGCGGTACTCACCGCTGATCACGCCGGCCTCCGCCGAGCCGTAGTGCCGCTGCACGACGTCGGAGAACTGCTGCGTCGTGTACGCCTCGCCGCCGCCGACGTTGAACACGCGGCCCGCGGCGCGCGGGTCGGTCAGCACCAGGACGTTCGCGTCGACGACGTCGTGGATGTTGACGTAGTCGCGGATCGCCTGGCCGTCTTCGTAGAGCGTCGGCGCGCTGCCGAGGAGGTAGTGCAGGTTGAAGATGCGGCAGGCGCCCGAATACGCGTTGTAGACCGACTGCCGTGGGCCCTGGACGATGCTGTACCGCAGGGCGACGGTCGGGATCCCGTACCGCCGGCCGAGGTTCACCGCGACGACTTCTTCGCCGTGCTTGGACATCCCGTAGGCGTTCTGCGGGTTCGAGACGCGCTCCGGCGTCGCCAGCATGGTGAGCGGGCCGTCGCACTCCCGGCAGCGGACGTCCCACTGCGCGGCCTTCAGGCGGCTTTCCGGGCGCATGTCGGGGGTCTGCTCACCGTGCTCGGGACACCGGTAGAGCCCCTCGCCCATCGCGGCCTGCGACGAGGCCACGACCACGCGGGAGATGTCGAGCCGCTCGGCGACGATGATCTCGTAGATCATCGCCGTCGACGTCACGTTGACGTCGGTGAACTTCGCGAAGTCCGGCAGGTAGTCCTGGTAGGCGGCGAAGTGGTAGACGGCGTCGGTCCGGCGCAGCAGGTTGCGCACCAGGTCGCGGTCGCGGACGTCGCCCTCGAAGAAGTCGACGCCGGGGGTCAGGTGGTTCGGCCTGCCGTCGCGGTGGACGGGCGAGACGAGCGCGTCCAGCACCGTGACCTCGTGGCCGAGCTCGACGAGCCGGTCGCACGTGTGCGACCCGATGAAGCCGGCGCCGCCGGTGACCAGGACTCTCATCGGCTGCTCCGGAGGGCGTGCACTTCGCGGTAGACGGCCAGCGTTTTCTCCGCGGTGGCCGCCCAGGTGAACTCGCCGGCCCGCTCCGGGCCGGCCTTGCGCAGGCGCTCGTTCTCCGGCCCGCAGGCCTTGACGATGGCGTCGGCGATCGAGTCGGGGTCCTTCGGGTCGGCCAGCAGCGCGGCGCCGCCTGCGGTCTCCGGCATCGCGGTGACGTCGGACGTCACCACCGGGCAGACCGCGGCCATCGCCTCGAGGATCGGCAGGCCGAACGTCTCGTTGTGCGACGGGTACACGAACACGTCCGCGGCCCGGTAGAAGTGCACGGTCTCGGTCAGCGGCACCCCGCCGACCCACAGCACGTCGTCGCCGATCCCGAGGCCGGCCGCGAGCGCCTTGAGCTCACCGACGTACTCGGTGTCGCGCCCGGGCCCGACCACGACCAGCTGCCGGTCGCCCAGCTCGGCCTTCGCCGCGGCGAACGCGCGGATGAGGCCTTCGCAGTTCTTGTACGGCCACAGCGACGACACGAACAGCACGAACGGCTTCCGCACCCCGAACTGCCGCGAGACGTGCTGGAACGCCTCTTCCCGGTCACCCGGGTTGAAGAGCTCGTGGTCCACCGCTTCCGGGATCAGCCGGATCTTCGCCGGGTCGATGTCCAGGTATTCCTGGGCCTCGGCGACGAGGCTGTTCGAGTTCAGGATGACCGCGTCCGCCTTCTGCACGGTGCGCGGATAGCTGAACTGCCGGTACAGCCGCGCGCCGCGGGAGATGGCGTCGGGCGTCGTGTAGGCGTGCAACGTCTTGATGTGCGCGACCAGCCCGGGCGCCGACCGCACGATCGGCGCCATCAGCGTGTTCAGCACGTCGATGCGCCCGAGCGGCAGCCGGACCGGCGAGAGCAGGTGCTCCGAGAGCGTGCGGAGGTTCCGCTTCTCGTTGGACCACGGGAAGGTGATGTAGCGCACGTTCGGGCCGTAACCCTGGTGCGTCGGCTTCGACTTCGGGCTCACCAGCAGGTGGAACGACTCGTGCTCCTCGAGCCGCTGGGCCATCTCGGGGATGACCCGGGTCCAGAACCAGTGCGCGCCCGACGGGTTGCCGGGGTCGTCGGTCAGCAGGTTGATGGCGACGCGCATGTGCTCAGAACGTCTGGGTGACAACGGCATCGGGGGTCATCCTCGCTTGTCGGACGTACTGGGCCAGCAGGTGCATGCAGCCTTGGTGGACGTCTTCGATCACGCCGTAGTTGACGGAGTCGACGTGCACCGAAACCGTCGCCTTGGTCCGCGCCGGTCCCCCTTCGAAGCCGGTGAGCGCGATCGTCGCCACATCGTGGGCCGCGGCCCAGTCGAGGGCGCGCACGATGTTCGGCGACCGGCCGGAGGACGAGATCACGATGAGGACGTCACCGGCGCGGGCCTGGGACTCGAGCTGGTACTCGAAGACCTGCTCGTACCCGAGGTCGTTGGCGATCGCGCTGAACAGCTCGACGTTGGTCGAGAGGCTGTGCACCCGCGTGGTGAGGTCGGTCCCGTTGCGGACACCCTTCAGGTGGTCGCACTGGAGGTGGTTGGCGATCGACGCCGACCCGCCGTTGCCGCAGGCGAAGATCGTCGCGTCCCGGTCGTGGGCCGCGGTCAGGATCTTGGCCGCGCGGCTGATCTGCTCCAGGTCGACCGTGCCGAACGCGCGGGTGATCTCGTTGACGTAGGCGCCGCCGAAGGAGTCCGCCCGGTGGAACCGCGCGGCCGGGAACTTCGGCACGCCGGCCACCGCGGTGTGGCCATCCGGCGCCGTCAGGTCTTCCGAGCCGAGGATCACCCGGACGGCGGCGGCCAGGTCCGGGTAGGTCTCGACGCCGTGCACGGCCGAGCTGGGCGGGCCGACGTGCAGCGCGCGGGCGCCCACGGACTCGGCGAGCCCGACGTCCGACGGGCTGTCGCCGACCACCCAGGAGGCGCTCAGGTCGAGGTCGAGCGCCTGCGCGGCGGCGAGCGCCATGCCGGGGCCCGGCTTGCGGTCGGCGCTGGGGCGCGCGAAGGCCGGCACGATGCCGTCGGTGTGGTACGGGCAGAACAGCCACAGGTCGATGTGCGCGCCGTGCCGGGCGAGCTCCGCGATCATGTACTTGTGGACCTGCTCCACGTCTTCGATCCCGTAGTACCCCCGGGCGACCCCGGCCTGGTTGGTGACCACGGCCACCGGCAGGCCGGCGCGGTTGAGGGCCGCGATGGCTTCGATCGCGCCGTCGATGAACTCGACCCGGTCGACCGATCCGACGTAACCGCTGTCGACGATGATCGTGCCGTCGCGGTCGAGCAGCACCCCTGGTCGGCTCACGGTTCGCCCGCCTTTCGCGGAATGGGGGAATGGGCCGGGCCGGCCCCGCGCCGGAGGAATTCACGGTGCGTCAATGAGGTCGTCCGGGCCGGGGGCATCGTTACGTCGCCCGGCTCAGGTGGTCGGACGCGGGTGAGAACACGGCTTCGCGGTCCGGCAACGGCGTCACGAGCAGCCAGGAAGCGAGCGCCAGGTGCAGCAGATACGGCGACGCGTCCCCGAGCCCGGCTTCGGTGTAGGAAGCGAGCAGGCAGTAACTGATGAGGAACAGCGCGCACGCCCGGGCCGGTGACGGCGCGCGGGAAATGGCGGAGACGACGAGCGTCAGCAGGAAAAGGGCGACGATGACCACGCCCATGTAGCCCTGTTCGTGGTAAACGGCGAGCCAGCTGTTGTCGATCGGCAAGCCGTCGAAGGACTTGTTGGACAATCCCGTGCCGAAAACCTGCTCGAACCAGGTCCGCGGCATGTCCAGCAGCCGGCCCCACACCTTCGCGCGGCCGGTGAGGTTGGCGAAGTTCTCCTGGTCCTGCCCGCGCAGCAGCCAGGCCTGGATGAACGCGCCGAGCAGCACGACCGCGGCCGCGCCCACCGCGATCGACCAGGCCAGCACCTTCCGGGCGCGGGCGTTGGTGAGCAGCATCGACAGGCCGGCCACCGTCAGGCCGACCACCAGGCCGGCGGTCGCGGTCCGGGTGTGGGTCAGCACGAGCATCACCGCGGCCGGGGCCGAGATGAGCGCGACGCTCCGCCCGGTGGTCAGCTTGTTCAGCCAGAGCAGCACGCTCAGCCCGATCGTGATCGCCGCGTACTGCCCGACCTGGGTCGCGGTCAGCGGCCACACGACGCCGGTGAGCCGTCCCTCGTTCAGCTCGGACAGCGCCAGCCCGGGCGCGACGACCAGGCCGATCCCGACCGAGACCAGCAACGCGGTGAGCACCCGCACGTGGTGCTTGACGTAGTGCAGCGCGTTGTCCATCCACGGGCTGATCAGCCAGAACGTGCCGATGAAGAGGGTGAACCGGGCGCACCGGAACAGCCCACCCCAGCCGGAGGTCAGCTGCGCGCTGCTGGCGAAGCTGCCGACGAGCATCAGGCTGAGCAGCAGCAGGTAGGCGCTCGGCCGGAACCTGAACCGCGGGTTGACCGCCAGCGCGAGCACGAACGCGAAGCCGACCGACGACATGGTGAGCATCTGCAGCACCGAGCGCGGGATCGGCAGCAGGGATGCGCCGAGCGAGCCCAGCGTGTTGAAGACCAGCAGGGCCCACACCACGCAGATGACCTTGGTCGCCTGCGCGGTGCGCGGGACGTCCTGGGACTGCTCGACTCTCTTTTCGGGGGTCCGGGGCGAAGCCCCGGATGTCACAGCACGGGTCATCAGCTGCCGCCTCCCGCGTTGAACGAGCTGCCCTGGTCCTGCTGGTAGGGCACGCCCTGCCAGCGGCCGGGGTCGCTGAGCTTGCTGGCTTCCTCGGTCACGAACGTCCACGGACCGGAGTAGCGGTTGTCGTGCCAGTGGTTGTTCTGGTTGAAGGAGATCGCCTGCTCGACGGCTTCGGCCTTGTACGGCGACCACTCGGGCACCGTGCCGTAGTTCGACAGCAAGCCCATCCGGGCGCACATCTCGCGGCAGTCGATCGCCGCCGGGTCGACGGAGAAGCTGTTGTCGTGGATGTCGACGTTCTGCGTCCGCCACCGGCAGTCGCTTCGCAGCGGCTCGCTCGCGATGCCCGGCGGCGCGCACTTCGCGACGTCGGGAACGAGCAAGGTGCACACGCCCGTGGAGGAGTTCGCCGGGCTGTTGCAGAACCGGTCCGCGTTCTCCCAGAGCGTGATGCCCGACCAGTTGTTCACCAGGGTGTTGCCCGAAATTTCCAGCTTCGCCGTGCGTGCCTTGACGCGCGGTTCCCCGCCGGATTCGGAAACGTAGATCGCGGCCACCGGGAAACTGTCGTCCTCCTGGACGTACTTGCGCCCGGCGACGAGGTTGTTCCCCTTGATGAGGTTGTTCCGGATGACCGCGTTGTAGCTGGTTTCGTAGAAGATCGCGGTGTCGTCGTTGTTCTCGATGACGTTGTTCTCGATGACGAAGTCGTTGTTGTTCGTGTCCGCCCAGATCCCCGGCCCGCGGTTGTCGTGGATCCAGTTCCCGCGGATGTCGGCGCCGTTGACCGCCCAGAGCTTCATCGCGCCGCTGCAGCCGCACCCCTCGGGGTACTTCTTCTCGACGTCTTCGGCGTTGTTGCCGACGAACTCGTTGCCCTCGATCACCAGCCCGGCGAGCCCGCCGAGGTCGTCGCAGCAGCCGTTGAGGCCGTACTGGCCGTTGTTGCGCAGGCAGTTGCCCTTCAGCACCTCGCGGGTGCCGCCCATCACGGCCGCGCCCGCGTTGTCGACGAGGTTGTTGGCCTCGATCGTCCACTCGGCGCCGGAGTCGTGGTTCACCGCGCCTTCGTTGTCCGGCGGTTTGAACCGGGTGACCGTCAGGTGTTCGATCGTCACCTTGGCCGCCTTGCCCGAGAAGGCGTAGCGGTTCACCTGCTTGCCGTCGACGATCGCGCCGGGCGCGCCGATGTAGTGGTCACCCTCCTTGGGTGCCACCTGGTCGTATTCGCCGTCGCCGAGGGTGTGCGTGCCCGGGGCGAGCCAGAACGTGGTCCCGGGCGGGTTGGCCGAGGTCTTGGTGAGCAGGTCGCCGTGCACCGCGGGATCGACGGTGACCGCGCCGGCCGGCGCGGTGGCGGGCCCCGCCGGCAGGTGGCCGCAGACCGCGGCGGCCTTCGGGGTGGTGTCGGGCGGGGGCTCGGCGGTGCAGGCGCCCAGCGTCAGCAGGAGCGCCCCGAAGAGCCCTCCCCAAGACGTAGCTTTCACGTGAAAGCTACGTCCCCAGGTCGGAGCTTTCACGTGAAAGCTACGCCGCTCGGCCGTCATGAGTCGAAACCGAGGAGCGTGGTCAGGCTCTCGCCGGACACCACGGTGCTCGCGCCGACGAGCGTGGTGGCGGGTTCGCGCCGGCCGAAGCCGGGTGAGTACCAGCCGAGCGGGGGTTCGGTCTCGCCGCGGTGCGCGGTCCACCGGGCCGACGCGGGCAGGGTGACCGACGCCGTGCGCCGCTCGCCGTCGTGCGCCCAGGACAGCCGGGCCCGGCTGCCGTCGAGCACGACCCGGACGTCCGGTCCGAAGTGGAACGCGAGGCGGAAGTCCGTGCCGTCGCCGCCGAGCACCTCGTCGACGATCTTCAGCGCGTCACCGTCGAGCTCCACCGTGCGGCGGTGGGCCGCCGGGGCGTACCCGTCGTGGGCAGCCGACCAGCTGGACGGCCCCTCCGCCGGCGTCTGGACGGCCAGCACCTTCGTGACGGCGTGCCGCGTCCACAGGAACGGCCCGCCGGACACCGACTGGTCGCGCCCGCCCAGCTCGAGCGTGTTGTGGCCGAGCGTCGACCGGAAGTACGACCGCCACTGCGGCTCACCGTGGTAGCAGAAGGTGCCCGGGTCGGCGAGGATGTCGACGCCGTCGTGGCGGACCTCGACCGAAAGCGCGTCGGCGTGGGCGTGTGCGGCGATCGAGAGGAAGCCGTGCGGGCCGCCGTCGCAGCGGGCCCAGACCTTTCCGGACCGCAGGATCGTCATGCCCGCGTCCCGCAGCTGGGCCGGCCGCCGGTCGGGCCGGACGCCGGTGGCTCGCGGGCTCCGCAGCGCCAGCGACGCCAGCAGCGGCGTGCGGACGTCGTCCCCGGGGACCGCCGGCCACCAGTCGCGGCGGCCGAAGAGCGCCTCGCCGGTCGCCAGCAGCGACGCCCACCGGTCGGTCTCCTCGCCGTCGACGACCAGGCCGAAGCCGTCGTCGGCGTCACCCTGGCGCGGCGGCCGGAACCGGTTGTCCACAATGGACGCCAGCGCGTCGGTCATCCGGAGCAGGACGGCCCAGGTGCTTTCCGGCGCCGGGGTGCCCGCGACGTCGGCCTCGACCGCCGCCGCGAGCCCGAGCTCCAGCACCAGGCCGTGGTACTCGGACGCGAGCTCGGCGTTGAGCCCGGACGGGAAGGTGTTGCGGCCCAGCTGGACGTCGAGCGACCGCATGGCCTCGGTCCGCCAGCGCGGCGACTCCGGGAACCAGCCGAACGCGCACGCCGCGGCCAGCAGCCCGGCGTCCTCGGCGATCACGTGGTTGTTCGCCGACGAGCCGTGGCTGCGCAGGGTCGCGAGCCAGTTCTGGTGGTGCCACAGCTGGAGCTGGAAGTCCGGGTTCTCGTCGAACAGGCCGACGACACCCGCCCAGCCGTCGAGCAGGCGCCGGGTCCAGACCCACGACAGCAGCCGGATGCCCAGCTCGATGCCGCTCACCCAGTGCGGCCCCCGCAGCGGCGGGTTCGCCGCCCACCAGGACCGCAGGTGCTCGGCGGCGCGCTCGGCGTAGGCCTCGGACCCGGTCAGCGCGTACGCCGCGGCCAGCACGGTGAGGTGCTGGTGACGCGACGGCTCCCAGATCTGCTTGATGTCCCCGACCGTGTCCTCCGACCGGTACGGGACGT
This sequence comes from Amycolatopsis sp. NPDC104863, assembly GCF_055582965.1. Lineage (NCBI taxonomy): Bacteria > Bacillati > Actinomycetota > Actinomycetes > Pseudonocardiales > Pseudonocardiaceae > Amycolatopsis > Amycolatopsis sp. NPDC104863. The sequence continues at coordinate 656,297 of NZ_JBVJOW010000002.1, forward strand.
CGAAGGCGTACCCGTCGCCAGGTGCGCGGCGGCCCGTCTTCGGGTCGAGGAACCAGTCCGGCGCGACCATGTCCTCGCGAACGACGCCGAAGTACTCGGCGCGGCCGGCCATCAGCTCGTCGGCGGTGACCAGCAGCCGCTTGACGGCCTCACCGGACACCCGGCCGAGCACGCCCGCCGGCAGCGTGGAGGTGAACCGCGGGTGCGACGGCCAGTCGGGCGGCTCCGGCAGCGAAGACCGCCACTGCCGCTGGACGACGGCGTGCCGCGCGCGGCCGACGACCTCCGCCGGCCCCATCCGGGACAGCCGGCGCAGGTACCAGCCGGGACCCATCATGCCGGGGCACCAGCCTTCCGCGGCAGGTCGAGCCGGACCGGCGCCGCGTTCGCGACGCTCGTCTGCGCGGCGAGCGTGGCCAGGGTCGTCGCGGCCAGCGAGGCGACCGAGATCGGCATCGGGCCCCCGGTCCGGACGGCTTCGAGGAAGGCGTCGACCTCGGCGGCCTGGCCCTTGTCGCGGCCCTTCGGGATCCGCGAGCTGGCCCACTTCTTGCGCGAGTAGACCGACGCGCGGACGAAGTCGTCGAACTTGAGGACCTTGCCGTCGGCCGTCAGGTCGAGCGTCTCCTTCGGGAAGCCGGCCGAACCCGTCTCCGCGTAGGTGATGACCGCCGTCGAGCCGTCCGGGTAGGTGAGCGTCACCTGGACGTCGCCGGTCGCGTACACCGAGACCGGGTCGGCGTCGAGCAGCCAGCTCACGGTGTCGATGAAGTGCCCGCCCTCACCGGCGAAGCGGGAGCCTTCGGTGGCGGTCTGGTTGTACCAGCTGCCGTGGTCGAGGCGGCCGGCGTTGACCAGGTACCGGACGGTCGCCGGGCCGACGCGCGGGCCGAACTGGCCGCGGGCCTCGTGCAGCAGCGGCGCGAACCGGCGGTTGAAGCCGACCTGCAGGCGGTCGTTGCCGGACTCCTCGATCGCGTCGAGGACCTTCTGGAGCTCCTCCGGCGACAGGGCGAGCGGCTTCTCGACGAACACCGTCTTGCCCGCGAGCAGCGCCTGCCGGGTCAGCTCGGCGTGCGAGCTGTGCCGCGTCACGACGAACACGGCGTCGATCGAGTCGTCGCCGAGCACGTTGTCGATGTCGGTGGACGCCTCGGCGAAGCCGAACTTGCGCCGGGCGTTGGCGCCGGAGAGCGCCGACGTCGTCACGACGTGCTTGAGCTGGGCGTCGGCCCGCTCGGCGAGGTGCGGCAGCAGCATCGACGACGCGTAGTTGCCGGCCCCGATGAACCCGAGGCGCACCGGCTGCCCGGCCGGCAGCGGCGCGGCCTTGTGCTCGACCAGCCCGACCCGCGCGGACGTCACGACCGGCTCGGTCTTCGCGACCGCGTCCGGGTAGCGGAACAGCACCGCCACGGCCTTCAGCTCACCGTCGTTGAGCGCCTGGTAGGTCTCGGCGGCGTCGGAGAAGTCCGAGATGTGCGTGATCAGCGGCTCGACGTCGAGGCGGTCGCGGGCGACGAGGTCGAGCACGCACTCGAGGTTGCGGCGCTCGGTCCAGCGGACCTGGCCGATCGGGTAGTCGCGGCCTTCGAGCTCGTAGGACGGGTCGTAGCGGCCCGGGCCGTACGAGCGCGAGAATCGGACGTCCAGTTCCTTTTCGTAGTAGGCGTTCCACGGCAGGTCGAGCTTGCACTTGCCGATGTCGATGACCCGGCCGCGGTCGCGCGAGAGCTTCGCGGCCAGCTCCACCGGCTCGTTCGTGTTGCCGCCGGCGGCGAGGTAGGTCTGGTCGACACCCGCGCCGTGCGTCAGCTCCGCGACGGCGGTGTCCACGATGCCGGACGCCGGGTGTGCGCAGGTCAGCGCGCCGAGGCTCTCGGCGAGCTTGCAGCGGTCCGGGTCCGGGTCGACGCCGACCACGCGCACGCCGGAGGACGCCAGCAGCTGCACGACGAGCTGGCCGATCAGGCCGAGCCCGATGACCAGGGCGACGTCGCCGATCTGCGGCTCGCCGCGGCGGACCCCCTGCATCGCGATCGAGCCGACGGTGCCGAACGCCGCGTGCCGCGGGTCGACGCCGTCGGGGACACGGGAGTAGAGGTTCTTCGGCACCCAGTTCAGCTCGGCGTGCAGCGCGTGCTCGTTGCCCGCGCAGGCCACCAGGTCGCCGACCGCGACGTCGGTGATGCCGTCGCCGACCTGCTCGACCACGCCGCAGAGCGAGTAGCCGAGCGGGGTGTAGGAGTCCAGTTTGGACGTCACCTTGCGGTAGGTCGCGGAGAGGCCGTTGGTGGCGACGCTCTGCATGACCTTCGCGACCTGGTCCGGGCGGGCCTTCGCCTTGCCCACCAGGGACATGCTCGCCTCGGACACCTTCATCATCTCGGTGCCGGTCGAGATCAGCGAGTACACCGTGCGCACCAGCACGCCGCCGGGCTTGCAAGCGGGCTCGGGGACCTCGAGGAGCGCCAGTTCCCCGCTCTTGTAGTTCTGGACTACCTGCTTCACTTCGCTCCCGCTCCAGACATCGCGTTCCGGTACCAGTACTCAAGGGTCAAGACGTGCCAGAGATGCTTGCCGCGGTCCTGCTGCCCGGCGGCGTCTTCGTCGACCATCCGCTGCAGGGCCTCGCGTTGCAGGAAGCCCGAGGAGACGAGCACCCCTTCGTTGACGACTTCGCGCACCAGCGGCGCCAGGTCGCGGCTCATCCAGGCCCGCAGCGGCGCGCTGAACAGGCCCTTGGGCCGGTGCACGATCTCGCTCGGCAGGATGTTCAGCGCGGCCTTCTTCAGCGCCATCTTCCCGGCGCGGCCGACGATCTTCTGGTTGCCGGGGATCCGGAACGCGGCGCGCACGACCTCGACGTCGACGAACGGCGTCCGCACCTCGGTGGACGCGGCCATCGTCGACCGGTCGGTGTAGGTGAGGTTCAGGCCGGGCAGGAACATCCGCGAGTCGGCCAGGCACATCCGGTTGACGAAGTCGTCGAGCGCCTGGTCGTGGTAGGTGTCCTCGTGCTCGGTGAGGACCTCCCCGACCTGGGGCGCGAAGTCCGGGTTCACCAGCGCGAGCAGCTCCGCCTGGTCGTACATCGTGTAGCTGCGCCGGAACGCCGTCTCCTCGGGCAGGCCCGCGAAGGACAGGAACCGCTTGGCGAAGCGCACCGAGCGGTAGCCGCGCTTGGCCGACGCCACCGGCAGTCTGTCCACAAGGGACTCGACCGGCCTGCGGACCGCGCCCGGCACCTTGTGGTAGCGCAGCGCGATGAGGTTCGCGAGGTGCTTGCGGTAGCCGGCGAACAGCTCGTCGGCGCCCATCCCGGACAGCATCACCTTGACGCCGGCGTCCCGCGCGGCCGAGCAGATCAGGAACGAGTTGATCGCCGCCGGGTCGCCGATCGGCTCGTCGAGGTGGTAGGTCATCTTCGGCAGCAGGTCGAGCACCTGCGGCGCGATCTCGATCTCGTGGAGGTCGACGCCGAACTGCTGGGCCACGATCCGGGCGTACTTGAGGTCGTCCGGCATCGCCTCGAACTTGGCGTCCTCGGCGCGGAACCCGATGGTGTAGGCGGAGATCCCCGGCTGCGACCGCGCGGCCAGCGCCGTCAGGTAGCTGGAGTCGAGGCCACCGGAAAGGAACGTCGCGACCGGGACGTCGGAGAGCAGGTGCTTGGCGGTCGACTCGGAGATCACCTCGTGCAGGTCGACGTCGCCCTCGTAGGCCGCGCCCTCCTCGGCGACCTCGCGCAGCGACCAGAACCGGCCGCGGTCGACCTGGCCGTCCGGGCGGCAGCGCAGCCACGTGCCCGGCTGCAGCTTCTCCGCGCCCTGGTAGGCGCACCGGCTGTCCGGCACCCAGTAGTAGAGCAGCGACGCGATCAGCGCGGCGTTGTCCACCTGCAGCGACCCGCCCAGCTCACCGGCCAGCGCCTTCAGTTCGGAGGCGAAGGCGACCCCGCCGGCCCGCTGCACGAAGAACAGCGGCTTGATGCCCAGCTGGTCGCGGACCAGGAACAGCTCGCCGGTGCCCTCTTCGAACAGCGCGAAGGCGAACATCCCGCGCAGCTTCGGCAGGCAGTCGGTGCCCCAGCGTCGCCACGCCTGCAGCAGCACCTCGGTGTCGGACGTCCCGCGGAAACGGACGCCGGCGCTCTCCAGCTCGGCCCGCAGCTCCGGCGCGTTGTACAGCTCGCCGTTGTAGCTCAGCGCGAGGCCGTCGAGGGCCATCGGCTGCGCCCCGGTCTCGGACAGGTCGATGATCGAGAGCCGCCGGTGTCCCAAGTGGACCTCACCGGCGCCGGCGCGGTGGTCGTACCGGCCGGAGCCGTCCGGCCCGCGGTGGGCCAGGGTCTTCGTCAGCCGGTCGGTCAGCGGTCCGCCGTCCGGCCAGAGATACGTGCCTGCGATGCCGCACATCTCGAGTGTGTCCCCTTCGGTCACGGTGCGGGGTGGTCAGGAGACCTCCGCGCTCTTTTCGGGCTCGAGCTCGGCGCCCAGTTCGCCTTGGTGCGTGGGCTCGCCGTGGTCACGCTTGAACGGCGTCGGCCGCTTCGGCTTGACCGGGGCGAACTTCTTCGTCGGCGCGTCCAGGTGGTCCGGGACGCTCACGGTGCCGGGTTCCGGCAGCGGCGCGGGTTGTGGCTTGGGCTTGGCGACCACCGCCGGCGGCGCCGCCACCGGCCGGACCGGCGCGATCCGGCGGGTCGGCAGCTCCGCGACGGCGACCCGCTCCGCGATGCGGGCGGCCAGTTCGTCGATGCGGTCCTCGTGCTCGACAACCGGGACGCGCTGCACGGTGGACGCCACCTTCGCGCGGCCGCGCAACGCCGTGTGCAGGCCGTCCCAGAGCGTGCCGTCGGACTTGTCGCGCGGGTCCGGGTCGACCAGCACGACCCCGACGATCGGGATCTGCTGCTCGGCGAGCTGCCGCGCGACGGTGTGCAGCCACAGCGTGTTCGCGTGCCCGGCCTTGACGACCAGCACGGTCTCCGGGCCGAGGTGCGCCAGGTCGGTCCACGCGGTGCCCGGGGACACCGTGCCGACGCCGATGCGGCGCTCCTCCGGCTCGGCGTCGGGGTCACCGGCGCCCAGCACGACGACTTCGCTGTGGGTCTCGGCCGCCAGCTTGCGGACGTTCTCGCCCGGCAGGTCGTCGACCACGCTCGCCTTGCCTTCGGCCGCGAGCTCCGTCGCGATGTCCAGCGCCAGCGCGGCCGCGACCTTGGGCGCGCCCAGCTCCAGCACCGACACCCCGGGCTGGTCCGCCTTGATCGCGCGGACCAGCGTCGTCGCGACGCGCTTGCGTTCGGAGACCGCCCGGGACCGCCGCCAGAACCGGGCCGGACCCGGCAGCCGGCTCTGCAGCTGGGCGATGACCGACGCGCCGAGCCCGGCGGAGATCTCGCCGCGCAGCACGGGCTTGTCCCGCGAGATCGCGGCGACCGCGGCGAACGCGAGCCCGAGCGCCAGACCGAGGCCGAGCCCGATGCCGCCGTTCAGGGCGCCGGCCTTCAGCCGGCCGCTCGGCAGCGGCCGGGCCGCGTCGACGACCTGCGTGCCCGCGGCCACGTTCGGGTTCCCGACCCCGGCCTGCTGGGCCCGGGAGGAGAAGTCCGAGATCTGCGACTGCAGCGCGGCGCGGCGGCTGTAGAGCGCGTCGAGGGTGCTGTCGTTCTTCTTGTTCCCCTTGCCCTCTTCCTCGACGACCTGCTGGTTGACCGCGGCCAGGTCGTCCTGGGCGGTCTTCTGCTGGTCGAGCAGGGCCTTGGCCTGCGCGTCGGCGACGGCTTTGTCCTGCTTCACGTAGTCGGCGATGAAGGTGTCCGCCAGCGCCTTCGCCTTGGCGACGGCGTCCTCGCTCGTCTTCGCCTTGACCGTGATCTGCATGATGTTGTTGCTCAGGCCGAGAGCCGCGTAGTCCTTGGTGAAGTCTTCGGGCTTTTCGGTGCTGCCGATGGCCTTCAGCGCTTGGCCCGCCATCTGGGTCGTCTGCAGCACCGTGATGTCGGTGCGGATCAGGGACCCGCTGTCGGTCGGCGAGTCCTGCGCGTGCGTGACCATCACCGTCACCATCGCGGTGGGCGGCGGCGGCAGCAGGACCGTGACCAGCACGCCGCCGATCAGGCCGAGCAGCGCGGTGGCCAGCCAGAGGCGCTTGCGGCGGCGGATCGCGACGACCAGCCGCTGCAGGTCGATCAGCGGCGCCGCCGGGGCGTTCGGGTTCGTCACGATCGACCTGCCAGTGCTTCGCCGGGAGCCTCGGACTCCGCTGAGGGGGCACGACCGGAAGGCCGCACCGGGCACGTCACGACCACCCCGGCGATTTCCCGCCCGGCCTCGGCGCACGCGGCGGACAGGTCGACGAGCTCCCAGTCGATGCGGGTGCCGGGGCTGGCCACGACGATGGTGGTGTCGTCGCCGTCCGGGACCAGCGGCCGCGCCGGCGACACCGGGCACACCCGCGCCGGGATGCTCAGGCGGTCCGCGACCTCGGCGAGCCGCTCGGCGGCCGTCTTCGCACCCGGGTCGTCTTCCGGCACGAGCACGAGGACACCGCGGGCGTCGGCGTGCACCTGGGCGAGCACCCGGCGGAACCGGATCTCACGCTGGGTGTCGCCGTCTGGGACCGCGATCGGGGGCAGCAGCCACGGCTGGTCGGCCCCGAGCAGCCGCCGGACCCGGCCGGCCAGGCCCTCGGCCTGCGGGCCGTCGGCGCCCGGCAGCTCGACGTCGACCACCGCGAGCGCCGCGGTGCCGAGCGCCGCGGCGATCTCGTCCTGGTGGCGCAGCCGGCGGTCCCGCCGGTAGGCCACGAGGTGACCGAAGACACCGACGATCACGAAGAGCAGCGCGCCACCGACGGAGACCTGCACCGGCGTCGGCGAGGCCTGGCCGGTCGGGGCGGGCGCGTTGCCCATCTCGACCGCGTTGTTGCTGCTGGCGGTGGCGTCGGCCTCGCCGAGCACCTTGATCGCCTGGTCGAGCGACGACCGCAGGCCTTCGAGCTGGGTGCGGGCGTTCACGCTCTCCACCGTGACGCCGTTCTGCGCGCCCTTGGCCAGTTCGTCGATCTGCTGCGAAGCCTCCTGCACCTTCTGGCGCAGGGCCGCGCGCTGTTCGCCGGCGAGCTGCACGGCCGCGTCCCCGGAGTTGCTCGCCACCTGACCGGCGTACTTCACGTACTGCTGGGCGACCTCGTCGGCGAGCAGCTGGGCGTGCTCACCGGTGTCGGCGGCCGCGGTGATCGTGATGACGTTGCCGTTCGCCGCCGACGTGCTGACCTGCTTCTTCAGGTCGCTGCCGCTCGGGTGCCACGGCAGCTGCGCGGCCGCCCGGTCGAGCACCACCGAGCTCACCGCGACCTCGGCCTGGGTGAGCAGCTCGTCCGCCTGCCGCGGCCCTTGGAGGAGCACGCTCGACGTGGTCTGGTAGCCGGGCGAGAGCACCATGGACGCCCCGTAGCCGGCGAGACCGCCCAGGACGGCGAGGACGGCGAGCAGCCGCCAGCGCCGTCGGAGAACCTGCCCGATGAGGGCCAGGCGTACCGTGTCGTCAGTCAACGGCGGGTTCTCCATTCCTGGGACGGCTACGCCGAACGGGTCTCACGTGATCGGCCGGTTACCCCAACCGTCGTCGGGCCGGGAGCATTGGTTACACGTCCGGTGGCTTCTTGACCGAATGGCGATCAGGACTTCACAGCGTGCTCATATGCGGCGAGCAAGTTCTTCGCCGAGTTCTCCCACGAGAGCGCGCCGGCCACTCTGGCCTGGCCGAGCTTGCCCATCCGGGCCCGCTCCTCCGGGTCGTCGAGCAGCTGCGCGACGAGCTTCGCGAACGCCGACTCGTCGTTGGCCGGGGCGTAGACGGCGGCGTCCCCGGCCGACACCCGCGCCTCCCGCAGCTCGAACGAGACGATCGGCTTGCTCATCGCCATGTACTCCATGACCTTGTTCATCGTGGAGACGTCGTTGAGCGGGTTCAGCGGGTCCGGCGACAGGCAGACGTCGGCGGTCGAGAGGTAGCGGACCAGGTCCTCGTCGGAGATCCGGCCGGTGAACTCGACCTGGTTGGCCAGCCCGAGCTTGCCCGAGAGGGCGACCATGTCGTCGAAGGCGTCCCCGGAGCCGACGAACACCGCGTGCCAGTCGGTGCGGCCGACCTCGTCCCGCAGCTTCGCGAGCGCGCGCAGGGCGTAGTCGACGCCGTCCTGCGGGCCCATCACGCCGAGGTAGGCCAGCAGGTGCGGCTTGCCCTTCTTCAGCTCGGGCTCGACGGGGACCTCGTGGAACCGCTCGACGACCGGCGCGCTGCGCACCACGAAGACGTCCTCGGGCTTCTTGCCGCCGCGGATCCGGGCGACCTGCTTGTAGCTCTCGTTCGTCGAGATCACGACGTCGGCAGCGCGGTAGGTGGCGCGTTCCAGCGCGCAGACCCCGCGGTAGAGCAGGTCCTGCCCGCGGTCGAACCGCGAGAGGTACAGCTCGGGGCAGAGGTCGTGCTGGTCGAAGATGAACCGCGCGCCCTGCCGCTTCAGGTACTTTGCGACCAGGTAGAGCAGGTCCGGCGGGTTGCAGGCGTGCACGACGTCGACCGGCCCGACCTTGCGGGCCAGCCGCAGCGTGTGCCACAGCGCGCTGCCGTACTCCTGCAGGTACCCGGCCGGGCCGCCGGTCGCGGCCTTCAGCGGGTACCGGTGGATGTGGACGCCGTCGATGACGGCCTCGGCCTCGGTGTCGCGCTTGGTGCCCTGCGGGCAGATGACGTGGACTTCCCAGCCGGCGTCGCGCAGGGTCGTGGACTCCTGCCAGACGCGGCGGTCGAAGGGGACGGACAGGTTTTCGACGAGGATGAGCGCTTTACCAGGCAAGGCCGGCGTATCCCTCTTCAAGGCGACGCGTCTCGGCGTCGGGCAGGCGGACGAGGTCGATCAGCACCCGGTCGCCGCCGTGCGGCAGGGCCGCCAGCACGGCCGGGTCCTTGCAGCCGACGATGACGACGTCGGCGTGGTCCATGACTTCTTCGACGGATCCGGCGAGCAGCTGCCCGAGGTGCGGCAGCCGGCCCTCGATGTACTCGCGGTTGGCGCCCATCAGCCGCGAGAGGCTGACGTTGGCGTCGTAGATCTTCAGGTCGTAGCCCTTGCCGAGCAGCTTCTCGGCCAGCTCGACCAGCGGCGACTCGCGCAGGTCGTCGGTGCCCGGCTTGAAGGAGAGGCCGAAGAGCCCGACCTTGCGCTTGCCGGTGCGCGCGACCAGGTCGAACGCCCGCTGCAGGTGCTCTTCGTTGGAGCTGAGCACGTGCGACAGGATCGGCACCTTCACGTCGGCGCGGTGCGCGGCGTAGACGAGCCCGCGCAGGTCCTTCGGCAGGCACGAGCCGCCGAACGCGAAGCCGGGCTTGAGGTAGGCCGGGCTGATGTTGAGCTTGGTGTCCGCGAGGAAGACGTCGATCACCTGGTGCGAGTCGAGGCCCAGCGCGCGGCAGATCGAGCCGAGCTCGTTCGCGAACCCGATCTTCAGGCCGTGGAAGGAGTTGTCGGCGTACTTCGTCATCTCCGCGACCGGGATCGGCACGCGGAAGACCGGCCCGGGCAGGCCCTCGTACAGCGCCGCGACGGCGTCGCCGCTCGCGGTGTCGATCTCGCCGATCACCGTCTTCGGCGGGTCGAAGAAGTCCTTGACGCTGGTGCCCTCGCGCAGGAACTCGGGGTTCACCGCGACGCCGAAGTCGACCCCGGCGGTGCGGCCCGAGGACTTCTCCAGGATGGGGATCAGCAGGTCGAGGCAGGTGCCCGGCAGCATCGTGCTGCGGAAGACGACGGTGTGCCGTTCGCTCTTGTTCGCGATCGCCTCGCCGATCTCCTCGGCGACGCGCTCGAGGTAGACCGTCGAGAGGCTGCCGTTCGGCGCCGACGGCGTGCCGACGCAGACCAGCGAGATCTCGCTGTCGGCGACGGCTTCCGCGACGTCGGTCGTGGCTCTCAGCGCGCCGCTCGCGACGACTTCGGCGGTCAGCTCGCCGATCCGCTCCTCGACCACCGGGGCCTTGCCCTGGGTGATGAGGTCGATCTTCACCGGGTTGACGTCCACGCCGACCACCCGGTGCCCTTGCCCCGCCAGGCACGCGGCGGAGACACAACCGACGTAACCGAGCCCGAAGACACTGATCTTCACGCCAAACCTCCGCATTTTCCGCGCGACCCTCAAGTTGGTCGGCGGGGCCCCCTGGATCGTTACCGGGGGCGCGGCGAACGAGGTAAAGCGTGAGGAGGCCGTTAGGCGTAACGGTTTTCGCGTAAAAATCGGGTCTCGAATTGCAACTTGGCCGTGGGCGGGCAACACGCTCGGCGCGGTTTTCGTCAGCGGCTTTCGTAAAGCCGTTTCCGTTCGGGGGTGTAGGTCCACCACGGCCGCGGCGGCGCGCCGTCCGCCTGGTCGACCGCCGACATGAAGGTGTCGAGCACGCAGGGGTCGTGCCGGACGCCGTCGGTCTCGCAGAGCCGCTCGTACAGCTCGACGGCGTCGCGCCCGGCGTTTCAGCAGTTCTTGGCTCATGCCCCCAGGACAGCAGCCGGGGCCGATCCGCGTCTTGAACGGATCGGCCCCGGAATGCGTGTGTCAGTTGTTGTTGACGAACGTGGTGGCGAGGCCCTCACCCTTGCTGATCGCGGCGGAGTGGTTCTCGATCGGCGAGACGGTGGAGTTCTTGAAGCAGATGTAGGTCACACCGGAGTCCGTGCCGCCGTTGGACGGGTCGGGGTTGATGCCGAGGTCCTTCGCGGTCGCGTAGGAGGCCTCACCGATGATCTGCGTCGGGCCGGTGTCCCCGATGACGGTGTACTCGACCTTCCCGTTGTAGATCACGGCGCAGGAGCCGCCGCCCTTCAGCTGCGAGGAGGAGTACTTCCAGATGCTGCTCGAGCTCGGCACGACGATGTAGGGCAGCTTCGCGGCGTTGAGCGGCTTGCCGTCCGACTGGTGGAAGGCGGTGTCGTCCTGGTAGCAGCAGTCGGTGTCCTCGTTGCACTGCGTCGAGCGCTGGCCGTCGCAGTCGATGTCCATGTCGGCTTTCCAGAAGACGGCACCATTGGCATCACAGACGGCGACGGTCTTGGCCGAGACGTCCTCGTCGGTCTTGTACTTGCCGTTGGAGATCTGCTTGCAGCTGTTCGTCTTGGCGAGCAGCTGAGCCGCGGTGGGGGCAGCGGCGACGGTCTGGGCCGGCTGGGCCTGGACCGAGGCGGGCGCCGGGGCCGCTGAGGCGAGCGCCGAGGGCATCACGGCCGCGGCCAGCGCCATGGTCGCGAGCAGGATCAGTTTCCGCATTCCTGGTTGCTCCCTTTAGTTAGGAAACTTTCCTTACGGCGGCGAGGCACTCAGGATGCACCCGGGGAGGGGGCGGTTCAAGACCTTGCGGTGCGGGAATTTCCCATCATGCGGCCGGTCTTGACGAAAAGGCTGCTCAGTGGGTGCGGCAGCGTTAAATTGGTCTGGACCGTGTTCCGGCCACCGGGAAACCGGCTGATGAGCAGAGGAACGGTCAAAACGGTCTTAGCGGATTCACGGGGCGTAGTGTGGGCGGCCCGTTCGCGACGGTACTGACGGCGGGTGGTTCCCGGCAGCCGACCCGCGAGCCGCCGGAGGTACTCGGCGAGCCACCCGCGGCCGCCAAGCCGCGCACGAGCCGCCGCGGCCACTCCGGGCACGTCCGACAGTGAACGCAGCATCCCCCGACCACGCGCGCACCCCAGCCGCACCACCCCGGCTAGCGGCCACCCCGCCGAAACAACCGCTCCACCCAGCTCCCCCGCCGCCGTCCCCCGGCGAGCACGCCATCCAGCCACTCGCCGTCCAGGTCGTGCCGGACCTCGGTGCGCCCCTGAAGCCACCCGTCGCGATGGGCCTCGCCGCCGTCGCTCGTGTACACCCGCGTTGCCCCCGCCTGCTTGAGCCGCGCCAGGACCCGCCGGTCGTACGCCCCGAACGGCAGCGAAAACCGCTCCACCGGCCGGCCGCACAGATCCCCCAGGAGCTTCGGCGCGTCCGTCAGCTCGCGGCGGGCGTGACGGTCGTCGAGGCGGCGCCAGTCCCTCGGCTCCCAGCCGTGCGAACCGATCTCCATGCCCGCCCGGACCAGCTCGCGCAGGCCGTCGCGGTCGAGGTAGCCGCGCTGGCCGAGGCGGCCCGCCAAGGGGAAGAACTCCGCCGTCAGGCCGCGGTCGACCAGGCGCGGCAGCACGATCTCGACGTCGGACTCGTTGCCGTCGTCGAAGGTCAGGTGGACGTCCTCCCCCTCGACCGCGTCCAGTACGCGCTCGAACTGCTCGACCGTCACCCAGCGCTCGTCCTCACCGGGGTCGAGCGGGCGAGCCGGACGGCCGATCCCGTGCACGGCGAGGTTCACCGTCACCTCTCCCACCGCCTGCCACCGCGAGTAGTCGCTTTGTTACCTCGATTAATCGCGGTGGCAAACGGGTGAGTTACAGTTTTTCCGGAAATTCAGCCCTTCCGGATTTCCAGCGTGCAGCACTTCGGGCCGCCGCCGGCTTTCCGCAGCTCGGAGATGTCGACGTAGACGGGCTCGTACCCGCGGTCGGCGAGGAGCTCACCCAGCCGGGTGGCCTCGACGGGCAGCACGACATTGCGGCCGTCGGAAACGCCGTTCAACCCGAAGCACTCGGCGTCGGCGGCGGTCGCTTGCACGGCGTCCGGGAACAGCCGCTCGAGCACGCGGCGTGTTCCCGCCGAGAACGCGTCCGGGTAGTAGACGATCTGCGCGCGGGTGGTGTCCGTGGCCTCGGCGAGCACGAACAGCGCCGTGTCGAGGTGGTAGTAGCGCGGGTCGGTCAGGTTCAGCGAGACGACCGGGACCCCGAGGACCTCCTGCGCCTCGGCGTGCGCGGCCGGGTCGGTGCGGAAGCCGGTGCCGGCCAGCAGCACCGAGCCGGTCCAGGCGAAGTCGCCCTCGGCCTCGTTGATCTTCTCCGGCATGGTGATGTCGCGGTAGCCGTGCTCGACGAACCAGCGGCGGAAGTGCTCGGCCTCCGCGGCGCGCTGCGGCGCGCGGAACCGCGAGCCGAGGACGCGGCCGTCGACGACCGTGCCGGAGTTCGCGGCGAAGACCATGTCGGGCAGGCCGGGCTGGGGCTCGATCTCCTCGACGGTGTGGCCGAGGCGGCGGTAGGTGTCGCGCAGCTCGGTCCACTGCGCGACGGCGACGTCGGCGCTGACCGGCTGGGTCGGGTCCATCCAGGGGTTGATCACGTAGTCCACCGCGAAGTGCCGCGGGGAACACATCAAGTATCGACGGGTGGTCGGTACACGCATCGCCTGCATGATTGCAGGGTAAGGGGCACCTAAACTCGCAATCAATCGCTGTTCGCTGCGCGCATCTGTGCTAAATGTTGCGTGTGAACACCATCGACCAGCGAATCGTTTCGTGCCTCGTGGCGAACGCCCGATCGAGCTACGCGGAGATCGGCAAGGTCGTCGGCCTGTCCGCCCCGGCGGTGAAACGGCGGGTCGACCGGCTCCTCGAAACGGGCATCCTCCGCGGGTTCACGGCGGTGGTCGACCCGGAGGCGCTCGGCTGGGGCACGGAGGCGTTCGTCGAGGTCACGTGCCAGGGCAACATCACGCCGGCCCGCATCCGCGCGCGCCTCGAGCCGCTGCCGGAGGTGGTGGCGGCGTACACGGTGTCCGGCGCGGCGGACGCGATCGTCCACCTCCGCGCGGCGGACATCCACCACCTGGAGACGGCGCTGGAGCGGCTGCGCGGGCTGGAGATCGTGGACCGCACGGTGTCGACGGTGGTGCTCTCCCGGCTGCTGGAACGCCCGCCGACGCCGGAGAGCTGACGCCTCACCCCGCCAGCCCCCGCAACACCAACGGCGCCTCGTCCGGATGCACCCGCAGCTCGGTCGCACCCGCCTGGAACGTCACCGCCTGCCGATCAACCGCCTGCATCGTCAACTCACCAGGCTCGAACACCACCGGCTCCCCACCCGGCACCCGCCACTCCGCCACCCCACCGCCGACCGCCACCCAGCCCCGCCGCGTGCGCCCCTCCGTCAGCTCCGGGTCCCGCAGCACGCACGGGAACTCCACCCGCGAGCCGCTCTCGAAAGCCTTCCGCCGGGCGCGACGGCGGCGGCCACCGAACAGCTCCGAAGTGTCGACCACCGTCAGCGCGTTGCCCGCCAGCACGATGATTCCCTTGACCAGGACACCGAGAAGTTCCCCCATGCCTCCACCCATACCCTGGACCGATGACCGACCGCATCGTCAGCGAGCACGAATCCGGCATCGCCCTGCTCACCATCGACGCGCCCGGCAGCCGTAACGCGCTCACCCTCGACCTGTCCGCGCAGCTCGCGGCCGCTGTCGAAGCCGCGGAGCGCGACACCGAAGTCCACGCCGTCGTCGTCACCGGCACGCCGCCCGCCTTCTGCGCCGGGGCCGACCTGTCCGCGCTGGGTGAAGCCGACGAACGCGGCCTGCGCGCCATCTACGAAGGCTTCCTTGCCGTCGCCCGGTGTGCGCTGCCGACGATCGCCGCGGTCGGCGGGGCGGCCGTCGGCGCCGGGCTGAACCTCGCCCTCGCCGCCGACGTGCGGCTGGCCGGGCCGCGCGCGAAGTTCGTCGCCCGGTTCCTCGAGCTCGGCCTGCACCCCGGCGGCGGCATGACCTGGATGACGCAGCGGCTCGCCGGGCCGCAGCAGGCCGCCGCCATGACGTTGTTCGGCCAGTCGCTCGACGCCGAGGAGGCGGTCCGCGCCGGGCTGGCGCTGCGCGTCGTCGACGGCGACGTCGTGGCCGCGGCGCGGGAGCTCGCGGCGCCCGCCGTCGCCGCTCCGCGAGAGGCTCTCCTGGCCACCAAGCGCAGCCTCCGGAAGACCGCTTCGCTGGCCGCGCACGCCGACGCCGTGGACGTCGAAATCGAGCCGCAGCTGGCGTCGCTGGCCTCGCCCGAGTTCGCCGAACGGCTCGAAGCGATGCGGGCGCGGATCCGGTCCCGGGCCTGAATCCCAGCGGGTGGACACTCTCCCCGAGACACGTGTCACAGCGTGCCCTGCACTTTGCCCGTTACCATCGGTTACAGGTAATTGCCGGACCAGCGCAGAGGAACCGGCAAGCGCACAGATGAGGTCGCCGGCAAGCCGGGAGTCTAGGAACATCGAGGTCGTGCGCGAGCTAACCTCGTGGTAGGGCCTGGTGATCGGCCTGTCACGACACCGGGCGGGCGAACGAAGGCCGCAACGTCGGGAGAGAGGGAATCCCTGACCCATGAGCACGAGTGCGAACGGCAACGGCGCTGGTGACGGCTCGCTCGCCGCTACCAGGCCCACCGAGGTCAGCAAGCTGGACCGGGTCGTCATCCGGTTCGCGGGCGACTCCGGTGACGGCATGCAGCTGACCGGTGACCGCTTCACGTCCGAAGCCGCCGCGTTCGGCAACGACCTGTCGACCATGCCGAACTTCCCCGCCGAGATCCGTGCGCCCCAGGGCACCATCCCCGGCGTCTCGAGCTTCCAGGTGCACTTCGCCGACTACGACATCCTCACCCCCGGCGACCGCCCGGACGTCCTCGTCGCGATGAACCCCGCCGCGCTCAAGGCCAACCTGGCCGACGTCCCGCACGGCGGCACGATCATCCTGAACACCGACGACTTCATCAAGCGCAACCTCACCAAGGTCGGGTACGCCACCGACCCGCTCGACGACGACACGCTCAGCCCCTTCCAGGTGCACCGGGTCGCCATGTCGACGCTGACCCAGGGCGCGCTTGCCGAGACCGGCCTCGGCAAGAAGGACGCCGAGCGCTGCAAGAACATGTTCGCCCTCGGCCTGCTGTCCTGGATGTACCACCGGCCGACCGAGGGCACCGAGCGGTTCCTGCGCGAGAAGTTCGCGAAGAAGCCGGACATCGCCGAGGCGAACATCCTGGCCTTCCGCGCGGGGTGGAACTACGGCGAGACCACCGAGTCGTTCGCGACGACGTTCGAGGTCGCGCCGGCCAAGCTCGCCCAGGGCACCTACCGGCAGATCACCGGCAACACCGCGCTCGCCTACGGGCTGGTGGCCGCCGGGCAGCGCTCGGGCCTGCAGATCCTGCTCGGCACGTACCCGATCACACCGGCGTCGGACATCCTCCACGAGCTGTCCAAGCACAAGAACTTCGGCATCATCACGCTCCAGGCCGAGGACGAGATCGCCGGCATCGGCGCCGCGCTCGGCGCGTCCTACGGCGGCGCGCTCGGCGTCACCTCGACCTCCGGGCCGGGTGTCGCGCTGAAGTCCGAAGCCGTCGGCCTCGGCGTGATGGTGGAGCTGCCGCTGGTCGTCGTCGACGTCCAGCGCGGCGGTCCGTCCACCGGCCTGCCGACCAAGACCGAGCAGGCCGACCTGCTGCAGGCGATGTTCGGCCGCAACGGCGAGTCGCCGGTGCCGATCGTCGCGCCGCTCTCCCCGGCCGACTGCTTCGACGCGGCCGTCGAGGCCACCCGGATCGCGCTGAAGTACCGCACGCCGGTGCTGCTGCTCTCGGACGGCGCGATCGCCAACGGCTCCGAGCCGTGGCTGATCCCGGACGTCGAGAAGCTGCCGGACCTGCGCGTCGAGTTCGCGTCGGAACCCAACGCGGACAACGACTCCGGCGAGTTCTGGCCGTACGTGCGCGACCCCGAGACCCTCGCCCGCGCGTGGGCGATCCCGGGCACGCCCGGGCTGCAGCACCGCATCGGCGGGCTGGAGAAGGCCGACAAGACCGGACACATCTCCTACGACCCGGACAACCACGAGAAGATGGTTCGCCTGCGGCAGGCCAAGATCGACGGCATCGACGTCCCGGACCTCGTCGTCGACGACCCGAGCGGCGGCAAGGCCCGCGTGCTGGCGCTGGGCTGGGGTTCGTCGTTCGGCCCGATCGGCGCGGCCTGCCGGCGCGTGCGCAAGCTCGGCATGCCGATCGCGCAGGCCCACCTGCGGCACCTCAACCCGCTGCCGGGCAACCTCGGCGACATCCTGCGCAGCTACGACAAGGTCGTGGTGCCGGAGATGAACCTGGGCCAGCTCTCGCTGCTGCTGCGGGCGAAGTACCTCGTGGACGTCCACTCGCACACCAAGGTCGCCGGGATGGCGTTCAAGGCCGAAGAGCTGCAGAACGTGTTCTCGGAGATCATCACCGGCGTTATGGAGGCGGCGAAGTGACTGCGACCGACTTGGGGCTGCCCGCACTGGGCGGTCTGGATCTCGTGCCCACCACCGAAGAGCCGCAGAAGGCCAAGGACTACAAGTCCGACCAGGAAGTCCGCTGGTGCCCCGGCTGCGGTGACTACGTCGTGCTGAACGCGGTCCAGTCGTTCCTGCCGACGCTCGGCCTCAAGCGCGAGAACATCGTGTTCATCTCGGGCATCGGGTGCTCGTCGCGCTTCCCGTACTACCTGAACACCTACGGCATGCACTCGATCCACGGCCGCGCGCCGTCGATCGCGACCGGCCTGGCCACCACGCGCCCGGACCTGTCGGTGTGGGTCGTCACCGGCGACGGCGACGCGCTGTCCATCGGCGGCAACCACCTGATCCACGCGCTGCGGCGCAACGTGAACATCAAGATCCTGCTGTTCAACAACCGGATCTACGGGCTGACCAAGGGCCAGTACTCCCCGACGTCGGGGCAGGGCATGGTCACCAAGTCGACCCCGATGGGTTCGGTGGACACGCCGTTCAACCCGCTGTCGCTGGCGATCGGCGCCGAGGCGTCGTTCGTGGGCCGCGCGATGGACTCCGACCGCAAGGGCCTCACCGAGGTCCTGCAGGCCGCGGCGCAGCACCGCGGGTCGGCGCTGGTGGAGATCTACCAGAACTGCCCGATCTTCAACGACGGCGCGTTCGACGTCCTCAAGGACGCCGACGAGGCCGCCGCCCGGCTGATCCCGCTGCAGGCCGGCGAGCCGATCCGCTTCGGCCCCAACCAGGAGTTCGGCGTCAAGCGCGGCGACTGGGGCGGTCTGGACGTCGGAAAGGTCGCCGACATCGGCGAGGACAACGTCGTGGTGCACGACCCGTCGATCGCCGACACGTCGTACGCGTTCGCGCTCTCGCGCCTGGGTGACCAGAGCCTGAACCACGTCCCGACGGGCATCCTCCGCCAGGTCGAGCGCCCGACCTACGACGACGGCGCCCGCGCCCAGGTCGAGCAGGCCCGTGCGGCCCGCACGCCCGACCTGCAGGGCCTGCTGCGCGGCAAGGACACCTGGACGGTCGCGTAGTTCCACGCTGCTCCGAAGGCCGCCACGCCCAGCGCGTGGCGGCCTTCGGTGTTTCCGGGGTTGCCAGATTTGGGACAAGTGTCCTAAGTTTTGGGTCATGCGACCTTTTGTGTTCTTCGACGTCCGGACCGCCGATGTGGCCGGCACCAAGCGGTTCTTCGGCGAGCTGCTCGGCTGGCAGTCGTCCGGCGCCCTGCTGACCGACAACGGCACGCCGTGGGGCGGCCTGACCGAACTGACGCCGGACGACGGCCGCGCGCCGCAGTGGCTGCCCTACGCGCCGGTGTCCGATGTGGACTCCGCGGCCGCGAAAGCCGTGGAGCTGGGCGGAAAGGTCGTGCGCGAGCGCACCGATCTGCCGGTCGGCTCGCTCGTGGTGGTCACCGATCCCGGCGGCGCGGCCATGGTCCTGTTCCAAGCGGCCTGAAACGACGAAGGGCCGCCCGAAGGCGGCCCTGGGTCGGGGAAACTCAGGTGATCGGCCGGAACCCGACCCGCTCGGCGTCCTCGGCGGTGCGGAACCACACCTCGGCCACCATCTTCGGGAACTGCGCGGATTCCTCGGTGCAGTACCGCAACGCCGTGACGCTCGCCTTCACCACGAAGCCGTCGCTCGGCGCTCCGCCGCCGGGGCGCGGCATCGCCGAGCCCGGGCCGAACGGGCCGGGCGGCACCGCGTCGCCCGCCGTCTGCCGGGCCGGCGGCGGCTCGGGGGCCGAGACCGCCGCCTGGTTCGGCTGCACGGACGGCTCGAACAGCGAGCCGCTGTGCGCGCCGGCCAGGTCGGGCTCGCGCCGCTCGACCGTGCGCATCGACGGCTGGATCGGTTGCGGTGCGTCGAACCCGCCCCGCACCGCACCCCGCGGCTGCCGCTTCGGCAGCACCTGCGTCGCCTCGGCCGGAGTCTCCGGCGGCACGTCCAGCTCGCCGCCGGTGGCCGCGTCATCTCCGGCGAAGGCGTACTGCGGCGTCTCTTCTTCGTCCTCGTCGTCTTCCGGCTCCGCGTGCCGCGCCGAACCGGGGTGCTCACCGATGTACCGCGTGCGCTCCATCGGCTCCTCGAACGCCGACCGCTCGGCCGGCGGCTCGTGGTCGAACCAGTCCGGATCGGGCGCGTGCGACTCCCCCGGCGGGGGCTGGAACAGCGAGCCCGCCGTGCTGTCCGGTTCGAGCTGCTGCTCCAGCCGCGAAAGCGCGGGCGTCTCGGGCTCGGGCTCCTCGTCGGGGACCAGGTACTCCGTCACCGCGGACGGGTACGGGTCGGCGTCCGGCTCGACCGCTTCGCCGACCGGGGACAGGAACTGCGTCGCCGCCGAGCGGTACGGGTCGTCCGCTTCGGGCTCCGGCTCGGGTTCCGGCCGGTAGGCCTCTTCGGGCTCCGGCAGCGTCCCCGGCGGCACCCGCGAGTCCAGCTCGGCGAAGTCCTCGTCGATGTCGTCGTGGACGTCGCCGCGGCTCATCGGCGGCGCGGCGACCAGCGTGCCCGGGTAGGAGGTCTCCTGGCGCGAGGGCTCCGGCTCCGGCCGCGGCTCGGGCCGTGCGAAGACCTCGGTGCCCGGCGCGGCCAGCCCGGCGGCGTTCGCGGGGGTGCGCGCGGCGTCGGCGTGCGCCTGCGCCAGCGAGCTCTCCAGTTTGCGGACGCTCTTGCGGAGCGGCAGCACCAGCACCAGCCAGGTGAGGAGGACTCCGACGAAGAACGCGGCGAGGCTCCACAGCCAAACCTGTCCGAATATGGACATCTATCCCTGCCCCTGTTTAGTGCGTGCGCGCGACCAGGTAGTCGGCGACCGACTCACACGCGTCCCGGGCGGGTGACGCGGGCAACGCGGCGAGCTCGGCTCGCGCGCGACGAGCGTAGTCGGAAAGGGTGACGCGTGCTCGTTCGAGTCCACTGCTCGCCCGGAGCAGCTCCAGCGCCTCCTGGACGACGGCGTCGTCGGCGATCGGGCCCGAGAGCAGCTCGACCAGCCGGGGGTCGGTGCCCGGGTCGGCGAGCGCGTAGAGCATCGGCAGCGTCCGGACTCCTTCGCGCAGGTCGGTGCCCTGCGCCTTGCCGAGCTCGTCCGACGGCGACGCGATGTCGATGATGTCGTCGGAGATCTGGAAGGCGGCGCCGATGATGTCGCCGAAGCGCCGCAGCGCCCCGATGTGCTCCTCGGCCGCGCCGGACATCATCCCGCCGAACCGGCCGGAGGTGGCGATCAGCGAACCGGTCTTCTGGCCGATCACGGTGAGGTAGTGCGCGACGGCGTCGTCACCCGGGCCGGGGCCGACGGTCTCGCGCATCTGGCCGGTGACGAGCTCGCCGAAGGTCTCGGCGATGATCCGCGCGGCGTCCGTGCCGAGGTCGGCGACCAGGCGGGAGGCGTGCGCGAAGAGGAAGTCGCCGGTGAGGATGGCGATGGTGTTGTCCCAGCGGGAGTTGACGCTCTCGGCGCCGCGCCGCATGTCCGCCTCGTCCATGACGTCGTCGTGGTAGAGCGTGGCGAGGTGCACCAGCTCGACCGCGGCGGCGGCGATCACCACGTGGTCGTCCTGCTTCGGGCCGAACTGCGCGGCGAGCAGGGTGAACAGCGGACGGAAGCGTTTGCCCCCGGCTTCGACCAGGTGCAACGCGGCGTCGTTGACGGCCTGGACGTCACTGCGGACGACGTCGCGCAGCAGCTTCTCGACCTCGGCCAGCCCGCCGGCGATCGCGCGCAGCAGGGCTTCGTCGTCGATCTGCAGGCCGACGGACGCGCGCAGGTCCTCGAGGGCGCCACCCGGCGCAGCGGGGAGGGATCCCGCCCCGGGGGCTGGGGAAGGCACAGACACGTCGGCTCCGCTCTACTCGTGCACCGGTCGGGTTGTCCCTTGAGCGTAGTGGTTACCCCGCGCTGTCGTTTACCCGCTGTCCTGCGGAAACGGTGACGAACATGACACCTCACCGGCGCCTGGCCCGGACGTCGTCCAGGCACGTGGAGCTGACGGTCAGATCGCGGTACGGGTAGCCCTCGCGCTCCAGCAGTTCCATGGCCGCGAGCTCCGCCTGGTCGTGCGCTGCCTGGGTGGCGCCGTCACCAGCAGCGACCTCGACGGTGACCCGGAAGCTGAAGCCGCCGAGATGGTGACTGTAGGTGAGCGTGCCGGCTTCGCTGAAGAGCTGTCCGGCCAGGTCGTCTCCGGTGTCGAGGGCGGCGAGGAGTTTCGCGCGCGTTGCCTGGGTGGGGTGGTCGAACTTGCCCCGGGCGAGGACGCGGTAGGTCGGCATGCGCGTCAAGATACAGACCTGTATCCGGATACCGAAGGGATTATCCACTGGGTGGTTCATGATCCACGAAGGGGTGATCAGCGGTTTCGGGCGCAACGGACGTCTCCGGCGGGCGGATATTCAGCTCGAGGAAGAGCGTGGCTCTCCCCGGTCGGCAAGGAGGACGCGAAATGCGCAACACCCTCGCGAGGCGGGCCGCGCTCGCCGGAACACTGATGGTGGCCGGCATCGCGGTGACCGCGGCCCCGGCCCAGGCGGCGCCCCAGCCGGGCGTGGCCCAGATCGGCTCCGCCGAGTTCACCAAGAGCGGCACGACGATCAAGGTCCCGGTCCAGGGCAAGTGCGCCCTCGACGGCCCGACGACGGCCACGGCCCAGTCGGTGACCAAAACGGGCATCACGTTCGGCGGCGGCACGTCGTCGTGCACAACGACGGTGACGGACCCGAACACGGACGCGACATCGACGACCTCGACGGCAACGGGCAAGAACTTCGAGCTCTCGGCCCTGGTCAGCGCGGGCGGCGCGCGCATCAAACTGTCGAGCTTCAAGGTGACGTGCACGGCAACGCAGACGCAGACGAACGCGAGCTGGACATACGGCGGAATGTCCGGGATCCCGAACCCGCCGAGCCCGGTGCCGGTCGGGTACGTGGCGCCGATCAAGAAGTCCAACGGCACGGTGCTGGCGAACGCGGTGTTCAACACGCAGAACCTTCCCGGGGACGGGAGCATCGGGCTGACGATGTTGAAGATCGACTTCCTGCCGGCGTCGGGGATCAGTGGGCAGGTGGTGCTGGGGCATACGTCCTGCTCACCGACCCCGTAGGGGTGACCGAGGGCCGCGGCCGAGGGGGCCGCGGCCCTCGTGCTGTTTCGGGATTTCGGGTGGGGGAACCCTGGTAAGGTTTTCGCCGTCGGATACGCAGGGTGCTCGGGAGGGAGCACACTGCGAGCCAGGGGAGAGCTGATGACGACTGCGGTATCGGTGATGCACGGTGCCTGAACCACCGGTTTACGACCCGAGCGGGGATTGGGAGCTTCCGGGACCGAATGGGGTTCCGGTGGCGGGTTCGTATGGGGTGGAGTCCAGTGGGGGGCCGGGGTTCCAGTACGACGAGGCGACGCTGCATGAGCTGGTTCGGGAGTGGAACGACCTGGCGAACGAGTTCCGCAACGATCAGCGACGAGCAGAACTGCTGGCACAAACTGAAGGACCCGGGCTCGAGTACGCGAGCAGGGGAAATGCAAAACAGATACAGATCTCCGGTCGGGCCTTGCTGGAGACGCTCGAAGAACGCGAGCGCTACTGCCGGGCAATGGCCAAGAAGTTCGAGACCGCTCTGGGCAAGTACGCCAAGGCCGAAGACACTTACAGCTCCGACATCAAGCAGACCGGAGGCACGCTCTGATGCGCCGCATCTTCTTCCCGATCTGCGCGTCGCTACTTGCCCTCACCGGTTGTACCGCAACCACGGACGGCACCGCATCACCGTCCGAGAGTTCTGTGGGTCAGTCGAACTCACCTGACTCGCCCTCTCAGAATGTGCCCGCGCCCGGCGTGCCCAAGGTGGAGACCCCGCTCGACGTCAGCCACTTTCAACAGGCTCCTTGCGACTCCCTGACTTCCGCGGAGAGCCAGGAGTTGCTCGGCTCGGGCGTGACCGCCAAACCGGTCGTCGATGACGAGGCCGGGCCCACGTGCAACTGGGACGTCCCCGCTGTTTCCCAGGCCGGCGTCGGAGTTACCTACTTCAAGAAGACCCAGCTGGGTTTGACCGGGATTTACCAGTCGAAGGGCACCGTGTATTCGCTGTTCGAGCCGCTCGACCCGATCGACGGTTACCCCACCGTGGCATTCGGCACGGTCGACGAACGAAACACAAAGGGCCGGTGCCTGCTGGCCTTGGGCACGAGCGACACGCAGCAGGTCGACATCGCTGTCTCACTTTCGGAGTCCAACATCGGCAAGAAGGATCCCTGTGCTGCTGCCCATGACGTCGCGGCGAAGGTGCTGGGAAACCTCCGGAAGGTGAACTGATGGTCGACGAAGGACTGCTGACCGCCGCTGAGATCTACGAGCAGATCACGGGCGGGAAAGGCACCCAGTCGCTCGGGACCGCGCAGGAAAGTGCTGACCACTTGACCACTCGGATGGTTGAACGGGCCCAACGGATCAGTGCCCTCCGGGCCAAGACCATGGCCGGCTGGCAGGGGCGCGCTGGGGACTCTGCTGCTGATGCCACCCTTCCCCTCGTGCAGGCCGCTGCTGATGATGCTGTTCATCTTGCGAATGCGCGGACCGCTGTTGGGGCTCAGATGGATGCCTTCGGGACCGCCAAGAACTCCGTCAAACCCGTGGCCCCCGCTGCGCCTGAGTTGACTGCTGCTGATGTTGTCGATGCCATCAGCAACAAGGGCTGGGGCTCCTACAACTCCAAGGTCGCCGGCTGGCAGGCCGATAGTCAGGCCAACATCGACGCCTTCAGCGCCTATCACTCTGCCAGCTCGGCCAATGGCGGGCAGATGCCCGCTCAGTACGCCCAGCTCCGTGACTCCGGTGCGCCCGTCTCCATGGCTGACGACACGCCGAAGAAGACCAGCGGGACCACCGATACCGGTGAGTGGGCGCGCAATCCGCGGCAGCCTCAGGTTCCCGTGCAGCAGAATCGGCAGACCGTCCAACCCGGACAGAATCAGGTTCAGAACCAGCTGCAGAATCAGAATCAGCACCAGATCCCCAACCCGAACCAGGGACAAAACCAGGTCCAGCAGCCCGGGAACACCGGTGGGGACAACACCCACGCCGACAGCTACGTTCCCAAGCCCGTCATGCCTCCGGTCGCGCAAGGCGGCTATGAGTTCGGGCCCACCGGGCAGCCCATCAGCAACCTCGGCGGGAACAACGCCTTCGGGCCCGGGACCGGTGGCTACTCCGGCGGTGGCTTCGGGCCCGGCACGGGCGGATACGGCACCGGAGCGAACCCAAGCACCGGATACCGACCAGGAACAGGGCCGGGAACAGGGCCAGGCCAAGGAATGCGCGGCCCAGGACCCAACTCCGGCGCCCGCCTCCCCGAAGAACGCAACGGCCCCACCACTCGCGGCACCGCCGGTCCCCGCGGCGCCAACGGCATGCCCATGGGCGGCCCCCTCGGCGCCGGCCGCGGCGGCAAAGACGAAGACCGCGAAAAGAAAAAAGCCCCCTACCTCCAAAACCCCGATCCCGACGAGACCTTCGGCGGTTTCCCCGAAAAGCCGATGCCGCCGGTGATCGGGGAGAGCCGGAACAAGAAATAAATGCTCAACGCCGAATTCTCGCTGAACACCCTGCTCACGGCCATGCGCCAGATCGGCTGCGGGGACCCGCATCCCGTCTTCGCCCACGGGCTTCGGTACATCCCGCCGAGCAGCAAAACCGCGGTGAACCGCCAGGCCTTCGAGGAGCTCAGCGAATACGGGTTCACCCAGGGCGACGGCTTCACGCCCGAATTCGAAGACGTCCTGCACCTCATCACGCGGCCCGCGCGGGAGTTCTTCGGCTACGCCCGGGACACAACCGGGCAGATCGGGATTCTCGTCGCTGCGAGTGGGCGGACCGCCGTCTCCGTGGTCTGCCGGGGTGAACGGATTGAACTCGCCGGGGTCTCCGCCGACACCCGGCCCGTCGACGCTCTTGTCGGCGCCCTGCCCGGCTACCCCGCGGCCGGCATCAGGCCCTTCTCGCTCCCTCAGGAAGACTTCGAAAAGGCCGAGGAGAGCGACATCTTCGACGACGCCCCCGCGCGCAGCCGGGAAGCGCAGGAGCTCGATGCCCTCTTCGCTCAGCCCTACCACGGCATCGGGCAGCTGTACGCCGGGGACAAGACCCTCAGTTATCTCGACCTCGACGCCGGGCGCGTGGGCTTCACCCTCGCCGACGGGTACATCAGCGTTGTGCCCGGGGAACCCGTCCTGCTGAGCCAAAAACTGCACTAAAAAGGGGCCGCCGCTCCGAAGAGCGACGGCCCCCTAAAACAAGCTCAGAGAGCGAAACCGCCCGCCCCGGCCCAAGACAGGGCGAACGCCGGCACCAGGCCCAGCACCAGCGTGACCGCCGTGCCGAGGAAGATCGCCGTTCCCGTGCCGAAGCCCGGGACCGAGACCGACGGGCCTTCGGCCGCCGGCTCCGAGAAGTACATCAACACGATCACGCGCAGGTAGAAGAACGCCGCCACCGCGCTGAACACCAGGGCCACCACCACCAGCGGGGCCATTCCGTCCGACAGCGCCGCCGAGAACACGACGAACTTGCCCACGAACCCCGATGTCAACGGAATTCCCGCCAACGCCAGCAACAGGAACGTGAACACCGCCGCCAGCAACGGTGACCGCTTCGCCAGCCCCGCCCACGCCGAGAGGTGTGTTGCCTCGCCCGAGGAATCGCGGACCAGGCTGATCACGCCGAACGCCGCCAGCGTCGTGAAGCCGTACGACAGCAGGTAAAAGAGCGTGCTGGACAGGCCTTCCGACGTCATCGAGATCGCGCCGATCAGCAGGAAGCCCGCGTGGGCGATCGACGAGTACGCGATCATGCGCTTGACGTCGGTCTGGGTCAGGCCGAGGATCGCGCCGATCACCATCGAAATGATCGCCACACCCCACAGCACTCCGCGCCATTCCCACGAAGTCGAACCGAACGCCACCGACAGCACGCGGAGAATCCCGCCGAACGCCGCGACCTTCGTGCACGCCGCCATGAACGCCGTCACCGGGGTCGGCGCGCCCTGGTAGACGTCCGGGGTCCAGGTGTGGAACGGGCCGACCGACCCCTTGAACAGCAGGCCGACCACCAGCAGGCCGAGGCCGGCGAACAGCAGTGTGTCCGAACGGTCCGAACCGGCCGCCGCCGCCGCGATGTCGCCCAGCTTCACGGAGTTCGCGTAGCCGTACAGCAGCGCGAGTCCATAAAGGAAGAACGCCGAGGAGAACGCGCCCAGCAGGAAGTACTTGACCGCCGCCTCCTGGGAGAGGAGACGCCGGCGCCGCGCGAGGCCGCACATCAGGTACAGCGGCAGCGAAAGCACTTCCAGCGCGATGAACATCGTCAGCAGGTCGTTCGCCGCGCAGAACGCCATCATGCCGCCGAGCGCGAACAGCGTCAGCGGGAACACCTCGGTCTGCATGACCGTCGCCGTCTGGGCGCGGTCCTGGACCGTGCCCGGGCGGATGCCGGCCTGCGCGACCAGCGCGCCGCCCGGCTCGACCACGCGGTCGGAGATCAGCAGCACCGCGCCGACCGCCAGGGCGAGCAGCGTGCCCCAGAGGAACAGCGCCGGCTTGTCGACCGAGATCGCGCCGCTGAACGTCGTGACGCCGGTGGACGGCGAGCCGATCGCGTAGGTGATCAGGAAGACGCCGGCCACGACGATCGCCGCCAGGCTCAGCACGACCTGCACGCCGAACCGCGAGCGCTTCGACGCGAACGCCTCGACGAGCACGCTCACGCACGCCGCGCCGAAGATGATCAGCACCGGCAGCACGGCGCCGTAGTTCACCGACGGCACCTGCACCGGTGGCTCCGGTGCCTGGGCCAGGAGGATGTCGAGCACGGTTACTTGCCTCCCTGAACCGCGGACAGCGTCTGCTGCACCGTCGGGGTGACTGTGTCGAGCACCGGCTTCGGGTAGAAGCCGAGGACGATGATCAGCACGACCAGCGGCGCGAGGATCGCGATCTCACGGCCGTTCAGGTCGCGGATGGCCTTCTTCGCGCCCAGCTCCGGCGCGATCGCCGTGCCCGGTCCCCCGCCGACGCCCACGAGGGCGTCACCGCGGACCGGGCCCTGCATCACGCGCTGGTAGAGCCACAGCACGTAGGCCGCGGCCAGGACCATGCCGACCGTCGCGAGGATCGTGTACACCGGCTGGTCCACATAGGACCCGATGAGCACCAGGAACTCGGAGACGAACGAGTTGGTGCCCGGCAGGGACAACGTGGACAGCCCGGCGAGGAGGAACAGGCCCGCCAGCAGCGGGGTCACCTTCGCCATGCCGCCGTAGTCCGAGATCTTCGACGACCCGCCGCGCGCGATGACCAGGCCGATCACCACGATCAGCATGCCGGTCGCGAGGCTGTGGTTGAGCATGTACGTCGCCGAGCCGATCATCGCCTGCTCGTTGAACGCGAAGATGCCCAGCGAGATGAACCCGAAGTGCGCGATCGAGACGTAGGCGATGAACCGCTTCATGTCCCGCTGGCCCGCGGCGAGGATCGATCCATAGAGGACACCGATCACCGAAAGCACCAGCACCAGCGGCGCCAGGGTCTTGCTCGCGTCCGGGAACATCGGCAGGCAGTAACGCAGGAAGCCGAACGTGCCGACCTTGTCCAGCACACCGACCAGCAGGACGGCGACGCCGATCGGCGCCTCCCCCGCCGCGTCCGGCAGCCAGGTGTGGAACGGCACCAGCGGCGCCTTGATCGCGAACGCCAGGAAGAACCCGAGGAACAGCCAGATCTGGGTGGACAGCGGCGCGTCGCGGACGACCGTGACCAGCGTGGCCCAGTCGAAGGTGCCGTGCCCGTTCTTCTCCACCGAGAGCGAGTACGCCCCGATCGCCGACGCCAGCATGATCAGGCCGCCGAGGAAGGAGTAGAGGAAGAACTTCACCGCCGCGTACTGCCGGTTCGCGCCGCCGTACCCGCCGATGAGGAAGTACATCGGGATCAGCATGATCTCGAACAGCACGTAGAAGAGGAAGACGTCGGTCGCGGCGAAGACGCCGATCGTGAGCGCCTCCTGCAGCAGGATCAGCGACAGGAACCCGCCGGCGCTGCGGCCGGGCGGGAGCTTGTCCATCGTGCCGAGGCCGCCGACGACGATCGGCACCAGCAGCGCGATCACCGCGATCATGATCAGCGAGATGCCGTCGGTGCCGAACGCGATGTGGACGCCGAAGCTCGGGATCCAGTCGAAGCTCGACGTCATCTGCAGCCGCGCGCCCGAAGGCGAGTAGCTGAGCCAGAACGGGATGATCAGCAGGAACTCGAGGATCGAGAACGCCAGCGCGGCCAGCACCGCGGAGCGGTCGTTCCCCTTGAGGAACGCCAGCACTCCGGCGCCGACCAGCGGCACCAGGATGAGGATCAGCAACCAGGTCATCAGGAGAACCTCACCAGCAGGAGAGCCGCCAGAAGCAGGAACGTGCCGCCGAGCATCGACAGCGCGTACGACCGGACGAAGCCGGTCTGCAGCCGCCGCAGCCGGCCGGAGCCGCCGCCGAGCGAGGCGGCGAGGCCGTTGACCGCGCCGTCGACCCCGCGGTTGTCGACGAACACCAGCGCCCGCGAGAGCCAGGTGCCCGGGCGGGCGACCAGGGTTTCGTTGAGCGTGTTGCCGTACAGGTCCTTGCGCGCGGCGCGGGTGACGAACGAGACCCGCTCCGGCCGCTCGACCGGGACCGGCCGGCGGAAGATCAGCCACCCGATCAGCACACCCAGCAGCGAGAACACGATCGCCGCGGCGGAGATCACGCCGGCGCCGAGCGGCGAGTTGTGTTCCTCCACCAGTTCGCCGACCGAGGGGGTCAGCCAGTGGGCGAAACGCTCACCCTGGGAGAAGAAGAAACCGGCGCCGACCGAGCCGACCGCCAGGATCGCCATCGGGGCCCACATGATCGCCTTGGACTCGTGCGGGTGGAAGTCGCGGCCGTCGGAGGACTTGAGGTCCTTCCAGCGCTCCTTGCCGAAGAAGGTCATCATCATCAGGCGGGTCATGTAGAAGGCGGTGAGGCCGGCGCCCAGCAGGGCCGCGCCGCCCATCACCCAGCCACGCCAGCCGCCCTGGCTGAAGGCCGCCTCGATGATCGCGTCCTTGGTGAAGAAGCCCGACAGCGGCGGGATGCCGATCAGGGCCAGGTAGCCGAGGCCGAAGGTGATCGTGGTGATCTTCATCTTCTTCCAGAGGCCGCCGAACTTCCGCATGTCGACCTCGTCGTTCATGCCGTGCATGACCGACCCGGCCCCGAGGAAGAGCCCGGCCTTGAAGAAGCCGTGCGCGACCAGGTGCATGATGCCGAGCGCGTACGCGATGGGCCCGAGCCCGACCGCCAGCATCATGTAGCCGATCTGGCTGACCGTGGAGTAGGCGAGGACCTTCTTGATGTCGTCGTACGCGCAGCCGATGATGCACCCGAGCAGCAGGGTCACCGTGCCGACGAGCGTGACGATCAGCCTGCCGTCCTCGGTGGCGTTGAAGATGTCCTTCGAGCGGGCCACGAGGTAGACGCCCGCGGTGACCATCGTCGCCGCGTGGATGAGGGCCGAGACCGGGGTCGGGCCCTCCATCGCGTCCGGGAGCCAGGCCTGCAGCGGGAACTGGCCGGACTTACCGCAGGCGCCCAGCAACAGGAAGATCGCCATCGCGGTGATCGCCGCCGGCGAGAACTTGCCGTCGCCGACCGCCTGGAAGACCTGCGCGTAACCGGTCGAGCCCGCGTACTTGAACATGATGAAGATCGCCAGCGCGAGCCCGACGTCGCCGACGCGGTTCATCAGGAACGCCTTCTTCGCCGCGGTCGCGGCGGACGGGCGGCCCTGGTACCAGCCGATGAGCAGGTAGGACGCGAGACCCACGCCCTCCCAGCCCAGGTAGAGCGTCACGAAGCTGTTGCCCAGCACCAGGATCAGCATCGAGGCGACGAAGAGGTTCAGGTACGCGAAGAAGCGGTACCGGCCCTCGTCGTCGGCCATGTAGCCGATCGAGTAGAAGTGGATCAGCATGCCGACGCCGGTGATGAGCAGCACGAACGTCAGCGACAGCGCGTCGATCCGGAGCCCGAAGTCGATCTGCAGCGCGCCGGCCGGGATCCACGAGTACAGCTTGGTGTCCGTCGTGGCGCCGGTGTCGGCGGTGAAGAACGTGATCAGGCCCCAGACGAAGGCGAGCGTGACGGTGGCCGTACCGAGCAGATGCCCCCAGGCCTTCGAACGCTTCCCCGCCAGCAGGAGGATCAGGGCGCCGAGGCCAGGCAGGGCCACCAGCAGCCACGATGATGCGGTCACTCGGGGGTCTCCTAGTACTTCAGCAGGTTGGTGTCGTCGACCGAGGCCGAGCGCCGGGTGCGGAAGATGGCCATGATGATCGCCAGGCCGACCACGACCTCGGCGGCCGCGACGACCATCACGAAGAAGGCCATGATCTGGCCGTCGAGGCTGCCGTTGATCCGGGCGAACGTCACGAGCGAGAGGTTCACCGCGTTCAGCATCAGCTCGATGCACATGAACACGACGATCGCGTTGCGCCGCACCAGCACGCCGACGGCGCCGATCGAGAACAGCAGCGCCGACAGCAGCAGGTAGTACGTCGGGGTCATTCCTTCTCCCCTTCCGGAGCACCTTCGGCGGCGACCAGCGCGTGCGCGTCCGGGTGCGGACCCTCGTCCTTGACGAGCTTGCGTTCCTTCGCCAGCTCGATCGCCGAGGTGGACTCGATGATCGCCGACAGCGACTCCGGCGCGACCGTGCCGTCCGGCAGCAGCGCCGGGGTGGCCACCGAGTTGGCGGTGGCGAAGACACCCGGGCCGGGCAGCGGCGACGGCCGGTCGTGCTCCCCGCGGAAGCGGAGGACGACCAGTTCCTTCTGCGTGAGCTTCCCGCCCTTGGCGTGCCGGTCGGTGAAGGCCAGCACCATCGCGCCGACCGCGGCGGTGATGAGCAGCGCCGACGTCAGCTCGAACGGGAAGAGGTAGTCGGTGAAGATCAGCCGGCCGAGGCCCTTCGGCCCGCCGCCGGCCGGGGTGGCCGAGTCGAGCGGGACGGCCGGGGTGACGGTGTCCAGCGCCCGGTAGATGCCGGTGGCCAGCAGTGCGGCCAGGCCGATGCCCAGCACGGTCGCGGCGAGCCGCTGGCCGCGCAGGACTTCGACGACCGAGTCGGAGCTCTCCCGGCCGACCAGCATCAGCACGAACAGGAACAGCATCATGATCGCGCCGGTGTAGACGATGATCTGCGTGAAGCCGAGGAACGGCGCCGACTGGATCATGTACAGCGCGCCCAGGCTCAGCATGGTGAGCACCAGCCACAGCGCCGAGTGCACGGCGTTGCGCGAGAAGATCATGCCGAGCGCGCCCAGCAGCGCGACCGGGCCGAGGATCCAGAACGCGACGGCCTCGCCGACCGACACGCCCGCGGCGGCGCCGGTCGGGGCCTGGGCCAGGAGAACGGAGATCACTTCTTCGCCTCCCCGCGCGCCAGCTCCGGGCCGTTCACGTAGTAGTCCTGCTCGTTCTCGCCCAGCCGCATCGGGTGCGGCGGCTGCTCCATGCCGGGCAGCAGCGGCGCGAGGAGGTCTTCCTTCGTGTAGATCAGCCGCTGCCGGTCGTCGTCGGCCAGCTCGTAGAAGTTGATCATCGTCAGCGACCGCGTCGGGCACGCCTCGATGCAGAGGCCGCAGCCGATGCAGCGCAGGTAGTTGATCTGGTAGTCCGCGCCGTACCGCTCGCCCGGCGAGAACCGGGCTTCCTCGGTGTTGTCACCGCCCTCGACGAAGATCGCGTCCGCCGGGCACGCCCACGCGCACAGCTCGCAGCCGACGCACTTCTCGAGGCCGTCCGGGTGGCGGTTCAGCTGGTGCCGGCCGTGGTACCGCGGGGCGGCGGGGGCGCCGGCCTCGGGGTATTCCTCGGTGGCGACCTTCTTGAACATCATCCCGAAGGTGACGCCGAAGCCCTTGACGGGATCAAGAAACCCCATCTTGCGCTCCTTCCTGTGCGGTACCGACGGCCGCCGGCTTGCGGCGGGCCGCCTTCGCCTCGGCCTTGGCCAAGGCCTTCTGACGCGGGGTGGTCTGCGGGACCTTGAGGTCCAGCGGCGGGACCGGGAAACCGCCGCCGGTCACCGGGACGCTCTCGCTCTCCTCCTCGCGGCCCGCGGCGCGGACGTAGAAGAACAGGGCCAGCACGATGAAGATGGCGACGGCGGCGATGATGATCGACGCGGTGTTCCAGGTGATCACCTTGGCGAAGGTGACCATCACGATCCACACCAGGTTCAGCGGAACCAGGACCTTCCAGCCGAGGCGCATGAACTGGTCGTAGCGGAGACGGGGCAGCGTGCCGCGCAGCCAGATGAACCCGAACAGCAGGATGAACATCTTCGCGAAGAACCACAGCACCGGCCACCAGCCGGTGTTGAGCACGTTGTTCCCGATCAGCGACAGCGGCCACGGGGCCATCCAGCCGCCGAGGAACAGCGTCGTCGCGAACGCCGAGACGATCACCATGTTGACGTACTCGGCGAGGAAGAACATCGCGAACTTCATCGAGCTGTACTCGGTGTGGAACCCGCCGACCAGCTCCGACTCGGCCTCCGGGAGGTCGAACGGGGCGCGGTTGGTCTCGCCGACCATCGAGATCAGGTAGATCACGAAGCTCGGGACCAGGTAGAGGAACCACACCTTGTGCTGCGCGCCGACGATGTCGGCCAGGTCCAGCGACCCGGCCTGCAGGATCACCGCGACGATCGAGAGGCCCATCGCGATCTCGTAGGAGATCACCTGCGCGGCGCTGCGGAGACCACCGAGCAGCGGGTACGGCGAGCCGGACGCCCAGCCGGCGAGCACGATGCCGTACACGCCGATCGAGGAGCAGGCCAGGATCACCAGCGCGCTGACCGGCAGGTCGAGCAGCTGGAGCACGGTCCGCTCACCGAAGATCGAGACGACCGGCCCGAACGGGATGGCCGACAGCGCGATCAGCGCGGGCACCGCGGAGAGCACCGGCGCGAGGAAGTACACCTTGCGGTCGGCGGTGTCCGGGATGATCTGTTCCTTGAACGGCAGCTTGATCGCGTCCGCCAGGGACTGCAGGTAGCCGCCCGGGCCGACGCGGTTGGGGCCGGGCCGGTTCTGCATCCGGCCGACCGCCTTGCGCTCCCAGACGATCAGGAAGATCGTGAAGATCGGCCCGATCAGCAGGATCACGACGGACTTCAGCAGGATCAGCCAGAACGGGTCGTCCGCGAGCAGCGCCGCACGCGTCGCCGCGTCCGGGACACTGCCGGCCACAGCGTCGTTTACAGACGTGGTCAGCAACGGAGTCACTGTTCACCCCCAGCGAGGTTCACCACGGCGCCGTGACCGGCGCCGAGCGTCTTGAACACGGCGGAGCCGTCGGAGTTGCCGGGCAGCCACACCACGCCGTCGGGCAGGTCCGCGACCTCGACCGGCAGCGTGATCGTCCCGCGTTCGGTGCTCACCTTCACGGTTGTGCCCAGGCCTTCGGCGGTTGCCGCGGACAGCCGCGCGACCGGCGGCCGCTGGGTGCCCTTGAGGTGCGGCTCGCCGTCCTGCAGGGACCCGTTGTCGATCAGCTGGCGCCAGGTCGAGAGGACTGCCTGGCCGGCGCCCGGGGCAACCGTGGCTCCCCCGGTCTCCGCCTCGACGTGACCCCAGCGCAGCGCGGAGGCCGGGCCGAGCTTCTCGTAGTCACCGCGCGCGGCGGCCGGAGTCTGCGTGAACAGGTCGACGTCCATCTCGACGGCCAGGGTGTCGAGCACCCGGCAGTCCGGCAGGGTGCCGACACCCTCGATGGTGATGTCGAACGGGCGGGTGCGGCCTTCCCAGTTGAGGAAGCTGCCGGCCTTCTCGTCCGACGCCGCCACCGGGAGCACGACGTCCGCGCGCTCGGTCACCGCGCTGTGCCGCAGCTCGAGGCTGACGACAAAACCGGCGTTGTCCAGGGCACGCAGCGCGAGGTCCGGGTCCGGCAGGTCGAACGGGTCGACCCCGCCGACGACCAGGCCGCCGAGGTCACGGCCCGAAGCGGCCTTCAGGATCTCGGTCGCGTCGCGGCCGGGAGCGGACGGAAGCGGGACGCCCCAAGCGTTTTCGACAGCGACACGCGCGGCGTCGTCACCGACGCGGCGGCCGCCCGGCAGGAGCGTCGGCACGCAACCGACTTCCAGCGCGCCCCGGTCACCGGCGCGGCGCGGGATCCACGCGAGCCGGACACCGGTGCGCTCCACCAGGTCGTGCAGCGCGGAGAACAGGCCGGGCACCTGGGCGGCGCGCTCGCCGACGAGGACGACGGCGTGCTCGCCGCTCAGCGCCTCGTCGAGGTCCGGCGCGTGCTTGGTGATGCCCTCGATCGCCGCGGCCTCCTGGCCGGGGACGCAGGCGAGCAGCTCGCCGAACGTCTTGCGCACCGACGACGTCGTCCACTGTCCCAAGTGGACAACGCGGGTACGGTTCTTGCGCGCGGCCTTGCGCAGCCGCAGGAACACGATCGGCGCCTCGTCCTCGGGCTCGAACGCCACGCACAGGACCGTGCGGGCCCGCTCGATCTCGGCGAAGGTGACGCCGGACTCCGGCGTCACGCCCACGACGTGCGAGGTGAGGAACGCCAGCTCCTCGGCCGAGTGCGGCCGGGCGCGGAAGTCGACGTCGTTGGTCTGCAGGGCGACGCGCGCGAACTTCGCGTACGCGTAGGCGTCCTCGACCGTCAGCCGGCCGCCGGGCAGGACCCCGACGCCGCCGTTCGCCCGGGCGGCGGTCAGACCGGCGGCCGCGGCCCGCAGCGCGTCGGTCCAGGAGGCCTCTTCCAGCTCACCGGTCTCGGTGTTGCGGACCAGCGGACGCCGGATGCGGTCCTCGGCGCCGGTGTAGCGGAAGGCGAAGCGGCCCTTGTCGCAGATCCACTCTTCGTTGACCTCGGGGTCGTCGCCGGCCAGCTTGCGCTGGACCTTGCCGCGCCGGAAGTCGGTGCGCTCGGCGCAGCCGGACGAGCAGTGCTCGCACACGCTCGGCGCGGACACCAGGTCGAACGGGCGGGAGCGGAACCGGTAGGCGGCACTCGTGAGCGCGCCGACCGGGCAGATCTGGATGACGTTGCCGGAGAAGTAGCTCTGGAACGGCTGGCCGGACGTCGTCCGCGAGGCCAGGTCCAGGACGTCCGCCGTCTCCGCGGTGCCGATCTGCTGGTGGGCGCCGCGTTCGAGGAGCTCGATGAACGGGTCGCCGGCGATCTCGCGGGAGAACCGGGTGCAGCGCTGGCAGAGCACGCAGCGTTCCCGGTCGAGCAGCACCTGCGAAGAGATCGGCAGCGGCTTCGGGAACGTCCGCTTGGTGTCCACGAACCGGGACTCCGTGCGGCCGTGGGCCAGCGCCTGGTTCTGCAGCGGACACTCGCCGCCCTTGTCGCAGATCGGGCAGTCCAGCGGGTGGTTGATGAGCAGCAGCTCCATCACACCCTGCTGGGCCTTGTCGGCGACCGGCGACGTCAGCTGCGTCTTGACGACCATGCCGTCGGCGACGGTCATCGTGCAGGACGCCTGCGGCTTCGGCATCGGCCGGCCGCCCATCTCGACCTCGACCAGGCACTGGCGGCAGGCGCCCGCCGGGTCGAGGAGCGGGTGGTCGCAGAACCGCGGGATGACCGTGCCGAGGCGTTCGGCCGTGCGGATCAGCAGCTCACCCTTGGGGGCGATGACCTCTTCGCCGTCGATGACCAGCTTCACGTGGCCCTCGGGGACCGGCGTCGACGCCGTCTCGGGCTTGTCGGGGGCGATCGTCATGATGCCTGCGCTCCCACCAGTTCGCGCTTGGTCGACTCACACAGAGCCAGGAATTCGTCGCGGAAGTACTTGATGCCGCTCTGGATCGGCGACACCGCGCCGTCACCGAGGGCGCAGAACGACCGGCCGAGGATGTTGTCGCAGACGTCGAGGAGGGTGTCGATGTCCTCTTCGGTCCCGTGGCCCTCGACCATGCGCTCGAGGATCTGCGCCAGCCAGTACGTGCCCTCGCGGCACGGCGTGCACTTGCCGCAGGACTCGTGCTCGTAGAACTGCGTCCACTTCATCACGGCCCACGGCACCGACACGGTCTCGTTGAAGACCTGGACGGCGGTGGTGCCGAGCATGGAGCCAGCCTCCGCCGCGCCTTCGAAGTCCAGGGGAACGTCGAGGTGCTCGGTGGTGAACATCGGGGTGGACGAGCCGCCCGGGGTCCAGAACTTGAGCGGGACGCCGTCCTTCATGCCGCCCGCCAGCTCGAGCAGCTCGCGCAGCGTGGTGCCGAGCGGGCACTCGTACTGGCCGGGCTTCTCGACGTGGCCGGAGATCGAGTAGATCTTCGGGCCCGGCGACTTCTCGCGGCCCATCTCGCGGAACCAGCTCGACCCGCCGTTGACGATGAACGGCGCGCTCGCGATGGTCTCGACGTTGTTGACCGTGGTCGGCGCGGCGTAGAGGCCCGCGGCGGCCGGGAACGGCGGCTTGAGCCGCGGCTGGCCGCGACGGCCTTCCAGCGAGTCGAGCAACGCCGTCTCCTCACCGCAGATGTACGCGCCGGCGCCGGCGTGCACGGTGATCTTGAGGTCGAAGCCCGAGCCGAGGATGTTCTCGCCCAGGTAGCCGGCCGCTTCGGCTTCACGCACAGCCGCGTTGAGGCGGCGGATGCAGTGCAGCGCCTCGCCGCGGACGTAGATGAAGCAGTGGTTCGAGCGCATCGCGTACGAGGCGATGATGCAGCCCTCGATGAGCGAGTGCGGGTCCGCCATCATCAGCGGGATGTCCTTGCACGTGCCCGGCTCGCCTTCGTCGGCGTTGATCACCAGGTAGTGCGGCTTGTCGAAGTTCGGCGGCATGAACGACCACTTGACGCCGGCCGGGAAGCCCGCGCCGCCGCGGCCGCGCAGGCCCGAGTCCTTGACCAGCTGGACGAGCTGCTCCGGCGTGCCGGCGAGCGCCTTGCGGACGGCCGTGTAGCCCTCGAGCGCCTCGTACGTCGCGATCTGCCAGGAGTTCGGCGACAGCCAGCGCTTCGTGAGGACCGGGGTAATGGGATCGGCCATTACTTCTTCTCCACTTCAGGAAGCGGGACGTCTTCCGCGACCGGCGCGACCCAGCCGCGGTCCTGGGCGAGCTTCGCGCCGCGCAGCGTCTCGACGGCCTGCGACGGGCCGTCGATGTCCTTGCGGTACTGGCGCTCGTCCTCCGGGAAGAACCCGGCGAGCTGCAGCTCGGCGCCCTTGAAGTTCGTCAGCGGGGCGCCGCGCGTCGGGGCCGGGCGCTTGCCCGCCTGCAGCGCGTCGACCAGCGCGACGGCCTTCTCCTCGGTCTGGTTGTCGAAGTACTCGTAGTTGACCTGGATGACCGGCGCGAGGTCGCAGGCCGCGAGGCACTCGGCGTGCTCGAGGGTGATCGAGCCCGGCTCGTTCGGTGTGCCCGCGGTCTCGTTGTGCCCCAGCGGCTCTTCCTCGGACCCGAGGTGCGTCTGGAGCTTCTTGTAGATCGCGTCGCCGCCCATGGCCGCGCACAGCGTGTTGGTGCAGACGCTCACGAGGTGCTCGCCGCACGGCTTGCGCTTGTACATCGTGTAGAACGTCGCGACCGCGCTGACCTCGGCGTCGGACAGGTCGAGCTGCCGCGCGCAGAACGCGATGCCCTCCTGGCTGACGTACCCCTGCACCGACTGCACGAGGTGCAGCAGCGGCAGCAGCGCCGAGCGCGACATCGGGTAGCGCGCGATCAGGTCCTGCGCCCGGGCGACCACGCCTTCGTCGAAGATGTCTTCGAGCGGCGTGTCTTCGATGATCCCGGCGGCGACCGCGGGGTCGGGCGCGATGGCGATCACGTCGACGTCGCCGCCGGCTGCCGCGTGCGTCCGGGCAGCGTCGTTCGGCCCCGGTTCGGGAACTGCTGTGCTCATCGGTCCACTCCCCCCATGACGGGGTCGATCGAGGCGATCGCGGCGATCACGTCCGCGACCAGGCCGCCTTCGGCCATGGCGGGCATCGACTGCAGGTTCACGAAGCTCGGTTCGCGCACGTGAACCCGCAGCGGCCGAGTGCCGCCGTCGGAGACCAGGTGCGCGCTCAGCTCGCCGCGCGGCGACTCGACCGAGGTGTAGACCTGCCCGGCCGGCACCTTGAAGCCCTCGGTGACCAGCTTGAAGTGGTGGATCAGGGACTCCATCGACTGGCCCATGATCTTCTTGACGTGCTCGAGCGAGTTGCCCATGCCGTCACTGCCGATGGACAGCTGCGCGGGCCAGGCGACCTTCTTGTCCTCGACCATGACCGGGCCCGGCTCGAGCTTCTCCAGGCACTGCTCGATGATCTTGAGGCTCTCGTGCATCTCGTGCACCCGGATCAGGTAGCGCGACCAGCAGTCGGCACCGTTGTCCACCGGCACGTCGAAGTCGAACTCGTCGTAGCAGGAGTACGGCTCGGTCTTGCGCAGGTCCCACGGCAGGCCCGCGGACCGCAGCACCGGGCCGGTGACGCCGAGCGCGAGGCACGCGTCGACCGGCAGGTACCCGACACCCTTGAGCCGGTTGCGCCAGATCGGCTGGCCGGTGAAGAGCTTGTCGTACAGCGGAAGGCGTTCCTTCATCGTCTTGACGAATTCGGTGACCTTCTCGCGGTAGTCCTCGGGCATGTCCTGCGCGAGGCCGCCGGGGCGGATGAACGCGTGGTTCATGCGCAGGCCGGTGAGGTGCTCGAGCAGGTGCAGGACGACCTCGCGCTCGCGGAAGCCGAGCGTCATCGCCGTGGTGGCGCCGAGCTCCATGCCGCCGGTGGCGATGTAGACCAGGTGCGAGCCGATGCGGTTGATCTCCAGCAGCATCACGCGCAGCAGCTGCGCGCGGCGCGGGGCCTCGATCTGCAGCAGCTTCTCGACGCCGAGGCAGTACGCCATCTCCGTCGAAAGCGGGGCCAGGTAGTCCATGCGCGTCACGAAGGTGACGCCCTGGGTCCAGGTCCGGTACTCGCAGTTCTTCTCGATGCCGGTGTGGAGGTAGCCGATGACCGACCGCAGCTGCGTGACGGTCTCGCCCTCCATCTCCAGCACGAGCCGGAGCACGCCGTGCGTCGACGGGTGCTGCGGGCCCATGTTGATGACCATGCGCTCGTCGTGCGCGGCGTCGGCGATGACGTCGTCCCAGTCGCCGCCGGAGACGCTGTAAACGCGGCCTTCGGTGGTGTCGCGGCTGTCGGCTTCGGGAACTGCCGTGGCGTCTTCGTTAATCGTCACGAGTACGACCTCCGCTGGTCCGGCGGCGGGATCTCCGCGCCCTTGTATTCGACCGGGATCCCGCCGAGCGGGTAGTCCTTGCGCTGGGGGTGGCCGTCCCAGTCGTCCGGCATGAGGATGCGGGTGAGCGCGGGGTGGCCGTCGTAGACGATGCCGAACATGTCCCAGGTCTCCCGCTCCTGCCAGTCGGCGGTCGGGTAGATCCCGACCAGCGACGGCACGTGCGCGTCCTCGACGTCGAGGGTGACCTCGAGCCGGATGCGGCGGCGGTAGGTCAGGGACGTGAAGTGGTACACCGAGTGCAGCCGCTGCGGGACGTCGACGCCGTAGTCCACACCGGACACCGAGGACAGCAACTCGAAGCGGAGACCGCCGTCGTCGCGCAGGACCTTCGCGATGGCGACGAGGTGCTCGCGGGCGACGTAGAAGGTGATCTCGCCGCGGTCGACCGTGGTCTGCAAGACCGCTTCGGCGGGGATCTTGTTGTCCGACAGGGCCGCGTAGAACTCGTCGGCGAACTGGTCGAACCAGCCGCCGTACGGGCGCTCGGCCGGCGCGGGGCTGTAGGCCGGGAGCCGGACGCCGCCGTAGCCGGAGGTGTCACCGGTGCCGTGGACACCGAACATGCCCTGGCGTTCGCGGCCGGTGACGACGGGCTCGGCGGGCCGGGCGCCCTGCGGCTCGAGGCCGCCTTCGGGGCGGTCGGCGCTGGACTGCTCGCCGCCGGTCTCAGGAGTTTCAGTCATCGCTCTACTTCTTCGCGTACTTGATCGACGACGCGACGAGCTCGGTGCGGGCCCCGCTGGCGGCGCGGATCGCGGCGCGGCGGGCGTTGATCGGCTCGTCCTGGATCTTGGCGTGCAGCTTGAGGATCGCGTCCAGCAGCATCTCCGGCCGCGGCGGGCAGCCGGGCAGGTACATGTCCACCGGCACGACGTGGTCGACCCCCTGGACGACCGCGTAGTTGTTGAACATGCCGCCGGAGGACGCGCAGACGCCCATGGCGAGCACCCACTTGGGCTCGGCCATCTGGTCGTAGATCTGGCGCAGGACCGGCGCCATCTTCTGGGTGACCCGCCCGGCGACGATCATCAGGTCGGCCTGCCGCGGCGTCGCGCTGAAGCGCTCCATGCCGAAGCGGGCGATGTCGTAGCGGGAGCCGCCGACCGTCATCATCTCGATCGCGCAGCAGGCGAGCCCGAAGGTGGCCGGCCACATCGAGTTCTTCCGCGACCAGTTGACGAGACCTTCGAGGCTGGCCAGCAGGATGCCGTTGGGGAGTTTCTCTTCGAGGCCCATGGGTCTAGTTCCAATCCAGGCCGCCGCGCCGCCACACGTAGGCGTACGCGAAGCCGACCGTCGCGATGAACAGCAGGATCTCCACCAGGCCGAACGTGCCCAGCGCGTCCGCCTGCACGGCGAACGGGTAGAGGAAGACCATCTCGATGTCGAACAGGATGAACAGCATCGCGGTGATGTAGTACGCCACCGGCATCCGGCCACCGCCGACGAGCGGCTGCGGCGACGGCTCGATGCCGCACTCGTAGGCGGCGAGCTTGGCCTTGTTGTAGCGGCTGGGGCCGACGAGCGGGCCCAGCAGCACCGACAACACGGCGAAGCCGAGGGCCAGCACGAACAACAGGACCAGGGGCAGGTAGGGCTTCAGGCTCGGGGCCTCTTGCGCCAGCTGCACCGTGTCGGTCCGGGTCAGCAACGTCAGCACGGGGTCTTCGCCATCCTTTCCGCGCCGCTGCGGTTTTGCTTGTGGTGGAACCGCGGGCCTCGTCGGCACCCTAAGGGACCTGGGTCACACCGCCGAGGGTCAGGGTCTCCTTACGGCCCGTGGCGGGGCCCGGGCGTGCTTGTGAAATAGTTCACAAGCCACTCGTCGTGGATGTGAAGGGATTCACAAAGCATGGGGGGAGTGTAGGACGCGACTCACATTCTTGTCCCTAGCCCCCCGTGTTATAAGGGTGCCCTAAGTTCCACCGCCAACGTTGTCACGACGCGGTGACGCCGCCCGCGCGACCTGCGCGAAGGCTCTTCAAGATCGCTTCACGGCCGGACAATCCGGGCGCGCGCGTGTGAGCTATCCCACTGACCGCACGGCCAACTTGCTAGTCCACTCGTGTGTCCGCGCGCGACGAACCAGGCATCACGCGTGTCTGGACGGGCATCACGCGTGTCTGAGCGGGCATCACGCGTGACTGGCGAGGCATCACGCCGATGCCCCTCTGAACACGCGTGATGCCCGCCTGATCACGCGTGAAGCCCCTTGGATCACGCGTGATGCCCTCCGGATCACGGGTGATGCC
Organism: Amycolatopsis sp. NPDC104863; assembly: GCF_055582965.1. Taxonomy (NCBI): domain Bacteria; kingdom Bacillati; phylum Actinomycetota; class Actinomycetes; order Pseudonocardiales; family Pseudonocardiaceae; genus Amycolatopsis; species Amycolatopsis sp. NPDC104863. Next base: position 698,148 of record NZ_JBVJOW010000002.1, read on the forward strand.
GAGATGCGCTTGGTCAGCGGGGGCTGGGGGCCGCCTTGGCGAGAGCCGAGATGAGGCGGTCGACGCCGTCGCCGCCCTTGGCGTCGTAGCAGCCCGAGAGACCCTTGTAGACCAGCGGGAGGATCTTGTTGATCCGCAGCCCGTACTGCGTGCACGCGTGCATGATCTTCGGCTTCCCGATGATCTTCGCGAAGACGTTCCCCAGCTGGTAGTAGCCACCCATCAGCTCGCGGACCGCGCGCGGGTACGCCTCCAGCGCCCGCTCGCGCGAAGGCCCTTCGCGCCGCGCCAGGGCCTGCACCACGACCTCCGCCGCGATCTGCGCGGACTCCATCGCCGCCGAGATGCCTTCGCCGTTGAACGGGCTGACCATGCCGCCCGCGTCGCCGAGCAGCAGGAGGCCGTCGCGGTAGTGCGGGGTGCGGTTGAAGCCCATCGGGAGGCCGGCGCCGCCGACCTTGCCGATCGCGTTCTCCTCGCGGTAGCCCCACTCCTCCGGCGTGCCGTCGAGCCACTGGCGCAGCAGCGCGCGGTAGTCGGTGTTCCGGAACGACGCCGACGTCGAGAGCATGCCGAGGCCGACGTTCACCGTGCCGTCGCCGAGCGGGAACGCCCAGCCGTAGCCCGGTAGCAGCTTCGGGTCGCGCGGGTCGGAGCGGTCCCACAGCTCGAGGTGGCCCTCGATGAACGGGTCGTCGTGGCGCGGGCTCTTGTAGTACTGGCGCACGGCGACGCCCATCGGGCGCTTCTCGTTCTTCTGGATGCCGACGCTCAGCGCGAGCCGCGCGGACACGCCGTCGCAGGCCAGCACCAGCGGCGCGCGGTACTTCACCGGCGTGCGCTCCGGGCCGACCTTCGCCTCGACGCCGACCACGCGCCCGGTGGCGTCGGTGATGGCGCTCGTGACGGTCGTGCGCTCGTACAGCCGCGCGCCCGCCTTCACCGCGAGCTTCGCCAGCAGGTCGTCGAAGTCGTGACGCGTGCGGGAAACGCCGTACGGCGGGTAGCTCGTCAGGTCCGGCCAGTCGAGCTCCAGCGTGAGGTCGCCGGTGAGGATCCGCAGGCCGCGGCTGTGCACCCAGCCGGCGTCCTCGCTCGTGTCGATGCCGAGGTCGATCAGCTGCTTGACGCCGCGCGGGGTCAAGCCGTCGCCGCAGACCTTCTCGCGCGGGAACTCGGTCTTCTCCAGCAGCAGGACGTCGACGCCCGACCGGGCGAGGTAGGTCGCGACGGTGGACCCGGCCGGTCCGGCGCCGACGACGATGACTTCGGCGTCCTGATCTGCGGTGCGACGACTCATGTACGCGAGTTTAGGCAGGCTTGCGCGCGCGGTGGATCGCCACGACGCCGAATGTGAGGTTCAACCACTCGACGTCGGCCCAGCCCGCGCTCGCGATGATCTCGCCGAGCGTGCGCTGGTCGGGCCAGGTGAGCATCGATTCTGCCAGGTAGGAGTACGCCTCGGGGTTCGACGACGTCCGCTTGCCGACCCAGGTGAGCAGCTTCAGCATGAACCGCCGGTGGACGAACCGGATCGGCGCGAACGGCGGCGTCGAGACCTCGCAGATGACCAGCCGGCCGCCGGGCTTGACGACCCGCGCGATCTCGGTGAGCGCGGCCTTCGGGTCGACGAAGTTGCGCAGCGCCAGCGAGATCGTCACGGCGTCGAAGCTCTCGTCGGCGAACGGCAGGTTGAGCGCGTCCGCCGCGACCATCGGGACCTTGCGGTGCAGCCCGGCCCGGAGCATGCCGAACGAGAAGTCCGCGGCCAGGCACCAGGCGCCACCGCGGGCGTACTCGACGGTGGACACCCCGGTGCCGGCGGCGAGGTCCAGGACCTTCTCGCCGCGGCGGGCGTCGAGCACGCGGGCGGTGGTGGTGCGCCAGCGGCGGTCGAAGCCGAAGGTCATGAACGAGTTCGCCCGGTCGTACCCGTCCGCGACACCGTCGAACATGGCGGCGACTTCGTGCGGGTCCTTGTCCAGGCTTGCGCGTGACATGGCTTGAATCTAGTCGTCGCTCTTGCGGAAGGTGACGAGCACCAGCCAGATGAGCCCGCCGAAGCGGCCGACCGGGATCAGCGGGTACAGCACGTCGGTCAGCATGCTGAACGCCGAGAGCCCGGCCAGCGCGGCGACGACGTACCCGGTGATCGCCAGCCAGCGGGGCGTGGACAGGGCGACCGCCGCGATGAGCAGCGCGAGCGGCACCGCGAACCCGAACGCGCCCGCGGCGAAGGCCAGCGAGGTGAAGGCGCGAGCGACGTCCGGGGTCTGCGCGGCCGTCCAGGTCGCCAGGCCGCTCAGCAACAGCGAACCCGACGCGAGCAGTCCCCCGGCGAAGCCGAGCTGCGGCGGTCTGGCCGCCGCGGTCCAGGTCGCGAGCGAGAGCCCGGCGCCGAAGACGACCAGCGCGAGCAGCTGGACGAGTCCCTGGTGGGTCGTGGTGTACGCCGCGACGTCGGCAGCGGAGGAGTCCGGGCGGGTGCCGGTGGCGCCGAGCACTCCCCCGGCGACGGTGAACAGGCCGTAAGCGATGACAGCGATTCGTTTCATGCATTAAACGATTACACTGGTGTAATCGATTGTCAACGACTATCGTTCCGGCCATGGACGGTCCTCGGTTCGGCACCGCGTTCCAGCTGGCCCAGGTCGGCGCGCACGCGGCCCAGCGGTTCACCGAGCGCATCGCCGAGCTGGAGCTGACCCCGGCGCAGGTCGGCCTGCTGCGGCTGGTCGCGATGCGGCCGGGGCAGAGCCAGCAGGCGCTGGCCAAGCAGCTCGGCACGCCGGCGACGCGGCTGGTCCCGCTGGTCGACGGCCTGGAGAAGCGCGGCCTGATCCACCGCCGCCGCAATGCGGAGGACCGCCGCCTCTACGCGCTGGAGCTGAGCCCGGAGGGCCGCGAGCTGATGGTCCGCGTCGCGCAGTCGGCGCTGTCGCACGAACGCGCGATCACCGCGTCCCTGACCGAGGACGAGCGCACGACCCTGCACGAGCTGCTGTCGAAGATCGCTGACGACCAGGGCCTCACCTCCGGCGTCCACCCCGGTTACAGCCGCCTCGGCAAGCCCTGAGCGTCAGCGGAAGGTGGCCAGCATCCCGGCCACCGCGGCGGGCCAGGTGAACTCCTCTGCCCGCGCCCGGGCCGCCGCGCGGCGCAGGTCTTCCGGGCTCTCCAGCAGGTCCGTCACGGCGGTGGCGAACGCGGGCGCGTGGTCGTCCACCGCCGCGCCGCAGCCGGGCCGCACGATCTCCCGCAGCGCCGACGACGCCGACACCACCACCGGCGTCCCGGACGCCAGCGCCTCCAAAGCCGCCAGCCCGAACGTCTCGTGCGGGCCCGGCGCCAGCGAGACGTCCGCGCTGGCCAGCAGCCGCGCGACGTCGCCGCGGCCGGACAGGAACCCCAGGAACGTCACCGGCAGGCCGCGCGCCCGGCGTTCCAGCGCCCGCCGCCGCGGCCCGTCACCCGCGACGACCAGCCGCACCCGCGCGCCCGCCTCCGTCAGCTCGGCGACGGTGTCCACGCTGCGCTCGACGTGCTTCTCCGGCGAAAGCCGTCCACAGTGGACGAGCAGGGCGTCCGCTCCCCCGCTCAGGTCGGTGCGCCAGCCGTCGTCGCGCATGGCGGGCCGGAACGTCGCGAGGTCGACGCCGAGCGGCACCCGGTGGACGTTCGGCGCCTCGATCCGGTCGAACTCCGCACGGGCGAAGGCCGTGGTGCAGACGACCGTGTCGTAGCTCGCGGCCATCCGCTTGTTCGCGACGTCGGCGACGCGGCGCGCCACCGGCTCGGGCAGCAGGAACTGCTCCAGCAGGCGGTCGAGCCGCTCGTGCGAGATCACCGTGCTCGGCACCCCGTGGCGCCGCGCCCAGCCACCCATCCCCCGCAGCGTCAACCGGTCCGAGACCTCCAACCGGTCGGGTTCGAGCTTCCGCAGCACCGCGCGGACCCGGTGCGGGTCGACGGCGCGGTAGCCGCCGGTGCCCGGGATCTTCGGCGCCGGCAGGGAAAACCGGCGGACACCGGTGGGCAGGACTTCGTCGGCGTAGCGGGTGCCGGGCACCACGAGCGTCACTTCGTGCCCGCTCGCGACGTACCCGGCGCCGAGGTGGTGCAGCGCCGTCTTCAGGCCGCCCGAACGTGGTCCGTAGAAGTTCGCGAGCTGGACGATGTGCATGTCAGGCCGCGCGGGCGGCCCGGCCCTGCACGGCTTCGTAGTGCCCCATCAGCTCGCGGCAGACGGCGGGCCAGGTGCGCCCGAGCACAACCTTGCGCGCCTTCTCGCCGAGCCTCGCCCGCAGCGCGGGGTCGCGCAGCGCGTCGATCTTCTCGACGAGCGCCGGGCCGAACAGCTCGCGGTCGGCGGGCAGCAGGTAGCCGGTGCGGCCGGGCAGGACGAGGTCCTTCGGGCCGCCCGCGTCCGGCGCGAGCACCGGCAGCCCGGACGCCATCGCCTCCTGCACCGCCTGGCAGAACGTCTCGTGCGGGCCGGTGTGGACGAAGACGTCGAAGCTCGCGTACGCCGCCGAAAGCTCGTCGCCGTATTTCGCGCCGAGGAACGCCGCGTCCGGGAGCTGCTCCTTGAGAGATTCGAGCTCCGGCCCGTCTCCGACGACGACCACGCGGATCCCGGGCACGCCGGCCAGCGCGGCCAGCCGGTCGACCTCCTTCTCCGGCGCCAGCCGGCCGACGAACCCGACGAGCAGCTCGCCGTTCGGCGCGAGCTCGGCCCGCAGCGCGGCGTCGGCGTGGTCCGGGGAGAACCGGTCGATGTCGACCCCGCGCGCCCAGCGGTGCACCCGCGGGACGCCGTGCAGCCGCAGCTGCTCGACGGAGTCGCTGGAGGGCGCCAGCGTCCGGTCGGCGCGCGAGTGCAGCCGCCGCACCCAGCGCCACGCGGCGCGGGCGGCGATGCCGAAGCCGTACGCGGCGGCGAACCCTGCGATGTCGGTCTGGTAGACGGCGATCGACGGCACCCGCAGCCGCCGTGCCGCGGCGAGCCCGCGCGCGCCGACCACGAACGGCGAGGCCAGGTGCACGACGTCCGGGCCGAAGGCGGCCAGCGCGTTCAGCACGGTGCGCGTCGGCACGCCGATCGGCAGCGAGTGGACGCCGGGGAAGTCGAGCGCGGGGATCCGGATCACCGGGGCGCCGCGGTAGGAGTCGGGGCCGGGCCCGGGAGCGATGATCAGCACGTCGTGCCGGCGCTCGCGCAGGTGCTCGACCACCCGGAGGACGGAGTTGGTCACGCCGTTCACCTGGGGCAGGAAACTTTCGGTGACTATCGCGACTCGCACGATCCGACCTTCGCACCCGATCCTGGCGACCGCGTGACACGGCGGCCAACGGTTCCGGAACAGATCGGCTACGACATGTCATCTCAAGGTCGTGTCCCGGAAACCAGCGGGGCCCAGACTAAGCAGGCATGACCCTCTTGTCCTCCAGGCCGCCGCGGCCCGTGGAGCCCGGCCTGCTGTCGAGGGCCCTCGAAGTGGCCGGGCGCCTGGCCAACGACGCGACCGACGTGATCACCGCGACCGCCGGCCGGGGTGCGCACCCGGCCACCCTGGACTCGCCGTTCGACTGGGTCACCGACACCGACCGCATCCTCGAGCGGCACACCCGGCGCGTGCTGACCGCGGAGTTCCCGGGCATCCCGGTGGTCGGCCACGAGTTCGGCGCCGACCACGGCGCGGACGTCGCGGAGTACCGGTGGGTGGTCGACTCGGTGGATGGCACGGCCAACTACGTCGCCGGAGTGCCGTGGTGCGCGTACAGCCTGGCGCTGGTCGACGCGGCCGGCCCGGTGGTGGGAGTGGTGGCGGACCCGTACCGCGCCCAGATCTACGCAGCAGCGCGCGGACGAGGGGCCCGCGCGAACGGCAAGCCGGTCAAGCTGACCGACCGCTGCGTAACGGCGGGCGCGCTGGTCTGCACGGAGTTCGCCCGCCGAGGCCCCTGGCCGGGCATGGGCGGCTTCATCGAGCGAGCGGCAGCGGCCCACGCCGGAGTGAGGGTCCTGGGCTCAGCGGCCCTGTCGATCGCCCAGGTGGCCCTGGGCCACGCGGCAGCGGCGGTGTTGCACAGCTACCACGAATGGGACGTAGCGGGCTCGGTGGCAATGGCCATCGAGGCCGGAGCGGTGGTCCTGGACAAGCACGGCGAGGACACTGCACTGCCAACGGACGGACTGCTGGTGGCAGCACCGGGGGTAGCGGACGAGGTCCTGGGCTGGTGGCAGGAGACGGCCCACGCAGGCTGAGAGCGGCGCACAACAACCGCCCTAGACCACTCCCGCCCCTCGTCCCAGCCGCAGTCAGCACCGGAGACCCGGGGTCAAGGGTGAGCGAAGCTCATCGCGAAGCGACGCCGAAGGCGCCCTTGAGGCCGGGTCTCCGGTGTTGAACAATCGAGGACGAGGAGCGGAAGAAGCAACAACCGGCGCAAACAATCCGCGGCGACGGCCAGGCCAAGGTCAGGTCAGGTCCGGCCGAGTCAGGTCCGGCCAAGTCAGGTCCGGCCAAGTCAGGTCCGGCCAAGTCCAGATCAGGCCAAGTCCAGATCAGGCCAAGTCCAGATCAGGCCGAGGTCAGGTCAGGTCAGGCAGGGAATCCGCCCGCTCAACCCGCAGCCGCCACCTCAGCCCGAGCCCGCCGGTTCTGCCGCCGTATCCACCAAAGAACCGGCCCGGCCACCAACCAGGTGAAAACGACAAAACTCCCCAACGGCAACAAGGTCAACGCCGCCGACCGCCCCGCAACCCGAGCCAACTCCGGATCAGTCGCGTCGTACTCGATCCGCACCAACTGACCCGCAGCCAGCCCATCCGGATACAACACCCCGTTCGCCGGACTGTGGACAATCCCGTCCGGCGTCTCGAAGTGGATGATCGTGCGGTCGAACGCCACCGAATCGACCGTCGCCGTGGCCTGGCCGAGCTGGGCCGAGATCGCGCGGTCGTTGCGGATCGCCGCGAAGAGCAGGCAGACGCACATCACGGTGAGGAGCGAGGCGACGCCGATGGTGGTCCACCAGCCGACGCGCCTCGCCCGCTCACCTTTCGTGCTCACGCCGCGAGCGTAGCGGCTACCCCGCGTGTTCGGCGGCGAGGTTCCGATGGTTCGCCTGGATCTGGTCGTACGACTTCGGCTTCACCGAAGCCGCCCGCGCGGTGAAGGCCGCCGGGGCCGTGCCGTTCGGGCCGGCCGACGGCTTGCCCGCCGTGTACAGCCACGTCTGGAACAGGTCGTACAGCGGCTTGCCCGAGACCTTCTCCGCCAGCGCGATGAACTCCTGGATCCGGCCGTGCGACCCGCCCTTCTGGACCTGCCACGCCTTCAAAATGGCAAAGAACGCCTCGTCGCCGACGGCGGTCCGCAGCGCCTGGAGCGTCAGCGCGCCCCGGTCGTACACCGCGTTGTCGAACTGGTTGTCCGCGCCCGGGTCGGCCGGGACGAGCTTCCACAGGTCGCCGTCGGCCGGGTTGGAGTCGTACGTGTACTGCGCGAGCTCGGCGGCCGTGCCCTCGCCCTCGTGCTCCGACCACAGCCACTCGGCGTAGGACGCGAAGCCCTCGTTCAGCCAGATGTCGCTCCAGCGGCCGAGCGAGACGTTGTCGCCGAACCACTGGTGGGCGTTCTCGTGCGCGATCAGCGTCGTGTTGGAGCCGGCCGCGAAGTTGCGCGCACCGTACGTCGGCCGGGTCTGGTTCTCCAGCGAGAAGCCGATGCCGCTGGTCACGACGCCGCCCTCGGCCTCGAACGGGTACGGCCCGAACTTCGTCGCCAGGAACGCGTCGATCTCCGGGGTGCGCTCGACGCTGGCCTTCGCCGCGTACAGCGAGTCGCCGAGGTCGGAGCCGTACGCCGTGATGAACGGCTTGCCGTCCGGCGTCGTCGACTGGTTCAGCTCGTACTTGCCGACGATGAACGACGTCAGGTACGTGGCCTGCTGCTTCGTGCTGCGCCACTGCCAGCGCGTCCAGCCGGCGCGGCTCTTCGTCTTCCGGACGAGCGTCCCGTTGGTGACGGCAACGTTGTCATCCGGCGCCTCGATGGAGACGTCGTAGGTCGCCTTGTCGGTCGGGTGGTCGTTGGCCGGGAACCACCACGCGGAGCTCTGCGGCTCGTCGACGCCGAGCGCGCCGAAGGAGCCCTTCTTCCAGCCGTTGATCCCGTCGACCGTCGCGGTGGACGGCGTGTCCGAGTAGGCGACGACGACCGTCGCGGTCTGGCCCTTGAGCAGCGGCTGCGCCGGCGTGACGACGAGCTCGCCGTTGCCGGTCTGGTTCGTGAACTGCGCGGGGCGGTTGTTCACCAGCACGCTCGACGCCTTGAGCGCGAAGTCCAGGTCGAAGCGCGAGAGGTCCTGGGTCGCGGTGAGCAGCAGCGTCGTCGTCCCGGCGAGGACGTCGGTCGCGGGCTGGTAGGTCAGGCGGATGTCGTAGTGCAGCACGTCCGTCCCGCCGTTGCCGGCGTTCGGGTAGTACGAGTCACCGACGCCGGGCGCACCGGGCGTCGGGGCCGCACTGGCGGTGCCGGCCAGCAGCACCGACGCGACGCCGGCCGCGAGCACACCGAGGCCGGTGCGAGTTCTTGCACGCATTCGAATCCCTCCAACGGGTGAGGAGCAGCGCGCTCGAACGTAGCCAGCCAGGAAGCACCCAGGAACAGCCGAAGGGAGGATCTTGCCTGCTGGGATCCCACCCGGAAAGCGGTTGACCAAACCTGTCAGACGGCGGAGACGGCCGTCGACACCGCCGCTCGCAACCGTGCGTGCAGGTCGCGGTGCCGCGAACGGTCCACTCGCACCTCGACGACCCGCAGCCCGGGCGCGGGCCGTAGCGCCGCCTGGAACTCCGTCAGCGTCTCGGCCACCACGTGCGGGACGCGGTAGCCGGCGCACAGCGCGCCCAGGTCGGCGCCGTGCGGGGTCCCGAAGACGCGCTCGAAGCTCGCCGAGTGCTCGGGCGCGCCCTGCTCCAGCAGCGAAAAGATGCCGCCGCCGTCGTCGTTGCACACCACGATCGTCAGGTCCGGGCGCTGCTCGGCGGGCCCGGTGAGCAGCCCGGACGCGTCGTGCAGGAACGTCAGGTCGCCCAGCAGCGCGTACGACGGGCCGCGGTGGACGTACGCCGCGCCGATCGCCGTCGAGACCGTGCCGTCGATGCCCGCGACACCGCGGTTGCGGTGCACGAGCACGTCGGGGCGCAGCCGGCCGGCCAGGGCGACGTCACGGGTCGGGTTGGACGAGCCCACCACCAGCAGCGAGTCGGCGGGCAGCGCGTCCACCAGCTCCGACGCCAGGCGCAACCCCGAAGGCCACGGCTCCGAGGCCAGCACCGAGGCGACCGCCGAGGACGCCGCCGCGTCGGCCCGGCGCCAGCTCGCCAGCCACTCCGGGTCGGCGGGCTTCGTCGGCTCGTCGAACCACTGCCCGACCTGCCGGACGTTGTGCGCGGGCGCCGGCCAGTCCGAGTCGGGACGCACCAGCAGCACCTCGACCGAGGCGTCCGAGAGCACCTTCTGGATCTGCCGGAACACCGTCGGCCGGCCGAGGCAGAGCACCTGCTCCGGTTTGTGCCGGGTGATGAAGTCCTCGACGCCCAGCAGCCACGCGCCGGACGAGATCGCCGTGCCGCCGGACAGCCCGAGGCCGCCGGTCTCCGAGATCACCGGCCAGCCGTGCTGCTCGGCCCACTCGCTGGCCGCCTGCACACCGGTGTCACACGCGATGACCAGGCCGTGGCGCGCCGAGGGCACCACGAACGACGGCAGCGCGCCGAAGTCCGGCAGCTCGGTCCAGCGGGAGCCGTCGGCGCGGCCGTCGAGGGATTCGTACCATTCGCCGTCGTCGTCCAGGTCGGGCACGAGCGGCTCGCGGAACGGGATGTTCAGGTGCACCGGCCCGCAGCGCCACTCGCCGTACGCGGCGTTCCAGGCCCGGCAGATCTGGCTGCGCCAGTACGAGTTCTGCCCGGCCCGCCGCTCGGCGACGGCCAGCTCGTCGAAGTAGCGGGCGGCGTCACCGTAGAGCTGGTGCTGGTCGATGACCTGCGACGCGCCGGCCGCGCGCAGCTCGGGCGGCCGGTCGGCGGTCAGCACGATCAGCGGGACGCCGGCGCGGTCGGCCTCCAGGACGGCGGGGTGGAAGTTCGCGGCCGCGGTGCCGGACGTGCAGAGCACGGCCACCGGACGGCCGGTGCGCGCGGCGATGCCGAGCGCGAGGAACGCGGCGCCCCGCTCGTCGATGCGGACGTGGAGCCGGAGCTTCCCGGCGGCCGCCGCGTCGTACAGCGCGATCGACAGCGGCGCGTTGCGGGAGCCCGGGCAGAGGACGACGTGCGAAACGGTGTTGCGGACGAGTTCGTCGACGATGACCCTGGCCTGCGCGGTGGAAGGGTTCACCGGCAGGCTCCGTCGAGATCAGATGTGTCCACAGGTCCTATTCTCCCAAACGTGGATGACGCCCGAGTTTCCGAGCTGTTCGATCCGGCCGCGTGGACCGAGGTCGAAGGTTTCGCCTTCACCGACATCACCTACCACCGTTCCGCTGAGAACCGCGGTGGCAAACGCGTGGTGCGCGTCGCGTTCGACCGTCCGGAGGTCCGCAACGCCTTCCGGCCGCACACCGTCGACGAGCTCTACCGGGCGCTGGACCACGCCCGGATGAGCTCGGACGTCGGGTGCGTCCTGCTCACCGGCAACGGCCCCTCGCCCAAGGACGGCGGGTGGGCGTTCTGCTCCGGTGGTGACCAGCGTATTCGCGGACGCTCCGGGTATCAGTACGCGAGCGGCGAGACCTCCGACACGGTGGACCCCGCGCGGGCCGGCCGGCTGCACATCCTCGAGGTCCAGCGGCTGATCCGGTTCCTGCCGAAACCGGTGATCGCGGTCGTGCCGGGCTGGGCCGCGGGCGGCGGGCACTCCCTGCACGTGGTGTGCGATCTCACGCTGGCTTCCGAGGAGCACGCGAAGTTCAAGCAGACCGACGCCGACGTCGGCTCGTTCGACGGCGGGTACGGCTCGGCCTACCTCGCGAAGATGGTCGGCCAGAAGTTCGCCCGGGAGATCTTCTTCCTCGGCCGGGAGTACTCCGCCGCGGACATGCACCGGATGGGCGCGGTCAACGCCGTCGTCCCGCACGCCGACCTGGAGAAAGAGGCGCTGGACTGGGCGTGGACGATCGTCGGCAAGTCGCCGACGGCGCAGCGCATGCTCAAGTACGCGTTCAACCTCACCGACGACGGCCTGGTCGGCCAGCAGCTCTTCGCCGGGGAAACCACCCGGTTGGCCTACATGCAGGACGAAGCCGTCGAAGGCCGGGACGCGTTCCTCCAGAAGCGTGACCCCGATTTCAAGGACACCCCCTATTACTACTGAGCTGCGCCCGGTCCACCTCGACGGTTCGCCCCAGGCGCTCGAAGCACTGAAGAAGGCCCTCGCGGACGCGCTGGGCGGCGGCCCGGCGGTCCTGCCGTTCACGGACCCGGCGCTGCGGGACGCGATGGCGCCGGGCGAGCCCGCCGAGCCGGACACCGCCGTGGTCATCGCCACCTCGGGCTCGACCGGCGCGCCCAAGGGGGTGCTGCTCTCGGCCCGCGCGCTGACCGCGTCCGCCGAGGCCACGCACACGCGGCTCGGCGGCCCCGGGCACTGGCTGCTCGCGACGCCGGCGCACTACATCGGCGGGCTGCAGGTGCTGGTCCGCTCGCTGCTGGCGAGCACCGAACCGGCGCTGCTCACCGGCCAGGGCTTCCGGCCGGACGCCTTCGCGGCCGCCGCGGCGACGCTGACCGGCGGTCCGCGGTACACCGCGCTGGTGCCGACGCAGCTCGTCCGGCTGCTCGACGACGGCGGCGCGGGCCTGGCCGCGGCGAAGACGTTCGACGCGATCGTGGTCGGCGCGGCGGCGACATCGGCGGACCTGCGCGAGCGCGCGGCCGACGCCGGGGTCCGGATCGTGCCCGCGTACGGCATGAGCGAGACGGCGAGCGGCTGCGTCTACGACGGCTTCCCGCTGGACGGCGTCCGGGTCGACCTCGACGGCGGCCGGATCCGGATCGCGGGCGACGTCCTCTCCCACGGCTACCGGCGCCGGCCGGACCTGACGGCGGAGTCGTTCGGCGACGGCTGGTTCACGACGTCGGATCGTGGTGTTCGCCACGAAGACGGCCGCCTGGAGGTCCTCGGCCGGGCCGACGACATGATCAACACCGGCGGGGTGAAGGTGTCCGCGAACGCCGTCGAACGGTGCCTCTGCGCGCAGCCGGGGGTGCGGGACGCGTGTGTCGTCGGGGTGCCGGACCCGGAGTGGGGCGAGGCCGTGGTGGCGCTCGTCGTCCCGTCCGGTGAACCTCGCGAAGCGGACGAACTGCGAGCGGCGGTGCGGGCCGAGCTCGGCGCGGCGGCCACGCCGAAACGCGTCGAATACAGCGCTGAGCTGCCCCTTCGCGGACCGGGCAAGATCGACCGGGCGGCGGTGAAGACCCGACTTGAGTCGGGTTCGCGCGGCTGAATGGTGGCACTTCGTTGACACACACGGGGTGCGCCCGCTTGGCTACTCACCATGACGCGCTGGATCAAGACTGTTCTCATCAGCACCGCCGTCACGCTGGGGGTTCTCGTCTCCGCGGGTTCGGCGCTCGCCGCCGAAGGCCCCACGGTCGACCCCAACAGCGGCTCGCTCGTCTGGCAGCTGCCGACCGACGACTGACTTCCCGGGTTCCCGGCAAAGTCGGACTCGTACGGCCGGACTGCCGTCGGCCGGCTCCCGCCGCTGCGGCGGGCCTCAGTCCTCGTCGACCGCGCGACGCCGGACCGACCTTCCCGGGTTCCCGCTCGCGGGTGATCACCATGGCGTTGAATGACGTCCATGGCGAGCATGAGCGAGTGGGTCGAGGGCGCGCGGCCGCGGACGCTGCCGAACGCGGTGGCGCCGGTCGTGGCGGGGGTCGGGGCGACGATCGCGCTGGACGCGTTCTCCTGGTGGCGTTCGGTGCTGGCGCTGCTGGTCTCCCTCTCGCTCATCGTCGGGGTCAACTACGCCAACGACTACTCCGACGGCATCCGCGGCACGGACGAGAACCGCGTCGGCCCGCTGCGGCTGGTCGGCTCCGGCGTGGCCGCGCCGAAGGCCGTCCTCCGGGCGGCGCTGGTCTCGCTCGGGCTGGCCGGGGTGCTGGGGCTCGTGCTGGTGGTCAGCAGCGGGCACTGGTGGCTGCTCGCGATGGGCGCGTTGTGCATCCTCGGCGCGTGGTTCTACACCGGCGGCAAGAAGCCCTACGGCTACTACGGCTTCGGCGAGATCGCCGTTTTTGTGTTCTTCGGCCTGGCCGGTGTCCTCGGCACGGTGTACGTCCAGGCGGGCCGGGTCAGCTGGGCCGCGCTGCTGTGCGCGGTCGCGGTCGGCTGCTTCTCGACGGCGGTCCTGACCGCCAACAACCTGCGTGACATCCCGACCGACGTCGAGGCGGGCAAGCGCACCCTGGCGACGCGCCTCGGCGACCGCGGCACCCGGAACCTCTACCTGACGCTCGTGGCGGTGCCGTTCGTGCTCAGCGTGGTCCTGCAGTTCACCACGCACTCGCTCGCGGTGCTCACCCTGCTGAGCGCACCCCTGCTGGTCCAGTCCGTCAGGGCGATCGTCCGGAACGCCACCGGCCGCGCCCTGATCCCCGCGCTGCGCGACACCGGGCTGGCGATGCTGGCGTGGGCGGTGCTGGCCGCGCTCGGCCTGAACCTCTGACGGCTCAGACCTCGATCAGCCGCAGGTCGTGGGCGGCGACGAGGGCCGCGGTGCGCGTGTGGACCCGCAGCTTGCGGAACAGCGAGCCCTGCAGGTTCTCCACCGTCCGCGCGGAGATCCCGAGCTCCGACGCCGTCTGGCGGGTCGTCTGCCCGGAGCCGATGGCCGCCAGGATCTCCCGCTCCCGCCTCGTCAGCGACAGCGGGTACGGCCCCGGCAGCTCGGCCGACGCGCCGACCAGCCCGAGCCGGACGGCGTGCGCGACCGCGTGCGCCTGGCTGTGGACGTCGAGCTTCGCGAAGATCTGCTGCTTGTGGTTTTCGACCGTGCGCGGGCTGATGCCCAGCTCCACCGCGACCTGACGCGGGGTGCGGCCGGCGCTGATCAGGCACAGCACCTGCCGCTCCCGCGTGGTCAGCGACGGTGTCCTGGCCGGCGCGCCGGCCTGCCTGACCAGCTCGAGCAGGACCCGGAGCCCGCTGCCGTACGGCACGACGGCGGCCGTCCCCGCCGCCCGGGCCCCGGGTCTTTCGTCGCACAGGCCGATCAGCAGGACCGGGGAAGGCAGCGGCCCGGAATCCTTCCCGTCCGCCTCGAACACCGCGACGTCCGGGGTGCGGCCCTCGCACACTTCGGCCAGCCGCGTGCGGGACGGCACCGTCCCCACGACGGCGACGCCGGGAACGCGCGCCAGGTTGTCCGCGAGAAGCTCACGGAACAGGCGGTTGCCGTGCTGCACAACGACTCGCACGGCAGGCTTCGTCGCCACACCCCACCTCGATCCGGTCGGCTCTCTCCCCTCGCGAATCGTCTGTTCGACAGTTTCGCACACCCGCTCACGAAAGGGTCTGGACCAAATGGCGGCACTGCGGGCTCAGGTCAGCTCGACGAGCGGGAACGCGCGGTGCCGCCGCGGCGGGATCAGGTAGTTCTGCCGTCGGGTCGCCGTGATGAAACGTTCCAGGCCGTGGTCTTCCTCTTCCAGGTCGAACTCGTCGAGCAGATCGACGGAAGCCTGGCTGCGGCGCAGATCCGCGAAAAAGTCGGCGCTCGGGAAGAATCCCGAGAACTGCAGCTTCGGCGTGTTCCGGCCGGTGCGGGTGTCCATCGTGTCGAAGCCGGGACCGTCGATGCGCAGGTGGATCGGACGTCCTTCGGCGGTCCGGCCGGTGCGGTGCAGCTGCGAGACGTGCCCGATCCTGGCGAACTGCCGGGCACTCGTGCGCGCGTAGTCGCGGCCGTTGAACTGGTTGCGCAGCACGGCGCCGCGCATGCCGAGGCTGCGCGGGCCGCCGCCGTCGAGGAACGGGTCGGCCGGATCCTCCGGTACTTGTGCCGGTGACTGGAACATGTACTGCAGCCGCTCGTCGAAGTTCTCGCGGTGGTCGACGGCCGCGTCGGGTTCGCGGCCGTCCACGTAGAACTGCTGCAGGTCGAGCAGGACGTGCGAAAGGTGTTGCACGGCACCGTTGTCGAAGTAGCCGCCGGGCTGCGCGTTCGTCAGCCGGATCCCGTGCCCGCCGACGAAGGTGACGTCGCCCGCCGGCGCGCTCGCGTCCACCTGCTGGTCGGCGAACCCCATCCACATCGGGGAGAACGGGTTGACGAAGGAGGCGAACGGGAGCCGGTTGGCGTCGGCGAGGTAGCGCGGCAGGCCCATCTGCACGAACATCGCGCGGGACGAGGTGATCGTCATGCCCGCGTCGAACCGCGGCGACGCGATCGGGCGGCCGACGAGCCGGCCGCTGCCGCCGAGCCACGCCACGACGTCGGCCACGTAGCTCCAGTCGTCGCCGCGGATGGTGAAGAGGACGTCGTTGTTCTCCAGCACCAGTGGCACGGTGAACTCGGGCCGCCGCAGCTCGAGGGCGTGCCCGCCGGGCGCGATGTCCGTGGGGCCCGCGACGGCGCGCTTGAGCACGGGCTGGTTGCCCGCGAGCGTGCGCGGCATGTTCGCGTTCACGAGTGTGGCAGGGAACCGCGCGAAGTAGGTGTCGCTGTAGGCGACGTGCGTGAAGATGCCGCCGGGTGCGTACGGGTAGTTGCCTTCGATGGTGCGCAACGCGGACTCCATCCGGCCCGCGTCCGCTTTGGACGGTGCGCGGCTCAGCCGCGCGGTGACGAACGTGGTGTGGATCGGCGGCATGCCGACCGGGACGCCGTCCATCGTCTGGGCGGGCGGCATGTACGGGCCGAGGTCGAACTGGACGTCGGGGAAGGCGACGTCGTCGGCCGCCCAGGCCATCCGCACCGGCACGCGGGCGAAACCGGAGACCAGGTCGAGCGTGCCGAGCGCGGCCATCGCCCCGGCGACGACGCCGGTGCGGCGCAGGGCGGTCCGGCGGTCGACCGGGCGGGACCGGATCGGGACGATGCTGACCCCCGCGTCACCACCGGAGCGGTGCGCGATCGGGCACTTCGACACAGGACGTTCCGGGACAGCGGACACGGCGGACCTCCGGGGTGAACGGCCGCCCCTCGTCGGCGCCCGGCCACCGTAGATCTTCGCGAGCGCCCGCCACCATGACGAGAAGAACCTAGGTATGCGAGGAAAACCCTAGGTACCCGTCCGTCCACAAGGGATCAGTCTTCGACGGCGAACTTGCCCGTCGTCAGGAACTCCTCGAACAACGCCGTGTGCGGCGCGAGGTCCAGACCTTGCTGCGCGACCCACTCGTCGTGGTAGTACGTGTGCGCGTACCGCTCGCCGCCGTCGCAGAGGAGCGTGACGACGCTGCCCGCCTGGCCGTCCTCGACCATCCGGGAGATGAGCCGGAACGCGCCGTAGAGGTTCGTGCCGGTCGAGCCGCCCGCCCAGTGGCCGGTGCGCTCCCGCAGCAGCCGGATCGCCGCCAGCGAGCCGGCGTCGGGGATCCGGAACATCTCGTCGATGACGCCGGGGACGAACGACGGCTCGCAGCGCGGGCGGCCGATGCCCTCGATACGGGAGGGCATGCCGGTGGCGTAGTCGAGCGCGCCGGTTTCCCAGGCGCCGTAGAACGACGAGTTCTCCGGGTCGACGACGCAGACCTTCGTCGTGTGCCGCTTGTAGCGGACGTACCGGCCGAAGGTCGCGCTCGTGCCGCCCGTGCCCGCGCCGACGACGATCCAGCTCGGCACCGGGTGACGCTCGGAGCGCATCTGCGCGAACACCGACTCGGCGATGTTGTTGTTGCCCCGCCAGTCCGTCGCGCGCTCGGCGTAGGTGAACTGGTCGAGGTAGTGCCCGCCGCTCTCGGCCGCGAGCCGCTCGGCCTCCGGGTACATCGCGGGGGCTTCGTCGACGTAGTGGCACTCGCCGCCGTAGAACTCGATGAGGGCGATCTTCTCCCTCGACGTCCGGCGCGGCACGACGGTGATGAAGCGCAGCCCGAGCATCCGCGCGAAGTAGGCCTCGGACACCGCGGTGGACCCGCTGGAGGCCTCGACGAGCACGGTGTCCGGCCCGATCTGGCCGTTGACCAGCCCGTACAGGAACAGCGACCGGGCCAGCCGGTGCTTCAGCGAGCCGGTCGGGTGGACGGACTCGTCCTTGAGGTAGAGGTCGATGCCCCACTCCGGGGGCAGCGGGAAGACGTGCAGGTGCGTGTCGGCGCTGCGGTTGGCGTCGGCCTCGATGATCCGGACGGCCTCGCGCACCCAGCTGCGGCTGTGCGTCATTCCGGCTGGCCCGGGGTGTCACCGCGGAGCTCGGCACGCAGCTGCGCGCGGGCCCGGGCGCGCTTCTCGTTGCGCTTCGCCAGGCCGGCCGTGACGCGGGCGTTGAGCGGGCGGAACAGCAGCAGGCCCAGCGGCAGCCCGGCGACCAGCCCGATCAGGACGGCGACCAGCAGCGGCACGCCCACCAGGAACAGCGCCCACGCGATCACCCCGACCAGCGCGAACCGCGCCAGGAGGTACAGCGTCAGGTCACGGGGCAGGTTGGTCTCCACACTGACGCAGGTTACGCCCCGCCCGTCCGGTCCTTCTGCAGGCCCGCGTTGTTCGGACGGCCCTCGAACCGCGTCGAAAGCACCACGGTCGTGTTCGTCCGCCCGACGCCGGGGATGCGCCGGAGGCGGGAGAGGGTGCGCTCGAGCTCGTCGACGGTCGGCACGCGCACCTTGACGACGAACGCCTCGTCGCCGGCCACGGCGTAGCAGCTCTCGACCTCGTCGAGCTCGCCGAGCGCCGCGGCGACGTCGTCCTCGGTCGCGGTGTCGGTCGGATGGATGCCGACCAGGGCGGTGACCCCGAGGCCGACCGAGCTCGGGTCGACGACCGCGTGGTAGCCGGTGATCACGCCCGCGGCTTCCAGCTTGCCCACCCGTTCGTGTACCGACGACGCGGACAACCCGACCGCTCGGCCGAGGTCGGCGTAAGTGGCCCGTCCGTTGACGCGCAACGCTGCGATGATCTTCCGGTCCAACTGATCCACGGGGATCACTCTATGCGGTCGGACAATCCCCCATTGGCACCACGCCTCACGGCCGATGACCGGGCGGACCGCGTCCGGGCACGTCAAGTGACCCGGGAAATTAGTTGCACACCGTAAGCAAGCTGTCCGTTTTGACCTTTAAGGGCTCTTTACTCAGGGACAACCGTTCGAGTACCTGACGGGTGAAGTGCAACGATTGCCGTGTTGGCTACCCCGGCGGAACGGGCCAGAAGGGCCCGGACGCCTCCGGTATAGCAGTGAGGTCGTTAAGGAGGCGGAAAATGACCGCGACGATGGGCGGACGACTGCTCACCCCTGGCGAGGTGGCAGCGCTGTTCCGGGTGGACCCGAAGACCGTGACCCGGTGGGCGACCGCGGGCCGGATCGGCTCGATCCGGACCCCGGGCGGACACCGGCGGTTCCGGGAGTCCGAGGTGAACGAGCTCCTCGCCGAGCTGACCACCGACGCCAGCGAACCGGCGCGCAAGGCCTGAACCAACCGGACGCCAGGGCCGTGTCGGGAACGGGGAACCACCCCGTCCCCGCGCGGCCCTTCGTGTGTGGTCACCCGGCTTGAGGCCCACCACACGGCCGAAGAGGTTAACCTCGGGGGACTGGCAGCCATACGGAAGGATCCGGCATGCTCGCTCTGCTCGCGGCGGTCGGCGCGCTGGTCGTCGCCCTGCTCCTGTGGCGGTCGTTCGCCGGTCAGCGGATCGGGGTGCCCTCGACTCCTCGCCGGGCCCCGATCGCCCCGGACGACGACCCCGACTTCCTGCGCCAGCTGGCCGAACAGCAGCGCAAACGCCGGGACGAAGACGGCTAGCCCGTCACCTCCGCTTTACCCGAGACCCGCACGCCCGGCGTGACTCCGGGCGGAACCCGCGTGATCAAAGCCGGAACCCGCGTGATCAGAGCCGTGACTCGCGTGATCAGGCCCGTAACTCGCGAGTTACGGCTCCAATCACGTCAGTTACGGCTTCCATCACGCGAGTTACGGGTCCGGTCACGTGAGATCCGGGGTGCGGTCAGCGGTAGCCCTGGGAAAGCGGGGTGGCGAAGCCGTCGGCGACCGTCGCCGCCAGGTCCAGCAGGGCCAGGCGGGTGTCGCCCGACAGGCGGTCCAGCTCGATCTCCGCGCCTTCCTCCAGGTGCGGGTCGAACGGCACCTTGCACACCGCCCGGACCTTCGCGCCGAAGTGCGCCGAGAGCTTGTCGAGGTCGACCGAACCACCCTTGGGACGGACCGAGTTGATCACGGCCACCGAGCGTTTCACCAGCTCGCCGTAACCGTGGGCCTCGAGCCAGTCCAGCGTCGCCGAGGCGCTGCGGGCGCCGTCGACCGAGCCGGACGAGACCACCACCAGCGCGTCCGCGACGTCCAGGACGCCCTTCATCGCCGAGTGCATCAGGCCGGTGCCGCAGTCGGTGAGCACGATGTTGTAGAAGTGCTCCAGCAGGTTGACCGTGCGGCGGTAGTCGTCCTCGGAGAAGGCCTCGGACACGGCCGGGTCCTGCTCGCTGGCGAGGATCTCGAGCCGGCTGGCGCCCTGGGACGTGTACGACCGGACGTCGCTGTAGCGCGTGATGCGGGCCGCGTCGCGCAGCAGGTGGCGGACCGTCGCCGTGGTCTCCAGCGGGAGCTTCTGCGACAGCGTGCCGCGGTCCGGGTTGGCGTCCACCGCCACCACGCGGTCGCCGCGCAGCGAGGCGAACGTCGCCCCCAGCGTCGTGGTCACCGTGGTCTTGCCGACGCCGCCCTTCAGCGACAGCATCGCGATCTTGTAGCACCCGCGCAGCGGCTGGTTGACGCGCGCGATCAGGTCGCGGCGCTGGGTGTCGGCCGGGCTCTCCCCCGGGTTGATCAGCTTGCCGGACCCGACGTAGACGGCCTTGCGCCAGCCGGACTGCGGCGGCCGCTTCACCTGCTTGACCAGGTGCGCGGTCGACAGGTCGTGGCCGTGGCCACCCGGCTGCTGCGGCGGCGCCGCGTGCCGGCCGCCCTGGGGCTGTGGCAGCCCGGACGGCTGCTGCTGCGGGTACTGGGCCTGTGCCTGGGGGTACTGCTGCTGCGGCTGCAGCGGCGGGAGGTTCTGGTCGTAGCCGTACTGGGGCACCTGGTGCGGCCCCGAGACGGCCGGGTTGGGCACCTGGTGCGGCCCGGACACCGCCGGGTTCGCCGGCGGCGCGACGGCCTGCGTCGGCTGCACGTCGAACGCCCCCGAGGTCTCCGGGTGCGGGTGCGAGTCCGTCCGGTCGTCGGCGAACAGGCTCGCCTCAGGCTGCTGTTCGGCCTGTTCGGGGTGGCCAGGAGCCGATTCTTCGCTGGGTCCGGTCACCGGTGTAAACCTCCGCGCACTCCGCCGACATCGCTCTCCCCTGAAGACGACGGTAGTCGGCGTACCCGCGGGTTGCTCAGCCCACCCCGGCGTAGGAGTGCAAGCCCGCGGTGACGAGGTTCACGAAGAACAGGTTGAAGATGATCGCGGCGAACCCGACGATGTTGATCGCCGCCGCCCGGGCGCCCCGCCAGCCCGCCGTCGCGCGGGAGTGCAGGTAGGCCGCGTAGACCACCCAGGCGATGAACGCGACGGTCTCCTTGGGGTCCCAGCCCCAGAACCGGCCCCAGGCCGACTCGGCCCAGACCGCGCCGCAGAGCACGCCGAAGGTGAACACCGGGAAGGCGAAGATCGTCGTCCGGTAGGCGATCCGGTCGAGGACGTCGGCCGCGGGCAGCTTCGACGCGAACCGGGCGAACTTCGTCTCGTCCTTCTCGTGGGCCGCGCGGAACAGGTAGAGCACGCTCGCGACCCCCGGCACCAGGAAGACGCCGGAGCCGATGATGGCCGCCGAGACGTGGATGACCAGCCAGTACGACTGCAGCGCGGGCTGCACCGGCGCGGCGATCGTGTACAGCAGGGTGCCGTTGATGAACATCAGGATCACGACGGGCAGCAGCAGGAAGCCGGTGAGGTGCCGGACCGGGAACTTCCACATCACGAGGATCCAGGTGACCACCGTGATGAAGGTGACCGCCATGCCGTACTCGTACATGTTGCCCCACGGCGCGCGGTGCACGGCGAGCCCGCGCAGCACGATCGCCGACAGCTGCAGCAGCGCGCCGAGCACGAGCAGCGCCGCGCCCATCCGGCCGATCCGCTCGGGCCGGCCGACCTCGCGCTGCGCGGCCTGGACCTCCTCGATCGGCGGCCCGCCGGCACCGACGAGCTCCCGCGCGCGCAGCTTGGCGCGTTCGGTGGCGAGCCGGCCCTTGGCGCCGAAGCCCTGCTCGATCAGCGTCATCATCAGCGCGACGACGTAGATCGCCGCGGCGGTGGTGTAGAGCCAGTCGCTGTACTGCGACAGGGTCTCGTTGATCGGCATGCCTCAGCCCTTCTGACCACTGATCAGGCGTTCGCTGATCCGGTGGAACTCTTCGCCGTACCCGGCCTGGTCGGTGCGGGCCAGCCCGGCGACCTCGATCACCGTACTCGGCTCGCTGTCGGTCCCCGGCTTCACCCGCACCCACAGCCGACGCCGCTTGACCAGCAAGGACGCGCCGAGACCGAGGAACATCGCGATGGCGAAACCGAGCACGAAACCCTGCGTCGGGTCGTGGGAGACCTGCAGCGAGACCCAGTGCCCGACGCCGTCGAAGCGGACCTTCGTGCCGTCGTCGAGCTTGATCTCCTGGCCGACCTTGAGATTCTCGCGGGCGATCTTCTTCAGCCGCCCGTCGTCGATCAGCGTCTGGTCGACCTCGAAGACGGACTGGCCGCGCCCGGCGTCCAGGCCGAGGTCGCCGCGCAGGATGTCGACGGCGACCGCGGGGTCCTTCAGCTCCGGCGCCGACGACGTCAGGACGTTGCCGTGCAGGAACGACGTCGGCGCGAAGAGGCCGGTGATGGCCAGCTGGCGCGTCCGGCGCTGCACCTCGTCGGTGACGCCGGGCTGGTCGAACTTCGTCGCGCCCTCGGCGAGCATCGTGGTCGGGTCGACGGTGCGCCACTGCGTGTTCTGCGTGCGCTGGGTGCCGTCCGGGAAGGTCACCGTGAACTTCGGCGAGTACCCCTGGCCGAGCAGGTAGACGCGGTCGCCGGCGGTGCGCAGCGGCGAGTTGACCTCGAGGCCGTACGGGCGCCAGGTGTTCGTGTCGAGGTCGCCGCCGGACTGGTACTCGATGTTCGAGTGGTAGTACTCCGGCTCGCCGGCGTCGGTGTAGCGCGCGGTGAAGTCGTTGATCTTCACGCAGAACGGGTCGAGGTCGGTGCCGTCGACGCGCAGGCCCGCGTTGAAGGAGTCGTAGTTGTAGATGCCGGAGTTGCAGAAGGTGCTGCCGTCGGCCTGGACGATGACCTGGCCCTCGTAGCCGAACATCTTGCCCAGCGCGAAGAACACGATCAGGCCCAGCATGCTGAAGTGGAAGATCAGGTTGCCGGTCTCGCGCAGGAACCCGCGCTCGGCGGAGATCGTGCGGACGCCGTCGGCCTCTTCGCGCTCGACGCGCCGCCAGCCGGACAGCTGCTTGTGGACGGCGGCGACCTCGGCGGAGACGTCGGCCTTGCCGCGGCCGAGCCGGTAGTGCGGCATCCGCGCCAGGTTGCGCGGGGTCAGCACCGGCTTGGCGCGCATCGCCTTGACGTACTCGAAGCTGCGCGGGGTGAGGCAGCCGACCAGCGAGATCATCAGCAGCAGGTAGATGGCCGAGAACCAGATGCTGGAGTAGACGTCGTAGAACTCGAGCTTGTCGAGCAGGGTGCCCCACCAGCCGTGGGCGCCGATGTACTCGTCGACCTTGGGGGCGTTGAGCTTCCGCTGCGGCAGGAGCGCGCCGGGCAGGGCGGCCAGCGCGAGCAGGAACAGCAGGACGAGCGCGGTGCGCATCGACGTCAGGCCGCGCCAGGTGTTGCGGATGAACGCGAAGGTGCGCTTGGCGGGCGTCGGGCCCTTCGGCGCTGTCGGCGGGGCCTCGGTGGTGGTCACAGCGGCAGCTCCAGAGTGCCCGTGAGCTCGTTGCGGAGGAAGCCCATCAGATCTCCCCAGACGCCGGTGACCAGCAGGATCCCGACGACCATCAGCAGCGCGCCACCGAAGATCTGCACCTGGCGGCCGTGCCGGCGCACCCAGTCGGTGGCCCGGACGGCCCAGCGGGCGCCGAGCGCGATGAGCAGGAACGGCACCCCGAGGCCGAGGCAGTAGACGGCGATCAGCAGGTAGCCGCGGGCCGCGGCGCCACCGGTCGCGCTGGCCAGCGACATGACGGCCGACAGCGTCGGGCCGATGCAGGGGGTCCAGCCGAGGCCGAAGACGGCGCCGAGCAGCGGGGCGCCCCAGACGCCGCCGCCAGGGACGCGGTGCGAACGGAACTCGCGTTGCATGCCCGGGATCCAGCCGAGGAACACCAGCGCCATCGCGATGGTGAGGACGCCGCCGAGGCGTTGCAGCAGGTCCTGGTTGAGGACGAGCGTGTCGGCCAGCCAGACCAGGGTGCCCAGGGTGGCGACGAACACGACGGTGAACCCGAGCACGAACAGCAGCGCGGCGCCGAGAACGGACCACCGGCCCTTCTTGCGCTCTTCGTCGGCGCTGACCGCGGGGGCGTCCGCGCCGACGAGCGCGGCGAGGTACGCGAGGTACCCCGGCACGAGCGGCACCACGCACGGCGAGGCGAAGGAGATGGTTCCGGCCAGCAGCGCGACGCCCGCGGCGAGCAGCAGCGGTCCGGAGATCGCCAGCTCGGTAACGGAGTTCACCCCGTTGAGGGTAGGCAGTGAGGTCCCGGTGAGAACTCCGGGGCCGGTTCACAGGACCTCGGTCACAGCAGATCAGGACCTTCGTCCCGCCCGTCCGGACCGGACGAGCGGGACGACCGGGGTCAGAGGGGGAAACCCCCGCCTTCCGCGAACTTGACGCTCACGTTGGGGCCGTAGTTGTTGTACTCCCCCGTGTTGAGCTCGGACTGGCCGTTGCTGGTGACGGTCTCGTAGTTGGTGTACGGGTAGCAGCAGCTGCCGATGAACAGCTGGTCGCCGCCCCGCGCGCCGGACAGGTTGCCGTGCACCAGGCCGTTGCCGGTGTTCTGCCACAGCCGGAGCGTGCGGCCCCCTTCGCTCCGCTGCTTGAGCAGCGTGAACCCCTGGACGGTGACCGGCGCGGACGCCGTCGTGGCCTCGGCCGCGGCCGGCAGCACCACGGTCGTGGTCGCGGCGACGGCGATCAGCGCGGCGGCCGCGAACTTCTTCAGCATGGACTTCTCCCCATTGGTCGTGCGAACGATCATGGGGAACCTAGCCGAACAACCGCGCAAGCCGGTTAAAACCCGGCAAAAGCCCCTCGATCAGGCTTCCTGCTCCAGGCGCCGGGCCACCGGCAGCAGGTCCTGGGCCAGCACCTGCCGCAGGAAGACCGCCGCCACGCGGTGCTGTTTGTCCAGCACGATCGTCGACGGGATGATGTTGCGCGGGTAGCCGCTCAGCTTGAGCAGCACCCGGCCGTCCGGGTCGTAGATCGACGGGTACGTCAGCTTCCGATCGCGGACGAAGTCCTGGGCCACCTCGCGCGCCGGGTCGCGGACGTCGATGCCGACCACCTGGACACCCTGCTTGACCAGGCTCTCCATCTCCGGCACCTCGGTGCGGCACGGCCCGCACCACTGGCCCCAGAGGTTGAGCACGAGCACCTTGCCCGGGTAGTCGGCCAGCGAGAGCTGCTTGCCCTCGTTCATCAGGTCGTCGCCGGAGAGCACCGGCGCGGTCTGGCGCCGGTCGACGTCGTAGGTGATGTCGACCTGGCCGCCCGGGGAGACGAAGCTGAAGCTGCTCCCCTGCACCACCGCGTCCTTGCCGGCGCTGCACCCGGCCACCAGGCCCAGCACGGCCAGCGAGACGAGCAGGCGCTTCATGCCCCGGTCACCTTCGGGTCGGTCGTGCCCGCCGGCTCGCTGTAGACGATCTCGCGCAGCTCGTCGCCGTCGAAGACCAGCGACGTCAGCGACGCCAGTGAGCACTGGCGGCGACGCGGGTCGTGCCACAGCTTCTTGCCCTCGAGGAACCGCCGCAGCGTCCAGATCGGCAGCTGGTGCGACACGCACAGCGCTTCGTGCCCCGACGCCGCTTCGCGCGCCCGGTGGACCGCGCCGAGCATCCGGTGCGCGATCTCCAGGTACGGCTCGCCCCACGACGGCTTGAACGGGTTCACCAGCTTCGGCCAGTGGCGAGGCTCCCGCAGCGCGCCGTCGCCGACCGCGACGTGCAGGCCCTCGAACTGGTTGCCGGCCTCGATCAGGTCCGGGTCGGTCGTGATGTCCAGCCGGTGCGCGGCCGCGATCGGCGCCGCCGTCTCCTGCGCGCGCTGCAGCGGCGACGCGACGACGTGCACCAGGTCGTGGCCCGCGACGGCCTCGGCGACCGTGAGGGCCTGACGCTGGCCGCGCTCGGAGAGCCGGTAGCCCGGCAGGCGGCCGTAGAGGATCTTCTCGGGGTTGTGGACTTCGC
Organism: Amycolatopsis sp. NPDC104863; assembly: GCF_055582965.1. Lineage (NCBI taxonomy): Bacteria > Bacillati > Actinomycetota > Actinomycetes > Pseudonocardiales > Pseudonocardiaceae > Amycolatopsis > Amycolatopsis sp. NPDC104863. Next base: position 723,810 of record NZ_JBVJOW010000002.1, read on the forward strand.
CGTGACGCAGCATGTGGACGACGGTGGTCACTTGACCGCCTCCGCCGCCGCGCGCGCCGCCGCGGGCAGAGCCGCTTCGATCACTTCGAACGCTTCGTCGTCCATCGCCGCGTTGACGAACCAGGCCTCGTACGCGCTCGGGGGCGCATACACGCCTCCGTCGAGCAGCGCGTGGAAGAACGGCGGGAAGCGCCACGTCTCGGACGCCTGCGCGCCGGCGTAGTCACGTACCTCGTTCTCGCCGAAGAACACGCTCACCAAGTTGCCCGCGTACTGCACGTTGTGCGCGACGCCGGCTTCGGTCAGCGCGATGTGGAAGAGGTTGCCGAGCCGCTTCGCGTTGGCGTCGAGCGCCGCGTACACGGCGTGGTCGGCCGCGCGCAGCGTCGCGAGACCCGCGGCGACCGCGACGGGGTTCCCGGACAGCGTCCCGGCCTGGTAGACCGGCCCGCCCGGGGCGAGCTTGGCCATCACGTCGGCGCGGCCGCCGAAGGCCGCCGCCGGCAGCCCGCCGGACATCACCTTGCCGAACGTGTAGAGGTCGCCGGCCACCCCTTCGAGGCCGAACCAGCCCGCGCTCGAGACGCGGAACCCGGTCATCACCTCGTCCATGACCAGCAGCGCGCCGTGCTCGTGGGCGAGGTCACGCAGGCCCTCGTTGAAGCCGGGCGCCGGGGCGACCGCGCCCATGTTCCCGGCCGCGGCCTCGGTGATCACCGCGGCGATCTCGCCCGGGTTGTCCACAAAGGACTTCCGGACGGCGTCGAGGTCGTTGTAGGGCAGCACGATCGTGTCCGCGGCCTGGGCGCCGGTGACACCCGGCGACGTCGGCAGCCCGAGCGTCGCGACGCCGGAGCCGGCCTGGGCGAGCAGCGCGTCGACGTGACCGTGGTAACACCCGGCGAACTTCACGATCTTCGCCCGGCCGGTGAACCCGCGGGCCAGCCGGATCGCGCTCATCGTGGCCTCGGTGCCCGAGTTGACCAGCCGCACCTGCTCGACCGGCTCGACCCGCCCGATGATCTCCTCGGCCAGCTCCACCTCGCCGATCGTCGGGGTGCCGAACGACAGCCCGGACGTCGCCGCCGCGCGCGCCGCCTCGACGACGTGCGGGTGCGCGTGGCCCAGGATCATCGGCCCCCAGGACGAGACCAGGTCGACGTAGCGGTTCCCGTCGGCGTCCCACAGGTGCGGGCCCTCGCCGCGGACCATGAACCGCGGGGTGCCGCCGACCGAGTTGAACGCCCGGACCGGCGAGTTCACCCCGCCCGGGACGGCCGCCTTCGCGCGTTCGAACCATGCCTTGGACTGCTCGGTTCCAGTGCTCACGAGGTCCAGTCTCGCAAACCCGCCTAGGATGGCCGGACGCCGCCCGGGGAGGGGAACAGCCGGTGACCGAACGTGTGTCCCAGCGCAACCCGTGGCTCGTGCTGGCCGGCTTCGTCGGCGTGGTCGCCGTGGTGGCCGTGGTCGGCGCGCTGGCCGCGACCTCGGCGAAGGACGTCTACGCGCGCCTCGAGCTGCCGCCGTGGGCGCCGCCCGCGTCGCTGTTCGGTCCGGTGTGGACGGTGCTGTACCTGATGATCGCGCTGGCCGGCTGGCTGTACTGGCGCACGGACGGCGAGACGCAGGGGTTCGCCGTGTACGGCACCGGCCTGCTGTTCAACCTCCTGTGGACGCCGCTGTTCTTCGAAGGCGGCGCCGCGCGGCTGGCCCTGGTGGACATCGTCCTGCTGGACGTCGTCGTGGTCGTCACGATCGTCCTGTTCGCCCGCCGGGCGAAGCTCGCCGCCGCGCTGCTCGTGCCCTACCTCGCCTGGATCCTCTACGCGACGGCGCTCAACGCGGCGATCGTGGCACTCGGTTAGGACGGTGCCGATGCCGAAGCCGCGTCCGGGCTGCCTGGTCGTCGCGGGGCTGCTGACCGTCGCCGTGGTCGTGCTGCTCGTCAACGGGCTCGGCGGCGCCCTTCGCCGGCCGGGGCCCGCACGCGACCGTGCTCGTCGACGTCACGCCGGGCACCGGTCAGCAGGCGGACCGGACCACCGATCTGCCCGCGGCGTGGCAGCCGGCCGAGAACGGCGACGGCCGCCGGGGCACCCAGCTCGTGGTGCCAGTACCGGCAGGAGCTCGCGAGCCCGGCCACCCACCAGGTCTGCAGCTACGTCGGTGTCGGGGGCACCTTCGGCGTGCCGATCGTCGAGGCGCGCTACACCTACCTCGTCTTCACCGACGGCACCTCGGCCCACGTCAGCGCCATCCCGCAGAGCCCGTTCCCGACCGGCGTCGCCGACCATGTCCGGGCGCTCGTCGAAGGCGCCCGTTAGCGCGCGGCCTGCTGGGTGATGGCCTGCGCGGCCACCGTGCCGTCGTCACCCGCCTGGCCCTGGACGACCACCGTCGACCCCGGCTTGAGATCGGCCAGCTTGCCCGCCTGGGTCACGCCGACCGTCGTGGAGTCCGATGTGGACACCTTGACGTCGGTGCCCTGCGCGGTCTTCACGTACACCGTGGTCCCGTCGACGCGGTCGACCGTGCCGGTGGTGCCGCGGCCGCCCGCCCCGCGGAACCCGCCGCCCTGCTGGCCGGTGCCGCCGGTCTGGCCGGTGCCGCCCTGAGCACCACCGGTGGGGCGAGTCGGCGTGGCGGAAGACGACGAGCCGAAGGCCGCGTGCGTCCAGGCGCCGCCGCCGAACGCGATCGCGAGCACGACGAGCCCGGCCAGCACGAGCGTGGTGCGGGAAAACGGCTTCGCGGCCCGGCGCATCTCGGCGTTGAGGTCACCGTCGACCGCCGGGCGGGCGACGATGTCCTCCGCGGTCGGCGGGTTCGTGGTGGACGAAGACATGCGAAAGCTCCTTATTCGTGACGCAGGGCGTCGATGGGCCGCAGCTTGGCGGCCCGGTTCGCCGGGAAGCTGCCGAAGAACAGCCCGATCAGGGCGGAGACCGCGAAGGCGAGCAGGATCGACGAGGGCACCACGACCGGCTGGATCCCGGAAATGGTGAACCGGCTGCCGACCAGCCCGATCGCGACGCCGAGCAGCCCGCCGAACAGGCTGAGCATGGTCGCTTCGGCGAGGAACTGGCCGAGGATGGCCGCGCGCGGGGCGCCGATGGCCTTGCGGATGCCGATTTCGCGGATCCGCTCGGTCACCGTGACGAGCATGATGTTCGTGACGCCGATCCCGCCGACCAGCAGTGAGATCGCCGCGACCGCCGCCAGCAGCACCGTGAACGTCTCGGTCGCCGACGTCCGGGTCGCCAGCAGCTGCTCGGAGTTCTGGATCTGGTAGTCGGCGGTGCCGCCGAGCCGGATGCCGTGGCGCGCGTTGAGGATCGCGGTGATCTCGGACTGGGCCAGCGAGACGGAGTCCGCGCTCGTGGCCTGCACGGCGATCTGGCTGAGGCTGCCGTACCCGGCCAGGGAGTTCTGCACGGCCGAGATCGGCGCGATCGCGACGTCGTCGGCGTTCTGCAGCCCGGTGCTGCCCTTGGCCTGCAGCACCCCGACCACGGTGAACTGGATGCTGTTGAGCAGCACGTTCTTGCCGACCGCGCCGGTGGTGCTCCCGAAGATCGACTCCGCGGTCGTCGGGCCGAGGACGACGACCTTCCGCGCGGCCGTCACGTCTTCGCTGCTGAACAGCTGGCCCTGCGCAAGCTCGCGGTTGGTGGTCGTGAAGTACGCCGGCTCGGTGCCCGCGACCGTCGAGATGTCGTACGACGTCTGCCCGTAGGTCGCGGTCGCCGTCGTGTTCACCACCGGTGAGGCGGCTTTGACGTCGGGCGCGCCGACCGGGTCGACCAGCGCGTGCGCGTCCTGCACGGTCAGCGGCCGCGCCGACGCGCCCTGCCCGCCGCCGCGCGCCGGGGAGACGTTGACGACGTTGGTGCCGAGGCCCTGGATGCTGGCCGCGATGGCCGCCGACGCGCCGTTGCCGACCGCGACGAGCAGGATCACCGCCGCGACGCCGATGGTGATGCCGAGCGTGGTGAGCGACGAGCGCAGCTTGTTCGCGGTGAGCCCGCGCACGGCGAAGCGCAGGACTTCGAAGAAGTTCACGAGACCGCTCCGACCGCGCGCGTCACTTCGTCCGACACGATCAGGCCGTCGTCGACCCGGACCACGCGGTGCGCGTGCGCGGCGACTTCGTCCTCGTGGGTGATGACGACGATGGTGCGGCCGAGCCGGTTGAGCCGGTCGAAGACCCCGAGGACGTCTTCGGTGCTGCGGCGGTCGAGGTTGCCGGTCGGCTCGTCGGCGAGCAGCATCGCCGGGCCGGTGACCAGCGCCCGCGCCACCGCGACGCGCTGGATCTGGCCGCCGGACAGCTCGCTGGGCAGGTGCTTGGCCCGGTCGGACAGCCCGACCATCTCGAGCGCGGCGAGCGCGCGGCGCCGCCGTTCCGCCCGCCGGAGTCCACTGTAGACGAGGGGAAGCTCCACATTGGACAGCGCCGAGGTGCGCGGCACGAGGTTGAAAGACTGGAAGATGAACCCGATCTTCCGGTTGCGCAGCAGGGCCAGCTGCCGTTCGTTGAGCTTGCCGACCCCGAAGCCGTCCAAGAGGTACTGGCCGGACGTCGGGACGTCGAGGCAGCCCAGCATGTTCAGCAGCGTCGACTTGCCCGAGCCGGACGCGCCCATGATCGCGACGTACTCGCCGGGCCAGACCGTGAGGTCGACCCCGCGCAGCGCGTGCACCGCCGTCTCGCCGGCGCCGTAGGTCTTGCGCAGCTCGGAAACCGCGATGACCGGGTTCATCCGCGGCCGCCGAACCCGCCGCCGGCGCCCGTGCCGGTGCCGCGCTGGCCGCCGCCGGGGAACCCGCCGGTCCCGCCACCGGGGAACCCGCCGGTGCCGCCGGTCCCGGTGCCGGTCCGGCCGGTGCCCGTGCCGCCGGTCGCGGCCGTCGCGGTCAGCACGACGTTCTCGCCCTCGGTGAGCCCGGAGGTGATCTGGACCGTCGACTCGCCGCGGATGCCGATCTGCACCTGTCGCGTGACGTTCTGGCCGTTCTCCTGCACGGTGACGATGTTGGTGTTGCCGGCGGTGGTCACGGCCGCGGCCGGCACGCTCAGCGCGTTCTCGGCCGACGCGACGGTGATCACGACGCTCGCGGACTGGCCGGGCCGCAGCCCGTCCGGCGGGTCGGTCAGCGCCAGCTGCGCGCCGTAGGACACCACGCTGCCGCTGGTCGTCGGGGTCAGGTTGATGCTCGAGACGGTCGCCTGGACCGGCTTGTCCGGCAGCGCGTTGAGCGTCACCGTGGCCTTCTGGCCCGTCTTGACCTTGCTGACGTCGATCTCGGCGACCGAGGTGTCCACGACCAGGCCGGTCATGTTCGTGATGGTGATGAACCCGCTGCTGCTGGTGCTCGACGACGAAGCGGCGCTGGAGTTCGAGGAGCCCTGCCCGCTGCCCTGGCCGCTCCCGCTCGACGACGTCGAAGACTGAGAGCTGCTCGACGAGCCGCTGGAGGACTGCTGCCCCACCGTGCCGTTGACCGCGGTGACCGTGCCGGCGCCGGGGGCGTAGAGCGTGGTGTTGTCCAGTGCTTCCTGCGCGGTCTGGACGTCCAGCTGCGCCTGGTCCAGCTTCGCCTGCGCCGAGGTGACGCTGTTCGCCGCGGTCTGCGCGCTGTTCTGGCTGTTCTGCCCGGTCGCCGGGGTGTCTTCGGCGTCCTCGGCGCTGTTGAGGCTGTCCTGCGCGACGGCGAGGTTCGCCTTCGCGACCTGAAGCTGCTTCGCCGCCTGTGTGCTGTCGACCGTCGCGAGCTTCTGCCCGGCGCTGACGACGTCACCGACCTTCACGGCGATCGAGGTGACCTTGCCGGCCGTCGCGAAGTTCGCCGCGCCGGTGTAGCTGCTGGCGAGGGTCCCGGCGGCGGAGATGGTCTCCGTGACCGTCGCGCGCCGCACCGGGGTGCTGCGCGTCTGGGCCTGCGCCGTGCTCGGTTCGGGGCTGAACGCCTGGTATATCCCGAATCCCGCTCCGGCCAGCAGCACGACCAGAGCACCGTTGATCACCCATGCCTTCGAGGCACGCACGCGCGTCATGCGGCAACTCTGGGACCGCCGCTTAGTGATTGGCTGTTCGTTCCCTGTGCGGAGGCTGTGTATCAGGGGTGTCGCGTACGGACCGCGAGCAGCACCTGACGCACCGCGTCGACCAGCAGGATCGCGGCCAGGGTGCCGAGCCCGACGGCCGCGGCGAGCAGCCCGCCGAAGTACCGGTGCGACTCGAGCACCGCGCCGTCGTCGGTACGGGTGACGACGGTGGCGACGCCGCTGTGCCAGCACGCGTAGGCGGCCCAGCCGGCCAGCACGGCCAGCACGACCTCCACGACGGCGACCAGCGTCCGCCACGGCTTGTGCAGCCGCGCGCGGGGGCCGGGTTCTTCCGGCGGCCAGAGCTCGGCGCCGGTGGGCTGCGGAAGGTCGATCACAGCGGGGATTTTCTCATGCTTCGCGCGGCGTCGCCCGGACGAGCCGGTCAAGCGCGTCCTGGAGGGCCTCGACGTCCTTCGCCCACGCCAGCACGACCGTGCCGTCGGTGAGCTTGACCGGCAGCGAGTCGTACTTGCGCGGCACCGCCCAGCCCCCGCCGAGCACCCGCGCGCCGACCGGCGCCCCGACGTCGGTGACCTCGGCGAGCTGCTCGGCCGGCACCTTCTCGCGGCCCTGCCGCAGCTGCCGCGTGGTGACCTCCAGCGACAGGAACCGGCGCCGCGCGTACACCCACGGCACGGTGATGGCGCACAGCCCGGCGGCGACCAGCACCCAGCCCACGACGTGCACGGGCCCGCCGGTGGCGAGCTCGGCCAGTGCGCCGACGAGGGCGAACACCGGGCCCCAGACGATCGCGGCCCAGCTCACGCCGGATTCGGCGTAGAGCCGGTCGCTCACGGCTTCTTGCCGGCCTTCGGGAAGTAGGGGGCCACCGACGGCAGGTACATCAGGATCAGCGCGATCACGAACAGCAGGGTGGCCATGACCGACGGCAGGTTGCTGAAGAGGGCGAACTGGAACAGCACGCAGGCGACCCCGAGCCAGGTGAGCACGGTGCGGGCCGAGCGGGTGCCTTCACGGGCCTTGTAGGCGAAGAGCCCGACCAGCAGGGCGAACACGACCGCCCCGACGAAGAGCAGCCAGACGAAGGTGTTCGTGCCGCTCGCCACCGAGTTCGGGTCGATCTGCCGCCCGGCCTCGCGGTTCTGCTTGATCAGCTCGTCGATCAGCTGCTGCTTGAGGGCCAGCGTGAGCACCTGCCCGCCGATCAGCACCACCCCGCCGAGCAGCCAGATCCAGAACGACGCCTGCACGGGCCCGGGCGGCCGGACCGCCGGCGCGGCCTGACCGGGCATCAGCGGGTCCGGCGAAAGGCCCCGCTTGCGCCGTTCGTCGTCGGTGAGACCGTTGAGGTCTTCGGTGTTCTTGTCCGCCACGCGGGTGAATATAGCCGGTCAGTCGAGCCAGGCGGCGGCTTCGGCGGCCCAGTAGGTGAGGATCATGTCGGCGCCCGCCCGGCGGATCGACGTCAGGACCTCGAGGACCGTGCGCTCGCGCTCCAGCCAGCCGTTCGCCGCGGCGGCCTCGACCATCGCGTACTCGCCGGAGATGTTGTACGCGGCCACCGGCACCGGGGAGATCTCCGCGGCCGCCTTCACGACGTCCAAATAGGACAGCGCGGGCTTGACCATGATCATGTCCGCGCCCTCGGCGAGGTCGAGCTCGATCTCGCGCAGCGCCTCGCGGGCGTTGCCCGGGTCCTGCTGGTAGGTCTTGCGGTCACCCTTGAGCTGCGAGTCGACGGCCTCGCGGAAGGGGCCGTAGAACGCGCTGGCGTACTTCGCGGCGTACGCGAGGACGGCCTTGTCGCTGTGCCCGACCTCGTCGAGCGCCCGCCGGATGACGCCGATCTGGCCGTCCATCATCCCGGACGGCCCGAGCACGTGCGCCCCGGCTTCGGCCTGCGCGACGGCCATCTCGGCGTAGATCCGCAGGGTGGCGTCGTTGTCCACGGCGCCGTCGGCGTCCAGGACACCGCAGTGGCCGTGGTCGGTGAACTCGTCGAGGCAGGTGTCGGCCATCAGCACGGTGGCGTCGCCGAGCTCGTGCCGCAGGTCGCGCAGGGCGACGTTGAGGATCCCGTTCTCGTCGACGGCCCCGGAGCCCTCGGCGTCCCGGTGCTCGGGAACGCCGAAGAGCATGAGCCCACCGACCCCGGCGTTGACCGCGTCGACGGCGGCTTTCCGCAGCGTGTCGCGGGTGTGCTGCACGACGCCCGGCATGCTCGAGATCGCCTTGGGCGTGTCGAGCCCCTCGGCGACGAACATGGGGAGGATCAGCTGGCGCGGCCGCAGCGTCGTCTCACCCACCAGCCGGCGCATGGCAGGGGTGGTGCGGAGCCTGCGGGGACGATGCTCGGGGAACACCCCTCCAAGTTACTCCGGTTGTGATCGCGGGAGTTCCGCAAGGGGTGCTCAGCGGCCCTTTCCGCACGATGGGCGGCAAGACTGCTCGCGGTTCAGGGTAGATCTGCTGGGTCGCGCCAGCGCACAGTCCGCGGCGCTTGCGAACTGTCGGCGAGAAACTCCTGCAGCGCCGTCCGGAACTGGTCGAGCGGGATACCACTGCCTGGCGGAAAGCCGACTTCCGACTCGACCGCAGGCGTGCCGGGGTCGCCGACGCTGTAACCGAACTCATCGTTACCCGCGTAGAGCAGATAGCCCGACGCACCTTGCACGTGCGCATCGAGCGCGGAGCCGTCTTCGGCCTCCAGCGTCGCGGTATCTGTGTCCGACTCGCTCAGCAGGTCGACCAGGCGATCCACGTCCTCGGCAGTTTCCAGGACGAAGGCCTCGCCGCCTTCCCGGTGCCGGCGAATCGGCACCGAACCGGTGATGGTCACTCGAGCTCCTCTCCCACGTACTCCCGGATGGTCCCGTCCGGCTGCACGACCCGCAAGACGGCCCCGGGCGGCAACAATGCCGGCAGGAACTTGTCGCAGGTGATCCGGCGCTGCGAGTCGAACGGCGACTTTCACCTCGACATGCGTGGCCGGCCTGGCCACCGGTCCCGGCAGATGTCGCCCGATGAATCGCCTTGCGGCGACGAAATGATCATCTCCCGGGCCGCTGGTCATCCGGACGGTCCAACCGTCAGAGCGCACCCATTCGCCCCTGGCGGGCACCACCCCGTCGTCGCGGCGGCCGACCCGCCGACGCGCTTCCCGCACTCGCTCGGCGAACGAGCGGGACGGACCGCCGACTGCAGAAGAGGCCGGCTGAGGCGCTGCCGGCCCCAGCGTATCGAGGTACGCCTGAATCGATCGCCTGCTCTCGGCGACGCACTCGCTGACTGAACTCAACGATGCCAAAGCCGGCGTCAGGAGATCGACCGCGAGTCGCAGATCAGGGTCGGCTGAGCCGCTTGCAACCTCCTCGAGGAGAGCACGAGCGTCGTCGGCGTCCTGACTCGCTTGTTCGAGAACGCTGAACGGAAGCGACCCGAGAACCGCACGCAGCCGACGCGCGACGGCACCCACGGAAGCCCCTTGATCGACCACCGCCTCAGTGGATCACGCAATTCGACCTCCCGAAAGCCGTGAAGGCCGCCTGGGGAATCCCCAGACGGCCTTCACGAACGACGAACCTCAGGACCGACGGGCCCGCTTGGCCTTCCGCGGCGGCGGCAGCGCACCTTCCGCACGAAGCCGCGCGGCGTGCTCCGCCAGCGCGTCCACCAGGTGCGGAACATCCGCCTTCTCCGGCTGGACGTCGACCCGCAACCCGAACTCCACCGCGGTCTCGGCGGTCTTCGGGCCGATGCACGCGACCAGCGTGCGGGTGTGCGGCTTGCCGGCGATGCCGACCAGGTTCCGCACGGTCGAGGACGAGGTGAAGCAGACCGCGTCGAACCCGCCGGTCTTGATCATCTCGCGGGTCTCGGCGGGCGGCGGCGCGGCGCGCACCGTGCGGTACGCCGTCACGTCGTCGATCTCCCAGCCGCGCTCGCGCAGGCCGGCCGACAGCGTCTCGGTGGCGATGTCCGCCCGGGGCAGCAGGACGCGGTCGACCGGGTCGAGCACGTCGTCGTACGGCGGGAACTCGGCCAGCAGGCCTTCCGACGACTGCTCACCCGTGGGGACCAGCTCCGGGATGATGCCGAACGAGCGCACCTTCTCGGCGGTCGCGGCGCCGACGCAGGCGATCTTCACGCCGGAGAACGCACGAGCGTCGAGCCCGAACTCCTCGAACTTCTCCCACACCGCGCGCACCGCGTTGGTGGAGGTGAAGACGATCCACTGGTAGCGGCCGTCGACCAGGCCCTTGACCGAACGCTCCATCTGCGCCGGGCTGCGGGGCGGCTCGACCGAAATCGTGGGCACCTCGTGCGACGTCGCGCCGTGGCCGCGCAGGCGCTCGGCCATCTCGCCGGCCTGCTCCTTGGTGCGCGGCACCAGGACCTTCCAGCCGTACAGCGCGCGGGACTCCCACCACGACAGCTTCGAGCGCTGCCCGGCGGCCTGGCCGATCGTGACGATCAGCGGCCCGACGAGCTCACCCGCGTCGTTGGCGACCTTCTCGAGCGTGGTGTCGAGGGTGCGCTGGGTGTTGATGGTGCCGTTCGCGGTGACCGCGACCGGGGTCGACGCCGGGACGCCGTTGCCGGTCAGCGCCGACGCCGCTTCGGCCAGGTGGGCCGACGTCGCGTGCAGCACCAGCGGGCCCGGGGACGCCGCCAGCGCCGCCCAGTCGACGTCGCCGCGGACGTCGACCTCGACGTGCGTGCCGCCGAGCGCGACACCCGCGTACGCCGGGACGGCCGCGCCCGGGGAAACGCCCGGGATGACGTCGAACACGGCGCTCGTGCGCGCGACCGCCTGGACCTCGGCCACCACGGCCGGGGTGGTCAGCGGGTCGCCCGCGACCAGCCGCAGCACCAGCCGGCCGGCCTTGGCCTCGGCCGTGAGGTCCTTGGCGACCTCGGTGGCCTCGCCGACGGCGGGCCGGACCTCGGCGCCCTCGGCCGCCATGGCCAGCACGGCCTGCGGCACGTCGGGGTCGGTCACCACGACCTCGGCCTTGGCGAGCAGTTCCTGGGCACGGACCGTGAGCAGGCCGGCGTCGCCGGGCCCGGAGCCCACGAACGCTACGCGCCCGGTGGTCTTTCGCGCGGGGGTCATCTGTGCGTTTCTCCTCTTGCGGCGGCCGTGCGGGATGGCACGGACGCAGGTCTCCTACGTCTTGCGGAAAAGCGCTTCGCGAAAAGCGCTACTCGGCGGTGCCGGAGAGGGCTCCGGCACCGAGGTCCAGCAGCTCGGCGGCCAGGTCCTTGCCCAGCTGGGCGGCCTGGTGCTTGTCAGCCAGCGCGATGGCCCGGACCATGTCCACCGCGCCGTCCTCGCCGTCGGCCGCGGCGGTGCCGCGCAGCGAGATCCGTTCCACGACCTTGCCCTCGGCGTCGAGATCTTCGACGATCTCGGCGAGCGCGCCCACCGGCGCGCTGCACCCCGCCTCGAGCGCGGCCAGCAGGGCCCGCTCGGCCGTCACCGCGGCCCGCGTGCCCTCGTCGTCCAACGTGGACGCGAGCAGGTGCTCGAGGTCCACGTCGGCGGCCCGGCACTCCACCGCCAGCGCGCCCTGTGCGGGCGCGGGCAGCATCTGGATCGGGTCGAGGGTCTCGGTGATCACCTCGGCCAGTCCGACCCTGGCCAGTCCGGCACGCGCGAGCACCACGGCATCCAGCTCGCCGTCGGTCACCTTGCGCATGCGGGTGTCGATATTGCCGCGAATCGGCACGATTTCCAAACCGAGACCCAGCGCGCGCAGCTGCGCGGTGCGCCGCGGCGAGCCCGTGCCCACCGTCGCGCCCGGCGGCAGCTCCCCCAAGGTCAGCCCGTCACGCGCGATCAGCGCGTCCCGCGGGTCCTCGCGCGGCGGCACGGCGGCCAGCGAAATGCCCGGCTCGGGCGCCGTCGGCAGGTCCTTGTACGAGTGGACGATGACGTCGACCTCGTTGCGCAGCAACGCTTCCCGCAGCGCCGACGTGAAGACGCCGACCCCGATCGTGGGAATCGGCGCGGAGGACTTGTCGCCGGGGGTGGTCACGGTGACGATCTCGACCTCGGCGCCGGTGGCGCGCAGGGCGTCGGCGACGGTCCCGGTCTGGGCGAGCGCGAGCTTCGAGCCGCGGGTGCCCATGCGAATGACTCTGGTCACTGCTACTTCTTCTCTGGTGGGGGCTTCGGGCTCGCCACCGCGGCGGGCGCCTGCGGGTCGAGGCAGAACAGTTCGCGCAACGCGTTCGCGTAGTCGGTTTCGGCCGTCTCGGCGGCCAGCTGCTTCACCCGCACGGTGGGCGCGTGCAGCAGCTTGTCGACCACCCGGCGGACCGTGCGGCCGACCTCTTCCCGGACGCCCGGTTCGAGGTCGGGCAGCCGGTGGTCCAGGCGCAGCAGCTCGGCGTCGACGACCTCGGCCGCACGCCGCCGCAGCGCCGTCACGGTCGGGGTGACCTCGGCGCTGCGCTGCCCGGCGAGGTAGTCGCGCACCTCGTCGAGCACGATCCCGGTCGCCTTGGCCGTCTGGCGCTCGGTGGTCGGGGTGCCGGCCTCGCGCATCCGGCGCTGGATGGTGGCCAGGTCGACGACCCGGACGCCGGCCAGCTCGCCGACCTCGGGGTCGACGTCGCGGGGCAGGCCGAGGTCGCACACGACGAGCGGACGGCCGCCGCGGGGAAGCACCTGCCCGGGACCGAAGACGGCGTCCTGCGCGCCGGTGCAGCAGATCACGATGTCGGCCTCGCGGACCGCGTCCGCGACCTGGGACAGCGGGATCGCGCGGGTGGGCACGCCGTGTTCGGTGCTGTTCGCGGCCAGGCGGCGCGCGCGGGCGTCGGTGCGGTTGGCGACGGTGATCTCGCCGATCCCGGCCTTGCGCAGCTGCGACGCGCTCAAGGCGCCCATCGAACCGGCGCCGACGATGACGGCGTGCTTGCCGGTGACGTCCCCGGCCGCGGCGAGCGCCTCGGAGACGACCGACGCGCCCAGCTGGTCGAGCCCGGTTTCGCTGTGGACGCGCTTGCCGACGCGCAGCGTGGTCTGGATCAGCTCGTGCAGCGTGCGGCCGACGGTGCCGACCTCGCGCGCGGTGGCGTAGGCGGAGCGGACCTGCCCGAGGATCTGCGTCTCGCCGACGACCATGGAGTCCAGGCCGGAGGTGACGGAGAACAGGTGCTCGACGGCCGCGCCGGCGTAGTGCACGTACAGGCTGTCGTAGAGCTCGGCGGGTTCCATCCCGGCCTGGCGGGAAAGCACTTCGGAGACGTCGTTGAGACCGCCGTGGAAGGTCTCGACGACCGCGTACACCTCGATGCGGTTGCACGTCGAGACGAGCATGACCTCACTGACGTGCTCGGCCTGCTGCAGCTCGTGCAGCACCTTGGCCACCTCGGGCGCCGGTACCGCGACGCGCTCCAGCGTGCTCAGCTCCGCACTCCGATGCGAGAGACCGACCGCCAAGACGCTCATGAGCGCACCACCATTTCCCGTCCGCCGTCCGGACCCGACCCGTTCCGCCCGCCTTTGCCATTGTCGGACGGCAGGCCCGCGCCGGGTAATCCGGAAGTGCCCTGGTTCCCAGCGGCATCATCCGCCCTGCGGGCCACGTGAAATGACAGTATCTGCAGCTCGACGGCCAAATCCACTTTGCGGACCTCGATGTGAGCAGGAACCTGCAACACGACCGGGGCGAAGTTGAGGATGCACTGGACACCGCCCGCGACCAGGCGGTCACACACCGACTGCGCCGCGGTGGGCGGGGTGGCGATCACGCCGATCGAGATGCCGCGCTCGGCGCAGACCCGCGGGATGTCGTCCATGTGCGACACCGGCAAGCCGCCGACCGGCACGCCGATCAGGTCCGCGTCCAGGTCGAACAGGGCTTCCACCGGGAAGCCGCGCCCCGGGAAGCCGCCGTAGTTGGCCAGCGCGTGACCGAGGTTTCCGATCCCGACCACGGCCACCTTGTGCTGCCGGGTGAGGCCGAGGATGCGCTCGATCTGGCTGACCAGGACGCTGACTTCGTAGCCGACGCCGCGGGTGCCGTAGGAGCCGAGGTACGAGAGGTCTTTGCGCAATTTCGCGGAATTGACGCCCGCGGCCTGCGACAGCTCTTCGCTCGAAACGGTCGTCGCGCCCTGTTCCGACATTCCGGACAGCACCCGGAGGTAGACGGCGAGGCGCGCGACGGCGGCTTCGGGGATCTGCTTCGCCCGGACGGCCTCGGGGGCATCCCCGTTGCGGCCGTTCCCGTCGGCGGGTACGGCGGGCATCTCGGCCGTCGGCGCGTTGTCGGCGTCGGGCGTGTCCGGCCGGCGTGACCGCCGCGATGGCCGGCCCGGGGAGTCCGCCGCGTCGCGCCTCCCCCGCTGTGTCACCACGCCGTCGTCTCCTGCCCGCTGTGCACCCGGCGGCCATCGCCACGGCCGTGCCGAACTGTGTCTTGACCCAGGGCGCGGAGTCCGGTTCGATGCCGGACCGCCCGAGGGGCGATGGTCCTACGGTAGACCACTTGTGAACGCGCGCACAAAGTCACTGGTCGGAGGCGGTTCCCGGCGACCGGGACGGCCCGCCGATCATGACACGGCGTCAGAATCCTTGTCCGCCAGGCACTTCCGGCGTCAGTGCGCGTCGAGGGAGACGGAGTGCCAGCCGGTGGCGCCGTCGGGCACCGGGTCGGCGCGGTTCTCCGTCTGGGTGTAGCCGTCCTGGTCGGTGGCCCGGACGTACGCCTGGTGCGTGCCCGCGGGCACGTCGAGCTCGATCCACCACAGGCGCCAGGTGTCCTTGCTGACCTCGGCCGAAAGGGTGGCTTCGCGCCAGGCGCCCTGGTCGAGCCGGACCTCGACCTTCGCGATGCCGGTGTGCTGCGCCCACGCCGTGCCGGCCAGCCGGACCTTGCCCGCGGTGACGTTCGCGAAGCCGGCCGGGGTGTCGATCCGGGACTCGGTCTTGATCGGCGCCTGCTCGGCCCAGCCGCGGTTGAGCCAGTACGACTGCCGTGCGTCCCACTTGGTGAATTCGAGGTCCTTGACCCACTTCGTCGCGGACACGTAGCCGTACAGGCCGGGGATGACGATCCGCGCCGGGAAGCCGTGCTCGACCGGCAGCGGCTCGCCGTTCATCCCGATCGCGAGCATCGCGCCGCGCGCCGGGTCGAGCGCGACGTTCGCCGGGGTGCCGCACGTCCAGCCGTCGACGCTCGTCGCGTACATCTGCTCGGCGCCGGCCTGCACGCCGGCTTCGTCGAGCAGGTCGACGAGGTCGACGCCGAGGAACGCCGCGTTCGAGATCAGCGGCCCGCCGACCTCGTTGGACACGCAGGTCAGCGTCACCCGGCGCTCGACCAGCGGGCGGTTGCGGATGTCGGCGTAGGAGAACGTCACCTCCTTGTCGACCATCCCGTGGATCTTGAGGTTCCAGTCCTCGGTCCGGATCTGCGGCACGACCAGGGCGGTGTCGATGCGGTAGAAGTCCGCGTTGGGCGTGATGAACGGCGGTGAGCCGAGCTTCACGAAGTCGGCGTCGGCGGGCAGCGGCGGCGCGGTGCGCGCGGGCACGAGCGGCCCGACGGCGGCCCGCGAGTCCTCGGCGTTCGAGCTGGTCCCGGCGACCTCGCCGACCACCGCCGCGAGCCCCGAACCCGCCGCGACGCCGACGCCGGCCCGCAGGAACTTCCGGCGGTCGAAGCCGCGGTAGCGGATGACGTCGGGCGGCAGGGCGAGCCGGTGCAGCATCGTGAACACGACCAGCCCGGCGACCAGCGCGGCGACCGGCGCCAGCAGGGAGACCTGCCCGAGGTCGGTGCGCACGAACACGGCGGCGACCCCGGCGGCGCCGAGCAGGAAGACGAGCACCTGGCCCGCGCGCGGCGTCTTGCGCGAGAGCTGGCCGGCCAGCACTGCGAGCAGGACCAGCACCACGCCGAGCCCGACCTTGAGGATCGGCTTGTCCCAGGTGCCCAGCGTCCGCTCGGCCCACTTCACGATCGCGGTCGGGCTGTGGTCGATGACGTAGTTCGCCACCGCGATGAACGGCGAAGCCGTGTACCCGACGAAGCCCGCGACGAAGTGCCCGACACCGAGTGCGGCAGCGAGCGCGAGAAGCCCGATCAGGGTCGAAACGGGCAGCGAGAGCCGCCGCGGCGCCTCGGCCGGGGCGGGGGCGTCCTGGACAGTGCTCACGCCTCCATCTTCGGCGCGGTAGGCCGTTCGGGTGGCCCGGCACTGCTTACGGACGTGTTACGGCTCAGGCGAGCGCCTTCCGCAGCCGGTCCTCTTCGACGCGCCAGTAGCCGTGCTCGGCGCCGTCGACCAGGATCACCGGCACGCGGTCGCCGTACTCCGCGCGCCACTCCGGGTCCGTGTCGACGTCCTCGGCCGTCCACGCGACACCCAGCTCACCGCAGATGCGCTCGACGTCCGCCTCCGCCACCTCGCAGAGGTGGCAGCCCGCCCGGCCCATCACCGTCACTACCTGTGCCATGACGTCCTTACTACCGCAGCCGCACGCGGCGCAGCTTGCCGGTGGCCGAGTGCGGCAGCGACTCGGCGAACTCGACCGCGTGCGGCACCTTGTACCCGGCCAGGTGGGCCGCGCACTGGTCGACGACCTGCTGCTCCGACAGCGACGCCCCGGCGACCGGCACCACGAACGCCTTCACGGCCTCGCCGCTGCGCTCGTCGACGACCCCGACCACCGCGGCCTCGGCCACCTCGGGCAGCTGCGCGATGACCGACTCGACCTCGTTCGGGAAGACGTTGAAGCCGTTGACGATGATCAGGTCGTTGGCCCGGTCGACCAGGTGCAGGTCGCCGTCGACGTCGAGGTAGCCGACGTCGCCGGTGCGGAACCAGCCTTCGTCGTCGGGCCCGTGGCCGCCGTCGGGCCAGTAGCCGGAGAAGAGGTTCGCGCCGCGGATCGAGACCAGCCCGGTCTCGCCTTCGGCCTCGAAGACGTCGTCGACGTCATCCGGGTCGAGCGGCACGGCCTGATCGGTGCCGTCGCTGTCGACCAGCCGCAGCTCGATGCCCGGCAGCGGGCGACCGACCGAACCCGGCTTCGGGTAGCCGGTGACCAGCGTCGACGTCACGACCGGCGCGCACTCGGTGAGGCCGTAGCCCTCGTAGACGTCGAGGCCGGTGGCCTCGCGGAGCGCGCCGAGCACCTTCGGGTGCAGCGGCGCGGCGCCCGACGTCATCCGCCGGACGGTGGCCAGCCCGCGGCCGAGCTCCTCGGCGCCGAGCGCGGCGAACTCGCCGTACATCGTCGGGACGCCGGTGATCGTGGTGACGCCGTGCTCGGCGCAGTCGGCCAGCGTGCGCTGCGCCTCGAAGCGCTCCGAGAGGATCGCGGTCGCGCCGACGGAGACGGCCTGCAGCAGGCCCGGCCCGAGGCCGTAGACGTGGAAGAGCGGGATGGTGACCAGCACGCGGTCGTCGTGGGTCAGGACGCCTTCGACGTGGCTGAGCTGCTCGAGGTTCGCCAGCAGCGCCCGGTGCGAGAGCATCACGCCGCGCGGCGGCCCGGTGGTGCCCGAGGTGTACGACACGACGGCGATGTCTTCGCCCGCCCGGCCGGCATCGACGGGTTCGACTGGTCCATCCGGGTCAGCTTCGGGAGTGAGACCGATCACTCCGGCCGGCAGCGCCGTATCCGTGTCGCGATGAACGACAACCTTGGCGCCGCTGTGCTCGAGCAGCCTGTCGAGCTCGGGCCCCGGCGCCTGCGGCGACAGCGGCACGACGACCGCCCCGGCGCGCAGCGCGCCGAAGAACGCGACCACGAAGTCGACCGACGTCGGCAGCCGCAGCGCGACCCGGTCGCCAGGTGTGACACCTGCACCCACAAGTGTCTTGGCCTGGGCTTCCACGACCACCGCGAGCTCACGGTAGGTCAGCTTCCGGCCGTCTCCGGTCTCGTGCACGGCCGGGTGGTCCGGCCAGGTCGCCGCGGCCCGCGTGAGCAACCCGCCGACCCCCGACTGCGTCTCCTCTGGGGCACTCACCCGCGGTCCACCTCTCGTCGCCCGGCCAAACCGTTGCAAGTCTGTCATTCGGAGCGACGTCATGGGCGCAGGCCGCGAGTGTCCCCTCTTCGCAACCCCGGAGCCACTACCTACTTCGCGGTAACTACACGTATGCTGCACTGCGTCGCGGGGTGGTGTTGATCACCACCGCGACCGGAGAGAGGGAGTCGCCGTGACGAACTTGCCTGCCCACGAGGCCGTGGGGCATGCGAGCCGGCAGGCCCCTGCTCGCCCGGGTTCCGGGGGTACCGTGACCCACCGGGTCCGAGCCGCCGCCGGAGGTGCCCGCCGATGACCGTGCCGACCGCCGTGGGCCGCGGGCCCGTCTTCATGTTCGCCGAGCGCGTCTTCGGGCGGTCGTCGACCGTGCCGCTGAGCAGGCAGGCGTCCGACGACGAGCGCGCCGAAGCGGCGAAGGCCGAGGCCTGGGACCTGGTCCGCGCCGCGCAGGACGGCGATTCGTCCGCTTTCGGCAGGCTCTACGACCGCTACGTCGACGTCGTCTACCGCTACGTGCTCTTCCGGCTGGGCGACCGCGACCTCGCCGAGGACGTCACGAGCGAGACGTTCCTGCGCGCGCTGCGCCGGATCACGTCGGTGAGCTACCAGGGACGTGACGTCGGCGCCTGGTTCGTCACCATCGCCCGCAACCTCGTGCTCGACCACGTGAAGTCGAGCCGGTTCCGCCTCGAAGTCGTCACCGACGAGGTGACCGAACCCGGTTCGGCGCCGTTTTCGGTCGGCGCGACCGCGCAGGCGGGCCCCGAGCAGGAGGCCATCAGCCGCGCGACCCGCACCGAGCTGCTGCGCTGCGTCGCGGAACTGGGCGATGACCAGCGGGAATGCATCATCCTGCGGTTCCTGCAAGGACTGTCCGTGGCCGAGACGGCCCAGATCATGAACCGCAACGAGGGCGCGATCAAGGCGTTGCAGCACCGCGCGGTACGCCGTCTGGCACAACTTCTGCCCACCGGATTGCGCTGAACCCCGCAACTTTTCGAGCTCTTGACCGAATCCGGTAACCCTGACGGCTTCTGGATCGTTACTCCTCGCAGACCGGTGTCAGGACCGGCCACGGGCCCGAGATGGAGCTGGCGCAGTGAGGTTTGCGCGTGAGCGAGCCGAGATCGACCGGTTCGCGCGTGCTTTGGAGCCGTCCCCGGTACGCCGGGACGGCGAGTTCGCCGACGAACTGGCGCTCGTCGGCGCGCTGCGCGAGCTCGGTGCGGCCGGGGCCCCGGACCTGGAGACCCGGCAGCGGATCCGCGCGGAGATCGCGGGCCGCCTGGAGACGGCGGCGGCCACCCCGCGTCGGAGGTGGCGGCCGCGGACCGCCGACCTGGTGGCCGCCGCGCTCTTCCTCTTCCTGGTGCTGTCCGGGCTGACGCTCGTGCTCTCGCGCAACGCGCTGCCCGGCTCCCCGCTCTACGACGTCAAGCGCGCCGGGGAGTCGACGACGCTGGGCCTGACCTTCGGCGACCAGGCCAAGGCCAAGAAGCACCTCGAGTTCGCCACCAACCGGATCACCGAGCTGTCGCAGCTGGCGACCGAAGGCGCGAGCGAGGCCGACTACCGGACCGCGTACGACGACTTCGCCGCCGACCTGCGCGCCGGCGTCGCCCAGACGGCCGCCGTCGCGACCAGCGACGGAAGTGCGCAGGAGCTCGCCGACGTCCGGCTGTGGGCCCGGAACCAGGCGGCGCGGCTGGCCGCGGCACAGCCGGCGCTCCCGGCGGACGCGGCGACGGTGTTCGGCGACGTCCGCACCCTGCTCGGCAAGGTCCAGGAGCGCACGAGCGGGCTGGCCGCGCGGATGAGCTGCTACCAGATCACCACCGGCTCGTCGGACGACCTGGGCCTGCTGCCGGCGACCGGCGAGTGCACGCAGCGGCCGGCGCCGTCGTCCGGCGGGGAGCCGTCCTCGGCGCCGACGTCCCCTTCGGCGGCCGAGAGCACGCAGCCGACGCCGACCGGCACCGAGCTGCCGCCGTCCGGCACCACGGCGACCCCGGGCGCACCGCAGCCGACCGGCGGGGTCACCCCGCCGCCGGTGTACGGCGAGGTTCCGACGACCACCCCGCGGCCGCCGGTGACGTCGACCTCGAAGCCGCCGCCCCTGGTTTCCATCCCGCCGCTCATCCCGGGTCTGCCGCCGATCGTGATCGGCTGAGGTCCGGGCCACACCTGCGACGGCGCGGTGGGCGGCTCGCTACGCTGTGCGAAGGACCCGGACGTTCGCAGGGACGTCGCCAGGACGTGGGCAGACGTGGAGGCGGTGTGCGTGTCAGCTTGGCGTGGCAGGGATAAGAGTCAGGAGCTCGAACGGCTCGCCACGCTCGCGGGCGAGGCGTCGGCCGAGGCCGCCCACGCCCGCGTGGTCTCCGAAGCCGCCGAGCCGCCCGTCCCGCCCGCACCGCCGGACCTCACCGCGGCGGCGTTCTTCGACGTCGACAACACGATGATGATGGGCGCGTCGATCTTCTACTTCGCCCGCGGCCTGGCGGCGCGCAAGTTCTTCACGTCGTCCGACCTGGCCGGGTTCGTCTGGGGCCAGATCAAGTTCCGCCTGGGCGGGCGCGAGAACAAGGAAGACATCAAGACCCACCGCGAGCGCGCACTGTCCTTTGTGGCCGGCCGCACGGTGGCCGAGCTGACGTCGATCAGCGAAGAGATCTACGACGAGCTGATGGCCGACAAGATCTGGTCCGGCACCCGGGCCCTGGCCCAGATGCACCTCGACGCGGGCCAGCGGGTCTGGCTGGTGACGGCAACCCCGATCGAGCTGGCGGCGATCATCTCCCGCCGTCTCGGCCTGACGGGGGCATTGGGCACGGTGGCCGAGACCCGCGACGGCGTGTACACGGGCCGCCTGGTGGGCGACCTCCTGCACGGCCGGGCGAAGGCCCACGCAGTGCGCGCGCTGGCGTCCCGGGAGGGGTTGAACCTCAAGCGCTGCACGGCGTATTCGGACTCGGCGAACGACATCCCGATGCTGTCGGCGGTGGGGACGGCGGTGGCCGTGAACCCGGACGGTGGGCTGCGGGATGTGGCCCGGGCGCGGGGTTGGGAAATCCGCGACTTCCGGACTGGTCGTAAGGCGGCGAAGATCGGGGTGCCTTCGGTGCTCGGCGCCGGGGCGCTGGCCGGTGCCGTGGCGGCAGGAATGGCTTACCGCCGCCGCTGACCCAGACACCCCCGTGTCGTCCACCCAGGTACGCGTGTCGTCCGCCCAAGTACGCGAGTCGTCCACCCAGGCACGCGTGTCGTCCCTTGAATCACGCGTGTTGACCCTCAAATCACGCGAGTCGACCTTTCAATCACGCGAGTCGCCCACCCAGGTAGACGTGTCGTCCGCCCAAGTACGCGAGTCGTCCGCTCAGGTACGCGTGTCGTCCCCTGAATCACGCGAGTCGGCCCGCCAATCACACGTGCCGACCCTTGAATCACGCATCTCGGCTGCCGCAAGCCGACTCCGGCCCGCGCGGTCGTGTACTCCGCCGGACGACACGCGTACCCAGACGGACGACTCGCGTGCCTGAACGGACGACACGCGTGATCAGGAAGTCGACACGCGTGATCAGAACGACGACACAGCCACAGCCTCAGCCGCGGAACACGGACTTCCGCTGCGAAAGCCGCTGGTAAAGCGTCTGCTGGATCGACTCCCGAACCTGGTCGGTCAGCTGGAACACCAGCATCGGGTCGTCGACGGCGTCCGGGCCGTAGGAGTCCGTTGCGATCGGCTCGCCGAACTCGATGCTCCACTTCGTCGGGAGCGGGATCGCGCCCAGGGCGCCAAACAGCGGGAAGAACGGCGTCACCGGGAAGTACGGGAGGCCCAGCATGCGCGCCAGCAGCTTGATGTCGCCGAGCTTCGGGTAGATCTCCTCGGCGCCGATGACCGACACCGGGATGATCGGCACGCCGGCGCGCAGCGCGGCCGACACGAACCCGCCGCGGCCGAAGCGCTGCAGCTTGTAGCGGGACGAAAACGGCTTTCCGACGCCCTTGAAGCCCTCCGGCCACACGCCGACCAGCTCGCCCTGGTTCAGCAGGCGCTCCGCGTCCGCGTTGCAGGCCAGCGTCTGGCCGGACTTGCGGGCGAACGAGCCCACCAGCGGCACCTGGAACACCAGGTCGGCGCCGAGACCGCGCAGGTGGCGGCCGCCCGTTTCGTCGTGGACCGCCACCGCCGTCATCAGCGAGTCCAGCGGCAACGTGCCCGAGTGGTTGGACACCAGCAGCGCGCCGCCCTCGAGCGGGAGGTTCTCGACGCCGTGGGTGTCGACGCGGAACCACTTCTTGTACAGCGCGCGCAGCGGCGGCAGGAAGACGGCGTCGGTCAGCTCGGCGTCGAAGCCGAACTCGTCGACGGTGTAGTCGCCGGTCAGCCGGTCGCGGAGGAAGCCGAGCGCCGAGCGCGCGGCGTCCGAAAGCGGCTCGGGGGCCGGCTGGTCCGCGCGCGGGAACGCGACGACCGGAGCGTCACCGCTCTGGTCGCGCGGGTCGGCCTCCGGCTTTTCCCGGCCCGGCCCGTGCAGGGGGATGACCTGCGCCTCGGCACCGCCCACCGTCTCAGCCTCGCTTTCGAATCCGTCCAAGTCGTGCGGTCTGCTCACCGGCTCTGCCCCGTCGCCGCGGCGACGAGCACCTTCCCGGCCAGGCCCGCCAGCTTGCCGCCGTCGAGCACCGGCCGGAGCCCGCGTCCGACGACGTAGTCGTCGAACGCCTCACGCGTGGTCCACCGCGGGGTGTACCCGAACTCCTGCTTCAGCTTGGTGATGTCGACGACCCGGCCGAAGTTCAGCAGCCGGACCTGGTCGGCGGAAAAGTCGACGACGCGCGCGCCGCGCAGGACCTTGCCGACCGACGGCACCACCGTCCGCGGCATCGGCAGCTCGACCCGGCCGGCTCGCCGGATCGCCTGCGAAAGAGTGAGTACCCCTTCCGAGCCGACGTTAAAGACGCCGGGCTTGTCGGCCAGGGTCGCGCGCTCCAGGACGGCCAGCGCGTCGGACGAGTGCAGCAGCTGGATCCGGGCGTCGTAACCGAAAACGGTCGGCACGACCGGCAGTGCGAAATAGCGCGAAAGCACGGTGTCGGTCGACGGCCCGATGATGTTGGCGAAGCGGAACAACGTCGTGGTGATGTCGGGACGGCGCCGCATCAGGCCGCGCACGTACCCCTCCATCTCGACGGCGTCCTTCGCGTATCCGCTGGTCGACGTCGGGATGAGCTCGGAGTCCTCGGTGAACACCGCCTGCGAGCGGGCGCCGGCGCCGTAGACGGCCGCCGTCGACTTGACCACCAGCTTGCGGACCAGCGGCGAGCGCTGGCAGGCGGCGAGCAGCCGCATGGTGCCGATGACGTTGACTTCCTTGATCGCCGTGCGGCGGCCCGGCCCGGCCGGGTGCGCGGTGCAGGACGCGTGCACCACCGTGTCCACTTCGGCGGTGCTGATCACCTTGGCGATCAAGGGGTTCCGGATGTCCGCGCGGACGAACTCCGCGTGGCCCATGCGCTGCAGGACCGTCTTGTCCGGGGGGACCGTGTCGACACCGATGACCCGTTCGAAGTCGGGGTTGTTGCCCAGCCGGGCGAGCAGTTTCCCGCCCAGTTCGCCGGCGACCCCGGTCACGAGCACGATGTTCGACGGCATACGACTCCCTGCGGCGTAGGGCGTGTGGGGGGTGGACGATCACCCGAAGTGCGCGAACCTGCACTCACTGGAAGCATCGCGCGGACGCCCTTAGGATGTTACCGCTCATCAGTGGTAGCTCCCGGTTGTCTTACGTGCTATTAACCGCTATTCGCCGGAAAGCGACGAAGACAACACTCGAACGGGGGGACGGGTCCACCACATGGACGTGGCCCGTCCAGAGACTGGACGGGCCACGGTCACGCTCGGGCAAGCAGGCTTACTTGCCGGCCTTACGACGCTGCACTCGCGTGCGGCGCAGCAGCTTGCGGTGCTTCTTCTTCGACATGCGCTTGCGGCGCTTCTTGATCACAGAGCCCATGGGCGCTCCTTAGGTCGTCGTCGGTAACGCTGCCCGGCGCAGCGTCCAACGGGTGGAGCGCACAGGCACGAGCGGTCTTCCAGGTTACCCGTGACCCTTCGCGGGCCGGTCGGCGGGCACGTTGTAGCGCTGCGCGCCGCTGGCCACGGCGTGCCCGGCGACCGGATCAGCCCACGTCGTAGTAGGCGCCCTGGAGGTACTCGTGCACTGCTTTCTCCGGCACCCGGAAGGACTTCCCGACCCTTACGGCGGGCAGCTCACCCGAGTGCACGAGACGGTAGACGGTCATCTTGGAGACCCGCATCAGCGTGGCCACCTCGGCGACCGTCAGGAACTGGACCTGCCCGACTGCCGGCAGATCCTCCTTCTTGTTCGGCGACATGTTTACCGCGTCCTTCGACACGTGTCGCGCCACGAGGCTTCCCCACCTGTGGTATCGACACGCACGTGCTCTATCGAGAGTAGCGGGACTGGTGGGACTAATGCGACGCCTGTCACCGAGATGGGCTCCTACCAGCGCTAACGCACGGGCACCCGCTCGTGCAAGACCGCAGGAATCGCCCATTACGGCGAAACCGGGCGCTCGGTCCCCGGTTCGGGCGGCAGCCGCAGGGCGCGGACGGTGAACGAGATGGCGTGGTACCAGCCGCAGACGAGCAGCAGGTCGAGCGCGCCGTCCTCGCCGACGACGTCGACCAGGGCGGTCCACGCCCCGTCGGAGAGGTCCGACGTCGTGTGCAGCTCGTCGACGGCCGCGAGCACCGCGCGGTCGCCGGCGTCCCAGCAGCCGTCGGCCGGACCGCCGTCCGCGAGCGAGCGCAGCTGGGCGTCGTCGAAGCCCGCCTTCGCGGCGAAGGTCGCGACGTGCACGCCCCACTCGTAGTCGGCGCCGCACCGGGCGGTCGTGCGGGTGATGACCAGCTCACGCTGCCGGACGCTCAGCGCCGAGCGCCGCGAGAAGTAGTACTGCCCCCAGTTCGCGATGGCGTCGACGAGGTCGGGGCGCCGCGCCCACACGCGGAACAGCTGCAGGGGCGGGCCGAGCTGCTCGATCGCGGCCGCCGCGGCGGCGTCGTACGGCGGCTCGAGGGGCGCGATCCGAGGCTGCTTCGATTTCAGAGGCATGACCGGCACGCTAGCATGGGGCGCTTCGGAAAGGAAAGCACTTTGACGACTCCCCTGCCCGGCCGCCCGGTCCGCGGTTCGGCCACCGGCCGCCCGGTGATGGCGCTGCTCGACCTGCTCGGCCGGCGCTGGGCGCTGCGGATCCTCTGGGAGCTGCGCGACGACGCGAACCCGACGTTCCGCGAGCTCCAGCAACGCTGCGACGGCGTCTCGTCGAGCGTGCTGGCGACCCGGCTGCGCGAGCTCGGCGAAGCGGACCTGGTCGGCCACGCCGAGGGTTACACGCTCACCGACCAGGGCAAATCGCTGTTCGAGGCGCTGGTGCGGCTCGACACGTGGGCGAACGACTGGCGGCCGAGGGCCTAGTCCTCGTGGGCCTTGCCCAGCTCCACGGACCGGTCCTTCGCCGCCTCGATCGCCGCGAGCAGCGCCGCGCGGACGCCGTGCTTTTCCAGCTCGCGGATAGCGTTGATGGTCGTCCCGGCCGGGGACGTCACGGCCTCGCGCAGCAGCACCGGGTGCTCCTCCGACTCGGCGAGCATCTTCGCCGCGCCGACGGCCGACTGGATGATCAGCTGACCGGCCAGCGCCCGCGGCAGGCCGAGCAGGATGCCGGCGTCGATCATGGCCTCGACCAGGAAGAAGAAGTAGGCGGGCCCGGAGCCCGACAGCGCCGTGACGGCGTCCTGCTGGGCCTCGGGCACCTCGACGACCTGGCCGACGTGCGAAAGCAGCTCACGCACGACCGCGAGGTGCTCGGCGGTGGCGTGCCGCCCGGCCGACATGGCGCTCATGGCCTCGCCGACCAGCATCGGCGTGTTCGGCATGACCCGCACCACGGGAACGCCCTCGGCCAGCCGCCGCTCGTACAGCGAGGTCGGCAGGCCGGCACACAGCGACACGACCAGCGACGACGGACCGAGGAAGGGCGCGAGCTCGGCGAGCACGGGGTCGATGTCCTGCGGCTTCACGGCCACGACGAGGACATCGGCCCGCTTGGCGGCTTCCTCGACCTCGACGCCGCGGATGCCGTAGCGCTCGGTCAGCTCCTGGACGCGCGCGGGGTAGCGCTCGGTGAAGAGGAGGCCGTCCGGCTCGTGGCCGCCGTGCAGCAGCCCCGAGAGCAACGCCTCGCCGATCTTCCCCGCACCCAGCACCGCGATGACCGTCATGGCGTAAAGCGTGCCAAACGCCGCTCAGCCGCCCGGGGCCGGGGCGAGACCCAGCTGCCGCGCCTGACACACCAGCCGCCCCTGGGAGTCGACCACCGTGGCGTCCGAGTCGAACCACGACTCGTGGACTGACCTCGACTCCACCACCACCCGCAGCCAGCCCGGGGCCGGGCGGGTGCGCAGCAGCGCCGTCAGCTGGACCGTCGGGGCCCAGCCGATGCGGCCCAGGTTCATCACCACCGGTGGGTTGACGTCCGAGGCCAAGAGCGTGAAGTACGGGTCGACCAGGCTGTGGCGCGGCCGGACCCACAGCCGCATCCGGGGTGGCTCGCCCGTGCGCCCGGCCAGGTAACCCGCGGTCGCCGGGTCGAGGCGGACCTCGCAGCCCTTGGCCAGGTTGAACGGCCCCTCCGGGCTCTCGGGCATCGTCAGCGCGCCCGGCGGCGGCTCGGCGGGCATCGACGGCACGTCCGTCCACTCCGGGCGCCGCATCGGCAGCCGGCCGGTCGTCACGCGCGCCTCGACGCAGCTGCGGCCGCGCTGCTCCAGGCGGACCTCGACGACCGTCGCCCGGCGCCCCACCTTGCGGACGTCCGTGCGCAGCAGCACCGGGCCGAGCGCCGGCGCGTGCAGGAACTCCGCGCTGACGACGAGCGGCTCGGCGTGCGGCTCCCCGCGTTCGTGGAGCGCGGCGATCGCCGCCTTGGCCAGCAGGGCCAGGAGGAAGCCCCCGTGCGGGTGCGAGCCGATGGCCCATTCCGCACGCAGCACCGCGGTGAAGGTGCCGTCCCCCAGCGACCGCGCCGCACTCGCCGTGTCGAAGGACGCGGCGGTGCCGTCCATTCCGCTCACGAACGCGCCGTGCCGGTGCGGGAATCCGGGAAGGTGACGAGCAACGCGCGCGACGGTTTCACAGTCGGAACTTTACGTGTTCGACCGGCGGAAATGCACTCGGGAGTAGTGGTGTCCTGTCGGAACGTGCTCAGTTATAACCCGAGGTGGAATCGCGCGAACAGCAATGCCTCCGCCAGATCACGCACGCGCTCGGCCGCGGTGACGGCGTGCCGCGTGTTGACCTCGAGCACGATCTGCCCGGCAAAACCGCTGCTGACCAGCTTTTCCAGGAGCGCCGCACAGGGCTGCCCACCCCGTCCGGGCACCAGGTGTTCGTCCTTCGGGACGCCGGTGCCGTCCGCCAGATGGAGGTGTGTGAGGCCTTCCCCCATCCGCTCGGCGAGCGCCAGCGCGTCCATCCGGGCTGCCGCTGTGTGGGACAGGTCGAGCGTGTAGTGCCGGAAACCGACGTCCGTCGGATCGATCGACGGCCGGAACGCCGACACGCGCGAATTCTTCGAACCGCCGGGCGGGCGGACCTTGAACATGTTCTCGACGGCGATTTCGATCCCGCTCGACTCCTCCAGCTCGTCGACGAGATCACCGAATGCGTCACCGTAGCGGCGCTGCCAGCGGAATGGCGGGTGCACGACAACCGTGCGCGCCCCGAGCTCAACAGCGGCGTCGACCGACATCCGCAACCGAATCACCGGATCGGGTGACCAGATCCGCTGGGTGATCAGCAGTGACGGCGAGTGGATCGACAGCACGGGCATCCCGGTGCGGCGCGACCAGCGGCGCAAGGCTGCGACGTCCTGGCTGACGGCGTCGGCCCAGACCATCACCTCGACCCCGTCGTAGCCCAGCTCGGCGGCCAGCTCGAACGCCGACCCGGCCTTGAGGGGCCACACGGACGCCGTGCTGAGGCCGACCGGCACCGGCTTCTCGTCTGTCACGCGCGCCATCCTGCCTCGTCACGCAGGGTGGGAAGCAGGGGCGTGCCTCGAAGGGGACGCGCATCACCGCGTCCCCTTCGAGGTCAGCGTCCGACGAGCAGCAGCGCAGCGGGCGAGACCGTCACCACCAGGCCGACCAGCACGGCCAGCACCGTGGTCTGCAGGTCTTCGGCGCGGCGGATCTTCCGCACGATCCAGACCAGCGCGACGACCACGAGCAGCGCCGCGACGAGGGCGGCCGCCGGGATGTTCACCCACAGCCAGTTGAAGCCGAGCCAGACGGCGGCGCCGCCGACCACGCCCAGCGCCAGCTGGCCGGCCAGCGCCAGCCACGCCTTGCCGGGCGAAGCCGCGGGCTCCGGCTCCGCGACCGGGCCGGGCGCGTCGTCGTACTCGTCGTCTTCGTAGCCTTCGCCCTGCTCGTAGCCGTAGTCGTCCTGCTCGAAGTCCGGGCCGTCCGCCGGGTACCCGTCGGCGAACTCGCGCTCGTACGGCTCGAGGTCGTCCGGGATCGGCGCCCGCGAGGCACGCTCACCGGGCGCGAACGGCATCGGCGGCGGGTACGTGCCGGTCGGCGGGCCCGCGTCGTAGGCGGCCTGGTAGCCGCTGCTTTCCGGCGCGAAACCGTCGGGCTCGAAGTCGTCCTCGGGGTAACCGTCGTCCGGAGCATCGGTCGGCACCACCGGCATGACGCCGATCTCGGTGTCCTCCATCTGCTCCTTCTGGCGGCGCTTGCGCCAGTTCGCCAGGCCCGCGGGCGACGACGGCGGCTCGTCCGGCTTCTTGCCCTTCGGCCCCTTGGGCGGGACGGGCGGCGCCGGCTCGTCGTCGGGGACCGCCGAGAACTGCTCGGTGTAGGCCTCCTGCTGCGGCTGCGGGCGGCGCGCCGGGCCCCGGCGCGGGCGGCCGGGCGCGGCAGGCGGCGTCGAGAACGTGCCGCTGGCCATCGGGGGCGGCGGCCCGTCGACGTCGGCGTCCGGGGTGCCGTTGAGGCCGTCGAGCCGGGCCGACAGCGGGCCGGACTGCGGCGGCGGCGTCGGCAGCTGCTGGGACGGCTGCGGCGGCGGGGTCGGCAGCTGCTGCGACGGCTGCGGCGGGCCCGGGCGCCGGCGGACCGGCGGGACGGCCCCGCGGGTCTCCTCGGCCGCGGGCGGCGGCGGGGTCGGCAGCTGCTGGGACGCCTGCGGCGGAGGCGGCGGCTGACGCCGGGGCGCGCGCGGCGGCGCCGGCGGCGGCTCCGGCGGGCTCGCGAACTGCCCGGACTCCTGCGGCGGCCGCGCGAACTGGCCCGACTGCTGCGGCGGGCGCGCGTACTGACCGGACTCGGCGCCACCGGGGGCGGGCCGGGCCGGCGGCGGGGGCGGCGGGACCGGCCGCGGCAGCGGCTGCGAGTCCTGCGGGACCGCGCGGGGCGCGGGCGGCGGCGCGGCCGGTGGCTCGGCGCGACGCCGTCCGGACGGCCGCGCGGGCGGCGCCGCCGGGGGCGGGCCTTCGCCGGCCACGCGGTCGATGATCGCCTGCGGGCCGGTGTCGCTCACGCCGGGCCGCCGGTGCGAGCCGGTCGCGCCGGGCGGGGCTTCGGGGGTGCCGGGTTCGTCGTCGTCCTCGGCCGCGCGCCGGCGGCGACGGCGTCCGCCGTCGACCTGGGCGCCGTGCTGGGCGAGCAGCTCAGCCACGGTCTTCTGCGGCTGGTCGCCTCCGGTCTGGTCCGTCATACCTGGTAATCCCCTGCGCGCTCCGGGTCTTCGGCACTTCGCGAACGGGTTCCCGACGGCACGCCGGCGGCGCAGCGCGCGCTGTGCGTTGTCCTCTGCATGTCCGTCACCCCTTCACCGTGCCCGTCTTCCTCGTACGAAGTCCAGCCGACTGCTTTCACCGGTCCTCCTGTGCGCCGAAGCGCGCCACGAGGGCGGCTCCAGTCTCATCCGCGCCGTTGGAATGGTCCAGCCGCCGCAGGATGACACCTTCTCGCAGAGCCCACGGGCAGATCTCGAGTTCGGGCAATCCGAGCGCCCGCATCGTGGCCTGCGCGACGAGCGCACCCGCCACCAGCTGGTGCGATCGGCTCGAACTGACCCCCTCGAGCTGGGCCAGATCGGCCGAGGGCATCCGCGAGATGAAGGCCAGGAGCTGCCGCAATGCGGTATCCGTGAGCGTACGTCGCACGCGCGGACCCGCCGCCGAGGGGGCGGCGCCGGTCAGCCGCGCGAGCGACCGAAACGTCTTCGACGTCGCGACGACCCGATCGGGTTCACCCCATTTGGTGACCTTCCGCGCAAGCTCGGTGAGCTGGTCGTCGAGCCACGCCGAGGTGGCGACGAGCTCCGAGCGCGTCGGCGGATCGTGCTTGAAGCGGGTGCGCGTGGTCCGGCCGGCGCCCAGCGCGAGCGATTCGGCCAGCACGGGCTCCTCGTCACGGCCCATGGCGATCTCCAGCGAGCCCCCGCCGATGTCGAGCACGAGCAGCTTCCCGGCCGACCACCCGTACCACCGCCGCACGGCGAGGAAGGTGAGCCGCGCCTCGTCGATCCCGGAGAGAACCTGCAGCTCAACGCCGGTTTCCTCGGCCACGCGGGCCAGCACCTTGGCGGAGTTCTTCGCTTCGCGGACGGCGGAGGTGGCGAAGGCCATCAGCTCTTCACAGCCGAGCCGGGCAGCGGCTTCCTTGGCGGATTCGACGGCGGTTACGAGCTCGTCGGCCCCGGCGCGGCTGAGGTCCCCGGTCCGGGTGATCCGCTCGGCCAGCCGCAGCACGGACTTTTCGGAATGCATCGGCGTCGGGTGGGCGCCCCGGTGGGCGTCGACCACGAGCAGGTGGACGGTGTTGGAACCGACGTCGAGTACCCCTAGGCGCACGGGGGTCCAGGGTACCGGCCCCAGCCCCAGGTCTCGAACTTGTAACCGAAAACACTCGGTACAACCCCACCCCGGCGCGCCTCCCACGCAAGAAAACCGCCCAAAAAGGACCCCAAGAGCAAGGGACCCAGACAAAGGAGCGGCTGGTCATCCCGTCGCCTGAGGCCGAAAAAATCACTTTGAGCCGGGCCCGCAACCCCAAGCGCAAAGAGGGCAAAGAGCCCAAGCTTGCGGGCCCGGCTCAAAGTGATAGGCCTCAATCAGGCGACGGGATGACCAACCGCGCCCACAACACAAAGGCGAGACAAAGGAACAAACCCAGGGGTCATCCCAGAGCCTGCCCGTCCGGCGAGGACAGTCCCTGGAAGGCGGCAGCCCACAAACGCGACGCCCTAGGGCCTACGTCTCGAACTTGTACCCCAACCCCCGCACAGTCACGAGATGCCGAGGAGACCCAGGATCCGGCTCGATCTTCGACCGCAACCGCTTCACATGGACATCCAAAGTCTTGGTATCCCCAACGTAGTCCGCGCCCCAAACCCGGTCGATCAGCTGCCCCCGAGTCAGCACCCGCCCCACATTCCGAAGCAGATACTCCAGCAGATCGAACTCCTTCAACGGCAGCGAAACCTCAGCCCCATCCACCGTCACAACATGCCGCTCGACATCCATCCGAACCGGCCCGGCGGACAGCACAAGCGGAGCCAGCTCCCCCTCAGCCCCCGGCTCACCACCCCGCCGCAGCACAGCCCGAACCCGCGCGATCAACTCCCGAGCCGAGTACGGCTTGGTGACATAATCATCCGCACCGAGCTCCAGCCCGACGACCTTGTCGATCTCGCTGTCCCGCGCGGTCACCATGATCACCGGCACGGCGGAGCGCTGACGCAGCTGCTTGCAGACGTCGGTGCCGCTCATCCCCGGCAGCATCAGGTCGAGCAGCACGATGTCGGCGCCGTTGCGGTCGAACTCTTCGAGCGCGGCCTGGCCGGTGCCGGCGACGGCCGCGGTGAACCCTTCCTTGCGCAGCAGGAAGGCGAGGGGGTCGGCGAACGACTCCTCGTCCTCGACGATGAGAACCCTGGTCACAGGTTTCCTCCATGATCTGGGCTGTCCTGCCCGGTAACCACGAGCCTCGGGGTGCGCTCGGGGGTCTTCTCCTGCCGTGGTGCCGGCGAGGTCTGCTTGCCGGGCTTGGCCGGCTCGGGGGCCGGCTCCGGCCGGACGTGCGCGGGGATGCGGAGGGTGAACGTCGAGCCCGTGCCGGGCCGGCTCCACAACCCGACCGAGCCGCCGTGGTTGGCCGCGACGTGCTTGACGATCGCCAGGCCGAGCCCGGTGCCGCCGGTGGCGCGCGAGCGGGCCTTGTCGGCGCGGTAGAAGCGCTCGAAGACCCGGGTCTGCTCGTCCTCGGGGATGCCGATGCCGCGGTCGGTGACGGCGATCTCGACCATGCCGTCGGCGAGGCGCCTGCTGATCGACACCGGGCTGCCCGCCGAGGAGTACGCGACGGCGTTCTCCAGCAGGTTCGACAGCGCGGTGACCAGCAGCGTCCGGTCGCCCTCGATGAGCAGGCCGCTGGGGGTGTCGGTGGTGATCCGGATGTCGGCCGACTCGGCCGACAGCGTCGTCCGGCCGAGCGACTCGCGGACGACCGCGTCGACCTCGACGACGTTGAGGTCCGGCAGCCGTTCGGCGCCCTGCAGCCGCGACAGCGCGATCAGCTCGGTGACGAGCTGGCCGAGCCGGGTGGACTCCCGGAGGATCTTGCCGCCGAAGCGACGGACCTCCTCGACGTCCTCGGCGGCGTCGAGAACGGCCTCGGTGAGCAGCGCGATCGCGCCCACCGGCGTCTTGAGCTCGTGGCTGACGTTCGCGACGAAGTCGCGGCGCACGGCTTCGAGCCGGATGGCCTCGGAGTGGTCGACGGCCTCGACGACGGTGAAGCCGTCCCCGAGCGGCCGGACCTGGCCGAGCACCGCTTCCGGCTGGCGGCCGCGCGCTTCGAGCGGCGACAGGTCGATCTCCATCGGCTCGTCGGTCTCGACGACCTGCTCGGCGGCCTTGCGGGCCCGCGGGTCGGCCTGGTTGACCTTCACCAGGCCCAGCTCGTAGGCGCGCGGGTTGTGCAGCACCATGTCGCCGAACTTGTTGAGCACGACAACGCCGTTGTTGGACGACCGGATCAGCCGTTCGAGGAGCTCCGCGACGGTCGGCCCCGGCGGCCGGGCCTCTTCGCGCCGGGTTCGTGCCCGCGCGAGGAGGAAACCGACCACCGCACCGGCCACCAGGGCTCCGATGGCCAGTGCGAGTGAAACAGGCGTGGTCACAGCCCGATCGTAAGCTGTGATGTGGTCCTTCGGCCTAGCGTTGTCCGCCTTGTCGTGAGCACCGCGACATCTGGGGAGGACATGTTCGCCGGTGCTTCAACCGGCGTTCACCCGATCGATTCCCCGGCGAGACATTCCGGGTGAATCACCCGAGGGTTTTCAAATCGTCTTCCGTGAGCTCCAGCGCGGCCGCCGCGACGTTCTGTTCCAGGTGCGCGACGTCGCCCGTGCCGGGAATGGCGAGCACGTGCGGGCCCTGGTGCAGCGTCCAGGCGAGCCGCACCTGCGCCGGGGTGACGTCGTGGCGGCGCGCGACTTCCGCGACCCGCGCGTCCTCCCCGGTCCCGCTCGCGACGGCGAAGAACGGCACGAACGCGATCCCCCGTTCGGCGCACATCCGGACGATTTCGTCGTCTTCGCGCCGCGCGGTGAGGCCGTACTGGTTCTGGACGCAGACGACCGGCGCGATTTCCAGCGCCTCGGTCAGGTGCCCGGGAGCGACGTTGGAAATGCCCAGCTCGCGGATCAGCCCCTCCTCGCGCAGTTCGGCGAGTGCACCGAAACCGTCGGCGAGGGAGCCCTCGCCGCGGTCGAGGCCTTCGCCGATCCGGTAGTTCGCGATGTCGAGGTGGTCCAGACCCAGTTCGCGGAGGTTCTCCTCGACCTGGGCCCGCAGCTGCTCGGGCCGGGCGGTGTAGAACGCGCCGGTGAAGTCGCGGCCCGGGCCGACCTTGGTGGTGATCGTCAGGTCGTCGTACGGCGACAGCGCGCTGTTGATCAGCTCGTTCGCCGACCGCGGACCGGCGAAGTAGAACACCGCGGTGTCGATGTGGTTGACGCCGAGCTCGACGGCGCGGCGGAGGACCGCGATGGACGTCTCGCGGTCGCGGACGCCACCGTCCGAAGTGGACATCAGGCGCATCGCGCCGAAACCGAGCCGGTTGACTTCGAAGGAGCCGAGCTTCCAGGTGCCCGCCGCGGCGGCGGGAAGGGTGTTCGTGGTCATGGCTCCAGCTTTCCGGCGCGGACTCGCGACCACCCGTTTTGGCAATTTGCTGCCACACTGGAATGCGTGGAGAGAGTCAGTGACGTCGTCGTGGTGCGCGGCGAGGCCGAGCTGTTCGAGCGCACCAAGCACCTGTTCGCGACCGCGACGGAGGTCTCGTGCGCGGCCCGCGACCTGCACACGTGGTCGGTGGCGCACCCGACGATGCCGGAGCGGGAGCAGGCGGTGCGCACCACGTCGGTGCGCAAGATGTACCTGCCCGGCGTCCTGTTCGACCCGGCGCTGGCCGAGCACCTGCGGTTCATGGCCTCGCACGGCGCGCGCATCCGGATCACCGAGCGCGAGGTCAACGAGACGATCCTGCTCGACCGCCGGATCGCGATCGTCGCGGGCGACAACGTCGGCGGCGTGCGCAGCTACACCGTCGTCAGCAGCCCGGAGCTGGTCCAGGGCATCCAGTCGCTGTTCGAGGCGGCCTGGGCCGGCGCCACGGACCTCGCGTCCTACCAGGCGCGGTTCACCGAGCTGGGCGCGCGGGAGATCCTCGAGCAGCTGGCCTCCGGCTGCAAGGACGAGACGGCGGCCCGCGTCCTCGGGGTCGGCCTGCGGACCTACCGGCGGCGGGTGGCGGAGCTGATGGAGCTCCTCGGCGCGTCTTCGCGGTTCCAGGCCGGGGCCCGGGCCCGCGACGCCGGGCTGCTGTGAAGCGGTTGCTCCTGGCGCTCGTCCTGACGACGTCGGCGTGCTCGTCGGCGATCCCGGGCACGGCCGTCCCGATCCCGGGCGCGGGAAACCTCGCGCTGGTCGACGCCTCGGGCACGGGCGCGGCCCTCGACGCGGTGAAGACGGCGGTGGAGGCGGTGTTCAGCTACGACTCCGCGAACCCGGCGGGCTTCGACCAGGCCGTCGCGGCGAACGTCACCGGCGCGGCGAAGGACCAGCTCACGACGTTGTTCGACGCGGTGCGGAAGAGCCCGCAGCCGGTCCTCCTGGTCACGAGGGTGCGGGATGCGGCCGCGGTGGAGTTCTCCGGCGACCGGATCCGCGAACTGGCCGTACTCCGGCAGGACAGCGGTGCCACGCAGGGCCTGGCCACGGTCGCGGTCACCGCGAGCCGGCAAGGCGGGCGCTGGCGGCTCTCCGACATCGCGGTGAACCCCGCGCAGCCGCCGCCGGCGCCGCAGCCGGACGACGGCAGCCCCGGCGGGGTGCGCGACTCGGCGCTGGCCGGCGCCCGCGCGGTGGCGGGCGCGCTCTTCACGACCGACAGCGGCGATCCCGAGGGCAGCTACGCACGGGCCGAAGCCGTCCTCGCCGATCCGCTGCTGAGCGACTACCGCGCGAAGAAGGCGACGTACGTCGAGTCGATCCGCAAGGCGGGCACGAAGGTCGCGCTCGGCCCGAACCCGGTGGCCGGGGTCCTCGCGCTCACCGGCGGGCGGGCGGTCGTGCTGTTCTTCACGACGCTGCAGGTCACCGACGCAGGCGGGAAGGTGACCAGCCGCCCCTTCACGGCCGAACTCGACGTCGTCCGCGAAGGGGCGAGCTGGCAGGCGACCGGCGTGCGGCCGGTCGTCTCGCCCTAGCTCAGCGGCCCTGGTTCGCCACCGCGGCGGCGGCTTCCTTGGCGGCCTCGGGGTCGAGGTACTCCCCGCCCGGCTTCACCGGCTTCAGGTCGTCGGTGAGGTCGTAGCGCAGCGGGATGCCGGTCGGGATGTTGAGGCCGGCGATGTCGGCGTCGGAGATCCCGTCGAGGTGCTTCACCAGCGCGCGCAGCGAATTGCCGTGCGCGGCGACCAGGACGGTCTTGCCCGCGCGCAGGTCCGGCACGATCTCGGACTCCCAGTACGGCAGCAGCCGCTCGACGACATCCTTGAGGCACTCGGTCAGCGGCGCGCTGTCGCCGAGGTTCGCGTACCGGGCGTCGCCGGCCTGGCTCCACTCGTCCTTCGGGTCGATCGCCGGCGGCGGGGTGTCGTAGGAGCGGCGCCAGAGCATGAACTGCTCCTCGCCGAACTCGTCGAGAGTCTGCTTCTTGTTCTTGCCCTGCAGCGCGCCGTAGTGCCGCTCGTTGAGGCGCCAGTCGCGCTTGACCGGGATCCAGTGCCGGTCGGCGGCGTCCAGCGCGATGTTCGCGGTGGCGATCGCGCGCCGCAGCAGCGAGGTGTGCAGCACGTCGGGCAGCAGGCCGGCGTCGGCCAGCAGCCGGCCGCCCTGGCGGGCTTCGGCCTCGCCCTGCTCCGACAGCGGCACGTCCACCCAGCCGGTGAACAGGTTTTCCGCGTTCCACGTGCTCTGCCCGTGTCGCAGCAGCACCAAGGTCCCGAGTTCAGCCATGAGGCAAGCCTGCCAGAGCGGACCACCGCGCCGACCGGTGACTCCCCAGGGTCCGCGGTTTTCCCCAGTTGTCCTACCCAGAGTGTGTTACTTCGGAGTAACACCTCACTCTTCGACAAGTCCGAGTGCCAACAACGCGCAAATTCCGGGCAACGGACTGCACACCGTTATCGCTCAGCGGTAAATTCACTCGAACGGACTAGTGAGTAGTCTTGTGATTACAGGTCGAGATCTGACAGGTTGGCTTAGTCCCGAGCGGCCGGATTCCACGCACTCCCCGGCCGGTTTCGGGCTTTGACCGCGGCTCGTCTCCCCCCTGCCGAGCCGCGGCCCGCCCGGCCCCGTTGGCACCCCCCTCGTCACCGGGTCCTGATCGGCGGGAACTTCAGCGGGGCGGCTCGAGATCGCGACTCCCCCCTCCCTCGAGCCGTCCCGCCTGTTCTCCCTCACACCTCGGTCGACACCGGCACCGGCTCCGGACGCGCGGCCCGGTGGCGCTTGTGCAGCCACCAGCCACCCCAGGCCAGCGGCCCGACGAGCAGCAGGAACGGCGCGACCGCGCCCAGCACCGTCAGCAGGCCGCCGCCGAAGGTCAGGAACGCGTCCCACCCGCCGGACAGGCCGCCCAGGAACCCCGTGCTCTGCTCCTCGGCGGGCGGCGGCGGTGCGGCGACACTGCGGATGCTCATCGCCACCGTCGCCATCGCGACACTGCCCGCCAGCGAGTTCCGTTGCTGCTCCAGCGATTCGAGCGCCGACTCGCGGCTCGTCAGCTCGCTTTCGATCGACGTGATGTCCGACACGGACGACGCCTGGGACAGCAGCGCGCGGATGCGCTCCACCGACGCCCGCTGCGTGGTCAGCCGCGCGTCGACGTCGACGACCTGCTCGGTGACGTCCTGGGTGGCCAGCTCCCGCTTGACCATCGCGGAACCCAGGTGCGACAGCTGGTCGAGGACCCCGTCGAGCTTGTCCGAGGGCACCGCGAGCGAGAGGGTCGCCGAATCCTCGGCCGTGCTCTCCTGGCCGGTGTAGCCCCCGGCGCCCAGCGCGATCCCGCGGGCCTGCGCCACGACGTCGGTGACCTTGGTGGCGGTCAGGTCCAGCCGGGCACTGCGGGAAAGCTTGCGGTCGGTGGCCCCGGCCTGTGGCGGGGTCACCTTCGAACCCTGTTCGGTCTTGCCGGTGCCGCCGGTTCCCTGCTGCGGCGCGGCCGGGACGCGCGCCGTTCCGGCACTGTCCGCCGTGGACGCCGGGTTTTCCGCCGCCGAGCAGCCGGCCAGCGCGAACGCCACCGCCGTCACCGCCAGCGCCGTTCTCCATCGAGTCCGCATCCTGGTCTCCCTCCAGTTTCGACTGGCGGTGAGACGGATGTCCGGTTCAGCCCCGTTGCACGGGTCCGGTCACGACTCGGTCAAGCCCGGTTCGTGCGGCTTCTCCGGCGCCACGAGGTGCTTGAACGCCTGGAGGTTGGCCAGCGACTCGCCGCGGGAGACGCGCCAGTCCCACTCGCGCTTGATCGACGTCGCGAAGCCGATCTCGAGGAGCGTGTTGAAGTCGCCGTCGGCGGCCTCGAGGACCTGCCCGAGCACCTTGTCGAGCTCGTCGGCGCTCATCGTGTCCTTGCCGAACCGGCCGACCAGGTAGATGTCGCCGAGGTTGTCCACCGTGTAGTGCACGCCGTAGAGCTTCGCGTTGCGCTGCAACAGGAACCGGTAAACGTCCTCATGGGACTCGTCGGGACGGCGGCAGACGAAGGCTTCCACGGAGAACGCGTGGTCGCCGTCGACGAGCCACGCGTTCGTCTGGAGCTTCTTCGTGCCCGGGAGCGTCACGAAGTACTTGCCCGGCGCGCGTTTGTCGTACTTCAGCTCCGCGGAGTCCAAAGTAGACTGAATCAGCTCGTCCAGGCTCACACCGCCACCTCCGCGCGCCGTTCCAGCGCGTGCCGGAAGGCGCTGGTCGCCTGAGCATAGATGTCCAGCAGCGCGTCCGTGGTGCGACGCCAGGAGAACCGCCGCGCGTGCACGACGGCGTTGGCGCCGAGCTCGGCGCAGCGGTCCGGCCGCAGGGCGACGGCGGCGAGCGCGTCCGCCCACTCCTCGGCGCCGTGCCCCGGCACCAGCAGGCCGGAGACGCCGTGCGGCACCGCCACCGGCAGGCCGCCGACCTCGGCCGCGACGACCGGTGTCCCGCAGGCCTGCGCCTCCAGGGCGACCAGCCCGAACGACTCGTTGTAGCTGGGCACCGCGACGACGTCGGCGGCGCGGAAGACCCGGGCGAGCGCCTCGCCCGGCTGCGGTGGCAGGAACCGGACCTGCGCCTCGATGCCGAGGGACACGGCGAGCTCGCGCAGCGCCTGCGGCTGCTCCAGCCCGGTCCCGGACGGCCCGCCGACGACCAGCACGACCAGCTTCGAGGCGAGTTCGGGACGCCGTCGCAGCAACGCCTCGGCGGCGTAGAGCAGGACGTCCGGCGCCTTCAGCGGCTGGATCCGGCCGGCGAACGCGAGCACCACGGCGTCGTCGGGCAGGCCCAGCTCGGTGCGGGCGAGGTGCTTCGAGCCCGGCGTGAAGCGCTCGAGGTCGACCCCCGGCGGCACGGCGTGCACCGCGTGCGGCTCGGCGTCGTAGAGGTCGATGAGCTGGCGCGCCTCGACGGCGGTGTTGGCGACGAGCCGGTCGGCCTCGGCGACCACCTGCTCCTCGCCGATGACGCGGATGCGCGACTCGGGTTTGTCCCCCTCGGCGAGCGCGGAGTTCTTCACCTTCGCCAGGGTGTGCGCGGTGTGCACCAGTGGTACGGACCACCGGTCGCGGGCGAGCCAGCCGACCTGGCCCGACAGCCAGTAGTGGGAGTGGATGAGGTCGTAGTGCCCGGGCTCGTGGAAGGCCTCGGTCCGCAGCACGC
This sequence comes from Amycolatopsis sp. NPDC104863, assembly GCF_055582965.1. Taxonomy (NCBI): domain Bacteria; kingdom Bacillati; phylum Actinomycetota; class Actinomycetes; order Pseudonocardiales; family Pseudonocardiaceae; genus Amycolatopsis; species Amycolatopsis sp. NPDC104863. The sequence continues at coordinate 763,452 of NZ_JBVJOW010000002.1, forward strand.
CGGAGGTGAACGCGCACAGCTGGCCGGGCAGCTCGTCGCGGCTCAGCGGCTCGAACGGCCCCGCCTGCACGTGCCGGACGGTCACACCCGGCGCCAGCTCGGCGACCGGCGGCTGGTCGGACGACGTCGCGCGGGTGAACACCTCGACCTCGACCCCGCGGCGGGCCATCTCCGTCGCCGTCTGGCTCACGTAGACGTTCATGCCGCCGGCGTCGCCGGTCCCCGGCTGCTCGAGCGGCGAAGTGTGCACGGAGAGCACCGCGATCCTTCGCGGCGCAGCACGGAACCCCCGGATGGAGCTGGTCACCTGGTCACGTCTCCCGAATACGTCAGCATTCTTCGGCGAATTGCCGGAGCACCGCGTCGAACTCGTCCGCGGACTCGGCGAAGGGCGCATGGCCCCCCTCAGCAAACCAACGCCCGACGGCACCCGGAATCTTCCCGAGTGCGTGTTCGGCCGCCGAAGGATCGATGACGCGGTCCGCCGAACCGTGCACGACCAGGGCCGGCTTGTCGATCGCGGCCAGGACCTGGTCGCTGCCGACGTCGCGGCGGAACAGGGCCGCCCGGACCGCCGGCGGCACGCTCAAACTGGCCCCGAGCAGGGCCTGGACCTGCGCGCCGGGCACCGGCCGCGCGGCCATCTCGCGGCAGAACGCCGTGAGCGCCGGGACCGCGATGTCCGGATCGTCCGAAAGCATGTCGCGCATGTGCTCGCGCATCAGCGGACCGACGCGGCCACCCGGCCGCTCGCGGCCGATCTCGGTGATCGCGCCGACGAGCACGATGCCGCGCAGCCGTGCGGTGCCGTGCACCCGGATGTGGTCGGCGAGCACCAGGCCGCCGTAGGACCAGGCGACGACGATCGCGTCCGGCCCGGCGAAGTCGAGCACGGCGGCGAGGTCGTCGGCCCAGACGACCGGGTCGTCGTACCCGGTGGCCGGGACGTCGGAGGCGCCGTGGCCGCGCAGGTCCATCGCGACGAGCCGGAACCGCTCGGTCAGCGCGGGGTCGGCGAGCTGCGCCGCCCAGCACCCGGACGACTGCGCCCAGCCGTGCACAAAAACGATCGGCCTGCTGTTCTCCGCGCCCTCGACCCGCAGGCCGAGCCGCGCCCCGCCGTGTCCGACGACCTCGGTCCGCACGGTTACTTCGCGCCCAGCGCCTGCCAGGCCGACCAGGAGAAGTTCCAGTCCTTGACGTCGGAGTTCATCGGCGCGCCCAGCTTGGACCCGGTGATCTCGACCGGGTCGCCGACCAGCGCGGAGTCGAAGTAGTCCTTGGCGTCGGCTTCCAGCAGGTTGACGCAGCCGTGGGAGTTGTTGGCCTTCCCGATGTTGGCCGCGTTGTCCTGGTTCTCGTGGATGAACTCACCGTGGTTGGAGAACCGGCAGGCCCACTTCTTGTTGACGTTCGTGTAGCCGTAGCGGGCGTTGTCGAAGATCGCCGACGGCTCCTTGCTCATCACGATGTAGGTGCCGTTGGGGGTGTTGCGGTCGACCTCGGCGTCCAGCCCGTTCGCGCACGGGTAGCTCTTGACCTGCGAGCCGCCGCGGTAGACGTGCATCTGGTGTTCCGGGGTGCTGATCTTGACGACCTGGTTGCGGCCGATCTTGAACTTCGTGGTGACGTCGGCCTTGCCGTACGCGCCGCCGCCCAGCTCGACGCCGTAGAGCTTCGCCTCGACGCTCACGGTGATGTTCTGCGGCCAGTACTCCTTCGGCCGGTAGTCGACCTGCGAGTCGGACAGCCAGCCCCAGGCGCCTTCGACGTCCTTGTCCGTCTTCACCGACAGCGCCTTCTCGACGGCCTTGCGGTCCTTGACCGGCGACTGGAACTTGACGCTGATCGGCATGGCCACGCCGACCTGGGCGTTGTCGGCCGGGTTGAGCGTGGCGCGGACCTGCTTCGCCGGGCTGATGGTGGTGAACTTGCCCGTGAAGTCGGCCGGCTTGCCGTCGCTGCCGGTGGCCTTCGCCGTGTACGTGTAGGTCTTGCCGTAGCCGAGCGGCTCGGTGCTGGTCCAGCTGAGGCCGTCCGGCGCGGTCTCGCCCTTGACGTCCTTGCCGCCGTCGGCGGTCACCTTGCACTCGGTGAGCTTGCCGTCGGCGACCTTGAGGACGACCGGCTTGAGGACGGAGGCGTCCTTGGCGTCCACGGCGGGCTCGGCCGTGAACTTCGCCACGGGCTGGGCGTTGCCCTCGCCGTCGGCGCCCGCCGCTCCGGTGGGCAGCGCGGTGCCGTCGTTGGTGCTCGAACACGCCGCGGCCACCAGGGCGGCCCCGGCCGCGAGTGCGGCCTTGAAGACCATGCGCCGTTCGATCACCGAAACCTCCTGAGTATCCCCCGCCGACCAGCGGGCACACACGCCCTTAGCGCTGGTAACCCAGCTGACGTTACCCGCTGAAAGGTAAAGACCAACCGATCAGGTGGTGACGCCTTTGTCGACAAAGACGTCTCATACACGTCCAGGTTGCCCGGTTCGGCTCAAATGACGCAGTTGATCAGGAGCGGTTCGGGGTGCAGCCGGACGCCGAAGCGCTCGAAAACGCCGTCGCGCACCTCGCGGGCCAGGGCCAGCAGGTCTTCCGTTGTCGCTTCGCCGCGGTTGGTCAGCGCGAGGGTGTGCTTGGTCGACAGCGAGACGCGGTTCCCCGGCCCGGGGTACCCCTTGGCGAAGCCGGCGCGCTCGATCAACCACGCCGCCGACAGCTTGACGCCGCCGTCCGCCGGGTACTGCGGCGGGGGGGGGGGGGGGGGGGCGGCGGGGGGGGGGAGAAAAACTTCCCCCCCGGGCCAAAGGGACGCCGGGGTGGGGGATAAAGAACATACGCTCCCCGCGTCGCGGTGGGACGA
>NZ_JBVJOW010000002.1:766317-779380 GCF_055582965.1 Amycolatopsis sp. NPDC104863
CTGACCGTGCCGTCCGGCGACCCCGCCGATATGGGGACGCTCGACGAAGAGGACTTCGGCCGCCCCGCCGAGCTGCCCCTCTCCGCCCCCCCCCCCCCCCCCTACCCCCCCCTCCCCCCCCCCCCCCCCCCCCCCCCCCCCCCCCCCGCTCCGCGATGCGCCGGAGAACGCCTTCCGCCTCGGCCGACGGGACGATCGGGTTGGTGAAGAACGAGCCCGCGCTCCACGTGTCGTGGTCGGCCGGGTCGAGCACCATGCCCTTGCCACGACGCAGCTCGAGCACGGCTTCGCGCGCTTCGGCGGCCGGGACACGTGAGCCGATCTCGACGCCGAGCGTGCGCGCCAGCTCGGCGTAGCGGATGGGCGCGGAGAGGCCGTCTTCGCGGATTTCGAAGCGGACCGACAGGACAACGCCGGTGTCTGTGCCCTTGAGCACACTGGTGCGGTAGGCGAAGCCGAGCTCGTCGGCCTTGAGCGTGCGCACTTCGCGCGTCCGGCGGTCGTAGAGCTCGACCGAGACGATCGATTCCGAGACTTCGCAGCCGTACGCGCCGACGTTCTGGATCGGCGTCGCGCCGACGCTGCCCGGGATGCCGGAGAGGCATTCGAGCCCGCCCAGCCCGGCCTCGACGAGCGAGGCGACGAAGGCGTCCCAGTTCTGGCCGGCCTCGACCGCCACGACGTCACCGTCGCGGCGCCAGCCCGTGTTCGCGACCTCGATCAGCGTGCCGTCGAACCCCGCGTCGCCGACCACCAGGTTGGAGCCGCCGCCGAGCAGCAGCACCGGCTCGCCCGCCGCGTCGGCGTCGCGGACCGCCGTGACGAGGTCTTCGCTGGTCACGGCGCTGACGAAGTGGCGGGCCGGGCCGCCGAGCCGCACCGTGGTGTACGCGGAGAGCTTCGGGAGTGCGGGAGTTCGGGCGGGGTTCACGCGTCTGACGGTACTGTCCGGCCCATGGGATCCCGGATCGAGCACCGTGCTGAGTTCTCCGCCGACGTCGCTGCCGTCTACGCCGCGGTCGCCGGCGAAGAGGCGCTGCGGGCCCGGCTCGAGCAGCTCGGCGGGCACAGCGCGGCGCTGCTGTCGTACGAGGTCTCCGGCACGAACCTCCGGTACGAGCTGCGCCAGGGGATCAGCGCGGACAAGCTGCCGCAGGCGGTGCGGACGCTGCACAAGGGCGACCTGCTCGTGACCCGCACGCAGACCTGGCGGGTGAGCAAGGACGGCACCGGCCACCAGGGTGACGCGACGGTCGAGGTCGGCGGGGTGCCGGGCGAGATCGTCGCGCGGACGGCCGTGCTGGCCAACGGCGCCAAGACGGTGCTGCGGACCAGCGGCGAGGTGACGGTCCGGATCCCGCTGTTCGGCGGGAAGCTGGAGGGCGTCATCGCCGAGCAGGTCACGAAGCTGCTGGAGCGCGAAGCCGAATTCACCGCGAAGTGGCTGGCCGAAGCCGCCTGAGCCCGGTCGGCGCGCCGACCCGCGGCACGACCAACCCGAACCGCCTCCGCCGGGTCGACCGGTGGATCACCTACGCGCCCGCGACGACCCGGCTGCTGCGCTCGGCCGCGTCGCCCCTGGTTGTCGACCTCGGGTACGGCGCTTCGCCGGTGACCACGATCGAGCTGGCGCGCTGGGTGCGCCGGGTCCGGCCCGACGTCCGGGTGCTGGGCCTGGAGCTGGACGCCGCCCGCGTCGCCGCCGCCCAGCCGGCCGCGTCCCCGCCGCTGCTGGAGTTCCGCCGCGGCGGGTTCGAGCTGGCCGGGACCCGGCCGACGCTGGTCCGGGCGTTCAACGTGCTGCGCCAGTACGCCGAGGACGAGGTCGCCGGCGCCTGGCGGCTGATGCTGGAGTCGATGGCGCCGGAGGGCCTGCTGGTCGAGGGGACGTGTGACGAGATCGGCCGCCTGTCGACGTGGGTGCTGGTGTCGTCGTCCGGTCCGGTGTCGCTGACGTTGTCGATGCGGCTGGCGGGGCTGGACCGCCCGTCGACGGTGGCCGAGCGGCTGCCGAAGGCGCTGATCCACCGGAACGTCCCGGGCGAGCGGGTCCACGCGCTGCTGGCGGCCCTGGACGCGTGCTGGGCGACGGCGGCCCCGCACCAGGCGTTCGGCGTGCGGTCGAGGTGGCGGGAAACGGTGCGGCTGCTGGTTTCCCGCGGCTGGCCGGTGCTGGGTCCGCCGTCCCGGGTGCGGCCCGGCGAGCTGAGTGTCCCGTGGGCCGCGGTCGCCCCCGCCTGAACGTTCACCGGGCCACCCCCGCTCCGTCACCCGCAGGTGACCTGCGGTGATCACCATGGGGACGTGGAACTCCTGGCGCAGGTCACCGAGCTGCTGCGCGACGCCTTGGGCTCGCCGTGGCTGTGGGTGCTCGTCTTCGCCGTGTCCGGGTTGGACGCGCTGCTGCCGTTCATGCCGAGCGAGACGACCGTCGTCACCGTCGCCGTCCTGCTCGGGCCCGACCCCGCGAATCTCGCCCTGCTCGCCGCCGTCGCCGCGGCGGGCGCGTGGGCCGGGGACTGCCTCGGGTACGCCGTCGGCCGCTCCGCCGGGCCGCGCGCGGTCGCCTGGCTGCAGCGCGGCGCCGACGGGCAACGGCGCTACGAATGGGCGCAGGACCAGGTGCGGCGCAACGGCGGGCTGCTGATCATCGCCGCGCGCTACCTGCCGGGCGGCCGGGTCGCCAGCGCCCTCGCGAACGGCAGCCTCGGTTATCCGCTGCGCCGGTTCGTGCCGCTCGACGCCGCCGGCGCGGCGATCTGGGCGGTCTACAGCGTGCTGATCGGCTTCGCCGGCGGAGCCGCCTTCGCCGACGAGCCGGCGAAGGGCCTTCTGCTGTCATTCGGACTAGGGCTGAGCCTGGTTTTCGCGATCGAAGCCGGCCGGCGGCTACGGTCGGCACATGGAGCTCCTGGAGGCGATCGACGTCCACGCCGACGCGCTGAAGCGGGCGGCGCTGAAGGCCGGTCCGGCGGCGCGGGTGCGGAACTGTCCGAAGTGGACTGTCCGTGACCTGGTCGGGCACGTGGCTTGGGTGCACTGCTTCGCCGTCGGCCTGGCGGTGAACCGGCCGGTCGAGCCTTCCCCGCCGGACGACTGGCTCGATCTCCTCGGGTGGTGGGACGGCCAGCGCCTGGCCCTGCGCGAAGCGTTCGGCCAGGCCCCGGAAACCCCGGCGTACTCCCCGTTCCCGGGCTTCGAGGTGACGGTTCGCGACTGGACGCGCCGGATGGCCCACGAGACGGCGATCCACCGCCTCGACGCCGAATCGGCCTTCGAGCCGGCGCCGCCGACGCGCTTCTCGCCGGAGTTCGCGAACGACGGCGTCGACGAGTACCTGACCTACCTCGTCCCACGCTGGCGCCGTGAGCCACGCGGCACCGTGGGTGTCACGACGCCGGAACACACGTGGACCGTCGGTACGCCGGGCCCGCCGGACACCGAAGTGCGCGGGGACGCCGACGACGTCTACCGCGCGTTGTGGGGGCGTCCGCACGCGGCCGAGGTCACCGGGGACCCGGCGCTGCTCGCACCACTGGCGGCACCCTGAACCCCGGCGGGGGACAATACCCCGCGTGACCGCACCCGAACGCCGCTACGTGATCACCTTCGGCTGCCCCGACCGCACCGGCATCATCGCCCGGATCTCCGGGTTCCTCGCCGAGCACGGCGGCTGGATCGTCGAGGCGGCCTACCACACCGACCCGGACACCGGCTGGTTCTTCACCCGCCAGGTCGTCCGCGCGGACTCGCTGCCGTTCGACGCCGCCGGGCTGCGCGCCCGGTTCGCCGAGGTGGCCGCGGACCTCTCGGCGGACTCGAGCTGGCAGGTCAGCGACACCGGTGAGCGGCGCCGGGCGGTCGTGCTGGTGTCGAAGGCCGGGCACTGCCTGTACGACCTGCTCGGCCGCGTTGCGTCCGGGGAGCTGGACGTCGACGTCGCGGCGGTGATCGGCAACCACGAGTCGCTCGCCGACATCACCCGCGCGCACGGCATCCCGTTCCACCACGTGCCGTTCCCGGCCGGCGACAAGGCGGCGGCGTTCGAAGAGGTCCGGAAGCTGGTCGACGAACACGACCCGCACGCGGTGGTGCTGGCCCGGTTCATGCAGATCCTGCCCGCGGACCTCTGCCGCGACTGGGCGGGCCGCGCGATCAACATCCACCACAGCTTCCTGCCGTCGTTCATCGGCGCGAAGCCGTACCACCAGGCCCACACGCGCGGGGTGAAGCTGGTCGGCGCGACCTGCCACTACGTGACGGCGGACCTCGACGCGGGCCCGATCATCGACCAGGACGTCATCCGCGTGGACCACGGCGACTCGGTCGAGGACATGGTCCGCAAGGGCCGCGACATCGAGAAGGTCACGTTGGCGCGCGGTCTGCGCTGGCACCTCGAAAACCGGGTGCTGGTGCACGGCAACCGCACCGTGGTGTTCTGACGCGGTTGCCGTGCCCCCGTGGTCACGCCCCGATGGTCGAGGCGTCGATGACGAAGCGGTAGCGCACGTCGGAGTTCTCGACGCGCTCGTAGGCCTCGTTGACCTTGGCGGCCGGGATCGTCTCGATCTCCGCGCCGATGCCATGCTTCGCGCAGAAGTCCAGCATCTCCTGGGTCTCGGCGATGCCGCCGATCATCGACCCGGCGAGCGTCTTGTTGCCGCCGAGCAGCGAGAAAGCGTTGTACGACAGCGGTTCGCCGGGCGCGCCGACGTTGACCATCGCGCCGCCGACCTTGAGCAGGCCCAGGTAGGCGTCGATCGGCAGCTTGGCCGACACGGTGTTGAGGATGACGTCGAAGGTGCCCTTGAGGACGTCGAACGTCGACTCGTCGCTGGTCGCGTAGTAGTGCTGCGCGCCGAGCTTGAGGCCGTCTTCCTGCTTCTTGAGGCTCTGGCTGAGCACGGTCACCTCGGCGCCCATGGCGGCGGCGATCTTGACGCCCATGTGCCCGAGCCCGCCGAGGCCGATCACGGCGACCTTCTTGCCGGGGCCGGCGCCCCAGTGGTTCAGCGGGGAGTAGGTGGTGATGCCGGCGCACAGCAGCGGCGCGGCGATGTCGAGGCTGATGCCTTCGGGGATGCGGCAGACGAAGGCGTCCTTCACGACGATCTGGTTGCTGTAGCCGCCGTAGGTGTTCTCGCCGTCGAAGCCGACGCCGTTGTACGTCTGGACGTTGCCCTTGACGCAGAACTGCTCGGTGCCGGCCCGGCAGTACTCGCACTCGCCGCAGGAGTCGACCATGCAGCCGACGCCGACGCGGTCGCCGACCTGGTACTTCGTGACGTTCGCGCCGACCGCGGCGACCACACCGGCGATCTCGTGGCCCGGGACCATCGGGAAGATCGCCTGGCCCCAGTCCTCCTTGGCCTGGTGGATGTCGCTGTGGCAGATGCCGGCGTAGGCGATGTCGATCAGGACGTCGTCCGCGCGCAGGTCGCGGCGCTCGATCGTGGTCGGTGCGAGCGGCGCACCCGGCGCCGGAGCGGCGATGGCGTTCGTGGTGGTGCTCATGGAACCCTCCAGGTTCAAGTACCGTTGGTCCTCGTAAGAGGTCTCTTACATGTCCTACGTAAGAGGGGTCTTACATATTTCGAGCGGGAGATGTGATCCAGGTCATGGGCACGAAGTACCACCGCGGTGATCTCCGGGGCGAGCTCGTGCGCATTTCGCTCGACCTCATCGCCGAGCAGGGTCTCGGCGGCTTCTCCGTCGCGAAGGTCGCGAAGCTGGCGAACGTCAGCCCCGGCGCGCCCTACCGGCATTTCGCGACCCGCGAGGCCCTCCTCGCCGAGGTCGCCTGCAACGTCGCCTGCCAGCTCACGGACCGCGTCGCCGCGGCGGCGGCCGAGCACGAAGACCCGGCGGACGCGCTGGCGGCGGCCGCGGGCGCGTACACGCGCTACCTGATCGAGCGCCGGGCCGGGATGGACGTGATCTACGCCGCGGGCCTGCACGGTCCCGAGTACGTCGGCCTGCACGAGCAGACCCGCCGCATGACCGACGAGTTCCTGCTGCGCAGCCTCGCCGTGGCCCCCGACCCGGCGACCGGGCTGGAGCTGATGGAGCAGCTGTTCACCCAGGCCCACGGCTACGGCACGTTCCAGCTCGACGGCGTGTTCGTGAAGCATGGCTACTCGGTCGACCAGGTCGTGGCGAAGTCCACCGAGGCGGCCCGGATCGCGATCCGGGGCCGGACTGTCGGTGGTGCGCGCTAGCTTGGGGTCATGGGGACCATCGACTCACACGAGGCGCTGCGCGAACTGATCGGCCTGCCGAAGGAAACGACCCAGCGGAAGATCATCAGCCGGATCGACGAGCACGCGCGCACGCTGATCGCGCATTCGCCGTTCGTGCTGCTGGCGACGTCGGCGCCGGACGGCAGCTGCGACGTCTCACCCCGGGGCGACCCGGCGGGTTCGGTGCTGGTGCTCGACGACCGGACGCTGGTGCTCGCCGACCGGCCGGGCAACAAGCTGGTCGACAGCTTCCGCAACATCATCGACAACCCGCACGCGGGGCTGCTGTTCCTGGTGCCGGGCATGAACGAGACGCTCCGGGTGAACGGCGGCGCCCGGCTCGTGTCGGACGCGCCGTTCTTCGACGACCTGGTGGTGCAGGGGAAACGGCCGAAGCTGGCCGTGGTCATCGAGGTCGAAGAGCTCTACATGCACTGCGCGAAGGCGTTCCTGCGGTCGTCACTGTGGCAGCCGGAGACGTGGCCGGAGCGTGCGGAGCTGCCGACGTTCGGCACGATCCTGCGTGACCACATGGCGCTGCCGATCTCGGCCGAGGAGCTGGACGCGGACCTCAACGAGCGGGCGCTGACCCAGCAGTACTGATCCCGGCGACGACGTCGAGCAGGCCGGGGAAGCGCACGTCGAACTCGTCGCGGCGCAGGCGGACGAACGTGCCGTTGCCCGCGTCACGCTGCCGGACCAGGCCGGCTTCGCGCAGCACCCGCCAGTGGTGCGTGCGGGTCGACTTCGCGATCGGCAGCGGGAAGGACGAGCAGGCGCGCTCGGCGCCGTCACCTTCGACGAGCTCGAGCACCACCGCGCGGCGGTGCGGGTCGGCGAGCGCGGACAGCACCGCGCCGAGGTCGACGTCGGCCATCGCCGGGATCGGCAGTTCACCGGGCATGCTGGACATGGTACGGCAGCTGTCGTACCTTCGGGCAGGTACGAACACCTTCGAACCTCCGGAGAGCCGCATGCTCTGCGTCTTCGACGTCAACGAGACCCTCCTCGACCTCGCCGCGCTCGACGGGACCATCGGCAGCCCGGAGCTGCGGCGCGAGTGGTTCGGGCTGGCCATCCACACCGTGCTGACCGTGACGGCGACCGGCGGTTACCGCGACTTCGCGGGCATCGCGGGTGAGGCCGCGACCGAGATCGCGGCCCGGCACGGGCGGGAGCTGGATCTCACGAAGATCGGCGAGGGACTCCGCTCGCTCCCCGCCCACCCCGACGCCGAACCGGGTCTCGTCAAGCTGCGCGAAGCCGGTCACGACGTCGTCGCGCTCACCAACTCGCCGCTCGCCACGGCCGAGGCGCAGCTGCAGAACTCGGGCCTGGCGAAGCTGTTCGACCGGATTTTCTCGGCCGAGCAGGCCGGCCGGCTCAAGCCCGCGCCCGAGCCGTACCGGCAGGTCCTGGCCGCCTACCAGGTCGAGCCCCGGAACGCCGTGATGATCGCGGCCCACGACTGGGACATCGCGGGCGCGCAGGCGGCCGGGCTGCGGACGGCGTTGCTCGCCCGCCCCGGCGTCCGCCCACTGCCCGGCTCCCCTTCGCCGACGTACACGATCTCGACGCTGCCCGAGCTCGCTTCGCTGCTCTAGTCGGCTTAGTCGGCTCTAGTCGGCGATCCGGACCAGCATCTTGCCGGTATTGGCCCCGGACAGCAGGCCCAGGAACGCGTCCGGCGCGTTGCGGATGCCGTCGACGAAGGTCTCGGAGTACTTGATCTCCCCGGCGCTGACCAGCGGCGCGATCTCGCTGACGAACTGCTGCTGCAGGCCCCAGTGGTCGAGCACCAGCAGGCCGCGGATGGTGAGCCGCTTGGCGATGATCTGGCTCAGGTTGCGCGGCGCCGGAGTCGGCTCGGTGGCGTTGTACTGCGAGATCATGCCGCAGACGGCGATCCGGCCGTGCAGGGTGATCGCGTCGATGGCGGCCTCGAGGTGCTCACCGCCGACGTTGTCGAAGTAGACGTCGATGCCCTCGGGCGCGGCCTGGTGCAGCTGCTCGGCGACCGGGCCGTCCTTGTAGTTGAAGGCGGCGTCGAAGCCGAGGTCGTCGATGAGGTGACGGACCTTTTCGGCGGACCCCGCCGAGCCGATGACCCGCTTGGCGCCCTTGAGCTTCGCGAGCTGCCCGACGAGCGACCCGACGGCGCCGGCCGCCCCGGAAACGAAGACGGTGTCCCCCGGCTTGAACTCGGCCGACTCCAGCAGCCCGGCGTAGGCGGTCAGGCCCGGCATGCCGAGCACACCGAGGTAGGTCGAGAGCGGCGCGGCATCGGCGTCCACCTTGACGAAGCGCTTGGCATCGAGGACGGCATGGGTGCGCCAGCCGGCCTGGTGCAGCACGTGGTCACCCGGCTTGACACCGTCCACATGGGACTCGACAACCTCGCCGACGGCCCCACCGTTCATGACCTCCCCGACCTGGAACGGCGGCGCGTACGACTTGACGTCGCGCATGCGCCCGCGCATCGCCGGGTCGACGCTCATGACGAGGTTGCGCACGAGGATCTGCCCGTCACCCGGGGTCGGGATCTCCGTGTCGACGATCTCGAAGTTGTCGTGCGTCGGGACACCTTCCGGCCGTGAAGCCAGCCGGATCTCGGTCGCCTGGGTGGGTGCGTTCACCGTCGAACTCCTCAAGTCTCGAAGCGGGGCAGTCGCCCCGGATTCCACCGGGTACAACCGGCTAACCGGGGCGCACATTCCGATTGTGACGGGCTACACGATTTCGGCAAGTTTTCCGAGAACGCCGTCGTAGATCTTCTTGAGCCCACCGGGAGCGAAGGTCTTCTCGAAGAAGCCCCCGACACCGCCGGCGCCGTCCCAGCTGGTTTCGATCCGGACGAGGCTCTGGTCGCCGGCCTCGGTGACGGTCCAGGTGGTGACCATGCTGGAGTTCGCGTCGGTCTCGACCAGGGTGCCGGGCTGGGGCTCGCTGACGGTGGCTTTGACATCGCGCACGCGCTTGGAGGTGGCTTGCAGCTTCCAGCCGGCTTTGGTCCCGGCGCCGACGCCGCCTTCGGTCACCTCGTAGTCGCGGTAGTGCTCGGTGAGCAACTTCGGCCGCGTTTCGGCATAGTCGGCGACGAGCGCGCGGACCTTGTCGGCCGGTGCGTTGACGGTGCGCTCCGCGGTGGCCGTGACCTTTCCCATTTCACTCCTTTTCCGAGGTGGCTGGACGGTCCCACCCTAGGCCGCGGCGGCGAGGGCTGGAGCGTCGCGTTCACCACGGAAAACGGGGCGGCGCGTGGTGGCTGTGAGTGTGGGCGGGGTCCACTCGCGCGATGCCATCGGCGACTGGGAGCGGGGCTCGCGTGGAGCTAGCCGCGCGCCCCGGCGGTTCCCAGTCCGCCCAGCCGCCAATCCCGGCCGAGCTGGGCGCCGACCCCGGCGGTTCCCGGACAGTCGTCGACCTCGGCCGCGAGCGCCCGCGCGATCCCGAAGCCACCGAGGACTGCCGCTGCTCCGAAGCCGCCGCACGCGAAGCCAGCCCCGAAACGGCGCATACCGGGCCATGCGCCCGCACGAACCTGCTCCGCAACCCGAGCACCGGACCCCGTGCGGAGCAGGCGACCACGGGCCGACACGGCCGCCAGCGTCCGCACGATCACAAAGCCACCTTGGAATGCCGCAGGCCCGGCCGAAGCGCTGCCGGGCTCGAAGCCGGCCCTGCAGGAACCCGGATCCCCGTGACTTCGGGCACCAGACCCGCGCGGAGCCAGCGAGCACCGGCCCGCACAGCCACCGACCGGACCGCGGCCCCGCCGTTCAGCACAATCTGTTTGTCAGCACCAACTCCCTTCAGTACGCAACCGCGACGGAATGCCGCACGGCCTCGGGCATATCAACCACCCGCAACACAAAGTGCGCGGCATCCGCCCGGGCGATCCGGAATCCACCGCGAACACTCTGCTCGTAAGCGATCCGATAGCGCCCGGTCGCTGGTTTGTCCGTCAGCAGCGGCAGCTGCACCGACGTCCAGTCAAGACCGCTCACCCGGAGCTCGTGCTCCATGAACGCAACATCCTCGTAGTGCTTCCGCAGCCGCAGGTTCGCCAGCGGTGAAAGAACATTCCGCGTGAAGAACCCCACTCCCGGATCCCGTTTTGGCGGATTCGGGCGGCTCGGCGTCGGGATCGTCGAGACGCCCGCGACGCTCACCACGACCAGGCGGTGCACCCCTGCCGCCTCCATCGCATTGATGATGGCCCGGGTTCCGCGGGAGGCGACACCGTACTCGCCGCGATGTCGTGGCCCCAGTGCGGAAATCACGGCGTCACCACCGTCCACTGCGGACTTGAGCGTCGCCGAGTCCGGTGCCGTCAGGTCCGCGCGGACCACCCGGACCGGCGCCGTGACGGCGTCCGGGTTTCGGACCACCGCCGTGACCTCGTGGCCGACCGCGAGGGCCTGGCCGAGCACGTGCGCGCCAGTTCGTCCGGATGCCGCGAAGAGCGTCAGCTTCATTGTCGCGCTCCGAAGTCCGCAGCATGGTCGGCCGCCCACTCGGCGAACGTGCGCGCTGGGCGGCCCAGGATCTTCTCCACCTCCGGGGTCGGCGGGAACTGTGGCTGCGCGAGGTGCGCGACGTAGCGCGCCATCATCGCGGTGATGAACGGCTCCGGCAGCCCGTTGGCCAGCATGCCTTGGGCCGCCGCCTCGGCCGGGATCTCGTGGAACCGCAACGGCCGGGCGAGCGCGACACCGAGCTGCCGCACCATTTCCGCGTGGGACAACGACTCCGGGCCGGTGAGGTCGATGCGCCGGCCGAGCAGGTCGTCGTCGACGAGTGCTCGCGTCAGGACCTCGACGAGGTCCGCTTCGTGCAGCGGCGACTCCTCGAAGCCGGCGTAGACGTACCGGACGTCGTCGCCCGCGTGGATCTGGCCGCCCCACGCCGTGAGGGCGTTCAGCGCGAACGAGCTGGGCCGCAGGCTGACCCACTCGAGACCGCTCGTCGCCGCCGCGTCGTCGACCTCCTTGTTGCGGTCGCCGCGGAACCGCGACGGCTGCGCGTCGAGCCGGTCGGCGACGTTCGCCGCCGCCAGCGCGACCACCCGGCGGACGCCGAGCTCCCGCGCCCGCGCGACGACGTCGTACGCGGCGTCCCCCACCGCGCGCGAGTGCAGGAACAGCGCGTCCGCGCCGCGCAAGGCCGTGTCGAGCGTCTCCGGCCGCTGCGGATCTCCCTCTACGACCTCGACGTCGGCGGGCAGGACCGCGTCCTGCGGTGAGCGGGTGACGGCGCGGACGCCGTGACCCTTGAGTTCACTGGCCAGCAGGCGGCCGACCAGCCCGGTCGCCCCGGTGAGCACGATCATGGTGAAACCCTTCCCCCGCGTTACCCTGATGCCTGAAGTCCGGATGATACGAGGAGCATATCATATGAGTTCCGTATCGGGTGTCGATGGGGAGGACGCCCGCCGTCGGAGGCGGACGGCCGCGTCGGTCAAGGAGGCGCTGCGCGATCTGCGAAACCAGCTTTCGCTGCTGAACCACCACGTCAGCACGCGCTTGACGCTCAAGGACGTCGACCTCGACTGCCTCGAGGTGATCTCCCGGCTCGGCCCGATGAGCCCGAGCGCCGTCGCCCGGCGGGCCGGGCTGCACCCCGCGACGATGACCGGCATCCTCGACCGCCTCCAGAAGGGCGGCTGGATCGTCCGGGAGCGCGACCCGGAGGCGGCCGACCGGCGCGCGATCGCCGTGCGCGCGGTCCGGGGCCGCAACGCCGAGCTGTTCCGGCTGTACGCGGGCATGAACGCCGCGCTGGACGAGATCTTCGAGGAGTACAGCGAGCCCGAGCTGGAGCTGATCGCCGACTTCCTGCGCCGCGCGACGTCGGCGGGTCACGTCGCGACGGGTGATCTGGCCAACAGCTGACCAGCGGTTTTTTGTGCTGTACTCCGTGGCATGTGGCAGTCGGGCGACGCGTACGAGGCCTACATCGGGCGGTGGAGCCGCCGGATCGCACCGGTGTTCGTGCGGCAGCTGGCCGCTCCGGCGAGCCGGCGCTGGCTGGACGTCGGCTGCGGCACCGGCGCGCTGACGTCGGCGGTGCTCGAAGCGGGTGACCCCGCGGAGGTCACCGGAGCCGACCCGTCCGAGGGGTTCCTGAAGACGGCTCGCGCGACCGTGACCGATCCGCGCGCGTCGTTCACCCTCGCGGACGCCCGGGAGCTCCCGTTCCCGGACGGCCACTTCGACGTCGTGGTGTCCGGCCTGGTCCTGAACTTCGTGCCCGACCCGGCGCGCGCGGCGGCGGAGATCGCGCGGGTGACGAGCGGCCTGGCCGCGGCGTACGTCTGGGACCTCGCCGAGGGCATGGAGCTGATCCGGCACTTCTGGGAGGCCGCGGCCGAGCTCGACCCGGCGAAGGTCGCCGACCTGGACGAAGGCCGCCGGTTCACGCTCTGCCGCCCGGAGCCGCTCGGTCGCTTGTGGACGGAGGCGGGCTTCGAGGACGTCTCGGTCGGCGAGATCAAGATCCCGACGGTGTTCACCGGCTTCGACGACTACTGGCGGCCGTTCCTCGGCGCCCAGGGCCCGGCCCCGGCGTACCTCGCGACACTCCCCGAGGCCCGCCGGGACCAGATCCGTGAACTCCTGCGCAGCCGCCTGCCGACCAGCCCGGACGGCTCGATCCCGCTGTCCGCCCGCGCCTGGGTGGTCCGCGGAACGGCTTAGCGCGGCGACCGGGTGAAGCGCCCGCCGGGAGTCCGCAGTGTCGGGGGGGGGGGGGGGGGGGGGGGGGGGGGGGGGAGGAGGGGGGGGGGGGGGGGGGGGGGGGGGGGGGGAGGACGCGCGAGGAAA
>NZ_JBVJOW010000002.1:779390-796073 GCF_055582965.1 Amycolatopsis sp. NPDC104863
GCGGAATGTTTTAGCGGGGCAATGGGGGGAAGCCCCCGCGGGGACTCGGAGTTGGCGAAAGTAACCCGGGGGGAACAAGAGCCCCCCCCGGGGTCTCCTCCCCGGCAGCGGAACCCCCCGTCAAGGCGCGCGAAAGGCACTTACCGGACCCGGCCCGGGTGAACCAAAGGGCTTCGCCGGCGCCTTGCCGAGGCCGAAGTTCTCCGCACTCCGGCCGGGAATCCCACCGGATGGCGTGCGCAAGAAGCCCGCCCCGGGGAATCCCCGGAGCGGGCTTCAGTCCATCAGCTCAGAGACCCGCCTGCGACAGCCAGTCCTTCGCGACGTCCTCGGCCTTCTCACCATCGGAATCGACACGCTTGTTGAGATCCCGCATGACATCGGTCGTCAGCTTCGCGCTCACCGCGTTGACGGCCGTCGCGAAGTCCGCGCCCCGCTCGTCCAGCACCTTCTTGTTCACCGCCGGCACGACGTTCTCCGTCGGCACGATGTTCAGGTCGTCCTTCAGCACCGTGTAGTTCGAGTCGCCGGTCAGCGGGCTGACCGAGTCGACCGGGATCACCGTCACCGCGCCCGACTTGAGCTGCTCGACCCGCGGCCCGGCCTCCTGGATCGTCTGGAAGGTCGCGTTCGTCAGCTTGTAGACGTCCTTGAAGCCCAGGAAGCACGGCAGCCGCTTCTCGCACTCCGGCGGGCCCGCCATGACGACCTTGTCCAGCTTCTTGAGGTCGCTGATGGACGCGATCCCCTTGTCCTTCGCCAGGTCGGACTTGACGATGTAGGTGTTCTTGTCCTCCGCCGGCGCGAAGTTCAGCAGGCCGACGCCGCTGGGCTCGAACAGCTTGGCCAGCTGGTCGTGCTCCTCCTGCGCGGTCTTGCCGGCCTCCTTGCCGAAGCCGGTGGTGATCGCCGCGCCCTGGTACTCCGGGACGAACTGCAGCTCGCCGGACTTCAGGGACGGGTAGATCAGCTCTCGCGAGCCCAGGTTCAGCTTCTTCGTCACCGGGTAGCCCTTGGCCTCCAGCGCCTGCGCGTAGATCTCGGCGAGGATCTGGCTGTCGGTGAAGTTGAAGGACGCGACGACGATCGGCGCCCCTCCCTTGCCCTGCGCGGCGGGCTTGTCACCGCTGTCGCTGCCACCACCACAGGCGGCCAAGCCGAGCGTGGCCGCGACGGCCACCGCCACCACGGACGCGTTCCGGAACCAGCGCACGATCCCCACTCCCTCATCACTCGAACAGACGAAAGGACCCTAGCGCCGCCCACCGACAAGCGCCCATATATTGGGAGAAGACGTCTCAGATTCCCAACCTGCGGAATTCGACCGCCCGAACGGGGTAGGGTCGGCCGGTGCATGTGACCGCGGTGACCCCGCTGGCCGCCGATAGCGGACCCCCGATCTTCCAGTGGAGATGGGTGGACCGGAACGCCGACGACATCGTCCAGCGCCTCGGCGAGCACGTTTCGCTGACCGCCGCCGCGCTCGGCATCGGGCTGGTCGTCTCGGTCGGGCTGGCGCTGCTGTCCCTGCGGTTCCGCTGGTCGTACGGCTTCATCCTGAGCACGGCCGGCGGCCTGTACGTGATCCCGAGCCTGGGCGCGTTCGCCGTGCTGGTCCCGTTCTTCGGGCTGACGTTCGTCTCGGCGGTCATCCCCCTCGCGACGTACACGCTGCTCATCCTCGTGCGCAACATCGTCACCGGCGTCGACCAGGTGCCCAACGAGGTCCGCGAAGCCGCGATCGGCATGGGCTACACCCGCGGCAGGCTGCTGTGGCAGATCGAGCTGCCGCTGGCGCTGCCGGTGGTGATCGCCGGGCTGCGCGTCGCCGCCGTGACGACGATCGGCCTGGTCACGGTGACGTCGATGCTCGGCCTCGGCGGCCTCGGGTACTTCATCCGCGCGGGCATCCAGACAGCCACGCCCAACCCGACGGAGATCATCGTCGGCGTGGTGCTGTCGGTGGTGCTCGCGGTGGTCGTGGACCTCTTGCTGTGGCTCAGCGAGCGCCTGCTGGCGCCCTGGACCCGGAAGGTGCGGGGACGATGAGCTTCTTCGACCAGCTGAACGCGTGGCTCGCGGACCCCAACCGCTGGAGCTGGACGGACAAGGCCGGCATTCCGTACCGCACGGTCGAGCACCTCCGGTTTTCGCTGCTGGCGCTGGTGATCGCGGCCGTTCTGACGATCCCGGCGGCGCTCTGGCTGGCTCACTACCGCCGTGGCGCGTTCCTCGCGAGCAGCGCGGTGAACATCGGCCGCGCGATCCCGAGCTTCGGGCTGATCATCCTGTTCTGGTTCCTGGCCAGCCGCTGGGAGCTGGACACGACGTTCTGGCCGTTGCTGCTGGCGCTCGTCGCGCTGGCGATGCCGCCGCTGTTCACGAACACCTACGCCGGTGTCGTGTCCCTGGAACAGGAGACGGTCGACGCCGCGCGCGGAACGGGTTACCGCGAGGGGCAGATCATGCTCCGGCTCGAGCTGCCGCTGGCGTCCCCGGTGATCCTGGCCGGCGCGCGCGTGTCGTTCCTCCAGCTGATCGCGACGGTCGCCATCGGGGCGATCGTCAACGACGGCGGTGGCCTCGGCCGCTACATCGTCGACGGTTTTGCGCTGGGAGCGCAGGGTTACGGCGAGATCTTCGCGGGCGGCCTGGCGGCGGTGATCCTGGCCCTGCTGTGCGACGGCGCGTTTGCGCTCATCACCCGTTTGGCCACACCCCGAGGTCTGGCGCTGCAGAACGCCCGGCGTGAGTCGTAGGAATCTCACCCTGCGCAGTCACACCTTACGATCCGTGTGTGGAGCGTAACAAGCCGAACGCGCGCAAGCGCCTGCTCGCCAACAAGCTTCGCCGCCTACGCGAAGACGCGGGTCTCACCCAGGTCGAGGCCGGCGAGCCGATGCGGTTCAACAAGAACAAGATGAGCCGCATCGAGCTGGGCCACCTGCCGGACTACAACGGCTTTCTGGGCCTGCTGGACCGCTACGGCGTGATCGTGTCGGACTACGACGAGTGGGTCAGCCAGTACGACCGCGCCTGGGAGAAGGGCTGGTGGCACGCCTACGGCCTCAACGACATGGGCTATGTGCCGCTGGAAGCCGACGCCGACGAGGTCCGCACCTACCAGCTCGGTCTCGTCCCCGGTTTGCTGCAGACCGAAGCCTGGATGCGCGCAGCTTTCGGCGGCGTGCGTGACCCGCTGACCGGCCGCCGCCTGGAGAGTGCGGTCGCCGTCCGCCTGCGCCGCCAGACCCGGCTCGCGGGCGATCCGCCCCTGCAGCTGCACGCGATCATCGACGAGTCCGCGCTCCGCCGCGCCGACCTGCTGCCGAACGAGCAGTGCGCGCAGCTCGAGCACATCATCGAGCGCGCCGACCTGCCCAACGTCACGGTGCAGGTCGTGCCCCTCAACCACGGGCTCCATCCCGGGCGCGACGGCAGCTTCACGATCCTCAGCTATCCGCAGCTCGCCGAGCCGGACATCGTTTACGTCGAGCACGGCTTCGGCTCGCTCCAGTTCGAGAAATCCAAGGACGTCAACGCTGCTAGGCTGGTTTTCCGGCATCTCGCCGACCTCGCGCTGGACGAACCGGATTCGATCGAGCTGCTTCGGCGGGTGATCGCCGAAATCTGACAGGAGGCGCAAACAGTGCCCGACGCCCACTGGCGAAAGAGCAGCTACAGCAACGGCGGCAACCAGGCCGACTGCGTCGAGGTCGCCGTCACCGCCGACGCCGTCGTGGTCCGCGACTCGAAGGCCCCGGCGTCCGGCACGCTGACGGTGTCGCCCGAAACCTGGCGCCACATAGGGGAAATCACCCGCTGAACGAGCGGCACGCGGCAGCCAGCCGTCCGACCTCCGGCCCCAGCGGCCGGTCCTCCTCCACCGGCGGCACGACCGTCCGCACCCACTCGTACGCCGCGCCCAACCCCGGAACGCCGTCCGCGGCCAGGTACCGCGCCTGCGACGCCGTGACCAGCTCGCACGCCGTGATCGCGAAGAGGTGCATCGCGGCCGACCGGAGCTGCTCGCCCGCCGCCCACGCAAACGCTTGCACGTCCTCCTGACCGGCCGACGTGTCGATCGAACCGAGCGTCGCGGGCGCCGCGAGCCGGCGCAACGAGTGCAGCTCCCCCGCCGCCCGCTTGTGCAGCGGCACCAGTCCCGCGCGCGGGCCCGGGTCGGTCGTGAGCTGCGCCGGAAGCCCGCTGAACCGCTCGTCGAGCAGGCGGTGCGTCCGCTGCACCGAGATCTCGCCGAGGTGCACGAGCGCAGCCGTCACCGCGTCCATCCGCAGGCCCAGGTCCACGGCGTGGTAGGCCGTCCCCGGGAGGAAGTCCCCGTCGGCGAACGACGGCGAGTCACCCGGCATCGTCCCCCAGCGCCGCCGGGCCTCGGCCAGTTCGTCGTTGACGCGGGACGC
Organism: Amycolatopsis sp. NPDC104863; assembly: GCF_055582965.1. Classification (NCBI taxonomy): domain Bacteria; kingdom Bacillati; phylum Actinomycetota; class Actinomycetes; order Pseudonocardiales; family Pseudonocardiaceae; genus Amycolatopsis; species Amycolatopsis sp. NPDC104863. The sequence goes on from NZ_JBVJOW010000002.1 coordinate 783,815, forward strand.
GTGCGCCAGCGCCCGCGGCGCGACCCGCACCGACAGCGGCGCCTGCACGACCCCGGCACGCACCGGGCCCGCGCCCACCATCCCGGTCAGGGCCGTCAGCAGCCGCCGCAGGTGGTCGTCGCCGCCCGCCATGACCGGCGAAAACACCTCGCGCGGCGCGCCGAGGACGTCGATCGCCATCGCCTCGGTGAGCGTCTGCAGCTGGATGAGCTGCCGCGCTTCGGCCTGGCCGCGCTGCGCGTGCGTCACCGCCAGCGGAGAACCCTGAAGCAGCGAAGCGCCTTCCTTGGGCCCCAGCACATACGGCTCCGCGCCGCGGCGGGCGAGCGCCTCCGCCGCAGGAGTCTCGACGCCGTCTTCGAGGACCGTGCCGATGCCGAGGAACGTCTGGAAAGCGTGCGACAGCGGGATGATCTCGCCCGAACTGCCGAGGCCGCCGCGCGGGACCGCCGGGGTGAAGCCGTCGTTGAGGCGGTCGACGAGGAACTGCACCAGCTCCGGGCTCACCCCCGACCACGGCTGCAGGAAGTCCCGCAGCCGCACGAGAAGCAGCGCCCGGACGTCCTCGGGCGGGAGCCACGGCGGCCCGCCGACGGCCCGGCCGACCAGCAGGTTGCGCTGGTGCTCGGCCTGCTGCCGCGCATCGAGCGCGACTCCCGCCAGCCGGCCCATGCCCGTGGTGACGCCGTAGATCGGCTCGGCACGCTTTTCCAGCGCCGTCAACAGCTCGTCCCGGCGCCGCCGCAGGGCTTCTACCAGCGGTTTGTCCAGAACCAACCGTTCACTGTCGGCGAACTCGCTTCCGTCGGTGATCATCGGTACGGCAGCATGGTGCCGACGCCGGAAGCCTCGGCACGGGTGAGGATCATGTCCGCCACCGCGACGTCCGTTGTGGACAGTCCGCGGTGCCAGAACAGGATCCGCTCGGCGTCGTGCTCGCGGCCAGGCTTCTTCCCGGCTACGACGTCGCCGATCTCGGCGTGGACTCCGTCCGCGGTGAGGAGGCCGGCGTTGAGCTGGGGGCGCAGGGCGCCGAACCGCGGGTTGCCGGACTGGGATTCGCGCCAGTCGTCGACGACGACCTTGTCGACGTCTTCGAGCAGCGTGAGCTCCAGTGCGCTGATCGTGCCGTAGGGCACCAGGAAGGTGCCGGGCCGGAGGAACTCGCGACGCACGAGTGCCTCGGGCTCGACCAGCCTGGAGGCCTCCACCTGGATGTCCGCGCCGTCGAGGGTTTCCTCGGCCGTGGCGCAGACGCGGACGTCCTTGCCGAGCCGTTCGGAGAGCCGGCGGCCGAAGTCCTCACGGGACTCCGGGCGCTTGCTGGTCACGCGGATCTCGGCGAAGTCGAACAACGAGTCGAGGAGGACGACGTTCCACCAGGCGGTGCCGCGGGCGCCGATGTGCCCGAGCACCCGGGAGTCCGGGCGCGCCAGGTACTTCGCGCCGACGGCGGTCATCGCGCCGGTGCGGGCTTCGGTGATCATCGTGCCGTCGACGATCGCCCGCGGCATGCCCGTGTCCGGGTCCAGCAGCAGGATCAACGCCATCTCGGAAGGGAGGCCCCGTTCGAAGTTCCCCACGAAGTCACCGACGACCTTCACGCCACTGACCTGCTTCGAGGACAGGTGGCCGCGAAGGATGTTGAAGTGACCCTTGCCGCCGTTGTCCGGCACAAGGTGCGTACGCGGCTCGAAGACGACCTGGCCGCGGCCGTGGTCGGCGAGCACGTCCTCGACCGCGCCGACGATGTCCGCGTCGGTGATGCCGAGCGAGTCGATGTCGGCACCGGTCAGGTACCGGAGCCAGACGGACGTCACTTGGCGAGGTCCTCGATGACCTCGGCCCCGGGCAGCGCGGCCAGTGCGGCGCCGGAGATCAGCAGCTTGCTGCCGCGGATCCCGCTGCCGATGACGAGCTCCGGCGCGTCCGCGACCCGCTGGTCGACCAGGATCGGCCAGTCGGCGGGCAGGCCGACGGGCGTGATGCCGCCGTACTCCATGCCGGTCAGGGAGACGGCTTCGTCCATCGGGGCGAACGACGCCTTGCGGACGTCGAGACGGCGCTTGATCACGCCGTTGACGTCGGCGCGGGTGGTCGCGAGCACAAGCGCGGCCGCGAAGCGGACTTCACCCGAGCGCTTGCCGGCGACGACGACGCAGTTCGCCGACGCTTCGAGCGGTGAGCCGTAGGTCTCGCAGAATGCGGCCGTGTCGGCGAGGGCCGGGTCGATCTCCGCGACGCCGAGAGCGTCCGGTTCGGCGAGCGCGGCCAGCGCCTTGGCGACGGGCTCGGCGAGCAGGTCAGTACGCGTGGGGGCGGGAACAACCGCGAGGCTCCCGGCAATCGTCCAGGTCACCTCGTCAGCCTAGCTACCAGTTGGAGCCGCCGCGCTGGACCTCGATCAGCTTGGGACGGACGTCCACCAGGTAGACCAGGGAAGCCGCGGCCGCGGGCACCCAGAAGATCATGCCCGGGCTGTTGGGATCCAGGTAGAACAGCACCATCGCGAGGGTGGCGCCACCGGTGATCAGCATCCAGACCGGCTTGGTCTTGCGGTCCGCGGCGGAGTAGGCGTCGGCACGCTGGAGCAGCGCGTGCACAAAGGCGAAGAGCCCGACCAGCGCGCTGCCCCAGTGGATGACTTCGATGATCCAGATGGCAACCAGCACAGCGACAGCTTACGGCAAACCGCCCGAACGACCCCGGCCCCGCCACCGTGGTCGGTGGCGGGGCCGGGGTCTTCACGGCGTTTTTACTTGTCGGTCTTCGGCGCGGCCGGCTTCTTGACGGCGGCCGTGGCGGTCGTCGTGCGGCGGGCCGGGGTGGCCGTCTTCGGGGCCGTCTTGTTCGCGACCTTGCGGCTCGCGGAGCGGGTCTCGTGGGCGACGTCGTCACCCAGGTCCTCGATGGCCTCGGCGGCGTCGCCGGCGACCTCGGTCACCTTGCGGGCGGTCTTCTCGCCGACCGAGCGGGTGCGCTTGGTGAAGGTGGCCAGCACGCCGTCGACGCGCTCGCGGACCTCGGCGGTGACGCCCTCGACCTGACCCTGCGCGGTGCCCAGGGCCTCCTCGAGCTGCTCGATGGCCTTCTTGACCTGCGGCTGCGCGGCGATCTTGTCCCACGCCTGCTCGCCCGACTCGGCCAGCTTGTTGTACAGCTTGAGCGCGGCCTCGGTGTACTCGTCGATGACCTTGCGCAGCTCGGCCGGGTCCAGCTTCTCGCGGAGGCTGTCGACGTCGGTCGGGAGCTCCTGCAGGTTCTTGCGGGCGGTCTCGCTGCCCTTGGTCACGTTCTCGCGGGCCTTCGCCACGGCGTCGGTGACGGCCTGGCCGGCCAGGTTCCCGGCGCCGAGCGCGGCGAGCAGCGGGGTGCGGACCTGGTCGAGGGCGGTGTTGACGGCCTTCTTGACGTCTTCGGTCTTGGGGGTGGTCATGGTGACTCCTTGGTGTCTGCGGCTGGTGTGCTGTCTGGGGTGTCCGTGGTGGGGGATCCGGCGGCCGGCCGTGCCGCGGCGTTCTCCCGGCGGAAGGACTCGTAGACGTCGAGCAGGACCTGCTTCTGCCGTTCGGTCAGCTCGGCGTCGGCGCGGATCGCGTCGCCCACCGGCCCGCCCGTCGGCAGGTCGAGGATCCCGGCCTGCACATACAGCGCTTCGGCCGAAATGCGCAGTCCCTTGGCGATCTGCTGCAGGATCTCGGCGCTGGGCTTGCGCACCCCGCGCTCGATCTGGCTCAGGTACGGGTTGGACACGCCGGCGAGCTTCGACAGCTGGCGCAACGAGATCTTCGCGGTGTTGCGCTGCTGGCGGATGTACTCGCCGATGTCGGAAGCGATGTCCGCGACCTTCTCCATGGGACTGCCGGATCCTGACGTCCCACCGGTCTCCGTCATCCGGTCACCTCCTCGCGACCATTCCGACGGTACGCCCGAGTGCTAGCTATTGCAAGCACTCTGCTTGCAACTATCGGGCGTGATGGTCCTCACCCGCTAACGTGAGCACATGACGCGCTCGGCCCGGCTGCGGCGGCGCCTCGTCGAGCACCTGCTCGACGAGGACGTCCTGCACGCCCCGGAATGGGTCGCCGCGTTCCGCGCCGTGCCCCGCCACGTCTTCCTGCCGCGGTTCTTCGTGCCGGCGGGCGGCCTGTGGGCCGCGGTCGACCGCGGTGACCCGGGCTGGCTGGAGACCGTCTACTCGCGCGACGTACTGGTGACGCAGCTCGACGACGACCCGGACCGCTGGGAGCTCGCCCGGCGCGACGGCCCCGTCGCGGGCACGCCGACGAGCTCGTCGAGCATGCCCTCGATCATGGCGATCATGCTCGAGGAGCTGCGGGTGCGGGACGGCCACCGCGTGCTCGAGATCGGCACCGGCACCGGCTACAACGCCGCGCTGCTGAGCCACCGCTGCGGCGCCGGCCGGGTGTCCACAGTGGACATCGACCCGGTGATCGTCGGCGAGGCCCGCGCGCGGCTGGCCGAGGCGGGCTACCACCCGGCGTGCGCCGAAGGCGACGGCGCCGAAGGCTTCCCGGCCGGCACGCTCTTCGACCGGGTGCTGTGCACGGCCGCGGTGTCTTCGATCCCGCCGGCCTGGCTGGCGCAGACGACGCCGGGCGGCCTGATCGTCACGACGCTGCACCGGCCGATCGGCGCGGGACTCGTCCGGCTGGTCGCAGGCGAGGACGGCACCGGCCACGGCCACGTCCTCGCGCGCGACGGCCGCTTCATGCCGCTTCGCGCGCACCGGCTGCCGGACGCCGAGCCGCTGCCGATGCCCTCGCGCGGCGACTGGGAGCAGACGCGGCTGGCGATGTCGACGGTGCTGCAGCCCCGCAAGCAGTTCGAGTTCTTCGCCGGGCTGGCACTGCCCGGCGTCCGCCCGGTCCGCGACAGCACGGACGACGACGCGCCGAGCGTCGCCCTGGTCCACGAGGACGGCTCGTGGGTCCGCCACCGCAAGCGCGCGGGCGCGGACGAGGTGGCGCAGGGCGGCCCGCGCGCGTTGTGGGAGCTCGCGGAGGCGGCTTACGTCGAGTGGTGCGAGCTGGGCAAGCCGGAGCGCGACCGCTTCGGCGTGACGGTCACCGGCGAGCGTCAGCAGTTCTGGCTCGACGCGCCGGAGGGCCGCACCTGGCCACTCGGCTAGGGCAGCCTCGCGCGGATCCACGTCTCGACGAAGCCGGCCGTCGCCTCCGCCGAAGCCTCCGTGGTGTCGAACAGGTCGACGCCCAGCTCCGCGGCCGACTTCTGCAGCCAGTCGTTGAACTCCAGCATCTCCTCGATGCGGGGCTCGTCCCACTCGCGCCAGGCCGGCCGCGCCCGCAGCCGGCGGGCCAGCGCCTCCGGGTTCGCGACCAGCGCGAGGTAGTGGACGTCGCTGAAGAACGCGCGCTCCGGCAGCGGCTCGAACTCCGGGGGCGCGACCGTCCCGCACAGCACGACCGGGCGGCCGTTCTGGTGCAGCATCGCCGCCATCCGGAGCCAGACCGCGCGGAACGCCTCGACGTCGTCGCGCAGGGCGCCCGTCCAGAGGACGTCCTGCTCCAGCACGACGACGTCCCCGGCGAAGCGCGCGGCGAGCAGCGGCCCGAGCGTCGACTTGCCGGCGCCGCTCGGGCCGGTCAGCGCGAACAGCGGCAGCCGCCGGAACGGCCACCGGTGCCCGCAGCGGGCGCACTCGAGCGTCTCGCCGGAGACGACCGGGCTGTCCGCCCGGTCGCCGCACGACGGGCAGATCCGCAGGTCGAGACCCACCTCAGTCGAAGAGGTTCTCGAGGAAGCCGCGCTTGCGGTGGCCGTGCCCGTACGGCCGCGGGGAATCCGAGTACCCGCCGCCGCGGTACCCCTTGGGCGAGTCCGCGTAGCCGCCGCCGCGGTAGCCCTTCGGCGAGTCCGGGTAGCCGCCGCCGCGGTACGGGCGTGGCGAGTCGGACCGGCCGTAGTGCGCCGGGCCGCCCTGGTAAGGCGGAGGCTGGTGCCCGTAGAACGAGCTCTCCGCACCGGCGATGGCTTCCAGCTCACCGCGGTCCAGGAAGATCCCGCGGCAGCCTTCGCACTGGTCGATGTGGACGCCGTTCTTGTCCACAGTCCGCATCTGGTTCTGACACTTCGGACAAATCACACATCAGAGCCTACGCATAAACGGCTCAGCAGGCGCACAGGCAGAACGGGTGCCCCACTGGATCGGCGTAGACGCGGAACGTCTTCGGCGCGTCGTCCAGCAGTTTCGCGCCGAGGCCGAGGACCCGCTCGTGCGCCGCTTCCAGGTCGGTGACGTTCAGGTCGAGGTGCATCTGCTGCGGGTTCTCCGCCGACGGCCACGCCGGCGGCCGGTAGTCGGGCACCCGCTGGAACGCGAGGCCGGCGCCACCCGCCGGGCTGGTGAGCGTCACCCAGTGCCCGTCTTCGGAAACTTCGGGCGCGTCCCACTCCAGCACCGCCCGGTAGAACCCGGCCAGGGCCACCGGGTCGGGGCAGTCCAGGGCCACCACACCCAGTGTCGGTACCGCGCTCATCGTCGCTCCCTTCGCTCGCGAGTAACCAGCGAATAGATTATGTGGGTTAGCGGACCCGGGGGCAACCACCGTCCGCCGTACACTCGACACGTGCACACCGACGCCACCCTCGTCGTGGAGTTCCTCAACACGGTCAACGTCGAAGAGGGCACTGACCTGCTCGAAGATCCCGGACGGTGGCGCGGGTGGGCGGCCGCGCACGGCCTCAAGGCCAATCCAGCCCCCGAAGCCCGCGCGGCGCGCGACGCCCTGCGCGCCGCGACCGGCGACCCGCGCCTGCCCGGCGGCAGCCTCGACGTCGGGACCCGCATCTCCCTCACCGACGACGGCCCGGCCCTGGTCGCGGAGGACGTGGTCGGAGCGGTGTTCGCGGCCTGCGCCCGGCTCGTGGTCCGCGGCGACTGGATCCGGCTGAAGATCTGCCCCGCGGACACGTGCCTCTGGGCGTTCTACGACGAGTCCCGCAACCGCTCACGCACGTGGTGCTCGATGCGGGTGTGCGGCAACCGCGAGAAGGCCCGCGGCTGGCGAGCCCGCGCCGCCGCCGGCTGACCCGGCCCCCGCCGCCCGACGACACCCGTACCCCGACGGACGACACCCGTACCCAGCTGGACGACACGCGTACACCGGCGGACGACACGCGTACGCGGATGGACGACACGACCGACCCGGCGAGGCTTGCCGTGTCGTCCGGCCAGGTACGTGTGTCGTCCGTCTGGGTGCGTGTGTCGTCCGGTTGAGTGCGGAGCCGGGACTCATCCGAGCGGTGGACGCTCGATCAGCTGTGGACAACTCCGCCGGCCGGCACCACATATCCACGCCCCGGGAGTCCCCACCCCCACACGTTGTGGACAGTCATTAGGCCATCACCGTGAAAAGCTGTGGATAACCCGGGGGATAACTCAGCTTCCTGTGGACAACTGGGTTGAGGGTCCCCCAGGTGTGGTATACGACTCGCCCCTCAGAACAGCAGCTCCGCCACGGCGTAGATGACCAGGCCGGCGAGCGCGCCGACCACCGTGCCGTTGATCCGGATGAACTGCAGGTCGCGGCCCACCTGGAGCTCGATCTTGCGGGACGTCTCCTCGGCGTCCCAGCGCTCGACCGTGTCGGTGATGATCGTGGTGATCTCGCCCGAGTAGTTCTTCACCAGGTACGCCGCCGCGCCCTCGACCCAGCCGTCGGCCTTCGCGCGCAGCTGGTCGTCCGAGACCAGCCGGGACCCCAGCGACATCAGCCCGAGCCGCACGCGCCGGCGCAGCTCGCTCGACGGGTCCTCGGCCGCCGTCAGGAGCATCTCCTTGGCCGTGCTCCACGCCGAGCCGATCAGGCGCTGGACCTCCTCGTGGTGCACGATCTGGCCCTTGACCTGCTCGGCGCGGGCCATCACGTCCGGGTCGGTCTGCAGGTCCTGGGCGAACTCGCCGAGGAACTTGTCCAGCGCCAGCCGCATCGGGTGGTTGACGTCGGTCTTGACCGCCCACGCGAACGACAGCACCTCGCCGTAGACCTTGTCCGCGAGCATCTCGTCGACGAACTTCGGCGACCAGCTCGGCGCGCGGTCGGACACCACGCGCAGCATCGTCGTGTGGTTGTCGCGCACCCACTCGTACGCCTGGTCGCACATCAGGTCCACGAGCTTGTGGTGCGCGCCGTCCGCGAACACGCCCTGGAGGATCTTGCCCAGCGGCGGGCCCCACGGCTTGTCGATGATCCGCCGCGCGACCGCCTGCTCCATGATCGCCTGGACGTCCTCGTCGCGGAGCACGCGGACCGCCGCCCGGACCATCGTGGCCAGCTCGGAGGTCACGCGCTCGGCGTTCTCCTCCTGCGCCAGCCAGCCGCCGAGCCGCCGGGCGATCTCGACGCGCTTGAGCTTGTCGCGCACGACCTCCTCGGAGAGGAAGTTGGACCCGACGAACTCACCGAGGCTGGTCCCGAGCGCGTCCTTCTTGTTCGGGATGATCGCCGTGTGCGGGATCTTCAGGCCGAGCGGGTGCCGGAACAGCGCCGTGACGGCGAACCAGTCCGCCAGCGCGCCGACCATGCCGGCTTCGGCCGCGGCCCGCACGTAGCCGACCCAGCCCGGCCAGCCTGCCGACTGCGCCCAGCTGGTCAGCAGGAACACGAGGGTGGCGCCGAGCAGGAACGACAGCGCGACCAGCTTCATCTTGCGCAGCGCGCGCCGCTTTTCCGCTTCACCGGCTGCGCCGCCCGGCGGGTCGGCCGGGGTCACCTTGGCGGGGGTCAGTTGCTCCACACCACCATTGTCCGCGAGGATCGCTGATCGTGCGCGAACCTGCTCTCGTCCCCCGCCTGCGGCCGTTCACCTCGACCATCTTCGCGGAGATGACCGCGCTGGCCGTCGAGCACAACGCCGTGAACCTCGGCCAGGGCTTCCCCGACACCGACGGCCCGGCCGGCATGCTCGACGCCGCCAAGAACGCGCTGTTCGGCGGGGCCAACCAGTACCCGCCGGGGCCCGGGCGGCCCGAGCTGCGCGCGGCCATCGCGCGGCACCGGCTGCGCTACGGCACCGAGTACGACCCGGACACGGAGATCCTGGTCACCGCGGGCGCGACCGAGGCCATCACGGCGACGCTGATCGCCCTGACCGAGCCCGGCGACGAGGTCGTCGTCATCGAGCCCTACTACGACTCCTACGCCGCCGCGGTCGCGATGGCGGGCGCCGAACGCCGGGTCGTCGGGCTGGTCGAAGGCCCGGACGGCCGGTTCGGTCTCGACGTCGAGGGGCTGCGCGCCGCGATCACCCCGCGGACGCGCGCGATCCTGGTCAACTCGCCGCACAACCCCACCGGCACCGTGTTCACCCGCGCCGAGCTCGAGGCGCTGGCCGCGCTCTGCGTCGAGCACGACCTGATCGCGATCTGCGACGAGGTCTACGAGCACCTGGTGTTCGACGACAACGAGCACATCCCGCTGGTCACGCTACCCGGCATGCGGCCGCGCACGGTGAGCATCTCCAGCGCCGGCAAGACGTTCAACTGCACCGGCTGGAAGATCGGCTGGGTCTGCTCGACCCCGGAGCTGGTCGCCGCGGTCAAGGCGGCGAAGCAGTTCATCACCTTCGTCTCCGGCGGGCCGCTGCAGCCGGCCGTCGCGCACGCGCTCGACCACGAGCTGCCCTGGGTCGACGGGCTGCGCGAGAGCCTGCAGGAGAAGCGCGACCGGCTTTCGGCCGGGCTCGCCGACGCCGGGTTCGCCGTGCGGCCGACGGCGGGCACGTACTTCGTCTGCGTCGACGTGCGGCCGCTCGGCTTCACCGACGCCGCCGACCTGGCGTGGGAGCTGCCCGCCCGGGTGGGGGTCGCCGCGGTGCCCGTGAAGGTGTTCACCGATCACCCGGACGAGTGGAAACACCTGCTGCGTTTTGCGTTCTGCAAGCGCAACGAGGTCATCGACGAGGGCGTCACCCGATTGCGCAAACTGGTCTGACGATCTCGCTACGGCTTCGCGAACGCGTCGACAGCCGGGAATCGACGCCGTAGCGCGTCACAAGTGCGGGGAAGCGTCGCGAGGCCGCGCGCGCCGGCCCGTCGACAGCCGCGGCGGAGCGCTCGGCACGCCCGTCGCTCGCCGCGCATCACTGTCACGCTCCGCGACCGGGTGGGGAAATTCCGGCCGCGGCCCGAGCCGGCCGATGGGTCACGGGCTCGCCTGGCGGACGCGGGCGGCGCGTGCGGCCGTCCGTGATCATCACCGCGCTCCCGATCACGGACCGCAGCGGTTCCGAACGGCGCTCCGGCTGTCCCTTGTGGACGCCGCACGGGACCGGCGGCGGCAGCGCGCACACCCGTTCAGCCCAATCGCCGTCCCACATCCCGGACGACTTTCCGATCGCCCAGCCGAAACTCCGCCTCGGCACCCACCGCGCACGAGTCGGCACGCACCGCTGTCGCCGGTCCGGAAACATCAGGTCAACCCCCGAATGTGCAAGTTGCAGAACTCGTCCGAATGGTCGCAGAAGAGCACCCGAACGGCACTGAGAGTGATCAACTTGTCGGCCGCACCTACCGTGCCCGGTAGGGACGTTCCGCCTTACGGGCTGGATCGAACGCGGGAGAGATGAAAGACTCCCGAGCGGTGCTAGAAAGAGTGCAGCCCCGGGGGAACTGCGACCTGGCCGGAGAAAGACCTCAGCAAGAACAAGCTCGAGCGGACGATGCGAGAGCTTCAGGCGCGGACGGTGGTGGTGGCGGTGAGCAGCACGGCGATTGCGCGCCGCGGCGCTCCCGCGCAGCCTGCGCTCACCGAGGGTGAAACCGTTTTCGCGCGCGGGCGCGCGCCGCGCCCGTGGGCGGCGGCGCTGCACCGGCCCGCGGCCAAGATCCTGGTCGCCGGCGGCCTGACGCTGGCGGGCTGGCTGCTCACCGGCGCGCTCGCCGGGAGCACCGCCTCGGCCGCCGAAACCGCGAGCTGCCCCAGCGCGCCGTCAGTCTCCACTGTGGACCAAGCCCCCGCGAAGTCCTTCGCCCACGGCAAGCACCGCAAGAGCCACCACCGCGAAGCCGGCGCCGCCCAGTGCGCGCAGCAGCCGGAGACCGGTGACGAAGCCACGAAGCAGCCTGACGAAACCCCGGTCGCCGAAACGAAGACCGCCGAGACCCCAGCCGTCGAGAAGCCGGCCGAAAAGCAGTCCCTGGCGAAGCAGCAGGCCGACGAGCCGGCGACCGAGAAACCCGCCACGAAGGCGACTTCTTCCGGCGGCGGCCTGCTCGGCGGGCTCGTCGGCGGGGTCCTGAACCTGGTCGGCGGCACGCTGAACACGGTCACCAGCACGGTCGGCGCGGTCACGACCACGCTGTCCCACACCGTCCTCGCGCCGCTCACGCAGCCGCCCGCGGACCACCCGGACGCCCCCGCCGTGCTCCCCCTCGACGACATCCTGGCCCCGGTGCTGGGCACCGGCTCGAACTCGGGCGGCGCCACGGCGATCGTGCCGGGCCTGGTCGACGGCCTCACCGGCGGCACCGAGGTGACCACGGCCACCGTCACCACGACCACCGCCACCGCCACCGCGCCCGTGGCGACCACCGAACCGACCTCCGAGCCGCAGTCGGGCCGGGTCGCGGTGGTGCACCTCATCGAGCGGCAGCACACCCTCCCGGCGACGCAGGAAAAGCCGCAGCCGCGCGATTCCGGCGTCCACGCCCGCAACGGCGGCGGCGACTCCACGCCCGGCCTGCCCGGGGGCAGCAGCGCCCCGAGCGCGCCGGCCCCCACCGCCGCTCCCGGCCACGACGGCCCCGGTGGCGCCCGCCACCCGTTCGCCGTCCACACCGACCACGCCACCACCACCCAGCTGAAGCTGATCGGCGCCAGCCGCGACCACGACGTCGACGGCGCGGGCAGGGAAGCCGCCCTGCCCACCACCTCCCCCGACTGACCCCGTACCGGGCAGCCGGGGAGAACTGCGTCCAAAACAAGATCAACTGGACGCGCTTCCACGCCGTTGAAGCGTGAGGAATCCCCTGCAGCAGCGCACAATCCGTGGCTCTTTCACGTCTCGTGACGCCTTTTGCGCGTCCGACGTAACCCAGGGGCGAAACGCATGCGAAACCACAGTCTTTCCGACCGGCCGACCGCGCCCGGCCGGGTCGGATCCCGGTCCCGGGGGGGGGGGGGGGGGGGGGGGGGGGGGGGGGGGAAAAGGGGAGGGGGGGGGGGGGGGGGGGGGGTTTTGTGTCCCGGGTTTGTATTTGTTCGTCTTTGTTGCT
>NZ_JBVJOW010000002.1:796083-986310 GCF_055582965.1 Amycolatopsis sp. NPDC104863
TAGGGGCTCTCGGTCTTGTCCTCCCCCGCCGCCTTTCCCCCCCCCCCCCCTTGTCTGTCAGGCAGCGCCCCTCCTCCTCCCCCCCCCCCCCCCCCCCCCCTCTCCTCCCCCCCCCCCCCCCCCCCCCCCCCCCCCCCCCCCCCGGGACCCACACCGGGCGAGCTCCGGGAGCCCTTGCTCACCGCGCCGAGCGAGGACTCGCAGTACCGAGAGCACGCCTGAACCGCCGGCTTCCCGGCACGTCGAGGGGCTGTGCCGGGAAGCCAGCGGTTACCCGCGAACGGGGTCACGTCCGTGAGCGGGGGTGTGAACGACGAACCGGTGCGCTGGATGCACATGAACGCCGCCCATCCCTGGGAGCAGGCTCGCATCCAGCGCACCGGTTCGTTTTTTGTCCGCCTTCAGGCGATCGGCGCGGCGAGCGACTCCGGCGTCCCGCTGACCGACGCCGCCGCGGCGCCCAGCCGGCGGACGGCCTCTTCCATCGTCTCCGGCGGCAGGGAGAACGGCAGCCGGAGCCAGCGCTCCAGACCGCCGTGGACCCCGAAGCGCGAGCCCGGCGCCACCTGGACGCCGTGGCTCGCCGCCGCGACCGCGAGGCGTGAGCTCACCGGCTCCGGCATCCGGCACCAGAGCGACAGGCCGCCCTTCGGCACCGTGAACGTCCACTCCGGCAGGTGCCGGTGCACGGCGTCGGCGAGCGCGTCGCGGTAGCCGCGCAGCTCCTCACGACGGCGGGCCAGCGCGCTCTCGTCGTCGAGCAGCTCGGTCAGCACGAGCTGCTCGAACACCGGTGACCCCAGGTCGACCGCGTAGCGCGCCGAGACCAGCCGTCCGAGCAGGTCCTCCGACGCGCGGATCCAGCCCAGCCGCAGGCCACCCCAGTGGGTCTTCGACGCCGAGCCGACGCAGATCACCAGGTCACCGGCGAACGCGGCCAGCGGCGGCGGCCCGTCGAGCGGGTCGCCTTCGAGGTCCAGCTCGACGAGCGTCTCGTCGACGACGACCGGGGTGCGGGCGCGGGCCAGCACGGCGCCGAGCCGTTCGCGGCCCTCGGCGTCCAGGCGCAGGCCGGTCGGGTTCTGGAAGTCGACCACGAGGTAACCGAGCCGCGGGGACGCCTGGCGCAGCGCCGCGTCGATCCCGGTGATGTCCCAGCCGCGCTCGCCGGCCGGGTCGAGCGCGACCGGCACCGGGATGGCGTGCGCGGCGCGGATCGCCTCCAGGGCGTTCGGGTAGGTCGGCTGCTCCACCAGGACCCGGTCACCGGGGCCCGCGAGCATCCGCAGGACCAGGACGAACGCGTGGTGCGCGCCGTTGGTGACCATCACCTGCGCGGGGGTTGTCGGCAGCCCGCGTTCGGTGTACCGCCGGGCGATCCGCTCCCGCAGGGCGAGCAGGCCGCGCTCCTGGTACCCGTGGTCCCCGAGGTGGTCGGCGAGGCGGACGCGGGCCGCGTCGACCGCCGCCGCCGTGCCCGGGATGGCCGGCGAGGACGCGTGGGTGAAGTCGATCGCGCCGCCGCCGGCCGGGGCGAGCGGGCCGCGGCGACGCCGCCCGGGCGCGGCGACCCACGACCCCGCGCCCCGGCGGCTCGCGACGAACCCGTTCTCCCGCAACCGGTCCAGGGCCGCGCCGATCAGCGTCCGGCTGGCGCCGAGCGCGTCGGCGAGCTCCCGCTCGGCGGGCAGCCGGGTGCCGAGCGGGAGCTGGCCGTCGAGCACCTGCAGCTCGATGGCCGCGGCGAGGTCGGCCGCGCCCTGGCGTGAGCCTTGACGCCACGAGCCCAGCATGACGGCCAATCGAGGACCAGAGATGCGTCCACCGAGTGGGACAGTGGCTTCCATAAGGCCAATATCCTAGAATTGGCCATGGTTTACAAGGCCACTTGCGGCGGATAGTGCAGGGGTGGCTCAGATCGATCTCCGGCCCGTCCGGATCTCCCGTGACCCCGTCCGCCGCAGTGCCCAGCTGCTCGGCGGCCTCGCCCTCTACGGCACCAGCGTCGCCCTGGTCACCCGCGCCGGCCTCGGCCTGGAGCCGTGGAGCGTGCTGGCCGAAGGCGTCCTGAAGCACACCGGGCTGACGTTCGGCACGGTGACCGGCCTGATCTCGGTCGTCGTGCTCCTGCTGTGGATCCCGCTGCGCCAGCGGCCCGGCATCGGCACCATCGCGAACGTCGTGGTCATCTCGGTCATGGTCGACGCCGTCCGGGCGCTGGTCCCGGACCAGCACGACCTGGCCTGGCAGATCGTGCTGCTGGCCGGCGGGATCACGCTGAACGGCGTCGCGACGGCCACCTACGTCGGCGCGAGGCTCGGCCCGGGCCCGCGGGACGGCCTGATGACCGGGCTCGCGGGGCGCACCGGCTGGTCGGTCCGGCTGGTGCGCACCGGCATCGAGGTCACCGTCGTCGCGGTGGGTTTCCTGCTCGGCGGGACCGTCGGCGTGGGCACCGTGCTCTACGCCCTCGCCATCGGCCCGCTGACCCAGGCGCTGCTGCCGTTCGTGGTGTGGCGTGAACCGCAGCGCGAGGAGCAGGAGCCCGTTCACTAGCTCGCCTTGCGCTGCTGCACCACCCGGCGCAGCGTGACGTAGTCGGCGCCGTGGCGCGCGAGGACGTCGTCGGTGCCGCGCTGCTGGGCCAGCGCCAGCAGGATGTGCTCCTGGCCCAGGTGCTTGTCGCCGAGCCGGACGGCTTCCTTCAGGCTCAGCTCGAGCGTCTTCTTCGACTGACTGGTGAACGGGATGTGCCCGCGTTTGGCGGGGCCGAGCCGGCCGGCGAGGGCGCCCTCGCCGTGGGCCTGCTCGATCCGTTCGACGATCTGCTCGACGTTGATGCCGAACTCGGTGAGCGCCTCGGCGTCGGCGTCGCTGACCCCGCCGCGGCGCCGGGTGCGTTCCAGTTCCGCGGCGACGTCTTCGGCGGCGATGCCCAGCTCGGCTAGCAGCGGGACCTCGGTCCGCACCAGCCCGGCGAGCAGATGGGTCGGCGCGATCTCCACCGAGCCGGACTCCCGCGCCACGATCTGCGCCTCGACGACCGCCATCCGCGCGTCGGTGGTGAACCTCTCGAACATCAGTGCCTCCCGTACTTCTTGTGCACGGCCTGCCGGCTGACCCCCAGCTCGGCGGCGATCTCCTGCCATGACCAGCCGTTGATCCGCGCGCTGCGGACCTGCACGGCCTCCAGTTGTTCCACCAGCCGCCGGAGCGCGGCAACCGCTCGCAGTCCCACTCGGGGATCGCGGTCGCCGGCCCGCGCGGCCAGGTCCGTCGCTTCCGTCATGCCTGTCAACCTACGTTGACAATCGACGCGTGTCAACCTGAGTTGACAACTTCAGCGCGAAGCCTCGAGGGCGGGCCGTACAGTCGGGTGATGCCCGAGATCGTGATCGCCGAGCGGGCCGGGGTGGGCGCCGACGGCCACCCCCGCCCGACCGAAGACCACGTCGTCGTGCTGGACAACGCGGTCCTGGTCCTCGACGGCGCCACCTCACCGGACCCCTCGCTCCCCCCGGGCGGCTGGTACGCCGAACGCCTGGCGCGGCGCCTCGCCGACGACCTCCTCGCGGCCCCCGAAGCCGACCTCACCGACGTCCTGACCCGCGCGATCGCCGCCGTGACGACCGAGAACGCGTTGCGCCCGCGGCAGTCGCCGTCGAGCACGGTCGCCGCCGTGCGCTGGCTCGACGACCGCGTCGACGCCCTCGTCCTGGCCGACAGCCCGGTGGTGGGCTTCGGCCGTTTCGGCGTCGACGTCGTCTCGGACGACCGGCTCGCCGGCCTGCGGCGCCGCGGGATGCTCCAGACCGGCGCCGACGTCCGCCGCCGCCGCAACGCCCACGACGGCTTCTGGGTCGCCGAAGCCGATCCCGGCGCGGCCGCGCACGCGATCCGCCGCAGCTGGCCGCGCGAAGCCGTCGACGCCGTGCTGCTCGCCAGCGACGGTGTGTCCGTCGGCGTCGACCAGTACCACCTGTTCGACTGGCGCGAAGTCCTGGCGATCACCCGCGCCGACGGGCCGGACGCCGTGCTGGACGCCGTCCGCACCGCCGAAAAGCAGGACCCGGACGGCGAACGCTGGCCCCGGCCGAAGCGCCACGACGACCAGGCCCTGGTGCTGGCCGACTTCGGTTCCGGGTGATTTCAGGGTCTTCCCCGATCACGGCCGTCCCGTTGTCCGAGAACCTGAACGCCATGGGGACGGAACAGGGGAAGCGCACGAGACCTTGGCGGCTCGTGGCGTTCGGGGCGATCGGCTGGGGGCTGTTCACGGCCGTGGTGCTGCACATCATCAGCTCGCACGACCCGGTGTACGACACGCTGTCGAGCTACACCGTCACCGACCGCGGCGAAGGCATGCTCGGGGCGAGCGTGCTGTCGCTGGCGATCGGCTCGCTGGCGGTGCTGGGCGCGCTGCAGGTCGCCGGGGTGCCGCTGTCGCGGACGACGCGGCTGCTGCTCACGCTCTGGTCGCTCGGCATGGCCGCGGCCGCGATCTTCCCGGCGAGCTACCCGGAGGCGCCCGACCCGGTGAGCGGCGAGATCCACCTCTACGCGTGCCTGGTCGCGTTCCTCAGCCTGCCCGGCGCCGCGTTCTCGCTGCTGGAACCGCTGAAGGGACGGCCGGAGCGCGTGCTGCTCGTCCGCGCGATCCGGCTGACCGCGGTGGCGTTCGCCTTCTTCGCCCTGAGCTTCGTGTTCGTGCGGCTCAGCGAAGCCGGCGTCGAGCCGTTCCCCGAGGTGTCGAACCTGCTGCCGATCGGGGTCACGCAACGGCTGCTGCTGCTCGCCGACGTCGGGCTGCTGTTCACCCTGCTGCGGGTCGCGACCCGCGTGGAGTCAGCCCTCGACGGCCGCCGCGAATTCGGGGCCGTAGCCGTACAGGCCGGGCATCCCGCCGGTGTGCAAGAACACCACGTGATCGTCCGGGGCGAAGTGGCCCGCCCACTCGACCAGGGCAGCGGCCACCTTGCCGCTGTAAACCGGGTCGAGCACGACGCCTTCCGTGCGCCCGAACAGCTTTAGCGCGTCCCAGACGGCGTCGGTCGGGATGCCGTAACCGGGGCCGAGCGTCGAGTCGCCCAGCCGGACGTGGTCGAGGGACGGCGGTTCGACGCCGAGCAGCTTGGCCGCGCCGGCGGTGAGTTCGCGCAGGTTCTCCGTGGCCTCGTCGAGCGGGTGGCTGACGCAGGCGACGCCGACCCCGAGGCCGCCGAGCAGCCCGGTGGCCAGCGCCACCCCGGCAGCCGTGCCGCCGCTGGCGTGCGGGACGACGAGGTGGGCTCGGTCGATGCCGCGGTCGGCGAGCTGGGTCGCGAGCTCGTACGTGGCACGGACGTAGCCGAGCACACCCAGCTCGTCGGACCCGCCGACCGGGACCGTGGCGACCTTGCGGCCTTCCGCGGCGGCTTCGGCCACGAGCCGGTCGTACGTCCGGCCGGTCTCCTCGCCGTCGGCGCACACGTGCACCGTCGCGCCGAAGAGCCAGTCGAGCGGGATGTTGCCGGAGTGCTCGTACGCTTCGCCGGCACGCGGGACCTTCGCGGTCAGGACGAGCTCGCAGCGCAGGCCGAGTTTCGCGCAGGCCGCGGCGGTCTGGCGGCCGTGGTTGGTCTGCAGGGCGCCGAAGGTGATCACGGTGTCCGCGCCCGCTTCGAGGGCGGCGCCGAGGTGGTACTCCAGCTTGCGGAGCTTGTTGCCGCCCGCGCCGAGCGGGTGCACGTCGTCGCGCTTGAGCAGGAGGTTCGGCAGGCCGAGCGCCTCGCCGAGGCGGGGCGCCGCGTGCAGCGGAGTCGGCCAGCCGCCCAAGTCGACGCGGGGAACGGCGTCCAGTGCGGCGGTGGGGAACCCGTCGAAGTTCATGCTCCCACGATAGGGGCCGAGCACCGGAAGCGGAGCGCCGTGAACCTTCCGACGTCCCGGGCGTCGATCTTCTCGAGGGTGACGCCTTCGAGCGCGGGGTCGTCGAACAGCCGCAGCCCGGCGCCCAGCAGCACGGGCGCGACGTCGACGTGCAGCTCGTCGGCGAGGCCGGCCCGCAGGACCTGCCGGACCACGCTCGCGCCGATCGCCTTGACGGCCAGGTCGCCCGCGGCCGCCTTGGCCTGGGCGATCGCCGAGGCGATCCCGTCGGTGACGAACGTGAAGGTCAGGTTCTCGTCCTGCTTCGGCGGGACGGGCGGCGGCGTGTGGGTGACCACGAAGATCGGCGTCTGGAACTCGTAGTTGCCGACGTACCAGTCGGGGTCCTCGGCCATGTCGAACGTCCGCCGGCCCAGGACGACCGCGCCGGTTTCGCGGATCAGCGCGGCCATGAACTCGCTGCCGTTCGACGCCGCGGGGTCGGACAGCCGGGCCGTCCCGCCGCGCCGGTCGGCGACAAACCCGTCGAGCGACATCGTCATGCCTGTGTGCACCGTGGCCATGGTTGCTCCTCCTGAAGTGGTTTCCCGGGTAGACGGCAGCAGCGCCGAAAACTCATCGGTGCGTCCGGGAGTAGCCGGAGACCACCGGTATCCGGTAACGTTCGTTCGAACGAACGAGACTTCCGGGGGTGCCCGTGACCGCAACGCCGAAGACCGGCCTCGACTTCACGGGCCTGACCGCCCAGGCCGCGCAGCTCGCCGCCGGTGAGGTCACCGCCGCCGAGCTCACCGCCGCGGCCCTCGGGCGCGCGCACGCGAGCCAGCCCACGCTCAACGCGTTCCGGCACCTCCGTGACGTCGAAGCTCCCCTCGAAGCCGCCGAAGCCGACCGGCGGCTCGCGGCCGGCGAGCGGGCTCCCCTGCTCGGCGTGCCCGTCGCGATCAAGGACGACGTCGACCTCACCGGCCTGCCGACGGCGTTCGGCTGCGCCGGGGACTTCCCGTCCGCGACGGCCGACGCGCCCGCCGTCGCGCTGCTGCGGGAAGCCGGCGCCGTCATCATCGGCAAGACGAACACCCCCGAGCTGGGCCAGTGGCCGTTCACCGAGGGCCCGGCCTTCGGTGTGACGCGCAACCCGTGGCACCCCGGCCACACCCCCGGGGGTTCTTCGGGCGGGAGCGCGGCCGCGGTGGCGTCGGGGGCCATCGCGGCCGCGCTCGGGTCCGACGGCGCCGGCTCGGTGCGCATCCCCGCCGCGTGGACCGGGCTCGTCGGCGTCAAGACCCAGCGCGGCCGGATCCCGACCGACGGCGAGCTGTTCCACGGCCTGACCGTGCTCGGCCCGCTCGCCCGGACCGTCGAAGACGCCGCCCTGCTGCTCGACGTCACCGCCGCCACCGGCAGCACGTTCCGGACCGCCGCCGCGCGCGAGCCGGGCAGGCTCCGGATCGGCCTGTCGACGCGGATCCCGTTCACCGCCACCAAAACGCGGCTCGACCCGGTAGTCGAAGCCGCCGTGCGCCGGCTCGCCGAGTCGCTCGCCGGGCTGGGCCACGAGATCGTCGAGGTCGAACCGGACTACGGGCTCATCGGCCTGACGTTCCTGCCGCGCTCGCTCACCGGCGTCCGCGACTGGACGTTGCGCGTGCCGGACCGCACCGGGCTCGACAAGCGCACGCGCAGCAACGCGAGCCAAGGCCGCCTGCTGGCCGGGCCCGCGCTGCGGCTCGCCCGCGCGCTCGAGCCGGGGCTGCACCGGCGGATCGGCTCGGTGTTCGGCCGCGTCGACGTCCTGCTGACGCCGACCACCGCGACCCCGCCGCCGCCGATCGGCACGTTCGACGGGCTGTCCGGCTGGGAGACCGACCAGGCCATGATCGCCGCCTGCCCGTACGCTTGGCCGTGGAACGTGCTGGGCTGGCCGGGGGTCAACGTCCCGGCCGGGCTCACCGCCGGCGGGCTCCCGCTCGGAGCCCAGCTGCTCGGCCCGTCACACGCCGAGGAGCGGCTGATTTCGCTTGCCGCGCAACTGGAAGAGGTCGAACGGTGGCCGGAGCGGCATCCCGAGACAAGCTGGTAAGCACCCGGGACGCCATCCTGCGCGGCGCGCTGACCGTCGTCGGCGAACACGGGGTCGGCGGGCTGACCAACCGCCGGATCGTGGCCGCCGCCGGTGTCTCGCTCGGCACGCTGACCTACCACTTCCCCAGCCAGACGGCGTTGCTGCGCGAGGCGATGCTGATGTTCGTCGAGGAGGAGACGGCGAAGCTCGGCGCGATCGTCGACGCCTACCGAGCGGCCGGCCTCAGCGTCGAGCAGGCGGCGTCGGTCGTCGAGCACGTGATCGCGCAGCTGCCGTTCGGCACCGACGAGCTCGGCGCGCACGAGCTGTACCTCCAGTCCGCGCGCGATCCGGAGCTGCAGGAAGCTTCTTCGCGCTGCTTCGCGGCGTACGACGAGCTGGCCGTGACGATCCTCGAAGCCCTGGGCGTGCCCGACCCGCGCCGGCTGGCCGGGCCGGTGGTGGCGCTGATCGCCGGGCTGCAGCTCCGCCGCCTGGCCACCGGCGACACCGCGACGCCGGTCGCCGAGCCGCTGATGATGCTGATCCGCGGTGCGTGATGGCCCGGCCCGTCGTCCGCGGCACGGCGGCGTGGAAGTACTTCGGCGACTTCCGCGACGGGCTGCTGGCGGGCCAGGTCCTGGTGCTGCAGGTGGCGCACCCGGTGGTGGCGGCGGGGGTCCGTGACCACTCGGACTACACGTCGGACCCGTGGACCCGGCTGATGCGCACCGGCGCGTCACTCTCGATCTACGTCTACGGCGGTGCTGCCGGGGCTCGGGTGGAGGCGGCGCGGTTGCGTGCCTTGCACCGGTCGTTCACGGGCTCTGCGGACGGACGCCGTTACAGCGCGCTGAACCCCGAGGCCTATGCCTGGGTGCACGCGACGCTGGTGAAGGTTCCCGTTGACGCTCAACGGTTTTTCGGGCGTCCACTGTCCACTTCGGAACTTGACGAGTACTACGCGCAGATGTGCGACATCGGCCGGGTGCTCGGCGTGCGCGACCGTGATCTGCCGCCGGACTGGGCGGCTTTCGAGCGCTACTACGACTCGATGGTGGCCGGGTTCGCCGGGAACCCGACGATCGACCAGCTCTTCGAGACGATCCGGACGGTGGGCAAGCCGGTGCGGTGGCTGCCCGACTCGTGGTGGCGGTGGCACGCCCGGGCCCAGATGTTCCTGCTCCGCGCGACGTTGCCGCCCGGCCTCCGGGACCAGCTCGGTCTACAGTGGACTCTTTGCGACCAGCGGCGGTTCCGGCGTTTCGCCGTGGCGGTGCGGATTTTCGCGACGCCGATCCCGGCCTGGGCGCGGACGGCGCACATGCGCTGGATCGGCAAGCTCAACGTCTGGCTCCGCGCCCACCCGAAGGTTTACCAGCGCCTGGTGGGTGGCAACGGCCCCGGCTCGGTGCAAGGCTCGTGAGTGGTTAGGGCGGTTAGAACCGCCCTAACCACTCACGAGCAGCCGCGGCAGGGTGCTCAGTCGCGATGGCTCGTCCGGGCGTAGTGGGCGCGGGCCTTGGCGCGGTTGCCGCACCGGGCCATCGAGCACCACTGCCGGTTCCGCCGCGGCGAGGCGTCGCAGAACCGCAGCCCGCAGTCGTCCGCCACGCACACCCGCACCGAAGCGTCGCCGGTGGCCAGGTCGATCGCGTCCGCCGCCAGCGCCGCGAACGCCGCCGCCACCGGGTCCTTCGGCGCGGGCACCTCGCGGCGCAGCACACCGTCGGCCAGGGCCAGCCGCGGCGGGGGCGCCGGAGCCGAGGCCGCCGCGTTGTTCACCAGGTCGATGTCCATCTCGTCCGGCTGCCCGTCCGCGAGCAGCACCCGGTCCACGGCTTCCCGCAACGCCTTGGCCGCCAGCAGGTTCCCGGCCGTCACCGGCACGGGCCCGGTCGTGAACCCCGCGAGGGACAGCCAGTCCGCCAGCGCGCCGGGCCCGGTCAGCAGCTCGACACCGCCGTCGTGCCGGCTGCGCATCGTGTTGACGAGGTCGAGGCACGGCCGTCCGCCGTCGAAGACCCACTCCATGCGCTCATTCTAACCCTTGAAGACAGTTAGAAGCACCGCTACCGTCTAACCCTATGAACCGGTTAGAGACCACCGCCACCGTCAACGGGCTCCGGATGCACTACCTCACGGCCGGCGACGGCCCGCCGCTGTTCCTGCTCCACGGCTGGCCGCAGACGTCGCACTGCTGGCACCGGGTCCTCGAACCCCTCGCCGAGACCCACACCGTCATCGCCCCCGACCTGCGCGGTTACGGCCGCACCGACAAACCGAGGACCGGCTTCGACAAGCGCACGATGGCCGCCGACGTCGCCGCGCTCGCCGAACACCTCGGGTTCGGAACGGTCGCGGTCGCCGGCCACGACCGCGGCGGCCGGGTCGCCCACCGCTGGGCGCTCGACCGGCCGGACCAGGTCGAGCGCCTCGCCGTCCTCGACATCGCCCCGACCCGCGCGATGTGGCAGCGGCTCGACACCGGCGTCGCGAAGGCCTACTGGCACTGGCTCTTCCACCTCCAGCCCGACCTGCCGGAGCTGCTCGCCGGCCAGAACATCGCCGGCTACCTCGGGTACTTCTTCGAACGCTGGACCTACCAGCGCCACCGCCTCGACCCGGACGCCGTCACCGAATACGTCCGCGCCTTCTCCCAGCCCGGCGCCCTGCGCGCCGGTTTTGACGACTACCGCGCCTCCTTCCCCGACGACGCCGAGCTCGACGACGCCGACTTCGCCGCCGGAAAGCGCGTCACCCAGCCACTTCTCGCGCTGTGGGGCGCGAACGGCCTGCTCGGCACCCTGCCGACACTGGAGATCTGGCAGGAGTACGCCACCGACGTCACCGGTGCGGCCCTGGCCGAATGCGGTCACTTCCTGCCCGAGGAGCAGCCCGGGGAAGTCGTCTCCCACCTGCGGAAGTTCCTGAACCCCTGAGAACCCCGGGGGTCCCGGTCCCCCGGACTGGGGACCGGAGTTCCCTCCCCGCCGTGACGCCCGCCACCCTCCGCCGTCGCTAGGTTCGGACCCACGATGGGGAAGAAACCGAAATTCGCGTTGTTGCTGCTGCTGACCGTGCTGGGGATCGCGGTCGGCGGCGGCACGGCGCACGCCGACGGCGCGCCGTCGGGCACCGACGTCCAGGTTGCCCAGACGCTCGGCGCGCGCGAGCTGACCGTGATCATCCGCCGGGTCGACACCACACCGTCGCCGCTGCGGGTCGACGTCGTGACGCACCAGGGCACCGCGCCCGGGGTGCTGCACCTGACCGCCGCGGCCGGCGGGTTCGTGACGTCGCGGGCCGACGTCACCCTCGGCGCCGAACCCGGCGTGTACCCGGGAAATCTCCAAGTCGACAAGCCCGGGCCGTGGCTGCTGTCGCTGAGCGACGGCGCCGGTCCGGCCGCGACGATCCCGTTCCTCGTGCCCGCGCGGGTGGTGCCACCGTGGGAGAAGGCGACCTACGGCGGGTTCGTCGCCGCGGGCGCGTTCCTGCTGATCGCGTTCGTGGTGGGCGTGCGGGCGAAGCGGACGGCGTTCGCGCTGATCCCGGCGGGTGCGGTGGTCGCGGCGATCGCCGTCGCGGTCACCGGCGCGCTGCTGTCGGCGAGCACTCCCCCGCCGCCGGCGCCCGGCAGCCAGCTCGACCCGACGTTCGACAACGTCACGGACCCGTACGGGAACCTCCCGTTGTCCACAGTGGACTACTCGCGGCCGCCGGTGAACCTGGCCGTGCACGCCGAGGGCAGTGCGCTGAAGCTGGGCTTCGCCGACGGCGCCACCGGCCTGCCGGTCGACGACCTGCTCGTTCACGACAACGCGCTGGTGCACCTGGTCCTCGTCTCGCCGTCCGGACGGATGAGCCACCTGCACCCCGTGCGGGTCGGCCCCGGCGACTACCGCGTGCACGTCACCGATCCGGAGGCGGGCACCTACGCTGTCGCCGCGGAGCTCGTCCGGCGCGGCGGCGGTGTCCAGCTCGCGCGGTCCACTGTGGACCTGCAGGGCACCGCGGCGCCCGCGCCCGAACCGCCCGGCGCCGGACCGCGGACGGTGGACGGCACCCCGGTCGACCTCACGATCGGCGAGGGGACACCGACCACCGTCACCGCGCACTTCCGGACCCAGGACCTGCAGCCGTGGCTGGGCATGCTCGGTCACCTCATCGTCGCCGGTCCGATCACCGGGCCGGACGTCGGCGCGGCCGCCGCCAAGGCCCCGACGTGGGCGCACGTCCACGCCATGACACCGCCGGTCGCGGGGCAGGTCGACCGCCCCGACGAGACCGTGGCCGCCTACGGCCCCGACGTCAGCTTCACCTACACCTTCACCGCGCCCGGCCGGTACCGGATCTGGCTGCAGGCCGAGCGCGGCTACCGCGTGCTGACGATCCCCGCCATCGTGGAGGTCCCGACGACAGGAGCCGCCCGATGAAACGCCCCAAGATGCTGATCGCCGTCGTCGCGCTGGTGGTCGTGGCCGGTGTCACCTGGCTGCTCTGGCCCAGCGGGAGCGCAAAACCCTCCACGCAGCAAGCGGTTTCCGGGCCGTACACGGTCCAGTTCTCCGCGGACGAGCCGCGTATCGGCGGCAACACGTTCGCCCTCGCGGTGACCGGACCCGCGCCCGACAGCGTGCTGGTCGAACCGGTCATGGCGCAGATGGGCCACGCGTTCGCCCCGGTCCTCGCCGTGGCGGAGAGCGCCGACCGCTTCCGCGCCTCGGGTGTCTCCCTGCCGATGTCCGGGCAGTGGGAGATCACCGTGTCCGTGCGGGGCCCCGGCGGGCCCGCCCAAGTCGTTTTTCCGTTGCTGGTCAAGTAGAAAGGGTCGGGGGAAATGGATCTCACCGCATCCGGCGTGCGCACCACGTCGGTGGCGAAACCGGCGCGAACGGGCTTGCTGCCCGCGAACGTCGTGCTCGGGGGGTCACTGCTGTCACTGGTCGGGCTGACCTGGGACATCCAGTGGCACAGTGACGTCGGGCCGGACACGTTCTTCACGCTGCCGCACCTGTTCCTGTACTCGGGCAGCGCGGTCGTCGGCCTGGCGAGCCTCGCCGTCGTGCTGCTGACGACGGCGGCGCGGCGCGCGGGCCGTCCGGTCGACCCGCGGGTCGGCGGCCGGGTGGTCAACGTCTTCGGCCGGACTTTCGCGGCCCCGCTGGGTTATCTGGTGTCGGGGGTCGGCGCCGCGACGTTCCTGCTGTACGGCCTGTGGGACCAGTGGTGGCACGGGCTCTACGGCTTCGACGCGGTCATCGACTCGCCGCCGCACATCGGGCTGCTGCTGTCGATCACGGTGTCGCTGATCGGCACCACCGCGGTGTTCGCCGCGGCTCGCGAGCACCGCTGGGGCCGGATCGGCACGCTGGCGTCGTTGACCGTGCTGCTGACGTTCGGGCCGGTGCTGGCGCTCGGCCTGCAGCAGGTGCCGGACGACTACGCCGACGCCGTCTCGATCGGCTGCTCGATGATGGCGGTGCTGCTGGTCGCGGTCGGCGCCGGGTTCGTGCGCCGCCCGGGCGGCGCGCTCGGTGTCGCGGCGATGGTCGCGGCCGTCCAGGCGCTCTTCTGGTGGTTTTCGCCGTGGGCGGCGCAGACCTACGCCGACCTCGTCGGGCTGCCGATGCGCGACGCGATCTCCGGGGTGCCGGAGATGCCCGCGCTGACGCCGATGGTGCTGCTGCCGGTGGCCGCGCTGATGGAGCTGGGGTACCTGCTCGGCCGGCGGCGCGGGTGGCGCGCGGGGCGTGTTTCCGTGGCCGTGGGCGGGATCGCCGGGCTGCTGATCGGCCTGAGCCTGCCGGTGCAGCGGTCCCTGCTCTACACCGGCGCGCACGTGCCGCCGGTCTGGTACCTGGCCACGACCGCCGTGCTCAGCGCGGCGCTGGGGCTGCTCGGCGGGTTCGCCGGGTGGCGGTTCGGCGGGATGCTCTGCCTGCTGGCGCCCGCGAAGAAGGGGGAAACCGCTGATGCGTAAGACAGTGTTGTTCGGGGCTCCGCCCCGGCCGGGGGCTACGCCACCCGGAGCCCCCAAAAGAATTGTGCTGGCGCTATCCGCCGTGGCGGGACTGCTGTTCGCCACCGCGGCGCCGGCGAACGCCTACGAGCCGGTCAACATCGTGCACACCGAGCACGTGCAGGCCGGGCCGTACGGGATGACGATCGGGTTCAGCACCTGGCCGCTGAAGGCCCAGCAGTCACTGGACTTCACCTTCATCCCCGACGGCGGGATCGAGGACAAGTCGGGAACGCTCACGATGATCAACCCGGAAGGGGGCAAGAACCGCACGCAGCCGCTGGTCCGCCACCCGCGCAAGCGGGAGGTGTGGGGGCTCGACGTCCGGTCGATGCCCCGGCCGGGGGAATGGACGTTCCGCTTCGCCGTCACCGGCCCGGCGGGGTCCGGCACCGGCGACCTGCGCGGGCTGCCGGTGCTGGAACAGCCCGGGCCGCCGATGGGCTTCAGCTGGGCGATCAGCACCCTGCCGTTGATCGGGCTGGTGGTGCTGGTCGTGCTGGCCTGGCGCCGGACCCGCGGGCGGCTGCGCGGCGGGGAGCTTCCGGCAATCGGGTGAGATTTCACTCACAATCGGCGTGCGGGCGTACTCACGCCGATGCGAAGGCCTCCTTCTCCGCAGAGGGGAAGGGGGCCTTCGCCATTCTTGTACACGAGTGGGTGACCATGATCACCTCCGCGGGGGAGGGATCAGGCCGGCAGGTCGAACTGCCCGGCCTTGACGGCGATCAGGAACGCTTCCCACTCGGCGGTGTCGAACACGAAGACGGGGCTGGTCGCGAGCTTGGTGTCGCGGACGCCGATCAGGCCTTCGCGGCCCAGGTTGACCTCGACGCAGCTGCCGCCGTTGGGCTCGCTGGCGAACGACTTCTCCCAGGACGCCTCTTCGAACAGGGACACGGCCGTGCTCGGATCGTAATCCGCGAACGACGGATAATCCGCCATGGGTCGTACCTCCGTGGATCGATGGGGGGCGCGGCCGCGACTGGGTCGAAGGTACCCGCTCCCGGCTACTCAGTGTCTCAATGGAGTACTGCGCAGGGCCAAGCGGGTGATCAACTAGCTCCGGCCTCGACATGAAGATTATTCCAGGAGTAGGATTAATCGCATCGGCCGGGGCACCGGCGTCGGTGAACGACTGCCTGCATGCGACGGGCGGTTTCGGACCGTCGCCGGACACGTCCCGGAGACCGGTCAACCCACCCACCGCAGGACCTCATGGGGGAGGAACAGCGTGATCGTCGAGGACAGCGCGCCACCGAGCGTGCTGGTCGTGGGCAGGCTCGCCAGGGGAACCGCCGGCGAGGCCCGCCGAGTGGTGCACGTCTTCGGGCTGGACTCCGCACGCGATGACTCAGCGTTGGTCCGAACCAAATGCGGGGAAGCGCTTTCCCGCGCCGACGTGGAATGGCTGGTCCCCGGGGCCGGCATGCCGTGCGAACCCTGTCTCGGACTGACCGGCGGCGAACGCGCCCGGTCACCGCGACGAGAGCTGGGGGTGTAGACGATGGCCGTCCGGCTGAACTCGCTTTTCCGCCGCGAAGAGGAAGAACACCGTGGCCGCAAAGGAATCGCGCACGAGCTGCGCAACCGCTTCGGTTTCAGCCTGATCCAGGCGCCGCTGCGCAAGACGACGACGTGGGCGACCGACCAGGACCTCCCGCACCAGCGGCACTCCGACGGCTTCCGCACGAGCCGGCCGCTGGAGACCGCGATCGACCTGAGCCCGCTCCTGCGCGGCCGCGTCGGCTCGCGCGCCTAGACCCGAACCACCGCGCCACCACAGAAGAGCCCCGGTTCCCTGATGGGACCGGGGCTCTCGCCGTTGTGCGGCTACGGTTTCCGCAGCAGGAGGGCGCCGTGGCCGAAGCGCTCCTTCTCACCGGGCTCGCGGTGGATCCGCCCCACCTCGGCCAGTCCCGCCGCACCCGCCAGCCGCACCAGCTCGTCCAGCGGCCAGCGGTACGCCGTGGTGACCGCGTGGTCGAACGGCGTCACCACGTCGCCCTCGGATTCGAAGCACCCCAACAGAACGTGACCGCCGGGGGCCAACGTCCGGGTGAACTCCGCGAAGTAGCCCGGAACCTCCGCCGGCGGGGTGTGGATCATCGAGTACCACGTCAGGATGCCCGCCAAGGACGCGTCGGGGATGTCCAGCGCGGCCATCGAACCGACGTCGAAACGCAGGTCCGGCGCGTGCTCGCGGGCCAGCTCGACCATCGCCGGGGTGAGGTCGACGCCGAACACGTCCAGGCCGAGGTCGCGCAGGTGCGCCGTGACGTGGCCGGGCCCGCAGCCGAGGTCGGCCACCGGTCCGGCGCCGCGGACGCTGTCCGCGAACGCCGCCCAGGCCGCGCGGTCCAGCGCCGAGGCGTCCCAGAACTCGAGGGAGAACTCGGCGTACCGGACGGCGAGGGCGTCGTAGGCGGCCGCTGTCACGGTTTGCGGCCGAGGCCGCAGATGTGACCGACGAACGACGGGTCGTTCGCGAGCTTCTTCGTCGCCCGCGACTCGATCTCCTCCGGGTGCCACTCCGGCAGGTACACGATGCCCGGCTCGACGAGCTCCAGGCCCTCGAAGAACGACGTGAACTCCGCCTTGCTGCGCAGGTGCAGCGGGGTGCTCGACTTCTTGTACTGCTCCACGATCGACGCGCGGCTGTCGTGGTCGGCCAGCGCGTCGAGACCCTCGGTGGTCAGGTGCGAGGACAGGAAGTACGAGCCGGACGGCAGCAGCGACAGGTACTTCTGGATGGTCTGGGCCACCGGCTCGTCCTCGCCGAGGAAGTAGAGCACGCCCACGATGATCAGCCCGATCGGCCGGTTCGGGTCGAGGACGCCGGTGTCGAGCGCGCGCTTCCAGATGTCGGCCGGGTCGCGCAGGTCGCCCTGCAGCACCGCGTGCCGGTCGGCGACACCCTCCTTCTCCAGCAGCACCTGCGAATGCGCCACCGCGACCGGCTCGTTGTCGACGTAGACGCACCGGGCGTTCGGGTTCACCTCGGCCGCGACCTCGTGCACGTTGCCCACGGTCGGGACGCCGGAGCCGAGGTCGAGGAACTGGTCGATGCCGTTGCGCGCCAGGTAGCGGACGCCGCGGCCGAGGAAGTCCCGGCCGACGCGGGCGACGGTCTTGATCATCGGGAAGGTCTTGACCGCCTGTTCGCCGAACTGGCGGTCGATGGCCCAGTTGGCGTCGCCGCCGAGGAACCAGTCGTAGATGCGGGCGGCGTTCGGCCGTTCGAGGTCGACGCCTTCCGGGGCTTCGGGGTCCTGCGTGGTCATGCCATTCCTCCAGGCTTGCGGCCGACACCGCCGACCACGCTCGCGAGGGGGACCGTGGCGGCGCCGGGCTCGGGGCGCCACTCTCCCACAGGCACGATCCCGGGCTCGACGACGTCGAAGTTACCGAAGAACGCGGCGATCTCGTCGAGCGACCGGCACACCGCGGGCGAGCTCGACCGTTCGGACAGCTTGACCAGCCGCCGGCACTGCGCCAGCTCGTCACCCGAGACGCCGGATTCCGTCGCGTGCGAGAGCACGAACGCCGAACCCGGCGCGAGCAGCGTCCGGTAGTCGCGGATCGCTTCGCGCACGCCGGTGACGTCCGGCAGGAAGTGCAGCACCGCCACGCTGAGCAGGCAGATCGGCCGGTCCGGGTCGAGCACGCCGGTGGCCAGGGCGGCTTCCCAGACCTCGACGGCGTCCCGCAGGTCGGCGTGCAGCACGGCGTGCCGCTCGGGATCGCCTTCCTCGTCGAGCAGGATCCGCCCGTGCGCGACGGCCACCGGCTCGTTGTCGACGTAGACGCAGCGGCTGTCGTCGCTGTGGTCGTCGGCGACTTCGTGGACGTTGCCCGCGGTCGGGATGCCGGAGCCGAGGTCGAGGAACTGCGTGATGCCGAGCGAAACGCAGTAGCGGACGGCCCGGCCGAGGAAGGCGCGGTTGGTCCGCGCGAGGGTCTTGGCGAGCGGGAAGATCTCCAGGGCCTGCTCGCCGTACTGCCGGTCGACGGCCCAGTTCGCGGTGCCGCCGAGCGCCCAGTCGTAGATCCTCGCCACGTTCGGCCGGTCGAGATCCACGGCCTCGGGGAGGAAGTCGGGGTCCACGATGTCCCCTTCGGGCGGCACTTCCGGTGGACAGGGGCGCAACAGACCCACTCTACCGACAGTTGTTCACCACCCGGGACGGTTCGCGCCGCCGTTCGCCCTATTGGAGCTGCTGCATCTGGCCGCGGTAACCCTCCGCGAGCTCCTTGAGGAACTGCCGGGTCTCCTGGCGCTCCAGCGCGGCCCCGCGCAGCCTGTCCCACGAGTCGACGAAGATGTTGAAGTCCTTGACGTCGTCGAGGTACAGCCCGCCCGCGGAGTGCTCGATGTAGACGAAGTCCCGGGTGCGGTCCGGGAACCGCATGATCGTGAAGTCGTTGGGCACCGCGGCCAGGCGCGCGCCGAAGGGCAGCACGTGCACGTAGACCCGCGGGTGCCGTTCGAGCGAGAGCAGGTGCTCGACCTGGTCCAGCATCACCGCGGGCGCGTAGCCGCCCGGGGCCCGGCGCAGCGCGCCCTCGCTGATGATGAACCGGTAGTACGGCGGCTGCTGCTGCTCGAACACCGCCTTGCGGTCGAGCCGGTTGCGCACCAGCGACGTCACGTCGGTGGCGCCGAACTCGGTGAACTGCTTGAGCATGTAGTGCTCGGACTGCAGCGGGCCGGGGATGCGCTCACCGTGCCAGGTGAGGATCTCCGCGGCCGCGGGCTCCAGGTCCGTGAAGGTGCGGAACCAGTGCGGCACCACCGAGCGGTAGCCCGACCAGTGGCCGCGTTGCCCGGCGGCGGCCCGCGCCAGGTTCATCAGCGTGTCGGCTTCTTCGCCGTTGATCCCGAACGCGTTCAGCATCGATCGCACATCCCCGAGCTTCACCCCGACGGCACCGGACTCGATCTTGTTGACCTTGCCCTGGGTGCAGCCGAGAACCTCGGCGACCTGCTGCTGTGTCATCCGCGCCGCGGTGCGGGCATGCCGGAGCTCGTTCCCGAGCTGCTTCCGGCGCGAGGTGACGGTGCTGGCCATCGCCCTGCTCTCCCGGACCACTACCAAGCGACGGCGGCCTCCCGGTCGCCGTCGCGCGCGAACTATCGAACCCACCCAGGCTAGTGCTTGACCTTGCGGATCTCGATGATGACATCGCGCAGCGTTCCAGGAAATGACGCGGAATGCCAGTCACCTGTGTCTTCACTCGCCTGGACCAGCGGATTCGTGACCTTTCGCCCAACCGGCGGGCAGCGGTCTGGGGCATAGTGGTGCGCGTGACCGATCGCTCGCCCTCCGCCGCCGCCGTCACCCGGCTGGCCGACCGGGTCCACGGGTACGTCCAGCCGGACGGCTCCTGGTACATCAACAACTGCGGGGTCGTCGACGCCGGTGACCACACCGTGCTGATCGACACCTGCTCCACCGAGCGCCGCACGCGGGCGCTGCTGGCCGCCGTCGAAGGCGCCACCGGCAGCCCGGTGACCACGCTGGTGAACACCCACCACCACGGTGACCACACCAACGGCAACTACCTGGTCGAGGGCGCCACGGTCATCGGCCACCGCAAGACCCGCGAGCTGATGGTCGCCGAAGGCATCCAGACGTTCGAGGGCATCTTCACCGGCAGCGACTGGGGCGAGCTGCGGTCGCGCCCGCCCGAGGTCGTGTTCGACGACCGGCTGACTGTCCACGCCGGCGACGTCACGATCGAGCTGATCCACCCCGGCCACGCGGCCCACACGACCAACGACGTCCTGGTCTGGCTGCCGGAGGAGCGCGTCCTCTACGCCGGTGACCTGGTGTTCAACGGCGGCAGCCCGTTCGCGCTGATGGGCTCGGTCGCCGGCTGGCGCGCCGGGCTCGACGTGATCCGGGAGCTCGAGCCGGCAGTGATCCTGCCCGGGCACGGGCCCGCGTGCGGGCTCGACGTCGTCGACACCGTGGACTCGTACCTGAAGTTCCTCCAGGAGACGGCGAAGCGCGGGAAGGCCGCCGGGCTGTCGCCGCTGGAGCTGGCGAAGGAGACGGACCCGGGTCCGTTCGAGGCGCTCTCCGAGCAAGAGCGGCTGCCGGGGAACCTGCACCGCGCCTACGCCGAGCTGGACGGCGCCGAGTGGGGCGCGCAGATCGACCTCGCGGCCGCGGTCATGGACATGGTGGCGTTCAACAAGGGCCCGATCCGCTGCTTCTCCTGAACTGAGTGAGCTGCTCCTCCGTGGCCTTCCATGAGGCGTCGATCGGACTAGGGTCTGAATCGAGAGAGTCTTCGAGAGGATGCGGATGAGCAAGAAGGCGAGCATCGGGGTCACCGGCCTGGCGGTCATGGGCCGCAACCTGGCCCGGAACCTCGCGCGGCACGGCCACACGGTGGCCCTGCACAACCGGTCCGAGGAGCGGACCCGCGCGCTGGTGGAGCAGTTCGGCGACGAGGGCGACTTCATCCCGGCGTACTCGGCGCAGGCGTTCGTCGACGCGCTGGAGCGGCCCCGGCAGGTCGTGATCATGGTCAAGGCGGGCGGCCCGACGGACGCCGTCATCGAGGAGTTCGCGCCGCTGCTCGAAGAGGGCGACGTGATCATCGACGCCGGCAACGCGCACTTCGCCGACACGCGCCGCCGTGAGAAGGCGCTGCGCGAGCGTGGGCTGCACTTCGTTGGCAGCGGTGTCTCCGGCGGTGAGGAGGGCGCGCTGCACGGGCCGAGCATCATGCCCGGCGGCTCGAAGGAGTCCTACGAGTCCCTCGGCCCGCTGTTCGAGGACATTTCGGCGAAGGTCGACGGCGAGCCGTGCTGCACGCACATCGGCGCGGACGGCGCCGGGCACTTCGTCAAGATGGTGCACAACGGCATCGAGTACGCCGACATGCAGCTGATCGCGGAGTCGTTCGACCTGCTGCGGCACGCGGGCGGCTACTCCCCCGCCGAGATCGCCGAGGTGTTCCGGACCTGGAACACCGGCCGGCTGGACTCGTACCTGATCGAGATCACCGCCGACGTGCTCGCGCACGTCGACCAGGCGTCCGGCAAGCCGTTCGTCGACGTCGTCGCGGACGCCGCCG
This sequence comes from Amycolatopsis sp. NPDC104863, assembly GCF_055582965.1. NCBI lineage: Bacteria > Bacillati > Actinomycetota > Actinomycetes > Pseudonocardiales > Pseudonocardiaceae > Amycolatopsis > Amycolatopsis sp. NPDC104863. The sequence goes on from NZ_JBVJOW010000002.1 coordinate 817,134, forward strand.
AGCAGAAGGGCACCGGCCGCTGGACCGTGCAGATCGGCCTCGACCTCGGGGTCCCGATCTCGGGCATCGCCGAAGCCGTCTTCGCGCGTTCGCTGTCCGGGTCGACTTCGCTGCGCGCGGCCGCCCGCGGCCTCGGCGGCCCTTCGGCGTCGCCGCTGACGGGCTCGTCGCTGGAGCGCTTCGCCGACGACGTCGAGCAGGCGCTGTACGCGTCGAAGGTCGTCGCGTACGCGCAGGGCTTCAACCAGATCCAGGCCGGCGCGACCGAATACGGCTGGGACATCGACCTCGGCAAGGTCGCCTCGATCTGGCGCGGCGGCTGCATCATCCGCGCGAAGTTCCTCAACGACATCACCGCGGCCTACGCCGACGAGCCGCAGCTGCCGACGCTGCTCACCTCGGGTGGCTTCCGCAAGGCGGTCGAGGACGCGCAGGACTCGTGGCGTTCGGTGATCTCGACGGCCGTCCAGCTCGGCATCCCGACGCCGGGCTTCTCGACGGCGCTGGCGTACTACGACGGCCTCCGCGCGGACCGGCTGCCGGCCGCGCTCGTCCAGGGTCAGCGGGACTTCTTCGGCGCCCACACCTACCGGCGCGTCGACCGCGACGGCTCGTTCCACACGGCCTGGGCCGAGGACGGCCGCCCGGAGTCCGAAGCCTGATGTTGCGCGGAACGGCCCTCCTCTCGGGAGGGCCGTTCCGTGGCCGGGTGGACCCCCTGGTCCCACCCGGTCAGAGCAGCGTCACCAGCAGCAACGCGAGCAACGCCGCCAGCCAAAGCGGTCTCATCCCCGCGCGGCCAGGATCTCCGCCAGCACCTCCTGGATCTTCGCCTCGGCGCGGGCCTTGCCGATCCCCAGGCCGTCGAGCACCGCGAAGCCGCTGCCCTCGCCCTGTTCGAGCAGGCCCAGCAGGATGTGCTCGGTGCCGATGTAGTTGTGCCCCAGCCGCAGGCCCTCGCGCAGGGTCAGTTCGAGGGCTTTCTTGCCGTTCGCGCTGAACGGCATCGGGTTCGGCGCGGGATCGACCGGCTCGGGCAGCCGCGCCTCGGCCGTCTCGCGCACGGTTTCGAGCGTGACGCCCTGGTCCAGGATCACCCCGGCGGCGAGCGCCGCGGGCTCGGTGAGCAGGCCGAGGACCAGGTGCACGGTGTCGATCTCGGGACTGGCGTGGTCGATGGCCGCCTTCTGCGCGGCGACGACCACGTGCCGCGCGCGGTCGGTGTAGCGGCCGTAGACGCGCTCGATCGCCCCGGACGGGTCACCGCCGGGATCGACCTTCGGCACGAACCGCTTCTGCGCCGCCTGCTTGGTGACGCCCATGCTCTTGCCGATCTCGGTCCACGAGGCCCCGGACCGGCGCGCCTGGTCGACGAAGTGGCCGATCAGGTGGTCCGCGACTTCGCCGAGGTGCTCACCCACGTAGACGGCGTCGGTCAGCTGGGCGAGGGCGTCCTGGTCGTTGGTGCTCTTGATGGCGTTGATGAGGTCGTCGAGCTTGACGTTGAGAGGAAGGTCCATGCCGTCAACTGTAGGTTGACGATCTCGCATCGTCAACCGCGAGTTGACGCTGCCTTCAGATGTTCCTTCAGGTTGAACTCGCTCGCTTCGAGGTCCGCGTACCGCGGGTGCGGGTCGGCGGTGAACAGGCGCCGGGCCGCGATGTGGTCGGCCGGGCGGTTCACCGACTCGACCGCGATGAGGACGTCGTCGCGGAAGGACAGCACCGAGAACTTGCCCGCCTCGCGGTCACCGGCGACCACCGTGCGGTCCGCGTCGGCCAGGATCCCGGCGATCTGCAGCTTCGCGCCCGCCTGGTCGGTCCAGAACCACGGCAGGCTCGCGTACGGCTCGGGCGTGCCGGTGATCGCCGTGGCGACACAACGGGCCTGGTCGACGGCGTTCTGCACGGACTCCAGCCGGGTCGCGGCGCCCGCCTGGACACACGGGAAGTTCGCGCAGTCGCCGATGGCGAAGATCTTTTCGTCCGCCGTGCGCAGGTGTTCGTCGACCACCACGCCGTTGTCGACCGGCAGCCCGGCCGCGGCGGCGAGCGTCGTCTCCGGGACGACGCCGACGGCGACCACGACCAGGTCGGCGGGCAGCCGGGTGCCGTCGGACAGCTCGACTTCGCGCACGTGCGAGTCGCCGTGCAGCGCCGAGACGCCCTGGCCGAGCAGCACCGTGTGCCCGGCGTTGCGGTGCAGCGCGGCGAAGAAGGCCGAGATCTCCGGCGTCGCGACGCGGTTGAGCAGCCGGTCCTGCGCCTCGACGACCGTCACCGGACGGCCGGCGTGCGACGCGAACTCCAGGCCGATGAACCCGCCGCCCACCACCACGACGTCCTTCGCCTCGGCGAGCGACGCGCGGAGCCGGTCGGCGTCGTCGCGCGTGCGCAGGGTCAGCACGCCGGGCAGGTCCGCGCCGGGCACGGGCAGCGTCCGGTTGCGCGCGCCGGTGGCCAGGACCAGGTGGTCGTACCCCAGCTCGGCGCCGTCCTCGAGCCGCACCCGCGAAGCCTCGCGGTCGATCGAAGCGACCCGGCCCGCGACCAGCTCGATGTCCTTCTCTGCGAAGAAGTCCTCACCACGCAGGTGCAGCTGCTCGAGCCCGGCCGTCCCGGCCAGGTAGGCCTTCGACAGCGGCGGCCGCTGGTAGGGCACGCCGCGCTCGTCCCCGGCCAGCACCACCCGGCCCGCGAAGCCCCGGTCCCGCAGCGAAGCCGCGGCCTGGAACCCACTCTGCCCCGAGCCGACGATCAGAACGGTGGTCTCTTCACCCATGACCTCATCCGACCACAACCCGCTCGGCTCGTCGAGGAGTTGATCAGTGGGGTTCGCCGCTCGTCCGCAGGGCCCGCGGCGCCCCGAGCACGCGCGAGATCCCCCGCGCGGCCGCGCGCACCGCCGGGACCAGCGTCCGCGGGTCCGTTCCTTCGGCCGGGACGACCACCGAGATCGCGGCGGCCACTTCGTCGGTGGCGTCGTAGACCGGGGCCGCCACCGAGAGGGCGATCAGCTCGATCTGGCCGTCGCTGACCGCATAACCGTTGCGGCGGACGTCCGCCAGCACCCGGCGCAGCTGCTCCGGCGAACCGATCGTCTTCGACGTGAACGTCTTCAGCGGGCCCTCGAGAACCGCTTCCTGGACGTCGACCGGCGCGTGCGCGAGCAGCACCTGGCCGACGCCGGTCGCGTGCGCGGGCAGCCGGCCGCCCACCCGCGTCAGGACGTTGACCGCGCCGCGGCCGGAGATGCGCTCGACGTAGACCACCTCCGGCCCGTCGAGGACCGCGAGCTGGACGTTCTGGTGCGTGGCCTCGTAAAGGTCCTCCAGGAACGGCATCGCGCTCTCTCGCAGCTCCGCGCCGTGCGGGGCGAGCGAAGCGACTTCCCACAACCACAGGCCGACGCGGTAGGCGCCGGCGGCGTCGCGGACGAGCGCACCGCGCTTGGTGAGCTCGCCCGCGAGCCGGTGCGTGGTCGACAGCGGCAGCCCGACGCGGCGGCTGAGCTCCGAGAGCGTCAGCCGCGGCCGCTCGGCCGTGAACGCGCCCAGCAGGTCGAGGACCCGGTCCACGACCGACGGCGGCCGCCGCGCGCTGTGCCGCACGTCAGTCTTCGTCGTCCGGCAGCAGCGGCCGCATGAACGACCGCCGGTACCGCACCACGCAGCCGCTCTCGTCGCGGATCTTGTCGGCCTCGATGAAGTCGGGGTCGACGCCGAACAGCGTCCGGTAGCGCTCGTACGCGGCCAGGCTTTCGAAGCTGAACAACGCGCGGGCTTCGTCACTCGCCCCCTCCGCCGGCAGGAAGTAGCCGTGGTGGACACCGCCTTCGCGCTGCACCAGCCGCATCCACGCGGCGGCGAAGCGTTCGAAGTCGGCGATCTTCGCGGGGTCGATGACGTAGTCGACGACGCACGTGATCACCGGCCGCCCCAGACGCGGTCGGCGGTCTCGACGATCAGCTCCAGCTTCCGCAGCTGCTCGTCCGCGGTCAGGTCGTTGCCCTCCTCGGTCGAGGAGAACCCGCACTGCGGCGACAGGCAGAGCTGGTCGACGTCGACGTACCGCGACGCCTCTTCGATCCGCCGCACCAGGACGTCGGGGTCCTCCAGCTCCGGCCGTTTGGTCGTGACCAGGCCGAGGACGACCTTCTTGTCCTTCGGCACGAACCGCAGCGGCTCGAAGCCGCCGGAGCGTTCGTCGTCGAACTCCAGGAAGAACCCGTCGACGGCGAGCTCGCCGAACAGCGCCTCCGCGACGAACTCGTAACTCCCGGAAGCGACCCACGACGACCGGAAGTTGCCGCGGCACAGGTGGGTCGTCACCGTGAGGTCCTCGGGACGCTCGGCGAGCGCCGCGTTCATCGTCGCGATGTTGCGCAGGTGCTGGGTGTCCGGGTCGCCGCCCATCCGCGCGACGAGCTCGCGCTGCGCCGGGTCGTTGAGGTAGGCGAGGCTCGTGTCGTCGAGCTGCAGGTACCGGCAGCCGAGCCCGTGCACCGCGGAAACCTGCGCGGAGTACGCCGTGCTGAGGTCGGCGAAGAACTCCTCGAGGTCCGGGTAAACGCTTTCGCTCACCGCCGCCCGGCCGCCGCGGTAGTAGACCATGCTCGGTGACGGGACGGTCAGCTTCGGCGTCACGCCTTCGTCCACATGGGACTGAAGGAACCGGAAGTGGTCGGCGAAGATCGGCTCGTCGAGCCGCACCTTGCCGTCGACCTGCAGCCCCGGCGGGCTGAACTCGAGGTCGCCGGCGAGGTTGTGGAACTTGACGTGCAGCCGCTCGTCGCTCTTCGACACCCCGCCGAGCGCGTAGATGAAGTCCATGTGCCACGACGCGCGCCGGAACTCGCCGTCGGTCGCCGAGCTCAGCCCGGCCGCGCGCTGCATCTTGATCACGTCGCGGATCGCGTCGTCCTCGACCGCGCGCAGCTGCTCCGCGCCGATCTCGCCGCTTTCGTGCCGCCGTCGCGCGTCACGCAGCACCGGGGGCCGCAGGAGGCTCCCGACGTGATCGGCGCGAAACGGCGGGCCCACCTGGGAAATACCGCCCGAAGTCATGCACCGATGGTCACACATCGCGGGCCGTTCCGCCGCACCCGGAAACAAGATCATGACCGCCGGGACTTGCTACCGTCACGCGCGAGGCGTTGGCTGTGCCGCGAGGAAGGGGCTTGATCATGACGGAACCCGCGGTGCACCCCGTCGACCAGGGCCTGCCCGCCGGGCGGCTCGTGCTGCTCGGCCTGCAGCACATGTCGATCATGTACGCCGGCGCGGTCGCGGTGCCGCTGATCGTCGGCAGCGCGCTGAAGCTGGACGCGGCGACGGTCGGGCTGCTGGTCAACGCCGACCTGTTCGTCGCGGGGATCGCCACGATGATCCAGGCGATCGGCATCGGCAAGATCCTCGGGATCCGGCTGCCGGTGGTCGCGGGCGCGACGTTCACCGTCGTCAACCCGATGATCCTGATCGCCTCGCAGTACGGCCTGTCCGCGGTCTACGGCGCGATGATCGCCTCCGGTGTGTTCGGGCTGCTCATCGCGAAGCCGTTCGCGAAGCTGATCCGGTTCTTCCCGCCGCTGGTCACCGGGACGCTGCTGCTGGTCATCGGCGTCTCGCTGCTCGGCCCGGGCGCGGGCCTGATCGCGGGCAACGACCCCGGTGCGGCGGACTACGCGGCGCCGTCGCACATCCTGCTCGCGTTCGGCGTCCTCGCCCTGCTGGTGCTGTTCACGCGGGTGCTGCGCGGGTTCGCCAACCAGATCGGGCCGCTGCTCGCGCTCGCGATCGGCCTCGTGGCCGCGATCCCGATGGGGCTCGTGCACTGGGACGGCCTCGGCGCGGCGAGCTGGTTCGGGCTCGCGGCGCCGTTCCACTTCGGCGCGCCGACGTTCCCGGTCGCGGCGATCCTGTCGATGTGCGTGGTCATGCTGGTGACGTTCACCGAGTCGACCGCCGACATGATCGCCGTCGGCGAGATCACCGGACGGCCGCCGACCGACTCCGACCTCGCGCGCGGCCTGGCCACCGACGGCTTCTCGGCCGTGCTCGGCGGGGTGATGAACTCCTTCCCCGACACGGCGTTCGCGCAGAACGTCGGGCTGGTGCGGATGACCGGGGTGCGCAGCCGCTGGGTGGTCGCGGTGACCGGCGGGATCCTGGTGCTGATGGGGCTGGTGCCGAAGATCGGCGCGTTCATCGCGGCCATCCCGCAGCCGGTGGTCGGCGGGGTCGCGGTGGTGATGTTCGCGATGGTCGCCGTGGTGGGCGCGCAGAACCTCCGCACGGTGGAGTTTTCGGGCAACCACAACACCTTCATCGTCGCGGTGGCGCTCGGCGTCGGGCTGCTGCCGGCGTTCGCGCCGGACTTCTTCCAGCACTTCCCCGCGTGGCTGCAGACGATCTGCGGCAGCTCGATCACGGTGGCGGCGGTGCTGGCGTTCGTGCTGAACCTGCTGTTCAACCACCTCGGCCGGCGCGCGGAGCCGGATCTACTGGAAGCGCCGTGAGCAGCCGTTCGACGAGCCGGGCGCCGGTGCCCGGCTCGACCGGGAGCCGGAACAGCACCCGCAGGTAGAGCGGGGCCAGCACGAAGTCGAGCACCTCCTCGACCGACGGCACGGGCTCACCCCGCGACGCGGCCGCGTCGAGCATCCGCTGCAGGTCGTCCCCGCGCGCCTGGAGGTATTCGAGCGGTTCCGCGCCGGGCGCCAGGGTCGCGACGAGCGCGCGCAGCAGGATCTGGCCGTGCCGGTCGCGCATCGCGGCTTCGACCCCCTCGGCCCAGCCGAGCAGGTCACCCCGCAGGGCGCCGGTGTCCGGGATCGGCGACGTCATGCGCAACCGGGTGACGGCGGCGTCGAGCAGCAGGCTGTCCCGGCTGCCCCAGCGCCGGTAGATGCTGGTCGGGTTGACCCCGGCCCGCTCGGCGATCTTCGGGATGGCCGCGTCGATCTCCCCCGCCGCGAGCAGCTCGACGACGGCGTCGTGCACCGCGTCGCGGACACGGGCGCTGCGGCCGCCGGGTCGGGTCATGCGGCCAGCTTAAAGCAATCACACTTGCCTTAGCGACCGGAGTCTGCGTAGCCTTAAGTCAAACAGGATTGCTTTAAGGAGACTCGAGATGGCGCGCAAGATGACCCGGGACGAGCGTGAAGCGTTCCTCGCCCAACCGCAGGTGGGCGTCCTCAGCGTGACGGCCGAACCCGGCCGGGCGCCGCTGACCACGCCGATCTGGTACCGCTACGAGCCGGGCGGGGACGTCGTCGTCATGACGTCGCCCGGGCTGCGGAAGACCCGGCTGATCGAGGAGGCCGGCCGGTTCGCGCTGTGCGTCCAGCAGCAGGACGGCGTCTACAAGTACGTCTCGGTCGAGGGTCCGGTGGTGAAGACGTGGCCGATGACCAAGGCGGAGCGGCACGAGATGGCGGCCCGCTACCTGCCCCCGGGTGTCAGCGAGGCCTACACGGACGCGACCGACGACACCCACGGGAGCAACATCGCGATCGTGATGCGGCCCGAGCGCTGGAACACGTCGGACTTCAGCGACCTCGCGGAGAAACTGGCCTGATCACCAGCAGATGACGAGCAGGCAGGTCGACGTCTTGGTGGGCGGCGGCGGGTTGTGGCCGTGACTCGGCGGGGGCGTCGAGGGCGGGGTGCTCGTGGTCGCCGGGCCACCGCTGGTGGGCGTGGTGGTCGGCGTCGTGGTGTCGGCGCTGCTCTCGGTGGCCGGGTCGGTGCCCGGCACCTCGGTGACGGTCTCCCGGGGCACGCCGACGCCGGGGACGACGTCGCCGCCACCGGTGCCGCCCTCCGGCGGGGAGTCGGTGGCCTGGTCCGCGCCGCCGAGGCCGGTGGTGCGCTGCGGGAACGGGATGACCTGGATCTGGTCGACGGGGGACGCGTCCTGGCTTTCCTTGCCACCGCCGAAGGCGACCAGCACCGCGGCGGCGCCGCAGCCCATCACCACGGCGAGCATCACCGCGAGCACGCGCCACCGCGACTGAGCCGGTGCGTCGCGGTCGCCCCAGCCCTCGCGGACGAGCAGCTCGGCGACCGATACCTCGTCGTTCACCCCGAAAGACCTTCCCGAAAGGCCTTTCGGCCGACATCGTGGCCGTATTTTTACCGCACAAAGCACCCGAACGTGTGAGGTAGGGGCAAAAATTCGTCACGTAACGTCGAATCTGACCGTGAGTGACAATCCACAGCGTTTTCACAGCTGGCTTTCGTGATACTCCCAGCATGACCAGCGAGGCTCGGTCCATGCTGCTGAAAGCCGCCCGGCCGGTCCCGCGGACAGCGGTCGTCCGGCGGTGGGCGCGCTTCGTCCCGAACCCGAAGGCGACCCCCTTCACCTTCGGCTACCTCGTCCTCCTCCTCGGCACCACGCTGCTGCTCCGGTTCGCCGACCCGGCGTTGACCGACCGGCTGCTGCGGCTGTCGAGCACCGACGCCCACAACCTCTGGCGGCGGCCGCTCACCTCGCTGCTGACCAGCGCGATCTGGCTCTCGGACGAAGGCTGGCTCGCCTACGTGGTGATCTTCGCGATCGCCGTCGCCCCGCTGGAACGCCGGTTCGGCGCCCGCCGCGCGGCCACCGTGTTCTTCTCCGGGCACGTGCTGGCCACGCTTGTCACCGAGCTGCCGGTGATGGCGCTGATCAGCACGCACGTCCTGCCGAGCTCGGCGGGGCACTGGCTCGACATCGGCGTCAGCTACGGCTTCTTCACCACGGCCGGCGCGCTCGTCTTCCTGCTTCGCGGCCGGGCGCGGCTGGCGGCGCTGGCCGTGCTGGAGGCGTTCATCGCGGTGATCTGGCTCGGCGACGACCCGACCGGCCTCGACTCGGTCGTCACGTTGCTCGGACACGCCTTCGCCGCGCACTTCGGGCTGCTGTTCTGGGGGCCGCGGCTGCGCGGCCCATCCGCAGGCCGGGCCCGGATTCCGGCGGGTATGCACAAGCCGGAGTCGGTGGTGTAATCGACGGGCCACAGCCGAGGAGCATGGGGGATGGACGCTCATGGAGGCCGACTCGCTCGCCGAACTGGTCGAGTTGAGTCCCGACGCGATCTGCGTCCACGAAGACGGCGTCCTCACCTACGCGAACCGCGCGGCCCTCGAGACGTTCGCGGCGCGCTCCGCCGCTGAAGTCGTCGGACGCCGGTTCAGCGACTTCGTCGCCGAAGACGCCCGCGCCGCGCTGGTGGAGAAGCTCGCGCAGCTGACCGTCGCGGGTCAGGCGAGTGAGCCCGTCGAAGCGCTGATGTCCCGGCTCGACGGGAGCAAGTTCGCCGTGGAGACGGTCCTGGTGCGCCTCGGCAAGCCGCACGCCTTCCAGGTCGTCATGCGGGACATCACCGCGAAGAAGGCGGCGGCCGACGCGCTGCGCTACCAGGCCGCGCTGGTGTCACACGTCAGTGACGCCCTGGTGGCGACCACCGGCGAAGGGGTCGTGACCAGCTGGAACCCGGCCGCCGAGGCGGTGTACGGCTGGACCGCGGCCGAAGCCGTCGGACGGCGCGCGAGCGAGCTGGTCGGCGCGCCGCTGGACCTGCCGGCCATCCGGCGCGGCGGCGGGGTCGTGGAGGCGGTGCACCGGCGGCGTGACGGCGCGCCCCTGGCGGTCCGCGTTTCGGCAGCTGAGATGAACGACGGTTACGTGCTCGTCTGCGCCGACGAAACCGCGCGCCGGCGCGCCGAGCAGAACTACCGCACGGTCGTCGCGTCCCTCGACGAAGGCGTGCTGGTGATGGGCCCGGGCGGGCTCATCGAGGCGGCGAACCCGGCCGCGTGCCGGATCCTCGGGGTCACCGAAGCCGAGCTGATCGGCGTCCCGTGCCACACGCTGGTGCTGTTCACCGAGTCCGGGCACTGGATCCCGCCGGACGAGACGCCGTCGGTGCAGACGCGGCGGACCGGCGTCTCGCACAACGGCCTGGTCGTGCGCCTGCGCCGGCCCGACGGCCGCGACGTCTGGGTCTCGCTGACGTCGCGGCTGCTCAACCCGGACGACCCGGCGGCGCTGGCCGTCGTCACGTCGTTCACCGACATCACCGAGACCCGCGCGATCAGCGCGCAGCTGGCCCACGACGCCACCCACGACCCACTGACCCGGCTGGCGAACCGGACCCTGGTGCTCGACCGGCTCGCCGTCCGCGAGCGCGGCGCCGTCACGGTGTTGTTCCTCGACCTGGACAAGTTCAAGGTCATCAACGACTCGCTCGGGCACTCGGTCGGCGACCAGGTGCTGCGGATCGTCGGCGAGCGGCTGCGCCGCTGCTCCGGGCGTGACGACCTGGTCGGCCGGCTCGGCGGCGACGAGTTCGTCGTGGTCACCGGTGAGGTCACCGAGACCGGCGAGGTCCGCGCGCTGGCCGAGCATCTGCGGGCCGCGCTGGCCGAGCCGATCGGCGTGCTCGGGCGGCAGCTGCACCTCGACGCCAGCATCGGCGTGGTGCTCGTCGGCGAGGCGGACCGGCGCAGCGCCGAGGACCTGCTGCGGGACGCGGACGTCGCGATGTACCAGGCGAAGACGCTCGGCCGGGGCCGGCACCACTTCTTCGACGTCGGCCTGCGCGAGCGGATGCAGCGGCGGTTGCGGATGGAGCAGGACCTGCGCGACGCGGTGCAGGACGGCCAGCTCTGGCCCGCCTACCAGCCGGTCGTCGACCTGCGGACCGGCGAGATGGTCGCGGTCGAGGCGCTGCTGCGCTGGACGCACCCCCGGCACGGCGCGATCTCGCCCGCGGAGTTCATCCCGCTCGCCGAGGAGAGCGACCTGATCAACGTGATCGGCAAGGCGATGCTCCGCGCGACCACCCGCGAGCTCGCCGCGCGGCGCACCGGCCAGGGCCTGAACCTGACGTTGAAGGTCAACCTGTCGACGCGGCAGCTCGACGACCCGCACCTGGTGCCCGCGGTCCAGGACGCGCTCGCGAGCACCGGGCTGCCGGCCGGCGCGCTCTGCCTGGAGGTCACCGAAAGCGCGTTGATGCGCGACCAGGAGGCCGCCGCGGAAGTGCTGGCGTCCCTGCGGTCGCTGGGGGTGCTGCTGGCGATCGACGACTTCGGCACCGGCTATTCGTCCCTCGCCCAGCTGCGGCGGCTGACGCTGGACACGCTGAAGATCGACCGTTCGTTCATCACCGGCATCGCCGAGTCACGGGACGCGGAGGCGATCGTCACGAGCATCATCGCGATGGCCCACGCCGTCGACCTGACGGTGATCGCCGAGGGGGTCGAGTCCGCCGAGCAGCTCGAGCTGCTGCGGGCGCTCGGCTGTGACCAGGCGCAGGGTTACCACCTCGGCCACCCGGTTCCGGCGGACGAGCTGTTCGGGAGTCAGTAGAGCGCTTCGAGCCGGGCGAGCTCGTCGGCGGTCAGCTCGATGCCGAAGTCCTTGAGGGTGGTGTCGAGCTCTTCCGGCGCGATTTCCGTGGTTTCGCTGGTGCCGTCGAGCTTTTCGACGGTCAGCTCGCGGCCGAGCAGCTTGCGGCTGGTCCCGGGTTCGAGCGTCATGATCACCAGCCGTCCGGTGAACGGCGACTTCGGGTGGGTCGAGGTGTAGTGGTGGTAGACCTCGTAGTCGATGGGGTGCATCTCGGTGAGCCGGAACTCGAGCAGGTCTTCGTCGCCCTTCTGCAGCGTCCACCAGCCGTCGCGGTGCCGCAGCCGGTGCGGCCAGCCGGCCTGGTCGACCTCGTGGCCGTCGATCAGCGGCATGGGGGCGAGGATCCCGGCGCCGAACCCGACGTCGGCCAGAAACTGTTGCCCGGCAACGTCGACGACCAGCGTCATGTGCGTGTAGGGCCCGGGCCGCCGCGGCTGCACCCGCGCGGCGAGCCGGTGCACGGCGTACCCGAGCCGCTCGAGGACGGCGGCGAAGAGGCCACTCTGTTCGTAGCAGTAGCCGCCCCGCCGCCGCCCGACGAGCTTGGCGTTCACGACGTCGAGCGAAATCCCTTGGTGCTGCCGGAGAACAACGTCGACGTTCTCGAAGGGAATGGCCCGGACGTGCGCCCGCACGAGGTCTTCGAGAGCCGCCACCGACGGCGGGCGTCGCTCCAGCCCGACCCGCTCGAGGTAGGCGTCGAGGTCAACGGCGTCAATCGCCCATTCAGCGCTCATGGATCGAGGATGCAACCTCGACCAAGATCGAGGTCAACCTTCGTGCACGACCTTCCGCACCTCGACGGCGGTGTACTGCGCGTCGGGGATCTTCCCGGCCAGCTCGACGGCGCGTTCCTCGCTCTCGACGTCGACGACGTAGTAGCCGCAGAAGAAGGATTCCGCCTCGACGTAGACGCCGTCCTTGGCCTGCGGCACGCCGTTCTTGACCTGGACGGTCTTCGACTCACCGGGCTCGGCGAGCGCCTTGGTCTCGACCATCTCGCCGGACTCCGTGACCAGCTTGGTGAAGTCGCCGTGGCCCGCGTAGACGCCGTTCTTCTGGTCGTCGGTGAGGGTGGCCCAGAGGGTGGGGTTCATGTGGAGCGTGAGGAGGTAGCGCATGTCGGTCCCCTTGGATGGGTGGCGGCCCTGGTTGGGCTGCCTTTCACCCGGTGGTCGGAGCCCGTCCGGACTTCCGGACACGGGGATTTCGGCTTCACTCCTTCGGCCTAGTGCCCCAGTCCTCGGTCGCCCGGTGCCGCCCCAGCCCGACGGCGTCGAACTCGTCGAAGTGTTCTCCTTGGGCGACACCGAGTGCCCGCAGCGCCTGGGAGATCGGGCTGGTGCCGGCGGGCCGCTCTCCCGCTTCGAGCCGGAGGGGCCCGAGCGTGGTGGACCCGCCACTCCACACCTGCGCGCACTGGGTGCCGACACCGCCGAAGTAGTCGGCCTCGACGTAGGCGACGGGCCCACCCCGGGAGGCGGCCGCGAGCACGGCCCCGAATCCGGCGGGCGCTTTCCAGAAGCCGGCGAGCTCACCTGCGCCGGTCACGGTGACGGCGTCGAAGAACTCGTCGGTCATCAGCAGAAGCGAGAGGTGCGCGCCGAGCGGGACGATGTCGGCTTCGGGCTGCGACCCAGCCACCTCCCGAAGCACGCCTTCGGCGGCGACGACCGCTTCCAGGCAGTACATGCCTGGATCTTCGCGCACCTCAGCGGCGGCTGACCAGGAGGTATCGCTCGTCCTCGATCGGCCCGCCCCACAACGCCGGGTCGTCCAGCAGCGAGACCGTCGCCTCTTCCCGCCGCTCCCGGACGAGCCGCTCGCACTCCGCAGCAGGGATCCCGGCCCCGGTGAACCACCGGCCTTCGACGAGAACCAGCCGGCCGCCCGGCTTGAGCAGCCCCAGCCAGCGCCCCAGGGCCGCGGCGGGATCGGGCAGGGCCCACAGAACGTGCCGCGCGAGGACAACGTCGTAGGAACCCGCCGGATCGGCGGCATCACCCTGCCGGAGGTCAAGACGCACCCCGGCCGCCTCGGCTTTCCGGCGGGCGACGTCGAGCATCGCGGCGGAGAGGTCGATGCCGCAGACGTCATGGCCCGCCCGGGCGAGCAGAACGGCCAGGCTCCCGGTCCCACACCCGAGGTCGACGATCGCCGCCGGTTCCGGGGGCATCAGCGGGAGGAGGAGGTCTGTCCACGCCGCGCGCACCCGCGGGTCGCGGAGGCCGTGGTCGGGTTGGTCATCGAAGGTCTCGGCTTCGGCGTCCCAAGGGTTCACGCGGAGAATCCTGCCCGGTACAAGAAAAAACCACCCCGAGGGATCGGGGTGGTTTTCGTAGCGGTGGCCAGGGCCGGGGTCGAACCGGCGACCTTCCGCTTTTCAGGCGGACGCTCGTACCAACTGAGCTACCTGGCCGGGAACGCCGGCAAGGAGCCGAACGATCTTGCGACCCTGACGGGACTCGAACCCGCGACCTTCGCCGTGACAGGGCGACGCGCTAACCAACTGCGCCACAGGGCCTTGCTTGAACTACTGTACTGCGTACTCCCAACGGGATTCGAACCCGCGTTGCCGCCTTGAAAGGGCGGAGTCCTAGGCCGCTGGACGATGGGAGCCCGGCCGGTTTCGGGTGACCGACCGACCGCGCTCTCAGGTCCCCCCGGGAGCGATTACAAGCATAGGGCACGCCACCACCGCTTTGCACCGGGGGTTCCTTAAGCCTCCGGCACCCCGGGGACCTGCGCAAACGCCGCCAAGTCCGCCACCCGGCGCGCCAGCTCGGCCTGCTCCGACTCCGTCAGCGCCACGGCCAACAGCTCGCCGACGCGCTCGTCGGTGAGCGCCTCGGCTCGCCGCCACCGGTCGAGCAGGTCCGGCTTGCGCGCCGCCGACGCGATCAGCTCGTCGGCCGCCTCCGCCGGCCACGCCGTCCGCAGGAGCCGCGCGCGGCCGCCCTCCGGGTCCGCGACCACCGCCTCCGGCACGGACAGCCCCAGCGCCCGCAACGCCGCGAAGTGCAGGCCGCCGCGCAGCTCGCGGAAGACCATCAGCGCGAACCCGAGCCGTTCGGCGTCACCCTCGGGGCGTTCGGCGTTCTTCCAGCCGGCGAGGAGCGCCAGCCCGCTCGCGTCCGCGGTGTCGACTACCCGGAACAGCAGGTCCGCCAGACGGCCGGACTCCGGTACGGCCGAAAGGTGGACGCGTGACCACCGCGCCGATGACTCCGTGTAGGCGGCGACGGCGGCAGGTGCGTCGAGGGCCGCCGTCGCGGGCGGCAAGACGAACTCGAACAGCCAGTGCGGGAAGATCCCGAACAGCTCCGCGGCCACCTTCGGCGGGACGTCGCCGAGCACCGCCGAGCGCCCCCGCACGTACAGCGAACGCGCCGGCAGCCCGGCCTCCGCCTCGACCGCCGCGAGCTCCGGCGACGTCATGAACCGGCCGCCCAGCACCTGCACCACCGGCCTCACGCGGCTCGCCAGCCCCGCTGCGCCTTCGATCGTCGTCATGACCGCCCCTTTCGACGCCGCTACCGTAACAGTGTTACGAAACTAGCGTCAAGCAAGGCGGACCACGAGGGGAATCATCGACCGGAAACGGCCACAACCTGCACGAACATCACCGGAAGAGCCCGGCGGCAGCCACCCTGCCCGCCGGGCCCACCCCGCCTAACGCTGGACGGGCGCCTGCCCGTCCTCGTCCACGTTCAGCCCCAGCATCTCCAGCAGCTGCGCACAGTCCTCGACCCCCAGCGCGCCGTTCGCCACCGCCAGCCGAGCCCGCCGCACCTGGTCGTCCGACACCCGCTGCGCGTCGGCAGCCCCGCTTCGCTGCGCCGGCAACCCCCCGGCGAACGGAGCACTCCCCCCATCGGCACCTTCGTACCGAAGGAGGAACTGCCGCACTTCAACAGACCCGCTCATAGCCCCTCCATACGGCTCACAACAACTTGGCCGCGAGGCTAACCAGCGCCGGGCGCCACACACAGCCCCCCGGAGAGTGAACCTGAGGCCACGCTCCGCTCAACGCAGCGCAATCGGCAACCACGGAGAAGAACACCACCCGAACGACGGTCACCCCGCCCCGAAGTGACACCCGGAGCGGAAATTTCCCGCTCTCCACTCGCCCAACCAGCCAACTCGTGCAACAATCGAAGTGCTGACACACCCCCGGTCAGCGCCTGTGGAGATCCCCTCCGACCCCCGCGTTCCTCCCCCTGGCGCGGGGGTCCTCCATTTCTCGGACCCCCTCGGGCTGACGCCCTTCGTGGGTCCATTCATTCCGGTGTGCTGACCCGGGGGGCCGAGCCCCCCGGACCCCCCACGGTGCCTCCTGCTCGGCTTCCAGCGTGGTTACGCCTTGGGCGCTGGCGCGCCCTCGCTGGTTTTGGTGGTTGCGCTTCGGGCGCTGCGCGCCCTTGCTCTTGTGTCGTTTTGCTGTGATCGACTCGTTGGGTTGGTGACAGGTTGCTGGGTGTGTTTGGGGGTTGGGCCGTTTGGGGTGGGGTTGGGCTGATTGGGGATGGTTGGCGGCGTGTTGTGGCTCACAGTGGTTTGTGTGGTGAGACCTAACCGTTATCGTGGCCAGCGTGCCTCTTCCCTCCCTTGGCCGCTTGAGCAGCCGGACGAACCTCAAAGCCGCGTCCTCCGGACGCCATCGTGGTGCCGCGAAGCCTGCGGACGATGGTGTTGTCGAGGACAAGGAACTCACCTCGTATCTGGCCGCTTTGGCGCCGGATGCCGACAACGAAAGCACCGGGACCGGCAAGCGCTTCGGTGAAGCGCAGGTCTTCCAGCTGCGGATGAGCCTCATTGCCAGCCAGCAGCTGAAGGACATTGCCGAGGCCCGGGACATCTCGCCCCAGGCGCTCGCCCAGGAGTGGATCCTGGAGCGGCTCAACTGGGAGGGCCAGGCCTCCTCGCTGCAGGACCAGCGGCAGGTTCAGGCCGGCGAGCTCACCGAGCTCACCGATGAGTTCCACTTCCCCGCCGACGCCTTCGACGCGCCGGTCGCCGGGCGACGCTGACCTCCAGCACGCACGAGAAAGGGCCCCCGGCGAACAAGCTCGCCGGGGGCCCTTCGCTCAGGCCTTAGACAACGCAGAGGGCCTGTTTGTCAGATCGCGCGGACCTTCTGGGCCTGGGGGCCCTTCTGACCCTGGCCGACCTCGAACTCCACCCGCTGGTTCTCCTCGAGGGTGCGGAAGCCGCGGCCCTCGATCTCCGAGTAGTGAACGAAAACGTCGCCTTCGCCGCCGTCCTGCGCGATGAAGCCGAAGCCCTTCTCCGCGTTGAACCACTTCACAGTGCCTTGCGCCACCGCTGTTCTCCTCGTTACACAGATCCGCTTCGAATGCCACCGAAGCGGCACCCCGGCCGTCCCGGGCGGTTCCAACGAGACGAGTCAAGAGCGTGTCGGCTCCATGGCTCGCGTCAGAAGTTCCGCGAGTGTGAAGCCACGAACACGCAAAACGACGGCCTGCAAGCAGACTACCGGGATCTGGCCAAAGTTGAACCCCGTGATCGAGCCCAAAAATGCCGGTCCGGGCCAAGGTCACCGGAACGTCGTAGGGCTCCCCACCACGTTCTGTCGGACCCACCGGATAGTCTTGCGCAGCACAGCGACACCGTGATCACCGGATACGGCTCGGAGTCGCCCGTGCCCCCTCGGTAAGAGCTCTCCGGGACCACTGTGACCTTCGTCACGCGACTCTTGCTCAACGTCGCCGGTCCACGGGACGTCTCGATGAGGGGAAGCACCAAAGGGGCAAAGGGGAATAGGTGTGACGGTGAGGACTTCCACGCGGCGCCGGGGCGCGGCTGTGGCACTGGGCTTGGTCGCCGTGCTCACGCTGGGGGCGTGCAGCAGTGAACCGACGGTGTCGGCGAGCGGGACGTCGGGCGGGGGCCCGACGCAGCCGCCCGCGCCCACCGCGCAGCCGGCGAAGCTGACGGTGACGCCGGCCGGCGGCGCGCAGGACGTGGCGCCGGGCGAACCGGTCGGGGTCAAGGTCGACAGCGGCACGATCGTCTCGGTCACGCTGACCAACCCGGACGGCAAGCAGGTCCAGGGCCAGACGTCGGCGGACAAGAAGAGCTGGAGCACCACCGAGCAGCTCGGCTACGGCAAGACCTACACGTGGACCGGGCAGGCGCAGGGCGCCGACGGCAAGAACGTGCCCATCGGCGGCGCGTTCACCACCGTCAAGCCGAAGCGGCAGATGCAGGCGAGCCTGAACGTCGGTGACGGCCAGACGTACGGCATCGCGATGCCGATCGCGCTGACCTTCCCGAGCCGCGTCACCGACAAGGCTTCCGTCGAGAAGGCGCTGTCGGTCGAGACGACGCCGAAGACCGAGGGCTCCTGGGCCTGGCTGAACGGCGACACTTCGGTGCACTGGCGGCCGAAGGAGTACTTCAAGCCCAACACGCAGGTGAAGGTCAACGCCAAGATCTACGGCGTCAAGATCGGCGAAGGCGTGTATGGCAAGCAGGACGTCTCGGCGAGCTTCGCGATCGGGCGCTCGCAGATCGTCAAGGGCAACACCACGCAGCACACGATGCAGGTGATCCGCGACGGCCAGCAGATCGCCGACTACCCGGTGAGCTACGGCCTCGACTCCGACCCGGGCCGCGTCACGCACAGCGGCACGCACGTCGTGATGGGCAAGCAGGCGACGTACGCGATGAGCAACCCGAAGTACCACTACGAGAACGTCGTGGTGCCGTGGGCGGTCCGGATCTCCAACAACGGCGAGTTCATCCACGGCCTCGCGGCGTCGGTCTGGGCGCAGGGCAAGAAGAACATCTCGCACGGCTGCCTGAACCTCTCGCCGGCGCGGGCCAAGGAGTACTACGACGGCGTGCTCACGGGCGACCCGGTGGAGATCACCGGCAGCACGCAGACGCTGACGGCCAAGGACGGCGACTACAGCGACTGGACGTACGACTGGGCGAGCTGGCAGAAGCTGTCGGCCCTCGCCGGCTGAGACCTTCCACGAACACCGGGCGGCCGGGAAGTCCCACGCGGACTTTCCGGCCGTTCGTGTTTCCGGACCACGGGCCCGCGGCCCGCACCGAACCGCGGCACCGCCGCAACTCCGCACCCGCTCCGAACGTCTTCAAGATCGGCCGGAATCCGATGCAACCCCGGTGATCACCCACGGCATGACTAAGGGCAGAGGCGCGACGGTCCCCGCCGCGCCCGCGAGAATGAGGAGCTGTCTTGCGTATCCGCATCGCCCTGTCCCTCGGCGCGCTCGTGCTCGCCGGTGGCGCCCTGACCGGTGGCATCGCGCTGGCTTCGGAGGCGCAGCCGCCGGCCCCGACCGCGACCACCCGGCCCTCCGCGCCGCCGTCCGCGGAGCCGACCACCAGCCGCAAGCCGACCCAGGCGCCGACCGCCGTGCCCGCGCCGCCGCGTGAGGCGACGAAGGCGCCCTCCGCCCGTCCGCAGCGCGTCCCGCGTGCCGTGCCCGCCGGCCCGACCGGTGACCTGCACCTGCCGGCCATCGGGGTGACCCGGTAACCAGGTGATCTCCCGCTCCCGTCCGTCGACCGGGCCGGGCTCGCCGTGGGACGGCGAGTTCGCCCGGTACTTCGGCGAGCGCGCGCACAGCCTGCGGTCCACGGCCTTCCTGCTCTGCGGTGACTGGCACCAGGCCGAGGACCTCACGCAGGCCGCGCTGCTGAAGCTGTACCTCGCCTGGCCGAGGCTGTCGCGCCACGACGCCTTGGACGCCTACGCCCGCAAGGTCGTGCTGCGCACGTTCCTCGCCGAGCACCGGCGCAGCAGGTGGAAGCGGGAGCGGCTCACCGACACGCCGCCGGAGCTCCCGGCGGAGCCGGCCGGGAGCGACCAGGACATGCTGGTCCGGCAGGCGCTGGCCGTGCTGGGCCCCAAGCAGCGCGCCGTGCTGGTGCTGCGGTACTTCGAGGACCTGAGCGTCGAGGAGACGGCGCAGGCCCTCGGCTGCAGCACCGGCACGGTGAAGAGCCAGGCCTCCCGCGGCCTGGCAACGCTGCGCAACCGGCTCGGCCCGCACTACGAAGCGCTGTCCTTCAGCGTGACCACGGAGGGGAGGTGACGAACATGGACCCCGAAGACGACGTCCGCGCGATCCTCACCGGCGCCGCCGGTGACACCCCGCCGATGCGCCTCGAGGCCGCCGACGTGATCGAGCGCGGTGGCCGGATCCGGCGACGACGCAAGCGCGTGGCGGTCGTGGGCACCTCGACCGCGACGGCGGTGATCCTGGCGGTGGCCGGCTTCCTGGCCGGTCACCGCGCCGGGCCGCCGGAGCCGGTCGAGCCCGCCGGCCCGGTCCTGTCCACGGTCGGCACCTCCGTGCCCGCCCCGCAGCCGACCACCGAGGTCCCGGCGACGTCGGTGGCGCCGCCCGCGGCGCAGCCGGGCCGGACACCGCCGCCGCGTTCGCAGAAGACGACGGTGCCGACGCCGACCACGAGCCGCAAGGAGCGGCCGTCGTCACCGCCGTCGGCGAACCCGAGCGAAACAGTCACGCAACTGCCGACCCCGACCCAGACTCGCTAGCCGTTTCCGCAGGTCGGCGGCGTGGCGCAGATCACCGCGCCGATGTCGGTTTCCGACGAAATACCGGGGCTTCCCGTGGCGATGAACCGGGTGGTGTTCCGATCGGACGCCGGACAACTGCTCAGCCGGACGCCGCGTCGCCGGCCCGAGAACCCGAGGAGGAAGCACATGGTGTTCGCCGCACTCATCGTCGAAACCGGAATCGCTGTTGTGGTCGCGAGTGCACTCGCCGCCTGGTCCCGTAAGCGCTTCGCTCCTCGGAACGACGCCAGCTGACCTGCGACGCACGAGTGCCCCGCCCGGTGATCCGGACGGGGCACTCGTGTTCCCGGCGGAAGCTCAGCGCTGAGCGCCCGCGGAAGTCAGCTTGCCGCCGCTGCCCTCGGTCTCGATCTGGTCCATCGGCACCTGGGACGTCTCCGGGATCTTGATGATCGGGATGATCGCGATCAGCGCGGCCGCCATCAGGTAGTACGCCGGCCAGTCCGGGTTGCCGGTGCTCTGGATCAACGCCGTCACGATGACACCGCAGGTGCCGCCGAACAGCGACGTCGAGACGTTGTAGCCGATCGCGAACGAGCCGTACCGGACGCGGGTCGGGAACATCGCCGGGAACGTCGAGCCGATCACGGCGAGCATCAGCACCAGCAGGATCGCCACGATCAGGAACCCGACGAACAGCCAGAAGATGCTGCCGGACTGCATCAGCTTGAGCGACGGCCAGCTCAGCACGAGGAACCCGATGGCCGCGGTGAGCAGCAGCGGCTTCCGGCCGATCTTGTCGGACAGCGCGCCCAGCGGGATGATGATCGCCATCTGGAGCACTTCGACCGCGATGATGATCAGCGTCGAGGTGTTGTCGTTGATCTTCAGCGTCTCGGTGAAGTACGTCGGCATCGTGGTCAGCAGCAGGTAGTCCGCGACGTTCAGCAGCAGGACGATGCCGATCAGGTTGAGGATCATCCGCCAGTTGCGGGTGAAGATCTCCTTGAGCGGCGCCTTGTGCGGCTTGTGGCCGGCGGCTTCCATCCGGCGGAACTCGGGGGTGTCCTCGAGCTTGTTCCGCAGGTAGAGCCCCACGAGGCCGAGCGGCAGCGCGACGAAGAACGGGATCCGCCAGCCCCAGGCGTCGACCTGGTCGGCCGACAGGGAGAGCGTCACGGAGAGCACCACGAGGTTGCCGAGCACGTAGCCGGCCAGGGTGCCGAGCTCGAGGAAGCTGCCGAAGAAGCCACGGCGCTTCGTCGGGGAGTACTCGGCGATGAACGTCGCCGCCCCGCCGTACTCACCACCGGTGGAGAAGCCCTGGATGATCCGCAGCAGCAGGATCGCGATCGGCGCCGCGATGCCCATGCTGTACCCACCGGAGTACGTCGGCAGGACGCCGACCAGGAAGGTGCAGCCCGACATCAGCAGGATGGTGATGGCGAGGACCTTCTTGCGCCCGATCTTGTCGCCGAGCGGTCCGAAGAACGCCCCGCCGAACGGCCGCACGATGAACCCGACCGCGAGCAGCGCCAGCGACTTCAGCACGGCGTTGCCCTCGCCCGGGAAGAACTCCGAGCCGATGCTGACGGCGATCGCGCCCGAGGTGAAGACGCCGTAGTCGTACCATTCGGTGGCGTTGCCCATGGCCGACGCCCACACGGCGCGCTTGACGGTTCTTTCGTCCGCTGGCGGCTTGCTCGTCGTTGCTCCAGGTTCGCTCATGCCGGCGACGACCTCCTCCGTGCAGTGCCCACTGGGCCGTTCGAGCTCATCAACCCAGTCTTGCCCGGGCGCCGGAGCTCGGCAGCCTGAACCGGAAAACTTCTACGGTGGGGAACTTTCCGGCTACTGAGAGGTATACGTTGCCTGCATACGCCGCGGGTCGCGCGCGGGCGGGGTCTACCGGCGAGTTAACGTCAGCGCATGAGTCGTGTTTCTCAACCCTGGCCGCCGGTGGCCGTCGAGCCGGCGGTCCCGCACCCCAAGGCGCCGGCGCCGGGCACCGAGCTCGGGGTG
The DNA here is from genome assembly GCF_055582965.1 of Amycolatopsis sp. NPDC104863. Lineage (NCBI taxonomy): Bacteria > Bacillati > Actinomycetota > Actinomycetes > Pseudonocardiales > Pseudonocardiaceae > Amycolatopsis > Amycolatopsis sp. NPDC104863. The sequence goes on from NZ_JBVJOW010000002.1 coordinate 839,098, forward strand.
CACTTCGGCGAGTGCTTCGGGTGCGGTGACGAGGCCGACGCCGGGCTGCACCTGCGCTCGACCGTCGGCGAGGGCCAGGTGATCCACTCGCGGTTCACCGTGACCGCGGCGCACCAGGGCGCGCCGGGGCTGGCCCACGGCGGCCTGCTGGCCTGCGCGTTCGACGAGGCGCTCGGCTCGACGGTCGGCAACCTGATGCGCCGTCCGGCGGTGACCGGCAAGCTCGAGACGGACTTCCGCCGTCCGGTGCCGGTCGGCTCGACGCTGTTCATCGAGGCCCGACTCGACGGCATCGCGGGCCGCAAGATCTACGTCAGCGCCGACGGCCGGCTCGACGCCGAAGACGGCCCGATCGCGGTGAGCGCCCGGGCGCTGTTCATCGTCGTCGGCTTCGAGCACTTCAGCACGCACGGCGACCCGCAGGCGCTGGAGAAGCTGGCCGAGCAGCACGAGAAGAACCAGCGGCAGCGCGGCGACTGGGAGATCAACCCCTGACGCGCACGCTCACGTGAGCGTGCGCGGCCGGATCGCGTTCGCGCGGTCGACCAGCTCGACGCGCTGCTCGATCGTCGCCGCCAGCCGCGCCAGGGCGCGGTAGCACCGCTCCAGCCCGAACCGCAGCTCACGCTCCTCGAGTGAGCACCCCAGCACGCGCGCGCCCTGCGTCGGGGCGCTCTGCTTGGGCCCGCGAAGCCACTCGTACGCGGCTTCGAGCACTCCGGCGCTGAGCCGGGTCTGACGCTCGACGTCGAGGCCGAGCCGCTCGAGCCGGGCCGACGCGTCGAGCAGGTCGTGCTCGGTGACCGGGGTCTCCCGGCCGTTCGCCTTGGTCGCCGTCGTCTTGATCTTGATGGCCGCGACCTGGGCGTCGACGTAGTGGGTCGAAGACGGCGGCACGGTCTCGAGCACCTCGACCGCGCTCGCCCGCGCGCCCTGCGCGAGGTAGACGCGGGCGAGGCCGAAGGCGGCGCTGACGTAGTTCCGGTCGGTCCGCCAGACCAGCTCGTAGAACCGCGCGGCGGCGAAGTAGTCGCCGACGCCTTCGGCGCTGATCGCCAGCGCCAGCTTCGGCGCGACTTCGCCCGGCAGGTCGTCGTACACGGCTTCGAACGCGACGTGCGCGACGCGGGAGCGGCCGCCGGCCAGCTCGATCAGGCCGCGGTACCAGTCGATCCGCCAGTCGTGCGGGAAGCCGTTCTTGATGGCCAGGTACTGCGCCGCCTGCAGCTGCCGCTGCGCTTCGGACAGCTCGCCCAGCTCGATCCGGGCGCGCACGATCCGCAGCCGCACCTCGATCGACTCCCGCGGCGCGCCGGCGAGGGCTTCGATGGCGCCGCGCGGGTCGAGCGCGGTGGTGGTGGCGAGCACGCCCGCCGCCGGGTCGTCGGTGTCGACCTGCGGGATCGGCAGGCCGGCGACCACTTCGGCCGCCCCGGGCAGCGGCACGCTGGCGCCGGCCTCCGGCACCACGAGCTGGACGCCGAACGTGCGGCTCTCCGGGCCGAACACCGTGGACGCGCCGGGCCGCGGCTTGCCGGTGCCGAGCGCCATGATCTCGCGCAGCACGCCGGTGAGCTGGTCGGACATCTCCTCCGCGGAGAGGAACCGGCGGTCGGGGTCGGTGTGCGTCGCGCGGCGCAGGAACCGGTAGTACGAGCCGAACAGCGCGAACAGCGGGACCGCGTCCGGGCTGGGCAGGGTCGTCTTGAACTTGGTGGTGTAGCCGGTGAACTCGAAGCTCAGCACGGCGAGCGTGCGCCCGACGGTGAACAGGTCCGACGCGATCGACGCGCCCTGGGTCGCCAGTTCCGGCGCGCTGTACCCGGTGGTGAAGAACAGCGGGCTTTCGTAGTCGTCGAGCCGGCGGACGGCGCCCAGGTCGATCAGCTTCAGCTGCTCGTTGGTCTGGATCACGTTGTCCGGCTTGAGGTCGCAGTAGAGCATCCCCTGGCTGTGCAGGTAGCCCATGGCGGGCAGGATCTCCAGCCCGTACGCGATGACCTGGCCGATCGGCAGCGGCTCGGGGCGGCGGCTTTCGCGGTGGTGCGCGAGGGCCAGCTGCCGCAGCGACTGGCCGCCGACGTACTCCATCACGATGTAGCCGACGGTCGTCTCGCTCTGGCGGTCCGGGTGCTGCACGAAGTTGTGGATCTTGACGATGTTGGGGTGCTCGACCTCGGCCAGGAACCGCTGTTCGTTGGCCGCGGCGGCCAGCGCCGTCGGGTCACCGGAGTCGATCAGTCCTTTGAGGACGACCCAGCGGTCGCTGACGTTGTGGTCCTGCGCCAGGTAGATCCAGCCGAGCCCGCCGTAGGCGAGCGCGCCGAGCACTTCGTACTGGCCGCCGACCAGCTCGTGCGGCTGCAGCTTGGGCAGGAAGGAGAACGACGTGCCGCAGTTGTCGCACTTTCCTTCCGCCGCACCGGGTTTTCCGTCCGCGCTCCGGCCGACCTTGGCGGAACACTTGCTGCAGAAGCGCTTTTCCTCCGACACCATCGGGTTCGCCAGCACCGCCGACGCGGGGTCGCGCGCGGGCACCGGCGGGACGTCGACCAGCCCGGCGCCGAGCCGGCCGCGACGCGAGCGCGTGCTGCGTGACGACGTCCGCCGCGAAGTGCCGGGGAACGCGCCGGGCCCGGAGCCCGAACCGCTCCCGCTGCCCGTGCCCGTCCCGGTGCCGGTGTGGCGGCCTTCGCTGGGGCGCTCGGGCAGCACGCTTTCGGTGCCGGGGTCCGGCAGCGGCAGGCCCGGGCCGGTCTCCGGCCGGGGCGCCGGCGGCATGATGCTCTGGGTCTCCGGCGCGGGCGCGGCGAGCACGCTCGTCGGCTGCGGCGCGTTCGGGTCCGGGCGGACGGCCTGCGTGGGCGGCGCGACGGGCTGGAAGCTGCCCGGCGGCCGGGTCGGGTCGTCCGCGCCCGGGACCGGCCCGCGCGGGGGCGCCTGCTGGCCGCGCGGCGGGGTCGGCGGGCGGCGCACGGGCGCGTGGAAGACGGTCTCCTGGCCCGGCTCGGCGTCGTCGAGGCGGCCGGAGATCGACGGCTCCGGGGTCTCCCACCGCACCGGCGGTGGCGGCTGCCAGCTCGGCGTGGCCACCTGCTGCTCGTCGTCCGGCGCGGCGTGCCGAGGACGGCGCGGCTCCTCCGACACTGCTACCTCCCAGATCCCCGGCGTGCGGAGATCGATCCTAGTCGCGACCGGCTCACTGGTACTGCGCCGACGGCGGGGACGCCGGGCCCAGCGAGGGCTCCACCCACTTGCGGTAGCTGTCCTGCCAGGCGCCCCCGGTGCGGACGTTTTCGAGCACGGCGTTGACGAAGCGGACCATGTCCTCGTTGTCCTTCGGCACGCCGATGCCGTAGTTCTCCTCGGAGAACTGGTCGCCGACGACCTGCAGCGCCGGGTCCTGCGCGGCCATGCCGGCGAGGATCGTGTCGTCGGTCGACACGGCGTCGACCTGGCCCTGCTGGAGCATCACCAGGCAGTCCGACCAGTTGTCCACCGAGACCGGCACCGGCTTCGCGGGGTCCGTCGCGATCTTCGCCGCGGACGTCGACTTCTTCGCCGCGCACACCTTCTTGCCGCTCAGGTCGGCCAGCTTGGTGACGTTGGACTCCTTGGTGACCAGGATCCGCTGCCCCGCCTTGTAGTAGACGGACGAGAACTGGACGTTCTTCTTCCGCGAGCAGGTGATGCTGAAGGTCCGGACCACGATGTCGACCTGGTGCTTCTCCAGGACCTCCTCGCGCTGGCCCGACGTGATCGCGCGGAACTGGACGTGGCCGTCCGGTGAGCCGAAGATCGCGCGCGCGATCTGGTTCACCATGTCGATGTCGAAGCCCTCGAGGTTGCCCGTGGTGGGGTTGCGGAAGCCGAAGAGGTAGGTGGTCTGGTCGACCCCGGCGATCAGCTTCCCGCGGCGCTTGATCTCGCCCATGGTCGAGCTGTCGGGGACGTTCGTGCTGCTCGGCGACAGGCTGGCCAGCGGGTTGCAGCTGGTGTCGGTGCCCCCGCCGGCGCTCGCGTCCGGCCCGCCGACGTGCGCGGGCTGCGGCCAGGCGGCGTTGCTCACCGGCGCCGGGTCGACCGGCTGCCCGGGACTGCCGCAGGACGCCGCCAGCAGTGCGACGACCGCCAGCACACCCGCCCGGACCGTGTTCCCCCGCCTGCTCACCGGTACTCCCTCAGTCGCTCCCGGACCCCCATGGTGACACCCGCCGCGGCGACGATGGCCAGCACGGCGAGGCCGGGCGCGAGGAACGTCAGCGCGCGGTCGCCGTTGTGGGTGTCGTCGAGGAACTGCTGCCGGCCGACGTCGATCGCGGCCTGGAGGCTGTCGTCGAGCCGCCGGAACGCCGGCGCCGAGCCGCCGTCCTTGCTCTCCAGCACGGCGGCGTCGACGGCTTCCTGGTACAGCCCGCCGTTGTCCTGGGCGCGCACCTGCGCGTGGGCCTTCAGCCAGTCGTTCGCGGCCTTCGTCGCGTCGGCGACCTTCGCGGCGCCTTCGCCGTCGGTGATCAGGCCGCGGGCCTCGCCGAGCAGGCCGGCCTGGCCGTCGGGACCCAGCAGCTGGGCCGCGTTGGTGCCGAAGTCCCGCTCGTACGCCGCGCCGTCACCGCGGGCGACCAGGGTGAGCGTTTCGTCGGCGCGGGCCTGCAGCGCGGCGATCCGCGCGCGGACCAGGACGTCGACGCGGTGGGATCCGTCGTCCTGCCCGCTGCCGACGAGCGCGCCCTGGAAGATCAGCGCGACCGCGCCCCACAGCAGCGACACCACGACGGCCGCCGTCGCGACGACGAGCCCGACGTTGAGCAACCGGTTGGTGCGGCGGGTCAGGTAGACCTGCGCGACGACGAGCGCGGCGAGCAGCGCGACCATCAGGATCGTGGCGAGCCACGGGAATCCGGTGGCGCTGTCCTGTTCTTCGACGAGCCGCGCGGTGTCGACGCGGTAGAGGTCCTGCGCGGCGGGAAGGATCTTCGCGCGCATCAGTTCGGACGCCTCGCGCAGATACGACGCGCCGACCGGGTAGCCGAGGCGGTTGTTCGCGCGCGCCGTCTCGACGAGCCCGGTGTAGACGGGCAGCTGCTGGTTCAGCACGTCGACCGGACCGGCCGCGTCGGCGACGTCCGAAGCGTCCGAAGCCGCCTTCGCGAGCGCGGCGCCCGCTTCGGCGATGTCACGCTCGTAGCGCTGGCGGAGCTCGGGCGGTTCGGTGCCGATCGAAAGGAACGCGCTCGCGGCGGTCGCGTCGGCGTCGGAGAGTGAGCGGTAGACCTGCTGCGAAGCGGCGGCGAGGGGCTCGCGGTGGTCGATGACCCCGCTGATCGTGTTGTCGCGGTCCTGCACCGACAGCGTCGCGACCAGCCCGGCGACCAGGGCCAGCAGCACCAGCCCGACGGCGATCACGGTGAGCCGGCCGGGGGTGGTCGCGGCGGACCGGACGATCGCGCGCACCCCCTGCCCCGGCAGGTCCAGCAGGCCCAGCAGGCCGCTGCGGCCCCCGGCGCGGTCGCGGCCTTCCGGTGGCGACGGCGGGGGTCCCGGCGCGGGCGCCGTGGGACCCGGGGCCGTCGCAGTGCTGGTCATCCCCGATTCCTCCCCGAAAGCTGTACTCGCAGAAGGTAGCCGAGTCGCCGTGCGCGCAGCCACCGGCACCGCCCGCCGTCATCAGCACGTGATCTCAGAGGCGGTGCGTCAACGCGTACCTGACGGCCTCCGCGCGGTGCCGGGCGCCGATCTTCGCGAAGGTGTTGTTGATGTGCGTTTTGACCGTGGCTTCGCCGATGTAGAGCTCGGTCGCGATCTCCGGGTTGGTCAGGCCGCGCGCGACCAGCGTGAGGACTTCGGCTTCGCGGGCGGTCAGGCCGTCCGGCGGCTTCTCGCCGGACACGGACCAGGTTCCGAGCGCGGCGACGAGCCGGTCGGAGACCTCGCCGGTGAAGATGGCCTGCCCGGCCGCCGCGGACCGGAGCGCGGCGGCGATCTCGGCGCGTCCGGAGTTCTTCGTCAGGTAACCGCGGGCGCCGGCACGCAGCGCGTCCGCGATCGACGCGTCGTCGGCGTACGTCGTCAGGACGACAACGGCGGTGCCGGGGTGGTCGCGCCGGATCAGCCGGGTCGCGGCGACGCCGTCGAGCTCCGGCATGCGCAGGTCCATCAGCACGACGTCGGCGGGGCAGGCGGTGAGGACGTCGACGGCTTCGCGGCCGTTGCCCGCCGAAGCGACGACGTCGACGTCGTCGAGCAGGCCGAGCAGCGCGACGAGCCCTTCGCGCACCGACTGCTGGTCGTCGGCCACGACCACCCTGATCAACTCCGCACCTCCGCGAGCACGCGCCAGTAGCCGTCTTCCGGCCCCGAACTCAGCGTGCCACCGGCGAGGGCGAGCCGCTCGCGCATCCCGGCCAGGCCGAAACCTTCACCTGTCCGAGTGAATTCGCCCAGCTTGTTGCGGACGTCGAGCCGGACGGCGTCCGGTTCGTAGGTCAGCCGCATCCGGATTTCTTCGCCCGGCGCGTGTTTTCCGGCGTTCGTCAGTGCTTCGCGCGCGATGCCGACCAGCGCGACGACCACCGCGGACGGCAGCGGCCGGGGTTCGCCGTCCGCGTCGAAGGACACGGCGACGCGGTGGTCACGGGCGTGCGTGGTAGCGGTCGCGGCGAGCGCGTCGGCGAGTGGCAGAACGTCCCGGCGCAGCGCGGTGACGGCGTTGCGCGCTTCGACGAGCCCGTCGGCGGCGAGCCGGCGCGACCGCCGGACGGACTTGAGCGCACCGTCCACATCGGACCGTTCTTCGAGCAGCGCTTCGGCGAGCTCGAGTTGGACCCCCAGTGCTCCCAAGGAATGCGCCAGGACGTCGTGCAGCTCGCGGGCGATCCTCGTGCGTTCGTCGAGCGCGGCGGCCCGCGCGTGCTCGGCCTGCGCGACGCGGGTCTGTTCGAGCAGCGCCTCGGCCTGCAGCGCCTGGACCTCGTACTGGCGCCGGTTGAGCCCGACCAGCACGAGCAGCAGCATCACGCCGGCGTCGGAGAACGCGTCGGCGAGGGACTGCCCGGCGACCAGGTGCGAGCCGGCCGCGAGCACGATGTCGAGCAGGCCGATCCCGAGGATCGCGGCGACCCCGACCGAGGTGAGCGTCGCGAGCCGGCCGAGCGCGATGACGGACAGCACGATCGCCGAGGAGTCCCCCGCCCAGCCGACGATCACCGCCGGCAGCGTGCCCGCCACGGCGAGCAGCACGGCCGCGGTCTTCGGCGCCCGCGAGGCGAACACGACGAACCCGAGCCAGCATGCGCTCGAGACGCCGTAACACGTCCAGATCCACGGGTCCGGCTCGCGCGCCGTCAGCAGCGTCGCGGCGAAGAAGAGCGTGCCGAGCAGCTGCACGACGAGCCAGCTCGGCGCGATGGTGTCCGGCAGCGCGGGACGTTTCGGCACACCCCCATCTTCCCCGCGCGGGCGGCTCAGCCGCGGATGGCCGGGGCGAGCGAGTGCGGCAGCACCGCTTCGGGGTCCGGCGGCCGCCGGACCAGCACCTCGACGTCGTCGGCGAACCGGTACGGCTTCGCGCCGAGGATGCCGCCGAAGTGGCGCCGCAGCCGGGACATCTCGGCGCGGACGGTGACCGTGCGGCCGGGGTCGCCGAACAGGTCGAGCGCCAGTTCGGACGCCGAGCGGCCGTCACGCCGGCTGGCCAGCACGTACAGCATCTCGGCGTGGCGCGGGCTGAGCCGGTGCGTCCACGTCCCGGACGCGCCGGCGACGGTCAGCTCGGGCTGACGTGGCGAACGGACGTCGAGGACGACCCGGGTGGCCGGGGCGGCCCCGTGCTCGACGACCCGGATGAGCCAGCCGCCGGGCACCGGCTCGACCGCGCAGTTGCCGTACGCCGGCAGCCAGACCCCGCCCGGGGCGAGATCGGCGGGCAGCGCGATCCGGTCGATTGGCGCGAGCCCGGCGGCGGCCGCGACCCAGCCGTGGTCGTCGGCCACGACGGCCCGCCCGCCGACCTTCGCGAGCACCGGGATGGCGAAGCCCCGCAGCCGTTCCAGCTCACTGAGGTGGGCGGTGCGCAGCTGCGCCTCGGCGAGCCGCGTCACGGCGTCGACCAGCGCCAACGTCGTCGCGTGCACGGTCGAGGCGGGGCCGGAGAGGTCGACGATGCCGAGCAGCGAGCCGTCACGAGGATCGTGCAGCGGCGCGGCGGCGCACGTCCAGGAGTGCTGCGCGCGGACGTAGTGCTCGGCGGAGTAGACCTGCACCGGGCGGCGGGTGACGAGAGCGGTGCCGATCGCGTTGGTTCCGACGGCTTCTTCCTGCCAGTCGGCGCCTTCGACGAACCCGAGCCCGTCGGCGCGGCGGCGGACCGCGGCGCTGCCGTCGCGCCAGAGCACGGTGCCACCGGCGTCGACGATCACCATGATGTGCGAAGCCTGTTCGGCGAGGCTGATCAGGCCGCCGCGCAGGGTCGGCAGCGCCTCGGCCAGCCGGCTGGTCCGGCGGCGCGTCTCCAGCTCTTCGAAGGTCAGGACGGGCGCGGCGGCGCGGCTGTCCGGGTCCAGGCCGAGGCGGCGCATCCGCTCCCAGGACGCGCCGATGACCGCGCGCGGGCGCGTGGGCAGGGTTTTCCCGGCGAGTGCTGCCTCGTGCACCTGCGTGAGGACGCGCGCATACCGCCGAGGGTCCGCCCCGGCCGGCAACGCTGCCTCGAGGTTCTGCTGCCCCAACCGCCGCTCCTTGCGCTCCGCCTCCTCAGTCTGCCTTTTCGCTCCGGTGATCGGAAGGTGGTGGCAAGCACGCCGGAGGTCAGCCCGTGGTCGCGACGCCCACCGCGCGCACCGAGACGTCCACTGTGGACAGCGTTAGAGCTGCGTCGATGCGTGTGACGTGCCGGATCATCGCCGGTACTCCACAACCGACTTCGCCGCGTTGAGCACCTTCTGCGCGTCCGGGATGTAGAGGTCCTCGAGCGCGTCCGAGAACGGGACCGGCGTGTGCGGCGGCGTCACCATCTCGATCGGGGCGCGCAGGGCGCCGAACGCCTCCTTGGCGACGAGCGCGGAGATGTCCGTGGCGAGGTTGCAACGGGGCGACGCCTCGTCGACGACGACCAGCCGTCCGGTGGTCCGGACGCTCGCCAGGATCGTTCCGGTGTCGAGCGGGCTGGTGGTGCGCGGGTCGATGACCTCGGCCTCGATCCCGGCGCAGGCCAGCTCGTCAGCCGCTGTTTTGGCGACCGCGACCATGCGCCCGAAGGCGACGATCGTGACGTCACCGCCCTCGCGGACGACGTTCGCCTCGCCGAACGGGATCGTGTAGCTGTCCTCGGGCACCTCGCCGCTGGTGTCGTAGAGCGCCTTGTGCTCGCAGAAGATCACCGGGTCGTCGTCCCGGATCGACTGGACCAGCAGGCCTTTCGCCTCGTACGGGCTCGACGGCACCACGACCTTCAGCCCGGGGACGTGCGTGAAGATCGGGTACAGGCACTGCGAATGCTGCGCCGCGGCCCGCAGCCCGGCACCGTACATCGTGCGGATCACGACCGGCGTGCGCGCGTTGCCGCCGAACATGTACCGGAACTTGGCGGCCTGGTTGAAGATCTGGTCGAAGCAGACACCCATGAAGTCGATGAACATCAGTCCCGCGACGGGCCGCTGCCCCCGCGTCGCGGCGCCGATCGCCGCGCCGACGAACGCCGACTCCGAGACAGGCGTCTCGAGCACCCGGCCGGGGAACCGGTCGAACAGGCCTTGGGTGACGCCGAGGACACCGCCCCGGCCGTCGTCCCCGGGTCTGCCGGCGTTGTCCTCGCCCAGCACGATGACCGACTCGTCCCGGGCCATCTCCTGCGCGAGCGCCTCGTTGATGGCCTCGCGATAGCTGATCGTCCTGGCCATGACGCGCCCTTCTCAGTAAGTCAGGTAGACGTCGGTCTCGAGGTCTTCCTTCGTGGGTTTCGGCGCGGCCTTCGCCTCGGTGACGGCGTCTTCGATCAGCTTCGCGATTTCGGCGTCGAGGTCGTCGAGGACCGGTCCGGGCAGCTCACCGCTGTCGGTGACCTGGTCCCGGAACCGCTTGAGGCAGTCGAGGTCCCCTTCGAAGCGCCCGGAGCAGCGGGTGAACTTGACCTCGATCAGCGTCGGACCGCCGCCGTCGCGCGCGCGTTGGACGGCTTCGCCCGCAGCCTCGTGCACGGCGAAGAAGTCGAGCCCGTCGACGATCACCCCGGGCACACCGAAGCCGGCGGCCCGGTCGGCGATGTTGTCCGACGCAACGGACCAGGAGCTCGACGTCGCTTCGGCGTAACCGTTGTTCTCCGCGACGAAGATCGCGGGCAGGTTCCAGACGGACGCGAGGTTCAGCGCCTCCAGCGTCGTCCCCTGGTTGCCGGCGCCGTCGCCGAAGAAGGCGACTCCGACACCTCCGGTGTTCTGCTGTTTCGCGGCGAGCGCGGTGCCGCAGATGAGCGGCGGGCCCCCGCCGACGATGCCGTTCGCGCCGAGCAGGCCCTTCGCGAGGTCGGCGATGTGCATCGAGCCGCCCTTGCCGTGGCACGACCCGGTCCGGCGGCCGTAGATCTCGGCCATCATGCCCTTGACGTCGACACCCTTGGCGATGCCGTGGCCGCGGTGGCTTGCGGCGATCGTGTCCCGGTCGTCGAGGTGGAGGCAGACGCCGGTGGCCGAGGCTTCCTCACCGGCGTACAGGTGCACGAACCCCGGGATTTCGCCGGTCGCGAACTCCTCGTGCACGCGCTCTTCGAAGGCACGGATGGTGCGCATCACGCGATACGCCTCCCGCAGGGTGTCCGTCATCTTCGACGCTCCTTCCCTTGATCGGTTTCCGTGCGCAACAGCCCTTTCCTCGCCGCTTCCGCCATCGCCGCCCGGACGTCGACGCACCACGGCCCGTCCGGCTTGAGCTCCACGAACGCGCTCTCCCCGGTCTTCAGCTCGAGTTCGCGTTCCCCGTCGAGCGCGATGACGCCGCCGGCCGCGGCCAGCTCGACCCGCACCCCGGGTTTGAGGACACCCCACCCGCGCACCCCGACGGGCCGCACCAGCCCGGGCGCGATCGGCGCCTGCACGACGTACGGCGTCTCCCCGACCGGCCCGAGCTGCAGCGCGACGCCGTCCGGGCTCGACCGCGGGCTCGGGCAGAGCTGGCCGGGCACGCTGGAGAGGCCGATGCCGTCCGGCTCGGCGAAGGTGCAGTACAGCTCGGTGAGCGACGCCGGGTCCCACAGCGCCCGAGCCCCGATGTGCCTGCTCAGCGACACGCAGACGTCGACGAGCGCGATCTCACGGCGGGCTTTGGTGACGACCTCGAGCACGCTGACGCGGTGGGTGACGAGGTCGGGGTCGACCTGGCCGGTGGCGATCAGCCCGGCGGCCAGCCCGGCGACGGTCGCCTCCCGCATCTGCGGGAAGGCGTTGTTGGTCCCGGTCGAGAGGGCGAGGATCGGCACGTCTTCGCAGGCCGCGGCGGCGACCCGGGCGGTCCCGTCCCCACCGAGGACCACGATGACGCCGGCGCCCGCTTCGACCATCCGGCGCACCGCATTCGTCGTGTCGGCGGCGGTGCCGGTGATCGGGTCGTCTTCGCAGAAGTCGACCTTCGGCCAGGCGCCACCCCGGCCCAGGGCGCGCAGGACCGCGGCGGAGATCCCACCGAGATCGGTCGAGACGAGGGCGCGGTCGAGCCCGGTCACGGCGAACGCCGCCAGCAGCCGCTGGACCATGTTCGCCTTCTCCGCGGTGGGGAACACCGACGCCTGCGCGACCAGCCGGCGGATGTCCCGCCCCGAAGCCGGATTCGCGACGATCCCCGCCACCGTTTCTCCCACCTGACCTCCCGATACTTCACCGGAGGACAGGAGACTCCGCGGACGGCCGCGAAGGGAAGGGTTGCAGGGCGTTGCACTCACCGGCACACAGCGCCGTACGAGGTCATAGCGGTGGGCGCGCGCCGAGAGCGTCGAAGATCACAGGGGCGCGGTTGATCTCCAGTGGACTGTCCATCCTGGAGACGAACGCCGCACGGCCGGAGAAGAACCAACCGGGGCCGAGCCCCGGCAGCCGGCTACGAGACGAGGTCGACGGCGCCTTCGAAGGTGTAGCCCGCCTCTTCGACCGCGGCGCGGACATCGTCTTCCGCCAACGCGGTTTCGGCGCGCACGACGACCCTGCCGGCCGCGACGTCGATGTCCACTTCGGTCACTCCGGGCACCGCGGTGATTTCCTCGGTGACGGACTGGGCGCAGTGTCCGCAGCTCATCCCGGAGACGGTGTAGCCGTGCTCGATCATGGAGCGGAGTTTACGAAAAGGGCCGCCACCCCGTACGGGTGACGGCCCTTTTTCAAGATCAAAGTCAGATCACGGTGACCGACGTGGCCTGCGGGCCCTTCTGGCCCTGGCCGATCTCGAACTCGACGCGAGCGTTCTCCTCGAGGCTCTTGAAGCCGCTACCCTGGATCTCGCTGTAGTGAACGAAGACGTCGCCGCCACCGTTGTCGGGGGTGATGAAGCCGAACCCCTTCTCGGAGTTGAACCACTTCACAGTGCCCTGAGTCATCAAAAATCTCCATGTGTAACAACAAAACAGGAAGCCACTTCGGCGTCCCGGGTCACCACCAGGACGGTTTGCTTCCTCGGCGAGGAGACACTACGCCCGCTGAATTCTGCGAGCGTGACTCAACACGAACACAAAAATCGAGACCGACAGCAGTAAAGCACACCTTGACCTGGGCGGACAAGCGGTCTTCACCCAAGCGGGGTGAGCTATTCGCCACTCGCCGGGCGCAGCCCCTCCGTGATGAACGGCGAACGCCAGGTCGTGTCGCGTTCGGCCGCGACCACGGCGTCGTCGTGCGCCTCCGCGCTGGCGCTGAACAGCACCGGTACGACGCCCGAGGACTTCCGCGCTGGTTCGGATGCGTGCTGGTGATCGGTCACGTCGAAACTCCCCTCGTTCCCTGCCCGCTTCGGCGCGGGTCATGACCGTGATGGTGCCATGCGGCACCGACAGAAACCGGTTGTCTCCCGCCGGGACCCGGCCGGGAAAGGTTCAGCGGCGAACCACCACCGGAACACCGTCAGGCTACCTGAGCCAAGGCCGTGCTACCACACGACATTCCCGGCGTTTTCCGCGCGTGTCGGCCGCCAAACCCTTTACTGGGCGGGAGGTTGCGGGCGCGCTTGACCGAGCAGGGCCGAAAGCCGCACGTCCGGGGTCACGACATCGGGGTCGGTGCGCACGTCGATGACGCACGGCCGCTGCCGCACCAGCGCACTGGCGATGATCGGCTCGAGCTCTTCACGATCGTCCACCGTGTACCCGGCCGCGCCGAGCCCACGCGCCCACGAAGCGAAGTCGGTCAACGGGATGGAAACCCCGGACAGCCGGCCCTGCGCGCGCGCCTGGTGCATCGCGAGCGCCCCGTGAACGCCGTTCTGGAACACCACCACCATCACCGGCGCCCGGTACCGGACGGCCGTTTCGATCTCCTGGCCGGTCATCAGCGTCCCGGCGTCTCCCACCATGGCTACCACGGTCCGCCGCGGTTCGGCCAGTTTCGCCGCGACGGCCGCCGGAACGGCGTACCCCATGGCGGCGTTGCTCGGCCCGAGCTGGCTGCGCGGCGCCGTGAAGCACCAGTAGCGGTGCATGAACTGGGCGAAGTTGCCGGCATCGCTGGTGACGATGGTGTCCTCGGGCGCCAGCTTCCGCAGCGCCCGCACGACGTCCACTGGGTGGACACGCGTGTTCCCGCTCGTGTCGGGCGGCGTCATGAAGGTGTGGACGGCCGCGTTCGCCGCCGAAGCCCGCCGCGTCCGCGGCGACGCCACCTCCCGCAGCTCCCGCAGGAACGGCTCCACTTCGGAGTCGACACGGAAGGTCAGCCCCCGCCGCCGCGGGCTGACTTCGATGCCCGTCCCCACCATGACCAGCGTCTGCTGGGCGGTCGGATAGCGGTAGGCCTGCGTCGTCACCTCGTCGAGCTGGGTGCCGAGCGCGAGCACGAGGTCCGCCCGTTCCAGGGCGTCCAGCTGCCGGGCGGGGATGCCGAGCCCGAGGTGCCCGGCGTAGCGGGCGTGGTTCTCCGGGAAGGAGTCCTGCCGCCGGAAGGCGTTGTAGACGGGCAGCGCGAGCTCGTCGGCGACCGCGATCAGCTCGTCCCGCGCGGACCGCGCCCGCCCGCCGACGATGACCACGGGGTACTTCGCCTCGTCCACCAGCTGCGCCACGGCATCAGCCGAACGGCCCAGTGTCCCGGACGCCGGCGGCCGCACCCGCGCCATCGGCTTCGCCGCGTCGTAGGGCATGCCCCAGATGTCGCAGGGCACGCCGAGCACGACCGGCCCCGGCCGTCCCTCCTGCGACGTCGTCAACGCGTGCGCCAGCAGCCCCGGCAGGCCGTCCGGGTCGGTCACCCGCAGGGTCGACTTGGCGATCGACTCGAACATCGCCGTCAGGTCCGCGGTCGGCAGCTCACCGGAGGACGACGCCATCGGCTCGGTCGCCGGCGTCTCCAGCAGCACGACCATCGGCGTCTCGTCCTGGTAGGCCGTCTGGACGCCGATCGCCAGGCTCGCCGCGCTCGGCCCCCGGCTGGCGAGCAGCACGGCGGGCCGCTCGGTGAGCTTGCCCTCCGCCTCCGCCATGAACGCCGCGCCCGCGTCATGGCGCGCCGAGACCAGGGTGATCTCCCGCTCGCGCTGCAAGGCGTCGAGAACTTCCAGGAAGGACTCACCGACCACCGCGTACACGCGGCGGACACGCGCCTCGGTCAGGATCCGCACGGCCGTCTGGGCGACGGTCGCTCCCAGTTGGTATCTAATGAGGAGAGCTTAGGCGGGCACCGTTCAGTGCAGTCAAGTGATCTTCGCCGAAACCCGGCAAGGATGGACCGAATGTCCGCTTTGACCGACTGCCAGCCGATCAAGGGAGCGAGGACGCAGGCTTGACCGCGACCGAACGTGAAACAGTTTTTACTTATGGCGCACCGGGGTTGAAGTACGGCACGGGAGCCAGCGACGAGATCGGCTACGACCTCACGCAGTTCGGCGCCCGCCGCGTGCTGGTCGTGACCGACCCGCGCGTGGCCGCGACCGGCTGGCCCCGCCGCATTGCCGACGGCATCACGGGTTACGGCATCGAGACCGAGATCTTCGACGGCGTACACGTCGAACCCACCGATGTCAGCATGCAGAAGGCGGTTGACTTCGCCCGCGGCACCGGCCCGTACGACGCGTTCGTCGCCGTCGGTGGCGGGTCGGCCATCGACACCGCCAAGGCGGCGAACCTGCTCACCAGCAACGACGGCGAGCTGATGGACTACGTCAACGCCCCGGTCGGCGGCGGCCGCGCGCCGAGCCGCCCGCTGAAGCCGCTGGTCGCGGTCCCCACCACCACCGGCACCGGCTCGGAGAGCACCACGGTCTGCGTCCTGGACGTGCTGTCCCTGCGCGTCAAGAGCGGGATCAGCCACCTGCGGCTGCGCCCGACCCTCGCGGTCGTCGACCCGCGGCTCACCGTGAGCCAGCCCGCCGGCGTGACCGCCGCGAGTGGCATGGACATCCTCTGCCACGCCGCGGAGAGCTACACCGCCAAGCCGTACACCGAGTTCGAGCGCAAGCGCCCGGAGCAACGCGTGCCGTACTGCGGCGCGAACCCGTTGGCCGACATGTTCGCCGAGCAGTCGCTGCGCCTGCTGTCGTGGGCCCTCCCCGCCGCGGTGCGCGACGGCTCCGACCTCAAGGCCCGCGAAGCCATGGCCCTCGCCGCGACGTTCGCCGGACTCGGGTTCGGCAACGCCGGCGTGCACATCCCGCACGCCAACGCGTACCCGATCGCCGGGCAGGTCAGGGATTTCCACCCGGACGGCTACCCGGGCGAAGAGCCCATGGTGCCGCACGGCATGGCCGTCTCGCTGACCGCGCCCGCCGCGTTCCGCTTCACCTTCGACGCGGCGCCGGACCGCCACCTGCGCGTCGCGCGCCTGCTGGCGCCCGACTTCGAGTGGCCTGGCGACTTCGCCGACCACCTGCCCGCGGTGCTGATCGACCTGATGCGCCAGATCGGCATTCCGGACGGCATCGGCGCCGTCGGCTACCAGGAGTCCGATGTGGACTCCCTGGTCGAAGGAACCCTGAAGCAGCAGCGGTTGCTGGCCACGGCGCCCCGAGAGGCGTCCACGGAGGACCTTTCCGCAATCCTCCGCGACTCGGTGTCGCTGTGGTGAACGGGTACCCGCACTGGCAGACGGTTCCGTTGCGCTGGAAGGACAACGACGTCTACGGGCACGTCAACAACGTGGTGCACTACTCGCTGATGGACACCGTGATCAACACGTGGCTCATCGAGCAGGGCGGCCTCGACATCGAGACCGGGGAGGTGATCGGGCTGTGCGTCGAGTCGCACTGCGGGTATCACTCATCGGTGTCCTTTCCTGGTTCGCTGCGGGTGGGACTGCGCGTGGCGCACCTCGGGAAGTCCAGCGTGCGCTACGAGATCGGCATGTACGCCGCCGACGAGTCCCTGGTCGCCGAAGGGCACTTCGTGCACGTCTTCGTCGACCGCGAGTCCCGCCGGCCGACACCGCTCTCCGGCAAGCTGCGCGAGGCACTGGAAGCACTGCAGCCCGGTTGACGTGCACCGCCGGCGGGTCACCTCCTTATTGACGGTGCCGGTTCCGGGCCGTGTTCTTCCCGCGATTCCGATCATGCACGACGCCACCGACAGAACGCGGCGATCAGCCTGAGTTGTCCACAGGGGCCGTGCACATCGGCGTGTTGTCCACAGATTTGGATCACCCCCTTTCGCGGGCCGTCCACGGCGATACAGTGCAAAGGTCCACAGTGGATGGGCAACCGGCTCACCCGGATCCGCACGCAGCGCGGAGGGCGGCCTAGGCGTCGATCGGCGTCTGCGGCGGACCGAGTGAGCAGGAAGCCCGGCAGTGGTAACGGTTCCGCCATGCGTCGGCGGCCGCGAACCCACTGCTTCATGCGGTCGACAGTGGTGACCGACCTTGTTGCCGGCAGGCGCCCCGCCCGCGGGGAAGGAACACCCACTGGCGCAGAGAGCTGAACGATGGTCGCCCGGCCGTTTGCGGAAGGCGCCCCGCCCACGGCCGGGAGGACCATCGTCCACAGGACGAAGCGACGGTGCTCGCGGTCAGTCGCCGGAAGGCGCCCCGGCGACGATCGCGACCGCACCGCCCGTAGGCGGTCCGGCGGTACCAGCCGGCCCGCCGCTCGCTGGCCCGGTGGCACCGGTGGCTCCTTTCCGAGCCGCCGGTGTCGCCCAGGCCTGCATGAGCTCCGCGTAGCGCGCTGAGCCCGCCATCAGATCGGCGTGGCTGCCCACTGCGGTCTCCCGGCCGTCCATGACGAGGACACGGTTCGCGCGCAGGGCGGACGAAAGCCGGTGCGCGATCACCACCAGAACACCACCCCGAGCGGCGAAGGCCCGCTCCGCGCGGGCTTCCGACACCGGGTCGAGATGGGAGGTCGCCTCGTCGAGGATCACGAACTTCGCCGAACTGGCGTACACCCTCGCTAGCGCGAGCAGCTGCGCTTCGCCCGCGGAGATGCCTTCGCCGCCATGACCGATCTCGGCGTCGAGGCCGCCCAGGTGCCTCAGCAGCGCTCCCGCGCCCACTGCGTCCGCGGCGGCCACGAGTGCGCCGTCCGGGGCTGACGGGGCAAAGAGACCGACGTTGTCCCGCACGGTTCCCGCGAAGACGTACGCCTCCTGCGGGATCAGCGCCACGAGCTCGTGCCGGAGCGCGGCGGGCACGTCCCGGACCGGGACGCCGCCCAGTAGCACCCGGCCCTCCTGCGGCGTGAGCATCCCGGTCAGCAAGCCGGCCAGTGTCGACTTGCCGATCCCGCTCGGCCCGACGACGGCGAGGTGCTCCCCCGGCCGCAGCCCCAGGTCCAGACCACGGACCACGGGCTCGGCCGTCGCGCCCCAGCCGAACGTCAGGCCGCGGACCTGGATGTCGGTGCCGCGCGGCGTCGCCGCGCCCTCGGAAGTAATGGGCAGCTCGGCCGTCTCCGCCAGCCGGCGGAGGGCGACCAGCAGCCGCAGGACGACCGTGCCGGCCGTGGCCGCGAGCCCGCGCAGGGCCGGCTGCATCGTCGTGGCCAGGTAGACCAGCGCGCCGAGGGCGGCTCCCGCGGTCAGCTCCCCGCGGGCCACCATCCCCGGCGCCAGGGCCAGCGCGAGCAGCAACGGGACGAACCCGCCGAGGGAGATCACCAGCGACCGGAGGGCGCTCGAGCGCGCCACGCGGATCGCGGCCACCGCCTGGGCGTCGACCGCGTCGTACATCGCCAGCGAGGCGATCGGCTCGGCGCCGCAGGCCACGATGTCGCGCATCCCGGCCAGGGACCCGCCGGCCGTCGCGGCCGTGTGCTCGTCGGCCAGCGCCAGCGCGCGCTGACGTCGAGCTAGCGAGGGAAGGAGGAAGGCGAACACGATCAACGAAGCGACCACCGGCACGGCGACCGGCACCACCAGCGCGCCGGCGACGGTCACGAGCCCGGCGAGCGCCGAGGCCGTCGTCACCAGCATGCCGCGCGCCTGCACCAGCAGGCCGGCGGTCGCGTCGCGGACCACCTCGACGTGCTGGGTGATCCGGGCGACCCCGCTGGAATCCGGTTGGTTGCGCGGCGGGGAGTCGTCGTGCAGGACACCTCGGACGACGGCGGTCACGAGCGCGTCGCGCAGGGGTTCGACCACCTTGCCGAGCTGGTGCCACACCATCCGCGAGCCGAACGCGCCGAGCACGGCCGCCAGCCCGAACAGCGCCAGCCAGCCGAGGCCGACCGCCGGGTTGCCGACCGAAAAGCCACGGTCCACGGACAGCTCGACCAGCCGTCCCGAGAAGAAAGCAGGGAGTCCTTCGAGCACCGAACACACGAGCAGCACAACACCGCCACGCCATTGACCGGCGAGTGCGGACCAGTACAACCGGCGCAGGCTCACTCGTCGTCCTCCGTGAAGACGCCCCGGTAGCCCGGTTCCTGCCAAAGCGCGGCGTGCGGGGCCACTGCGCGGATCCGGCCTTCCTCGAGCCAGACCACCAGGTCCGCACGAGCCGCCGTGCCCGCGCGGTGAGTCACGACGACACGCGTCCGGCCCGGGAGCACGCCGTCCAACGCGCGCTCGACGGCTGCCTCGGTGACCGTGTCGAGGCTCGCCGTGGCGTCGTCAAAGATCAGGACGCGCGGGTTGTGCACGATCGCGCGGGCCAGCCCGAGGCGCTGGGCCTCACCGCCGGAAAGGGGCGACTCGGTCAGCGGCGTGCGGTAACCCTCGGGCAGCCGGACGACGACCTCGTCGACCTGGGCGGTCCGGCAAGCGCTGCGGACCGCGGACTCGCCGGCCCAGGAGCCGTAGCCGACGGCGTCGGCGACGGTGGTGCCGAGCAGCGCGGGCCGCTCGAAGGCGTAGCCGACGACCGCGCGCAGCTCCTCGGGGCGGATCCGGTGCAGCGGGCGGCCGTCGAGCAGGACCTGGCCCTCGTCGGGCAGAACCAGCCCGCCGAGCACGCCGGCCAGCACGGACTTGCCCGCGCCCGAGCGGCCGACGACGGCGAGGAAGGTGCCGCCGTCGACGCGCAGGTCGACCTCAGCGAGCGCGCCGGTAACTCCGACGTGACGGACGTCGAGGGTGCCGTTGCCGGGCAGGAGCGGGAGCTTGCCGGGCACGGGGGCGGGCTCGTCGAGGACCTCGACGAGCCGTTCGGCGCAGCCGCGCGCCCGCGACAGCGTCGTGAGCAGCGGAATCTGCGTGACCAGCCCGAGGCCGAGCGCGACGTAACCGAGCACAGCGATGACGTCGCCGACGCTGAGCCGGCCGGCGAGCACGCCGAACCCGGCCGCGGCCAGCACGGCGAGCTCGACCGCCGGCGTCAGCAGGCCGGCGCGCCAGACCATGCGGGCCTGGGTGCGCCAGATGCCCATCCCGGCCAGGGCCAGCTTCGGGAGCGGGCGCAGCACGCGTTCGGCTTCGCGGTCCGCGGTACCGGACGCGGCGATCGTCCGGAGGCCGGCGACGGCGTCGACCATGCCGGCCGCGAGTTCGCCGGAGACCCGTTGGTAGGCAAGGACGTCGTCGGCGGTGTTCCGGAGGTGGCTTCGCGCGAGCAGCAACGCGAACGGGATGCTGCCGAGGAACACGAGCGCGAGCCGCCAGTCCAGCAGGGCGAGCAGGACGACGGCGCCGGAGGCGATGACCAGCATCGAGCCGCACTGGACGACGATCGTGACGATGCCGCCGGCACCGACGCAGTCACCGGTGAGGCGGCTGATCGCGTCACCCTCGGCGAAGCGGGATCGGGCGCCCAGGCCGAAGAGTTTGTCGGTCAGCGTACGGCGCAGCCAAGCCGACGCGGTCGCGGTCACGCGGGTGGTGAGGATTCCCCCGACGACGTCGGCGACGATTTCCGCGCCGCCGACGATCAGGAGCCAGGAGACTTCGGGCCAGCTGGGGCGGCCGGCGACGACGGCGTCGACAGCGGCCGCGAGCGCGCTGGGGAGGAGCAGCCCGGCCGCGGTGGCGACCAGGGCCGTGACGATGATCGCGGCGAGCCTCGGTCGATCGAGGCCGGCCACCCGGGCCAGCAGCCGATCGGCGGAGCCGCGCATCTCACTCCTTCGGACGAGGTACCGCCGAGGCGGTTCCGGGGCCAGAATGAACGTGCGGGAGCGGCGCACTTGGCCTGTGCCGCTCCCGCACTGTTCACCTAGGCACTACTTGCCGGCGGACTTGCCAGGTCAGTGGCAGGTCAGCAGCGAGAGGGTGCTGTTGGTGCAGGAGGCCAGCAGGCTCAGGTTCGACGGCGCGCCGCCCCCGCCGCCGTGACCGCCGTTGAGCACCTCGGGGGTCTCCAGGGCCTGCAGCTCCAGAACGAGTTCCATGGTGTTCCTTTCCTCGGTTTCTCGTGTCCGCCGGTCGTCAGCGACCGGAGGTGTGTGGGGACGGCGTGCTGCCCAGGAAGGGCAGCACCTCCTTGCCGTCCAGGAGGGCGGCGAGTGCGAGGAGGATCCCCGCGCCGCCGGTGGCGACGTCCATCGACAGCCGCAGCAGCTGGTTGCCGGGGAAGGCGAGCCCGCCGCGGAACGGCACCGCGTACCAGGCCAACCGGGCCAGGTGCAGGTCGATCGCCTCGCGGACGCGCTGCTCGGGTTCGGCGCCCATGCCGAGGGCGACCGCGAGCCCGAGCCGGCCGTAGAGCAGGCCGGGGTGGATCACGAACTCGCCGCGGCACGACTGGCGCAGCTCGGGCAGGCTTTCGCAGGCGACGGCGTCCGGGCGGTGGCGAGCCAGCTGCTCGGCGACCAGCAGGATCCCCGCGCTGCCGATCGCGGCGTACGGGAGAGTGCGCGTCGCGCCGTCGCGGACCTGCAGGGACGCGTCGTCGGCGAGCACGCATTCCTCGAGGTCGCGACGCAGCGCCTGGTCGGCGAAGGCCAGCCATGCGGGCTCGCCGGTGCCTTCGAAGAGCCGGATGAACAGCAGCGCCGGACCGGACCAGCCGGACAGCAGGCCGGCCCGGGCGAACTTCCCCGGCGGCGCGGCCGTCTCGAGTGCCTCGGCCAGCCGGACGGCGGTGGAGAGCGCCTGCCGGCCGAACTCGTTGTCCTGCCGGGCCGCGGCGAAGTGCAGCTGGGTCAGTCCGATGCCGGCCAGCCCGCCCTCGAGCCCGTGGTCGGTGGTCTGTTCGACGAGCCGCGCCGACGACGTCAGCAGCCGGCTCGCCTCGTCGTGGTGACCGAGGTTCTCCAGCACGTACGCGATGCCGTAGCTGCCGTCGTAGAACCCGGGCCGGGTCGGCGGTTCACGGCGGACCGAGTCGATCAGCCAGCGCTCGTGCTCGGGGAACCGGCCGGCGCCGGTGACGTCGAGGGCGTGCAGCACGCCCGCGGCGCCGACTCCGAAGCAGGCGCCGCCGACCCGGAACTGCTCGATGTCGCCGGGGAACAGCCGGTCCTGGCGCTCGGGGGTCGCGCTGGCCAGGATCGCCTCGGCGATCTGCTTGCGGACCAGCGGCCAGTCCGGTTTCTCCTGGTCGAGCTCCGTGTGAACCGGTGCCGGCTCCGCGGTCACCTCACGCGAAGCCAGCACCGCGACTGCGGCGTCGGCGTACCCCTCCGGCAGGCCGAACCGGCGCTCGACGAAGTCGGCGATGCCGCGCAGTTTCGCCGGTGCCAGCTCAAGCAGCGCGGACAGCGGCAGGAACATCCACAGCCGAAGCGCCGCGAGAGCGTGCTCGTCGATCTCGAAGCCGGTCCGGTCGGCCGGTGCCCGGAAGCCCGGCGCGCCGAGCGCGGGCCGTTCGCCGGACTCGAGGGTCGCGGCCATCTCGAAGTCGATCAGCGAGACGCGGCTCTCGTCGTCCTCGTCGATCAGGATGTTCAGCGCGTGCAGGTCACCGAAGACGAAGCCGCGAGCGTGGATCTCCTCGATCGTCTCCTCGACCTTCGCGAGCACGGCCAGCGCGCGGGCGGCGTAGGCGGTCAGGTCGGCTTCGGTCGTGTCGCGCCTGGTCAGCGGGTAGTTGCGGGCCAGCCAGTTCCCGAGCGACGTGCCGGGCATGTACTCCATGGCGAGGTAGTGGTGTTCCCAGACGGTGAAGTGCTCGAGGGCGCTGGGCACGCCGGGGACGCCGGCCAGCGCGTCGAGCACCTCGTGCTCGCGGCGCAGCCGGGCGACGGCGTCGATCTGGGCGCGGTCCAGGCCGGCGTGGGGCCGGGCCTCCTTGAGCACGACCTGGTCGCCGCCCGCCTTCGGGTCGGCGAGGTAGACGCCGCCGCCGTTCGAGAAGTGCAGGGAGCTCGTCACCCGGTAGGGGAACTGGCTCGGGTCACCGGCCTTGCGCGCAGCGATGCTACTGCGCAAACAGGCCGGAATTTTCACCCATTCGGGGACGGAGAACGTCGGTTCCCGCTTGTCTGGTACCAGCCGCCCGTCCGGCTTGCGGATTGCCAGGACGCGGTTGCCGTCGTGTTCGACCCACTGCTCGGCGAATCCGCCGTAGCGCACGTACAGGGGGCCGTCACCGTAGCGCAAGTCGCTCAGGATATAGGCGCCGTGCTCGCCTTCAAGGCGAACCGACAGGTCGTCCAGCACACACTTGAGCTCGTCTTCATTCGCCGGATAAATCGTGATCAGTTTCCCGCTGCCGTCGCGGGGTGCGTATTTCGAGTTCCGGGCGAGCAGGATGAGCGGCGAGCGCAGGTGCTTGTAGGCGACCCGATACTCGAGACAATACTCGTGCACCTGCACGAGCACGCGGCGAGCGTTGTCCAGACCAGCGGAAACGTGGATTTTCCAGCCCTGGCCGGGAAGTTCGCGGCCTTCGGGGTGCAGCACCCGCCAGACGCCGCGGTCGGCGGTGACCCATCCGGTCTCCGGCGCCGGCAGCGCGGTGGCGTAATCGTCGACCAGCGCGCCGGTTTCCTGTTGTTCGTCGTAGAACAACGGGTCGGCGAAGCAAAATGCTTCGTAGCGCAGGTCCATCCGAGATACCCCTCCGGTGCGATCCCCCGGCGCGCCTCGGCTCCGGGACGAGGAATATTCCCCCATGCCGAACGGCCCTGGGCCAATCCGCCAACCCGGGGGTTCAACTGGGCTATCCGAGGTAGGCAAAAAGGTCACTTACCAGTCGGTAGCCGAACCCAGCGTGATTCCGACGTGACCGGCAACCACTCTGTCGGGGTGTAACACGAAGCTTTTTACGACATTCCCGCAGGTCCACACAAGGGTGGTCCGGAATAAACCACCGAATTGGCAGAATGCCATCAAGACCACCCTGGTGATCAATTTTCTCGATATCGCCACGTCCGGTGACCCCTCAGGCGTCCACAATGGACGTCGTCGTGGCGCACACCACGCCCGCGGCACGCGGCGAACGGCCCCACCGGTACTACGGAGTAAGTTGGCGGCCGGCGGACCGGAAGGAGGAACGGGTGGTCTTCGGATTCGCCGTGACGGTCGCCGTGGCGGCCACGCTCGTCGCGCTGTGGAGCTTCGTCCAGTCGGCTCGCAACCGGCTGCCCGACAACCCGCTCCTGGTCGCGCTCGCGGTCCTCGAACTGCTGCTGGTCGCCCAGCTCGTGGTCGGGATCGTGCTGCTCGCCGGCGGTGACCGCCCCGGCAGCCTGGCGACCTACCTGGCCTACCTGATCGGCAGCCTGGTCGTGCTGCCGGTCGGCGCGGCCTGGGCGCTGGCCGAGCGGAGCCGGTCGAGCACGGCGGTGCTCGGCATCGCCTGCCTGGCCATCCCGGTGATGGTGCTGCGACTGAACGAGGTGTGGAGTGGAGCAACAGCGTAGGACGGCCAGCGGGCCCGGACGGGTGCTCGTCGCCGTGTACGCGATCTTCGCGCTGGCGGCGACGTCGCGGGCGGGCGTCCAGATCGGCACGAAGTTCCACGAAGCCCCGCTGGCCTACCTGCTCTCGGCGTTCGCCGCGGTCGTCTACATCGTCGCGACGATCGCGCTGGCCCGCCGTGGTGACGGCTGGTGGCGCGTCGCTTTGACCGCCTGCTCGATCGAGCTGCTGGGCGTGCTGACCATCGGCACGCTGAGCCTCGTCGACGCGGCCGCGTTCCGGCACCCGACCGTCTGGTCGGTCTACGGCGAGGGTTACCTGTTCATCCCGCTGGTGCTGCCGGTCGTCGGCCTGTACTGGCTGCGCCGGACGGCCCCGGCCAAGGTCACGGCCTGACCCCGGCGCAGTCGAACAGCACCCCGGCCGTGGCGGCGTCCGGGCCGATCCGCGCCGGGGGCACCGGACGGCAGTGCTTCGCCTCCCAGGCGATCCGCCGGACGAGCTCACCGGCGTCGACCACGGTCTGCGAAGCCGAGCCGCTGCCACGGATCTCGAGGAACACCCGCGGCAACAGCACGAAGCGCAGCTTCCCGGCCGAAACCCATTGCGGCAGGTCAGCGGCGGACGGCGCCGGGTCGAAACCGAGGTAACCGCCGAGCGGCGCGACGCGGGCGTCGGTGTTCAGCAGGAACGGGTCCGCGCCGTACGTGCCGCCCTCGACACCAAGGACAACACCCGCGGACGGCGCCTGCGCTTCGGCGTAGTCGAGGACCTCCCGCTGGCCCGCGCTCAGCCGGTACGCACTCTCGATGAACCGGATGTATCCGGCTTCGGCGCCCTCGCCGGTGTTGACGCCGACAACAGTGCGCAACGCGGCCGTCGACGGCGGCCCGGCGCCCGGGTCGGCCGTCTCCAGCACGCTGACCGGCCGCACCGCGGTGTCGACGACGAAGGCCGCGGGACCGGCGACGATGGCGGCCAGGCCGGCCGCGACCGTCGCGGCCCGGGCTCGCACCAGCGCCGCGACGACGGCGAGCAGGGCCAGCGCGAGCACGGCGTAGCGCAGCCACGGCGCCCAATCCGGCGTCCGGTCGAGGAGGACATACGCGAACACCGCCGTCCCGGCGACCGCGGCCGGCAGCACGAACCTGGCCGGTCCCTCCGAGCGGAACCACCGCCACGCCGTGACCAGCCCCGCGGCGGCGAGCGCGGCGATGGCCGGGGCGAGCTCGGCGGTGTAGTACGCGTGGAAGACACCACCGGTGAACGAGAAGACCACGGCGCCGACGACCAGCCAGCCGCCCCACAGCACCCAGCCCGCCTTCGTCCCCGGCGCGGCGCCGCGAGCCCGGCACGCGGCGACGACCAAGGAGACCAACGCGAGCGGCAGCAGCCACGCGATCTGCCCGCCGACCTCGGCGTCGAACAGCCGCAGCGGGCCCGGTCCGCCGCCGAGCGCCGCGCCGACCGTCGCGGCGTAACCGCCGCCGACCCCGGTCGAGCCGCCGACCAGGCGCGTCAGGCCGTTGTAACCGAAGGCGAGCTGCCAGACCGAGCCGTCCGTGGTGCTGCCGACGAACGGTTTCGCCCCCGGCCAGAGGCTCACGACGACCGGCCAGGCCAGCGACGCAGCGAGCGTCACACCACCGGCCAGCCCGATCCGGTCGAGCCGCCGGCCGCGCGAGCCGGGCGCCGCGACGAAGTACGCCAGCGCCAGGCCCGGCAGCACGATCCACGCGGCGAGCATCTTCGTGAGAAACCCGAGCCCGACGAACACGCCGGCCCACACCAGCCACCGCACTCCGGTGTCGTCGACCGCCCGGGTGACGCAGTAAGCGGCGAGCAGCAGCAGGAGCACCAGCAGCGCGTCCGGCAGGTTGTCGCGGTTGACCGCCGCGGTGATCGGCGTCAGCGCGAACAGCGCGGCGGCGAGCAGTGCGGTCCGCGGGCCCGCCCAGCGGCGCACGACCCGGTGCAGCACGAACACCGCGGCGACACCCTCGACGACCTGGACCAGCGCGATCGCCCACGGGTGGAAGCCGAACACGGCGACGCCGAGCGTCTGCGTCCAGAACGCGAGCGGCGGTTTGTCGACCGTGACGACGCCCGCCGGGTCGAAGCCCGCGAAGAAGAACGCCGAGACGTCACGGGACATCGAGTGGACGGCGGAGACGTAGTACGGCTGCAGTGGCCGGCTGCCCAGCGCCCATCCCCACAGCACCGCGGCCACAGCCAGGACCACCCCCACCGCGATCCGCTCGCCCCGCCCGGTCCGCACCTCGGCCGTCACCGTCATGGCTCCCCCTCCGGTTCCCGCCGAAAACGCTAGGGCGGCGCGACGCCGGAGTCCTCAAGCCCCGGATCGATCCCGGCGCGAGGGCCTCCACCCGTGGGTTGAGCGCGGAACAGTACGGGGTACTGCACGTAGCCCGTTCGGGGAAATAAATACGGACGCGACCGGACTTTCGTCGGTTCCGGACATTCCCTGCGAACTCGGACACTTTCGGAGTTCGGTCCCCACCGGCTTTCCCCCGTGCGGGTTCCCCGCGCGAAAAGGAGTCAGCGTGAAATTCGGCAAGTTCGTCCTGCTGGCCGCGAGCACCGCACTGGCCGTCGTCGGCCTCGGCGGCCCCGCGGCGGCCGAGAGCGTCCCGCAGGCCCAGCCGTCGATCATCGGCGGCAGCACCGCGTCGAGCGGGCCCTGGGCGGCGCGGCTGTTCGTGAACGGCCAGCAGAACTGCACCGCGACGATCATCGCGCCGCAGTACATCCTGACCGCGAAGCACTGCGTGAGCAGCTCCGGCACCTACACGTTCCGGATCGGCAGCCTGGACCAGTCCAGCGGCGGCACGATGGCCACCGGATCGACGATCACCCGCTACAACGGCTCCGCCGACCTGGCGATCGTCAAGCTCACGACTTCGGTGAACGCGACCTACTCCCCGCTCGGCAGCGTCGGCGACGTCTCGGTCGGCCAGAACGTCTCGGTCTACGGCTGGGGCGCGACCAGCCAGTGCGGCTCGGAGATCAACTGCCAGTCGCGGTACCTGAAGGTCGCGACGGTCCGGGTCAACTCGATCGGCTGCAGCGACTACACGGGCGGCACGGCGGTGTGCGCGAACCGCGTCAACGGCATCACGGCCGGCGGCGACTCGGGCGGCCCGATGTTCGCCTCCGGCCGCCAGGTCGGCGTGGCGTCGACCAGCGACCGTTCGAACAACACGGCGTACACGAACATCACGCGTTATCGCAGCTGGATTTCCCAGGTGGCCGGGGTCTGATTCCCGGAAAAGGGGGCTCGGCCGGTTCCGGTCGGGCCCCTTTGCCATTAGCCGTCCGCCAGGTCGCGAGGCCGGAAGAAAGCGACGAGCTTCGCGCTGGAGAGCGCGACCCAACTGTCGGTGGTGGCGAGCACGGCCGCCGCGCCGGTCGGGAACTTGGCCTGGACCAGCCGGGTGTCCTCGCCGTGGCCGGCCAGGTGCAGGGTCAGATCGCTGACCCCGGGCTCATGCCCGACAAGCGCAAGCGCCGTGACTTCCGGCGGCGTCCGGCGGGCGGCGTTCAGGAACTCGTCGACGTCGCCGCCGTAGAGGTCTTCGTCGAACTCGACGGGTGGCTGCGCGGGAAGTGCTTCGCTGACGAGCTGCCAGGTCTCCCGCGTGCGACGAGCGGTGGAGCAGACGGCAAACCCGGGGACACGCCCGTTTTCGACAAGCCACCGGCCGAGCTTGGGAGCATCCCGAACGCCCCGCGGCGCGAGGGGGCGTTCGTGGTCGGGGAGGTCGTCCGACCAGTCCGACTTGGCGTGGCGGAGAACGATGAGCCACCTGGTCGCGTCCATGCCCGCCACCCTAACGACGCCCGGCACCGGCCGGGCTTTGAGTGGGCCGCCTGGGGCTCGAACCCAGAACCTACGGTTCTGCCGTCAGGCAATTGCGTCCTCAGTGAACACCGGCCGTCGCCTGCCTTTATCTGCAAGTTTAACAATTGCAAATTTGCGTAGTTTGCTGACACCTGCCGTCGATGATCATTGAATTCCGGGAGTAAACCGGCCGGATGATCTTCTCTCCGAGCACGGCCGGCCTTCTTCGCCCCCTACCATCCCGTCAGCCAACAGGACCGACGGAGCACAACACCACTGCCGCGGCGAGCACTGAGCTGATCTTGTCAACTCACGGGTACGAGGTAGCCAGGTGTGGACCACACGGGCTCCAGAAGTGAAAGGACTCAGGCCCGAACACTCCCCGGCGATGCGTTCTCTACGGGAAGGTCGTCGGCAAATTCGACATCCTTCATATGCAAGAGGCCTAGCACGTGCGGCTCAACTCCCACGCGCCTAGTGGCGTCCGCAATTGCTTCTCTCGCAAAGGGAAACAGCGTAGATAGAGCGACTTCCTTAACGAACCGATTCACCAACTGGTGCGAGTATCGAACACCTTCTGGTTTTTTAAAAAACACTGCTATATCGGCTCGTACCTCAACTTCACTTGAGGTCAGTTCAGTTGTTGTTCGCACACCCAGGGTTTCACTTTTCACCTGTACGCGAATTCGCATATCGACAGGGCGATCCTCAGATTCATCGACCTCCTTGAGCTTGAAGCCGTCGCGAGCACGCGCACTTATCTCATAACAACGAACACTCGTCAGGTCGACCTCTTCCAGCATTCTAGGAAAATCGTCAACCAAATCTTCAGGCACTGCGCGTCTCGCCCCCCTCGTCCCACTTGATTACTCGTAAACGGCGATTATCAGATCGAGCCTGATGCACTGTCACGGGCGAGGTGGTACTACGCGCGCGAACATGCGCAGCCTCTTCCCAGCCCTGGCTGACCGGCGCGGCCACGGCCATCAGGCGGAGCGAGGCACCGACCGCACGCGCGTAACGCTGGAGCGTAGTCACATGTGGATCTGTCGAAGTGCGCTCAAGATCAGAAACAGCCGACTGCGTGGTCCCCATCCTCTTGGCCACCTCAGCCTGACTGATGTTGTTGTCCTTACGGAGCTGATACATACAGCGCATGAAGTTAGCGAGGTTGACATCGTCTTCACGTGCCGCACCGACCTCAGGGGCGTCCGGATCGATGCCGAGGAGTCTGAGCAAGTCGCCGGCCATGTCATCCTCTTCCACTTGTCGATGCCCACATTGTGTATCGGCGCAGACCGATATCGCAACAGGCGTGCGTATCGTTACATCCTGACATCCCAGTCAGCGAGACGCTTGCGCGCCTTCTTGATCGCTCGGGGTATCTTCCGATCCTTCTTCTGGGCGAAGTGCAAGGCCAGTAGGACGAGGCCTCCGTCACGCTTGGTGAAGAAGAGGCGCCACTCGTTGTGCTGAACACTGAGCCTGGCTTCGTACAGGCCGTCCCCGAGGTACTTGACGTCGCGCGGCAGGGTGTTCCCGGTTCGTATGCGCTCCTGAAGGGCGTCCAACTTCGTCACAAGGGTCACGTCATGCCCCAGCTCCGACGCAATCTCCTCCAGAACAATGTCTCCGCCACCCGGCGTGGTGTAGTACGCCCACTCGGGCTCTTGCACGCTGCCTCCATGCCGCAGTTCAGTGGCCGAGGCCGTAACCCTACGTTACGAGGTATGCCAGGGGAACACGCCAAAACGGTGAAGCCGGGCGTGCACGCAAGTTGACCGCAACCTGTCCTTTTTTTGTCAAGAAGTGGGGGGCCTTGCGGCATCTCGTCGACCTGGCGCAGCCCAATCACGTCACGTCAAGGGGGCCTACACCCACCCAACCGCAGCATTCCGCGGGTCCGCCCCCTTGACGTGACGTGATAGCCCTCGGGGAGGTCGATGAGATGCCGTTTGGCCGCACACGGACCGCAAGCTCCGCACCCGGCCGGCCATCTCGGAGACCTGCCTGTCCGGCGAGGACATCTCTTGTTCCGGTCAATGTGGCGGTCCCCGCCGGCGGGTGGTCGCTGGGCTGCTTTTCCGCGGGCGACCGCCGGGGACCGGGCGCCAGCCCGCACGCCCCGGCGGGGCTTGCCCGCGGGTCAAACACAGTGCTCAGCGGCCCCGGAGGGGCCGCCTTGAACAAGTAAGGAAACTCTGAACACGTGATCGCTGCCCGTGGTCCTCAGCCGTCGAACCGGACCACAGCGATCGTCTTGTCATCGTGGCGCTTGGCGCGCGGAAACCGCCGCCCGTCGGGGTCGACTTCATCCTCCCAGCGGTGCAGGCGATCGAGCAGTCCGGCGAGGTCTGCCGACGTCCAGGTGGCGAACCGGTCCCACTCCCCCGGTTCGGCCACCTCGATCGCTTCGTAGGCACCGTCCGTTGCCAGGATCACCCACGGCAGCGAGGCGATCGGCACCGTTCGCACAACCGCTTCGCGTGCGGCACTCGGATCGGCTTCGGCGATCCAGTATCCACCCTCCTGGTTCCGACGATCAGCTTGTTGATCTTGCAGTAACCGCAGTATCGCCTTGTGCTCATCGTCGTAACCGCCGCCTGCGGCCAGGCGACTTCGGTACCGAGTTCGTGGCTCAAGTTCGAGGCTGTCCAAGCGAGTGTCAGTGATTTCACCTGCGGGGCTGACTACGAGGTTGTCGCCCAGGACGAGCATGTCGGCGACCTCGCCACGGCGGCGCAAGATGGCAACGGTGCTGGACGGCGAGTTGCCGGGCCGAAGATCAAGCTCCTTCGCAGTCTGCGCAATGGCGCACCCGAGCGCTGACACGAGATCGGCGGTTGGCTGCTCAGCAAGAAGATCTCGCAGGGTGACACCAAGCGTCTCCGAGTAGACCGCGGCCGGGACAGGCACCGGCTTGAAGGCCGACGCGCCGTCAAGCACGATCACCGCTTCGTCAGTGTCGAAGATGCGATCGTCGCTCTGCTCGGCTCCTGGGCGTTGAGCCCTCGCTAGCTTCACGTGATCACCACTTGAACGGGCCGGCAGCAAGTTCGGCGCCGGTGATCGTCAGTCCTTCGTAGGCCGCTCGCACGACGAACGAGCAACCGTCCGTGCCTGCGTCGGCGAAGATCTCGCCGAGGTGGCCGGTCAGGAAGTGAGTCGCCCCGAGCGAGCCGATCCCGTGAATACCGGCAATGTGGACGATGACGCGTTCACCAGTCACGTGCCGGCCGACGTAGGCGATGTCACCGCGTTGGCCGTTGGGCTCGTCCGAAGGTGAGCCATACCGGTCCCCCGTCGCTTCATGCTCGATCCACCAGCGGCCATCAGCTTCGATCATGCTCAAGGCGGGGTCCGCAGCAAGAAGTGCAGCGCCGACAGGTGCAGACTTTGGCCCGCACACGACGACCGCGTCGCCGGCGGGAGCCGCTTCGAGGTCGGGCTCGATCTGGAACCGGCTTACGGCCAACGAGAGGTTCCCGAGCAGGAGTTCGAGCTGCTCGCCCGTCTGCGCGTCCTCAGCAGCGATCAGCGGCCGCTCCCGGTCAGTCGTCTGGTATCGGTACGGCACGCCGATGCTGACCGGCCCGACTCCGAAGAACGCGCGCTCAGGTCGTGGCGCAGTGTTCCGGATCTGCGTAACCCTGCCTTTGGTGATTCCGAACGCGGCAGCGATCTCGGTGTAGCTCATGCCGAGCCGCTGGTGGGCCTCCTCGATCGACGCCTTACGTAGGCGGGCAAGTTCTGTTGCACGCTGCTGATAGGCCGTGAGCAGGGAAGATGCGCGCTTGCCGCGTCGGATCGGGTCGGGATCCCGCCGGACACTTTCGAACTCGTCTTCGCTCGCCACGAGCAAGAGTTTAGACCCCCTTGACAGCCTTGGCGAGGGAGGCGTACGTTGATGTTTACCCCCACTAAACGACAACCAACGCCAGAGTTCGCCCCAGGTGTTTAGGGGGGATATACACCCAGGGCGGGCGGATCGGATCGCCATGAAGAACATCCCGGTGAACCTGTCGGGCTACCGCCTCACCGTCTCGGAGGACCCCGAGATGAAGATGCGCAAGGAGAACGGCGTCGAGACCGTGGTCACCGACCGCGACGGCGTCGCCAAGTACACCGTCGCGCTGATGGTGAAGGCCAAGGGCCAGAAGGGCGAGGAGATCCGCGTGACGCTGGACTCCGACCCTGGCGAGGGCTTCTCCGAGGACGAGATGACCCGGGTCGAGCTGATCGACCCGCGGGTGACGCCGTACTCGTTCAAGAACGAGCGGGGCGAGACCGTCTCGGGTGTCGCCTGGGGCGCCGCCGGCATGAAGCCGCTCGCCGCCTGATCACCACCCGCTAGTACCACCTCCGCCCGTTCGGGCACGGAATTCCCTGTTCATTGACAAATACATAGTGAGCCCAACCATGCCCAAATCACGCCTGTCACGGCTACGCGACGGTGATTTCCGGCCCCATTTCGCCGGAATTCGCCGGGCATATCCGTCCCAGACGAATCGAGGCAACCCCATGGACGAGGACGAGTTCTACGCGGCCCAGCTCAGCGCCTGGCCGTGGCTCCACCTGGCCGATTGACCAGCACGAACACCCTCTCCGGCGGGCGCGACCCGCCCCTGAACGATGGAGCACACAGCATGAACGTTTCCCGGATCGACGGCCTGTCCTCCTACGACCCGCACGGCCCGAAGAGGAGGAAGTAATGGGCAATCACGTCTGCTCCGCCAACTTCTGGCTCTCCCCCACCCGAATCGCGACCTGCAACGTCTGCGGTCGCCAGTGGCAAATGTGAGGTGAATCGAATGTCGAATGTCGCCACCCTGACCTTTTACCCGCTGTGGCTGACCCTTGTCGGCTGCCTCGCCCTCGCGGCCCCCGCCGCCGCGGCCGCGGCACTGCTGCTCGGACTGCTCGCCGTCCTGCTCACCCGGACCGCCCGGTGACCGCCGCACCGCTGGACCTGTTCGGCAACGAGCTGACCGCCACCGTCCCGGTCGAGACCGGCCGGCCGCCGGTGAACGACATGAACCTGATCGAAAAGGTGCTCCAGGTTGCCGAGAACACCGGCTACGCCCTCGTCGGCTCCGCGGAACGGGTCTACCGCATCGTCGCCGACGCCACGATCGAGGCCGCCCCCGCCGACGAGACCGACGCCGTCCACCAGCTCCTCGACTCGAGGTGGCTGACGAAAGGAGGAACCCACACCTACACCTGCCACGGGCACGCCGGCCCCGGCAACTCGGTCCTCGTGCCCCGCGCCACGAAGAACAAGGCCCGCACCTGGCGCGCCCTCGCCGGCCGCCCGACCACCACCCACCAGCGAAAGGTGAGCTGATGCCCTCCCAGACGATCAACAACCACAACAAGGCCAAGTACACCGAGTACGAATTCGCCCTCGACCAGGTCCGCGTGGCCTTCGACGAGATCGGCAAGCTCGCCCGCGGCCTCAACGACGGCGGCAAGACCGGCGACCGGTTCAAAGGCTGGCAGGTCCCGAGCAAGACCGAGGTCAAGGCCATCGTCACCGCCGCCTCCGGCGCGCTGGACGAGTTGCGCGCCGCGGCCACCAAGCGCAAGTCCGAGCTGATCTCCCGCGGTTGGCGCGTCTGACCACCACGCCCGACCCCACTTGACCGGCACCCAACGAAGGAGACCCGCGTGAGCACCAACCAGATCGACGCCAAGATCACCGAACTGGACAAGGCGATGAAGAAACTGCGCGAGGCCATGAAGGCACTGCCCAACCGGCTCGGCGGCTTCAACAAGCAACACACCGCCGCCGCCCGCAAGGTCGCCACCATGATCACCACAGTGGAGGCCGCCCGCCCGCTGTTCGACCCGGACCGCCGCCGGCCGAAGGCCCGCCGCCGCTAACCCGGGAAGAACGAGCACCACCTGAACACCGAGTGACACCGCACCTGGACGTTGTTGGGCCGTGGCCCCCACCGTCCAGACGTGCTGAGGGCCACGGCCTGGGACGTCCCCGAACCTGGAGACCAACCCCATGGCACGCAAGAACAAGACCACCACCCCGACCCGCCCGGGCGCGCACAAGACCCGCCCCGAAGCCAAGATCGCGTTGTGGCTGGCCCGCCACCCGGTCACCGTCACCACCACCGCCGCGGTCAGCGCAAGCCTGATCGAGCTGGGACCGGTGGTCACCGGCGGCATCGGTGGCGGACTGCTCGCCCTGGGCGCCGGCTGGTACCGCGCGCACCCGAACTCGTTCTGCCGGGTCGCCTCGCCGCGGATCCGGGCGGTGCGCCGCCGCTGGACCCGCTACGTCGGCCGCTCCTGGCGTGACGCGCTCGACCACTGCAACCTGACCGTCCAGGACCGCCGCACCGGCGAACTGCTCGTTCCGCGGCTGGCCAAGGTCGAGTCCCCCACGCCCTCGATCGACGTCCTGCGCGTGGTGATCCGCAAGGGCCAGTCCTTGACCACCTTCCGCAACGCCCAGGAAGAACTCGCGTCCGCGCTCGGGGCCGACGTGATCGCGATCGAGAAGGCCAAGCCCCGGGTCTTGACCGTCACGCTCGTGCACGGCAACCCGTTCGCCGACGTCGTCGCGCCGGCGGAGATCCCCTCCGATGTCGACGAGGTCGACCTGACCGCGATCGAACTGGGGGACGACGAGTACGGCCGGGTCTGGACCGAACCCCTGCTCGGACAGCACTGGCTCATCGCCGGCGCGACCGGCTCGGGCAAGGGGTCTCTGTTGTGGAACCCGCTGCGGGCGATGGGACCGGCCATCCGCGAACGCCTGGTGCGGATCTGGGTGATCGACCCCAAGGGCGGCATGGAGACCGAACGCGGGAAGCCGCTGTTCTACCGCTACGCCACTTCCGCCGACGAGGACACCGAGTACGACACCGACGGCGACGGCCCCGAGGACGTCGACGCGATGCTCGCGCTGCTGTACGAGTTCCGCGACGAGATGAAGGCACGACAGGAACTGCTGCGCGAGCAGGGCAAGCGCAAGTTCACCGTCTCGACCGCAACCCCGTTCGACGTCCTAGTGATCGACGAACTCGCGATGCTCACCGCCCTCGGTGGCCGCCGCGCCACGCTCATGGCGGTCAACAAGGTCCTGGCCGAGATCCTCACCCAGGGCCGCGCCCCCGGGTCCGCGGTGATGGCGTTCGTCCAGGAACCCACCAAGGACATCGTGCCGGTGCGGGACCTGTTCACCCGCCGGTTCTGCCTGCGCGTCGGCTCGTCCTACTACGTCGACGCGGTGCTCGGGGACGGCGCCCGCGACCGCGGCGGCCTGGCGGACGAGATCCCCGAGACCGGGTGCGAAGGCGTCGGCTACCGCACTTCGGAGAAGTCCCGCCAGCCGATCCGGGTCCGCGCCGGCTACAGCGACGACGAGGACATCGACGAGCTCGTCGCCCTGTGCACCCCGCGCCCGCTCGACGACCACGACGGCCCCGTCCTCTACGCCGTCTCCGCCTGAACCATCCGGAAAGGACTTGATCATGACTGCTGAACTCGTCTCGCTGACCGGGGTCGCCAAGCTCGCCGCGGTCGCCGTCGCGTTCGTCCGCGACACCCCCGCCCCCGAGCCTTGTCACCTCGCCCTCAGGCCCGGCACACACACGGTCGACATCCAGCCCAGCGTCACCCATGCCGACCCGGTCGCCGTCCTCGGGGCGCTGCTGGTGTGGACGCACCGCCTCACCGGCGTCACCGGCGACTGGTGGCGCACCTCCGGCGAGGACCTGCACATCACCCTTACCGGCCGCGGTCCGTCCGGCGTCCACTTCGTCGTCTACAGCTCGATCCCCTACCAGGTCGCGCGCCGCCACGTCGCCCTCGCCGCCGGCGTCCGCGAATCCGTCACCCCGGACGAGCTGTACCGGCTCGCCCTCGAACTCCGCAAAGGACAGGCCGCATGATCACGCTCAAGTTCCTCGGGACCTGGCTCAAGATCACCGGCCTGGCGGTCCTCACGTTCATCCTGGCCGTCGTCTTGGTGCACTCGCCGGGATGGCGGACCGTCGCGACGATCGTCATCGTGCTGGTCTACCTCGGACTCACCGGCGCCCTGTGGCGGGAATGGACCGCGTTCCGCCGCGGGGACGGGGGTTACTCCTACCAGTACATCCGCTACGGGCGCGACGAGTGACCACGATGGACACTCCCACACCGATCCCGGCCCCGGATGCCGACGTCTGGCACACCGCGGTGTCCACCTTGGAAGACGGGCTCGGGATCTACCCGCTCGGCTCGCTGGACGGGGTCCGGTTCTGCCGGGCCACCGTGGACAACACCGCGGTGTCCGGCACCGCCACCGACGTCCTTGTGCGCATCACCCGCACCATCCCCGGCCGGGGCCTCCAGTCCTGGGAGATCTCTATGCCGCCGGCCTTCGCCCGCTACCTCGCCGCGGCACTCGACGCTCACGCCCGCTACATCCAGACCGCACCGGAAGGAACACCGCAATGACCCGCTCCGAGTCTCCCATCGACACGCTCAAGCGACTTCAGGACGAGTTCGACGACGCGAACCGGTCGGTGATCAGCGAGACCGGTGGCCGCAACCGCAAGGCCCTGATCCAGCTCGGTGACGTCGCCGCGCAGATGGTCCGCATTCACGAGTCCGAGGGCGTCCGGCTGCGGCAGGTCTCGAACCGTGCCTACGAGCTGGGCTACGGCAAGTAGCCCGTACCGGTGCGTCCGGAGTCCTCGTGACGCTCCGCCGGCCGAGATCTCCGCCGTGCCACACGCGCCCGCGTGTTCATCCACCACTCCAGAAAGGACGCCCCGCCCATGACCATCGACAAGCTCACCGCGGCCCTGCGCGTGCTGATCACCGTGGCACTCGGTGGCATCGGCGGGGCCGCCGGTTTCACCCACACCCACGACTGGGCCATCCACCACGGACAAGTGGGCTGGCTCGCCTGGGCCGACGCCGTGGTGATCGAATGCCTCGCCATCGTCGCCGGCTTCGAAGTCGCCCGCGACCACCACCGCGGCACCACCCGCCGGATCACCTTCCCCCTCGTCGTGCTCGTCGCGGCGCTCGGAGTCCAGATGGCCGCCCAGGTCGCCCTCGCCGAACTGAGCCCCGCCGGCTGGCTCGTGGCCGCGATGCCCGCCCTCGGGTTCCTCGTGGTCGTCAAGCTCCTCATGCGCCGCACCCTCGAACCCGCCACGGCGCCGGCACCGTCCCCGAAACCGGCTACGGCCACCCCGGAACCGACCGCCACGGCTCGCCCGGCCCTCCCGCGAGGGAAGGTGCTCGGGAAGCTCCCTACCGGCATCCGCGAGACCGTCACCGCCACCACCGCCGACGCCCACGCGGCCGGCCGCCAGGTCACCGCCGACGACCTGTCCACCCGCGTCGCCCTCCCCGACGCCATGCTCACCGCCCTCGTCGACGAGCTGAACGCCACCGTCAACCACCACCCGGTCACCACCTGATCGGATCCGCACGACACCGCACCTTGGCCGGGCACGCTGCCCGACCACCGGTGGCATGCCCGGCCTCCCAGTGCCCGCACGAAAGAGGCCAGCATGATCACCGAGTACGACGGGTCCTCACTGGCTACCCGCATCACCACCCACCTCGCCCGACCCGACATCCGCGCCGTCCGCGCCCGCGCCGAAGCCACCGGCGGATGCCTCCAGCCCGTCCACCTCACCGGACACCGCACCATCACCGACCGCGCCACCGGCCGGATCCTCGATCGCACCGCCGGTGTGGTCTACGCCCCGTGCGGCAACCGCCGCGAGACCGTCTGTCCCGCCTGCTCCGACCGCTACGCCGCCGACGCCTTTCACCTCATCCGCGCCGGCATGACCGGCGGCAAGACCATCCCCGAGGACGTTGCCGACAAGCCGCGGCTGTTCGTCACCCTCACCGCTCCGAGCTTCGGCCCCGTCCACTCCCGCCGGACCACTCGCGGCGGGCGCCGCATCCCGTGCGCGTGCGGGGAGCACCACCACGAGGCAGACACCCGCGTCGGGACCGCACTGAACCCCGAGACCTACGACTACCGCGGCGCGGTGCTCTGGCAAGGTCACGCCGGGGACCTGTGGCACGCTTTCACCGTCCGCCTGCGCCGCGAGATCGCCACCGCCGCCGGCTACCGCGGCCAGGACTTCCCCGCCCTCGCTCGGCTGTCCTACGCCAAGGTCGCCGAATACCAGCGCCGCGGCCTCATCCACTTCCACGCGGTCATCCGCCTGGACGGCCCCGACGGCGCCGACGACCCCGCACCCGGGTGGGCCGACAACCGGCTCCTCGAGCACGCCGTCCGGGCCGCCGCCACGCACACCCGCGTCACCCGCACCCTGACCATCGACGGCGCCACCACCGAGCACGCCTTCACCTGGGGCGAACAGGTCGACGTCCGCCCCATCCGCCCCGCCCACGCCGCGGCGGTCGAAGAGGACGGCGAGATCTCCGACCGGGCACTCGCCGGCTACATCGCCAAGTACGCCACTAAGGGCACGTCCACCAGCGAAGTCCCCGACCGGCCGGTCCGCTCCGAACTCGCCATCGCGGCCCTGGACGTCCACCCGCACCATCGGCGGATGATCACGACCGCGTGGGACCTCGGAGCCAACGAGGGCCTTGGCTACCTGCGGAAATGGGCGCACATGCTCGGGTTCCGCGGCCACTTCCTGACCAAGTCCCAGCGCTACTCGATCACCTTCACGACGCTGCGCGGGGACCGCCGCACCCATCAGCACCTCGCGACGCTCGAAGCCGCCGGCACCCACCCGGACGCGGTGCTCGTAGTCAACCACTGGTCCTACACCGGCAACGGCTACCGACACCACGAAGAACGCGAGATCGCCGAAGCCATATACGAAGGAAAACGACTGCAACGCAAGGAAAAACTCACCACGGAGGTACAGCAATGAGCGCACGCCTGATGTCCATTGAGGACCTGTCCGACCACATCGGAGTTCCGATCAACACCCTGTACAAGTGGCGCACCAAGGGCTACGGCCCCGCCGGGCGCCGGATCGGCAAGTACGTCCGCTACCGCCCCGAGGACGTCGATGCCTGGATCGAAGCGCAAGGGACAGCCTGATGGGCCGCCCGCCCCTGCCGATCGGCACCCACGGCAAGATCCGGACGACCGAGGAGTCCGCGGGGAGCTTCCGCGCCCGGTGCCTCTACCGCGACTTCGACGGCAAGACCTACGAGGTTGCCCGGTTCAGCTCGACCGCCACGAAAGCGGAGATCCGGTTGAAGGAAGCCATTCGCGACTGGGTGGCTCCTGTGGACGCGAGGCAGGAAATCACCTCGGAGACGCGGGTGACCGAGGTCGGGCGGAAGTGGCTTCTCGAACTCGAAAAAGATGCCGAGAAGGACTACAAGAGCTGGGGCACCATCGACACCTACCGGAACCGGTTCGAGACGATCGTCGTTCCGGCCGTCGGTGAACTGCGGATGCGAGAGGTCGACAACCCGAAGGTGGGCGTTCCGGCGTTCGACCGCCTGTGCCGGCGCGTCCGCGACGAGTCCAGCATCAGCTCAGCGAAGACCGTGCGCGCCATCCTGTCCGGGCTCTCCACGTTCGCCGTCCGCCACGGCGCCCTGGACGCGAACCCCGTACGGGAGATCGGTCGTCTGGAGAGCAAGAAGGCCAAGCACCAGAGGATGAAGCCACGCGCACTGACCGCCGACCAGGCCATCGACCTCCTGGGCAAGCTGGATACCGACGAGGTGGCGATTGCGGACGACCTGCCGGACTTGGCACGCTTGTTCCTCGCCACGGGCGAACGGACCGGCGAAGGGCTCGCGGCGCACTGGCCGGACTTCGACGAGGAGCGCCAGTTGCTGGCCATGGCCGGGAACGTCATCCGTGCGAAGGGCCGCGGCAAGGTCCTCAACCGCGGTAAGACCCTGAACGCGGACCGCGATATCCCGTTACCGGACTGGTGCGTTGCGATGCTGGTTCAGCGTCGGGCGACCGCGAAGAATCTCGACGGACCGATCTTCCCCAGCAGTACGGGCACGGTCCGCGAAGCGTCCAACGTGCGCAACCGCGCGTGGCGCCCCTTTGTGGCTCGTGCCGGCTACGAATGGGTGACCTTCCGGACCTTCCGCAAGACGGTCGCCACCCTGCTCGACGAGGCCGGCCTGACCGCTCGCCAGATCGCAGACATCCTCGGGCACGCACACCCGTCGATGACTCAGGACGTGTACATGGGCCGCGGCACGGGTCAGCCGTCGCGGTGCGGACGCCCTGGGATCAGCCTTGAAGCCGGGTGAGTAAACCGGGCGTATTCCGGCCGGATGATCTTGGTTCAACTGGACGCATGCCGTTGACCTGGGCGTTTGGTGGGCCGCCTGGGGCTCGAACCCAGAACCTACGGAGAATAAGCCCAGGTCAGCGGCTAGTTCTCGTCATCTGTCAATACCAGTCTGCATGAACATCCGCGCCAAACGATCATGGTCGGTCGCTGGTTCTCGTCGTTCTGCATCGTTTCCCGGGGGAAAACCGGGGAGATGATCATGCTCTCTTCGCGGCTCTTGCTACCAGCTCGCGCGTACCTACTGTACCGCCCACAGCTCCCCCGCCATCCCGATACGAAGCCAGCACGCGGCCGGTGGCGTCGGGTCAAGGCACGCTTCCCAGCCTTGACGCGGCGCTACCGGCCGTTGTCACGATCAAGCTTCGGGATGGTGCTTACCTCCGAACGGGCGTAACACGGTGGCAACTGACGGCGACCCGGGTTGTACGACTCATCGGCGAGGGAGGGCTCGACGTTGACTGGATGGCTCAGATGCGCCGTCGGCGGGCGGCGCTGCGCAACCGCACCGAAGGCGGCCGCGCCGCCCGGCCGGTCGGCAGAGCGGAGCGGAGCCGGCCGTGCCGGGCACGGGCGTGGCCGCCAACGGGAGCAGCTACACCAGGTGACCGGCGCGCCGCCCGGCGGCGCGCCCTTGATCCCATAGAGCCAAGTTCGGCAGCACTTCGCCGTAAGTACGAAGCGTCAGCATGCGTCACTCAGTCGAGAGCACTGGAGAAGCAGGCTACTGTGCGAGACACTCGATATGCAGACTAGCCGAGTTGGCGGAGAACGGATGGCACCGATGGATGGCATGCGGCGCGTGTACGACAAGCCTCCAATCCAAGAGGCGTTATGCCATTTCACGTTCTCCGAACCTTTGAACTGGAACATGGCGACACCCGGCTTGATATACCAGCAGATCCGCGATCAATACCCTGAACCACCCGAGCAGCAAGAACAGCTTCAAGCCACCGTTGGCGTCGTCTCAAAAGAGGACGAGACCGCCGGATTTACCTTAAACCGAGGACCGGTTCGCGCAGTATTCAAAGATTCGACCGGCAATCGCCTCTTGCTTCTGGATTCAAAATCTTTTAGCGTTAATTCTTTGAATTATTATGAAGGCTGGGAATCACTATCTGCCAGGGCGACAGATATCTGTGATGCTTTGAGCAACTCGGATCTAGTGCAACCAGTTAGGCGAGTCGCGATACGCTACGTTAATCGTATTGTCATACCGCTACGCGATCAAGAGATTGACCTACAGGACTACTTCAACATTCCTCTCAACTCATTTCAGTCGGAGAAGTCGGCAATATCGGCATTTATTATCCGAACGGAGTCAGCGCTGCTCAGCAGGGACGCAACTGCAATCACAACATTCGGCTCCGTCAAGGATGATGACGAGAAAGAGTCCGGGGCCAGCTTCCTTTTGGATCTTGAAGTCTATCGCGAGAATCGCCCTGGCTGGACACTTTCAGACGCGCTCCTGGTAGCAAACGAACTCAAGATGGTTGAGAACACCGAGTTCGAGACTCTGATCACGCCATTGACTCGGAGGCTATTCAAATGACAAAGCTTTCGCGACTTGGTGTCGTAAAAATCGCACCCTACGCTTTGTCAATTGCAGGAGCCGTTCCCGCAATTGTCGGCGCGTCACCGGCAATAGCAGTGGTCCCAGTTCGCCCAGTCGAACCGCAGCGCGTATCGCACGCCCTATCGATCGCTGACGCACTATATAAGCCCTCAACGAGCAGCTCGATCTTATTCAATGAGACCGAGGCCGGCGAGCGCTTCTCCGGAACCGTCCTTGTGTACGTGCATAACGATTCATACGAAGACGAATACGAAGAAGTTGCAGACCTCGTCTTTCGCAACGCATCAGATTGGAAAGAAGCCCACGCAGAAGTATCGTACGGCAACGAGAGATCCACCATCTCAATCGAGCCGTCAGACCAGGACTGGGAGGTCTGATGGAAGCCGCGAAGCTCTGGTACAGCGTCGTTAATGGTCGCAATCTTGATCCAGTTGACCAGCTTGAGCAAGGGGATATCCTTCGCGACTACCAACTTGCACGAGTGGAAGAAGTGCTCAGACCTGAAGCCAACGAGACTACAGTCAAGGTAAAAGTACTCAAAACTGACATTATCGTTCTCACCCAGTCGTGCGATATTCCGAAGATTTCACAACAGTCCATCCTCGTCGCAGAACTGAACACATATGACCACCTGGCGGAGATGAATTCCGACGTCCGGGGCGACAAGTGGCGAAAGAAGCTCATTGAAGGACTAATAACTGGCTTGTTTCTGCTGCATGAACACCCCGAAAGGCCGGAGTTTCCGTGGTCTATCGCAAGCTTCAGGGATCTTCACGTTTTACAGAAGTCGGACGTTCTCAATTTTGCCGCGTCCGATCACGACCGACTCCGTCTTAATTCTCCCTACAAAGAATACCTAAGCCAAGGCTATGCGCGATTCATGATGAGAGTCGGCTTGCCTGCGGGCGCGACACTTTTCGAGCGCTATAAGCCTAACCCGGCGCAACTGCAAGGACCAAACTCAGCGGCTGCGGCGAGCGCTTAGCGAATTTCCATTACATACCGGAGTTCGTAGCGATCCGCTGGAAAAAGGATGTCAGCAGTCTCGACAGCAAGATCATCCTCCGCACCGAATCGATCGGCCACACGGAACGTCTGCGTAATCTGCACGACCGGCCGATTCGCCGGAATATCAAGAAGCTTGGCCTCTTCGGCGGTCGGCGTGCGAATGTCGAGGCGTTCTTCGACTTGGTTGACTTCGTGCCCGATGGCTGAGAACCGGTCGACGATGCCCCTGTCTGCATGCGGCCCCTTATGCGGCAGCTCGATGTCCGTCCCACCGGTGATGGCCAAGGGCTCCCAAGCCAGGCTGCTTGTGACCGGCTGCGGCGGGTTCCCCATCCGGATGAAGTAGCGAGTGCAGGTCACTGGGTCACCCTCGTTGATGCCCAGCCGCTCGGCGATGTTGGCCGGCGCCGTCGTCTTGGTCGTCTTGTGCTCGACCTGCATCTCGACGTTCGCAGCCTCGGCCTCGCGCACGTACGTGCGGGCCTCCTGACCTCGGAAGTAGCGCAGCGGCGCGATCCGGGTCAGCTTGTCCAGGCGGCGGACGAACACGCCCTTGCCCCGGATGCCGTTCGCGAAGCCCCACTCCCGCAGCAGGCGCATCGCGGCGCGCGCGGTGATCGGTGAGACGTCATGGATCTCGCAGAGCTGAGCCTCGCTCGGCAGCTTCTCGCCGTCCTGCAGCTCGCCGCTGATGATGCGGGCCCTGTACTCCTTGGCGATCTGCTTGTAGCGGGGCTCGTCGTTGTCCGGAAACTCCGGGTGGTCGCCGAACAGCAGCTCTGACATGTCTCCTCCTGGTCGTCGGCGGTCATCGTCTCATGAACCTCGTATGTTGACAGCTTCACATACGAGGTTTATCTTCGTATACGAGGTTGGTTCGAACGGACCAACGCAGGCCCGGACGGCGGGCACCACGAAGAGCAAAGGGACACACGATGGCGATCACCAGGGGACACCGGTTCGAGATCGGCTTCGACGACGCCTTCCCGCAGGGGTTGGTGCTGGTCGGTGACGTCTCGCCGGACAACGAGTACCAGTCCAGGGAGGACAAGGCGGCTGGCCGGCCGACCCGGCAGCGCGTCGACGAAGTCACCGGGAAGCGGCAGTGGAAGGCCACCGTCACGGACCCGGACGAGACGAAGGCGAAGCGCGCCTCGTTCGAGATCACGCTCTTGGCCGACGTTCAGCCGGTGCCGACCACGGCGGAAGCGCTGCCAGGGATGCGTCCGGTCGAGTTGGACGGCCTGA
The DNA here is from genome assembly GCF_055582965.1 of Amycolatopsis sp. NPDC104863. NCBI lineage: Bacteria > Bacillati > Actinomycetota > Actinomycetes > Pseudonocardiales > Pseudonocardiaceae > Amycolatopsis > Amycolatopsis sp. NPDC104863. The sequence continues at coordinate 883,428 of NZ_JBVJOW010000002.1, forward strand.
CCGCCGAACCGAAAGTCGCTGGTCAGGGCGAGTTCAAGTACCAGTCGTACGTGTACCGGGCGACCGGCTTCAAGTCCGCGGCTTCCGGTGGCGGCACGAAGTCGGCGCGGACGAACACCGAGTCGACGCCCAAGGCCGCGTGATGGGAGCCCTGGTGCCCAGGAATGGCAGCATCGCGCTGGCACCCGGGCACCTAGTCGAGGCGTGGGAGGTGGCCTACCGGCGCTATGGCGACCTGTCGACACGGGCAGGCGACCAAGCCGACGGCCGCACCGCTCAGGTTTTGGCTGCCGCTTCGATCGACGTCGCGGCTGCTTGGCGAGACCTCGCGAGTCAGGGCCAGCTCTCCTGGTGGGTGCTCGCGGCCGTCACCGCCGCGATCGAGGGGTTCGAGGAACAGGCGCTCCTGTGGCAGGCGCGCTCGAACAACAAGGAAGGACAAGGCCATGGCGTTCAACGCGACGTGGGCCCCTGGGCCGGAAGCGGTCGCGGGAATGCAGGTCGTCGGAATCCACCACAATCAACCGGCACTCGTGATGTACCTGGACAAGGACAGCATCGCGATCACGACACCGGGTGGCCCGGCGACGTGGCCGGAGTTCGTCAGGTTCCTCCGCGAACTCCGCGACGCGGCTGACGAAATGGTCAAGGTTCTGCAGACCGAGCCGGGCGACCCCGGCACCTAAGTCCGGCACGGGGACGGTTGGAAGTTTGGCCCTGCCACCGTCCCCGTGCCTCCCGTCCACGTTCCACAAGGGAGGTGAAGCGGTGAGTGCCAGGCTACGGCTCACCCGCTGGCGACGCGATCACCCGTACCGGACCAAGCGCCTGCGCCGCGTTCGGCTCAAGTGGCTCGTCTGCCGCATGTGCGGGTACGGGTCGTTCCTCCAGCTGGACGGCTACTACGTCTGCCGCAACTGCGTCGCCCATATCGATCGGGCGATAGCCGACCGCGAGCGACGGTACCGAGAACAGCACAAGTCCAACTAGAACAGTCCACATTAGACAGAACGTGCGCTGGGGTCGCGCGGCGATGCCGCACGCCCAAATGCGGCGACCAAAAGGCAAGGCGCAGAAGCGGAAACTCGGCTACCAACCATGCCGCTCCTGCGCTGTCCACAACCGCGAGGTGTGAACAATGCAGACGCTAGACGATGACAAGCAACCATCGCCAGTGGGGGTCACCCGCTCGCGGTGCTCGGAATGCAAGCGGTTCGCTCGGCTGCTGCCCGGCGAAACGAAGTGCGCCCCCTGCTTGGGTGCGTTGCCGCTGGATCTCTCGGCGGTGCTGGGTGGTGGTCGGCGATGACCTCTCCCGGAATGCTCGTGATCGCCCTGGCCGGCCTCGGCCTCTTCGTGTGGGTCCTGGCCAAGATCGGACGCGCGCTGGCGTCCATGGCTGAGCTGCTGACCGCCATGGTTGTCGTGTTCGTGGCCCTGTGGTGGGCGTGCAAGGTCGTGTTTTGGCTGTTCTCGCAGGTCGTGATCCACTGGCGCACCAGCCTGACCGTGATCGCGGTCTACCTGTGGTGCGTCTGGGTCGGCTGGGCCTGGCTGGTGGTCAACCTCGTCGGCCTGGCGCTGATCCTCGGGGTGTGGCGGCTGCTGGACGTGACCTCGTTCGATCAGTGGTGCGGTCGGCCTTTGCGGTCGTGGTGGCTGCGCTGGGCGGTCTATCACCTCAAGCTGCCGGGATGGCTGCACGCCTGCGGCCTGAGCGTCCGGGACGCGGCGCTGCCGGTTGAGGTGACCGTGAATCTGGTGGGTCGTCGGAAGGCGTCTCGGGCGACGGCTCGACAGTCCGGCGTGCAGGTCCCCAAGGTTCTCGGCGTTCGCTCCGGCCCGTCGTGGGATGAGGTTCGGGTGCAGCTCGTCCCGGGCCAAAAGCCGGAGGACTTCGACGACACGGCCCGTGCTCTGGCCTCGGCACGGAAGGTCGCCCGCTGTCAGGTGCGGGAACTGGCGCCGAACGTGGTGTCGGTCGACTTCCAGCGCCGGGACCAGCTGGCCGCGCTCGTGCACTCCCCCGCGCTGCCGGAGGGGCAATCCGCGGTGGATCTCCGCAAGGTGTGGGCCGGTCGGACCGAGTACGGGCACGACTGGCGGGTGCCGCTGCTCGGCTCCGGCGCGCACTGCCTGACCGCTGGTGCCTCTGGCGCGGGCAAGAACAGCGTGATGTGGTGCCCGCTCGTCGCGGCAGCACCGGCGATCCGGTCGGGTCTGGTGCGCATGTCGGGGATCGACCCCAAGGGGATGGAGCTCGCCTACGGTCGCGGGATCTTCGCCCGGTACGCGGTGTCGGGGAAAGACGCGCTCGAGGTGCTCGACGGCCTGGTCGAGGAGATGGAAACCCGTAAGCGTCAGTTCGCCGGCCGCGTCCGCACCATCCTGCTCTCGACCGAGTACCCGCTTGAGCTGCTGGAGTTCGACGAGATCGGCGCTCTGACCAAGTACACCGACCGCAAGACCCGCGAACAGATCGTCGAACGCGTGGCACTGCTCAACACACAAGGGCGCGCGCTCAACATCTCCGTGCGCGGGTACGTGCAGGAGCCGACCAAGGACACCGTCCCGGTCCGGGAGCTATTCACCCGCCGCGTCTGCCTGCGCGTCACGTCGAAGACGCACGTCGGCATGGTCCTCGGCGACGGCGCATACGAACGAGGTGCGTGGGCCAACCGCATCGGAGACAGCGAGGCCGGGGTCGGGTTCGTGTGGGGCGAGGGCATCCGTGAACCGCTGCGTATCCGGGCCGGGTGGGTGTCGGACCAGACGGTGAAGGCGCTGGAGCAGTACGTCACCAACGGTGGGGCCACTCGTCCGGTGCTGGGTGGCGAGGGGGTGGCGGCGTGAACCGGCTGATGATCTTCCTCGACACGATCCGGGACCACCTCGACCTGCACCAGCTCCCGCCGGTGGCGACGGTGACCGTGCGGACCTGGTCGGACCCGTTGACGGTCCAGCTCGACGCCCACCGGCTGCCTGACGTCGCGGGGGCTTTGCTGACCTGGGCTAACACCCTCGATTACGTGTCGGCTTCGCTCTGGCGCACCTCGGACGGCGACTCGGTGCACCTGTCGGTCAACGGCCGAACGCCGTGCGGCATCCCGGTGCACGTCTACAGCGGCGTTGCCTACGACCCGGCGGTGTTCCCGGACCTGCCTGCCGGGCAACGGCAAGACCTACCCGTGTTCCAGCTTCGGCAATGGTCCCGCCCCGGGGAGGTGGCTGCCTGATGACACCCGAACAGATCTCACCGGCCGGGACGCGGGCCGAACGGATGCGCACGCCTCTTGCTGCTGACGTGATCCGGGCGACGGCAGAGAAGCACGGCGTCTGCGTCCGGCCCTTCACCATGGAGGTCGGCGATACCGAGACCGGAGAACTCCGCTACGTCCCCGTGCCCTGCGGCTCCACAGTGGAATCGGTCTGCCTGCCCTGTGCGCGGAAGGCAAAGGCGCTTCGACAGGCTCAATGCCGCGAGGGCTGGCACATGACCGAAGAACCCGTCCTCGCCACCGAGCCACCCTCGGAGGACCACAAGGAACTGCTGACCTACCGCGCCGATCTCGTCGCGGCCTACCGGGAGGTGGTCGAGCACGACCAAACAGAGGCCGAGGAACTGCGGGAGGAGGTCGCCGGGGTCGACGCGGAACTTCGGCAACTCGGCATGCGGGGCCGGCTGCCCGCCCTCGACGTCCCGACCATGCGGGCGGTGAAACGGTCGACGCGTCGTCGGCAGGACGCGCCGAACCTGCCCCGGCAGAAGGTCGCCAAGACCACCGTGGGACGGGAGTACGCGGGGAAGTTCCGGCCGTCGATGTTCGTGACGCTGACCTGTGACTCGTACGGCCCGGTTCGTGATGGCGCGCCGGTTGACCCAAGTCGATATGACTACCGTCGGGCCGCCCGGGACGCGGTGCATTTCTCGGCGCTGGTGGACCGGTGGTGGCAGAACCTGCGCCGCGTGGTCGGCTGGGACGCCCAGTACTTCGCCACCGTCGAGCCGCAGAAGCGGACCGCTCCGCACCTGCACGCCGCGATCCGCGGGGCGATCCCGCACGACGTCATCCGCCAGGTCACCGAAGCGACATATCACCAGGTCTGGTGGCCCAACCACGACCAGCTCGTCTACACGGATCGGCTGCCGGTCTGGGACGGCGACACCCGGATGTTCCTCGACCCCGACACCCGGGAACCACTGACCAGCTGGGATGACGCCGTGAAAGAGGTCGAGGACCCGGCGCACGTCGTCGTGTTCGGGCGGCAGGTGCACTCGAAGGGCATCCTCGGCGGCACCGAAGAGGCCGGCCGTCACATCGGCTACCTGACCAAGTACCTCACCAAGTCCACCGGTGAGGTGGTCGAGGCGGACACGGCTCGGCTGCGGGATCACCACGACCGGCTCCACGCCGAACTGGCGGTCACCCCGTGCTCGCCGCGCTGCGCAGTCTGGCTGCTCTACGGGGTGCAACCGAAGGGCGCGGGCAGCAAGACCACCCCGGGGCACTGCAAGGGGCGGGCGCACCGGCGGACGACGCTCGGGCTGCCGGGGCGGCGGGTGCTCGTGTCGCGGAAGTGGTCGGGCAAGACCCTCGACGACCATGAGGCCGACCGTAAGGCGTTCGTCACGCAGGCGTTGGCGGCGATCGGGATCGAGAAGCCGCAACCGGACCCGGCCCGGCTGGTCTGGCGCAAGGTCGAGCCCGGAGACCCGCAGGTCCCGCCCCGGCCGCACCTGGTCATGCGGGCGATCGCGGAGCGGATCACGTGGAAGGCCGAGTACGACCGCGCGCTACTCGCTGCTTCCGGACCACCGGGGGACGGTCCGGAAACTTCGGCAACTCAGCTCGCGGCTTGATCTGGAAGGGGGAGGCATGAACAACTACGCGGGGTTCAGTCGGCTGTGGACGGTCGAGGACGTCTCGAACTACCTCGGCGTCCCGGTGTCGACGCTGTATCAGTGGCGGACCAAGGGCTACGGTCCGGCCGGCCGTCGGATCGGCAAATACGTCCGGTACCGGCAGGAGGACGTCCGTTCGTGGGTGGACCAGCTGTCGGATGAGGTGGCGTGATGCCTCGCCCTCAGCTGGAGATCGGGACGTACGGAGAGGTCCGCTACTCGGCAACTGCGAAGGGCTGGCGGGCTCGCGCGCTGTTCCGCGACTTCGACGGTCAGACGCGGGAGGTCGAGCGCTCGGGGAAGACGAAAGGCAAAGCGGCGCAACGACTTCGGGACGCGTTCCTCGATTGGTCGGGCTCGACGACTGGCGAGATCACCCGGGAGACCCGGCTCAAGGATCTGGCCGCTGTATGGATCGAACAGGTGCAGCAGGACGTCCGGGAGGGCATCAAGTCGCCGACGACCATCAACACCTATGAGTCGATCCTCAAGCGGCACATCGTCCCGGGGATGGGTGAGCTGCGGGTGCGCGAGGCGACCGTGATGCGGCTCGACCGGTTCCTCGGCGCGCTTCAACGGACCGTCGGGGCGTCGACGGCCAAGACCGCGAGGACGGCGCTCTCGGGGATGCTCGGCCTGGCCGCGCGGTACGACGCGATCGACAGCAACCCGACGCGGGACACCCGCCGTATCCCGAAGAGCAAGAAGAAGCCCCGGGCCCTCGACGCGGAAGAGCGTACGAAGTGGCTGGCGAGGGTCGAGGCCAACGAGAAGGCGCGCCGCTGGGACCTGCCGGACCTCTCGCGCTTCATGATGGCGGCGGGCGTTCGCGTCGGCGAGGCGCTGGCGACGTTCTGGGAAGACGTCGACTTCGTGGCGGGCACGGTGGACATCACGCACACGGTCGTCCGGGTCAAGGGTGAGGGCCTGCTCCGCAAGCCTCGACCGAAGACGGAGTCGAGCATGCGCGCTCTCCCCCTGCCCTCCTGGGCGCTGGCGCTGCTGGAGCGGCGGTGGGCCGAGGCGAAGGCGGATGGCCGGCCACTCGCGAGCCCGATCTTCGCCAGCACGACCGGCACCCTGCGGGACCCGAACAACGTTCTGCGGGTGCTCCGCGAAATCCGGGGATCCGACGACTTCCTGTGGCTCACGTCCCACAACTTCCGCAAGACCACGGCGACCGCCTTGGACGACGCGGGCGTCCCGACGCGGCTGATCGCTGATCACCTCGGCCACTCGCGGGTGTCGATGACGCAGGACACCTACCTGGGGCGGAAGACGGTCGACCCGATCACGGCGAAGGCCCTCGAAGGGCTCTTGGATAAACCGCCGGACTCCGACTACGGCAATAAACCAACAGGATGATCTTGCCATCCAAGTCACGCTAAACCAGGTCACCGCCCTGAGTCACGTCGACAAGCAGAGCCTCCCGAGCCCGTCCTTCTGATCTCAGCGTCCAAAGTCGGACTGCTCGTGTAGCATTTCGACAGACTTCAAGCTCTGGATCGTCAGATGAGGAGGCGGAGCGACCAAGCGATGCTGCCATCTACGGACCAGGGTCATTTCTTCAAATACCTGACAACCCTTGGCGTGGCTGTAACTGTAGCCTCCCTGGGCATCGGCGGCCTGTTTTTGCAGACACAAAATGACCTTCTTATCGATCAAACTAAGATTAATCAGATCACTGGTACAGCACGAGAAGCTATCAATAAAAAGCAGCAAATAATTCTTCTGCTTACACAGCTCGCACCATGGCTAATGATATTTCTGATTGCGGTTGGAATCACTCTGGTGATCATCGGCCTTGCCGGCTGGAAGAAGCGCCAAGATACTCTTGACGAGAAGGACCGCGCCGAGCTCAGCAAAACACAGGCCGAAGTTCGACAGATGACCGAGCAAGAGAAAGAACAAAAAGCGCTTGGCGAGGCAGTCGAAATCCTGAACACGACACAAGACGTCGATAATCAGCCTCAAACCTCAGTCGACGAGCGACCGAGTGATGATTTAGAACCTTCGAATGCGTCTCCTTCGCACGCAGAGCCAAATGAATCGCCATCCGAATCAATATCCAAAGCCCCTTCCCCACGGATATCCGAGCTCGCCACCCAGGTCTTAGGCCTTGAAAGAGACCTTGTCTCGAAGCTTGAAAGTTCTTACGGCATCTTCCATTCCGTACGATCCAGCTTCACTGCAACGCATCCTGAATTCGGCCTTCGCCTGGAGGCAGATGCGCTTGTGGCTGACGCGGTAAAGAAGAGAGTGTACGTATTCGACCTGAAACTCTACCGCTCAAGGGTGCCCACAGAGTCACTAACCCGAACTGCGCTTCAACTTGCGGCCGTTTCGGAAGCAATGCTGAATTGGTATCCCGACTTCGAGATCACCCCGGTCATCGTTGCGATCATCGACGGCATTGATATGCAGTCTTTGGAACCGGCAATTCGCAGATTCAGGGGAACGGTAGTAGGATTAAAACACAAGCCGGTCATCATACCATACACCCTAGAAGGGTTTCTCAAGGCGAGCCCTCAGGAGTTTCGAAAGAGAGTCAGCGTTGCTCGAAACAGCGCGGCACACAAGGGTAATTGAAGGCACTTCTCTTGCTACTTCGCACAAAATTCTAGTCTCTTCGTCCGTCTCGTCGATTCTGCGCAGTCTAATCGAGCTTGCCGAGGACCTCGGCTCTGCTCTAGGGGGCGCACCGGTTGGACCCACTGATGAGCTCGGCAGTGCCCGTCTAGACCACCCCAACGGCTGCCTGCCCGGTGATGGCGCCTCTCCTTCGAGGTGACAACCTTGCCCGTGAGCGGTCGCTCGACCCCACCTTCCGGCGTGCGCCTGCCGGGTCTGAGTGCCAGTCGTATGCTCCGTCAGTTACCCACGGGGTCAACGGCGTGCTCAGCGGCTCCCGGCGGCTGGCTTGGTCGCTCTCGGATAATCCGTCCGACCCAAACCCGGGGATAACCCGGGGAGCCGATCTTGACCGGTGGCGACCGGTAGGCCGCTGACCAGGGAGTTTGAGTGGGCCGCCTGGGGCTCGAACCCAGAACCTACGGATTAAAAGTCCGCAGCTCTACCAATTGAGCTAACGGCCCGCGGCTTCAGTTTAGCCAGGGCCGGGTCACCCACCCGCACACCGGGTCCGGCTGAGGCGTCGGCGAAGGTCAAGACTGGATCTTGCCGGGGTGGCCGCCCATGATGCCTGCATGTCTGGTTCGCTGCTGATCCTCACCGGGCCGCCCGGGGCCGGGAAGTCCACCGTTGCGCGGCTGATCACCGAAGATGCGCCGCGGGCGGCCGTGCACCTGCACACCGACAGCTTCTACCGCTGGATCCGGACCGGGTTCGTGCCGCCTTACCTGCCCGAGGCCGCGCGGCAGAACGAGGTTGTGCTCGGGGTGATCGCCGAAGCCGCGTGCGGCTATGGCCGCGGGGGTTACGACGTCGTGCTCGATGGCATCGTTGGGCCGTGGGCCCTGCAGCCCTTCCGCGACGCCGCGAAGCGGGACGGTCTGGACCTCTTCTACGTAGTGCTGCGGCCCAGTCTCGAGGTCACCCTCGCCCGCGGGACAGCCCGTGAAGGCCGGGAGCTCACCGAGGTCGAGCCCATCAAAGGGATGCACGGCGCCTTCGCCGCCCTCGGCGAGCTCGAACGGGACGTCATCGACACTTCAGGCCAGACGATCGAGGAGACGGTCGACGCGGTCCGGCGCCGGGTCGCTCTCCTCCGCGAACAACTATCCTGACCTGCGGTGATCCAAAACTGTCGGACCCCTGTGGCACGCTCCGCTCATGACCGAACACACCCCGCCGGTACTCGCCCCGGCCCGCTTGACCGGCGACCGGATCGACCCGACACCCGTAGCGGGCGAGCGGCAGGCCCTGACCGAGAGCCTCGACTACTACCGGCGCACTTTCGAGCTGAAATGCGCCGGCCTGGACCCGGGCAGGCTGTCCGAACGCTCGGTACCACCCTCGACGCTGACCCTGCACGGGCTGCTGCGGCACCTCACCGGCGTCGAACGCTGGTGGTTCCGCATCCAGTTCGCCGGTGAGGACCTCCCGAACCTCTACTACTCCGACGACGACCCGGAACAGGACTTCACGGCGCTGGACGGCGACGTCGGCGAAGCCTTTTCCTTGTGGCACAGCGAATGTGAGCGATCCCGGGAGATCGTCGCAGCGAGCGAGTTCGACCAGACCGGCACGCGCATCAGCACCGGCGAACCGTTCACCCTGCGCTGGCTGATGCTGCGCATGATCGGCGAGTACGCGCGGCACATCGGCCAAGCCGACCTGGTCCGGGAACGGATCGACGGCGCGACCGGCGAATAGGACTCAGGCTGCTGCCGCCCGGCGGCGGCGAAGCCGGAAGAGGAGGCTGCCCAGGAGGGGAACGACGATCCAGCAGGCGTACGCCCAGCGCGTGAAGAAGGCGACCGGGATCGAGATGACGAAGGCGGCGGCCATCGTGCCGACCCCGCGGTAGATCTCGCCGAAGCGGTTCGGCGGGGTGTCCGCGCGGTAGAGGTGGTGCCGCTGGATCTGCCGGGCCATCACGAGGAACAGCGTCAGCGCGACGACCTGCACGAGTGCGTAGAAGACGAAGCGGAACTCGAACGCGCCGTCTTCGGCGATCACCTTCGTGGCGAAGGGCATGAGCACCTGCATCAGCAGCCAGCCGAAGCTGAGGTGCACCAGCCCGCCGCCCAGCGTGGTGACGTAGTGGAAGAGGCGGTGGTGCGCGCGCCAATGGCCACCGATCACGGCGAAACTGATCAGGAAGGAGATGTAATCGGACTGATGATCCCCGAGTGACCGCAGCAGCTCGGCGCTGGTGGCGCCTTCCGGCAGCGGCAGCTCGAGCGAGAGCAGGGTGATCGCGATGGCCACGACGGCGTCCGAAAAGAAGGTGAGCCGCTCTGCGGCGATCCCCCGGCTTTCGGAGTCGACGGCGTCTTTGTCGGACGTGACGCTGCTCATGGCCGGGGAGCGTGCCAGACGCGGTTGCGTGGGCGGTCGCCGAGGTGGGTGCGTGCGATGCTGGCGCCATGAGCGTCGACCCCGATTGCGGACTCCTGTCGCCGGTGCGGGCCGGTACGCCGGCCGAAGCGTCGACCGGTGACGAGGCCTGGCTGCGCGCCATGCTCGACGCCGAAGCTGCGCTGGCCAGAGCGCAGGCGCGGCTCGGCACGGTGCCGTCCGGGGCCGCGGCCGCCATCACCGAGGCGGCGGGCAGCGCGCGGATCGACGTCGTCGAGCTGGCGCGCGGGTCGCGGGCGACCGCGAACCCGGTCGTCGGGCTGGTCAAGGCGCTGATGTCGGCCGTCGGGGAGATCGCGCCCGATGCGGCGGAGTACGTGCACCGCGGCTCGACCAGCCAGGACATCTTCGACACCGCGATGATGCTGGTCGCCGACCGGACGCTGCGGCCGCTGGTCGCGGACCTCGACGCCACGGCCGAGGCCCTGGCCGGGCTGGCGCGCGCGCACCGGGACACGACGATGGCCGGCCGGACGCTGACGGCGCACGCGGTGCCGACGACGTTCGGGCTCAAGGCGGCGGGCTGGCGGCAGCTGGTGCTGGACGCGGCCGTCCGGATCCGGCGCGTGCTCGACGGCGGGCTGCCGGTCTCCCTGGGCGGCGCGGCCGGGACGCTGGCGGCGTACGTCGAGTACGCGCGCCTGGCCGGCGACGCGCAGGCCGGCCAGACCAGCGCCGGGGGCGGGGGCGGGGGCGGGGGCGGGGGCGGGGGCGGGGGCGGGGGCGATGATCGCCGCACCGGCACCGGCGGCGGCAACGGCAACGGCAACGGCAACGGCAACGGCAACCGCGACGATCGCGATACCGGCAGCCGTGACGGCGATGGCATTGATCGCCGCACCGCCACCGGCGGCGGCGACGGCGGCGACGACGACGACCGTGACTATGCGGAACGGCTGACCGCCGCGTTCGCCGAGGAGACCGGGCTGGCCGCTCCCGTGCTGCCGTGGCACTCGCTGCGGACGCCGGTCGTCGACCTCGCCAACGCGCTCGCCTTCACGGCCGGGGCGCTGGGGAAGCTGGCCGTCGACGTCGAGACGCTCACTCGGACCGAGCTGGGTGAGGTCACCGAACCTGCCGCGGATGGGCGGGGCGGCTCGTCGGCGATGCCGCACAAGCGGAACCCCGTGCTCGCGACGCTGATCCGCTCGGCCGCGCTGCAGGTTCCGGTGCTGGCCGTCGGGGTCACGCAGTCGATGCTGACCGAAGACGAGCGGTCGGCCGGGGTCTGGCACGCCGAGTGGCAGCTCATCCGTGAGTGTCTCCGGCTGGCCGGGGGTGCCGCGCACACCGCTGCCGAGCTGGCGCGCGGGCTCGGCGTCGAGCCTGGGCGGATGCGGGCGAACCTCACGTCTACGCACGGGCTGATCGTCTCCGAACGGCTTTCCGCCGTGCTCACCCCGCTGCTGGGGAAGGCGAGGGCCAAAGAGCTGCTGGGTGAGGCGTCCAAACGAGCAGTGCGGGAGGACCGGCCGCTGCGGGACGTGCTCGACGAGCTGCCCGCCGTCACGGCGGTGCTCACACCCGCCGCGCTGGACGGGCTGCTCGACCCGTCCGGTTACACCGGCGCGGCGGGCGCGCTGGTCGACCGTGCCCTCCGTGATGACCGCGGGTCGGCTGGCGCTTCGACGTAGGGCCGGCAGCGTCCCGGTGGGGACGTCGCAGCTCAGCGGGCCGGGCCGGCCCCGTCGGGAACCGCGGGAAATTTCTTTGAACCGCCTCTGGCGGGGGTCCGTGTAGTGGGTATCAGGCAGCCGCACCGAGCGGCGGGAAACCCCAACGGACACAAGGAGAACTTCCATGCTTCGCACGCGCATCGCCGTCTCCGTCGCCGCTGCGGCAGCCGGGCTGGCAGTGCTCACCGCTTGCTCGGGTGCCGAAACTGCTCAGCCGGTCATCGCCCCTGCGGCGGCGGGTGGCACCGGTGGCGGCCAGATCGCCAACGGGCAGGTCGGCAACGCCGCTCCGGCGTCGAACGAAAGCAAACTCGTCGTCGCGGATGTCGCGGACGTCGGGCAGGTGCTCACCGACCAGAACGGCATGACCCTCTACCGCTTCGACAAGGACACCGCCAAGCCGCCGAAGTCCAATTGCGACGGTGACTGCGCCAAGGCCTGGCCGCCGATGCTGGCCACCGGGGACGTTCAGGTGCAGGGGGTCGACAAGAGTCTCGTCGGGAAGGTGACGCGGGCCGACGGCACCGAGCAGATCACCGTCGGCGGGTGGGCGCTCTACCGCTACGCCAAGGACACCAAGGCGGGCGAGGCGACCGGCCAGGGTGTCGGTGGCGCCTGGTACGCCGCGAACGCCAAGGGCGGGAAGGCCGGGCAGGCCGCTGCCGAAGCCGGCGTCGTCAAGCTGAGCGCCAGCAAGATCGACGGCCTCGGCGACGCGATCGTCGACCAGAACGGCATGACGCTCTACCTGTTCACCAAGGACACCAAGAAGGCCAAGACCTCCGCCTGCAACGGTGACTGCGCCAAGACCTGGCCCGCCGTGCTCTCCAACGGCAAGGTCGAACTGCAGGGCATCGACTCGAAGCTGCTCGGCAGCATCAAGCGCGCGGACGGCACCGAGCAGGTCACCATCGGCGGCTGGCCCGTCTACACCTTCGCGAAGGACCTGAAGCCGGGCGACGCGAACGGCATGGGCGTCAACGGCACCTGGTTCGTCATCGAGCCCAACGGGTGCAAGGTCGGCACCACCCCCAGCTCCACCGCCAACCAGGCTCCGGCTGACAGTGGCGCTGGGAGCAGCAGCAACTCCGGCTCGGGTGGCACCACCTACTGAGCCACCCAGAACTTCCTCTAGTGCGCGAGGCCCGGCGGACGCTCTTCACGAGCGACTTCCGGGCCTCGCTCGTTGTTGCGACGCAGGAACGAACGGCGGCGCGGCGCCTCGGGCTCGGCAACACGGTCGGTGTCGGTGACGCGGTCGGTGCGCTGCTCGACGACCGTGGGCTCGTCGACCGTCTCGTCTTCGGGGACGAGGATCGTGCGGCGGGCCGGGAGGACGGCGATCAGCAGGCCGAGCGCGGCGACGCCGAGGTGCAGCCAGGTGTCGGCGGGGCCCATGTCCATCGGGTTGCCGGCGGTGGCGAGCGGGTTGTTCGAGATGAGGCCGTCGATCATCAGGCCCCACACGAACAGGGCGCCGTAGCCGATGAAGAGCAGCCAGCCGAACGTGCGGGCGCGGCCGGAGCCGAACGCCAGCAGCAGGCCGACGACGCCGGTCACGACGCGGACCAGGCTCATGAGTGGATTGCCGGAGAACCGCCAGATCCCGGCGTCGTGGTGGCCGGCGAAGTTGCCGACCCCGGTCCTGGTGAACCCGATGATGCCGACGACGAGGAACGCGATCCCGGCCAGTCCGGCCAGCACCTGCGCCGGCTGCAGGCCGCGAACCCGGATGCGTGCGCCTTTCGCGTGAGTCATGACTCCAGTCCTTCCCAGCATGTGGTGACGACCGTCACCGCACACAGGTACCCCGCGAACACGGGCAGCGAAACGACGCGCTCGCCCGCGGGCCCGCGCGGGCGTTGCCGGATCCGCCGACAACGATGTCAGGCAGCCCGCAGGCGACCGAGGGACCGCGCTACTGGTCCGTGTCCGCCAGCGACCCGTGGGCTCCCGAGCGGGGCAGCGGCCACGGCTGCACCCCACCGGTGGTCTCGACCTGCCGGCCGGACGGCGCCGGGGCGATCGTGTGGGCGCCGATCCACGTCAAGATGTCCGGGATCTGGGACTTGAAGGTGTTCATGTTGTGCCCCGCGTCGTGCACCCGCCACGACGAAAACTGCAGCGGCGGGCGGGCCGCGGCGCGGATCTGGTCGATCGCGAAGCTCTCGTAGCTCTCCTTGTCGCCCGAAATCGCCAGGATCTCCACCGGGGACGGGTGCAGGCGGACGTTCACGCGGACGTTGTTGGCGTCGTTGATGTCCTGACGGCCCTTGAACAGGTCCTCGGTCTCGGCGTCGATCTGGGCCTTGTCGTACCCGCTGACGCTGACCGCCTGGCCGTACCACTGCGGGTGGCGGGTCACCAGGTTCATCGCGCAGTAGCCGCCGGACGACCAGCCCGCGATCGTCCACGCCCGGCGGTTCGGGGAGACGCCGAGCTTCTGCAGGGCCCAGTCGCGCAGGTCGGCCGTCAGGTACGTGTCGTTCGCCGTGCCGTTGACCTCGTCGACGCACTCCGTGTCGTGGCCGACCTTCGGGACGCCCGTCGGGTCGGGGACGATCACCACCGTCGGCGGGAGCGCTTTCTTCGCGATCGCCGTGTCTAGCTGCTGCGGCATGCCGTAGACGGCGAAGACCTCGGGGCCGGACGGGTAGTTCGGGATCCACTCGACCGCCGGGAAGCGCAGCTCCTTGTACGCCGCGTCGAAGTACTGGGGCGGCAGGTAGACCGTGACGTCGCGGGTGAGCTTGGTGCGCCGGCCGGTCACCTTCATGTGGACGACCGTGCCCTTGCCCTCGCGGGCGTGCGCCACCCCGGTGTCGCGCAGCTTCTCGAGGTCCTCGCCGTTCTGCGCCGCCTCCGCGTCGGTGCCCTGGCCGGCGTAGACGCCGGTGCCGATCAGCGAGCCGACCGTCGGGAAGAAGCCGCCGATCATGTTGCCGGCCAGGCCGGTGCTGAGCACGACGAGCACCACGCCGAGCAGGATCGTGGCGCTGCGCCACAGCCGCTTGCGCTTCCACCGGTCCCAGAACCACGGGACGGCGATGATCGCGAGCAGCGTCAGCACGAGCACCACGATCATGGTGACCGGCGAGTCGAGCCGGATGCTGCTCAGGTGCATGGGTTCGGTCCTTCCGGGCGGGCAAGAATGCGCGCCCGGGTCGATCGGGAGTCGCGTATATATCACGTTTGAGCGGGCATGCACGTTGCGGCCCTGTGACTTGCGCCATAGGGCCGCAACGCCGTGCGGACTCAGCGATTTCTCAGTTATCGGGCCAAAGCGCGGGACAACACGGTGATCGCCTGGGTGATCGCGGCCTCCGCGGCGTGGGTCTCACGCAGGGCGTTCACCATCACGAAGTCGTGGATGATCCCCTGGTACCGGACGGCGGTGACGGGCACTCCGGCCTGACGCAGCTTCGCGGCGTACGCCTCGCCTTCGTCGCGCAGGACGTCGGCCTCGCCGGTGATCACCAGGGCCGGGGGCAACCCGGCCAGCTCGTCGAGGGACGCGCGCAGCGGGGACGCCGTGATCTCGGCGCGCTGGGCGGGGTCCGTCGTGTACTGGTCCCAGAACCACTTCATGCCTTCACGGCCGAGGAAGTACCCCTCGGCGAACTTCGTGTACGACTCGGTGTCGAAGTTCGCGTCGGTGACCGGGTAGAAGAGCACCTGCTGCCGGAAGGTGACGTCGCCGCGCTGCTTGGCCAGCAGGGTCAGCGCCGCGGTCATGTTCCCGCCGACGGAGTCGCCGGCGATCGCGATGCGCGAGGTGTCCAGACCATGCGACGCGCCGTGCGAAGCAACCCACTTCGCGACCGCGTAGCTCTGCTCGATGGCGACCGGGTAGCGCGCCTCCGGCGAGCGGTCGTACTCGGGGAACACGACGGCCGCGCCGACGCCGGCGGCGAGCTCGCGCACCAGGCGCTGGTGGGTGTGGAAGTCGCCGAACACCCAGCCGGCGCCGTGGATGTAGAGGATCACCGGCAGCGGGCCCTCGACGCCCTCGGGGCGGACGATCCGGGTCTCGACCTCGCCGGTCGGGCCCCCGGGCACCTTGAGGACCTCGATCGAAGCGGGGGCCATGGCGACCTCGCCGTCCTGGACGCCGTCGACGGCCTTGCGCCCTTCCTCCGGCGGCAGCTGGAACAGGTACGGCGGCTGGTCGGTGGCCTCGGCGAACGCCTGCGCGGCCGGTTCGAGGGCGAGGTTCTGCGGGTTGGCGGTCATGACGTCCTCCTCGGGGCGGTACGAGCTGATGTCATGAAGGTAGCTCCCAACTGAGTTGTGCACAACTCAATGGCGTCCAATGAGATTAAGGGCACTTAGGTTGCCGCGCCGGTCGGCAGCCGGGATCATGGAGAGTTACGAGAGAGGAGGACGCCATGGCGTCACTGCGGCTGGACGACCAGCTCTGCTTCGGGCTGTACTCGGCGTCGCGCGCGGTGACGGCGCTGTACCGGGTCGTCCTGGAGGACCTCGACCTGACCTACCCCCAGTACCTGGTGATGCTGGCGCTCTGGGAGCGGGACCACCGGCTCGTGAAGGAGCTCGGCGCGGAGCTGAACCTCGACTCGGGCACGCTGTCGCCGCTGCTCAAGCGCCTGCACGCCGCCGGTCTGGTCGAACGCAACCGGCAGGCCGACGACGAGCGCGCGGTCCGGGTCAGCCTCAGCGAAACCGGCAAGGCGCTGCGCGAGAAGGCCGAAGGCATCCCCGGCGTGATCGGCACGGCGATGGGCCTCGACGACGCCGGCGTGGCCCGGATGCGCGCCGAGCTCGACCGGCTGACAGAGTCGATGAACGCCTACCGGGAGGCCCGGTCATGATCAACCACGACGACGCGCTCAAGGCGGTCGAAAGCAGCCTCGACCGCCCGTCGGCCGCGCGGATCTACGACTACTTCATCGGCGGGAACACGCACTACGCGATCGACCGCGACTTCGCCGAGAAGGTCCGCGCGCGGCTGCCGCTGATGGGCGAGTACTGCCTGACCAGCCGCCAGTTCCTCGGCCGCGCGGTCCGCGAGTGCGTGCGCGCCGGCATCCGGCAGTTCGTCGACATCGGCTCCGGGCTGCCGACCGCGGGCAACGTCCACGAGGTCGCCGACGAACAGCGCGAAGAGCTCGACACGCGGGTGCTCTACATCGACAACGAGCCCATCGCCCTCGCGCACTCGACGCTGCTGCTCGCCGACACCGCCGACCCGGAGCGCCACCACGCGATCGCCGCGGACTTCCTGCAGCCGGAAGACCTCTGGGACCGCGTCGCGAGCTCCGACATCATCAACGTCCGCGAGCCGGTCGCCCTGGTGATCAACGCCGTCATGCACTTCATCAAGGACGACGCGAACCCGGACGAGCTGCTGGAGTTCTACCGCGACCGGCTGGCGCCCGGCTCGCTGCTGGTGCTGTCGCAGATGACCAACGAGAACCCGGTCAACGACGACGAGCGGCAGGCGCTGATCGACCTGCTCGAGTACTACGAGACCACGACGAACCCCGGGTTCCTGCGCCCGATGGCCGAGTTCGAACGCTTCTTCGGCGGCTGGCCGATGCTCGAGCCGGGGCTGGTCTACGCGCCCGCGTGGCACCCGGACGAGCACACCGTCTTCGCCGCTTCGCCGTCCGAGTCGCGGGTCATCGGCGGCATCGCGCGCAAGCCCTGATCCACCTGGCTTCAACCCCCGGGTTGACGTCTTCACGCCGGCACGCGGGCACCGTGGTGATCGAGAGATCGACACGGAAAGGGAACGCTCGTGAACAGCTCGGTCAACATCCTCATCGGACTCGTGGTGCTGGCCTGGCTGCTGTGGCGCCAGACGCAGAAGCGCCTGGTGCGCGAGGACCGCAAGCCCACCGTGCTGCTGGTGCTGGTGGTGCTCGGGATCATCCAGCTGAGCAACTACCTCAAGTCCGCCTCGGCGTCGGCCCTGGTGATCGTGCTGCTCGTGGCCAGCCTGGTGCTCGCGGCGGGCTTCGGCGTCGTCCGCGCGCACAGCGTCAAGCTCTGGCGGGAGGACGGGCAGCTGTGGCGCCAGGGCACCTGGCTCACGATCGTGCTGTGGGTGGTCGCGATCGGTGTCCACATCGGACTCGACGTGCTCTTCGACAGCAGCGCCAAGGGCCTGTCCGGCGCGTCGATCCTGCTCTACCTGGCGGTTTCCCTCGGGGTGCAGCGGCTGGTCGTGCAGTCCCGCGCCACCCGGCTAGGAAGCTTCGCGTAGGCCTTCCAGGAGGTCGAGGACGGCCGCCTTGCCGAGGTCGACGGCCCGGTGCAGCACGGCGGGATCCCGTTCCAGCACCACGACGTCGGGTGACCCGGCGGGCGGGCGGATGCTGAGGATGCGCGGATCGGCGGCCAGCACGTCTTCGTCCTCGACGTCACGCCGGTAGGTGTCACGCCACGCGGGGATCGCGCCGGGGGCCTGGCGGCGCAGGAACCGCGGCACCACGACGTCGTACGCCCTGGGTGGCGGGACCGGCAGCTCGTCGGCTCGGCGGGTGCGCAGCACGAGGACGTCGGTCGCGTCCTGGGCCAGCGCCGTGCGGTACGGGATCGGCTCGGCGACACCGGCGTCGACGAACCGGCGGCCGGCCATCGGGATCGGCGGGCCGGCCAGCACCGGCATGCAGGACGACGCCGCGAGCGCGACCTTGATCGCGTCGACGTCGTCGAGGAAGGGGTGCAGGTCGGTCGACTCCCCCGTGTCGGCGTCGGTGGCGAGCGGGTGGAACGTCACCGGGTTGGCCAGGATCGCCGGGAAGTCCATCGGCTCCAGCACCGAATAGACCTGGTGGACGAGGTATTCGAGGTCGATCACCGCGCGGCCGCGCAGGGTGTGCAGCGGGTTGATGATCCGGCGCATGACGACCGGGTTCCACCAGGTCCGCACGCCGGTGGACGAGCGGCCGCAGAGCAGCCAGGCGCCGTTCAGCGCGCCGGCCGAGGAGCCGTAGACGGCGTCGAACGCGGGCGTGACGCCGAGCTCGTCCAGCGCCAGGACCATGCCGCTCGAGTACGTGCCGCGGCTGCTGCCGCCTTCGATGGCCAGCGCGAGACGACGGCCGTCGGTGCGTTCGCCCGGGACACTGCCCGTCGCCATCCGTTCGGAGATCAGTTCGAGTACCGGGTGCACTCCTCCCATCCTGGTCTTTTCGCTCGATTAGTCGACCCGATTTGCCCACCCAGGGGGGTGAAGTGATGCGCGCCTCGTTGCACTGCACCTAGTTGCATATGCATCCTGATGCGCATGGCACTGGAGCACGCGATCCTCGTCTCGCTGTCCGAGCGCGCCGGCTCGGGCTACGAGCTCACGCGCCGGTTCGAGAAGTCGATCGGGCTGTTCTGGAGTGCCACCCACCAGCAGATCTACCGCGTGCTGAAGCGGATGGAAGAGGCCGGCTGGGTCGCCGTCGACGTCGTCGCGCAGTCGGGGCGGCCGGACAAGAAGGTCTACACGGTCGGCGACGGCGGCCGCGCCGAGCTCGTCCGCTGGCTGGCCGAGCCGGACCCGTCAGCCGGGCCGGTCGAACTCGCCGTGAAGATCCGCGGCGCCACCTTCGGCGATCCCGCGGCGGTCGCAGCGGAGATCGTGCGGCACCGCGCGAGCCACGCCGAACGCCTCGACGTCTACCGCCAGATCGAGAAGCGCGACTTCCCCGCGCCCGCCGGCCTCACCGGTCAGCACCTGCACCAGTACCTGGTCCTGCGCGGCGGCATCCGCGTCGAAGAGGGCCAGGTCGAGTGGTTCGACGAAGTCCTCGCCGCCTTCCACCACCCGAAGGACGCTTGATGAGCCAGTACCCGAACCTGCTGTCGCCGCTGGACCTCGGCTTCACGACACTGCGCAACCGCGTGCTGATGGGGTCGATGCACACCGGCCTGGAGGACAAGGCCGCGCACTTCCCCGAGCTCGCCGAGTACTACGCCGAGCGCGCCCGCGGTGGCGTCGGGCTGATCGTCACCGGCGGGTTCGCGCCGAACAAGACCGGCTGGCTGCTGCCGCTCGCCTCGAAGCTGACGACGTCCGCCGAGGCCCGGCAGCACCGGCAGCTCACCGCGCCGGTGCACGAGGCCGGCGGCAAGATCGCGCTGCAGGTCCTGCACGCCGGGCGGTACGCCTACCACCCGCTGAGCGTGTCCGCGTCGAGCATCAAGGCGCCGATCAACCCGTTCCGGCCGCGCGCGCTGACCGGCCACGGCGTCCGAAAGCAGATCAACGCCTTCGCCGACTGCGCCGCTCTCGCGCGCGAAGCGGGCTACGACGGCGTGGAGATCATGGGCTCCGAGGGTTACCTGATCAACCAGTTCCTGGCCGAGCGCACCAACAAGCGCACCGACGCCTGGGGTGGCACACCGGAGAAACGCCGCCGGTTCGCCGTCGAAATCGTCAAGCGCACCAGGGAAAAGGTCGGCGACGACTTCATCATCGTCTACCGGCTTTCCATGCTCGACCTGGTGGCAGGCGGCCAGCGCTGGGAAGACGTCGTCGCGCTCGCGAAGGACGTCGAAGCCGCCGGTGCGACGATCATCAACACCGGCATCGGCTGGCACGAGGCCCGGGTGCCGACGATCGTCACGTCGGTGCCGCGTGCCGCGTTCACCTGGGTGACCGGGAAGCTCAAGCCGCACGTGGGCATCCCGGTCGTCACGTCGAACCGGATCAACATGCCGCAGGTCGCCGAGGAGGCCTTGGCGGGCGGCGACGCCGATCTCGTGTCGATGGCGCGGCCGTTCCTCGCCGACCCCGAGTGGATCCGCAAGGCCGAGACCGGCCGCGAGGACGAGATCAACACCTGCATCGCCTGCAACCAGGCCTGCCTGGACCACGCGTTCAAGCGCAAGCTCGTGTCCTGCATGGTCAACCCGCGCGCCGGCCACGAGACCACGCTGACGCTCGCGCCGACCCGGCGCTCGAAGCACGTCGCCGTCGTCGGCGCCGGGCCCGCCGGGCTGTCGGCGGCGACCGCGCTCGCCGAACGCGGCCACCGCGTCGAGCTCTTCGAGGCCGACGACGAGATCGGCGGCCAGTTCGGCATCGCGCGGCGGATCCCCGGCAAGGAGGAGTTCGCCGAGACGATCCGCTACTACCAGCGGCGCCTCGAGGTGACCGGCGTGAAGCTGCACCTCGGGACGCGCGTCACGGCGAAGGACCTGACCGGCTTCGACGAGGTCGTGCTGGCCACCGGTGTCGCGCCGCGGGTGCCGTCGCTGCCCGGCATCGACCACCCGAAGGTGCTGTCCTACGTCGACGTCGTCCGGCACGGGAAGCCGGTCGGCGAGCGAGTCGCCGTGATCGGCGCCGGCGGCATCGGCGTCGACGTCTCCGAGTTCC
This sequence comes from Amycolatopsis sp. NPDC104863, assembly GCF_055582965.1. Lineage (NCBI taxonomy): Bacteria > Bacillati > Actinomycetota > Actinomycetes > Pseudonocardiales > Pseudonocardiaceae > Amycolatopsis > Amycolatopsis sp. NPDC104863. The sequence goes on from NZ_JBVJOW010000002.1 coordinate 904,390, forward strand.
TGACCCACACGGACTCCCCCGCGCTCGACCGGGACGCGTGGATGGCCGAATGGGGTGTCACCGACCCGGAACAGGCGGCGGGCGGGCTCACCGAACCGAAGCCCGAGCCGTCGCCGCGGCAGGTCTACCTGCTGCAGCGCAAGAAGTCCGGGATCGGCGCCGGGCTCGGCAAGACCTCCGGCTGGGTGCACCGCGCCGCGCTCAAGGCGAAGGGCGTCGAGCGCATTCCCGGGGTCACCTACGACCGCATCGACGACGCGGGCCTGCACATCACCGTCGACGGCCGGCCGCGGCTGCTCGAAGTCGACACGGTGGTCGTCTGCGCCGGTCAGGAACCCGTGCGGGACCTCGACGACGCGCTGCGCGCCGCCGGGCTCACCGCGCACCTGATCGGCGGCGCCGACGTCGCGGCCGAACTGGACGCAAAACGCGCCATCGACCAGGGGACGCGGCTCGCGGCGGCGCTGTAGCCCGGAAGCGGCCCGGCACTGGCAGGATGGGCCCCGTGCGAGACGTATGCGTGATCGGGCTCGGGCTGATCGGCGGTTCGCTGCTGCGCGCGGCCGCCGCGAGCGGCCGCACGGCGTGGGGCGCCGCGGTTTCCGAAGTGGACGCCGACGCGGCGAGCAGAGCGGGTTTCGACGTCACGACCGACGTCGAAGCGGCCCTGCACCGGGCCGCGGCCGAGGACGCCATGGTCGTGCTGGCCGTGCCGCTCCCGGCGGTCGAGGACCTGCTGCGGCTGGTCGGCCAGCACGCGTCGCACTGCCTGCTCACCGACGTGACCAGCGTGAAAGCGCCGGTCCTGGACGCCGTCCGCCGCCGGGTGCCGTACACGCGCTACGTCGGCGGGCACCCGATGGCCGGGACGTCGAACTCCGGCTGGCTCGCCGGGGACGCCGGGCTGTTCCAGGGCGCGGCGTGGGTGGTCGGGGTCGAGGAGGACACCGACCTCGAAGCCTGGGCCGAGGTCGCGCAGTTCGTGCTGGACGTCGGGGCGCACGTCGTCCCGCTGCCCGCGGAGTCGCACGACGAAGCCGTCGCCCGGATCTCCCACCTGCCGCACCTGTTCGCGGCGATCCTCGCCACGATCGGCGCCGAGGGCGGGCCGCTCGCGATGTCGCTGGCCGCCGGGTCCTACCGCGACGGCACGCGCGTCGCCGGGTCGAGCCCGCAGCTCGTGCGCGCGATGACCGAAGGCAACCGGGACGCGCTGCTGCCGATCGTCGACGAGGCGCTCGGCCGGCTCGGCGCGGCGCGCGGCTCACTGGCGTCGACCGGCGGCCTGGCGGCCACGATCAACGCCGGACACGAAGGCGCGCAAGCACTCGTGGCCAGCCTCGACGTCGAGCGCGCCGGGGTCCGGATCAGCCTGGCGGCCCCCGACGCGCGCGACGGCCTGATCGCGCTCGGCGAACGCGGCGGCCGGGTCACCGGCCTCGCGGACGGGATCGCGACCGGCGAGGTGCAGTAGCTACTGGGCGGGCGGCGGGGTCGGCTCGTCCGGCTTGCTGTCGAACTTGTTGAGGAAGTCCTTCGCCTTCTCGACACCGCCGTCGATCTGCGAGTCGTGGCCGGAGAACTTCGACTTCGCGAAGTCCGCCGCCTTGTCGAGCCCCTGCTCGATCTTGTCGTTGTGCTCACGCAGGGCCTCTTCGGCCTTGCCCTTCAACGCGTCGAAGTCGATTCCCATGCCCCCAATTGAACAGCACTCGCCTCACGTGCGCCTGTGGTAAGGCAGGAACCGCCGCACGAGCCGCAGCGGAGTGCGTTCCACCAGGTCGGGACCGCGGACGGCGTCGAACGCCGACTCCAGCTGGTCGACCACCCCGGCCAGCTGCGGCGCGTCCGGCAGCGGCATCGACCGCGGCTCCCGCTGCTCGCGGATCGACGCGGCCAGCTCGTCGATCGCCGCGGTGAGCAGCTCGACGTCGCCGGGCTCCGGCGGCCGCACCCCGCGCCCGATCGTCACGCCGACCTCGGTGACGGCGTCCGCGACCCGTTCCTGCGCGGCGATCACCGGCCACCACGCGACCGCCTGGCGGCCGTTCGCGGACGGCTCGACGACCACCTGCTGGAACGCCGTCCGCAGGTCGGCCAGCGCGCGGTAGGCGCCGCGCCGGGCCCGCGACCGCGCGAGCCGCGCGTCTCCCGAGGAGGCTTCGACCAGCGCGCACGAGACGTACTTCGCGACCGCGTCCAGCCCGTCGGCCAGCCGCCCGCCGACCTGGGGACGCCGGCTGCCCGGCCACAGCAGGTACCCGAAGACGAGCACGATCACGCAGCCCAGCACGGTGTCGAGCAGCCGCGCCACCACGACGTTCCAGCTCCCGGTGTTGGCCAGGTCCATCTGCAGGATGATCAACGGCGTCACGAACGCGCTGAGGATGCCGTAGTTGCGCACCTTCCCGACCGCGACACCGCCGGCGAAGATCGCGATCAGCGCGACCAGCACCCAGCCGTGCCCGCCGACGCCGAGCACCACGGCGCCGACCCCGACGCCGACCACCGTGCCGATCCCGCGCAGCACCGCCCGGCCGAAGACCGAGCCGAAGTCGGGCTTGAGCACGATGCCCACGGTCAGCGTGATCCAGTACGACCGCTCCAGCGGCACGAGCAGGCCGACCACCTCGGCGATCGCGACGCACAACGTCAGCCGCAGCGCCGCGATCCAGGTCAGCGGGCCGGACGCCAGCGAGCCCGCCCACTCGCGCAGGCGCCGGTACCAGGGGGTCGGCTCGCGGCGCTTGCGGTCGTCACCCTTGCCGATCCGGACCAGGCCCGCGTGCAGCGCGGCGCGCAGCGGGTCGGTGTCGTCGCCGGGTTCGGGCGGGGGTTCGGGCAGCGGCTGGCTGGCCAGGACCGCGGCCGACAGCGCGACGAAGTGGTCGATGACCTCCGGCGTCGTGCGGCGGCCGGCGTTGACCATCGCCACCGACGCCTCGACCGCGGGCGTGGTCGCGGAGAGCAGGTTGAGCAGCTGGCGGTAGGCGGCGTCGCGGCCGGACAGCCACGAGCGTGCGGTGAGCAGCTGGTCGTAGGCGGTGTTCATCGCCGTGGTCAGCCGGTGGCGGGCCACCCGCGAGACGGCTTCGTCGGTCGCCGAGAGCATCGCGGCCAGCTCGACGTAGACGTGCGCGACGGCGGTGCGCTCGGGGCTGGTCGCCCGGAACGTCCAGCTGGCGAGCGCGACCACGAAGCTCCACGCGGCGCCGAGGCAGAAGAAGCCGAGCAGGACCTCGACGCGGACGCCGGTCGCGTGCTGGCCGGTGCCGAGCACGCAGAACACGAACATCTGCAGGCCGGCGACGGACGCGTTGCTGCCACCGGCGCTGATCAGCGCGGACACGCCGGCGACCACGATCACCGCGGGCACCGACAGCGCGGGCGTGCCGCCGGTGAGCAGCCCGACGAGGTAGCCGGCGGTCGCCGCCAGCGTCGCGCCGCCGAGCCGCCGGGCGCGGTAGCGGTAGGGCCCGGCCGACTCCGACAGCACGGCCGGCAACGCGCCGGTCGAGATGAGCGCGCCGACGGCGATGTCGCCGGCCGCGTACGCGACCGCGAGCGGGACGGCCAGCGCGATGACCGCCCGGGCAACCATGTTCCACGGCACCGGGACGGGCTTGCTGCGCAGGAGCTGGACCAGCCAGTGGGGCGCGGCGAGGTCGGGGCGCGGCGTGCTCACGCCCCCATCTTGACCTACGCTGCCGGGAACGCTTAATTATCAGTCTGTCAACAACGTGGGAGGTTCCGGTGGGCCGCAAGTTCTCCTTCGAGGTCAACCGCACGAGCAGCGCGCCACCGGAGGCGCTGTTCGAGCGGGAGACCGACGGCCCGCGCTGGGCGGAGTGGGGAAAACCACTCATCGTGCAGGCCCGGTGGAAGCGCCCGGGCGCCGACGACCCCAGCGGCGTCGGCGCGGTTCGTGAGGTCGGTCTCTGGCCGGTGCTGATCCGCGAGGAGACGCTCGAGTACGAGCCCGGCCGCAAGCACGTCTACACGTTCTTCGGGGCCAACCCGATCAAGGACTACCGCGCCGAGGTGCTCTTCACCCCGACCGCCGACGGCGGCACGCACCTGCGGTGGACCGGGTCGTTCACCGAACCGGTCCGCGGCAGCGGCCCGGTGCTGGCCGCCGGCCTGCGCGCCACGATCCGCCTGTTCTCGGCCAAGCTGGTCAAGGCGGCCGAAACCGGGCGCTGACCTGGGTGGCTCCGGCCACACAAGATCACCGGACGCAACGTAGTCCCCCTCTGGAACGTCACCCGATCGTGTAGTTCTGCACTACACGAAAGGGGGATGTGGGATGAAGCGCGTGGCAGCGGTGGTAATGGCGGCAGCACTGGCACTGACGGCCTGTTCGGCGGCCGAGCCGGACCACCGGGAGTTCGGCGCCAGCCAGCCGAACCCGGCGCCCGGGGCCGGCCCCGGCGTCAAGACGTCCGGGCCGTACCCGTTCGGCACGGTCCAGCAGAAGGCCCCGGCGATCACGAACGGCCAGGTCCCGGTGGTCAAACGGATCCCGACCGACAAGCCGTACGTGTTCCTGACCATGGACGACGGCGCGGTGAAGGACCCGGACGCGCTGAAGCTGATGCAGCAGAACGGCACCCACCCGGTGCTGTTCCTGAACCAGAAGTACGTGAAGGGCCACGAGGCCTACTTCAAGCAGATCCTCGACGCCACCGGCGCGACGCTCGGCGACCACACGGTCGACCACCCGAACCTCAAGGGCAAGCCGTACGAGTTCCAGCGCAAGGAGATCTGCGAGGACGCGGACGACTTCCAGGCGTCGCTCGGTGTCCGGCCGTCGCTGTTCCGGCCGCCCTTCGGCAACTACGACCAGAACACGCTGCGCGCGGCGGCGGCGTGCGGAATGCGCGCGGCGGTGCTGTGGACGGCCGCGGTCAACGACGGGCACGTCCAGTTCCAGGCCGGCGACAAGCTCAAGGCCGGTGACGTCGTGCTGATGCACTTCCGGAAGACGTTCAAAGAGGACTACACGGCGTTCGTCGAGCAGGCGAAGAAGGACGGGCTGACCCCCGTCCCCCTGGCCGACTTCCTGGGTTAAAGCACCACCGTCGGGGTCACGACGGTCCGCCGGCACGCCACGTCCCCGAGGTGCACGAGGATCTGCGTCGTCCCGCACGGCACGTTGTCCAGCACGAACCGGCCGCCTTCGTCGGCGGTTGTGGACGACGTGCCGTGCTCGGCCACGCGCACCTCGACGCCGAACTGCCCGGCCGGCACCAGCCAGCCGTCGATGCGGTGCAGCTTGCCGTTCTTCGTCAGGTTGATCATCACGGTCAGGTCGCTGACGGTGAAGGTGATCGTCCCGGTGCCGCCGCCGCGGACGCCGGCGAGGTTGTCCAGCCGCTCCCACCGCGCGACCTCGACGTCGAGGTCCTCGAGGGCGAGCGCGAACTGGACCCGCTGCACCAGGTCGTCCGGCGGGGGATCGAGCTCGTCGAGCAGGCGGCCGATGTCGGCCAGCAGGATCTCGTCGTCTCGGAAGGCTTGGCCTTCCGGCGCCCCGACGTCGTTCATCGGCTTCCCCCTTCGCTGGCGAGGAGATCTCGCATCTGGTCGAGGCAGCGCCCCCTGGTCGGCCCGACGCTGCCGCGCGGCATGCGCAGCGCCTCGGCGACGAGCTGGTACTCCGCGCGGCCCGCGAGGACGGTCAGCCGGAGCAGCTCCTGACAGCGGTCGGGCAGCCGGACGAAGGCGCGCCAGACCCGGCGGTCGCGGTCGGCGCGGACGGCTTCGTCTTCGGGTGCCGGTTGGGTGCTCGGCATGGCTTCGGCGACTTCGTCGCTCAGCGGCACGGCCTGCATGCGGCGGCCGAAGGGGTGGGTGGCCTCGCGCCGGGTGGTGGTGATCAGCCAGGCGGCGAGGGCTTTGGGGTCGCGGAGCTTGCCGAGCTGGCTGAACAGCGCCAGCCACACGGTCTGGACGACGTCTTCGGCGACGGCGCGGTCGAGGCCGTTGGCCCGGGCGACGTGCCACACGAGCGGCGTCAGCTCGGCGACGAGGCGGTCCATGGCCCGGCGGTCGCCGTCACGGGCGGCCTGCATGCACGCGGCGTGCAGCTCGGCGCCGGACAAGCCCTCCCAAGGCGGGTCTACCTCTGTGGTTTGCACGTCGGTCACCGTATCTGCCCCTCTTCGGAAACGTCTTCGAGTCGGCTTCGGCAGTATCGCGGGTCCTTCGGGGGGAAGGAGCGTGCAGGTGGATCTCGGATGCATCAAGTCACTTACTTCGTCGGTCGCTACCGGTCACTGACGGGAGGTACCGGCCGACGCGAGCGGGTGGACCCGCGCCGGCCGATACTCCCCTCCCTCACGGAACCCGCTCCCCAACGGGTTCCCGCCGGATGACCCCTCCCCCGAAAGGCACCCGGCCGACGGTGTCCGGGAGCCCCCTCGGCTCCCGGCCACCGCGTTCCTCCGGACCCGGCACCCCCTGCCGCGGTCCCTCTCCGTGCTTGGCTGCTCCACAGGACGCAGTGAGGGGGCGGCCAGATACACGAGCCGCGAACTTTTTCCGAAGATCGACGCTGTGCCGCTAAGCGATCACTGGGAGTGCGTCGGCAAGCGTTTGCGCCCAGCGCGCGTAACCGGCCGGGCCGGGGTGGAAGCGGTCGGCTGCGAAGGCCGTGGGGTCGAGCAGGCCGGGATCCATCGGCAGGTGCGTGACGCCGGGGACGCGCGCGAGGGCAGCGGCGGCCGCGTCGAGGGCGGTCGAACGCGCGGAAAGGACGTCACGGAGGGGCCGTGGCAGCGCCGGGAAGCGGGACATCGGCGGCACGCCGGCGAGGAGGACGTCGACCGGGCCGAGCCGCCGCCGGAGGTCGATCACCAGTTTCAGCAGGTCACGACGGTAGGCAGGGGCCGAACGCAGCTCGAGGGTGTCGTTGACGCCGAGGGCGATCACGACCAGGTCGGCCGGGCGCAGGAGCGGGACCAGCTCGGCGCGGACGACCCGGGCGTTCGCGCCGGTGCGGCCGACCGCCTGCCAGCGCACGGCCCGGCCGTCACGCGCGAGCTGCCGGGCCAGGCAGCCGGTGAGCGCTTCCTCGTGGTCCTTCGCGCCGACGCCGTCCACTGTGGACTCACCGAGCACGGCCAGCCGGAACGGCTCGCCGGCACCGGGCACGAGTCCTTCGGCCGGGCCGGCGGCGCCGGGGAGGCGGGGTGTGGTGCGCTTGACGTAGAGGGCCTGGGCGAGGATCACCATGGCTCGAAGCTAGCCGTTCTTCTCCTCGCGGAGCTTGTGCCAGCGCTCGTACATGCCGTTGAGCTCTTCCAGCATGAACGACAGGAAGTCGCGCATCTCGGCGAGCCGCTTGCCCGACGGCGAATCCTCGCCCAACGCCTCGATGCCGTTCTCGGCCGCGTCGCGCCACATGATGATCATGCGGTCGCGCTTGAGGAACGTGGCGTACCAGAGGTCGTCGAAGAGGCGGTAGTGGTCACGGCGTTCGCCGGGCTCGCGCTCCTTGGCGACCAGGCCGATCTGCTCCAGGAAGCGCACCGCGCCGGAGATCGCCGCCGGGCTGACCGACAGCTGCGAGGCCAGGTCGGCCGCGGTCAGGCGGCCCTCGTCGGTGGTCATCAGCGCGGCGAACACCCGCGCGGACATGCGCTGCATCCCGATCTGCGAGAGCACGAGCGCGAGGCTCTCCACGTACCGGCGGACGGCGTCTTCGTCTCTCTTGGTGTCAGGCGTCGTCATCGGGCCATCCTCTCGTACCACCCCAGCAAGATCACTCCATCTAGACATTTTCTTAACTTCACAAGTTTGTGAAACCAGTGTAGCTTCCGAAGCATGGAAAACGCCATCGCGATCTCCGGCCTCCACAAGTCGTTCGGCCGGACCCGGGCCTTGGACGGCCTCGATCTGCAGGTACCTACTGGGGAAGTACACGGTTTCCTGGGCCCGAACGGCGCCGGGAAGTCGACCACCGTCCGGGTCCTGCTCGGCCTGCTCCACGCGGACTCGGGGGACGTCCGGCTGCTCGGCGGCGACCCCTGGAAGGACGCCGCGAGCCTGCACCGCCGCCTCGCCTACGTGCCCGGCGACGTCAATCTCTGGCCCAACCTCTCCGGCGGCGAGGTGATCGACCTGCTCGGCCGGCTGCGCGGCGGGCTCGACCGGAAGCGCCGCGCCGACCTGATCGAGCGGTTCGACCTCGACCCGAAGAAGAAGGGGCGGACGTACTCGAAGGGCAACCGGCAGAAGGTCGCCATCGTCGCCGCGCTCGCCTCCCGGGTCGACCTGCTGATCCTCGACGAGCCGACGTCCGGGCTCGACCCGCTGATGGAGGCGACGTTCCAGTACGCCATCCAGGAGGAGCGCGAGCAGGGCCGGACCGTGCTGCTCTCCAGCCACATCCTCGCCGAGGTCGAGGCGCTGTGCGACAAGGTCAGCATCATCCGCAACGGCAAGACCGTCGAGTCCGGCACGCTGGCCGAGCTGCGTCACCTCACGCGGACGTCGATCACCGCCGAGCTCGCCGGGCCGCCGAACGGGCTGGCGAAGCTGGAGAACATCCACGACCTCAAGGTCGAAGGCAACCGCGTCCGGTTCGACGTCGAGACGCGCTCGCTCGACGAGGCGCTGCGGCAGCTGACCCAGGTCGGCGTGCGGAGCCTGGTCAGCCAGCCGCCGACGCTGGAAGAGCTGTTCCTCCGGCACTACACGACCGAGGCGAGCGCAAAATGACCGCGACCCTCTCCCGCGCCGAAGCCGAGGTGGCGCCGGCGCACGAACTGGCCGGCACCTGGCACCTCACCCGGCTCGCGCTGCGCCGCGACCGCGTGGTCCTGCCGATCTGGATCGTGCTGCTCAGCATCATCCCGGCCAGCACCGTCAAGACGTTCGCGCAGTTCTACCCGACCGAAGCCGACCGGCTGGCGCTGCAGGCCGGCGCGAACACCAACCCGTCGTACGCGCTGCTCTACGGGCCGCCGTTCGACCTGACCACCGCCGGCGGGTTCATCTCCTGGCGCATGTGCGGGTTCCTGGCGCTGCTGACCGGCCTGATGGTCGTCTTCACGGTCACCCGGCACACCCGCGCCGAGGAGGACACCGGCCGCGCGGAGCTGCTCGCGTCCGCGGTGGTCGGCCGGTACGCGGCGCTGACGTCGGCCGTGCTGGTGGCCGGCGGGGCGAGTGTGCTGATCGGCCTGGTCCAGTACGGCAGCATGGTCGGCGCCGGGCTGCCCGCGGCCGGCTCACTCGCCTTCGGCGCGTCGGAAGCGTTGGTGGGCTTGGTGTTCACGGCCGTAGCGGCGGTCGCCGTCCAGCTCGCCGAGTACTCGCGCACGGCCAACGGGATCGGCACCGCCGTGGTCGGCGCCGCGTTCCTGCTGCGCGGCGCCGGTGACTCCACTGTGGACGCTCGCTGGCTGTCGTGGCTGTCGCCGATCGGCTGGGTGCAGCAGAGCCGCCCGTTCGCCGCCGAACGCTGGTGGGTGCTCCTGCTGCCGGTGGCCCTGACGCTCGTGGTCGGCGCAGTCGCGTACTGGCTGCTGCCCCGCCGTGACGTCGGCGTCGGCATCCTGCCGCCGCGGCCGGGTCCCGCGACGGCGGCGCCGAGCCTGCGCACGCCGTTCGCGCTGGCCTGGCGGCTGCACCGCGGCCCGCTGATCGGCTGGACCATCGGCACGGCGGTCGTCGGCGCGGTGTTCGGCTCGATCGCCAGCGGCATCGGCGGTCTGGTCGGGTCCAGCCCGCAGGCGCAGGAGATCATGGCGCGCCTCGGCGGCAGCGAGGCGCTCACGCAGGCGTTCCTCGCCGTCATGGCCGGCCTGTTCGCGATGGTCGCGTCGCTGTACGGGATCCAGGCGGTGCTGCGCATGCGCGCCGAGGAGACGGCGATCCGGCTCGAGCCGGTGCTGGCCACCAGCGTCGGCAGGCTGCGCTGGGCCGCGGGCCACCTGGTGTTCGCGTTCTTCGGCACGGCGGTGCTGCTGCTGGCCGGCGGCCTGTTCATGGGGCTGGCCAACGGGTTGCGCGCCGGCGACGTCGGCGGCTCGGTCGGCGACTCGCTCGCCGGGATGCTCGTCCAGCTGCCCGCGGCCTGGGTGGTGATCGCCCTCGCGGTGACGATCTTCGGGCTGCTGCCGGGCTTTTCGCCCGCGGCCTGGGGCGTCGGCGCGCTGGCGTTGCTGCTGAGCCTGTTCGGCCCGGTGGTCGACCTGCCGCAGGCGGTGCTGGACGTCTCGCCGTTCCAGCACCCGCCGAAGATCCCCGGCCAGGCGTTCGTCGCGACGCCGCTGGTCTGGCTGCTGGCGGTCGCGATCGTCGCGCTGGTCGCCGGGCTGGTCGGCTGGCGCCGCCGCGACGTCGGCTAGCGCGGCTTCAGCTGCCGGTCGGCCCCGGCCACGAGGTGGGCCTGCGGCCCCGCCTTCCCACAGGCGGGGCCGCCCGGTTCGGAAAAGGCCGGCGTGACGACCGCGGTGTGCGGCACGCCGTCGTCGAACCGGACGGTGACCCGGACCGGCTCGGCCGGCAGCCCCGGGATGTCGGCGAACCCCTGCAGCCCACCGGTTCGGACGGCCGAGGCCGCGCAGGCGCTGTCCGGTCCGGTGCCGTCGCAGGTCGTCGCCCCGGCGGTGGTCTCGGGCATCAGGTCGACCGGGCGCGTGACGCACTGGTCGCCCCAGCACGCGTCGAGCGTCGCGCGGGTGACACCGGCGGGCTCGGGGATCGTCAACCCGATGCCGATCCGGGTGCCGATCGCCGGGCAGGCGACCTCCGAGCCGGCCTGACCACAGCCGGCGGTGAGGGCGAGGACCACCGCGACCCACGGAACACAGCGCATACCGGACAGACGGGCCTCAACGGCTTGCCGGTTGCATCGTCAGTCCCGCCAGCCGCTGGTGAGCGGCAGCACGGGCGACGTCGAGGTCGGGGTGACGCTCGTCGAGGTGGTCGGTTCGACCGTCACCTCGACGAGGCTCGTGGTGGTGGAGGCAGGAGCCGTCTCGACGGTGGTGACGGTCGCCGCCGGTGGCCCCGGCGCGGTCACGGTGACCGGGACGACTTGCGTCGCGCTGGTCGTCGGCGGGGTGGTGACTTCGGCGGGCCGCGGAGTCGGCCGGCCGGCCACGAGCAACGCGGCCACCAGCAGCCCACTGGCAAAACCCGCCAGCCCGGTGACCGCGGCGGAGCCCCAAGTAGGTCGGCCACTCATCCGGGCACCCCCTCGCCACGCGTAGCGCAGGTTCGAGGACTAACTCGCGTTGATCTTAGCTCTTGTTACACACGGTGCACATTGAGTCTGCTTGACTCAAGTTTGTTGAGTGTGCGACGTTGAAGCCATGGGGGCACTGGGGAACCGCGACTTCCGGCGGCTGTGGCTCGCCGACCTCGCCAGCCAGCTCGGCACCCGCATCGACGTGCTCGCCGTGCCCCTGCTGGCGACCACCGCGCTCGGCGCGTCGGTCTTCGAGGTCTCGCTGCTGCGGACCGCGGAAACCCTGCCGTACCTGGTGCTCGGCCTGCAGGTCGGCGTGTGGTGCGACCGGGTGCGGCACCGCCCGGTGCTGATCGCCGCCGACCTCGGGCGCGCCGCGCTGATCGCGTCGATCCCGGTGGCGGCGCTGTTCGGCGTGCTCGGCCTCCCCCAGCTGCTGGGCGTGGTGCTCGGTGTCGGCGTGCTGGCGGTGTTCTTCGACATCGCCCACCAGACGTACCTGCCGCGGCTCGTCGCGCCCGAGGACCTGCCGGACGCCAACGCCCGGCTCCACACCAACCTCTCGATGGCGGCGGTCGCCGGGCCGGGCCTGGCCGGGCTGATCATCTCGGTGCTCGGCACCACCGTGGCGCTGGCGGTCGACGCCGTCAGCTACCTGTGGTCGGCGCTGTGGCTGCGGCGGATCAGGACACCGGACGTGCGTCCCGAACCTCGGGACCGGCGGCTGCTGCGGGAGATCGGCGAAGGTCTGCGGGTCGTCCGCGGCAACCCCGTGCTGCTGGCGATCAGCTCGCACGGCGCGTTGTCGAGTTTCTTCCAGTCCGCCCACCTGGCGATCGTGATCGTGTTCCTGGCCCGGGACATCGGGCTCACGCCGTGGGCGATCGGCCTGCTCAGCACGTCGACGCTGACCGGCGCGCTCGTCGGCGGGCTCACCGCACGCCGGATCGGCGCGCGGTTCGGCGGCGCGCGGGCGCTGTGGGGCGCGGCGGTGCTGTTCGGCCTGGCCTACCAGCTCTACCCGCTGACGCGGCCCGGCTGGGCGCTCGCCTGTTACGTCGTCGCCGGGTTCTTCGCCAGCTTCGCCGTGATCGTGCTGAACGTCTTCAGCGCGAGCTTCCGGCAGACCGTCACACCGCCGGAGCTGCTGGGCCGGGTCACGTCGATCACGCACACGGTGATCCTCGGCGTCGTCCCGCTCGGCAGCCTCCTCGGCGGCGCGCTGGCCGCCGCGCTCGGCACGCGGACGACGTTGCAGATCGCGGCGGCCGGCGTCCTGGCCTCGGCGGTGGTCATGGCACGGGTGCGGAAGCTTCCGTTTTGAGGCCGTCGACGACCACGCGGACCAGGTGCGCACTGCCGGGCGCGTACCGCTCGACGGCCAGGCAGCCGACCATCAGGGCACGCAGGTCGTCGGCGTCGATGTCCTGGCGGACGGCCCCCGCGGCCTGGGCGCGCGCGAGCAGCTCGCCGTACGCGGCGCGGAAGGCGTCCCCCGCGCCGGCCTTGAACGCGTGCCCGCCCGACTCCGCGAGGGCGTCGCAGATGGCGCGGTTGAGCGACGCCTGCTTGATCACGCGGACGAAGTAGTCGAAGAACGCTTCGCCGGGGTTCTCGGCCGTGGCGAGCTTGCGCGCTTCATCGGCGAACTGCTCGATGCGTTCGAGGACCACGGCCTGGAAGAGCGCTTCCTTGCTGGGAAAGTGCCGGTAGACGGTCCCGGCGCCCACCCCGGCCAGGCGCGCGATGTCGTCGAGGGGCACGGCCAGCCCATCGGCGGCGAACGCCTCTTCGGCGGCAGCCAGGACCTTCGCCCGGTTGCGCCGCGCGTCCGCGCGCATCTTTTCCATGTTCGTCTCCTCGTTGACAACCGGAACGCAGGCTCCGTATCGTCGAAAGCGGGTGCACCGTTCCGATTCAACGTCCAGCTTCCCAGGAGAATTCCGATGCCCGTGTCCCCGGCCCGCGCCGTCTTCGACCGCTTCCTGACCGCCTCCGTCGAAAACCGCTGGGACGACCTCGCCGATTGCTACGCGGAGGACGTCGTCCTCGAAATGCCGTTCACGCTGCCCGGGACACCCCGCGTGACGAAGGGCCGCGAGGCGATGCGCGCCCGCTTCCGCCGTGCGGGCGCGACCCGCCGGATCACGAAGGCCGACCAGGTCGTGGTCCACGAGACGACCGACCCCGAAGTACTGGTCGCGGAGTTCGACCTGCACCAGGAGATGGCGGGCGAGAGTTTTGTGGCCACGTACGTGATGGTGCTGACGGTGAAGGACGGGTTCATCACGCACACCCGCGACTACACCGACACCGCCGCCGTGGCCGAGCGGCTCAAGGCGTGGTCGCCCACGGTCGGCAGCTGACTCCGCGGGAGTGGGCGTTCGCGAGGCGGGGTCAATCCGGGTAGCGGCCGCCGAGCGTCGCCAGTGCTCGACCAATTCCGGTCGCACGGGCGCCGCCAGGACTTCGACGAGTTCCTCTTCGGCCTCGCGCGCCCCTCCCTCGGTGGACTCCCTCACCTTCTCGTCGAGCTGCACGCCTGCGCCTCATCGAGAGCGATCTGGCCGCTCCGCAGCTCGTCCGCTTGTCCCAGGGCCTACGGTGTCTGAGTGCGCGCGCTTCTGCGGGTGCCCACGACAATCTTTCCCTGTCCGCGCCTGGGTTTTCGGCGACGAGCCGCATGACCGACTCCTGTCGACGGGAACTCGGGGTCAGGTTTCCCCGGAGTCGCCGATCACGACATGACGTTACGAACCGAGCGGCTCAAGGCGTGGTCGCCTGCTGGCTCGTCGGGGGAATGAACAGCCGCTCGAACGTCGCCGTCGTCCAGTCCCACACCCCCGGGACCAGCAGCACGCCGAGCACCACGAACACCGGGAAGATCAGCCGCTTCTCGACTTTCTTGCCCGTCTTGAACCGCAGCGCCTTCGGGGGTCCCAGCTCGTACCACGTCTCGCCCGCGATCGGGATCGGGAAGAGGAACGGGCAGCCGGACTCGGTCAGCGCGTCGCCCAGGCAGTGGGTCAGGCAACCCGCCGCCACCGCGATGCCGAGCCAGCCCGTGATCGACGCCAGCTCGCCCGTGCGGTCCGGTGGGGACGTGAAGAACCACCACGCCACCGCCGCGCCGCTCACCGGGAGGAGCCAGTCGCCCAGGGCGCCTTCCGCCAGCATCAAGCCGAAGATCACCACCCCGACGACCGCCCACGGGCCGCCGGCCGTGGTGCCCCACGACGTCAGCAGGCCGAGGCCCGCGGCGAACAACACCGTGTGCGAGAGGTGGCGGTGCTGGCCCGTCACCTTCTCGTCGCGCGGGCCCTTGGTCAGCGCGTAGAACGCCGCCGAAACGCGGCGCAGCAGCCACGACAACGCGCCCGTCAGCCAACCGAGGAGGCGGGACGCGCTCGCGCCGGGGTGGTCCAGGTCGGGCAGGAGGGCGAACCCGGCCGTCGTGGCCGCGAAGACCACCGCCTGGTGCACCGAACCGGCCCCGGCCGCGGGCGCCAGGGCCAAGCCCGCGCACCAGCCGGTCAGGGCATGCGTCCGCCCCATCATCGTGCCGCCCCCAAGGTCCACGCACCGAAATCAGTCCGCGGAACCGTAGCGGGCGGTCAGGCTTGGGGGTCCTCCGACACGCTCAGGTGTTCGGCCACGCCGGTGAGCTCGATCACTCGGCTCACCGCGGGGCTCGGGACGACCTCGAGCTCGACTTCCTGCTCGCCGGCCTGGCGTTGTGCGCGAAGCACCACGTTCAGCGCGGAGGAATCGAAGAAGGTCACCCCGGTCAGATCGGCCACGACCCGCTGCGAACGCTTGTCCGCGATCAGCCCCGCCAGGGCCTCCTGCAGCTGCGGACTGGTGAGCAGGTCGAGCTCGCCGGTGACCACCACCCGGGTCGCGTCGGTGTCCAGCGTGATGCCGAACCCGGGCGGGGTGGCGTTCTGGTCGGCTGCGGGCATGCAGTTTCTCCTCGTCAGGCGCTGCTCCTGCGCCGGGTACGCGCCTGGTGTCTCAAGCGGCATCCGTGTCACCGTGCCTTCCCGAGCTCGCTCCGGGGCACGGTCAAGGCAACTCCGGGGCCAACCCTAGCCCAGGAAGCGGCCGGGCCCGCCACGGCCGCCGCCCTTTGGTCCTGACTCTTCACTTGTGATCTGATCCTGCCTGGTCAGGGCGCTGTTCAGTGCGCACTCATCGCCTTCCGGGCCGCCCTGCGCTGACGCAGGAACAGCTGCCGCCGCTCGATCTCGCCGAGGCCGCCCCAGATGCCGTACGGCTCCTGCACGGTCATCGCGTGCGTGCGGCACTGGGCCAGCACCGGGCAGGCCTGGCAGATGGCCTTCGCCCGCGTCTCGCGCCGCTCCCGCGCCGAACCCCGCTCGTTGTCGGTGTGGAAGAAGAGGCTGCTGTCCGCACCCCGGCACGAGCCGCGCAGCTGCCATTCCCACTCTTCAGCAACCACGTTGGGCAGCCGGCTCACGTCAGCCATGTCGTCCCTGCCTTTCCCAGGATCAGCATGTCGATCGCTACATGCCCGCCGGTGGAGCGGATCAAACGCGGGTTTGGTTTGCTCACCCCACGGGCATCTCGCTGACCGGGCGTCGGAGGACACCGCCTCCTCCCCCAGCGCGAGTGCGGAGAAAGGAACAAACGTGGAGGAAAACGCCCCGCTCGTGCCGGAAGGCGCGCAGGTCATCGAGGTGCGGACGGCCGCGATCCCGCATGTCGTGCCGACCCTGCGGACCATCGTGGCCGACATCGCGATGCGCCAGGACTTCGACCTGGACGCCGTCGAAGACCTCCGGATGGCGGTGGACGAAGCCTGCTCGCTGCTGCTGCCCGCCAGCTCGGACGGCAAGCTCACCTGTGTCTTCTCCTGGAACGGGCCGCGGATCGAGGTCTCCGTCTCAGTGCTTTCCGACACTCCGGACCACGAGGACGACTCCGGCCTTTCGTGGCAGCTGCTCACCGCGCTCGCGACGTCGGCCGAGCGCACCGTGACCCCCGAGGACGGCCGTTACCTGTCCCGGGTCGACCTCGTCCGGGAGAGCCAGGCGGCGGACTCGTGACCGATCCCGCCGGGCGCAGCGGGGACGACCCCGACGTCGGCGCGCTGTTCGCTCGCCTCGCCGCGCTGCCCGCGGACGCCCCGGAGCGCGAACGCATCCGCGACACGCTGGTGCGCACCCACCTGGAGCTGGCGCGCAACCTGGCCCGGAAGTTCCGCAACCGGGACGAGGCGATGGAGGACCTGGTCCAGATCGCCACGGTCGGGCTGATCCACGCCGTCGACCGGTTCGACCCCGAGCAGGGCACCGACTTCCTGGCGTTCGCCGTGCCGACCATCTCCGGCGAGCTGCGGCACCACTTCCGGGACAACAGCTGGTCGGTGCGGGTGCCGCGGCGGCTCAAGGAGCTGAACGCGAACATCTCCGCCGCGCGCGAAGAGCTGACGGTGCAGCTGTCGCGCGCGCCGAAGCCGAGTGAGATCGCCTCGCGCCTCGGGGTGCCGATCGAGGACGTCTACGAAGGTCTTCGCGCTGGTCAGGGCCGCTACGGCGCGTCGCTCGACCACCTGCTGGAGAACGCCGCGCACACGCGGTTCGGGGCGCCGGACGCCGAGCTGGGCCAGGCGGAGCTGCGCGAGGCGCTGCGGCCGATGCTCGACAGCCTGCCGGACCGGGAGCGCAAGATCGTCGCGCTGCGCTTCGGCTCGGGGATGAGCCAGTCGGACATCGCGCGCCGCGTCGGGGTCTCCCAGATGCAGGTGTCGCGGTTGCTGGCTGCGACCCTGAAGAAGCTGCGTTCGGGCCTGGACGAATCCGAGCTCGCCGACGGCACCTGATTAGCCGCTGGGACGCTTGGGTACTTCGCGGACGGTACCGAACCCACGGGAGGGGGACCATGACGATGTCGAAGACGCCGCAGCGCACGGCCGGGCCGGCCGCGCCGCTGACGGTGTTCCTCCCGGCCGACGTGACGGCCCCGGCGCTGGCGCGCCACGAAGTCCGCCGGGCGCTGCTCGGCTTCGGCCTGACCGAGCGGCAGCTCGCGGACGTCCTGCTGGCGACGTCGGAGCTGGTCACCAACGCTTTCGAGCACGGCGAGAAGCCGGAGCGGATGGAGCTGGCCTACACCGGTGAGCACCTGACGCTGCGGGTCTACGACACCGGCCGGATGCTGCCCGAGCTGCGGGCGCCGTCGCCGGCCGAAGCACGTAGCCGCGGCTTGGTGCTCGTCCAGGCGCTGTCGGAGGACTGGGGCTTCGAACGCTGCTCCGGCGGCAAGTTCGTCTGGGCGGTCTTCCGCATCCCGGCCGCCTGATCAGCCGTCCAGGAGCTCCCGCGCCGCCTCGGTCTCGCCGATCCGCTGCCGGAACGGCTTCCGCTCGAGCGCGTCGACGATCGCTTCCAGCACCCCGCGCAGCGGGTACGGCAGCTCGGCTTCGAGGGCTTCCGACGCCTGGGTCGTCGCCGTCCACTCCGCTTCGATCAGCGGGAGCAGCTCGCGCGTCTTCGCGGTGAGCGACACGATCCGCTGGCGGGCGTCCGCGCCCGGTTCGAGCCCGACGAGCCCGGCGCGGTTCATCTGCGCGACGGTCTGGCTGGCCGCCGAGTGCGTCACGCCCATCTCCGCGGCGAGGTCGCGGATGGCCAGCGGGCCGCGCGCGAGCAGCGCCCGCACCACCCCCGAGTACCGCGGGCGGTAGTCGTCGAGGCCGATGTCGGCGAGGAACTTCGCGACGTCGCCCTCGAGGATCTCGAGGACGTGCCGCATCCGGGTCCCGAGCCCGTCCGGACCCGATGTCATCGCCATGACCGCCGATCATAGGTGTGCTTGGATCGCGGCATGGAGAACCGGAAGATCACCCGGCTGGGCCGTGAGGTGTCCGTCGTCGGGCTCGGCTGCTGGCAGCTCGGCGCCGACTGGGGCGAGGTCGACGAGAGCGACGCGCTGGCGGTGCTGCACGCGGCGGCCGACGCCGGCGTCACCTTCTTCGACACCGCGGACGTCTACGGCGACGGCCGCAGCGAGCGGCTGGTCGGCCGGTTCCTCGCCGAGCGCGGCGACGTCTTCGTGGCGACGAAGATGGGGCGGCGCGTCGAGCAGGTGCCGGAGAACTACGTCCGCGCGAACTTCCGCGAGTGGAACGACCGGTCGCGCCGCAACCTCGGGGTCGACACGCTCGACCTCGTCCAGCTGCACTGCCCGCCGACGCCGGTGTACTCCTCCGACGCGGTGTACGACGCCCTGGACGAGATGGTGGCCGAGGGCCGGATCAAGGCGTACGGCGTGAGTGTCGAGACTTGTGACGAGGCGCTGACGGCGTTGGCGCGGCCGCACGTCGCATCCGTCCAGATCATCCTCAACTGCCTGCGGCTCAAGCCCCTCGAGCGGGTGCTGCCCGCGGCCGAGTCGGCGGGCGCCGGGATCATCGCGCGGGTGCCGCTGGCCTCGGGCCTGCTGTCCGGGCGCTACACGGCGTCGACGACGTTCGCCGAGAACGACCACCGCAACTTCAACCGCCACGGCGAGGCGTTCGACGTCGGCGAGACGTTCGCGGGCGTGCCGTTCGACGTCGGGCTCGCGGCCGTCGAGCGGCTGCGCGGGCTGGTGCCGGCGGACCAGACGCTCGCGCAGTTCGCGCTGCGCTGGATCATCGACCAGCCGGGCGTGAGCACGGTGATCCCGGGCGCGCGCAACGCGGCACAGGCGTCGGCGAACACCGCCGCGGCCGCGCTGCCGCCGTTGCCGGCCGAGGCGCTGGCGGGTGTCCGCGAGACTTACGACGAGCTGGTCCGGCCGCTGGTGCACGATCGCTGGTAGGCCCGGCATGATGGGCCGATGATGACGCCCGAAGAGCTCCTGACGACCACCAGGACCGTGCGCAAACGGCTCGACTTCGACCGGCCCGTGCCGCTCGACCTGGTCAAACACTGCGTCCAGGTCGCGCTGCAGGCGCCGAGCGGCTCCAACACCCAGCGGTGGCAGTGGCTGGTCGTCACCGACCCGGGCCAGCGAGCGGCGCTCGGCCGGATCTACAGCCGGGCGTGCCACGAGTACCTGGAGTCGCCGAGCGCGGCCGGCAAGCAGTTCGCGGACGACCCGACGCGCGCGCCGGTGCAGCAGCGGGTCGGTGACAGCGTCGCGTACCTGGCCGACCGGATGGGCGACGTCCCGGTGCTGGTGGTGCCGTGCCTCGAAACGCCGTCGGCCGAGCTGCCGGCGGGCAACCAGGCGGGCCTGTGGGCGTCGCTGCTGCCGGCGGTGTGGAGCTTCATGCTGGCGGCGCGGTCGGTGACGCTGGGCACGGCGTGGACAACGCTGCACCTGAAGTACGAGCAGGAGGCGGCGGAGGTGCTGGGCCTGCCGAAGAACGTCCACCAGGCAGCACTGATCCCGACGGCGTTCTACACGGGCGACACGTTCAAACCCGCGGCGCGGCAGCCGCTCGAGGATGTGCTGCACCTCGACCGCTGGTGAACTGGGAGTCCGGCGGCGGGCATCGCGGAGTCCGAGGTGCGGCACGGAGTCACGCTGCCTGAGGATTACTGCGACTTCCTGCTCACCGCCGGGCAAACGGCGCCGGGGCGTACTACGGCCGGTACCGGCTCGGCGCACCGGAACGCTCCGACGAAGTGGACCGGCGACCGGGCTTTCTCTCGACGGCGTTCTATGTTCCGGAACGGACGACACGCGTACCCGGCCGGACGACACGCGTACCGGGATGGACGACATGGCGGGCGGGCTCGGCCGGCGCGTGTCGTCCGCGTGGGTACGCGTGTCGTCCGGAACGTGAACGCGTGAAAGCCTCCTTGCCGGGGCATTGGGGACGTCGGCAAGGAGGCGATCACGGCCCGTCGGCCGTCTGGGTGGCTCAGCCCTTGTATGCCTTGAAGATGTTCGTGAACTCGTACAGCGACTGGGAAATCCCCGAGCACGTCGCCACCGCGCCGCCGCCCGGGCAGCCGCCGTTGTCGCGGCCCGCCGACCAGAAGCCGATGCTTGCCACGTGGTTGGCCTGGGCGAACGACAGCAGCTGACGCGCCGCTGCCTGGTCCGTCACCGAACCCGTGTCGTTGCGGCCGATCATCGGGGTCAGGCCGAGCAGGCCCTTCACGTCAGCGTCGGACTTCGACGGCCAGATCGTCTTCATCTGCCCCAAAGTCGCGTTCGCCGCGGACACCAGCGCGTCGCCCCAGGAACCGCTGTAGCCGAAGTCCATCAGCATCGGGTTGACGACCACGTTCAGCCCGCGTGACGCCGCGTCCTGCAGGATCGACACCGAGAACGGGTCCATTCCGTAGTCCTGGCCCTGGATCCGCATCGTGTAGCTGATGTGCGTCCCGCGTTGCTGCTGCAGCCGCAGCAACGCCTGGTTCACCATGGCCGTCGGGATCGACGCCTCCACGTCGACGTCCAGGCTGTTGCTGCCCACCGCGTCCAGCGTCTTCACGTACGCGTTGTACAGCGCGTCCACCGAGCCGCAGACGTTCTCCAGGTACGGCCCCAAAGCGCCGCCCGAGGCCACCGTGACGCCGCCGCCCAGGCCGCGCAACGCGTTGACGTCGTTGATGATCCGCGAGTCCAGCAACGGCACCGTGCCGCCCCACTGCGGGTCGCAGCCGAGGCTGCTGCCGAGCGCGAAGGCGAGCGTGAAGTTCTTCTGGCCGGTCGCGTTCGCCACCGAGACCAGCGACGGGGTCGCCATCGTGATGTCGATGTACGGCGAAACCCGCGCGCTGCCCCCGGTCGGCGGCGGCGTGGTGGTGGTCGTGGGTGGCGTGGTGGGGGTGGTCGGGGTGGTGGTCGGCACCGACGTCCCGGCGCACGGCTGGCCGTTCAGCTTGCAGTTCGCGGGCAGGCCGCCGCCGCTGACCAGGAACCCGAAGCTCGTCGACGCGCCCGCGGCGACGCTGCCGTTGTACTCCCGGTTGGCGAACGAGTGGTGCGAGCCGGACGGCGTGTCGAGCGCGTCCCAGTAGGACCCGAGCGTCGAGCCCGACGGGAGGTCGAACTCCAGCTTCCAGCTCGTCAGCGCGGACGTGCCCGCGCTGATCGTGTACTTCGCCTGGTAGCCGGAGCCCCAGTCGGAGTCCTTGGTGAACGCCGCCGACGGCGCGGTCGCGGCCGTCGCCGGGGAGACGACGAGGACCGTTGCCACCGCGAGCATCGTCGCGGCGAGTGCGAGCTTGGCTTTCACAGCGCCTCCTCAGCGCACGGTCAGGGTGAGCCGCTGGATGCCCCAGGCGTCGGCCTGCGAGCCGGGCAGCCAGACGTCGACGATGTCGCCGGAGATCCAGCTGCCGATGTCCGCCGCGTAACACTCGCCGTAGCCCGGCACCGAGAACCTGGTGCCCCACGGGATGATCCGCGCGTCGACCGCGCAGAACCCCGGCCCGGCGCTGTACCCCAGCGCGGTCTGCGCGACGTCGTTGTAGGACGTGACGCGGTAGTTCAGCGTGGTGCCGGCCGGGATCCGGTACGCGGCGAGGTGGTTCGCGCCGTCGAGGCGGTACGCCGTGGAGATCTGGCCGAGCGAGCCGGGCGAGTTGTCCTCGGCCGTCATCGCGTAGAGCTGGTAGTTCGCGTTCTGGCACGGGCTCGCGTCGGTGACGGTGAGCGTCGGCTGGCCCCAGTCGCTGATCCACTGCAGGGCCTGGCCGTTGCGGAACGCGCGGTAGGCCTTCGCGCCGGAGACGCGCGCGAAGGTGAAGGTGACCTTGCCGTCGGCGCCCAGGCCGCCGGCGACCGAGCCGGGCGCGGGCAGGCGGTTGCCGACGTTCACGGCGCCGACGAGCGTGCCGGGTCCGTGGCCGCCGGTGACCGGCCGGTCCGGGATGGTGCCCGGGTAGAAGTGCTGGCAGGCGGGCAAAGCGGCCGCCGACGCGGGCGCGGCGGGAGCGACGAGGAGGCTGCCGGCGGTGAGGGCCGCCAGCCCGAGGACCCTGGCGAAGCGCATGACGGAGAGACCTCCGTGGTGGGGACCGGGGTGGAGGTGACGCAGGTGGGGAGGTGCGGGTTCGCCGCGCACCTGACGTTAAGTGGCCTGGACCACACAGTCAATAGGTCTAGACCTTTAAGTTTTCCGGTCCGCCGAACGGCCTACCGGAAGCTCACCAGCAGGTCGGCGATCTGCGCGGGGTGGCTCAGCGGCGCGCAGTGCGGGCCGTCGACCTCGTCGGGCTCGATGCCCAGCCGCTCCCGGGCGATCCGGCGCTGGAAGTCCGGGGTGAAGAACCGGTCGTCACGGCACAGCACGACCCGGGTCGGGACGTCCGGGTGGGCCGCCAGCGGCCACGGCTCCTCCCCTTCCTTGCTCACCTGGTCACGCCCGTGCGCCATGCCCTCCTCCGCCAGCGGGAGCGGGACGCCGTTGAAGTACGTCTCGATGTCGCTCAGGCCCGTCGGCGCTTTGAAGCCGGTGTTGCCCCACCACTGGCCCGGCGGCTCCCCCGGCGCCGGGATCATCCCGGCCAGGTACACCAGCAGCCGCGCGCGCAGCTTCTCGGCGACCAGCGGCGCGGTGAACCCGCCGTAGGAGTGCCCGACCACGGCGACGTCCGAGGTGTCCTCCACCGCGGCCAGCACCGTGTCGGTGAAGTCGGCGAGCCCGGCCGACGGGTCGGTGATCGGGAGGTCCGGCGCGACGAAGGTGTGGCCGCGCGCGAGGAGCTCCGGGCCGAGCAGGTGGAAGTCCCAGCCGCTGCCGCCGCCACCGTGGACCAGCACGAAGGTCGTCATGCCGGCCAGCTCAGCAGCGGCGGAGCATGTCCGTCAAGGCGGTCTTCTCGCCCTGGGTGACAGTCAGGCCGTAGTAGTGCTTCACGACGATCCAGTCGGTCGCGTAGGTGCACCAGAACGACACGAGCGGCGGTTTCCACTGGTCCGGCGCCTTGTCGCTCTTCTGCTGGTTGAGGTTGTCGGTGACGGCGAACAGCTGCGGCCGCGTCAGGTCGTTCGCGAACTGCTCGCGCTTCTCGGTCGTCCACGTCTTCGCGCCGCTCGCCCAGGCCTGCCCGAGCGGGACCATGTGGTCGATGTCGAGGTCGGTCGCCTTGGTCCAGGTCTCGTCGTCGTAGACGCTCTTCCACGTCCCGGACGTCGCCTTGCAGTCCTTGTCCGTCTTGACGTCCGTGCCGGCGCGCTTGAGCACGACTTCACGCGTGTCACAGCCTGACCCCTGGCTGGCCCAGTGCGGAAACTTCTCACGCGAATACCCGTCCATGGACGTCCGCGCGGCGATGGTCAGCTCGCCGAGCTGCTTCTCCGCGTCGGCGGCGGAGACCGGAACCGGTGCCGAGGACGACGACGGAGGCGGGGTCGCGCCGGCTCCGCGGCTCGTCACCCAGTACCCGAAGAGCGCGACCGCGAGGATCGCGACTACCAGCAGGATCCGATGCGTCACGCTGAGCCGAAAGGCGCGTGCGGCCACGAATTTCTCCTCTCACCTGCGGGTGCGCGCGGCGTAGTGTCGCCTCTGCCGGCCCGGGACAACCGCGTCGACACGACGACCTGGCGCGAATGTGACCTCGCCCACCCAAGGCATGAGGTGTCACACCGAGCCGATCAACTGCGACTACCGGAACAGGACCCATCCGGAGGGAGCAGCCGATGCCCGGCCGGCTCAAGAAGTTCGACGAGTTTTTCCAGCGCAAGGCCGCCGAGAGCGGCAATGTCGTCGCCATGGCCAGGATGGGCTCGGCCCTGCGCGAAAGCGGGCAGCTCACCGAGGCCGAGACGTGGTTCCGCAAGGCCGCCATGGGCGGTGACCGCGTCTCGATGACGGCGCTGGCCCACCTGCTCGCCGAGCGCGGCGAGCGGGACGAGGCCGAGCGCTGGTACCACGAGGCGGCGCTGGCCGGCGACCCGCACGGGATGCTGAACCTGGCCCGGTCGTACGAGCGGCGCGGGAAGCGCGAGGACGCCCAGCACTGGTACGGCGAGGCCGCCCGCACCGGCGACCTGCCGTCGATCGCCTCGCTCGGGCACATGCTGCGTGAGCAGGGGAAGATCGAAGAGGCCGAGTCGTGGCTGCGGCAGGCCGCCGACGCCGGGATCACCGCCGCGATGATCGACCTGGGCGTCGTCCTGCGGGACCGCGGCCAGGCCGCCGAGGCGGCCCGCTGGTGGCGCTCGGCCGTGCTGGCCGGCGACCTCGCGGCCACCTGCCAGCTGGGCCGGCAAGCCGAGCGGCTCGGCCGGCCGGCGGACGCCGAGTCCTGGTACCGCCAGGGCGCGGGCGGCGGGCACGTCGAGGCGGTCGTGCGGCTCGGGCTGCTGCTGCACCGCCGCGGTGACCTCGAAGAAGCCGAGAGCTGGTACCTCGACGCCGCCGAGCGCGGCGACCCCGCGGCCATGACGAACCTCGGCGTGCTCGCCCGCAACCGGGGTGACGAGGGGGAGGCCGCCGCCTGGTACCGCAAGGCCGCCGAGCACGGCAGCGTCCCCGCGCTGACCAACCTCGGGCACCTCGCCGAGCACCGCGAGGACCTCGCCGGGGCCGAGCAGTGGTTCCGCCGGGCCGCCGAAACCGGCGACGTCCAGGGCATGCTCAGCCTGGCCCGGATGCTGCGGTCGCGGGGTGCCGCCCAGGAGGCCGAACAGTGGCTCGCCCGTGCGGAGCACGTCCAGGAGGACCGAGAGCACCATTTCTGACCGTTCGATCTATTGTGTGATCCAACTCACAGCTCTAACCTGGGGTGCGCTCCCACCACCGAGCAGCTGCCCCGAGGAAGTGCCGCGATGTCGTGGTCACCGAATCACCCGGACTCCGTAGACGCCCTTTTCGCGCGCCGCGAGGCGCCGGTGCTCGCCCTGGCCGGCGACGCCCGCACGGTCGCCGAGGCGTGCCACGGCATGGCCCGCCGCTTCCACCGCGGCGGCAAGCTCGTGGTGTTCGGCAACGGCGGCCCCAGCACCGACGCCCAGCACGTGGCGGTCGAGTTCGTCCACCCGGTGATCGTCGGCAAGCGGGCGCTCCCGGCGCTGTCGCTGACGGCCGACGTCGCCACGGTCACCGGGGTCGCCAACCGCGTCGGCCTCGAAGACGTCTTCGCCCACCAGCTGCGGATCATCGGCGAACCCGCCGACATCGCGCTGGGCATCTCCACCGACGGCGAGTGCGCCAACGTCCGCCGCGCCCTCGAAACGGCCCGCGACCTGGGGATGTTCACCGTTGCGCTGACCGGTCGTAACGGCGGCGCGATTGCCACGACTACTGGGCTGGACCACGTCTTCACCGCCCGCTCCGACGACCCGCGCGTGGTCAAGGAGGTCCACGTGACCACCTACCACGTGCTGTGGGAGCTGGTGCACGTTTTCCTGGAGCAACCCGGCCTGCTGGAGGTGGCGTCGTGAGCGCCCGTGACGCCGACAGAGACGTCGGCCCCGTCTGCCATGACGGGGTGTGCATCACCTGCTCCGACACCGCGGTCGAAGTGACCGTAGTCGAACTCCTGGACCTCGGGTTCGCAGTCGTGGACACCGGCTCGGGCCGGGAAGAGGTGAGCGTGGCGCTGGTTTCGGCCGGCGTCGGCGACCGAATCCTGGTGCACGCCGGAGAAGCCATCGCTCGTCTGGAGAATCCCTAGCCTAGGGAGTTGACGCGCCATGACGCGGGAGCACACCCCCGTGGGCGCGGACGGTCTCGAAGCGCTGTACCCGTTCCTCTACGCGGGTTCCGGCGACCTCGACGCCGTCCTCCGCCAGGTCGAACAGTCCACTGTGGACAAGGTACGCGAGATCGTCGCGCTGCGGGCCCAGGTGCTCGCGGCCGACCGAGACCGCCTGTTCGCGTGCGCGCAGGACCTCGCGCGCGCGTTCGCCGGCGGCGGGCGCCTGCTCGCCTTCGGCAACGGCGGGAGCTCGACCGACGCCCAGGACCTCGCGAGCCTGTTCCTCAGCCCGGCGGGCGACGCGAAGCCGTTGCCCGCCTTCGGGTTGACGAACGACATCGCGGTGGTCACCGCCCTGTCCAACGACATCGGGTTCGACGTCGTGTTCGCCCGCCAGATCGGCGCGTTCGGGCGGCCCGGCGACATCGCGGTGGGCCTGTCCACCAGCGGGAACTCCGCGAACCTGGTGCGCGCGTTCGACGAAGCCGCCCGGCGCGGCCTGGTGACGGTCGGTGTCGCCGGGTACGACGGCGGGAAGATGGCCGAGCTCGACAGCATCGACCACCTCTTCGTCGTGCCATCACCGTCCGTGCACCGCATCCAGGAAGCCCAGACGACCCTCTACCACGCGCTGTGGGAGCTGACCCTCGGCGCGCTCGACGACCTCGCCAAGGGTGATCAGCCGTGACGCATGCCGCAGAACAGACCGAAGAGCAGCCCATCCACGTCCTCTGGATCAACGCCGGCCTCTCGTGCGACGGCGACTCCGTCGCGCTGACCGCCGCCACCCAGCCGAGCATCGAGGAGATCGTCCTCGGTGTCCTGCCCGGCCTGCCCAAGATCGCGGTCCACTGGCCGCTGATCGACTTCGAATGCGGCCCCGACAAGGGGGCCGACACGTTCATCGAGTGGTTCTACAAGGCCGACCGCGGTGAGCTGGAGCCGTTCGTGCTGGTCGTCGAGGGGTCGATCCCGAACGAGGCGATCAAGGAGGAGGGCTACTGGTGCGGGTTCGGGAACAACCCCGAGACCGGCCAGCCGATGACGACCAGCGAGTGGCTCGACCGCCTGGCGCCCAAGGCCCTGGCCGTGATGGCCGTCGGGACCTGCGCCACCTACGGCGGCATCCACGCGATGGAGGGCAACCCGACCGGCGCCATGGGCGTGCCCGACTACCTGGGCTGGGACTGGAAGTCCGGGGCCGGCATCCCGATCGTCTGCGTGCCCGGCTGCCCGACCCACCCGGACAACCTGTCCGAGACCATCACCTACCTGCTCTACCAGGCCGCCGGGCAGGCGCCGATGATCCCGCTCGACGACCACCTGCGGCCGCAGTGGCTCTTCGGCGCGACCGTGCACGAGGGCTGCGACCGCGGCGGCTACTACGAGCAGGGTGAGTTCGCCACCGAGTACGGCTCCCCGAAGTGCCTGGTGAAGCTGGGCTGCTGGGGCCCGGTCGTGAAGTGCAACGTGCCGAAACGCGGCTGGATCAACGGCGTCGGCGGCTGCCCGAACGTCGGCGGCATCTGCATCGGCTGCACCATGCCGGGCTTCCCGGACAAGTTCATGCCGTTCATGGACGAGCCGCCGGGCGCGCAGGTGTCGTCGCTGGCCAGCGGCGCGTACGGGTCGGTGATCCGGCGCCTGCGGAAGATCACCGAACGCAAGCTCGACAAGGAGCCGAAGTGGCGGCACACGGGCAAGAAGCTCCACACCGGCTACCAGTCCACGTGGCGCTGAAAGGGGTTTGGTCATGACCGAAATGAAGGACAGGACCGACCTCGTCGAGATGGCGTGGGACCCGATCACCCGGATCGTCGGCAGCCTCGGGATCTACACGAAGATCGACTGGGCCGCGAAACGCGTCGTCGAGTGCCACAGCACGTCGTCGGTCTTCCGCGGCTACAGCATCTTCATGAAGGGCAAGGACCCGCGCGACGCGCACTTCATCACCAGCCGGATCTGCGGGATCTGCGGCGACAACCACGCGACGTGCTCGGTGTACGCCCAGAACATGGCCTACGGCGTGCGCCCGCCGCACCTCGGCGAGTGGATCATCAACCTCGGCGAGGCCGCCGAGTACATGTTCGACCACAACATCTTCCAGGAGAACCTGGTCGGGGTCGACTACTGCGAGAAGATGGTCGCCGAGACCAACCCCGGGGTGCTGGAGCTGGCCAACCGCACCGAGGCGCCGCACGCCGGCGACCACGGTTACCGCACCATCGGCGACATCATGCGCTCGCTGAACCCGCTGGAAGGCGAGTTCTACCGCGAGGCCCTCCAGGTGTCCCGCAGCACGCGCGAGATGTTCTGCCTGATGGAGGGCCGGCACGTCCATCCGTCCACTTTGTACCCCGGCGGCGTCGGCACGGTCGCCACCGTGCAGCTGTTCACCGACTACCTGACCCGGCTCATGCGCTACGTCGAGTTCATGAAGCGCTGCCTGCCGATGCACGACGACCTCTTCGACTTCTTCTACGAAGCCCTGCCCGGCTACGAAGAGGTCGGCCGGCGGCGGATCCTGCTCGGCTGCTGGGGCAGCCTGAACAACCCCGAGTACTGCGACTTCACCTACGAGAACATGGAGTCCTGGGGCCGGAAGATGTACGTCACGCCCGGCGTGGTCGTCGACGGCAAGCTCGTCACGACCAGCCTGGTCGACATCAACCTCGGCATCCGGATCCTGCTCGGCAGCTCGTTCTACGAGGACTGGGCCGACCAGCCGATGTTCGTCACGCAGGACCCGCTCGGCAACCCGGTCGACCAGCGCCACCCGTGGAACCAGCACACGATCCCACGCCCGGCGAAGCGCGACTTCGAGGGCAAGTACTCGTGGACGATGTCGCCGCGCTGGTTCGACGGCAAGGACCACCTCGCCCTCGACACCGGCGGCGGCCCGATCGCGCGCCTCTGGGTCACCGCGCTGGCCGGGCTCGTCGACACGCCGTACCTGAAGTCGACCGGCCACAGCGTCGTGATCAACCTGCCGCGCACGGCCACCAAACCCGAGGTCACCTTCGAGTGGAAGATCCCGAAGTGGAGCAACGCGCTCGAGCGCAACCGCGCGCGGACGTACTTCCAGGCGTACGCGGCGGCGCTGGCCCTGCACTTCGCCGACCAGGCCCTCGGTGAAGTCCGCCAGGGCAAGACCAAGACGTGGGAGCCGTTCAAGGTCCCGGACGAGGGCGTGAGCTGCGGCTTCACCGAAGCCGTGCGCGGCGTGCTCTCGCACCACATGGTGATCAAGGGCGGCAAGATCGCGAACTACCACCCGTACCCGCCGACGCCGTGGAACGGCAGTGTCCGCGACAGCTTCGGCACGCCGGGGCCGTACGAGGACGCCGTGCAGAACACGCCGATCTTCGAGGAGAACACGCAGGAGAACTTCAAGGGCATCGACATCATGCGCGCGGTCCGCAGCTTCGACCCGTGCCTGCCCTGCGGCGTGCACATGTACACCGGCAAGGGCAAGGTCGTCGAGCGGCTGCACACCCCGCACGCGTTCGGCGGGGAGATCGGCTGATGACGGCGGTCGACCGGGTCGGCGAGCGCATCGAGCAGCTGCTGGGCGAGCTTTCGGGCAAGGACGCCGAGCTCGCCGAGGAGCTCGTCCACACGCTGCTCGAGTTCTACGGCGCCGGCCTGGCCCGGATCGTCGAAGTCGTCGACCGGCCGCTGCTGGACCGCCTCGCCGAGGACGACCACGTCCGCGGCCTGCTCGTGCTGCACGACCTGCACCCGAAGTCGACACACGAGCGGGTCGCCGAAGCCCTCGACAAGGTCCGGCCGTACCTGGGTTCGCACGCCGGCGACGTCGAGTTTGTCGGGATCGACGACGGTGTCCTGCGGCTGCGGCTGCAGGGCACCTGCGACGGCTGCCCGTCCTCGACGGTCACCGCGAAGTACGCCATCGAACGGACCATCCGGGAGGTGGCGCCGGAGATCGCCGAGGTCGTCGTCGACGGTGCCGTACCGGAGGAAACCGGTCCGGGCGGCCGCACGCTGCTGCCCCTGTGCCCCGTGGAGGTCCCGTGACGGACGGCCTCCGCCGGTTCCGCACGCTCGCACCGCGCGTCGCCCCCGGCGAGCGGTGCGAGATGTGCGCGGAGCCGATCGGCGCGGAGCACGGGCACGTCATCGACCTCGAGTCGCGCACGATCCTGTGCACCTGCCGGGGCTGCTACCTGCTCTTCACCCACCGCGGGTCGGGCGGGAAGCGGCACCGCGCGGTGCCGCAGCGGTTCCGGCACGTGCCGCGCTTCGGGCCCGGCCCGGCGCTGTGGGAGTCGGCGGGGATCCCGGTGAAAACGGCGTTCCTCTTCCGCAACTCGGTGCAGGACCGGCCGGTCGCGTTCTACCCGAGCCCGGCCGGGGCGACCGAGTCGCTGCTGCCGCTCGGCACGTGGGACGAGCTGCTGGCCGCCGCGCCGGCGTTCGCCGACCTCGCCGACGACGTCGAAGCGCTGCTGCTGAACCAGCTCGACCTCGGGTTCGAGGCCTTCCTGGTGCCGATCGACGTCTGTTACGAGCTGGTCGGGATCGTCCGCTCGACGTGGCGCGGGTTCGACGGAGGCACCGAAGCGCACGAAGCCATCGACGGGTTCTTCGCGCGTCTGCGGGAGCGCAGCGAGGTCGTGACGGATGGCTGAGCTCACCTTCGACTGCGTCGACGTCCGGCCGCTGAAGTACGCGGCTTCGCCGACGCTGGCGTTCAAGCTGCGGATCACCGAGCTGTCCGGGCAGCCGGTGCACGCGATGGTGCTGCGCGTCCAGATCCGCATCGAGCCGCAGCGCCGCCGCTACTCCGACGACGAGTCCGAGCTGCTCACTCACCTCTTCGGCGAGCGCTCCCGGTGGGGCGAGACGCTGAAGCCGTTCCAGTTCACGACCGTCTCGGTCACCGTGCCGGGGTTCAGCGGCGCCACCGAGGTCGACGCCGAGGTGCCGTGCACCTACGACCTCGAAGTCGCGGCGGGCAAGTACTTCCACGCGCTGTCCGAAGGCGTGGTCCCGATGGTGCTGCTGTTCAGCGGCACCGTGTTCGGCAAGGGCGGCCCGGGGTTCTGGGTCGAGCAGATCCCGTGGCACACCCAGGCCGAGGTCCGGATGCCGGCGGGCGTCTGGGACGAGCTGATGGCGCGGTACTTCCCGAACGTCGCGTGGGTCAAGCTGCCGCGCGAGACGGTGGACGCGCTGCTCAAGTACAAGGCGCGGCACGCGATCCCGACCTGGGAAGCGGCGATCGAGCAGCTGCTGGAGGGTGCGCCGTGAACCCCGCGGACCAGGCCCGCGCGATCGGCGACGCCGTGCTCTACGAGGGTTACCTCCTCTACCCGTACCGGGCGTCGGCGCCGAAGAACCGCGTGCGCTGGCAGTGGGGCGTGCTGGTGCCGCCGTCCTACGCGTCGGCGGAGATCGGCGAGCACGCGTCGGCGCGGGTCGAATGTGTCCTCGAACCGCTCGAGCACACGATCCTGCACGTCAAGCTGCGGTTCCTGCAGACGCGGACACAGGGCACCTGGGACGAAGCCGACGAGCGGGAAGTCGACTTCGAGCTGCCGCTTTCGGAACTCCCCGCCGAACGGCCGTTCCAGGTGCAGCGGGGGCTGTCCGGCGTCCTCACCGCCTGCATCAACCCGCTCGACGGGCCGTTCGGCGGCGCCCGGCTGCGGGTCGAGGTGCACAACACGACGTCGTGGCACTCCGACGGCGTCCGCGAGCACGCCCTCCGCCATTCGCTGCTGGCCGCGCACCTCGTGCTCGGCGTGGACACCGGTCACTTCCTGTCGATGCTCGACCCGCCGGAGTGGGCGAAACCGGCGGTCGAAGCCTGCCGGCAGGAGCGGCTGTGGCCGGTGCTGATCGGCGACACCTCGCGCAGCACGGTGATGCTCGCGTCGCCGATCATCCTCTACGACAACCCGTCGATCGCGCCGGAAAGCCCGGGTGACCTCTTCGACGGCACCGAGATCGACGAGATCCTGACCCTGCGCACGATGACGCTCACCGACGAGGAAAAGCGCGAGGCCCGGGCCACCGACCCGCGTGCGGCGGCGATCCTCGACCGCGTCGACACGATGCCGCCGGAGCTGCTCGACCGGCTGCACGGCGCGATCCGGTCCGTGCGGCCGGTCGCGCCTTCGGTGTCCGTCGCCGGGGTGCGCGTCGCCGAGGGGTCCCGGGTGCGGCTGCGGCCGAACCTGCGTGGCGCCGACGCCCAGGACATGTTCCTCACCGGCAAGACCGCCACCGTCCGGGTCGTCCTGTCCGATGTGGACGGCGCCACGCACGTCGCCGTCACCCTCGACGACGACCCCGGCGCCGACCTCCAGCACGCCCACGGCCGGTACCGGTACTTCTCCCCCGACGAAATCGAACCCCTGGAGGTCGCGGAATGAGGCCACGAGTCCTGGTCGCCGGCATCGGCAACATCTTCCTGAGCGACGACGGTTTCGGCGTGGAGGTCATCAAGGAGCTGGAAGGGGCCGACCTGCCGCCCTGGGTGCAGATCGCCGACTACGGCATCGCCGGCATGCACCTCGCCTACGACCTGATGGGTGGTTACGACACGACGATCCTGCTCGACGCCACCCCGCACGGCCGGCCGCCGGGGACGCTCTCGCTCATCGAAGCCGACACCGCCGACACCGACGCCCTCACGAAGTCGTCGATCGACGCGCACGGCATGCAGCCGGACGCGGTGTTCCGGCTGCTCCGGCTGCTCGGCGGGGATGCCGGGCGGGTGCTGCTCGTCGGCTGTGAGCCGGCTTGTGTCGACGAAGGGATCGGCCTGTCGCCCGAGGTGACCGCGGCCGTTCCGGCGGCCGTGCGCGCCGTCACCGAACTGGCCTGGGGCACCAGCCCCCGGCTGCAGCCGACGGAGGTCTGAGCTCATGTGCCTCGGCATCCCGGGCGAGATCATCGAAATCAGCGAGGACCGCCCGGACCTCGCGAAAGTGTCCGTGAGCGGCGTCAAGCGCACCATCAACATCGGCCTGCTCGACGACGACCCGCCGAAGCCCGGCGAGTGGATCCTCATCCACGTCGGCTTCGCACTGTCCAAAATAGACGAGCAGGAGGCCGCGGCCGCGCTCGAGTTCCTCGAAAGCATCGGCAAGGCGTACGAGGACGAAATGGCCGCCCTCTTGGAATCCCGGATCGAATAAGGAGTCGTCATGCGTTTTGTCGACGAGTTCCGCGACGCGGAGAAGGCGCGGGCGCTGTCCGCGAAGATCACGTCGCTGTGCGAGCCGGGCCGGCACTACAAGTTCATGGAGGTCTGCGGCGGGCACACGCACACCATCTACAAACACGGCCTCGAGGACTACCTGCCCGAGAGCATCACGCTGGTGCACGGGCCGGGCTGCCCGGTGTGCGTGATCCCGATGGGCCGCATCGACGACGCCATCCACATCGCCCGGCAGCCCGGCGTGCTCATGACGTCGTTCGGCGACATGATGCGTGTGCCCGGGTCCGGCGGGAACTTCTTCGACTCGAACGCCGAGGGCACCAACATCCGCATGGTGTATTCGCCGCTCGACTCGCTGAAGATCGCGCGGCAGAACCCGGACCTGCGGGTCGTGTTCATGGCGATCGGGTTCGAGACGACGACGCCGTCCACCGCGATGACGCTGCTGCGCGCGGCTTCCGAGGGCATCGAGAACTTCTCGGTGTTCGGCAACCACGTCACGATCATCCCGGCGATCAAGGCCATCCTCGACTCCCCCGACCTGCGGCTCGACGGCTTCATCGGCCCGGGCCACGTCTCGACGGTGATCGGCTGCCGGCCGTACGAGTTCATCGCGCGCGACTACGGCAAGCCCGTGGTCGTCGCCGGGTTCGAGCCGCTCGACATCCTGCAGTCGATCTACATGCTGATGCTGCAGCTGTCCTCGGGGCGCTCGGAGGTCGAGAACCAGTACTCCCGGGTGGTGCCCTGGGACGGGAACATGGTGGCGTTGAAGGCGATCAACGAGGTCATGGAGCTGCGGCCGTACTTCGAGTGGCGCGGCCTCGGGTTCATCACGCACTCGGCGATGGCGGTCCGCGAGAAGTACGCCGCGTTCGACGCCGAACGGATCTTCGAGATCCCCGGCCTGCGCGTCGCCGACCCGAAGGCGTGCCAGTGCGGTGAGGTGCTCAAGGGCGTGCTGAAGCCGTGGGAGTGCAAGGTGTTCGGCACCGCGTGCACGCCGGAAACGCCGATCGGGACGTGCATGGTCTCACCCGAAGGCGCCTGCGCGGCGTACTACAACTTCGGCCGGTTCAGCCGTCAGCGCGTCCGGGAGGCGAGCCGCGCATGACGACGACCGAACGCGAGCAGCAGGTCCTGGACCGCATCGAACGGGCCCGGCGCCGGCGCGCGAAAGTGCGTGAAGAGCGCATCACGCTGTCGCACGGCGCGGGCGGCAAGTCGACGCACACGCTGATCGAAGCCGTGTTCCTCGACGCGTTCCGCAACCCCCTGCTGGAGCCGCTCGAAGACTCGGCGTCGCTGACCGTCGGCGACGCCCGGCTGGCCCTGACCACGGACTCCTACGTCGTCTCGCCGCTGTTCTTCCCCGGCGGGAACATCGGCGACCTGGCGATCAACGGCACGGTGAACGACCTCGCCGTGTCCGGCGCACGGCCGTTGTACCTGACCGCGGGGTTCATCCTCGAAGAGGGATTCCCGGTCGAGGACCTGCTGAAGATCGTCGACTCGATGAAGTCGGCGGCGCTCGCGGCCGGCGTCCAGATCGTCACCGGCGACACCAAGGTCGTCCAGCGCGGCAAGGCCGACGGTGTGTACATCAACACGGCCGGGGTCGGGGTGCTCACCCGCACCGGCCTCGGCGTGGCCACCGTGAAGCCCGGAGACGCCGTCCTCGTCTCCGGGCCGATCGGTGACCACGGCGTCACGATCATGCTGGCCCGCGGCGAGCTCGACATCGACGCCGACCTCGAGTCCGACACCGCGCCGGTGCACGACCTGGTCGCCGGGCTGCTCGCCGCGGTGCCCGGCGTGCGCGCGATGCGGGACGCGACCCGCGGCGGTGTCGCGACGATCCTCAACGAGATCGCGAAGGCGGCGGAGGTCGCCGTGGTCGTCGACGAGAAGGCCGTCCCGGTCCGGACCGAGGTCCGCGGCGCGTCAGAGCTGCTCGGGATCGACCCGCTGTACGTCGCGTGCGAGGGCCGGATCGTGGTCGTCGTCGACGGCGCCCAGGCCGCGGACGCCCTGGCCGCGTTGCGCGCGCACCCGCTGGGCGCGGACGCCGCGGTGATCGGCCGGATCGCCGACGACCCGCCGGGGATCGTGTTGCTGAACACGACGTTCGGCGGCACCCGGATCGTGGACCTGCTGGTCGGGGACCCGTTGCCGAGGATCTGCTGAATGCACGAAATGTCCGTCACGCAGTCGGTGGTCGACACGATCGTCACCCGGCTCGGCGACGCGCGCGTGTCGTGCGTGCGGCTGGAGATCGGGCGGCTGTCCGGGGTGGTGCCGGACAGCGTCCGCTTCTGCTTCGACGTCCTGTGCACGGGGACTTCTCTGGAAGGCGCCCGGCTGAACATCGCCGAGCCGTCCGGGCGCGCCCGCTGCCGCGACTGCGGCGCCGAGTTCACGCTCGACGACTTCATCCTGCTGTGCCCCTGCGGCAGCGCCGACGTCTCGGTGCTCGCCGGGCGCGAACTGCGCATCACCTCGGTGGAGGTCAGCCATGTGTGACACCTGCGGCTGCTCCGATTCGGACGTCCGGATCACCGACCACACCCACACCGTGGTCCTGGAGCAGGACATCCTGGCGAAGAACGACGAACTCGCGTCGCACAACCGGACGCACCTGCGCTCGTCGGACGTCTTCGCCCTGAACCTGATGAGCTCCCCCGGCGCGGGGAAGACGACGCTGCTGGAGCGGACCATCTGCGCTGTCGATGTTCCGTGCGCGGTGATCGAGGGTGACCAGGAGACACTGCTCGACGCCGAGCGCATCAAGGCCACGGGCGCGCCGGTGGTGCAGATCAACACCGGCGCCGGCTGCCACCTGGACGCGTCGATGCTGCACCGCGCTCTGCACTCGCTCGCGCTCGCGCCCGGCTCGACGCTGTTCATCGAGAACGTCGGCAACCTGGTCTGCCCGGCGCTGTTCGACCTCGGCGAGGCCGCGCGCGTCGTGATCCTGTCGGTGACCGAGGGGCCCGGGAAGCCGCTGAAGTACCCGCACATGTTCGCCGCGACGGACCTGGTGCTGCTGAACAAGGTCGACCTGCTGCCGTACGTCGACTTCGACGTCGCGGAGTTCGAGCGGGACGTCCGCCGCGTGAACCCGACGGCGCAGGTCCTTCAGATCAGCGCCACGCGCGGCGACGGCCTCACCGAGTGGCACGACTGGCTACGGCAACCTGTCCGAAGCTGATCCCGCCGTCGTTCGTGGGCACGTCCCGGTGGGTCAGGACCGTGAAGCCGGTGTTCTCCAGCGCTTCGACGGTCCGGTCGAGCAGGAGGACGTTCTGGAAGACACCGCCGGACAGCGCGACGGTGGTGCTGTGCTCCCGCAGCCGGTCGCAGGTGCCCGCGATCGCCGCGGCGACCCCGTTGTGGAACCGCGCGGCCCTGACCGGCCGGGTGGCGGTGTCGTCCAGGAGCGCGGCGATGAGGTCTTCACCGTGGACGACGTCGTCGACGCGCGCCGGGTAGGCGGCCGTCTCGGCGGGGTCGGCGAGCTGCTCCAGCTCGATGGCGGCCTGACCCTCGTAGTTGATGGTGTCGCGGACCCCGAGCAACGCGGCGGCGGCGTCGAAGAGCCGGCCGGCGCTGGAGGTCAGGGGTGAGTTGAGGCCACTGCGTTTCAGCTTCACGATGGTCTCGTCCGCGGGCCGCCCGAGTTCGTCCACATAGGACGCAGCCATCCGCCACGGCTGCCGGATGGCCTGCGCGCCACCGGGCATGGCGACGGTGCGGAGGTGGCTGAGCCGCTGGTAGGTGGTCAGGTCGGCGAGGAGGAACTCACCGCCCCAGATGGTGCCGTCGGGACCGAAGCCGGTGCCGTCGAAGGCGACACCGAGGACCGGGCCGTCGTGGTGGTTGTCGGCCAGGCAGGCGGCGATGTGGGCGTGGTGGTGCTGCACGCCCAGGAGGTCGGTTTCCTGCTCCAGCGCGTATTTCGTGGAGAGGTACTCGGGGTGGAGGTCGTGGGCGATGAGCGCGGGCTCGACGTCGAAGAGGCGCTTGAGGTGGGTGATGCCTTCGGTGAAGGCCAGGTAGGTCTCGTAGTTCTCGAGGTCGCCGATGTGGTGCGAGACGAAGGCGTGCCGGCCTTTGGCGAGGCAGAAGGTGTTCTTGAGCTCGGCGCCGCAGCCGAGAAGGTGCTTTGTCGTTTTCTCGATGCGGACGGGCTCCGGCGCGTACCCGCGCGACCGCCGTTGGAGCTGCGGCTTTCCTCGGACGATCCGCACCACGGAGTCGTCGGTCCTGGTCTGGATCGGCCGGTCGTGGCGGAGAAAGGCGTCAGCGATGTGCTTGAGGCGGCCGAGGTCGTCGTCGCGGTAGACGATGGGCTCGTCGGAGACGTTGGCGCTGGTCAGGACGATGGGACCGGTGCGTTCGAGCAGCAGGTGGTGCAGCGGGGTGTAGGGCAGCATGAGCCCGACCCGCCGGTTCCCGGGCGCGACGGCTTCGGCGAGGCCGGTTTTCTTGGGCAGCAGCACGATGGGCCGCCGCCGGCTGCTCAGCGCTTCTTCGGCTGCCCTGTCGACTTCCGCCAGCTCCCGGGCCTCGGCCAGGTCGGCGACCATGACGGCGAAGGGCTTGTCCTCACGGTGTTTCCTCGCGCGCAGCTTCCGCGCGGCTTCTTCGTGCCGCGCCCCGACGGCGAGGTGATATCCACCCAGCCCCTTGATCGCGACGACCGCGCCTTGGTCGATCGCGGCCGCGGCTTGGCTGATGGGGTCACCGCCGCCGGGCTCGAACCGGAGAGTGGGCCCGCAGGCGGGACAGCAGACGGGCTGGGCGTGGAACCGCCGGTCGTCGGGGTCTTCGTACTCCTGCTTGCAGTCGGCGCACAGCGCAAACCCGGCCATGGTGGTGAGCGGCCGGTCGTAGGGAACGCCGGTGACGATCGTGAACCGCGGGCCGCAGTTGGTGCAGTTGACGAAGGGGTACCGGTAGCGCCGGTCCGCGGGGTCTCGGAGCTCGCGCAGGCAGTCGTCACAGGTGGCGGAATCGGCGGAGATGAGCGTGTCGGCGGCACCCCCGTCGGGACTCCCGACGATCCGGAAGCCGGTTGTCCCTTCCGCGGGAATCTCACGCACGTCGACCCGATCAACCACGGCGAGCGGCGGCGCCTGC
Organism: Amycolatopsis sp. NPDC104863; assembly: GCF_055582965.1. Lineage (NCBI taxonomy): Bacteria > Bacillati > Actinomycetota > Actinomycetes > Pseudonocardiales > Pseudonocardiaceae > Amycolatopsis > Amycolatopsis sp. NPDC104863. The sequence continues at coordinate 942,545 of NZ_JBVJOW010000002.1, forward strand.
TCTCTCAGCGCCTCTTGGAACGCGGCGATCGAAGCTGGTGGGCCTTCGACCTCGATGAACACCCCACGGACGTCGTTCCCGACGAAGCCCCCGAGCCCGAGCTGCCTCGCGAGCCGATGGACGAAAGGCCGAAACCCCACGCCCTGCACCACCCCGGCGACCCGCACCGCCACCCGCACCGGCTCAGTCTGCGCCCCCGCCGGCCCGGCGTCGAGAACCCCAACCGGCTATTTCTGCAAGTCGACAAAGGCGCGGCCGAGTTCTGCTTTGAGGTGCTCTGGTGCGCAGAACGTGACTGGACCCGAATGTGTGCGTCCGGTACCAGGAGCTATCACCATCTCGCTGGGTGCGACAACAAACGCCGCCCCAGCATCGATCAAGCTTGTGCGGGCCTCAGTGAGGTAAGTGAGGACCTGCTCGTAGCCTTCCCTGATGTAGTCGCCCTTTGTGCTGTACTTGCACTCGACGATCACGGCACGCCGCGTCGTGTGGTTGATCAGGAGGATGTCCGGACTTTTCACACGACCGGGGAACTTAAGTCCCTGGGCCGCGGGCACGTACGGCTCAACCTGGTTTTGCTCGGCCCAGACATCGGCTGCCTCGAACCACAGGGCCCAGGTTTGCCCCATTTTGTCGACGACCTCGTACGCTGCGCCGCGAGCACCACCAAGGAGTGGTCGGAGGCTGACGGTCTCGCATTGCTCCGAACGCAAGAAGCTCAAGACCGTCCCAAAAACGCCCAAGTGGAACAGCGGTGCGCACATCTCTTCGTCGGGGAAGATCTGCGCCTGAGCCAGGCTGACCAAGTCGTCACTGTCCTCCTTGCGCAGCAGGCTCGCCAGATCAGCCACGCTTCGCCACCGCGCTCCCGACCGCTGCAGGTCCTTGATCATCCCCAGATCCGGCAGCACCGGAACAACTTGTTGCAACTCAGGACGGTCCGCCAACGCCCGAAGAGCGGCAAGTTGCGGTTGGACGGGCTCGCCGATGTCATCACGTACCTTCCGCGCGTCCTGGTACACCTGGAGCACGCGGTCCACAGTCCAGCGGAGCGCACTGAGCAACGATTCATCAGAACTTCGACTGCGGGTGCGCGAGACGAAGTCACGGGGAGGCCAGCCGCTTCGACGCGTGGTTACCCAGTCGATCCGTCCCTGCGGCGCCAAGCTGGCTGTCCTCGCCACTTGCGAGTGCACCGGCACGATGGCCAACCAGTCCCTTGTGCTCGTCGGGAACCGGCTCAAGGTGTGCAGGCACTTCATGAAGAGGACCCGGTGTGCTCGGCGTTCAACATCGCGAGCCGACCACCGGGCAAACTCTCCGTCGTGGAGGACAGCAGCCAATCCGGCGAAAAGCTCTCCTTTGCCCGACCAACTGTGGAAGAGCTCCCGAACACCCTCCCAGGGAATGGAGAGGGATTTTTGCCGCGTGGCCATCACTGCAACTCACGAAGCCGTTCTTCGATCCAGTTCCACTCGCGACCGAGCACGTCCTCGCGTCGCAACTCTTGGCTGAGCCGGGTGAGCTTCTCCCCCAGCCCAGCAAGCCAGGCACCCATGCTCGCGAGGTAGGCCTCCGCGATCAGCTCGACCAGCGGCACGTCTTCCGCGGCCCACCGGCCGGCGGCGACATAACGCGGGATGGCCAAGAGAGCGGCCGGCCCCATGGCCTCTCCAGTGGTTGCGTGCGCGGAGTGCACCCGAACGAGGATCGCCGTCAGCGTAGTTCGGTCGTCCACCGGCAGGGCCGGTGTGAGGTCGTCAAGCCGCGTTTCGAGCGCTCGGGTGAACGCGTCCACGCCGGGCACCGGCATCGGGATGTGGTCGAAGCGCCGCCCCAACGCCTGACCGAAGCGAAACACGCGTTGCGCATCGATGGCGTTGTAGGTGCCGAGGAGCCGCCAGTCCCGCCCGGCGAGGTAGTGGATCGGCCCGGTGGAGAGACCGTCACCGCGCAGCCGGTCGATGCCGACCACTTTGCTCTCCGCAGTGTCCGACCACCCCAAAATGATCTTACTGGCTCGCGGGTCTGCGCTAACCCGCCCGACCTCAACCGACTGGCCCGACAGCCAGGTGAACAAGCCGGCGAAGATCCGGTCGAGATCGGCCCGATTTGCTTCGTCCAAGATCAGCCATTGGTCGCGGTGGATAGCTTCCAGCACATGTCCGGGACTGAATCGGAGACGGCCGTCATCGTCGACGGTGTCACCACCCACGAGTTCTCGAGCTGTCCAAGACTCGTCGGGAGTCACCACCATCGGCACGTTGAGTCCGGACAACCCGAATGATGCCGGATTCGCCCAGATTTCTGCCGCCAGTTCCGTGAGCAAGTGAGTCTTACCGGTACCCGGCGGCCCCACGAGCATCACGGCGGGACGTGACTGGACGGAGAGGCGAAGCATCCGCCGAATACGGCCGTCCAGTTCGAGGCGGTACTTCGGCGGTTTGATAGTGGCCACATCCTGCGCCAAGAGGCCAAAATGCTGGCTCAACGCATTCGCCACCCGGTCGCCCTCGATGGAGAACCCCAGCCAGCTCGCTTCCCAGCCGTCCGCGTTCCTCCCGATCACGAGGCCGACCGGGAAGGTTCCCTCGTCTGAGCCTCCCAAGAGCGGACGGAGCTCGTTCCGGATTCGGGCGATCGTGTCAGCACCCGACCGCAAATCCGCCACGACAACCGCAAGGGCCTGATCGCCCGAGTGCCCGCCGTTGGCGAACTGCGCGGTCACGTCATCGCCGGCGGCGACCTGGACCGCCGCAACCTCGGTGGTCTTGAGGTCAGCAACGTCGGCTAGCAGCATCCTCAGCCGGTGAAATTCGTTGTCCGCCGACTCAATGTCCACCTTGGCGAGCCCCTGCTCCAGCAACGTGGCTGGCGGCAACGACGTCGGTTCGCTCATGTCGATCGACCGTACTGGCTGGAGGACGCGCCTCTCCGTTGACACGCTAAGTGACGCTAGAGACTTCGTTTAGGGAACGCCGACCGCGACCCGGAACACCGCGAAACGTGCGTACGGACGCTTCGCATCGCTACACTCGGTGGCCGCGAGCCACGGAGGAGTGACTTGGACGAGAGGCAACTGCTCGCGGAGCTCAGGGGACTCCGCGGGCCAGCGGCAGCCGGCCGATCCGCGGGTGATCACGCCCTGCTGGTGCTGTGGATGCTGGCGAAGTTCGTCGACAGTGGTGCGCGAGACCGGCAGTACAGCACCGCTGAAGACCCGGTCACCGCCTTGATCAAGGCGTACACACCCACCACCGCGTCGGCTACCGATCTGGCAGCCGGCCCCTTCGTTGCGCTGAGTAGGTCGCTGTGGCACGTCGCTGAGGCAGACGGAACGACCATTCCAGCGACGCCGCGGCGCACCGGCGCCTGGCTCAAGGCGCGCGGTGCTCGCGGCCAACTCACCAGCGAATTCGTTGAGCTGATCAACACTCCACGAACGCTCTTCGAAGCCGTGGACACCCTGTTGGATGAGCATTTTGACGCCGAATCGGGCAGGCAGTTGCGGGACGAACTTGACCTCAATCTCCGCGTTTCGGCCTCCAGTTCGCCGCTGCGCAAGAAGTCGCCCCCTGCTTCGCGGCAAATCAGTTTCTCGCTGGGCGATGACGACCCTTCGGTGCGGCCCCTCCGACTGCCCAACGACTTCGACTCATTCGACCGCGACACCCGCCTCCGCTGGCAAGCCTTCCTGTGGCTGACTGACGCTATCCGCGAGAAGGGACGTCGCCTGCCTGCTCGACAGCTTGAGGGGTTCTCGTTCGAGGGCGAAGACATGCGGCTCATCGTCCAACCGGGCATTTGGAAGCCGGCCGAACTCACGGCGCCACTTTCCATCCGCACGACTTATACGCCGCCAAACCAGCCTCGTCCCTACGACGACGAGGAAGGCCCAGATGGCTTGATCCGGTACAAGTACCGGGGCACCGATCCGAAGCACTCCGCGAACGTCGCGTTGCGTCGGGCGATGACGGACAAGCGACCGTTGATCTGGTTCAAGGCCGCGGCCAAGTCGGTGTACGAGCCGTACTTCCCGTTCTGGGTGCACCGAGATGAGCCGGAAAAGTTGCAGATCGCCGGCAACTTCACCCCACCTCCGGGCATTGACCCGGCGTGGAACGAACTGATTCGCCAGACCTAACGCTCACCGGCCCATTCGGCCAGGGCCGGCAGGTCCGGCCGCTGCCGCAACGCGTCCAGCACCACGTGCACCGCCGCGCGGGTCGGGGAGCCGCGCCGCACGACCGCCGCGATCGTGCGCGTCACCGGAGTCGCCAGCTCCCGCGTCGACACGCGGTAACGGCGGTCCACCGCCAACCCCGGCAGCAGTGCGATCGACAACCCGGCCTCCACGTGCTGCAGCGTCATCAAGTAGTTGCTGAAGCGGCACACCACCCGCGGCTCGAACCCCGACTCGCGACACAGGCGCAGCGTCAGGTTCGCCATGTACGACTGCGGTGCGTCCAGCGCCCACGGCTCGTCCGCGTAGGCCGAAAGCACCGCCGGACCTCGCGGAGCGTCACCCGACGAAACGAGCACGATCGGGTCCGTGGCCAGCGGGACGATGTCGAGGTCCGGGCCCAGTGGCTGCTCGACGAAGTCGGTCGTCGTGAGGATCACGTCCGCGTCGCCGCCGCGCAGGGCCGGGATGCTCGCGTGGGGCTCGAGCTCCAGCAGCTCGACCTCCAGGTGCGGGTGCGCGGCCGCGAGGCGGGTCACCGCCGGGACCGCCATCGTGTGGATCGCGCTCTGGAACGCGCCGAGGCGCACCAGCCCGACCGGCTCCTCGCCGAGGGTGCGCAGCTCCGCCTCGACCGTGTCCATGTGGTCGAGGATCGCCCGCGCGCGCCGGGCCAGCATCAGGCCCGCCGGCGTCAGGCGGACCCGGCGGCCCGTGCGTTCCAGCAGCTGGGTGCGGGTTTCCGCCTCGAGCACCGCGAGCTGCTGGGAGACGCTCGACGCGCTCAGGTTGGCGTCCTGCGCGACCGCGCGGACCGTGCCCAGGGTGTCGAGGCGGCTCAGCAGCCGCAGGCGCCACGGGTTCAGCATGACGCCCATTCTTGTACGGCAGAACCGAACACCAAAGCCGGAATCGTGAGCTGGACGTGACGCTCGGCGTCGACCTACCGTCGAGCCCATGAACCCCACCGCCACGTTCTGGGCCGACGTCGACCGGCACCTCGTGCGCTACGGCGGCGCCTTCACGCGCGAAATCATCGACCACGCCGAAGGCAGCTTCGTCTTCACCGAGGACGGCCGCCGGATCCTCGACTTCACCTCCGGCCAGATGAGCGCGATCCTCGGGCACTCGCACCCGGAGATCGTCGAGACCGTCCGGCGGCAGGTCGGGCGGCTGGACCACCTGTTCAGCGGCATGCTGAGCCGCCCGGTCGTCGACCTCGCCCGGCGCCTGGCCGACACGCTCCCGGCGCCGCTGGAGAAGGCACTGCTGCTGACCACGGGCGCCGAGTCGAACGAGGCGGCCGTCCGGCTGGCCAAGCTCGTCACCGGCAAGCACGAGATCGTCTCGTTCGCCCGCTCGTGGCACGGCATGACGCAGGCCGCGGCGAGCGCCACCTACAGCGCCGGCCGCCGCGGGTACGGGCCCGCCGCGCCGGGCAACTTCGCGATCCCGGCGCCCCACTCCTACCGGCCGGACTTCACCGACGCCGAGGGCGACCTCGACTGGCGGCGTCAGCTCGACTTCGGCTTCGACCTGATCGACGCGCAGTCGGTCGGCAGCCTGGCCGCGTGCCTGGTCGAGCCGATCCTGAGCTCCGGCGGCATCATCGAGCCGCCGCCCGGCTACTTCGCGGCGTTGCAGCAGAAGTGCCGCGAGCGCGGCATGCTGCTGATCCTCGACGAAGCCCAGACCGGGCTCTGCCGCACCGGCACGTGGTACGCGTTCGAGCGTGACGGCGTGGTCCCCGACATCCTGACGCTGTCCAAGACCCTCGGCGCCGGGCTGCCGCTGGCGGCGGTGCTGACCAGCGCGGAGATCGAGCAGGAGGCGCACAACCGCGGGTTTCTCTTCTTCACCACGCACGTCGCGGACCCGCTCCCGGCAGCGGTCGGCAACACGGTCCTCGACGTGCTGATCCGCGACCGTCTCGACGAGCGCGCGCTCGAGCTGGGCGGCGTGCTGCGCCGGGGCCTGGAGCAGCTCGCGGAGTACCACGACGTGGTCGGTGACATCCGCGGCCGCGGCCTGCTCGCGGGTCTGGAGCTGGTGGTGGACCGCGACACCAAGCAGGGCTCGGACGAGCTGGGCGCCCACGTCACGCGGCGCTGCCTCGAGCTGGGCCTGCACATGAACATCGTCCAGCTGCCGGGAATGGGCGGAGTGTTCCGCATCGCCCCGCCGTTGACGGCGACCGAAGAAGAGATTTCCCTGGGGTTGTCGATCCTCAACGACGCCATCGGGGACGCCGTCAAAGCGCTCTGAACGACGAAGGCCTCCTTGCCGGCCCGGGGAGCCGGCAAGGAGGCCGTCATTCACAACGACGTCAGAAGCCCGCCGTCACCTTCGTGAAGTCCCAGTCGTTCTGCGCGATGCCGCTGCACGCCGACTGCACACCGCCGCCGGGGCAGCCGCGGTCGCGGTTGACCGACCAGAACGCCAGGCGGCCGATCTTGTTCGACTTGGCCCAGTTCGTGATCTGGGTCCACGTCGACAGATCCGTCAGCTCCTGCTGGTCGGACAGCCCGTTCATGCCCGAGATGCCCAGGTGGCTGTACGCCGTGGCGTCGTTCCACCCGAACGTCGACTTCAGCTTGTCGCGCAAGCCGTTCGCCGCGCTCGTCGTGCTGGCGTACATGTTCGAGCCGCCGCCGAAGTCGAACGGCATGATCGTGAACACGTCCACGTTCGCACCGAGGGCCTTCGACTGGTCGATGAGCCGGTTGCCGTAGTAGTTCGGGCCGGTCGTCGACGTGCCGAACGTCAGGATGGTCTGCACGCCCGGGTTGTTCTGCTTGACGATCTTCAACGCGCCCAGGATCCGGTCCTGGACGGCCTCGTTCTCGAACTCGTCGGAGTTCTCGATGTCGATGTCGATCGCCTTGAGCCCGTACGCGTTGATCACCTGCTGGTAGGCGCCGGCCAGCGCGGCCGACGTCGAGCAGTTCGGGCCCAGCTTGTTGCCGCTCCAGCCGCCGAACGACGGGACGACCTGGCCGCCCGCCGCCTTGATCTGCGCGATCGCGTTGGCGTCCGCGCTGCCCGAAAGCGGACGGCTGCTGTCCCACGCCGGGTTGCAGCCACCGGAGGCGTTGATGAACGCCATGGTGAACCACTTGACGCCGGTCGCGTTCATCACCGTCTGCGGGTTCGGCGGGCTGCCCCAGCCCATGTACAGGTACGGCGCGCCCTTGCCGCCGGTGCCCGGCGGCGGGGTGGTCGTGGGCGGGGGTGTCGTCGTAGGCGGCGGTGTGGTCGTGGTGGGAGGTGTCCCCCCGGCCGCACACGACCCACCGTTGAGCTTGCAGTTCGACGGCGCGACGTACGAACCCGAGTACGTCACGTTGAAGCCGAAGCTCGCGCTACCGCCGTTGCCGACGTTGCCGTTCCAGGTGTTCTTGACGGTGACGTGCTGGCCGGCCGCGGTGTAGCTGCCGTCCCACAGCGAAGCGATCTTCGCGCCGCCCGGCAGGTCGAACTCGACGGTCCACGAGGTGAGCGTCGAGCCCGAGCCGTTGGCGATCGTGTACTTGCCCTCGTACCCGGTGCCCCAGTCGGAGCCCTTGGTGAAGGTCGCGGACACGCCGCCCGCCGCGTTCGCCGGGGCGATCACGACCATCGCGCCGATCGTGGCGGCCGCGGCCGCCAGCCCGAGTGCGGGCAACCACCGGCGCTTCACGACAGGCCGTTCTTCATCGCGGTGATGAGCTCGCCGTTGCTCGTGTCACCGGTCAGCTCCCAGAAGAACGCGCCGCCGAGACCCTGCTGCTTGGCGTAGGACATCTTGCCGCCGATGGTGCCCGGGGTGTCGTAGCTCCACCAGTTGCTGCCGCACTTCGCGTAGGCGGTGCCGGCGAACGTGCCGGTCGACGGGCAGGAGTTCTTCAGGACCTTGTAGTCCTCGATGCCCTGCTCGTACGTGCCCGGCGCGGGGCCGGTCGCGGTGCCACCCGGCGTGCTCTGCGTGACGCCGGTCCAGCCACGGCCGTAGAAGCCGATGCCCAGCAACAGCTTGCTCGACGGGACGCCCTTGCTCTTCAGCTTCTGGATCGCCGCGTCGGAGTAGAAGCCCGGCGTCGGGATGCCGGTGAAGTTGGTCAGCGGCGAGTGCGGGGCCGTCGGACCCTGCGGCGCCCAGGCGCCGAAGTAGTCGTAGGTCATGACGTTGAACCAGTCGAGGTACGGCGCGGCACCGGCGTAGTCGGCGACGTCCAGCTTGCCGCCGTTGCTGCCGTCCGCCGAGATGGCCGAGGTGACCAGGAACGACGAGCCGAACTTCGAGCGCAGCGCGGACATCAGGTTCTTGTACGAGTTGGCGCCGCTGGAGTCACAGCTCAGGCCGCACGCGTTCGGGTACTCCCAGTCGATGTCGATGCCGTCCCAGATGTCGGCCCAGCGCGGGTCCTTCAGCAGGTTGTAGCAGGACTGCGCGAACGCGGCCGGGTTCTGCGCGGCCTGGCCGAAGCCACCGGAGTACGTCCAGCCGCCGAACGACCAGATCACCTTGAGGCCCGGGTGCATCTTCTTCAGCTTGCGCAGCTGGTTGAAGTTGCCCGCGACCGGCTGGTCCCAGGTGTCGGCGACACCGTCGACGCTGCCCGCGGCGTCGTAGGTCTTCTGGTAGTCGGCGTACGGGTCGTCGTTGGCCGTGCACGAGCCGTTCGTGACGTTGCCGAACGAGTAGTTGATGTGCGTCAGCTTGTTCGCCGAACCCGACGTCTCGATGTTCTTGACGTGGTAGTTGCGGCCGTAGACGCCCCACTGCACGAAGTAGCCGACGTTCTTCAGCCCACCCGGCGGGGGCGGCGTGGTGGTGGTCGTCGTCGGCGGCGTGGTGGGCGTGGTCGGGGTGGTGGTCGGCTGCGTCGGGGTGGTCGGCGTGGTGGTCGGGGTGCCACCGCCGGCGTCGCAGGAGCCGCCGTTCAGCCGGCAGTTGGAGGGGGCGGCGAAGGCGCCCGAGTAGGAGACGTTGAAGCCGAAGCTGGCGCTGCCGCCGTTGCCGACGTTGCCGTTCCAGGTGTTCTTGACGGTCACGTGCTGGCCGGCGGCGGTGTAGCTGCCGTCCCACAGCGAAGCGATCTTCGCGCCGGACGGGAGGTCGAACTCGACCGTCCAGCTGGGCAGCGCCGAACCGGAGCCGTTGGCGATCGTGTACTTGCCCTCGTAGCCGGTGCCCCAGTCGGAGCCCTTGGTGAAGCTCGCGCTGACACCACCGGCGGCACTCGCCGGCACGGTGACGAGCCCGATCGCGATCGCGCCGACCGCGGTGAAGAGACCGAGGAGGTGCCATCTCTTTCTGGACATAACTCTCCCTTGAGCCAGATGCAGGGCGGCGGACACCAGTGCCGGCGGGGACCAGGGCGGTGTTTTGCGCCGTTTGCGAAGACAGTACGTGGTCCAGACCAATGATGAAAGGTCAACCACGGAGAGTGCCGGACAGCGGATGACCACTGCGGCATCGGCGGGTTGGCTGGTCTAGTCCAGTTACGCAAAGCAGCCGGATCAAGGGAGAAGGACGGCGGGACGGCTCAGCGCGGAGGCTGCGGTCCCCAGCCGGGGTGGGGCTGCTGGGGCTGCGGCTGTTGCGGGTGTCCCGGCGACGGCTGGTTCCAGCCGGGAGCTTGCGATCCGGGCGGCGGCTGGTGCGGACCCGGGTTTTGCGGTCCAGACGGCGACTGGGGCGCGACCGGCCCCTGCGGCCCGAACGACTGGTGCGACACCGGCCCTTGCGGCCCGAACGACTGATGCGAAACCGGCGGTCCGGACTGGTACCCGGCCGGTGCCTGGTTCGGCACCCCCGCGACCGGCGGCTGCTGCCAGTCGTGCGCGGGCGGCTGGTTCCCCATCGCCCGCGGCGGCCCGGCGGCCTGCTCACCCGGCTTCTTCCGCCGGTTCCGGATCCCGATCCACAGGCTCCTGGCCCCGAAGACGACGATGAGCCCACCGAGCCCCATCGCGGCCCACGTCGCGGCCTGGTCGGACTTCCGCTGCTGGTCGACGCTGCTGCGACCGGTCTCGTCCCCGGTGGTCGTGGAGGTGCTCACGCACTCGTCACCGGACTGCATGATCCGCCCACCGCAGCGAACGGTCGAGTCCCCCAGCTTGCCGACCCCGCCCGCGATCGCGGCGATCCCGAACAACACGACCAGACTCGACACGATGATGCGTTTCATCAACCCCGACATCCCTAACGCGAAAACGGCATTCCGGGGGTGAACGCGCGAGCCGCCGAACCGGTTTAGCCGGCCGCGCCCATGAGAAAAGGCCCCTCCGGCGAACCGGAGGGGCCTTTTGCTGTCTCAACCAGACGTGCGCCCGAAGGGATTCGAACCCCTGACCTTCTGATCCGTAGTCAGATGCTCTATCCAGCTGAGCTACGGGCGCGTGTTCAGTTGTAACCTAGCACCCGGCGAACCGGGTACCAGCGGAGGCTCCGGGATTTGAACCCGGGAGGGGGGGTTACCCCCAACCGCATTAGCAGTGCGGCGCCATAGACCAGACTAGGCGAAGCCTCCTGGGCCCAACGACCACTGCTCAGATAGGTTACACACCCCCCGGACCACCTCCGAAGGCACCCCCCTCACGCTCGGCGCAGCAGTCTGAGCAGGCGCGGAGATCGTCCGCCGAGACCTTCGGCCTCGAACGTCGCGATGCCGACGCGCGGGAGTTCGCGGACGCCCGGGTACACCAGGTAGCGCGGCACCCAGCGCGGCTGGAACTTGGCGTTGAAGCGGTACAGCGTCTCGATCTGGATCCAGCGCGAGAAGAAGTGGAGCACCTTCGCGGACATGCGCGCGACCGGGCCGGCGCCGATGCGCTGGCCCTGCTCCATCAGGGCGCGGAACGCCGCGAAGTTCAGGGACACCTGCTCGACGTCGTGCCTGCGGGCGGCCAGCAGGAGCTCGGAGATCATCAGCTCGTTGACACCGTTGTCGGCCGTGCGGTCGCGGCGCATGACGTCCAGCGAGAGACCCTTCGAGCCCCACGGCACGAACTGGAGCACCCCGCGGACCCGGCCACCCTGCTCGGCCGTCACCAGCACCGATCCCGTGTCCCCCATGCGCCCCAGCGCCATCGAGAAACCACGCTCGGTGTCCGTGCCGCGCCAGTTCGCGGCCAGGGCCTCCAGCTCGGCCAGCTCGCCCGGGCGCAGGTCCTCCGTGCGGCGCACCAGCACCTTGTAGCCCGCGCGCTTGGTGCGCGCCGCGGCCTGGCGGACGCCGCGCATGGTGCGGCCGTCCAGGGTGAAGTCCTCGACGTCGACGACGGCTTCGTCGCCGATCTCCAGCACCTCCAGGCCGAACCGGGCCCAGACCGTCGCGCCGAGCTCGGAGACGCCCATCGCCGCCGGGACCCAGCCGTTGCGGCGGCAGACCTCCAGGTACTCCTCGATCGCGCCCGGCCACGCCTCGTGGTCACCGAGCGGGTCGGCCGAGCAGAGCGCCACCCCGGCGATCACGCGGTAGGTGACCGCGGCCTTGCCGGTCCGGGAGAACACCGCGAACTTGTCCCGGCGCAGCGCGAAGTACCCGAGGGAGTCACGCTCGCCGTGCTCGTCCAGGAGCTTGCGCAGGCGCGTGACCTCGTCGTCGGTCAGCCGCGGCGCCGGCTCGGCCGAGCGCAGCAGGAAGTACGCCGACACCAGGACGGCAGCAAGACCGAACAGCAGCCCGACGGCGGCCGTCATGTCCTCCAGCCACATCTGGTGGAAGACCGCGGGCCCGCTGGCCCCGACGAGCGCGAGCGCGGACTCCGCCAGCCGGTCCGGGAAGCTCAGCGGCTCCAGCACCGCGTGGGACGCCACGGACAGCAGGATGACGTTGATCACGAACCCGGCCAGCACCAGCTGCAGGAACACGCGCACCGCGCGCCAGCGTCCGACGACCGGGTCCGGTTTCGCGACGAAGTAGCGGCGGTTCGCGATCAGGCCCACCAGCAGCACGACCGACACCAGCCCGGCGCCGAAGACGTGCCGCAGGCCGAGGTGCGACACCGTGAGCAGCACCGTCGCGCCGACCGCAAGCTGCCACGCCCGGCGCTTGCGACGCCGCAGGCCGGCGGCCAGCAGCACCAGCAGCACGCCCGTGACCAGCGCGATCGTCGCCGCGGCGACGGTGGCGTCCTGCGGCAGCTCCAGCCACTCCGACAGACGCCCGCGCAGGTTCCGGCGCCCGGCCGGCACCAGGACCGACACGAGTGTCATTAGTCCGGCCAGCCGGGTCACCCAGGTGATCACCCCCACGGTGGTGGCCCCCGCCACCCGCCAGGTGGTCTGCGCGCGTGTCCCCGTCACCACCTGTGCAACCCGTTGCAGGCGATCATGCTTCCCCCATCTACCCCCCGGCGAGCTCCACGAACGGCGTCAGCGCCGCCGGGTTGGCCAGCGCGTCGCGGCTGACGGCCCGGTCGGGAGCCACACCGGCGAGGATCTTCTTCACCGGTACCTCACACTTCTTACCGTTCAAGGTACGAGGAATCTCGGAAACCACGACGAACCGATCGGGTACATGGCGCGGTGACAGGGCGCTACGGAGCTCCTTCCGCAACGTCGGCTCGATGTCTTCGATCTTGACGCCGTCCGCGAGCACCAAGAAACAGATCAGCTGACCGTCCTCGTTCCCGGCCGCCGAGGTGTCCACGACCAGGGAGTCCGCGATCTCGTCGTACCCCTCGACCACCCGGTAGAACTCCGCCGTGCCCATCCGGACGCCGCCGCGGTTGAGCGTCGAGTCGCTGCGGCCGTAGATCACCGCCGAGCCGCGGCTGGTGATCCGGATCCAGTCGCCGTGGCGCCACAGCCCCGGGTACATCTCGAAGTACGCCTCACGCAGGCGCGAGCCGTCGGGGTCGTTCCAGAAGAACACCGGCATCGACGGCATCGGCTTCGTGATCACCAGCTCGCCGACCTGCTCGACGACGGCGTTGCCGGCCTCGTCGAACGCGGTGAGCGCGGCGCCCAGCGCCGGGCAGGAGAGCTCACCCAGCCAGACCGGCACGTCGGGCGCGGACGCGACGAACGCCGCGCACAGGTCGGTGCCGCCGGAGACCGAGCAGATCTGCACCTTCGGGCCGATCTCGTTCACGATCCACCGGAACCCCTCGACGCTCAGCGGCGCGCCGGTCGAGCCGAGCGCGCGCAACGCCGTCAGGTCGTAGCGCTCGGCGGGCCTGATGCCCTTCTTGAGGCAGCTCTGGATGTACGGCGCCGACGTACCGAAGTAGGTGACGCGGTGCTGCTCGGCCAGGTGCCAGAGCGCGTTCAGGTCCGGGAAGCCCGGGTTGCCGTCGTAGAGCACGATCGTCGTGCCGACCAGCAGGCCGGAGATGAGGAAGTTCCACATCATCCAGCCGGTGGTGCTGAACCAGAAGAACCGGTCGCCGGGCCCGAGGTCGGTCTGCAGCGCGAGGGCCTTGAGGTGCTCCAGCGTGATGCCGCCGTGGCCGTGGACGATGCCCTTCGGCAGGCCCGTGGTGCCGGACGAGTAGAGCACCCACAGCGGGTGCGCGAACTCGACGGGCTCGAACAGCAGCGGCGCGCCCTCGTGCTTCGCGAGCAGCTCGGCCCAGTCGTGCGCGCCCTCGAGCCGGCCCTCGCCGACGTACTCGACGACCACGGTCGCGGCCAGCGACGGCAGCTTCTCCCGCAGGTCGGCGACCGTCGTCCGGATGTCGAACTGGCGGCCGTTGTACGCGTAGGCGTTGACGGCGAAGAACAGCTTCGGCTCGATCTGGACGAACCGGTCGGCGACCGCGCGGACGCCGAAGTCGGGTGAGCACGACGACCAGACCGCGCCGATGCTCGCCGCCGCGAGGAACGCGACCAGCGTCTGCGGGCAGTTCGGGGCCAGCGCGACCACCCGGTCGCCCTTGCCGACGCCCAGCTCGAGGAACGCCGCCCGGGCCGCCGCGACCTGCGCGCGAAGCTCGCCGTACGTCAGCTGGTCCGCGAAGCCGTCTTCGCGGTGGAAGATCACCGCGGTCTCGTCGTCACCCTTCGCGGCGCCCGCGACGCCGGGGGTGAGCGCGTGCTCGGCGTAGTTCAGGGTGCCGCCCTGGAACCAGACGGCGTTCGGCATCTCGCCCGCGAGCACCTCGCCCGGCTGGTCGTGCCAGCGGACGCCGAGGAAGTCCGCGACCGCCTGCCAGAAGTCCGGGCCGCGGTCGACCGAGAACTCCCAGAGCGAGCGGTAGTCGTCCACCTCGACCCCGCGCTCGGCCCGCAGCCACTGGCGGAAGGCTTCGATCTTCGTGTCGGCAACGTGGCTCGGCTCGGGGCGCCAGAGCACTTCGGGGGCGTCGGCGGTGTGCGTCACGCCCCGAGCCTAATCCCTCGGATCACGAAGTCACTGTGGTCGAAACCGACACTCGGCCCGCCCCGGGTGTGGCGGGCGCCGACATCACCGCAGGTGCGCGTCGAACCAGTTGAGGGTGCGCTGCCAGGCCTCGGCGGCCGCGCCGGGGTCGGCGTCGAAGCGGTGGTTCGCACCCGGGTAGTGGACGACGTTCGTGGCGACCTTCGCCGACGCCGCGGCGTCACGCAGCCGCTCCACCTCGGCGCCGCCGGCCTCGTCACCGGCGTCGCCGTACATGCCGAGCCACGGGCTGGTGAGCCGACCGGCAATCTCGACCAGCGCCGGCAGCTCCGCGACCTGCTGGCCGCCGACGCTGACGGCGGCCCCGAGCCTGCGGTGCGAGGCGACCACGAGCGCCGCGGTGCCGCCGAGGTCGAAGCCCATGACGCCGAGCAGGTCGGCCTGGACTCCGCGTTCGACGAGCCACGCGAGTGTGATGTCCGTCGCGTCGAGGAGGTCCTGCTGCGTCAGCTGGTCGTTCTCGAGGTGCGGGGTGACGGTCAGCCAGCCTTCGAGGGCCAGGCTCGCGAGCAGCAGTTTCACACCGTCGGTGACGCCGTCCGCTTCGTGCAGCACCACCAGGCCACCGCGTAGCGCGCCCTCGGGTTCCGAAAAGGTCAGGCGGAGGGCACGGCCGTCGGTGCGCTGGTAGTCCACGGTGCTGGTCGACGTCATTGCGTCACTCAATCACTTCGAGGTGAACGGAAGGAACCCAGTGTCGCAGGTAACTGCACCGGCAACCGTTTGAAGGGACTCGCGTGGTGGCGGCCGGAAAAGATACGGTGACGGGGTTGTCCCGTTCAACCGGAGGAGCGCCGAAGATGTCGTCCGTGTCCCCGCGTGCCGATCTCGAATCGTTGCCGAAATACATCCCCGGCCGGACGATCGAAGGCGCCATCAAGCTGGCGAGCAATGAGGTGCCCGGCGGTGCGCTGCCGAGCGTCGCCCGCGCCATCGCCGAAGCCGCCGCGGGAGTCAACCGGTACCCGGACACCGGCTCGCAGCTGCTGCGCGAGCGGCTGGCGCGCGAGCTGGACGTGCCGGTCGAGCGCGTCGCGATCGGCTGCGGCTCGGTTTCGCTGTGCCAGCAGACGATCCAGGCCGCGTGCGCGCCCGGCGACGAGGTCATCTTCGGCTGGCGGTCGTTCGAGGCCTACCCGATCGTGACGCAGGTGGCGCACGCCGTCTCCGTCAAGGTGCCGATCACCGAAGGCCAGGAGCTCGACCTCGACGCGATGCTCGCGGCGATCACCGACCGGACGCGCATCGTCTTCGTCTGCAACCCCAACAACCCCACCGGGACGGCGGTCCGCCGCGCCGAGCTCGAGCGCTTCTTGGACGCGGTCCCGCAGCGCGTGCTGGTCGTGCTGGACGAGGCGTACAAGGAGTTCGTCACCGATCCGGAAGTTCCCGACGGCATCGAGTACACCCGCACACGCCCGAACGTCATGGTGCTTCGCACGTTCTCGAAGGCGTACGGGCTCGCGGGCCTTCGAGTCGGTTACGCCGTCGCGCCGGAAGCGGTCGCCGACGCGCTTCGCCAGGTGTACGTGGCCTTCTCGGTGAACATGCTCGCGCAGGTCGCCGCGTTGGCGTCGCTCGACGCGGCGGACGAGCTCTTGGCGCGCTGCCAGGAGATCATCGCCGAACGCGGCCGGGTGCGCGACGAGCTGATCGCCGCCGGGTACCGGGTGCCGGAGACGCAGGCGAACTTCGTCTGGCTGCCGCTCGGGGACCAGGCCGTGCCGTTCGCCGAGCACGCGCTGGACCGCAAGCTGGTGGTGCGCCCGTTCGCCGGTGACGGCGTGCGCGTGACCATCGGGACCCGCGACGAGAACGACCTCTTCCTGGCCGCCGCGCGGGAGTTCAGTCGCTGAACTGCTTGACCACCAGCTGGATCACGGCGGCGACGCCGATCACCACGATCACGCCGCGCAGCACCGCCGGCGGCAGCTTCCGGCCGATCTTCGCGCCGAGGAAGCCGCCGGCGGTCGAGCCGACGGCCAGCCACAGCACGACGGGCCAGCTGATCGGCGCGACGAACGCGTAGATCACCCCGGCGACGACGTTGACGACGGCGGCGAGGACGTTCTTGACGCCGTTGAGCTTCTGCAGCGGTTCCGACAGCAGCATCCCCATGACGGCCATCAGCATCACGCCCTGCGCGGCGGTGAAGTACCCGCCGTAGATGCCGATGAGGAAGATGAAGAACATCAGCAGCGGCCCGGCTTTGTGCTCTTCGCCGTTGTCCTCGCGGCGCTTCGCGACCCACTTCGAGACGCGCGGCTGCACGATCACGAGGATCACGGCGAGCCCCACGAGCACCGGGACCACGGCCTCGAAGGCGTCCTTCGGCAGCGACAGCAGCAGGATGGTGCCGCCGATGGCGCCGAGGAACGACGCGACGGCGAACTTGGCGGTCTGCCGCCAGTAGCCGGTGAGCTCGTGCCGGTAGCCCCAGGCGCCGCTGAGGGTGCCGGGCGCGAGCCCGATCGCGTTGGACGTCGTTGCCGTCACCGGCGGGTACCCCAGCGCGACCAGGACGGGAAAGGTCACGAGGGTCCCCGACCCGACCACGGCGTTGATGGTGCCGGCCCAGATCCCGGCGACCACGATGATCACCGCGTGCCACCACGTCATGAAGCGCTCACGTGCGGAGCCTAAGCATGGTGGGCCACTCCCGCGACGCGGATGTGTCTGGTCAGACACTTCCGTCGGCTAGATCAGGGCGCGGAACTCGCCGAAGAGCGCGACCACGTCGTTAAAGGCGGCGGAGCAGCCCTTCCCGCCGGCGCCGCCGTTGCTGGTGAACCACTCTTCGCACCCCTGAAGGACATCCGCCTGCTTGCCGGTTTCGTCGAGCTTCCCGAGCGCCGCGGTGAAGCGGGAGGCGTCGGGATCGGCCTTGATCTTGGCCTGCGCCTCGGCGACGCCCGACCGCACGGCGGCCACGGAGTGGTAGCAGTGGGACAGGTCCGGCACGCAGGAGAGCAGGACACTGCCGATCGCGTCCAGCTTCGTGACCTCCGCTTCCCCGAGGACGGTCGCCAAGGATCGTGCGGTCGTGGGCGCCGCCGAGGTCGGGGGTGCGGGTGGTGGCGGTGCGGGTGTCGGTTCCTGGGCACCGCCGCACGCGACAAGCAGGAGTCCGAGTGCCCCGATCCCGGCAAGGCGCAGGTTGGTCACGTCGCTCCCCTCGGCCGTCGAGCCGCAACGGTACGGCCGGGACTCGGGGACCGGTCCCCCGCTCACAGCGGCGTGAAGACGCAGAACTCGTTGCCTTCCGGATCGGCCATCACCTCCCACTCGAGGTCTCCGCCGCGCGGCCGGATCAGCGTCGCGCCGAGTTCCGCCAGCTCCGCCGGGTCGCCGAAGACATCCAGGTGCATGCGGTTCTTGACCGTCTTCGCCTCGGGCACCGGGTTGACCCAGATGAGCGGCCCCTTCCCCGCCGGGTCGACGATCGGGACGGGCCAGTCGTCCGGGCGCTCGTCGCCGGTGAGGGAGTCACGGCGGACGTAGCCCATCGCCCGGCACCACCAGTCGGCCAGGGCCTGGTGGTCGGTCGCGTCCAGTGCGAGGTCCTTGAAGCGTGCGGTCACGGCGCTCCTTCCGGCACGTGCGCGGGGACGACCTCGGACTCCACCCGCCAACCAAGCGCGCCGTACAGCCCGCGCCCGGCGGCCGAAGCCAGCAGGACGCTCGACCGCGCCCCCGCGGCGACGCCCAGCCGGTGCATCACCACGCGGCCGAGGCCGCGGCGCCGGTGTTCGGGCTCCGTGACGATCCGGTCGAACACCGCCACCCCCGAATACACCGCGACCCAGCCGCGGGCCGCCGGCGCGCCCGAAGCGGTCACCGCCACCTCCCACACCGGGCCTTCGCCGCTGACCGTCACCGCGTAGGGCGCTGGGACCTCGGCGGGCGGACAGACGCCCTCGAACGTCATCAGGTACTCCGTCTCCCCCACCTCCCATTCCGCTGTCAGCCCCTCGACCACCGCGGGACGCGAGCCGCACGTCTTCAGCCACGTGCCCGGCGCCGCCACCGTCCGCGCCCGCGCGGGCACCGCCGACGGCGACCGCAGCAGGTAGCGGACGCGGTGCCACGGCAAGCCGACGTCGACGCGGTAGCCGTCCGGCTCCTCGACCGGTGGTGGTGTCGCCCGCGACACCGCCCAGCCCCGCACCCACGCCCCCAAGATGTCCATGCCGGTGATCATGGCAGCCACCCCCGACAGTTTCCGGAGCTGAGAAGATGGACGCTGTGGACACCGAGCAGGTCTGGAGCGCGACCGTCGACCGGCTGCGGTCGCTGATCGACTCCGGGAAGCTGCCGCCGGGCTCGCGGCTGCCCGCCGAACGTGTCCTGTGCGAGGACCTCGGCATCAGCCGCGGGTCGCTGCGGCAGGCGCTGCGCGTGCTCGACTCGATCGGCTACGTCCGGATCCGCGCCGGCTCCGGCACCTACGTCCGTGAGCAGCAGGAACAGCCGTTGCGCACCTGGTTCACCGAGCACGACCAGCTCGTCGAGAAGCTCTTCGACCTGCGCGCGACCGTCGAGCCGACCCTCGCCGAACGGCTCGCCCGGCACGCCACCGCGAAGACCGTGAGCCGCCTCGAGGACAACGTCGACGAGATGGCGAAGGCGGCCGAGGACGGCGACATGCTGCACGTCATCGCCGCCGACGCCGAGTTCCACCGGGTGATCGCGCAGAACGCCGGCAACGACGACGTCGCCGGGCTGCTGCGGTCGGTGCTCGCCCTGGTCGGCGAGGAGCGGCGGCTGGCGCTGCGGCTGCCCGGCCAGATCCGCAAGGCCGTCGACGAGCACCGCGCGATCCTCGACGCCATCCGCCGGTCCGACCCGGCCGCGGCCCGCGAGCTGACCCTCAAGCACCTGGTCGACGCCAAGACCTACGCCCACGACTTCGCCGCGGAGGAGCGCTGATGGAGAAGGTGCACTTCACCGAAGAGAAGGCCACGATGCTGGCCACGCTCTACGGCCGCGCGCTCGACAGCCGCGAGGCCGACCCCGTGCTCGGCGACCACGCCGCCGATGAGGCCGTCCGGCGGATCGACTACGACTTCGCCCAGCTCGGCATCACCCGCGACAGCGCGGTGAGCATCGTCCTGCGGGCGAAGCCGATCGACGCCTGGGCCGCCGACTACCTCGCGAAGCACCCGGACGCGATCGTGCTGCACCTGGGCTGCGGCATGGACACCCGGTTCCAGCGCCTCGCCCCGCCGGAGACCGTGCACTGGTACGACGTCGACTACCCCGAGGTCGTCGAGCTGCGCGAGAAGCTCTTCGCGCCGGCGCCGCACCACACGAACATCGGCACCTCGGTGACGGACTTCGCGTGGCTCGACCAGGTGCCGTCGGACCGGCCGGCGCTGATCGTCGCCGAGGGCCTGACCATGTACCTGGACCCGGAGAAGGGCCACGAGCTGATCCGGCGCCTGGTCGCGAAGTTCCCGTCCGGCGAGCTGGTCTGCGACGTCTTCAACCGGCTCGGCATCAAGGCGCAGAAGCTGAACACCCCGGTGCGCCGCGTGGGCGCGACCCTGCACTGGGGCGTGAACGACCCGCACGAGCTGGAGCGCGACGGCCTCACGATGGTGTCCTCTTTGGACGCCGCGCACTGGTCGACGCCGGAGGTCATGGCCCGGCTGCGGCCGTTCACCCGGTTCCAGCTCCGGCTGGTGAAGTACGTGCCGCCGCTGGCGAAGATGGCGCACATCGTGCGGTACCGCTTCTAACGGGACTCAAGCACCCGCGCGACGAACTTGTGCACCCGCTCCTCCAGGCGCGCGAGACGCTGTTCGAGCGTCAACGTCTCGTGCGGCTGGGGCACGTCGGACTTCAGCTCCCCGCGGACGTACTGGTTGCACCCCAGGTTCCCGCAGGCGTAGATGCCCAGCGTGTTGCCTTCGCGGCCGAGCTTCCCGGCGCGCCTGCCCGAGAACAGCGTGATGTCGGCGAGCCCGTGGGTCGTGGTGCAGAAGCCGCAGATGTTGCTGCGCAGCCGGGACTTCGGCGCGGGAGCGGCCCGCAGGGCGAGCCCCACCACTTCGCCGCCGTAGGGCAGCACGAGGTAGGCGCGCCCGGGCGCCTTCGGGTCACGCCAGCCGAGGAACTGCCGCCGCTCCCACGGGATCTCTTCGGGCCGGGCGGGCAGCGTCACACCCTTGGCTTCGCCGCGGGTGCAGTTGACGAACGACGCCCGGATCTCCTCCTGGCCGAGTGACTCCATGATCCGCACCGTAACCAGCGGCCACCGGCGGTGGCCACGGATTTTCGGCCGTACGATCAACGCCGTGCGCAAGATCGCCGTGAAGAACTTCCGGGTGGTGTTGCGCACCAGCCTGGGCTTCGCCGGGCTCGGCGTCGGCTCCAGTGTGGCCGGCTCCGGGGTGGTCGCGCTGCTGCTGGTGCTGCAGGGCCTGCCGAAGGACGTCGGCGAGCGGGGGTGGGTGCTCGGCCTGACCGCGGGCGGCATCGTTGTCGTGTCGCTGCTGGCCGGGACGCTGTGGACCGCGTGGCTGCAGCGCCGCACCGCGGTCTGGTTCGTGCTCGGGCGGCCGCCGTCCGAAAGCGAGGCGAAACGCGCGCTGCGGCTGCCGGTCGACATGGCCGTGGTCAGCGGCACCCTCTGGCTGATCGGCACGCTCGTGCTCGCCGTCCTGGCCGGCGTGCTCGGCTCCGGCGAGGACGCCGCCGGCATGGCGACCGTCATCGGGCTCGGCGGGCTCACCACCGTCGGCCTCACCTACCTCGCGGCCGAGTGGGTGGCGCGGCCGGTGATGACGATCGCGCTCGGGATCCTGCCGCCGCGGGGCTCGCTGCCGGTCACCGTGCTGACCCGGCTGGTCGTCACCTGGGCGCTGGCCAGCGGGGTCCCGTTCGTCGGCGTGCTGCTCGTCGCCACCCCGCCGGACCTCGGCGCCGGCAACCCCACCGCGAGCCTGGTCATGCTGTCGGTGATCGGCCTGGTGGTCGGCGCGATCGGCACGGCGCTGCTGGCCAGGGCGGTCGCGGCGCCGCTGCACCGGCTGCGGGTGGCGCTCGACCGGATCGCGCGCGGCGACACCACCGTCGCGGTCGACGTCGACGACTCCAGCGAGATCGGCCTGCTCCAGACGTCGGTGAACCAGCTCGCGTCCGGGCTGCGCGAGCAGGCGCGGATGCGGGACCTCTTCGGACGGCACGTCGGCGCCGACGTCGCCCGGCACGCCCTGGAGTACGGCGCCTCCCTATCGGGCGACGTCCGCGAGGTGACGGCGTTGTTCGTCGACGTCGTCGACTCGACCGCGCTGGCCTACCGCACCCCGCCGGAGGAGCTGGTCGGGAAGCTGAACCGGCTGTTCGCCGCCGTCGTCTCCGCGGTCGACGCGCGCGGCGGGCTGGTCAACAAGTTCCAGGGGGACGCCGCGCTGTGCATCTTCGGCGCCCCGACACGGCTCGCGGACGCGCCCACCGTCGCGCTCGCCGCCGCCCGCGCGATCCGGGACGCCGTGCGCGACGCGGGTGAGCTCGACCTCGGCATCGGCGTCTCGACCGGCCCGGTGTTCGCCGGGCAGCTGGGCACCAGCAGCCGGCTCGAGTACACCGTGATCGGCGACGCGGTGAACGAGGCCGCGCGGCTCACCGAGCTGGCCAAGGCGACGCCGTCACGGATCCTCGCCAGTGACGCCGTCGTCTCCTCGGCCCTGCCCAGCGAAGCCGCGCACTGGGTGAAGCACGGCGAGCTGGAGCTGCGCGGCCGCCAGGCGGCGACGCCGACCTGGACCGCGGAACCTCAGGCCGGCTGACCCAGGTCCGGCCAGGTCAGCACCGTCGAGCCCCAGGTCAGGCCCGCGCCGAACGCGCTGAGCAGGACCCGGTTGCCGGGGGTGAGGGTGCCGTCGCGCCGGGCGTCGTCCAGCGCGAGCGGGATCGACGCGGCGCTGGTGTTGCCGACGCGGTCGATGTTGGCGACCACGGCGTCGGCCGGCATGCCGAGCTGCTTCGCCGTCGCCTGCAGGATCCGGATGTTCGCCTGGTGCCCGACGAACCGGTCGACGTCGCCGACCATCCAGCCCGCCCGCTCCAGCACGGTGCGGGACGACTCGGCCATGCGCGCGCAGGCGTGCCGGAACACCGCGGTGCCCTGCATCGCGAGGAAGCGGTCACCCGGGTCGTCGGAGAGCCGCTTGCGCGCGCCGCCGGCCTCGACCCACAGCAGCTCGGCGTGCTCACCCTCGCTGTGCAGGTCGAACGGCCCGAACGCGCCGGGCTCGCCGGCGTCGCCGGCCCGCAGCAGGACCGCGCCGGCGCCGTCGCCGAAGATCGGCACGGTGGTGCGGTCGGCGGGGTCGATGAGCGTGGTGAAGGTGTCGGCGCCGATCACGAGGACCCGCTCGGCGAGGCCGCCCGCGATGAACCCCGCGGCCGTCGCCAGCGCGTAGACGAAGCCGCTGCAGACGGCGTTGACGTCGAACGCCGCGGCCGTGCCGAGCCCGAGCCGGGCGGCGACCTGCGGTGCGCTGGCCGGGCAGGGCTGGTCGGGCGTGGAGGTGGCGAGGACGACCATGTCGGCGCCGGTGCCGGCGGACGCCAGCGCCCGGCGGCCGGCCCCGACCGCGAGGTCCACTGTGGACTCGCCGGGCCCGGCGACACGGCGTTCGCGGATGCCCGTGCGGGTCCGGATCCACTCGTCCGAGGTGTCGAGCCGGGCGGCGATCTCGTGGTTGTCCAGGACTTTTGTCGGCAACCACGAGCCGAGACCGGTCAGCACGGCGGCAGGTGCGGGCACGGGAGAGCCTCCCCACGCCGGCGGGTTGGCGGAGCGACCGGCTGGTCTTCCACTTGTATGGGCTACCCCCTGGTAGACCGGTCAGTTGTGTTCCAGCTCACTCAGAAAGTTGTTTCATCTTCCCCTCGTACGGAGTAGTGAGCGGCGTCACGGCCGAGTGAGCCGACGGCGAACTCGCGGCAAATCGTCGGGGGTCCCCGTTAGCCTGCTGGGGTGCAGACTCCCGACCTCGACCAGCTCGACATCGCCATCCTCGCCTGCCTCCAGGCGGACGCCCGCACGATCGCCGAGACGATCGGCGCGAAGGTCGGGTTGTCGGCCGCGGCGGTGCAACGGCGGATCAAGCGGCTGCGGGAGGCAGGGGTGATCGAGCGCGAGGTCGCGGTGCTGTCCCCGCAGGCGCTCGGGCTGAGCATGACCTTCGTCGTCATGGTCGAGATGGAGCGCGAGAACCTCGCGGTGCTGGACGCGTTCCGCCGCCAGATCCTCGCCGACGACTGCGTGCAGCAGTGTTACTACGTCACCGGCAACGCGGACTTCGTGCTGATCGTGACGTGCCCGGACATGAGCGGCTTCGAGGCCTTCACGCGGCGGATGTTCTTCGACAACCCGAACGTCCGGCACTTCACCACGAGCGTGGCGATGGACCGGGTGAAAGTGGGGCTCAACCTGCCGCTGGGCCCGTAGGCGACGGCGCGGCCGGGTCGCAGCGATAGTCTGGAGTGCTGCCTTTCCGGGGGGAAGCATGCTTCGACATCGCCGGGTCTTCCTGGCCGCCACCCTGATCGACGCGCTCGGCAGCGGGCTGTGGGTGCCCTTCGCGCTGCTGTTCCTGGTGCACGGCCAGGGCATGGGCCTGCTCGACGCGGGGACGTCGCTGAGCACCGGCGCGCTGCTCGCGCTCGTCAGCGGGCCGGCGACCGGCGCCGCCATGGACCGGTTCGGGCCGCGGGCGCTGCTCGTCGCCGGGAACCTCGTGCGGATCGCGGCCTTCTGCGCCTACCCACTGGTCCACACCAGCTGGCAGGTGATCGTGGTTTCGGTGGTCGCCGGCTTCGGCGACCGCCTGTTCTGGACGTGCAACGCGCCGATGGTCGCGCGGCTCACGTCCGGGAGCGAAACGGACCGGATGCTGGCGGCGCAGACGGTGGGACGCTTCGCCGGCGCGGGGGTCGGGGCGGCGGCGACCGCGGTGCTGCCGACCATCACGAGCCCGTGGGCGTTCCACCTGCTCGCGTACGTGAACGCGGCGAGCTTCGCGCTCGCGGCCGTCCTGATCGGCTCTCTGCCCGAGCTTTCACGTGAAAGCTCCCACCTGGGGCCCGAGCTTTCACGTGAAAGCCCGGGTTGGCGGGCGGTGCTCGGGGACCGGCCGTTCACCGGGTTCTGCGTCACCCACATGGCTTTCACGCTCGCCAGCGCGAGCAAGTTCGCGGTGCTGCCGATCGTCGTGCGCGACCTGCTGCACGGTCCACAGTGGATCGCCGGGACCGCGATCACCCTGGGCACCGTGGTCGTCGTCACCACGCAGCGCCCGATCGTCACGCTGCTGGCCGGCCGCAGCCGGACGACGGTGCTCATCGGCTCCGCCGTCCTCTTCGCGGTTTCCTTCACTCTGCTCGTCCCGTTGGAAATCGTCCCCCTGCCCGTGGCCACCGGGCTGATCCTCCTGACCAGCCTCGGCTTCTCGGTCGCGGAGACGATGTTCGGGCCGACGGGCACCGCCACGGCGGCCGCGGCCGCCCCCCGCGGCGCCGAGGGGCGCGCCAGCTCGGTCTTCCAGCTGTCCTGGGGCCTGCCGGTCGCCCTCGCGCCGGGCCTGCTGGCCGCCCTGCTCAGCGTCGGCAACGCGCTCACGTGGTCCGTACTGGCCCTGACCTGCGCGGGAGCCGTCCCGGCCCTGCTCGTGCTGCGGAAAAAGCTGCCGGACGCGCTGCGCGAGCCGTCACCACCTGTCGCCGGCTGAGCGCAAGGGGTATGTGCCCGGCGTTACACCACAATGGACGGATGCAACCGATCAAGTGAACGTGAGAGTTTCTCCGTCATGACGATCGGCCCTGGTCATCTCCTTGCCGAACAGTTCGCGCCGCGCGAACCGCCACCGGACTCCAGGAGGGGCCATGCACACCGACGCCGTTCACCAGAGCCAGTTCGTGGTGCTGAACGAGAGCACCACGCCCGTCCTCTCGCGCCTCTCCTACCACGCGCACGAGCCGTTCGCGGTCACCGTCGCGTTCCGGACCGAGCGCGGCCGGTGGATCGAATGGACCTTCGCGCGTGACCTCCTCGTGGCCGGGCTCGACGAGCCGGCCGGCCTCGGTGACGTCCGGGTCCGCCCGGACCTGTCCGAGGACGAAGACTTCCTCACCCTCGAAATCGAGTCACCGGACGGTTATGCGTCGTTCGAGCTCGAGGTCGAGGACGTCCGTACGTTCCTCGACGCGTCCTGCGAACTGGTGCCGCTCGGCGAAGAGAGCGCGCACTTCGACGTCGACGGGCTGATCGAGGAGATCAGCAACGTCTGACCCCTGACCTCCCATTCCCGCGGCGAGGACAAGGGCGGGTTTCGAGTGCGCTGGAGGCACTCGAAACCCGCCCTTCGCTGTTTCGCGGGTCAGCTGGTCTTCAGGGTGGTGCCGGTGCCGGAGAGCGCGCCGGCGATCGGGTAGAAGTAGGTCACGGACGTGTTGCCACCGGACAGGATGCCCTGCGCCGAGTTGCCGCTGATGAAGCCGCCGCCCGAGTCACCGGCCGCCGAGCGGACGTTGGTCGCGGTCATGCCGTTGACCGTGCCTTCGGCGTAGCGGACGCTCTGGTTCTTGGCGCCGATCGTGCCGCAGGTCCAGCCGGTGGTCGAGCCGGCCTTGCAGACCGAGGTGCCGGTCGCCGCGTTCGACTGCCCGCGCACGGCGGTCCCGTTGTTCATCTGCGCGACGGGGGTCCAGCTGCTGTTGGTCCGGACCGCCGCGTAGTCCACACCCGGGAACCGGTAGGTGATCCAGCTGCCGAGCGCCGCGCCGTTGGACCCGGTCAACGAGCCGCCGCCGGTGAGCGCGCCACAGTGCCCGGCGGTGACGAAGCCGGTCGTGGTCGAGAACCCGACCGAGCACCGCGACGAGCCGCCGATGTAGTAGGCGTCACCACCGCGGATGTTGGCATGCAGGGCCGGTTTCGCGGCCGCGTCGAGAATCGTCACCGACGACTTGTCCACACCGGACCGCGTGAGGAACGCGTCGGCGGCGGCGCGCTGCCCCGACAGGACGGAGAGCGTGACGCGGTTGGTGGCGGAGTCCACCCCCCAGCCGGTGATCGCGTACGGCGCCGAGCTGTCGAGGGCCGTGAACTTGTCCACAGTGGAGTCGAGCTGGCGGGCGCTGAACTTCACGACCTCCGCCTCGGCCCCGGACGCCTGGATCTTCGCGACCTCGGCGGCGTTCGTCGTCTGGATGTGCGCCTTGCCCGTGGCGGCGTTGTAGGTGGCGCCACCGAACGCGTCGCCGAGCGTCGCGCTGACGGCTTCGGTGACCTTGTTCGCGACGTCCTCGCTCTTCAGCCGCGTCAGCACCTGGTCGTGGGTCAGGCCCAGGTCCCGCTGCATGGCGGGGACGATGTCCGGGTTCAGCAGGTCCTGGCCGGACGCGGGCACGGCGAGCGCGGTGAGCGCGCCGGTCGCCATGACCGCGGTGGCAGCGGCACCGAGAAGTCTCGCGATCTTCATGCTTCTCCCTAGCTGGTTACGCGCGGCTCCGCACCGGCCACGCAGTGGTACTCCCCCGGGTGAGGGTCCCCGCAGTGGGCGTTACGGTGCAATCCGGGCGCCCGGCGAATGGGTATACGCATTCACTCCGGACGAATCCCCTGCTCCAAGCGGTCCCCACCGTGGGTTGTCACCCGGTCGGACAGGTCCTTAAGTAGGGTTTCCGGACACTACTTTCGGTAGCCGACGCTCACCCCTGAACGCGTTAAGCACGACCGGAACGGGCAAAACGCCGAAGTTTCCCCCGCGTCGTGGCCCAGGACCGGTGAATCCCGCGGCAAACCGGTGACAGCCGGTAGGCGGACGTGTGAGAGCGGTGTCGGCCACCTATTCGGTTAATGGTTTACGGACCGATCAACGCTGCTTAGGCTCCCGCGCACAGCCCCCGGTGTGCGTCGAGGAGGTCGTATGTGGTTGACCGCTCCTCGCGCGACGACGGTCTCCGTCCGGTCAGGACCCGCCCGGCTGACCGGCCGGGACACCGAGCTCGACGCCATCGTGGACGTGCTCCGGCGGCGCCCGGCCGCGGTGCTGATCGAGGGTGAGCCCGGCATGGGCCGCACCCGGTTGCTGGCCGAGATCGGGCGCCGCAAGGAGTTCGAAGGCAGCCGGGTGCTCACCGGCGCCTGTCAGCCGCTGCGGGAACCGTTTCCCTACGGACCCGTCCTGGAAGCGCTTCGCGCGGTGGGCGACGAACCGCTCGGGCCGCTCAGCCCGGTCGCCGGGGTGCTGCGGCCGTTGCTGCCGGAGCTGGCGGAAGCGCTTCCCCCGCGACCCGAGCCGCTGGCCGACCCGGTCGCCGAGCGCCACCGCGTCTTCCGCGCGGTGCGGGAGCTGCTGCGGGCGTGCGGGCCCGCGCTCGTGCTGATCGACGACCTGCAGTGGGCCGACGAGGACACCCGCGACCTCATGCGGTTCCTCGCCGGCTCGATGCCGCCGGAGCTGGCGGTCGTCGCCACCTACCGGTCCGCCACCGACGTCCGCCCCGGCCCGCTCGGCGCCCCCTTCCGGACCGACCCGGCGGTCCACTCCGCGCGCGTCGCGCTGGGCGCGCTCGACGTCACGGCCGTGCGCCGGCTTGCCGTCGACCTCCTCGACGTGCCGCGCGTCACCGACGAGTTCGCGGCGAAGCTGCACGAGTGCACCGCCGGGATCCCGTTTGTGGTCGAGGAAACCCTCCGGGCGCTGCGGGAAGCGGCCGAACGGTTGCCGGTCGGGGAAGTGCTCTCCGACCGCCTGCTGGAGAACCTCGAAGTCCCGGTGCTGCTGCGGGAAGCCGTCACCGAACGCCTCGCGACGCTGCCCGAGCCCGCGGTGCGGCTGGCCGGAGCGGCCGCAGTGCTCGGCGTCGGCGCCGAAGCCGCCGTGCTCGGCGAGCTGGCCGGGCTGCCGGACGACGTCCTCCGCACCGCGCTGCTCGCCGCGTTGTCCGGCGGGGTGCTCGGCGAAGTCGGCGACGGCCGGTACGGCTTCCGGCATCCGTTGGCCCGCAAGGCCGTCTACGACACGGTGACCGGACCCGAGCGCGCGTTGCTGCACGCGCAGGCGATCCGCGTGCTCGCCGCGCTGCCGTCCCCGCCGCTCACGCTGCTGGCCCGGCACTCGCGCGCCGCGGGCCGCGTCGACCAGTGGCGGCACTACGCCGAAGCGGCCGCCGACGAGGCGATCACCCGCGGCGAGACGTCCCGCGCGATCGACCTCCTGCAGTCGGTGCTGGCCGAACCCGGCCCGGCGCAGGCCGACATCGGGCGGGTCGCCGGCAAGCTGAGCCAGGTCGCGCTGCGCGGCTTCCGCCCGGACGTGCTCGGCACGCTGGAACGTGTCCTCGAAGAGGTGACGCTGCCGGCGTCGGTCCGCGGCTCGATCCGGCTGAGCCTCGGCATGCTGCTGGTCCGGACCATCGGCGGGCTCGGCCGCGGCCGGCTCGAGGTCGAGCGCGCGATCGGCGAGCTGACCGACCGGCCCGACCTCGCCGCGCGCGGGATCACACTGCTCGCCCAGCCGATCGACGGGCTGACGCCGTTGTCCTGGCACGAAGGCTGGCGCGCCCGCGCGGGCGAGGTGTACGAACGGCTCGACGACCCCGAGCTGCGGCTCGCGCTGACCGCCGACCGCATCGCGGCCGCGTCACACGTCGGCGACGGCTCGGCGTGGACGGAGTTCGAAGCGCTGTCCGACACCGTCGGCACGGTCGCCGAGCGCGTCCAGCTCGCCCGGTTGTGGTGCAACCTCGCTGACGGGCAGGCCTGGGCCGGCTACCTGGACCGCGCGGAGCGGCTGGTGACCGAAGGCGTCCGGCGCGCGACCGACGCGGGCGCGTTGTACGCGATCGGCCTGATCCAGGGCACCCGCGTCCGGCTGGACTGGGTGCGCGGGCGCTGGTCCGGGCTCGCCGAAGCCGCCGAACAGCTGCGGGACAGCTATCCGGAGCTCGGCCCGATCGTCATGGAGTCGTCGCTGGTGCTCGGCGGGCTCGCGGCCGTGCGCGGCGAGTTCGCCGCGGCCCAACGGCACCTGACGGCGGCGAGCGTGCACGCGCCGGACCGCGGCCCGATCCCGGTGGTGCTGTCGGCGGCCGGGGTGCTGATCACGGTGCTGCTGGCGACCGACGACGTCGACGGCGCGTGTGCGGTGGCCGACACCGCGGTGGCCGCGGCCGGCCGCAAGGGCGTCTGGATCTGGGGCGCGGCGCTGGTTCCGGCGGCGGCCCAGGCGTACGCGCGGGCCGGGCGCTGGCCGGAGGCGGACAACGTCGTCGAGGCGTTCGCCCGCGGCATCGAAGGCCGCGACGCGCCGGTGGCCACGGCGGCCCTGGTGGCGGGCCGGGCGGTGCTGCTGGAGGCACGCGGCAAGCACCTCGCGGCGGCCGCGCTGTTCGACGAAGCCGCGTCCGGTTACGTGACCCTGCCGATGCCGTACCCGGCGACGGCGATGCGGGAGCGGGCCGCGATGTGCCGTCTCGCCGCGGGCAACCGCGACGCGGTCGAGGAGCTGACAGCGGCTGCCGAGGCGTACGAGCAGTTAGGCGCGACGCGGGATGCCGGAAGGTGCCGT
This sequence comes from Amycolatopsis sp. NPDC104863, assembly GCF_055582965.1. Taxonomy (NCBI): domain Bacteria; kingdom Bacillati; phylum Actinomycetota; class Actinomycetes; order Pseudonocardiales; family Pseudonocardiaceae; genus Amycolatopsis; species Amycolatopsis sp. NPDC104863. The sequence goes on from NZ_JBVJOW010000002.1 coordinate 972,688, forward strand.
CACCAGCTGCGTGAACACGGCGCCTGGGCGCCTTCGCAGCGCGGGCGGCGCGGATACGGGAGTGAGCTGTCGCCGCGGGAACGCGAAGTGGCGCGGATGCTCGCGGAGGGCCGGACGAACCGGGAGATCGCGGACGGGCTGTTCCTCTCGCCGCGGACGGTGGAGCAGCACGTGGCGAAGGTGCTGCGGAAGCTCGGCGCGCGCTCGCGGACGGACGTGGCGCGCAAGCTGCCCGGCGAAGTCACCACCGCACCGGCTGGCTAGCCGGGCGAGGGCGTCCTACGTTGGGCCGGTGACTGAAGAGGCACTTCCCGCCTGGCGCCGGCGGACCTCCGGGGAGACGCGCTGGCCCGCCATGGGCGTGGTCGTCGCCACGCTCGTGCTGCAGGTCGTCCTGCCCGACGACATGGCGCTGCACCCGCAGTGGCTGCTGCCCGCGGTGTCCGCGCTGCTCGTGGTCGCCCTGCTGCTGGTCAACCCGGGTCCGATGACGGAGTTCAGCGCGGTCGAACGGGTCATCTCTCTGCTGCTCGTCGCGGCGGTGACCGCGGTGAACGCCGGGTCCGCCGTCACGCTCGTCTACAGCATCGCGACCGGCTCCATCGGCGACCGCGCCGGGGCCGTGCTGGTCACCGGCGGGATCGTCTACTGGACGAACATCGTCGCGTTCTCCCTCTGGTACTGGGAGTTCGACCGCGGCGGCCCGGGCAAGCGGGCTGCAGGCCGGGCGCAGTACCCCGACCTGCAGTTCCCGCAGATGGCCGACCCGGACCTGGCGCACCAGGACTGGGAACCGTCCTACCTGGACTACCTCTACTTCTCGTTCACGAACGCGGCCGCCTTCAGCCCCACCGACGTCATGCCCCTGCGGATCTGGGCGAAGATGACGATGATGCTGCAGGCGGCCATTTCGCTCATCCTCGCGGTGATGGTCGTCGCCTGGGCGATCAACAACCTGAAGTGACTCAGTGCCGCGCGATCGTGAAGCTCTGGCCGTCCGAGCCGATCGCGCCCGGGATCCACGTGCCGGTGCCGCGGTCGTCGGCGTTCAGGGCGGACGGGCTGGTCGAGGCCAGGTTCGTCCCGTTGAACTTGACGCCGGTGAACGTGATGCCGCCCGAAATGGTCGGGTAGGAGTCGGTCGGGGACTCGATGATCGCCTCCGCCGACGCGTGCTTGGACGTCAGCGACTTCGTGGTCGTCTTCGTCCAGCCCTTGGTCGTGTCGGAGAGGTCGAGGCGGTAGGTGTTGGTGGCGGTGCGCGTCACCGTCGCGGTGATGTGGTCACCCGCGCCGACCGAGACGTTGTAGTACACCGGTGCGGCCGGGTACATCTCGTACCAGGCCGAATACACCGGACGCCCGCTGGAGCAGTCCGTCTCGACGCCGGTCTGCTCCACTGTGGACGATCCGTCGCCGTCGATGCCGACCCAGGGCGCGAAGAGGTCGTTGCTCGACCGGCACGTCACGGTCGGTTCGGTCCAGCTCGCCGTCGCCGTCGTGAAGCTGCCGAAGCTGACGTAGCCACCCCAGTTGCCGCCGGAGAACTGGTGGCCGTGGAAGTGGGACCCGTACTCGACCGCGGCGTGCGCCGTACCCGAGACAGCGAGGCCGGCGGCAGCAGCGGCGACCGCCGTGAGGACACGGGCAGCACGCGACGCGAGGATTCTGGACATGCGGGGACTCCGTTCACCGAGGGGGACCGGGAAAACCGTGTCCCAAGTGTTGGAGCAACCCGCCACCAAAGGTAGCTACTTTCGAAGGGTCTTCACATTACGGGAAATCCTCACCATTTGCCGGAATTGCGCGGGAATGAACGAAAAGACCCGTGAAGGCCTCCGCGGGGGAAGAGGCCTTCACGGGTCATGCAGCTCACCCACCGCCCGGTCAGGTGAGCGGAGGTCTAACCCTGTTTCGCGGCCGCGTCGACGAATTCCGTCGTGTAGGTCTTCGACAGGTCGATCGAGTCCTTCCTCGGCTGCACGTTCTTCGAGAAGCTCGAAAGCACCTCGAGCGCGTTCTTGGCGCCGCCGGCGTCCATCTTCCCGTCGGCGTTGAACATGCCGATGCTGTCCTTGACGGACTTGATGTACAGCGCCTTGTCACCGCCGCTGTAGGACGCCGGCATCTTCGCCGCGATCTCCTCCGGGCTGTGCTGGCTGATCCACTTCAGCGTGGCCACGAACGCGTTGGCCAGCTTCTGCACGGCGTCCTTGTTCCGGTCCACGAAGTCGCAGCCCATGTAGAGCGACGACGCCGGGTACAGCCCGCCCAGCGCGGCCTTCGTGCCCTCGACGGTCCGCAGGTCGAACAGCACCTTCGCCTTGCCGGTGTTGGTCAGCTGCGCGATGGTCGGGTCGGTCGTCATGCCGCCGTCGATGCCGCCGTTGTCGAGGCTCGCGATGAACGTCTGGCCGGCGCCGACCTTGACCGGCGTGTACTGGTCGGCGCCCACGCCCGCCTTGGCCGCCAGCGCCTTCGTCAGGAAGTCGGTGGACGACCCGAGCGACGTCACGCCCAGCTTCTTGCCCTTGAAGTCGGCCGCGCCCTTGATCTGGCCGGCCTGCGCGGTGCTGACGACCTCGGCTTCACCCGGGATGTTGGCCATCTGCACCACGCTCTTGATGCACTGGTCCTTGGCCTGCAGGTCGATCGTGTGGTCGTAGAACCCGACCACGCCCTGCACCTGGCCGGCCACGAGCGCGGTCTCGGCGTTGGCGCCCGACTGCTCGCTCTGCAGCTCGACGTCGATGCCCTGGGCGGCGAAGTTCCCCAGCTGCTGGGTGAGCATCGCGGGCAGGTAGATGACCTTTTCCAGGCCCCCCACCATGATCGTGACCTTCGGCTTGCCGCCCTCGCCCGTCTGGGCGACCCGCGAGTCCTGGCAGGCGGTGGTCATCGCCGCCACCACGGTCAGCGCGGCGAGCGCGGCGACACTGCGTCGAATCCTCATCGGTTCGTTCCCTTTCAGATGACGGTCTGGTCGCTGGAGCCGGACATCGACGGCCGCCACCGCAGCAGCCGGTTTTCGAGGTTCCCGATGCCCCACTCGGCGAACAGGGCGACCACGGTGATGATGATCATCGCGGCGTAGATGCCGGCGGAGTCGAAGGTGCCCTGCGCGTTGGAGATGAGGAAGCCGATGCCGGCCTTCGAACCGGCGTACTCACCGACGACCGCGCCGATCAGCGCGAAGCCGAACGCGGTGTGCAGCGACGACAGGATCCACGACGTCGCGCTCGGCAGCACGATCGCCTTGATCACCTGCATCTTGCCCGCGCCGAGGATGCGCGCGTTGTCGATCAGGTTGCGGTCCACCTCGCGGGCGCCGGTGAAGGCGTTGAAGAACACCACGAAGAACACCAGCACGACGACCGTGGCGACCTTCGACGCCAGCCCCAGCCCGAACCAGATCACGAAGAGCGAGGCGAGCACGATGCGCGGCACGGCGTTGGCGGCCTTGATGAACGGCGCCAGCACGTCGGCCAGGTACCGGCTGCGGCCCAGGATCACGCCGAAGATGACACCGGCCACGGCGCCGATGGCGAACCCGACCAGGGCTTCCTCGACGGTGACCCACAGCTGGTACCAGAGGGAGCCGAAGTCGGTCCCGGCGGTGACCCACTCGACCAGCCGTTCCCAGATGCGCGACGGCTTCGAATAGAAGAACGGGTCGATCCAGTAGGTCGCCGTCAGCTCCCAGCTGCCGAGCCAGGCGATCACCAGCGCCAGCCGCAGCAGCCAGGTGTTGCGCTTGCGCCGGGACGTCGCCCGCTTGGCCTTCGTGAGGATGTCCTGCTCGGTCTCCAGCACCGGCAGGGCGGTGGCCGGCGCCGCCGCGGGGGTCTCAAGCGACACGGGACGCTCCCTTCTCGCGGGCCTTGTCGACCTCACTGCGCAGTGATTCCCAGATGTCGGCGTAGAGCTTGCGGAACTCCTCGGTGAGCCGCAGGTCCTCGACCTTCCGCGGCCGCTCCAGCGGGATCTCGAAGACGTCCTTCACGGTGGCCGGCGACGTCGTCAGCACGACGACCTTGTCCGCCAGCGCGATCGCCTCGTCGAGGTCGTGCGTCACGAAGATCACCGCGGCCCCCGAACCGGACCACAGCCGCAGCAGCTCGTCCTGCATCAGCGCGCGGGTCTGCACGTCCAAGGCCGAGAACGGCTCGTCCATCAGCATGATCTTCGGCTTGGTGACGAGCGTCTGGGCCAGCGCGACGCGCTTGCGCATCCCGCCGGAAAGCTGGTGCGGGTAGTACTTCTCGAACCCGGCGAGCCCGACGCGGGCGATCCAGTCGACGGCCTGCGCGCGGGCCTCGGCCTTCGACGCGCCGCGGAAGCGCGGGCCGGACGCGACGTTGTCCAGCACCGAACGCCACGGCATCACGGCGTCGGTCTGGAACATGTACCCGACACCGTCCGGAATGGACTTCACGTCCTCGCCGTTCACCTGCACCCGCCCGGCGGACGGCGGCTGGAGCCCGGACACGAGGGAGAGCGTCGTCGACTTGCCGCAGCCGGTGGGGCCGACAACGGCGACGAACTCGCCGGGCTGGACGGTCATGGTCAGGTCGCGGACGGCCGTGTGCACGGAACCGGACCCGCTCGGGAACCGTTTGGTGGCTCCGGTGAGTTCGATCAGTGGGGGAACCATGGGGAGGTGACTCCTTCGTCACGTGGTGGGGGTCACGCGTTGGGAGAGGACGTTAAGTACGTGTGGCGCGGACGTGAAGCTTGTCGACGTTCTCCGCGCGACCTGCGCGTTCTGAATGTTTTGCTCATTTAGCGCACAGCGTTGACCAGGGGGTATGGTTCCGAGCCATGCCAAAGTGGGCGTTCTTCCCGCGGATGCGGTTCAGCAGGCAGGTGCTGCTGCTCCAGATCGGCGTGGTCGTGCTCGTCGTCGGGATCGGCGTCGCGCTGGTCAGCGTGCTGCTGTCGAGCACCCTCACCGACCAGTACGGGCACCGGGCCCTGGCCATCGCGAAGTCGGTGGCGGCGGACCCGGTCGTCGTCGCGAACGCCGCCGCGAAGATCCCGGGTGGCGCGCTCGAAGAGCGGGCGCTGGCGGTCAACACGGCCAACGACGCGCTGTTCGTCGTGATCACCGATGACAAGGGCATCCGGCTGGCCCACCCGACGGCGAGCGAGATCGGCAAGATGGTCAGCACCCCACCCGATCGCGCGCTCGCCGGGTTCGACGAGATCAGCGCGGTGCAGAGCGGCACGCTCGGGTTGTCCGTGCGCAGCAAGACCCCCATCTGGCAAGGAAAGCGCGTGGTCGGCGAAGTCAGCGTCGGCTTCGAAGTCGGCGACCCGACCGGCGACTTCAACCGCCTGCTGGTGATCACGCTCGTGTTCGCCGGCGGCGCGCTGCTGCTCGGCGCGGGCGCGTCGGCGCTGCTCAACCGCCGGCTGCGGCGCGTCACGCACGGCCTGGAACCGCACGAACTCACCGAACTCCTCTACGAACGCGAAGCCGTGCTGCACGGGATCGGTGAGGGGGTGCTCGCCGTCGACGAGGCGAACCGCGTCTCGGTGCGCAACGACGAAGCCGAACGTCTGCTCGGCACCGAGCTCCCGATCGGCGCGGCGATGGCCGAGCTCGAACTCTCACCGCGGGTGCACAAGGCCGTCGCCGAGGGGCGCCCGGTCGACAACCTCCTGGCGGTGGCCGGAAACCGCGTGCTCGTCATCAACTCGCGCGCGGTGCGGCTCGACGACCGGCCGATCGGCACCGTGCTGACCTTCCGCGACCGCACCGACCTCGACACGCTCACCCGTGAGCTCGACGGCATCCGCGCGCTGTCCGACGGCCTGCGCGCGCAACGGCACGAGTTCGCGAACCGGCTGCACACGCTCTACGGGCTGCTCCAGCTGGGTCACCACACCGAAGCCGTCGAATACCTGCAGACGCTGACGGACTCGTCGTCCGCGCGGCCGAGCGAGCTCGGTGACGCCGTCGCCGACCCGTACCTGCAGGCGCTGCTCGTCGCGAAAACCGAGCAGGCGCAGGAAAAGGGCCTCACGCTCAAGCTCGCCGACGACACCTGGGTGCCCTCGGCGGTCACCGACCCGATCGCCGCGAACACAGTCATCGGCAACCTCGTCGACAACGCGCTGCACGCCGCGCGGATGGGCCCGCGGCGGCCGGCGACGGTCGAGATCTCCCTGCTCGCCGAAGGAACGACCCTCCACCTGTCCGTTGTGGACAGTGGACCCGGTGTGCCGGAGGACCTGCGGCGGAAGTTGTTCGACGAAGGCGTCTCGACGAAGATCGCGCCCGGCCACGGGATCGGGCTGGCCCTGGCCCGGCAGGCCGCGCGCGCCCGCGGCGGCGACGTCTGGCTGGCCGGTCCCGGCGACGGTGAGACCGGCGCCCTGTTCGTCGCGAAACTGCCCGGAATGCTGACGGAGGACGGATGATCCGCACGCTCATCGTGGACGACGACTTCCGGGTCGCCGGAGTGCACGCCGGGTTCGTCGAGGAGGTGGACGGCTTCGCGGTGGTCGGCACCGCGCACACCGCCGCCGAGGCCCGCGCGCGTGTCCGCGAGCTCTCGCCGGACCTGGTGCTGCTCGACGTCTACCTGCCCGACGAGTCCGGCCTCGCGGTGCTGCCGGAGCTGCAGACCGACACGATCGTGCTGTCCGCGGCGACCGACAGCGCGTCGGTGGCCGCGGCGATCCGGGCCGGCGCGCTGAACTACCTGATCAAGCCGTTCACCACCCGCCAGCTCGCGGAGCGGCTGACGTCGTACGCGCGCTTCCGCGGCCTGCTCACGGCCGAGCGCCCGATGGCCCAGGACGACGTCGACCGCGCGTACCGGGTGCTGCACGACCAGGACCGCACGTCCGCGCCGAAGGGCCAGTCGACGGCGACGTCCCGGCTCGTCTCGGAGCAGCTGCGGCGGGCCGGCCGCCCGCTGTCGGCGGCCGAGGTCGCCGGCGAGCTCGGCATGGCGCGCGCGACGGCCCAGCGGTACCTGACGGCGCTGGCGGAGTCCGGGACCGTCCAGATGCGGCTGCGCTACGGCGCCACCGGGCGCCCCGAGCACGAGTACCGCTGGAGCGGCGCCTGAGGGCCGCGGTCAGCGGCGGGTCGTGGTCGTCTCGGAGCGGTACTGGTACTGCTCCATCATGCTTTCGGCGACGTTCACCCAGGCCTGCACCGGGTTGGTCGTCGACGGCGACGGCGGGGGTGACGGCAGGTCCGCGCGCGCCTCGGCGTCCGCCGAGGACTTCTTCTTCGGCTGCGGTTTCGCCTGCGCCTGAACGTTCTTCGGAGCCGGCTTGGCGGGCACCGCCACGTACACGGTGGTCGGCGGCGGGGTGACCGCCGGCGCCTGGGGAGCCTGCGGCGCGGGCGCCTCGGCGACGGCCGGGCGTGGGTCCAGCTGGGCGACGTCGTCGGCCGGCGGCGCGCCGAACAGCCCGCCGGAGAGCATTCCGCCGCCGAGCCAGCCGACGGCGACGAGCAGCACGGCGGCGCCGCTGCCGAGCCAGGTGCGGGCGCGGCGCCGGATCACCACCGACTTGGGCCGCAGGTCCTGGTCGCACACCGGCGGCCGCGTGTAGATCGGCTCGTCGTCGGTGCGGCGGCGCCGGGGCAGGCTCGCCGCGATGATGCCGGTGCGATCCAGCAGCTCCACCGCGGTGTCGCCGGACGGACGGGTCGCACTGCGCTGTGCGGTGCGAAGCATCGGGGACCTCCGGTACGGGGCTCGTGGACCCCACGCATTCTGGACCATTTCGGACGGGCCTGTCCGAAACGCAACTCCATCGGGTGAAGCTTATTCCGGTGCGGACACCCTGAAAGTCGTAGTCCGAATGCGATTCAGCTTTCCGTCTTCCGGATCCCCATGCGCGCGAGCATCGCCAGCGGCCGCTGGTAGGCCGAGCCGAGCACGCGCGGGATGGCGTCGACGACGTAGGCGTCCGGCCCGATGAGGATCCGCGCCGACTTCCGCTCGATCCCGCGCAGGATCGTTTGCGCCGCCTTGTCCGGCGTCGTCTTCGCGATCCGGTCGAAGCCCTGTGCGGCCTTCTCCTGGTCGCCGGAACCACCTCGCGAGTTGCGCACGATGTTGGTTTTGATCCCACCGGGATGCACGCAGCTGACGCCCACCGGGCGCCGCGCGATCAGCATTTCTTCGCGCAGGGCCTCGGTGAATCCCCGCACCGCGAACTTCGCCGCGTTGTAGGCGCTCTGCGTCGGTACGCCGACGAAGCCGAAGATGCTGGAAATGTTCACGACATGCCCGTCGCCGGACGCGATCAAGTGCGGCAAGAACGCCTTCGTGCCGTTCACGACACCGCCGAGGTTGATGCCCATCAGCCAGTCGTAGTCCTCGAAGGTCATCTCCTCGACGGTGGCGCCGAGCGCGACACCCGCGTTGTTCACGACGACGTTGACCCCGCCGAACTCGCCCGCGACCTCCTCGGCGTGCGCGAGCACGGCGGCGCGGTCGGCGACGTCCAGGGTGTACGCCCGGGCCTTGTCCCCGGCCAGCTTCGCCGTCTCCTCCGCGTTCGCGGCGTTGACATCGGAGAGCGCTACCCGTGCCCCGCGGCGCGCGAACTCCAGAGCCAGCGCCCGGCCGATCCCCGAGCCCGCTCCGGTGATCACCACGACCTTGTCCGCGAACTGCTTCATCGGCCCTCCCTGAGGTGTTACGGATGGTAGCGCCTGTGAACTTGCTGTGGGTGTGCTGATCGTCTCGCCCCGGCACCTTAGAGTGATGGCGGTCGAGTGACGAGGAGGCGATGCACGTGCGGCGGCCCGCCGTTCTGCTCACCGTCGCCGCGGTCCTGCTGCTCGGGGCGGCGTTCGTCGTGGCCTTCGCCGGCCGGCCGCCGGAACCCGCGGACGCCCCGGCCGTCGAGGCCGCCCCGGTGGCGGCGCCGGACCTGCCCACGGCGTCCAGTCCCGCGGTCGGCGCGCTCTTCATCGAGGGCTCGCACTACTGCACCGCCAGCGTGGTGCACAGCCAGCAGGGTGACGTCCTGCTGACCGCCGCCCACTGCATCCACGACGGCGAGGGCGGCGGCTACCTCACCGGCGTCACGTTCGCGCCGGGCTACCACGACGGTGTCGCACCCTTCGGCTACTGGGCGGTGGCCGACGAGCTGGTCGCGCCCGGCTGGGCCGCGTCGTCGGACCAGGACCTCGACGTCGGCTTCGCCACCGCGCACCAGGCGGGCGCCACGAAGACCCTGGAGAGCCTGGTCGGCGCGAACACGCTCGCCACCGGCGGCGAGTTCGAGCAGGCCATCACCCTCACCGGCTACCCGGACGACTCCGAGACGCCGGCCGTCTGCCAGAACACGACCAGCCGCCAGGACACCTACCAGCTGAAAGTGGACTGCGTCGGCTTCCCGACCGGCACCAGCGGCGGCCCCTGGGTCACCGCGCCCGACCCGCAGACCCGCCTCGGCAAGGTCATCGGCGTCATCGGCGGGTTCGAGTACGGCGGGGACGACCCCGACACGTCCTACTCGAGCTACTTCGACACGGACGTCCAGGCCCTCTACCGGCAGACGACCGCCCGGGCATGATGCGCGTATGAGTGATCCCGTCGACGTACCCATCACCGGCGAGCCGATCCGGCTCGGCCAGTTCCTCAAGCTGGCCGGCCTCGCCGAAGACGGCTCCCACGCGAAGGACCTGATCGACGCCGAAGAGGTCCTGGTCAACGGCGAGGTCGAGACCCGCCGCGGCCGCCAGCTGTCCGACGGCGACGTGGTGGCGGTGGGTCCCGACCGCGGCAAGGTCGTCCTGGTCCGCTAGCCGACGCTGGTCAGCGGCGGCAGGCCGATCGACGCGGCCAGCGCGTCGAGCTCGCGGCGCACCGGCCCCGCCAGCGGCACGCCCAGCGCCCGGCACTGTTCGAGGTGCTGGGCCTCCCGCCAGCCGGGGTAGCGGATCGGCGCCCCGCCCTCCCAGCCGAGCATGCTGCCGAACAGGGCGCTGGCCGCGCGGTAGAAGCCGTCCGCGCTGCGCAACGTCGTCGGCGCGATCGCCAGCACGAGCAGGCCGGTGTCGTGCTCGTGGTCGGCGACGCCCGAGAGCACCCCGGCGAGGACCTCGACGAGCAGCGTCAACCCGGCGCCTTCGGAGCCGGACCGGTCCATGTCGAAGACGAACTCGGGGTACGCGCCGCCCGGGGCCGCCATGCCCAGTGGGTTCATCGGCTGGCCGGGCTCCCCGCCCGCGGCGAGCACCAGCCCGATCATCGCGTGCGGCAGGGCGCGCGCGGCGTGGTGGCCGGCCCGGCCGAACGGCCCGACCCCGCGCAGCGAAACGAGCCCGACGCCGAAGCGCCCGGCCCGCGTCACGGCCCGGTCCATCGCGTCGCCGACGGCCCAGAGCCCGGGCGCGCGGCGGTAGTCGATCAGCGCGGCGGCCCCGCGGTCGGCGATCATCAACGGCTCGGCGTGCGGCACGACGAGCCCGTTTTCCAGCAGCGGCAGGTGGACGCGGGTCAGGTCGGCGACCCCGGTCTCCGGCGACCCGGTGAGATCGCCGTGGCAGAGCGCTTCGGCCGCGATGCGGGCCCGCGCCTCGGGGAAGCCGTGGGCGGCGAAGACGTGTGCCACGAGGGTGACCAGCTCGTCGGCCCGCACGCGGGGCCACGCCTGTTCCGGGATCGGGGTTTCGGGCGGTGCTTCTTCGAGGATGCCGGGTTCGGGACGGGCGGAGCGGAAGGGACGCGGTCTGAGAGGCACTTCCCCGACACTGCCCAACCGCGGGATCCGGCGTCAACGAGGTGGGGCCCGGCCTACCCGACCGTGTGATCGAAGCGTCCGGAGAGTCGTACCCTGGGCGGCATGTGCCGAAACATCACCACCCTCCGGGGGCTCCAGCCGGCCGCGACGGGCGAGGAGATCGAGGCCGCGGCCCGCCAGTACGTCCGCAAGGTGACCGGCGTCCAGTCGCTCTCGGACGCCACGCGCGAGCCGTTCGAAGCCGCGGTCGCCGAGATCACGGAGATCACCGCGCGGCTGCTGGAGCAGCTGCCCGAACGCCGTCAGCCGCCGGCCACCGTGCCGCCGCTGCGCCGGCCCGAGGTGCAGGCGCGGATCGCCGCGAAAGCCCTGCGCCAGGCCTGATCGGCCGAAACTGTCGGTCCCGGTCGATACGCTGGCCCCATGAGCGGACAGGCTTTGGTGCTGGGCGGCGGCGGGGTCGCCGGGATCGCGTGGACGACGGGGCTGCTGGCCGGGCTGGCCGGCCACGGCCAGGACCTCACGGGGGCGGACCTGCTCGTCGGGACGTCGGCCGGGGCGGCGGTCGCGGCGCAGGTGACCAGCGGCGTCTCCCTCGACGAGCTCCTCGCCCGCCAGACCGACCCGGCGCGCCAGGCGCCGGAGATCCCGGCCGACATCGACTTCGAGAAGTTCGCCGCGGACTTCGGGAGCGCGTTCGCCGGAGCCGGCTCGCCGGCCGACGTGCGCCGAGCGGTGGGAAAGCTCGCGCTGACGGCCGAAACGGTGTCGGAAGCGGACCGCCGCGCGGTGATCGAGGCGCGCCTGCCGGCGCACGACTGGCCGGAGCAGCGCCTGGTGATCGTGGCGGTGGACGCGGAAACCGGCGAGCCGCGGCAGTTCGACCGCGCATCGGGGGCGACCCTGGTCGACGCGGTGGCGGCGAGCTGCGCGGTCCCGGGTGTCTGGCCGGCGGTGACGATCGAGGGCCGCCGCTACGTCGACGGCGGCGTCCGCTCGGCGGAGAACGCGGACTACGCGACGGGCTTCACGCGCGTCACGGTCGTCTCGCCGCTCGGGCTGGAATCCGCCTTGCCGAGGGAGAAACCGCTCACGGAGGTCCTCGACGACCTGCGCGCGAAGGGCGCCGAGGTCGCGCTGGTCACCCCGGACGAGGCGTCGGTGGCGGCGTTCGGCCCGAACCCGCTGGACCCGTCGACACGCACCCCGGCCGCGGAGGCCGGCCACGCCCAGGGCGCGGCGCTCACGCTCAGTTGGAGCTAGCCCGCATCCGGCGCAGCGTCACGGCGAACCCGACGCCCCCGACGGGCAGCAGCACCCCGCCGAGCACCAGCCAGGTGAGCGGCGGGATCCCGTCGTCGAGGTCGATCCGGCCGGTGGCGGGCCAGTACCGGACGCCGACCGCCGAGCCGGCGGGCGTCGGGTTCCGCTGGTTCACCGAGAACACCCTGGTCACCACCCGCCCGTCGGGGCCGGTGTAGGCCACGGTCAGCCGGTGGTTGCCGGGCCCGTCGACGGTCACCTCGCCCGGCAGCACCCGCGACTGCGTCTCGTTGTAGGCCTTGACGCCGAACACCCCGATCAGCACCAGCGACAGCAGCAGCAGGATCCCGAAGACGCCGGCCAGGTTGCCGAGCCGCAGTCCGCGGTCCGGTTCGTCCTCTGCTGTCCCCATGCGAGAAGCACGTCCCAGGCCGGGCCCAGGTTGCCCCGCGACCCGTCGGCTACGCTCGGGGGGCGAGGTAGCGTGTCCGAGCGGCCGAAGGAACATGTCTTGAAAACATGCGAGGGGGCAACCTCTCCGTGGGTTCGAATCCCACCGCTACCGCTTCGAACCCCGGGCGCGCGCTAGCCGCGCCCGGGTTCAGCTCTCCACCTCCGACAGGTGGTCCAGCACCCGCTCGAACGCCGCGGCGATCGTCGCCTGCTCGGCGGGGCTCAGCAGGTCGATCAGGTGCTCGCGCACCCCTTCCAGGTGGGTCGGCGCGGCCGTCTGCAGGAGGGCCTTGCCTTCCTCCGCCAGCTCCGTGATGACGCCGCGCTTGTCCTCCGGGTCGCGGACGCGCCGGACGAGCCCCGCGTCCTCGAGGCGGCCGACCTGGTGGGACAGCCGGCTCTTCGTCGAGCCCATCAGCACCGCCAGCTCCGACATCCGCATCCGCTGCCCGGGCTGGAACTCCAGGCAGACGAGCACCTCGTAGTCGGTCAGCGACACCGCGTGCCGGTCGGCCAGCTCGCGGTGCAGCCGCTGGCGCAGCCGGAGGGTCGCGACGATGTAGGAGCGCCAAGCCGCCATCTCGGCTTCGTTCAACCAACGCACAGGCCGCTCCTCGGTCATAAGGCAGCCTAGAACGGTGATCAAGGGACCGCGCGGTCCGAGTCCGAACTGCGTGCCGGTAAAAATGCCGTCGCAACATCGCCCGAAGGTGGGGTTACGAAAAGGTTGAGACTCGGCCGGAAAAGGCGCATTCTGCTTGTGGCGGAAGGTCGGCCAGGGTATGCGGCTCGGCAACGGTGACGTGCCGGCCCGGCCCCCCGCCGGGAGAGGTCAGGTGGTTGCGTGGCGGGTGATCCTCGCGGTTGACCGCCGGCTGTGACCCCGCGACCGGAACGGCATCTGAACGGGCCGGGCGCGACTGTGAACAGCCTCTACGCGCGGGCTTCCATGCGATCACGCATCTCGGCGTCGATCGGGCCTGGATCCGGTCGCGGCCTCGGCAGCCGTGACCACAGCGCCTGAACGCCGGCCCGATCGCGGCCAACCGCTCGACCAGAAGACATAACCTCGGTACCGGGCCCGGGTTTGCGGCCGTCAGCGCGACGGCGGCGGCCCGGGGACACGCCTCTTGTTTGGTGTTGTCCTGGGCCTACAACCACCCCCCCCCCCCGCGGTTT
>NZ_JBVJOW010000002.1:986320-1060887 GCF_055582965.1 Amycolatopsis sp. NPDC104863
CGACCGGCACCCACTCCCCCCAACCCCCCCCCCCCTCCCCCCCCCCCCCCCCCCCACCCCCCCCCCCCTCCTCCCCCCCCCCTTTTTCCCCCCCCCCCCCCCCCCCCCCCCCCCCCCCCCCCGCGCCGTTGGTCGGCTCGGTCCCGGACCGCACAGTACGATCTGCGCGTGAGGTTCGACGATGACGCCGGCCTGGACGCTTCCGAAGTCCAGGACCTGCGCGGTAGCGGCGGTGGTGGCGGCGGGATCGGCGGCCGCGTGGCGCTCGGCGGTGGTGGGCTCGGGATCGTGGGCCTCATCATCTACTTCGTGTTTTCCCAGCTCGGCGGCGTGAGCCTCGGCGGGGGCAGCGGCAGCGGCCTGAGCGGCGGGCTCGGCAGCGTCGGCTCCGGCCAGCAGGTCGACAACACCAAGCTGTCCAGCGAGTGCAAGACGGGCGCGGACGCGAACAAGAACCACGACTGCGCGATCGTCGCGATCGTCAACTCCGTGCAGGACTACTGGACGCAGCAGTTCGCGCGCTCCGGCTCGACGTACCAGAAGGCGCCGACGAAGTTCTTCAACGGCGGCGTCCGCACCGGGTGCGGCAGCGCCACTTCGGACACCGGGCCCTTCTACTGCCCGGCCGACTCCGACGTCTACATCGACCTGTCGTTCTTCGACGAGCTGAAGACCCGCTTCGGCGCGCAGGGCGGCCTCTTCACCGAGGCGTACGTGCTGGCCCACGAGTACGGCCACCACGTGCAGAACCTGCTCGGCACGTCGAAGAAGGGCACCGGCACCGGCCCGACCTCCGGCTCGGTGCGCCTGGAACTGCAGGCCGACTGCTACGCCGGCGTCTGGGCCAACCACGCCTCGACCACGCCGACCGAGAGCGGCAAGCCGCTGATCACCGACGTCACCCAGGACGACGTCGCGTCGGCGCTGGACACCGCGTCCCGCATCGGCGACGACTACATCCAGGAGAAGCTCGGCGGCGGCCAGGTCGACCGCTCGAAGTTCACCCACGGCACGTCCGCCCAGCGCAAGAAGTGGTTCACCACCGGCTTCCAGACCGGCGACCCCGCGCGCTGCGACACCTTCGGCACCAGCAACTTGGGCTGAGACACCACGAAGGGGCCGTCCCACGCGTGGGACGGCCCCTTCTGTGTCTGTCAGGCGGTCAGCGCGTGCGGGTCGCCGGCGACGGCGCGAGCGGAGAAGTTCCGCTGCGCACCACGTTCGGCGGCCTTCTGCTTGGCCGTCTTGGACTTGCCCGGCTTGACGCCGTTGACGCTCTCGGTGCTCGTCGCGTAGACGCCGAGGGCCCAGGCGACACCGTCGGCGTTGCGGTCCAGCGCGACGCGGTCGATGTTGCCGAGGTTGTCACAGGCCTGGTGGTAACACGGGTCGAACGCGATGCCGGCCGTGCCGCCCCACTTCGCCGCCTGCGCCGGGGTCTTCAGGACCTCCGCGCCGGTGTCGAGACCGCCGGCCGGGATGCCCATCGCGATGAACTCGCCGTAGTCCGAACGGCCGGTGAAGTCCGTGCCCTCCAGGGACACTCCCCGCGCGGCCTGCATGAAGTCGACGAAGGTCTTCTCGATCTGCGCCGAGCCGTACGGGCCCGCACCAGCGCCGACGCCGTCGGAGTTGTCGCCGTCGTAGGCGAAGTACCCGGCGTTCGGCGAACCGATCATGTCGAAGTTCAGGTACAGCGCGATGTCGAGCTGCTGCTCGAAGCTGAGCTGGTCGACGTAGTAGGTCGAGCCGATCAGGCCGAACTCCTCCGCGCTCCAGAAGCCGAAGCGCACGCCGTTGTTGACCTTCGGGCTGCTCCCCAGCTGCAGCGCCGTCTCGAGCAGGGTCGCCGAGCCGGTGCCGTTGTCGTTGATGCCCGGGCCGGCCGGGACGCTGTCGAGGTGCGACCCCAGCATCACGACGTTGTCCTTGCGGCCGGTCTTGGTCTCGGCGATGACGTTGTAGCTGGTCCGCGCCTCCTGGAAGGCCCGCAGCTCGAGCGTCACGGACTGGCCGCCCAGCGTCGCGAGCTGCGCGCCCGCGGCCGCGGTCACGCCGCCGGTCGGGATCTTCGCGTCGGCCGGGTCCCCCAGGGTCCCGTTCAGGTCGCCGTCGGTGTTGTTGTAGACGATGGCGCCGATCGCGCCCGCGGCCGCGGCGGTCGCCTGCTTCTGCGCGAACGGGCAGCCGCCGCGCTTGATCAGCGCGATCTTGCCGGCGACGTCGGCGGTGTAGTCGGTGGCCTCGCAGCCGCTGGTGTCGTCGACCGCGACGACCGACAGCGGCGCGGTGATGCCGCCGACCGGGGTCGACGGGGTGTACTCCATCGCGATGATCGGCACGTTCGCGCCGCCCGCGGTGAGCTTCTCGGCCAGGGTCTCCGCGTAGGTGAACGGGAACTCCTGGCGGGTCACCTGGAAGCCGGCCGCCTCGAGCTTGGTGGCGATGTACTCCGCGGACTTCTTGTGGCCGTCGGTGCTGGCCGCCCGCGTGCCGCCGTTGGTGTCGGCGATCCGCTGCAGGGCGATGAGGTGCCGGTTGACGCCGTTGACGTCGACCTTCTTGACGAGCTGCTTGGCGAGGGCGGGACCGTCGGGGACCGTGTTCGCGGCGGCGGCCGGGGTGAGGCCGAGCACCAGCGTCGCTCCGGCGGCCAGGGCCACCGGAGGGAGGAATCTCTTTCTGAAGAGTGACATGGTTGCTCACCTTTGTTCCGAATGAGTAGTACGTCAATGCGTCATTCGGCGGGAACTTCGGTCGCCGGGATACAGTCGACACATGTACGCGATCACCATCCGTGACCCAGGTGACCCGGACGTTCTCGAGTGGACGGAGGTCGCGGACCCGCGTCCCGGCCCCGGTGAAGTCCTGCTGGACGTGGCCGCGAGCGCCGTGAACCGCGCCGACCTCCTGCAACGCAAGGGCCAGTACCCGCCGCCGCCCGGCGCCAGCGAAACGATCGGCCTCGAGTGCTCCGGCACGGTCGCCGAGCTCGGCGACGGCGTCGAAGGCTGGTCCGTCGGCGACGAGGTCTGCGCGCTGCTCGCCGGCGGCGGTTACGCGCAGAAGGTCGTCGTCCCGGCCGGGCAGCTGCTGCCGGTGCCCGGCGAGATCGACCTGATCACCGCGGCCGGGCTGCCGGAGGTGGCCTGCACGGTCTGGTCGAACGTCGTGATGCACGCGAACCTCGCCGAGGGCGAGACGTTCCTGATCCACGGCGGCGCCGGCGGCATCGGCACCCACGCGATCCAGGTCGGCAAGGCGCTCGGCGCGACCGTCGCGGTCACCGCGGGCTCGGCGGAGCGGCTCGAAAGCTGCCGCCAGCTCGGCGCCGACCTCACGATCAACTACAAGGAAGAGGACTTCGTCGAGGTGCTCCGCAAGGAGACCGGCGGCGCGGACGTCATCCTCGACAACATGGGCGCGTCCTACCTCGCCCGCAACGTCGACGCGCTGCGGCAGGACGGGCGGCTCGTGATCATCGGCATGCAGGGCGGGGTCAAGGGCGAGCTGAACGTCGGCGCGCTGCTCGGGAAGCGGGCCGAGGTGTTCGCCGCGGGCCTGCGCTTCCGGCCGCTTGAGCAGAAGGCGGCGATCGTCACCGACGTCCGCGAACGCCTGTGGCCGCTGGTTTCCGAAGGTCTGGTCAAGCCGATCATCGGCCAGGTCGTCCCCATGGCCGAGGCCTCGACCGCGCACCGCGCCCTGGAAGAGGGCAGCGTGTTCGGGAAGATCCTGCTGACGGCGAAGTCTTAACGGAGTTCTTCGAGGACGCGCACGAGCTGGTTGATCTCGAAGACGTTGGAGTAGTGGGCGAGCCCGATCCGCACGGCGCCGCCCACTTCTCCGACACCGAGTGACGCGAAGACGCCTGCCGCACCATAGTCGGCGAAGGCGCACAACCCCTGCGAAGCCAGGTATTCGGCGACTTCCGGCGCTTTTTTGCCCGCGACGGCGAACGCGAGCGCGGGGATCCGGCGCATCGCGTTGCCGATGACCATGATGTGCCGCAACGACAGCAGTTCCGTCGAGAGCTGCGCGAGCAGGCCCGCGTGGTACGACTTCGCCGAGCCGAGCGAGGTGACCAGCCGCTCGCGGCGCGACCCGGACGCGGCGTCGTCGAGACCCGCGAGGTAGTCGATCGACGCGATCAGCCCGGCCAGCAGCGGGTAGGCGTGCGGGCCCAGCTCGAGCCGGGCCGCCCCGCGCGCGGCGGGGTCGAGCGAGACGGACGAGATGCGGTCGATCAGCTCGGGGTCGCGGAACACCAGCGCCCCGACCGAAGGCCCGCCCCAGGCCTGCGCGGACACGACCATGACGTCGGCGCCGAGCGCGTTGATGTCCAACGGCAGGAACGGCGCGGCGTACGTCGCGTCGACGACCACGAGCGCGCCGACGCGCTTGGCGAACTCGATGATCGTCGGGACGTCCGGCCGGGTGCCGACGGACCCGGACGCGAGCGTGACCGCCACGGCCTTGGTGCGCGCCGAGACGAGCTGCTCGTACTGCCACGCGGGCAGCTCGCAGGTCTCGATGTCGATCTCGCCCCACCGCACGACCGCGCCGACCCGCTTCGCGGCGCGCTGCCACGGCGCGAGGTTGGCTTGTTCGTCGAGCCGGGAGACGACGACTTCGTCGCCGATGGTCCAGCGCTCGGCGAGCGCGTCACAGAGCCGGCGCAGCATCACCGGCGCGCTCGGCCCGAGCACAACGGCGGCCGGGTCGGCCCCGACCAGGTCGGCCACGGCCCGGCGGGCCGCGGTCACGATGCTTTCCGCGCGCTGTGAGGCCGGAAACGCTCCGCCCGGCCCGGACACCGGGGCGCGCATCGCCGTGGAAACGGCCGAAGCGACCTGTTCCGGGACCAGCATTCCGGCGGCGCCGTCGAAGTGAATCCAGCCGTCACCCAGCGCGGGAAAGAGCCCACGGATACGAGCGACGTCGAACGCCATGTGGACACCGTACGGACGTGCGGTTTCGCCGTGCGTCCGGGGTTGGGTGGAGAGCCACCGGAACCCCGGATAGCCGCTACGCTCGGAGACGGACAACCCGCGGGCGTCGCGGAGCGTGGTGAACACAGGCCAGGATGGAGCACATGACCGAGCCGAACTTCCGGAAGTCGGGCACAGCGGGTGACGCCGGCCACGAATCTTCACCCCACGTGGTGGTAGTAGGACCGGACGGCACGCCCCTGCCCGCCGAAGAGGCAGAGCACGCCGAGGCGGTCGGCGACCTCATCGAAGAGCCGGCCAAGGTGATGCGGATCGGCACGATGATCAAGCAGCTCCTGGAGGAGGTCCGCGCGGCCCCGCTCGACGACGCGTCCCGCAACCGCGTCCGCGAGATCCACCAGACATCGGTGAAGGAGCTGGCGGCTTCGCTGGCGCCGGAGCTCCAGGACGAGCTGGAGCGGCTGGTCCACCCGTTCACCGACGACTCGACGCCGTCGGATGCGGAGCTGCGGATCGCGCAGGCGCAGTTGGTCGGGTGGCTGGAGGGGTTGTTCAGCGGGATCCAGACGGCGCTGTTCGCCCAGCAGATGGCAGCGCGGGTGCAGCTGGAGCAGATGCGGCGGGGGTTGCCTGCTGGGCCTTCGGCTGGGCCGGGTGGGGTTGAGGGGCATGGGCCTGGGATCTCGGGGACTGGGCAGTACCTCTGACTTTTGGCTGGGGAGGCCTTCTTTCTGGTTTAGGCCGGAGAGGGGGCCTTCGTGGCGTTTGGGGTTGGCGCTCTGACCTTCGGCTGGGGATTCCGGGATGCGGGCGGCCTTGGCTTTCGAACTGGGATTCCCGGCGGAGGTTTCCCGCTGCGCCTTCTGGCCGCGGCCGCTCCCGCGAGGAGGTTGTCCACAGACCAAGGGGGATGTGGACAACTGCTGTGGACAACTCGCTTTTCAGCGGTTTGGTCCGAGGGCGCCAGTAAACTGGACCAGGGGACGCCCCCCAAGGGAAGGGCGGGGGCCGCTGTGCGGCCCCTCGCCCTCAAGAGCGCAAGCTGCCGAAGAACTCGCGGATGTCGCCGATCAAAGCGTCCGGTTCCTCCAAAGCCGCGAAATGGCCGCCGCTCGAAAACTCCGTCCAGCGGACGATCTTGTCCGTTCGCTCCGCCAGTTCCCGGATCGGCAGGCCGATGTCGTCCGGGAACACCGCCACCGCCGTCGGGACTTCGTTCGCCGGGGGCGGGGCTCCCCAGCCTCCCGTCAGGGCCGCGTACAGGCGCGCCGAAGAGTTCGCCGTCTCCGTGAACCAATAGATCGACACGTCCGCCAAAAGATCGTCGCGGTCGATCAGGTCGGCTTTGGTGTTCGAGAACGAGCGGAACTTCTCCGCGATCCAGGCCAGCTGGCCCGCCGGGGAGTCGTGCAGGCCGTACGCAAGCGTTTGCGGCTTGGTCGCCTGGATCATCGCGTACCCCGTTCCCGACGCCGCGAACGCCTGGCTCTTCTCCAGGGAACGGCGGCCGAGCTCCTGGTCCGGCAGGCCGGACAGGTCCGCCTGCGTCCGGGCCACCGCCGACGCCAGCATCGTCACGTGGATCCCCAGCAGCCGCGTCGGGAACTGGACCGCCAGTTCGCGGGAGATGATCGCGCCCCAGTCGCCGCCGTGGGCTCCGAAACGGTCGTAGCCCAGGCTTGTCATCAACGTCGCGAATGCCCTCGCCACGCGGTCCGGGCCCCAGTCCGGGGTCGGGGTCGGGCCCGAGAAGCCGTAGCCCGGGATCGACGGCACCACCACCGTCAACGCCGATGCCGGGTCGCCGCCGTAGGCGCGCGGGTCCGTCAGGGGGCCGATCACGTCCAGGAACTCCACCACCGAGCCCGGCCAGCCGTGCGTCAGCAGCACCGGCGTCGCGTCCGGCTCCGGGGACACCACGTGCAGGAAGTGGACGTTCGTGCCGTCGATCGTCGCCGTGAACTGCGGGAACGCGTTGAGCCGCTCCTCCTGCGCGCGCCAGTCGAAGCCCGTGCGCCAGTATTCCGCCAGCTCACGCACGTAGTCCACCGGCGCCCCGAGCCGCCAGCCCGCCTCCGCCGGCTGGTCGGGCCAGCGGGTGTTCGCCAGGCGGGCGCGGAGGTCGTCGAGCTGGGTCTGCGGGACGTTGATGCGGAACGGGGTGATCGTCATGCCTCAACGATAGGAAACACCGCGGACAGATCCGGTCCTCGATTCGACGGAATCCAGCACCCGGTCCACACCGAGGCCATCCACTGTGGACGACGCCGCCGACGACAGCCGACCGCGAAGCGCCGCGTCGGACAACAACGACCTCAGCACCGCCGTCACCGAAGGCAGCCGCTCGGCCAAGGTTTCCGCGGGGCCGAGCCCTTCCGCCAGCCCGAGTTCCAGAGCGGCCTGATAGCCCGGTTCCTGGTTGTCGACCAGCCGCACCGCCGCCGTCGGGACGCCGAGGCAGCACAGCTCCACGAACGTCACGCCCGCCGCGCTGACCGCGACGTCCGTCGTCGCGAACAACTCCAGCAGCGCGGGGCTCGGCGCCGCGACCCGGACCGACTGGTCCGCACGCAGGTCGGGCACCACGGGCTCGCCGCGCACCAGCACGTCCGCGACGAACGGCAGTTCCGTGTCGCGAAGCGCGCGAAGCAGCAATTCGACCGTCGCCGTCCACTGGGCTCCGCCGCCCAGGGCCACCGTGACGTGCAGCGGCGGCGCGGAAGAGACCCGGCGCGTACGCCGCACGGCGTCCCGAAGCGGCGCGTACGCGATTCCGCGCAACAGGACGTCCGAGCCGTCGTCCGGACGCGGGCCCGGCGCGAAGCCCGAGTCCACGACGATGTCCGCGGGCCGCCTTCCGAAGACGTCGTCCTCGATCGACACCAGTACGGCTCCGGCCGCGTTCACCTCCGCACGCAGGTCACCGAGGCCGTAGTGGTCGACGACCACCGCGTCGAACCCGGCCGCGGCAAAAGGCGCCCGCGAGACACTCAGCTCGTCGAAGCGCGAAGCGAGCCACTCCGCGTTCTCGACGTCGCCCGCGAACGCGACCGAATACCCGCGCGCCACCGCCCGCTCGGCGTAGGCGACCATCCGCGCGACGTGCCCCGCGCCGATCGACGCCGACGCGTCCGCGCGCAGCAGCAGCCTCACCGGCCGACCTTCTTCTGCTCGACGTGCGCGTTCAGCGTCACCAGGTCCGGCCGCGACCGCAGCAGCGCGACCACGGCCCGCCAGTCGCCGACGCCGTCGCCCAGCTCGTCGACGACGGCGGAAAGCAGCGACCAGTCCTCCGCGGTGTCCAACGTCACCCGCAGGTCGTCGGCCGCCGGGCTCACCACGATCCCCGTGCACGAATAGCGCGAAGGGTCCGCGTAGATGCCCGATGTGACGTGCTCCCGGTGCGCGCCGACCGCCGTCGAGACCTGCTCGAGAAGCACGTCGGCCCGCACCAGCTCGGCGTCGAAACCGCGCGGCAGCGTCCGGACGAGCGTGGTGCTCACGTAGTCGAGCGACGGCTGGGCGCGCCACAGCGTCGCGAGCTGGCCGATCAGCGCCGGGTCGAGGAGCGGGCAGTCGGCGGTGAGCCTGATCACGGCGTCTGCCGGGTGCTCGGCCAGCGCCAGCCCGAAGCGGTCGAGGACGTCGTCGAGCGGGCCCCGGACCACCGCGGCGCCGCACTGGGCCGCCTCGAGCGCGACCTCGTCGTCCGAAGCGTCCGAAGACGTCGCGACCACCACCTGGTCGACGCCGGGTGCGGCCGCCGCGGCCCGGACGACCCACCCCAGCACGCTGCGGCCGGCCAGCGGGCGCAGCACCTTGCCGGGCAGCCTGGTCGAGGACGACCGGGCCTGGATGACGGCGTTGACCACGGGTGCTGCACGCATGGGTGACATGATGGCCGACGGCCACAGTCACCGAAACGCGGAGGTCAACGATGTCCGAGCTGGATGGCTCCAGCGTCCTGCTCACCGGCGGGACCGGTTCCTTCGGCAAAGCGTTCATCGCGCACGCGCTCGCCGAACTGAACCCGAGCCGGCTGGTCGTGCTCTCCCGCGACGAGCTGAAGCAGTACGAAGCCCGGCAGTTGTTCAACGACGACCCGCGCCTGCGCTGGTTCATCGGCGACATCCGCGACCGCCGCCGGCTCGAGCGCGCCATGCACGGCGTCGACTACGTCGTGCACGCCGCCGCGCTCAAGCAGGTCGACACCGGTGAGTACAACCCGTTCGAGTTCGTCCAGACCAACGTCGTGGGCTCGCAGAACGTGATCGAGGCCGCGATCGACACCGGCGTCAAGAAGGTCGTCGCGCTGTCGACGGACAAGGCGTCCAGCCCGATCAACCTCTACGGCGCCACCAAGCTGTGCGCCGACCGGATGTTCATCAGCGGCAACCACTACGCGGCCGCGCACGTGACGCGCTTCTCCGTCGTCCGCTACGGCAACGTCATGGGCTCGCGCGGCAGTGTCATCCCGTTCTTCCGCAAGCTGGCCGAAAAGGGTGAGTCCCTGCCGATCACGCACAAGGACATGACCCGGTTCTGGATCACGCTCCCGCAGGCCGTGCAGTTCGTCGTCGACTCGTTCGACCAGATGCACGGCGGTGAGCTGTACGTGCCGCGGATCCCGAGCATGCGGCTGGTCGACCTGGCCCAGGCGATCGCGCCGGGCAGCGAGATGCACGAGGTCGGCATCCGCCCGGGCGAGAAGCTGCACGAGGAGATGATCGCCCCCGACGACGCGCGCCGGACGGTCCAGCTCAAGGACCGATACGTCGTGCAGCCGCACCTGGCGGGCTGGGGTTACCAGGAGCCGGCCGGCGGCACCCCGATGCCGGAGGGCTTCGCCTACCGCTCGGACACGAACGACCTCTGGCTGGACGCGGAGGAGCTGCGCGAACTGGTCGAGCAGTATGGCTGACTTCCTCCCCTACGGCCGCCAGTCGATCAGTGACGAGGACATCCAGGCCGTCGTCGACGTGCTGCGTGGCGACTGGCTGACCACCGGCCCCGCCGTCCAGCAGTTCGAAACGGACCTCGCGGCGCACACCGGCGGAACGCCCGCGGTCGCCGTCACCTCGGGCACGGCCGCCCTGCACGTCGCGTACGCGGCGGCCGGGATCAAGCCGGGCGACGAGGTCGTCACCAGCCCGATGACGTTCGTGGCGACAGCCGCGACCGCCGCGCTGTTCGGCGCGAAGGTCGTCTTCGCCGACGTCGAAGCGGACACCGGAAACCTCGACGTCGAGGCGGCGAGAGCGGCGGTCACCGACCGCACGAAGGTCGTCGCCGCCGTCGACTACGCCGGCCACCCGGCCGAGCTGGACGCCCTCGGCGAAATCGCCCACCACGCGGGCGCACTGCTCCTGGAGGACGCGGCGCACTCCGTCGGCGGCTCCTGGCAGGGCCGCACGGTGGGGTCGATCGCCGACCTGACGACGTTCTCGTTCTTCCCGACGAAGAACCTCACGACGGCCGAAGGCGGCGCCGTCGTCACGCCCGACGACAACCTCCTGGACCGCGCCCGGAAGTTCCGCAACCACGGCCTGGTCCGCGACCGCGCCGAACAGCGCTACCCGAACGAAGGCGCCTGGCACCAGGAAGTCCACGAGTTCGGCCTGAACTACCGTCTGCCGGACGTCCTCTGCGCGCTCGGCAGCAGCCAGCTCACGCGGCTCGCGGAGTTCAAGAAGCGCCGCGCCGAGATCCACGCGCGCTACACAGCGGCCTTCGCGGACGTCGACGGTGTCGCGACGCCGCCGAGCCGACCCGGCGCCGATCCCGTGTGGCACCTCTACCCGCTGCGGGTGCTCGAAGGCCGCCGCAAGGCGCTGTTCGAGCACCTGCGCGGGGTCGGCATCGGTGTCCAGGTCAACTACATCCCGGCCTACTGGCACCCGGTGTTCGAGGACCTCGGCTACCGGCGCGGGCTCTGCCCGAACGCCGAGGCGTACTACGAGCAGGAGCTCTCGCTGCCGCTGTTCCCGTCGCTGACGGACGCCGACGTCGACCGCGTCGTCGACGCCGTGCGCGCGTTCTTCTAGACGAGATCCCAGGTCAGGGGCGTGCCCTTCGCGGCGTCGACGCGGAAGGTGCGCCCCACCACGGCCGTGATCTCGGCCGGGGCCAGCCCGCCCGCGGGCCGGATCGACCGGACGTTCGCCGTGGTGACCTCGTCCCCGGCGCGGACGTCCTCGACGACGTAGAGGGACCGGCGCAGCCGCAGCCCCTCCTTCTCGCTCTCCCGCGGGCCCAGCACGGGCTGCCCGAGGGCCTCCCACGCGCGGTGCGTCTCGGTGACCAGCGCGGCCAGCTCCGACGGCTCCAGGGAGAACTCCGAGTCGACCCCGCCGTCCGCGCGAGCGAGCGTCACGTGCTTCTCGATCGCCACCGCGCCCAGCGCGACGGCCGCGACCGGCGCCCCGATGCCCGGCGTGTGGTCCGACAGACCCACCAGCGTCTGCGTCAAGCCCGCGAGCAGCGGCAACCCGCGCAGGTTGCTCTCGGACGGCGAAGCCGGGTAGCTCGCCGTGCAGCCGAGCACGATCAGCTGGTCGTTGCCCGCTTCGCGCGCTGTGCGGACGGCCGCGTCGATCTCGGCGACGTTCGCCATGCCGGTCGAGATGACCAGCGGCTTGCCGGTGCGCGCACACAGCTCGATCAGCGGCAGGTCGACGATCTCCGACGACGCGATCTTGTACGCCGGCGCGTCCAGCGACTCCAGCAGCTCGACGGCCGTCGGGTCGAACGGGCTGGAGAAGATCTCCAGGCCGCGGGCCCGGGCGCGCTCGAAGATCGGCGCGTGCCATTCCCACGGCGTGTGGGCCTTTTCGTACAGTTTGTACAGGTTCTCGCCGCCCCAGAGGGAGTGCGAGTCACCGATCCGGAACGCCGGGGTGTCGACGTCGATGGTGATCGTGTCCGGGCGGTAGGTCTGCAGCTTGACCGCGTGCGCGCCGGTCTCCGCGATGGCGTCGACGATGGCCAGCGCCCGGTCCAGGTCGCCGTTGTGGTTGCCGGACATCTCGGCGATCACGAACGGCGGGTGGCCCGGGCCGATCTGGTGCGCGCCGAACCGGATGTCGTGCATGGTGCCTCCCCGGGGTGGAGCGATCAGGTCAGCCCAGAGTCTTGCGCAGCTGCCGGAAGCCGCCGACGGCAGGCGCGGCTTCGGTGTACCCGGCGTGGTCGAACAGGGCCGCCGACGCCGCGTTGTCCTGGTGCACGGCGGCCAGCACGACCTTCACGCCGATGCGTTCCCGCAGCGCCCGCTCCCCTTCGGCGAGCACGCCGCCGGACAGGCCGCGGCCCCGGCTCTCCGGGGCGAGCGTGATGCTGACCTCCCAGCCGTCGCCGTCGCGACGGTCGAACCGGACGGTGCCGACCGGCGCGTCCTCGTGCTCGACGACCAGCAGCAGCCGCTCCGGGTCCGTCAGCACCCCGCGCAGCCAGCCCAGGTGCTCGGCGAGGGCGACCACGGCCGTCGAGCGGGACGACTCCCGCGTCCGCGGGTCGTTGCGCCAGGCCAGCAGCAGCTCGGCGTCCGCCTCGGTGGCTTCGCGGGCGCGCAACCTACTGGGCGACCGGCTCTTCGACGCGGTCCTCGAGGCGGCGCAGCCGGTCTTCGTAGCGGGAGATGCCGGCGAGCCGGACGCGGATCTGCGCGTGCTGGCGCTGGATCTCCTCGATCAGCGTGCGCGCTTCCGCGATCTGCGGCGCGTCGGCGTTCGGCACCAGCGAGATCGACTCGCGCAGCGTCTCCAGGCGGCCTTCCTGCGCGGCCACGTGCGGGATCAGCCGGTCGAGCTCGGCGCGGGCCCAGCGCAGGTCACCCCGGGCCTGCTCGAGGTTGTGCTCGGCGCTGTCGAGCCGGCGCCGGTGGTCGGCGGTGGCGTGCTCGAGGTTGTTGACCCGCTCGGCGAGCCCGCGGGTGCGCTCGTCCACGCGGAAGTCGACGACCCGGACGATCCGCTCGAGCAGGCCTCTGCCCAGCTTCTGCACTGCCATGGAGAGTTCCTTACCTGGGTGGGGACGCGCGTTCAGCGCAGGAGGGTGGTGTCACCGGTCTTGGTCCAGGAGTCCAGCAGCCGCCCCTCGGCGGCGATCTGGTGCTCCGGCCCGACGATGCAGGAGTCGCCGGCGGCGTGCTCCCACGAGGTCTGGTCCGGGTTGTCGATGAACGAGAACCCGGTGAGCACGAGCTGCGCGGTCGGGAACGACGTCCGCGCGATCCACGCCGCCAGCGTGCCGGTGGTCGACCACGTCGGCTCGTCGCGCGTGGGCAGGCCCAGCGCGTCCGACAGCGGCAGCACGACCTCGCGGTTCGACACCGGGACCGCGCCGAGGTCGGCGGGCCACCAGCCCGGCACGTCCTCCGGCTCCCAGTGCATCCGGCCGGGCTCGACCAGCAGGTAGAGCCGCTTGCGGTAGTCCTGGAAGACGTACGGCGTCGCGCGGATCGCCCGGTTGAACACCACCACGTGCGTGCGGCTGCCGACGACCTCCTCGCCGGGCTTGTCGACGACGAACCCGTTGACCCGGATGACCAGGTCACAGGCGTCGATCGCCTTCGCGCGCTGGGGGTCGGGCGGGAGCGGCTGGTTCCCGACCACGGCCACCGAAAGCGGGTCGGGCCGGTCGGCGTAGGCCGCGAGCAGGTTGACCATCAAGCTCGCCGCGCCGAGAGCAGCAGTCATAAGCGGAGAAAGTACCAGCACGGACGAGTGACCCCGCCGCGTAGCGGGTCCCTGCGCTCTACCACAGGGGCGGGGTGGGCCGGACGCCGCGCATCCCATCGGTACCCTCGTCCACGTGCATGCCACCAGCACGGTTCAGGCCGCAGACTCATCCGTAGCGGCGTCGGCTCCCCCGACGTCGGACAGCAAGACGTTCTCTCGCGCCTTCGCCGACATCAAGGCCGGTTTCTCCGCTCGCGAGCTGTGGGGTCACCTCGGCTGGCAGGACATCAAGCAGCGGTACCGCCGCTCGGTGATCGGGCCGTTCTGGATCACGATCAGCCAGGCCGTCATCGCGCTCGGGCTCGGCCTGCTGTACTCGCAGCTGTTCAAGGTGCCCGTCGAGGTGTTCCTGCCCTACATCTCCACCGGGTTCATCATCTGGGGCTTCATCAGCGGCTGCCTGTCCGAGGGCATGGAGACGTTCATCGCCAACGAGGGGATGATCAAGCAGCTCCCCGCGCCGCTGAGCGTGTACGTCCTGCGGACGGTCTGGCGGCAGACGCTGCTGCTGGCCCACAACATGATCGTCTACGTGGCCGTGGTGGTGATCTTCTTCGGCGCTCTCAGCAGCCAGTACTCCCTGAGCACCGGCACGTGCGTACCCGGCGGCATCTGCCACCCGGGCCTCAGCTGGACGGTCCTGCTGGCCATCCCCGGCTTCCTGCTGCTGGCCCTGAACGCCGGCTGGGTGGCGCTGCTGTTCGGGATCATCTCGACCCGCTTCCGCGACATCCCGCAGGTCGTCAACTCGCTGATCCAGCTGCTGTTCTACGGCACGCCGATCGTCTGGCCGGTCGACCAGCTGCTGGCGGGCGGGCAGCGGTCCGAGATCCGCTGGATCCTGCCGGTCATCAAGGCGAACCCGCTGTACCACTTCATGCAGGTGACCCGCGCACCGCTGCTGGGGCAGGAGTTCTCCGCGGGGAGCTGGATCGTGGTCGGCTGCCTCACCATCGTCGGCTGGGCGCTCGCGCTCGTCGCGATGCGCAATTACCGTGCCCGCGTCTCCTATTGGGTGTGACACATGGTCTCCATTGACGTCCACAACGCGTTCGTCGACTTCCCGATCTTCGACGCGAAGACGCGGTCGATGAAGAAGCGCGTCCTCGGCAAGGTCGGCGGCAAGATCGGCACCGACACCAAGGTGCCGATCATCGAGGCCCTGCACGACGTGACCCTCAACCTCCGCGAGGGCGACCGCGTCGGCCTGGTCGGCCACAACGGCGCCGGCAAGTCCACGCTGCTGCGGCTGCTCGCCGGGATCTACGAGCCCACCCGCGGCTCGTCGCGGATCACCGGCAAGATCGCGCCGGTCTTCGACCTCGGCATCGGCATGGACCCGGAGATCTCCGGGGAAGAGAACATCATCATCCGCGGCCTCTTCCTCGGGATGACGGCCAAGGAGATGGAGAAGCGGGTCGACGACATCGCCGAGTTCACCGAGCTCGGCGACTACCTGCAGATGCCGCTGCGGACGTACTCCACGGGCATGCGGGTGCGGCTGGCGCTCGGCGTCGTCACCTCGATCGACCCGGAGATCCTGATCCTGGACGAGGGCATCGGCGCGGTCGACGCGGCGTTCCTCAACAAGGCGCGCGACCGGCTCAAGGACCTGGTGAAGCGCTCGGGCATCCTGGTGTTCGCGAGCCACTCGGACGAGTTCCTGTTCGAGCTGTGCGACTCGGCCATTTGGATGGACGAGGGGCACCTCAAGCAACACGGCTCGCTGCGGGACGTCCTCACCGGGTACAAGGGCCGCGACCCGTTCGCGGACATGAGCACGGAAACGCTGCAGCGCCTGGGCATCGAGCCGGTGGCGACGACGAACGGCGGGGAATGATGACCAGCGAGACCCGGCAGCTGCCCGACGGCGCGGTCGTCGGCGTGGTCGTCACGCGGCACCGGCGCGAGCTGCTCGCGGACTCGCTGAAGGTCATCGCGGCCCAGACCCGGCCGGTCGACCACCTCGTCGTGGTGGACAACGGGCCGGACGACTCGGCCCGCGAGGTCGTCGAGAACTACCCGCTGCCGGTCACGTACCTGCCGTCGCACCGGAACCTCGGTGGCGCCGGCGGGTTCGCGCTGGGCATGCTGCACGCGCTGTCGATGGGCGCGGACTGGGTCTGGCTGGCCGACGACGACGGCCGCCCGGCCGACGAGAACGTGCTCGAGATCCTGCTGGCCGAGGCGGAGAAGCGGAACCTGGCGGAGATCTCACCGGTGGTGTCCAACATCGACGCCCCGGACAAGCTGGCGTTCCCGCTGCGCCGCGGCCTGACCTGGAAGCGGTCGCAGTCCGAGCTGGGCGTCGACTTCCTGCCCGGCATCGCTTCCCTGATGAACGGCGCGCTCTTCCGCGCGTCCACTTTGGACGTCGTCGGCGTGCCGGACCTGCGCCTGTTCTTCCGCGGCGACGAGGTCGAGCTGCACCGGCGGCTGGCCCGCTCGGGTCTGCCGTTCGGCACGTCGCTGAAGACGAAGTACCTGCACCCGGACGGCTCCGACGAGTTCAAGCCGATGCTGGGCGGCAAGTTCCACGCGCAGGACCCGGAGAACGAGGTCAAGCGCTACTACACCTACCGCAACCGCGGCTACCTGTTGTCCCAGCCCGGGATGCGGAAGATCGGCGCGCTGGAGGTCGTCCGCTTCGGACTGTACTTCGTGGGCGTGAAGCGCGACCCGAAGGCGTTCCTGCAGTGGCTGAAGCTGGTGCGCCAGGGCCGCGCGGAGAAGTTCTACCGCTACTGAAACTGCCCTTCGAGCGGCACCGGCACGGCTTCGGTCCGGACGTCGGTGAGCTCGGCCGCGGGCACGGTCCGCCGCCACACCCGGTAGTCCACTTCGGACAGTCCGAGGTCGCGCGCGAGCAGGTAGTCCTCGTCGACCAGGTGCAGGTCGGCGGCGTCCCGTGACCGGCCGAGGATCTCGAAGGTCCCACCGCGCCACCGGCACAGCGTCCGCACGAAGGTGAGCTCGTCGAGCTCGACCTGGTCGACGGCCTTCATCCGGAACCCGTAGGTCTCCCCGAAGTCGCCGGGAGCCGGGGCGCCCGGCAGCGGGTGCAGGACGAGCCGTCCCGGACCGGCGAACTCGGCGTCGAAGTCGCCACCGCGGTACCGGGCGGTGTAACCGCGGCGCACGAGCGGCGGAAGGGCAACGGGCGGCGGGAAGAACGCGGCTTCGCCGAAGGCGTCCTTCCGGTCGGGGATCCAGCCCACCTTCCGGCTGTGGTACTGCCCGAGCCGCTCGTCGGTGTTGTCGGCGCGACGCACCCAGAGCTCGGCGCCGACGGGAAGTTCGACCAGGTGCAGCACGAACTCCGGCAGCGGGTGGTCCACCCCGGGGAAGTACCCGGTGCCGAGGAACGGCGGCGGGTACACGCGGGACATCCCCAGCTCGGCGGCGATCTCACGGTCCGTGGAGCCGTAGGAGGTGCGGAACGGGAAGGTGTGGCCGGCGGTGAAGCGGAGCAGGTACAGCTCGTCGAGCGGGCCCCAGCCGGGGATCTTCGCGAGGCCGTAGTTCCGGATCATGGCGGCGGTGTCCAGCTCGGCGACGTCCTCGGCGCGCCCGGCGAAGCCCTGGACCCGGTGCGGTTCGAACCGGCCGGGGACGAGGACGTTGCCGAGGTAGAGCCCGGCGAGCCCGGGCTTGACCGGGAGCTGGACGACAGTGCTGCCGAGGAGACCGGCCGGCGCGTCAGGACTCACGGGATTCACGCTCTTCCTGCTGTTTCCGCCACGGGCCCAGGCTATCGATGCGTTCTTCGCGGATGTCGCTGACCATGTGCTTCGGAGCCACCGCGACGAAGGTCATCCGATCCATCCGCTGGAACTCCACCTCGGGGTGGCGCTCCGGCTCGGCCCAGACCCGTTCCGCCCACTTGCCGTCGCCGGCCATCATGAAGAGGGAATAGCGGCCGTCGCGCTCACCCGCCACCTCGAACTCGTGCTCGAGGAAAGTGCCCCAGGTGCGAACCGTGTACCACTCGTCGAGTTCCTCGATCGGCACCTCGGCGACCAGGACATCTCCGTCGTAGAGCGCCACCCGGCCCGGCGGCCGGCCGGAGGCCTCGTACCTCGTGCCTTGGTAAACGGCGTAGGTCTCAGACATCGGAACCTCCTCGGCCGCGCACGTCGAACCAACCCCTCTTCTCCAGGTAGACCCCGGCGAGCACTTCGGTTCCGTCGGCCCGCACGAGCCACATCTCACCACGACCCGCGTAGCCCAGCGGCCGGTGCAGCCACTCGGGCACACCGCCTCCGGTGTACCCGGTCCCCAGGAACGGCGGCTGCCACTCGCGGGGGTTCGCTTGACCGGACGCCACCTGCATGTCGTGTGCGGACCCCGGATCCGTGCCGCCGTAGCTGATCTCCATCGCCTTGGCGTCGCCCAGAGCGGGGAACCGCAGTTGATACGCCTCGCCGGCACCTGCCTTGATCGGGGTCCAGCCCGCGCCCTTGTCGTCGAGGGCGAGCTTGTCGCGGAACTCCTGCGGCGTCCCGTACTGAGAGGTGTCGCTCCCGCGCGCAACCGAGCCACCGACCTTGGCCGGATCGAAGGTCGGTGTGGCCGGCGCGTTCGCCAAGGTGTCTTCGCCAACGTCGGGCTTCACGACCTTCGTCATGATCTCGCCCGGGTTCGCGTGCAGCTCGTCCCGGACCGCGACGATCTCCGCCCGCTGCGCGGGAGTCAGGTTCGCCGTCGGTTGCAGGGTCATCGCCAGGTGGCGGTCCGGGTCGTAGCCCAGCCGGCTCGCCGCGTCGCGGATCTGGTTGTCCGTCGAGGTCGGGCGGGTCTGCATCGAGTCGCGGGTGTACTGACCGCGCAGCTCGTCGTCCGTCGCGTGGTGGCCCTGGTTGTTGCGCATCCCGCCACCGCCGCCGTCGGACGGCGGTGGGGGCGGGTTCGAGCCCGGGGGTGGCGGGTTGTCGGCGCCGCCCGCTGTCTTCGCCGGAGGTGCGTCGACCGGCTTGCCCGCCGCCGTGATCGTCTCGGCGGCGTTCGCTTCGCCCGTCTCGTAGTGCTCCTTGACGGCCTTCGTGCGATCCCCCGCGTCCTGCACCGCCTTGGCGGCCCGTGTGACGTGCTCTTCGGCCGCCGTCACCGTGCCGTTGAGGTCGCCCGCGGCGCCGCTCCCGACGAGGCCCAGCGACCCGTCGCTGAACTTCGCCGCCGCGACGGTCTGCCCGACCCCTTCGACCTTCGCCCGGGTGTTTTCGAGGTTGCCCGTCATGGTGCCGAGCGCCTCGGTCCGCACCCCGTACCCGCCACCGGGGGCCGCGGGCTCGGGCTCCCGGGCCGGCCGCGGCTCGCGCGGGGTCTCGCGCGGCGTTTCGTGCGGCGCCGGAGTGGCGTCCGTGTGGTGGGGCGTGCTCGTGTGGTGCGTCGGCGTGACGTCCGTGTGGTGCGTCACCATGTCAGGCCTCCGCCGGCTGCTGCGTGTCGTACGGCTTCGCGGCCTGGTACGCGCCCATCGCGAGGCCGCCGACCGTCGAGAACCGGTCGAGGCCCTTGGTCAGCTTCTCCATCGCTTCCATCAGCTTGGCCAGCCGGCCGCCCTGCCGCGCGAAGCCCTCGAGGAGCTTGCTGATCTTGCCCGCGATCTTCGACGCCGTCGCCGCGGCACGGGCCGACGCGACCCCGCAGAACGCCGCGATCGAGCCGCCGAAGGTGCACACGGCCGAGGCCGCCGCGATCAGCGCGTCGCGGATCAGCTCGGCGATCACCGACGAGATCAGGCCGAAGACGATGCCGCGCAGCGTGCAGACGAGCATGCCCGAGATGCCCGCGACGGCCGCGGTCCCGTCGAGCGTCTTGCCGAGCGACTCCAGCTCCTCGGCCATCTTCGACAGGCTGTCGCGGTAGGCGTCGGCGGCCTGGCCGGTCCACTCGGCGACGCTGCGCAGGTCGTCCCGGTGCTCCTGGGCGAGCGTGTGCATCTCGGCCGCGGCGGACTTCAGCTGGTCGACGTTCGTGTTGATCTCGTCCGGGTTGCCGAGCAGCACGTCGAGCGGCTCGCGCAGGAAGCTGATGTGCTCGAGCAGCCAGCCGACGCCGGCGTTGAGGACGGCGCCGAGCGGGTCGATCGCGGCGCCGACGGTGTCGACGACCGCGCCGGCCGCGCTGATCGACACCTCGAGGACCCGTTCCCCCTCGGATTCGGAGTCGGCCTTGATCGAGTCGACGAGCCCGGCGTAGGTGTCGGCGATGCCGGCGCCCGAAGTCGCGGTGGTCACAGTCGGAGTCCCCTCAGTCCCGGCGCATGAACGTGTTGTCCCCGAAGTCGTCCTCGTCGTCGCGCGCCGGTCGAGGCGGACGGCGGACCGGTGGCGGCGGCGGGGTTTCCGGCTCGTCGTGCTGCCACAGCCGGCGCTCCTGGTACACCTCGGGCGCGGCCGGCTCCTCGGGCTCCTCCGGCGGCACGAACCCGGTGACCATGTGCATCGCCTCGGAGTCACCCCCGAGCGGCTCGAACGCGGCGGCGACGTTCACCGCGGCCCCGCGCTGGGCCTTGCGCGCGAGCTTGAGGATCTCCTCGGCGAGCTGGGCGCCGGACTTGCCGGCCAGCGCCGAGTCGGTCAGCCGCAGCTCGGTGAGCGAGCCGTTGGGGGCGACGCCGACGCGGATCGTGCCGTCGGGCGAAGCCACGGTCGTCCCGGCGGCCTCGAGCCCGGCGCGGAACTGCTCCGCCTTCTCCCGGACGTCGGCGATCTTCGTTTCGAAGCCCGCCAGCCATTCCTCAGGTGTCATCCTCGCCTCCGCGATCTCCGACGCGCAGCGAAGGCTACTGGTTCCGCGACCAGCCCAAACGCGAAACGGCCCCGGTTTCCCGGGGCCGTTTCGCTTTTGTCCGTTATTCGCCGATGACCGGCGGAGCCGTGCGCAGGTCGGTGCCGAAGACCTCGTCGGGGTCACCCTCGACCAGGTACGTCGGCCGCGAGTGCTCCGTGTCCTCGTCACCCTCGCCCTTCTGGCCGCGGCCCAGGCCGCCACCACCCATGCCGCTGCCCCGGCCGCCGGCCGCGCCCCCGGCGCCGAGACCGCCCATCCCGCGGCCCGCGGCCGCTTCGGCCGCGCCGATGCCGCCCGGCCGGGCCGCGCCCGACGCGGCGCCCGCGCCCGTCGCGCTGCCACCGGCGCCCGAGCCGCCGGGCCCGAAGCCGCTGCCGCGGCCACCGCCGCCCCCGCCGCCGCCGACCTTGGAGTTGTAGGCCTCGTCGCCGCCCATGTTCATGCCACCCATCGGCATCGGGCTCATCGGCGGCATGCCCCCGAACGACTGGTTCGGGTTCGGCGTCGACCCACTAGGGATCGAGCCCGGCGTGAAGCCGGACGGCGTGGTGGTGCCGGCCGGCACGATCCCGGTGCCCGTGGTCGAGCCGGGGCCGCTGATGTGCGGCGTGACGTTCGGGCCGGGGATGTTGCCGGTGGTGAAGTTGTTGGGCGTCCCGCTCGGCGTGTTCACCGGGTTGCCGCCCGGCGGGTTGATGCTGCCGACGTGGTTGTCGATGCCGTTCTTGTCCCCACCGCCGGGGTCATCGCTGCCGCCACCGGTGCTGAAGCTGGGCGGCGGCGCGAAGGCCGGCTGCTTCGACGCGGCCTCGTAGAGGTTCTTGTCGTAGGTCGACATGACCCCCGCGGCCTCGTCGTGCGCCGCCTGGCTGTCCTTCTGCTTCTGAATGGCCTTTTCGACGTTGTCCGGCATGCTGAACGGGTTCGATGTCGCGATGTTCTTGAACTCTTCGGTCCAGCTGAACGGGATCGGCGCGGGCATGGCGTTCTTCGCCGTCGCCGCGGCCTGCCCCTGGTCGTAGATGGTCTCCGAGGCCAGCTTCGCGTTCTGCGAGTTGGCGTCGGACCACTTGCCGAGAGTCGTGAAGTACTGCTGGGCGTTGGTCGCCGCGGCGCCTTCCCAAGTGCCCTTCGAAGCGTTGACGGCGGTGTTCATCGACGTGGCGAAGTTGTCGAAGACCTTGTGCACGTCGTGGTACGCGGTCGAAAGCTCGGAGACCTGGTTGACGTCCAGGTTGCTGT
Source organism: Amycolatopsis sp. NPDC104863 (assembly GCF_055582965.1). Taxonomy (NCBI): domain Bacteria; kingdom Bacillati; phylum Actinomycetota; class Actinomycetes; order Pseudonocardiales; family Pseudonocardiaceae; genus Amycolatopsis; species Amycolatopsis sp. NPDC104863. The sequence goes on from NZ_JBVJOW010000002.1 coordinate 1,008,048, forward strand.
CCAGGTAGCCCTTGAGCTGCGCGTGGTCGCTGCCCTTGTAGTCCGCGCTCGACGGGTTCAGACCCTGGACGTACTCGACGTCGCGGCCCTTGGTGGCATCGGCGACGTTCTTGTCGCCGACCTCCTGGGACTGGTTCTTGGCCTGCGCCTGGGCGATGAACTGCTGGACCCACCCGAACAACGGGTCGTTCCGGTCGACGCCCGCCTCGGCCTTCGCCTGGAGGTAGGCGTCCCGGTCGGCCGGAGCCATGTCCGCGACTTCAGCCGGCGTCTTGACCGGCGGCGGCTGCTTCTGCGTCGTCATCTGGGTTCCCCTATCCCTTCGGCAGCCGCGGTTCCACGGCCTTCGCGACCGCCTCGGCGACCTGGCAGGCCTCGTCCGCCGAGGCAGCGCCGAGCACCGCCACGTCCACCCTCGAAGAATCGCCCACCGGCAGGGCGAGCGTGCAGCCTGCGACCGCGGCGCCGCCCGGTGCCTCTTTCGCCTTCCGGCCGTTGATGTCGCGGTCCACCACTCCACCACCGGTGTCGTTGGTCTGCTCGACCGACGCGGTGTCGCGGATGTTGACGCCGATCACCTTCTGGTCATCACTGGCCGAGGCGATCTTCTGCTGGTACCTGCAAGACCGGGCGCCGCTGAGCGTCTGCTTGCGCGGCTCCAGGAACTCACCGTAGCTGCTGAGATCACTCATCTCGAGAAGCGAGCAGGGGTCCGTGATCGACTGGGTTCCACTCCCGCCCGAAGACGTCGAAGAGGTCTGCGGTGAGCTGGGTTCACCAGCCGACGGCGACTGCGCGGGCGACGCCGTTCCCTCCTGGGTGCTGGTACACCCGGCCAGGAGTGCTCCGCCGATAACCAGCGGAAGAAGAACGCGAACGAGAAGTGGGGTCATTACCTCAGGCCTGCTTGGTCTGGAGCGCGGAGAAAGCCTGGCTCTCGGTTTCCTTGTAGAGGCCCGCGGCCCGGGCCAACGCTTCGTCAGCCTGTTTCGCAACTTGCCTGAGCTGCTCCAGGACCGCGGTCGCCGAACCTTCGGACTCCGAAGCACTCTTTTGATCGTGCTTCGCGACAGTCTCTCCGTACGGGTGGGCACCGAGTTGCGGAGCCTGGTCGAGCATGGAGCTCTGGTACTGCAGGCTCCCGAGGTCGGTGATCAGCGCGGTCAGGGCGTCCCGGATCGGCTTCACACCTTCGGGGGTGATCTTGAAACCGCCGCCCTTGGCAGCGTCGACCAGCTTCTGGGTCTCTGCCGTAACGCCCTGGATGGCACCGAGGTTCATGACGTCCGCGAAGGACCCGCCGCCCCCGCCGTCAGCTATCAACATCGCCGTTCCACCCCGAATCACTTCACCCGTGCGTGTGCACCCGGGAGTCTACTAGCCGGGCACCCTGCGCGACGGCCGTTCACCGATCTTCACCTGGGACGCAGCGGCCCGACGTGCGGTTCCCTCAGAACTGACCTTCGAGCTGCGCGTACAGCTGCTGGGCGAGGCGCGCGTTGTCGGCCGGGGCGTAGGTGATCCAGCGCTGGCCGTCGGCGGCTGCGCGGGAGGACATCAGCCAGCGGCCGGACGGGGTGTCGAACCAGGCCAGGGGCGGGAACGTGCCGCCGCGGGTCTGGGCCGTGAACTGCCCGACGCGCTTCTTCGGCTCCTGGAAGACGCGCTCGATCATCCGGAGCTGCGGGCCGCCGCTGCTGCTCTGCGAGCGCGGGCCGCTGACGCCGGCGAAGGGGTCGTACACGTCGTCGCGGCGCTGGCGCGGCTGGGCCGCCGGGCGCGAGATGGTGACGGACTGGCCGGGCGCGGCGGGGGTCAGCGGGAGCAGGTCGACGATCGCCGGCACGATGCCGGTCGGGCGGACCTCCTCGAAGACGATCAGGTTCTCGTCCTGGCGGGCGAGCACCCCGAACTGGCCGTCGGTCGCGACGCGGGCGAACAGGTGCCGGTCGCCCAGCTCGGCAGCCGCGTTGATCACCACGCTGCCCCGGACGAAGGTGGCGAGGGCCAGCTCGGCGTCCGGGTCGAGGCGGCCGCGGCTCCACAGGCCCCGGCCGGTCAGGTCGCGGACGACGGCGTCGCGGATCATCGCCCGCTGCTCGACCGTCGTGCCGACGTGCGGAACCTCGAACGGCGTCGGCGCGCGGCCCAGCCCGAGCTGTTCGAGCAGGATGTCCACCGCCGCCAGCGACAGCGAGAACGAGTGCGGCATCTTGTCTTCCCCCCGCGGGTGCTTGGCCTGGCCAAAACGGTAGTCCACGGCCCGCCCGGCCCGCAGCCGGATGCTGCGCCCACAGCGAACTCGCTTGCCGTCGCAAGATCGCCACTGCTGCGATGGAGGCATGGCTGACTCGAAACCCGCACTCGTGCTGCACCTCGCCGCCGGCGGCGAACCGCTGCTGTTCGCGCTGACGACCGAAGAGTCCGGAAACGTGGCGGGCAAGCTCGCCCAGTTCGTGAAGACCGGCGCGGTCGAAACGGTGACCACCAAGGACGACTCGGTGGTCGCGATCAACTTCGCCCACGTGGCGGCCGCGTACATCGACGACCTGAACCGGAAGAGCCGGGTCTTCGGGCTGCACGCCTGACGCACGGCGCGGGCCAGCAGGAGGGCCACCGGCTGCGGGAGGTCCGCTCCCGCAGCCGGTGCGGAACCTTCTTCGGCCAGCAGGTCGAAGAGGCTCCGGGCACCTGACTCAGAGCTTGTACAGGCGCTTCCAGTTCTCGCGCGAGGTCAGCTCCGGCATGGCGCGCTTGTACTGCTCCTGCACCGCCGCGCCTTCCTTGCGCAGCCGCTGGACGACCTTCGCGCCGCGCTTGGCCAGGTCGAACATCTTGACCTTGTCGTAGGCGCGGACGCGGACGCCTTCCTGGTTCGCGTCGGTGACGACCGCCTTGTCGAACAGGGCGATGTGCCACCAGTTCGCCTCGTCGATCGGCACCGCGCCGAGCCCGAAGCGGCTGCGGCCGAGGACCCGGTCGAGGACCCGCTTGATCAGCACCAGGCGCTGCATGCTGGGCCGCGGCGCGCTGTTGATGATGCCGATGTCGTTGGACGCGATGCCCGGGACCTCGGTCGCCTTGTGGCGCTTGGTCTCCGGGTACTCGTCACGGATGCGGCGGATCTCCTTCATCGCCTCGACACCGCCGTCACGCAGGACCTCCGGGCCCTCGAGGAAGTCCTCGACGGCCTTGATCAGCGTGGCCGACAGGCCGTACTGCATGCCGAGCAGGTAGCGGACCAGCTGGGCCAGCAGCACCCGCGAAAGCAGGTTCAGGTTGAACGGCGAGTGCAGCGCGGCGGTGATGATCGAGTTGCGCAGGTTGAAGTACCGGTGCCACTCGTCCCAGTCCTTCATGTGGAAGTCCGCGTGCCACACGCCCGCACCCGGCAGGGTGACGGTCGGGAAGCCGTGCGCGCGGGCGCGGTAGGAGTACTCCGCGTCGTCCCACTGGAAGAAGAACGGCATCGGGTAGCCGGTCGCCTGCACGACCTCGTAGGGGATCAGGCAGGACCACCAGCCGTTGTAGCCGGCGTCGAGACGGCGCTCCTGGCGGTTCGGCTTCAGCGTCTCCTCGTCCACGCCGAGCAGGTCGGCCGTGGTGAGCGAGTGCTCGACCGGCTGGCCGGGCTCGAGCGTGTTGAGCCGGGCGTACTCGGCGCCGACGTGCAGCTGGTTCGGGTGGAACAGGTTCAGCATCTGCCCGCCGACGATGATCGGGTTGGCGGCGCGGTTGGAGAACGCCGTCATCCGGATCACCAGGTCCGGCTCGAGCAGGACGTCGTCGTCCATGAACAGGACGTTCGCGTGCTCGGTGGCGGTGTGGCCGGCCACCTCGTACAGGCCGCGGGTGAAGCCGCCGGCGCCGCCGAGGTTGGGCTGCTTGATGTAGTGCAGCTTGTCAGCGAGGTCCTTGGCGACCTGCTCGAAGCCGTCGCGGGACTCGACGAGGTCGGTGCCCTGGTCGGCGACGTAGATCGCGTCCAGGGTCTCCAGCGACGAGACGTCCGCGGCGAGGGCCTGCAGGTTCTTCAGGCAGTCGTCGGCGCGGTTCATCGTGCAGATCGTCACGGCGGTCGGGCGGATCGTCTCCGGCGCCTCGACCGTCCAGCGGACCTGCTCGACGCGCAGCGTCTGGCCGCCCTCGGTCTCGAGGTCGAGCCAGAGCGCGCCACCGTCGTAGAACTTGTCCAGGTTGCCGGTCAGCGCCACCTTGACCTGCTTGGCGTCGGTGACCTGCTCGGCGGCCACCACGCGGGGCTCGCCCTCGACGTCGGACGCGCCCATCGACAGCAGGCCGGTGCCGGTCACGACGGCCTCGACCGAGACCTCGGTGACGGTCGTCCAGCGCTGCCAGTAGCTGGCCGGGAACCGGCCGAAGTACGTGTTGCCCGACACCTTGGAGGCGGGCTCGAGGGTGATCGCCGCACGTTCCCGCACGGCCGAACCCCACTCGAGCTCGGCGTAGAGGTCCTTGCTGACGATCGGGGCGGGGCCGGCGTAGAGCCCGCGCTGCGCCGTCAGGCGGCCCTGCGGAGTGTGCTCGGTGAACCGCGTCTCGGCGGCCGCGCCGGCTGTGGTGGTCGGCGCCGGGGTGGCTGTTTTACCGGGCATTGAGTTCCTCAGTTCTCCTCAGTCGACGGCTCGCGGAAGACGACCCACTTGAGCATCACGAAATTGATCACCGTGGCAGTCGCCTGCGACACGGCCCAGCACAGCGTGTGCTGCCACGCGGACTCCGGCAGCACCTGCAGCATCAGCTGGTTCACCCCGACCGCGACGAAGAACGTCACGGTGTAGAGCAGGACGAACGAGCCGATCTGCGCCTTCCCGTCCCGGCGCCCGCCGGAGAAGGTGAACTTCCGGTTCAGGAAGAACGCCGTGGTGGTGCCCACGATGAAACTGATAGCGCGGGCGACGTCGACCCACGGTGAAGTGGCCATCCCGGCCACCTGGGTCAGCAGCGTGTACGTGCCCAGGTCGACCAGGGCGCAGAAGCCGCCGATCAGGGCGAAGCGAATGAGCTGCCCGAGCAGTCCGATGGAGGGCTGCTGGCCAGCTGCGATGTCGGCTTGCGGATCGGTCGCCACCACTGCATTACCTCGTTGCCTGAGTCATGGTCACCCGCGCGGGCGCTTGTGCCTTGATGCGCAAAGTGTAGAAGCGAGCACTTCAGGGTCACGTTCCGGGCGTCGTTCGGCGTGGCTACCCTGGTCGGGTGACCCCAGGACTCGAGACACAGCGTCGCACGCTCACGGGCTGGGCGCGGACGGCGCCGACCACCGCGGACGTGCTGCGCACCGAAGACGTCGAGGTCATCGCCCGTGCCGTGACCCAGGCCGGCGAGCGCGGTGTCATCGCCCGCGGCCTCGGCCGGTCCTACGGCGACCCGGCGCAGAACGCGGGTGGCCTCGTCCTCGACATGACCGCGCTCAACCGGATCCACTCGATCGACCCGGACTCCGCGCTCGTCGACGTCGACGCCGGCGTGAGCCTCGACCAGCTGATGCGCGAGGCGCTGCCGTACGGCCTGTGGGTCCCGGTGCTGCCGGGCACGCGCCAGGTGACCGTCGGCGGCGCGATCGCCAACGACATCCACGGCAAGAACCACCACAGCGCGGGCAGCTTCGGCAACCACGTCGTGTCGATGGACCTGGTCACCGCGGACGGCAAGGTCCGCACGCTGACGCCGGAGGGCCCGGACGCCGAGCTGTTCTGGGCGACCGTGGCGGGCATCGGCCTGACCGGGGTCATCGTCCGCGCGACGATCCGGATGACCAAGACGGAAACCGCGTACTTCCTCGCCGACAACGAGCGCACGAACAACCTCGACGAGACACTCGAGCTGGTCAGCAACGGCTCCGACGACAACTACACGTACTCCTCGGCGTGGTTCGACACGATCTCCACCGGCTCGAAGCTCGGCCGCGCCGCCTTCGGCCGCGGCTCGCTCGCCAAGCTGGACGAGCTGCCGCCCAAGCTGCGCGCGAACCCGCTCAAGTTCGACGCCCCGCAGCTGGCGACGCTGCCGGACATCTTCCCGAACGGCCTGGCCAACAAGCTGACCTTCGGCGGCATCGGCGAGCTGTACTACCGGAAGACGCCGAAGGAAGCCCGCGGTGTCGTCCAGAACCTCACGGCCTTCTACCACCCGCTCGACATGTTCGGCGAGTGGAACCGCGCCTACGGCTCCAAGGGCTTCCTGCAGTACCAGTTCTCGACGCCGTTGAACGCGCACGAGCCGCTGCGCAGGATCGTCAAGAAGATCGCCGAGTCGGGGCACGTCTCCTTCCTCAACGTGTTCAAGCGGATGGGTGAGGGCAACGCGGCGCCGCTGTCGTTCCCGCACCCCGGCTGGATGGTCTGCGTCGACTTCCCGATCAAGGACGGCCTGAGCCGGTTCTGCCAGGAGCTCGACGACGACGTCCTCGAGCTCGGCGGGCGGCTGTACACCGCGAAGGACTCGCGCACCTCGCCCGAGACGTTCGCGAAGATGTACCCGCGCCTCGAAGAGTGGCGCAAGGTCCGCGCCGCCGTTGACCCCGAAGGCGTTTTCGCCTCTGACATGAGCCGGAGGCTCGAGCTGTGATCGACGCTGTTGGCAACCCCCAGTCCCTGCTGCTGCTCGGCGGCACGTCCGACATCGCGCTGGCGATCGCCGAGCAGTACCTGGCCGAGAAGCCGCTGCGGGTCGTGCTCGCGGCGCGCCCGTCGCCGCGGCTCGACGCGGCCGCGCAGCGCCTGAAGGACAAGGGCGCCGAGGTGTCCACTGTGGACTTCGACGCGAAGGACCTGGCGTCGCACCCCGCCGTGCTGGACAAGGCGTTCGAGAGCGGCGACATCGACGTCGCGGTGGTCGCGTTCGGCCTGCTCGGTGACGCCGAGGAGCTGTGGCAGGACCACACGAAGGCCGTCGAGGCGGCGACGGTGAACTACACCGCCGCGGTGTCGGTCGGCGTGGCGCTGTCGGAGAAGCTCAAGGTCCAGGGCCACGGCACGGTCATCGCGCTGTCGTCGGTGGCGGGTGAGCGCGTCCGGCGCTCGAACTTCGTCTACGGCTCGTCCAAGGCCGGCTTCGACGGCTTCTACCTGGGCCTCGGTGAGGCCCTCGCGCCGCACGGCGTCCAGGTGACGGTCGTCCGCTCGGGCCAGGTCCGCACGAAGATGACCGACGGCATGAAGGACGCCCCGCTGACCCAGAACGCCGACCAGGTCGCGGCGCAGGCCGTCGCGGCGGCCCGCGCGGGCAAGGACCTGATCTGGGCGCCCGCGCCGTTCCGCCTGGTGATGTCGGCGCTGCGGCACGTCCCGCGGCCGATCTTCCGCAAGCTCCCCATCTGAGTTCTCCACCCGGGGGTTGATCCCCGGCTCCATCCGGGACCGGTCCCCACGCCGATGTGCCGCGGTCGCCGCCGGAACAGGCTGTCACCATGACAACCACGACGAGCGACCGCGGTGGGCTGACGATGCTCCTCCGCGACGTCGCGCTCCCGATGGCCCTCTTCTACGTCCTGCGCTCCTTCGACGTCGACGCGCTGTGGGCGCTGCTGGTCAGCGCCGTGCCGGTGGTGCTGCGGGCCGGTTACGTGCTGGTCCGGCACCGCCGGATCGACCCGCTCAGCGCGTTCGTGCTGGCGGTGCTGGTGGTCAACGGCGCGGTGGCGCTGATCTCCGGCGACCCGCGGCTGCTGCTGGTCCGCAGCGCCTGGGTCGGGCTGCTGCTCGGCGGGCTGATGCTGGTCAGCCTGGTCGCCGGCCGCAGGCCGTTCCTGTTCCGGATGATCTGCACGCTCCAGCCGGCCCGCGCCGGTGAGCTCGAAGCGCGCTGGGCCGCCGACGAGGACTTCCGGCAGCAGTGGCGCTCGGTCACGCTCTGGTGGGGCGTCGGCGGCCTGCTGCTGGGCTGCGTCGTCGTGCTGATGGCGTTCACGCTCCCGGTGGACGTCGTGCCGGTCCTCGACACCGTGCTCACCGCCGGCGGCCTGGTGCTCGGCGCGAAGGTCACGCGGAAGCGGTTGACGGCCGGCATCAACCGGACGGTTGATGCCTGACCACCAGCTCGACGATGGTGGTGCCCCGGCCGGTCGGCAATGCTCGGGGGCATGGGGAAATCGCTGTTCGCGCTGCTCTGTGACATCGCCGCGCCGGTCGGCGGTTACTACCTGCTGCGGGCGTTCGACGTCGCGCCGGTCTGGGCCCTGACGCTCAGCGGCCTCCCGCCGGCGCTGCGGGTGCTGTACCTGGCGGTGCGGCACCGGCGCGTCGACGGCATGGGGGTGTTCGTGCTGCTCATCGTCGCGCTCGGCCTGGCGACCACGCTGCTGACCGGCGACGCGCGGCTGCAGCTGGTCCGCGGCGCGTGGTTCAGCGTGCTGATCGGCGTCTGGATGCTGGCGAGCCTCCGCGTCGGCCGCCGCCCGACGACCTACCAGGCGACGCTGGCGCTGGTGCCCGGCCGCGCCGACGAGCTCGAGGCGCGCTGGGCGGACACGCCGTCGTTCCGGCGCGTGTGGCGGGTGCTGACGGTCGTCTGGGGGGTCGGCGGGCTGGTCCACAGCGGGCTCAGCATCGTCATGGCGTACTCGCTTCCGGTGGACGTGGTGCCCGGACTCGATACGGTGCTCTCCATCGCGAGTTTTGTGGTGCTCCAGGTGGTCACCCAGGTCATGCTCGCGCGGGAGGGCACGATGAACCGCATGTGGGCACGCCGATGATCGAGATCCCGCCACCCGGCGAGTACCGGCTGGACCCGGCGCGCTGCCGGATCGGCGTCTCCGGCACGCACCTCTTCGGAATGTCCACTGTGGACGGCGAGTTCCCGTTGGCGGGCGGGGTGGTCGTGGTCGCCGACCCGGTGACGGAGTCGCGGGTGACGGCCGAGATCGACGCGAGCGGCCTCAAAACGGGCGACCGCCTGCGTGACACGGAGCTGCAGTCACGGCGGTTCCTCCACGGCCGCGAGCACCCGCTCATCACGTTCACCGAAGGCCGGCCGGTGGCGGACGGGCCGCGGTGGGTACTCGAGGGCGTCGTCACGGTTCGCGGAACCGCGGCCCGCGTCCAGTGCGCGATCGACGCGGTCCAGATGTCCCCCGAGGGCTTCTCGGCCCGCGCGGCGACGGTGGTGGACCGGTTCGCGTTCGGCCTGACGTACGGCAAACGGCTGGGCGGCCGCGAGTTCACGCTGACGCTGGACGTCACCGCCGTCCGGAGCTGACGCTCAGCTCCCGGCCGCGTGCGCGGGCACCAGGTACAGGTTCTGGGTGCCCATCCACGGCGAGTCGATCCGCCAGCTCGCCAGCGCCGTCGAGGGCGGGGCGCGGCGGGTCGTCGTCAGGACCAGGTCCGGGCTGATCGGGGCGACGCTGTGGTCGAAGTTGTGGAAGTTCGCCTCCAGCAGCGCCCGGCCGACTTCGCCGCTGCGGCGTTTCGTCTCGGTGATCGCCGGGTCGACGGCGCCGCGGTCGGAGAACTCGTCGACCAGCTCGCAGTCGCACGCGTACGCCAGCGCGCCGACCTCACCCGCCGTCTCCACCTTGCGGCCGTGGGCGATCGCGGCCAGCTCCTGGCCGATCTCGCGGTACTCGGTCGTCGACGCGTGGTTGCTGGTGATCGGCGCGAACTGGCGCGGGAGACCGGGCAGCGCGTACGCCGCGACGCTCACCGCGAGCACCGCGCCGGCCACCGTCCACGTCCCGCGGCGCACGCGCTCGGGGACCGCCGAGGCGCAGGCGGCGAGGAAGATCGTCGCGCCGATGATGCTGGGCGCGTAGTACCAGTGGTACGGCGGCACGCCCAGCCGGCTGTAGGCCACGTAGTGCAGGGCGCCCGCGACGGCCAGCGCCGCGAACGGCGTCAGGCGCCGGGCGGTCTCGGACCCGCGGCGGTACAGGATGACCCAGGCCACGCCCGCCACCCCGGCGAGCAGCAGTGGCAGGAACGAAAGCGTGGCCTGGACCGGGAAGTTGCGCCAGTACAGGAGCGGGCCGTTGGTGAAGCTGAACGGCCCCCACGACTGCTGGCTGATCTTGATGACCAGCGTGTCCGGCACGGCCGAGCCGAGCACGACCCAGCTGAAGCCGAACCACGGCAGCGTCACCGCGAGGGCGGCGAACGCCGTGCGCCAGATGCCGGTCCAGAACTCGCGACGGGCCGCGAACAGGACGGCCGCGATGAGCAGCAGGTCGATCCGGACCAGGGCGAGCAGCCCGATCACCACACCGAGCCGGCCGGCGTTGCGCTCCCCCGCGTAGACCAGCGTCCAGACGACCCCGGTGGCGCCGAGCGCGACCTCCAGCCCGATCGACGACAGCAGCAGCGGGTTGACCAGCAGCAGCCCGAACGTCAGCGGCGCGAACGCCGGGGGCAGGCCGGTGCGCTCGCCCAGCCGGCGCAGGCCCAGCACGAGCAGCACCTGCGCGGCGACGAAGACCACCCCGGCGGCCAGCACGGCGTCGCGGACGACGAAGGTGACCGCGCCGAGGGCCAGGACGTTCAGCGGCGACGTCGCGGTGTTCGCCGTCCCCTGCTCGATCAGGCCCCAGTGGCCGTGGAAGGCGAGGTTCTTCGCGTACGACAGCGTGATGTAGGTGTCATCGATGAGGTGGCTGCTGACCAGGGCGAACACCAGGGCGGAAGCCGTCGCGGCCCCGGCTGGTAAGGCCCACGAACGGGCGACGGGCAGGGCCGCCGGCAGCGCACCGGCGGCCTTCGGGAGTCCTGCGGAGGCGCTTCGCATCCCGGACACCGTACCCCGGCCGTGATGCTTCTGTGATCTGAGTGGGGTGCGGGTGGCTCACCCCACAGCGGTCAGATGCCGTTCCCGGAGCCGGATTCGCCCGAATTGCCGGAGTTTCCACCGCCGCCGCGGCCGGGGAAGCCACGGCCGTCGGGGCCCTGGTTGGGGCCGTTGTACTGGCGGTGGATGCCGGGACGGCCATCGCGTGGGCCGTGGCTGGTCGCGGCGGCGATCCCGCCGACGACGCCGCCGCCGATCAGCAGGCCGAGGACGCCCACGCCGACGAGCTGGGTGGCGCGATGGCCGACGAAGCGCCGGAACCCGCCGGGCTGGCGTTGAGCGGCTTGGGGTGCGCCCCAGGCGCCGTAGGTCTGGCCGGGTCCGGGCTGGGAGAGCTGAGGGGTGGGCGGCACCGGCGGCGGCAGCTGGCCGCCGGAGGGGGTGGCGCCGGGCTGCGGGTGCGCGGTGGTCGCGTCGGCGGCCGGAGGCGCGGGCTGATCCGGCGCGGCACCGGCACCCGGCGCGGCCGTGGTCGGCTGCTCAGCGGCCGGAGTGGCGGCGGTCGGCTGCGCCGCGGCCGCATCGGCGGGCTGGCCAGCGGCACCGGCACCCGGGGCGGCCGTGGTCGGCTGGGCTTGGGTCGGGCCGGCCACGGTCGGCTGCTCAGCGGCGGCGGGCTGGCCCGGCGCGGCACCAGCACCCGGCGCGGCAGCGGTCGGCTGCTCAGCGGCGGCCGGCTGGGGCTGGGTCGGCTGGTCAGGGGCCGCCCCAGGGGTGGGCTGCTCGACGGTCGAGTCGGGCGGGACCTGCTTCGGGTCGCGCGGCTGGTCGTTCATGGTCGCTCCTGTGGTGGTCACGGGGACGGGCGCACTGCCCGCCCCCACCACCTCAGGGTGACCCCGTCAGCTGTGCTGAACCTGAAGCCAACCTGTCGATCCGCAATGAGACGTCACAGGTAGAACGAGAGGAACAGCGTGGCCACCCACGTCGCGCCGAGCACCTGGAGCACGCGGTCCTTGAGCGCGATCTCCTCCGGCTCGCCCGCGATGCCGCCGTCGACGTCCACCGCATACCGCAGCACCGCCACCACGAACGGCACCATCGAGATGAGCGCCCACACCGAGTTGTGCTCGGTCTGGCGGATCTCGAACGCCCACAGGCAGTACGACATGATCAGGATCGCCGCCGACGTCGCCCAGACGAACCGCAGGTAGCTGGCCGAATACTTCTTCAGCGACGAGCGGATCTTCGCGCCCGTGCGCTCGAACAGCATGATCTCCGCGTAGCGCTTGCCGGCCACCATGAACAGCGAGCCGAACGCCGTGACCAGCAGGAACCACTGCGAAAGCGCGAGGCCGCCCGCGACGCCGCCGGCGATCGAGCGCATCAGGAAGCCCGAGCCGACGATGGCCAGGTCGACCACCGGCTGGTGCTTGAGGCCGAAGCAGTAGCCGAGCTGGACGGCCTCGTAGACGCCCAGCACGACCGCCAGCTGCCAGCTGGCCAGGAACGACACGCCGAGACCGGCCAGGAAGAACACGACCGCGGACCCGTACGCGACGGGCACCGGCACGATCCCGGCCGCGATCGGCCGGTTGCGCTTGGTCGGGTGGGCCCGGTCGGCCTCGACGTCGACGGCGTCGTTGATGAGGTAGACCGAGCTCGCCACCAGGGAGAAGGCCACGAAGGCGACGATCGCGTCGAGCAGCAGGCCCGTGCGGTCGGTCGACTTCGAGAAGGCGAAGAACGGGGCCGCGAAGACCAGCACGTTCTTGACCCACTGGCGCGGCCGCGCCGTCTTGATGACGCCGCCGACCAGGCCGAACGGCCCACGGGCGGCAGTCGCCGTCTCCACCGCGGCCGGGGTCTCCGGCGCCTCGGGAGTCACGGCCGCTTCGTCGCTGTTGCGCTGCTCGGTCGTCTCGCTCATGGGTTCTTCTTCAGCTTCCGTCGTATCAGACCACCGACGAGCCCCCCGAGGGCCGCACCGGCCAGAACGTCTGTCGGATAGTGAACGCCGAGCACGAGCCGCGAGGCGAGCATCGGCGGTACCAGGGCGGGCACCAGGTTACGCCCGGTCAATCCGGAGTAGAGCACCGCCGCCGCCGTAGTGGACGTCGCGTGCGACGACGGGAAGCTCAGCTTGCTCGGCGTGCCGACGAGGACCTCGACGCTCGGGTGGTCCGGTCGCGGCCGCCTGACCACGCGTTTCACCGCGATGGACGCGGCGTGGGCGCCGACGACACCCGCCGACGCGACCAGCCAGTCCTTGCGCCGCTTCTTGTCGACCACGGCGCCGAGCAGGCCCAGGCCGAACCAGCCGATGGCGTGCTCGCCGAAGTGCGACATGCCGCGCGCGGCTTTCACCGAAACGTCACTCTTCAGAAAGCCCTGGGCCTTCGAAAGGACGGCGACCTCGCCCGTCGGGGCGCCCTTCTCAAGCATCGAGGGACCCGTCGAGCGGCGCGCCGTCGGTCAGGTGCGGGGCGATCTTGTTGTCGAACGCCGACAGCGCCGAACCGATGGCCATGTGCATGTCGAGGTACTTGTACGTGCCGAGCCGGCCGCCGAACAGGACGTTCTTCTCGCGCGCCTCGACCTTGGCCAGCTCGCGGTAGGCCTCGAGCTTCTCGCGGTTCTCCGGCGTGTTGATCGGGTAGTACGGCTCGTCGTTCTCGTCCGCGAAGCGCGAGTACTCGCGGAAGATGACCGTCTTGTCCTTCGGGTAGTCCCGCTCCGGGTGGAAGTGGCGGAACTCGATGATCCGGGTGTACGGGACTTCCTGGTCGTTGTAGTTGACGACCGAGGTGCCCTGGTAGTCGCCGGTCCCGGCGACCTCGGACTCGAAGTCGACGGTGCGCCAGGTGAACCGGCCCGCCGAGTAGCCGAAGTAGCGGTCCAGCGGACCCGTGTAGACGGTCGGGGTGCCGGCCGGGATGTGCTCGCGGACGTCGAAGTAGTCGACGTTCAGCCGGATCTCGATGTTCTCGTGCTCGGCCATCTTCTCGAGCCACGCCGTGTACCCGTTGACCGGCAGGCCCTCGTAGGTGTCGTTGAAGTACCGGTTGTCGAAGTTGTACCGGACCGGCAGGCGCGTGATGATGTTCTCGCCCAGGTTCTTGGGGTCGTTCTCCCACTGCTTCGCGGTGTACCCGCGGATGAAGGCCTCGTAGAGGGGACGGCCGACCAGCGAGATGGCCTTCTCCTCGAGGTTCTGCGCGTTCGCCGTCTCGAACTCGGACGACTGCTTGGCGATCAGCTCGCGCGCCTCGTCCGGGGTGTGGGACTTGCCGAAGAACTGGTTGATCAGGGCCAGGTTCATCGGGAACGAGTAGACCTGGTCCTTGACCCGCGCGAACACGCGGTGCTGGTAGTTGGTGAACCCGGTGAACCGGTTCACGTACTCCCAGACGCGCTTGTTCGAGGTGTGGAACAGGTGCGCGCCGTACTTGTGCACCTCGATCCCGGTCTCGGGCTCCGCCTCGGAGTAGGCGTTGCCGCCGATGTGGCTACGCCGCTCGAGGATGAGGACCTTCTTGCCCAGCTCGGCCGCGGCCCGTTCGGCGACGGTCAGGCCGAAGAAACCGGACCCGACGACGACGAGGTCGTAACCTGCGAAATCGTCTTCAGTAATCTTGGCGGGGTTCGTGTGCGCGCTCACGGGCGTCGAGGGTACGCAGGTCGGTATCCCGGCCCGCACCCGACTATCACATTTCGGCCTACGACACACCTGGAAAGCAGTGCCTGCACCCGAGGACTTCTGGAGCTACTTCGCCGCGGTGGCCACTTACCTGGCCGTACTGGCGGTGCCTGGCGGCGTCGTCGGATGGGCCGCCGGTGTGCGCGGCTGGGCCCTGGCGGGCCTCGCCCCGCTGCTCAGCTACGCCATCACCGGCCTCGCCGGGCCGTGGCTGGCGATCATCCACGTGCCGTACGGCTCGCTCAGCGTCGCCGCGTGCACGCTGTTGCTCGCCGCGGTGCTCTACGGCCTGCGCCGGCTCGCGACGGCCCGGGGGTGGCTGTCGCCGGGCGCCGAGGAGCCGCCGGTGCCGTGGACGCGCCGGGCGCACCTGGCCGTCGGCGCCTGCGTCGCGGTCGCGACGGCGGTGTCGATCGCCGTGGTCGTCTCCGGCCGCGGCGGCACGACCGCGGTGTTCCAGCGCTGGGACACCGTCTTCCACGCGAACGGCATCCGCTACATCGCCGAGACCGGCGACGGCTCGCTGACCGGCATGGGCACGCTCAACTGGTACCCGGACGGCTCCTTCTACCCGAACGCCTACCACCTGGTCGGCGCGCTGGTCTACCAGCTGTCCGGGACGTCGGTCCCGGTCACGCTGAACGCCGTCACGATGCCGATCGCCGGGCTCTTCGCGCTGGCCATGGTCGCGCTGGTGCGCCAGCTCGGCGGCCGCGCGGTGTTCGCCGGCTGCGCCGCGCTGGTCGCGGGCGGCGCGACGACCGGGGCGTACGAGTCGGTGTCGAGCGGCCTGCTGCCGTTCGCGCTGGGCATCGTGCTGACGCCGCTCGCCGTGGTCGCGTTGCAGCGGTTCGTCGTGCGGCCGGGGGTGGACACCGGCGCGGTGCTGGCGCTGAGCGCGACCGGCCTGCTCGCCGCGCACTCGAGCGCGTTGTTCGGGGCGATCCTGTTCGCGTTCCCGGTTGTGGTGCAGCGCTGGTACCGGGCGCTGCGCGGCCGCCGGGTCGACGGCGTGCCGGCCGGCCGCGCCGGGTGGCGGGTCGTCGGCGGGGACGTACTGCGGATGCTGCCGGTGATGGTCGCGGCGGGCGTGCTGGCCGCGCCGATGATCCTCGGCGCGATCTCCTTCACGTCCGGGTCGTACCCGTACCACGCGTGGGGCTCGCACATGGCGGTGTGGAAGGCGCTCGCCATGCTGGCGACGTTCAAGCAGGTGCTGCCGGTGCCGCAGATCTGGCTGACGGTGTTCCTCGCCCTCGGGGTGTTCACGCTGGTGCGGCTGCGGCGGATGCGCTGGCTGGGGCTCTCGGCGATCGGCCTGTCGGCGCTGTTCGTGGTCGTCGCGTGCTTCGGCGGCGAAGACTGGGTGATCAGCCTGTCGCGGCCGTGGTGGAACGACCGCTTCCGGCTGATGGCGCTCGCGGCGATCCCGATGTGCCTGCTCGCCGCGCACGGCATGAGCGAGACCCAGCGGTGGCTGGCGAAGCTCGCGAGCGGCCGGGCGTGGGTGCGGGCGCGGCCGTGGCTGACCGGCCGGGTCGGGCTCGTGTCGGCGGTGCTGCTGGTCGTGGCGATGGGCGTGCTGACCGGCGGGTTCTACCGTGCGGCCAACGCCAAGACGGTGTCGCTGCTCTACTACAACGGCCTCCCGGGCGAGGTGGTCCCGCCGGTCAGCCAGGACGAGATCGACGCGATGGACCACCTCGGCACCCTCGGCATCCCGGCCGACCAGAAGGTGCTCAACGACCGTCTCGACGGCACGGCGTGGATGTACGCCCTGACCGGCGTCCACCCGGTGGCCGCGCACTACGACGCCGGCGTGGTGCCCTTCGACGCCGACTACCTGGCCCGCCACTTCCGCGACTACGACAGCGACCCGCAGGTGCGCGCGGCGACCCAGCGGCTGAACGTGCACTACGTGCTGATCGGCAGCGGCACCATCCGCCGCGACACCCCGATCGCGGCGGGCCTGCAGCACCTGGACGGGCACGACTTCCTGCAGGTCGTGTACCGGAACCCGGGCGCCGTGATCTACCGGATCGTGAAGTAAAGAGCCCTCGTGGCCGCGGCGCCCCGTGCCGCGGCCACGAGGGCCTCCCGTCCCCCAACCACCCCCGGGGTGATCTTTGACGTCTGCCTGAAGGACGCCGTCGGGACGGCAATCGGTTTCCCGGCTAGGCGAATGTCACCCGTTCGGCCTAGCGTGCAGTTCCGGCAGGACGTCGCTCGCCACCTGCTCCAGCACCGCCTCGCGCCCTTCGTACGGCGCCGACGAGCGCGGCCAGTGCGCGATGACGTCCGTGAAGCCCAGCTCTTCGGCGCGGCCGGCGGCGTCGCGGAACGCCTCCACGCTGCTCAGCGAGAACACCGGGGACGCGTCGACGCTCAGGTGACGCTGGATGCTCGCCCGCTCGCGGCCGACGTCGTCGAGACGCCGGTCGAACACCTCCGTGAGCTCCTTGATGCCACGCCACCAGTCGTCCTCGGTCGCGCCGCCCTTGCCCGTGGTCACCCAGCCCGCGCCGAAGCGCGCGGCCAGCGTCATCGTGCGGGGGCCGTTCGCCGCGACCACGAACGGCAGCCGCGGGCGCTGGACGGTGCCGGGCAGGTTGCGGGCGCCGCGGGCGCGGTAGTACTCGCCGTCGAAGTCGAACTTGTCGGTCATGAGCAGCCCGTCGAGGGCCTCGACGAACTCGGTGAAGCGGTCCACGCGCTGCTTGGTCGTGAGCTCCGGCGCGGCCAGCACCTGGCCGTCGTAGTGGAGGTGGTCGACGCCCGCGCCGACGCCGAGGACGAACCGGCCGTCCGAAACGTCGTCCAGGGTGGTCAGGTCACGCATGAAGGGCACCGGGTGCCGCGCGACCGGCGACGCCACGAACGTGCCCAGCCGGATGCGGGACGTCACCATCGCCGCCGCCGTCAGGGTCGGGACCGCCGAGAACCACGGCCCGTCGACCAGGTTGCGCCAGCCCAGGTGGTCGTACGTCCACGCGTGGTCGAAGCCGTACTCCTCGGCTGCGCGCCACTTCGGCTCGGCCGCCCACCAACGATCTTCCGGAAGAATCACGATGCCTACTCGCACACTGCCGGACGGTAGCGGTACCCACCGACAAACGCTCGGACGGGGACGCGGCCACCCGAACGGGTCAGGGACAATGGCGGAGTGGAGAGACCCCTTCTGATCGCGTCCGACGTCGACGGCACCCTGCTCGGCCCCTCCGAAGCCCTCAGTGCCCGCACCATCGCGACCGTCCGCCGGGTGGTCGACGCCGGGGTGCCGTTCGTGCTCGCCAGCGGCCGGCCGCCACGCTGGATCGCGCCGATCGCGAAGCCGCTCGAGCTGACCGGGTACGCGGTGTGCGCCAACGGGGCCGTCCTCTATGACTGCGGCACCGAAGAGATCGTCGAGGTCCACGGCCTGCTCGCCCCGGAGCTGCTCAACGACATCGCGAGCGCGCTCGACAAGGCGCTGCCCGGCTGCCGGCTGGCGTCCGAGCGGGTCGCGACCGGCGCGGTCGACCACGACATGCGCAACTTCGTGATCGAACCGGACTACCACAACCCGTGGGGCGACGGCGAAGGCCGCGTCGGGCCGCGCGCCGAGGTGGTCGGGCACCCGGCGATCAAGCTGCTGGTCAGCCACCGCGGCATGTCGTCGGAGGAGATGGCCGACGCGCTGAACTCGCTGTTCGACCGCGAGGTCGACGTCACCTACTCGTCTTCGGGCGGCCTGGTGGAGCTGTCCGCGCACGGCATCACCAAGGCGACCGGCCTCGCCGACGTCGCCGAGCGGTTCGGCGTCGAGCCCGCGCGCGTGATCGCCTTCGGGGACATGCCCAACGACGTCGAGATGCTGCGCTGGGCCGGCCACGGCGTCGCGATGGAGAACGGGCACCCGAAGACCCAGGACGTGGCCGACGAAATCACCGGCCCGGCCGGCGAAGACGGTGTCGCGCAGGTCCTCGAGCGCTGGTTCTAGCGGCGGTCGAGCTCCGCGGCTTCCTCCGGGGTCGGCGCGGTCCCGCCCAGGTGGGCGGGCAGCCACCAGCGGTCCTCGTCCGACGCGGGCTGGTCGGGGTACTCGGCCTGGGCCCGGTCGAGCAGCGCGCTCATCCGGTCGCGCAGCTCCTTCGTGACGACGTCCCAGTCGTCGCGCTTCGCCGGGCGCATCGGCTCGCCGACGAGGATCAGGACGGGCACGTGCCGGCGCGTCAGGTCCTTCGGGCGGCCCTTCGTCCACAGCCGCTGGGTGCCCCACAGCGCCATCGGCACCACGGGGACGTCGGCCGCCGCGGCCATCCGGACGGCGCCCGACTTGATCTCCTTGACGGTGAACGACTGGCTGATCGTCGCTTCCGGGAACACACCCACGACCTCGCCGGCCTTCAGCTTCTGGACCGCTTCGCGGTAGGAGGCCAGCCCGGCGGAGCGGTCGACGGAGATGTGGTGCATGCCGCGCATCAGCGGCCCGGCGATCCGGTTCGCGAAGATCTCCTGCTTCGCCATGAACCGCGTCAGCCGCTTGGCCGGGCGCGCGCCGAGGCCGCAGAAGATGAAGTCGAGGTAGCTCACGTGGTTGCACGCGATGACCGCGCCGCCGTGCCGCGGGATGTTTTCCGCGCCCTCGACCCGGATGCGGTTGTCGAGTACCCGGAACATCGTCCGGGCCGCCGCGATCACGGGCGGGTACACGAGGTCAGCCATCCCGCCAGGTTACGGGACCGTAGGTTCCGCGCGGCCGTTCAGCGGGGAAGAACACAAAACGGGCGAAGCTCACGCCGTCCGCACGGCCCGCCGCCGGACCGGGATCGCCAGCACGACGGCCAGCAGGATCGTGAACAGCGCGACGGACTGGTGCTTGGTGCCTTCGATGCCGTCGCCGAGGGCCGCAGTGCCGAACTGCGTCAGCGAGACGACCAGCAGGAACCCCAGCACGACGCCCAGCGGCCCCCGGCGTAAGAACCAGGCCCTGACCAGCACGAACAGCCAGATCGGCACCAGCACGAACAGGCCGAGCGGGGCGATCAGACCGGTCAGCCAGGACACCACGGGCACCCGGTGCTCCTGTGCGTGCGGCGCGAAGCCGGCCGACTGGTCGAAGCTGCCGAGGTAGTCCGGGCGCGCGGTGAGCTGGTCGGTCGCCGCGCGGTTGAGCACCTCGAGTGTCCGGCCCGGGTGCGTCGCGAAGTACGTGACGACGTTGCGGCGGCTCATCTGGCCGCGGTACTGCGCGTAGAGCGGGTCCATCGTGGCCGGGTGCGGGTGCCACCAGCCGTTGCCCGCGTACTGCGCGAACGACGGCGGCAGCCCGAGGTCGGCCAGGTCGGCCTGCGTGTCGTGCCGGCCGTCGACGATGTTCAGGAAGATCGAGTTGAAGACGTTGATCTCGCGCGAATCGTCCCCGGGCCGCGCGGCGAGCGAGCCGTCGGGCGCGACGGCCGGCTCGACGCTCTGCTGCGCGTAGAGCGTCACGGCGCCGAGCGCGCCGATGACCAGCGCCGCCGACGCCCACCGCCGCGCGCCGCGCAGGCTGCCCGGCCGGACCAGCAGGATCGCCACCACGAGGATCGGCAGGATGGTCAGCGTCTGGACCTTGGCGTTGACCGCCAGCACGCCGCCCACGAGCGTCACGACCATGCCCGCGTAGCTCCACCGGCCTTCGCGGGCGGTCAGCAGCAGGCCGCCGACGGCGAGCAGCAGGCCGAGGAAGGCGGCGCCTTCGCCGAGCACCGCGGCGAAGTACCCGAAGAACGCCGAATCCGCGACGACCAGCAGCAGCCCGGCCGCGACGGCGAGCCGCGCCCGGCGCCCGTACGGCAGGCCGAGCACGATCGCGGCGATCGCTCCCGCGGCGATGATGCTGCTGAGCAGACCCAGCACGACCAGGCTCAGTGTCGCGTGGGCGCCGACCACCCCGCCGAGGCGGACGGCCACGTCCGCGAGCCAGCTCTGCGTGAGCAGGTAGGTCGGCCGGCACGGCGCCGAGCCCGGCTCCGCGCGGTAGGCGAGGTGGATGAACGCCTCTGGCCCGCTGTGCCAGGTGATCCCGGCGCCGCACAGCACCCGGGCGCCGTCGCCGTTGTTGGACATCGCGACCGGGCGCGGCACCAGGAACCGCACCACGAACAGGGTGAGCGCCGCGCCGAACACCCCGAGCCCGAGCAGCGCTTCGGCGTCCAGCTGCCGTTTCGGGACCTCGAGCTTCACGAAGGACAGGGTACGTAGCGGAAGTCCGGGCCCCGGTCGAGGTCGATGACCACGGACTTCGCCTGCTCCGCCCGCGGGTAGACGGCGACCCAGTAGGGCGTGCCGACCCGGCGGAACGTCGCGACCTGGTACTTGCCGGCGTAGACCGGGTCGATCACACAGCGCTGGGTTTCGGCGTACCCGCCGTCGGAGGGGACGGCGACGGTCGGCTGGCGGCCGTTGACCACGTAGTCGTAGTCGGTCGTGACGCCGCCGTCGTGCCGGCCTTCGCGGGCGATGTGCTCGTCCGTGCGGCCGAGGACGTCGATGATGAGCAGCTGCCCGCCCTCGGCGGCGAGCGCGCCGGGCGCGGCGGCGCTGACCACCGAGCCGGGCGGCAGGTACGTGCCGAGCCAGCCGCCGATTTCGGTGAGCTCGGAGCCGTACGCGCGCCAGTCGCGCACGCGGTCGAGCATCTCGGGGCTGAACACGGACACGAGCACCGCGATCCCGGCCAGCCCGCCGGCGGTCACCGGGACGAGCCGGGTCGCGGCGGGCCAGGCCCGCGGCCGGGGTGACGGCTTCCCTTCGACGTCCGCCGTGAGCACGCCGTACACGGCGACCGACGCGACGGCGACCAGCGGCGGCACGGGCGCCAGCAGCCGCCACGCCGGGTCCAGGTCACCGCCGGCCAGCACAGCCACGGCGGCGAGCCCCACGACCGTCGCGAACAGCAGCCAGATCAGGGCGCGGGCCTCGAGCGCGACCCCCTTGGTCCGGCGCAGCAGCAGGGCGACCGCCGCGACCAGGCCGAGCAGCAGGAAACCCTGGTGCGCCAAGGCGAACCCGGACAGGTACGGCCAGCCGGCGGCGACCTGCGACCCGAGCGGGCCGTCGAGCTTCGCGGCCAGCGGCGCGGGGAGGAAGTGCTGGTAGAACGTCGCCCGCCAAGCCAGCCGGGGGATGAGGAACACGACCGCGCCCAGGATGAACCCCACCGGCGCCCACCAGCTGTGTTTCTTCTTCAGCGCGGCGCCCAGCAGCCAGAACCCGCCCATGACGGCGATCACCAGACCCTGCGGGCTGGTCATCACGGCGAAGGCGACGAGCACCCCGGCGACCACCGGGCGGCGCGCCGCGAGCGAGTAGCAGACGGCGAGGGTCAGGAGCACGAACAGCGGGACCTCGGAGCCGGAGGGCCCGTAGACCGCGAGGCCGCCGGCGCTCGCCGTGAGCACCGCGGCGGCGACCCCGATCGCCGGCCGCGGCTCGGCGCCCTCCGGCGTGGCCGCCCCGACGATCCGGTTCACCAGGAAGAACGAGACGAGCACACAGCCCAGGGTGGCGACCACACCGAACACGACGGCCGTGGTCCGCACGTCGGCGCCGAACGCGGCCCGCGGCAGCGCGATCAAGACCAGCCAGAGGAAGTTCGTGTAGCCCTCGACGCGTTCACCGGGGTTGAAGACCGGGCCGTTGCCGTCGGCGATGTTCTGCGCGTAGCGGAACGAAACGAGCGCGTCTTCGGTGACGGTCGCGAACATCAGCTGGTGGAGCAGCGACAACCCGAGGGTGAGCGCGACGACGAGGCCGCGCCAGCCGCGGTCGGTGTCCAGGCGTCCCCAGGTCAGCACCACGATCGCGGCGAGCACCAGCCACGCCACCACGACCGCGTAAACCACCCGGCCCCCTCGTGAAGATCACCCCGCCGGCGCCAGTCAAGCAGGGAAAGACTCTTGTCAATATAACCCGATCGGGTATCGCCTTTCGAAGTCCGCAATTGGTCCCGTTCGAACCGGCCTTCGGCGGCTTAGTCTCCACCGTGCTCTCCGTCAGCGTCGCCATTCTCGTGATCGCCCTGCCGGGCCTGCTGACCGGTCTCGCGGCCGGTTTGCGCGGCTGGGCCCTGGCCGGGCTGGCGCCGTTGCTGAGCTACGCCATCGGCGGGCTGACCGGGCCGTGGACCGCGGCGCTGGGCTGGTCGTTCACGCCGTTGACCTACGCGCTTTCGACGGTCGTGTTCACCGCGATCGCTTGGGGTGTCCGGAAACTGACGGTGCGCCGCTGGGCGCCGGAACCGGAGCCGGGCTTGTGGGCGCGGCGCGGGCACCTGGCGGTGCTGGTGTGCCTGCTGTTCGCGGCGGCGATCGGTCTCTCCGCGACAGTCCTCGGGCTCGGCCGGATCGGCGCGCTGCCCCAGGGTTTCGACGCGGTGTACCACGGCAACGCGGTGCGCTACATCGCCGACACCGGCGACGGCGGTCTGTTCGGGACGGGCCACGTGAACTGGTACGGCGACGCGGCGCCGGTGTTCTACCCCAACGCGTACCACCTGCTGGCGTCCGTGACGTACCGGCTCAGCGGGACGTCGATCCCGGAGACGCTCGACGCGAACACCGTGCTGCTGCCCGGTTTGCTCGCGTTGTCGCTGGTGACGCTGGTGCGCGAGTTCCGCGGCCGCGCGGTGCTGGCCGGCGCGGTGGCGCTGACGGCGGTGGCGCCGGTGATGGGTGTTTACGAGTCGATGGATCGCGGACCGTTGCTGCCGTTCGCACTGGGCGTGACGTTGACGCCGCTGGCCGCGGTGGCTCTGCGCCGATACCTGGAGCGGGTCGCGCCGGACACCGGGCTGGTGCTGGTGCTGGCCGCGGTGGGGTTGCTGTGCATCCATTCGTCGACGTTGTTCGGCGGAATCCTGTTCGCCGGGCCGCTGCTGGTGCAGCGCTGGCTCTCGTCGTGGCGCCGCATCGGCCGTGATTTAGTGGCGCTGGTGCCGATCGCGGCGGTGTCGTTGCTGGTGGCGTGGCTGCAGCTGTTCGGCGCGCTGGGCCTGGCGACGAGCGCGGTGCCGTACTACGGCTGGCCGAGCGAGTACCGCGCGTCGACGGCGCTGGGGGCGTTGCTCGGTTTCCAGCACTACGAACCGCATCCCCAGGTGTGGCTGTCGGTGGCGCTGTTCCTGGGGATCGTGTTCTTCGCCCGCGCGGGCGCGCTGCGCTGGATCGGCCTGACGGCGGCAGTGACGGGCCTGGCGTACATGGCGGTGGCGTCGTCGAACGCACCGATCGTGATGGCGTTGTCCCGCCCCTGGTGGGACGACCCGTACCGGTTCTTTTCGATGGCGGCGATCCCGCTGTGCGTCCTGGCGGCCCACGGCTTGGCGTCCACCCAGGCGTGGCTGCGCGACCGGCTTCCGTCCCGAGTGCCGGCAGTGGCGGTGGCTGTGGTGGTGTTGCTGGGTTTCGTGTTGCTGTCCAACGGCTTGTACTTCCGTTCGAACGGCGCGCGTGTGTACCCGGGTTACCAGGCGGCGGACCCGTCAACGCTGCGCGTGACTCCGGCCGAGGCGACGGCAATGGAGAAGCTGGGGAGTCTGGCGGCCCCGGGCGAGTGGGCGATGAACGACCGCTTCGACGGGACGGCGTGGACATACGCGCTCTCGGGGGTGCGGACCGTCGCTGGGCACTTCGACGAGACGTTGCTGCCTTCGGACGCGGTGCTGCTGGCGGGGCGGTTCCGGGACTACGAGACCGATCCGGCGGTGCGGGCAGCGGTTCGGCGGTTGGATATTCGGTGGGTGATTTTGGGGAAGCCGTCTAGTGAGCCGGGTAAGCCGTATCAGGCGGGGTTGGTGGGGCTGGCGGGGGAACCGTTTTTGAAAGAGGTTTACCGCAATTCGGATGCGGTGATCTATCGCTTGGTGTCGTGAATTCCGGTTAGTTTCTGACGTCGGGTTCGGCTCGGCTGGCGGTTTCTCGGTCTGAACGCTTGGGCATGGGCCGCTTGCGTGGGTGAACCGGCGGTTCAGGTGCATCTCGGTGCACCCGGCTTGGGCCAAACGACCGCCGCCGTCCAAGCGGCCCCGCCCTTCCCTTGGGGGGCGTCCCCGAGTCCATTCTATCCGGGGTGGGGGACAAAAGGCCTGGGTGAGCGGTTCTCGGGCTTAGTTGTCCACATGTGCGTAACGGCTGTGGGCAACTTGGGTACAGGTGCTGGACAGCCTGGTCAGGCGGCTGTTGGCGCTGGGGGGCGGACCGTGCGGGCCGCTACTGCTGCCATGCCTGCCGTCAGGAGGTCGGCCACCGTGAACATCACTCGGGAGGCCACCGCGAACGCTGTGGCCTGGCCGACCGTCAGGCCGCTGGCCGTCAGGACCGCTACCTGCGCCACCTCGCGGACGCCCACTCCGCTCGGGAGGATGAACGCGAACGTGCCCACCGTCATCGCCACCGCCATCGCGCCCACGCAGAGCACGAAGCCGCTGAAGCCCGGGGTGCCCACCGAGTTCGCCAGGAGCCACAGGTGGATCCCCTGCAGGCACCACGCCGCCGTCGAGGCGCCGAAGACCTTGCCCACCACGCGCCAGCCCAGGGGGTGGGCCAGCGGGGGGCGGCGCAGCACCCGCAGCACCAGCGACGTGCCCCAGGTCAGGATCTTCGGGTGCAGCATCGCGAGGCCGACCGGGATGAGCACGAACAGCCACAGCGCGCGCGGGCTGTTGCTGAACACCGCCGGGGCGGCCAGCAGGGACACCACCAGCGCCGACACCACGCCGACGCCGAGCTGGATCAGGGAGCCCGTGAAGATGCGGGCGCGGGCCAGGCCGGCCTTGCGGCCCAGCTCCATCTGCAGCAGGTACGCCCAGACCGAGCCCGGCACGTACTTGCCGAGCGAGCCGACCAGGCAGATCTGCGCGCCGCGGGCGTAGCCGATCGGTTTGCCCAGGTCGTCGACCATCACCTGCCAGCCCCAGGTCGAGACCATGATCGCCGCGACCAGGGCGACCAGGCTCAGCAGGGACGACTGCCACGCGACGTCGCTCAGGGTGTGCCAGAACTCGCCCCAGTTGGAGGCCAGCTGCTTCGCCGCGAAGCCGATGACCAGCAGGATCGCGACCCAGCGGACGACGTCGATGATCTTCGCCTTGGTCGACTTCGGCTGCTTTCCGGCAGCCGGGGTCTCCCATTCCGGCGACTCAACTGTCGTCATCGACGCATCTCCTCAGGCCTGGACCGTGACCAGGCGGCTGAATTCGGCCAGCAGATCGTAACCGTCCCAGACCGCGGAGAACGTCAGGGCGCTGCCGAACGGCACGATCCGGTCGACGCCGCGGCCCGCCAGCTCGTGCGCGAACGCCGTCAGCTCCTCGGCCGTGAAGCCGAACTGGCCGACGGTCTGGTCCTTGCGCAGGACGATCGGCACCAGATCGGACAAAGAGGACACTCGTGCGTTGGCGAACGTGCCCGCGCCGAGCCACTCGCGCGGCAGGACCGCCGGGTCGGTCAGCTCCAAAGTGGCCAGGCCGTTGCCGGCGAACTCGATACCGCTCACCAGCCCGTCGGCCGCCGCGCCGTACGCCGAGACGCGCTTCTGGACCGCCATCGCCGGCTCGGTGACGTGCTGTTTCGTCTCCAGCACCGACGCCAGCAGCGCACGGAACTCGCTGCCCGCCGCCTGCGCGCCGGCCTCGTCGCCGACCCAGAACACCGCGCGCGGGGACGAGCAGGCGGCCTGGTCGAACCAGTACGAGTCGTTGTAGAACCCCTCGGCGGCCGCGCGACGCTCTTCCGAGGACGCCCGCTGCCAGCCCGCCACCGACGCGACGGCGAACGACGAGCGGTCCGGGAACGTCAGGTCACGCGCGTGCGGCGCGAGCGGGTACTTGCGCAGGGCTGCGACGGAACCGTCACCACCCCAGATGACGCGCAGGTCCGCGGCCAGGGACAGCGCACCGCTCACCTCGTCGCTGCGGTCGTACGTCACCATCCGCTGGGTGGCCGTGATCGCCGCGGCGACCGAAGAGTCCACTTCGGACAGAGCCGCGTTCAGCGCCTCCAGCACCGCCTCGGCGGCGTCGGCCGAGCGCGACGACACCCGCACGACGTTGTGGTTGCCCGCCAGCGCCGACAGCGCCCACGAGTAGACGAAGATCGTGTCGACGTTCGCCGGCGGCACGTGGAACACCAGCCCGCGCGGGAACCGCAGCGCGCCACCGGTGGTGTCCAAAGTGGACAACGCCTTGGCGATCTCGCCCTTGCGCAGGAAGAAGCCGAGCGACGCCAGCTCCGGGAAGCGGCGCGCCGTGGCCGGGGCCAGCAGCTTGCGCGCGAACTTCGTGATGAACTCGACGACCCGCGGGTCACCGACGCGCAGCCGGCCGCCGGGCGGCGACGCGCGCAGCTCGTCGACCAGGTCGGTCACCGCAACGGCAGGAGCAGCGGGAAAACGCTGGGTCAGGGAAGTCACGCCGCCGCTCCCGAGAACGTGTCCGAGCAGCCGCGGGCCTCGGCCTTGGGCAGCCGGCCGAGCACCGAGAAGTGCTTGCCCGGCCAGTCGCCGTCGTCGATCCCGTTGTAGACGCCGAGATCCTCAGTGAGCAGGACGTGCCCGGGGTACGACCGCGGCAGCGTCGAGACGACCTCGATCACGCCCAGCTCCCCGACCGGCTGCTCTTCCCACGTCTCCGGGTTGCGGATCACGACGTCGGCGAAGTCCGGGCAGTACAGCGAGTTCCCGGACGGGCCTTCGAGGAACACCGTGCCGATCTGCTCGATCATGCCGTAGTAGTTGTGGATCCGGGTGAGCCCGGTGTCCTCCTTGAAGCGACGCCGGAACTCGGTGTTGTCCACCGCGCGGTCGATCAGCTTCTTCCAGCCACCACTGTGGATGAGGATGCCGTTCGACAGGTCGAGACCGTTGTCGCGCGCGACCTCGTACAGGTACAGCCACACCATGAACGTGAAGCCGAAGATGAGGAAGGGCTTGTCGCCGTACTCGGCCAGGAACTTCTTGACGGCTTCGACGTCCGGCTTGTCGTTCTCGTCGAGCACGTACGTGTGCTTGCGGCCGAAGTTCGCCATGCCCAGCACCCCCGCGCCGCGCGCGGAGAACGAGCGGCGGTTCTTGATGATGCCGATCGTGTCGACCATCAGCATCGGCAGCCGCTCGCCGCCGAGGACCTCTTGCAGGGTCGCGCCGAGCTGCTTGGTCTGCGCGCCCGCCGCCTCCTTGTCCAGGTAGATCCGCGACGCGCCGGCGCCCGTGGTGCCCGACGACGTCAGCGTCTTGAAGACCTCACTGTCCGGAACGGACTTCAGGTCGTGCGTCTTGAACATCCGCACCGGCAGCCAGGGCAGGTCGGCGATCGTGGCGAAGGAAGCGTTCGGCGCGATTCCCAGCGACGACAGGATCCGTTCGTACCCCTCGGAATTCGCCCGATGGTGTGACGTCAACGCGGCCAGCTCGGGCAGCAGCAACGCCTCCCGGTCGGCCTGCGACCGAGTGAACACGCTCATACCTTCGCCTCCAATGACCGGTAGTCGATCTTCCCGCTGGCCAGCAGCGGCACGGTGTCGATCGGGCGCACGTCGAACCCGCTGGCGTGCAGGTGCAGCCGCTCGGACAGCGCCTTCGACGCGTCCTTGCAGATCGCCTTGTCGACGCCCTCGGCGAACAGCACCACCTTGTCGCCGGCGGGCACCGCGGCCACCACGTCGATCCCCACCGCCGCCGTGCGCACGGCGTGCTCGAGGTCGTCGAGGCTGACGCGGTTGCCGAACACCTTGCCGATGCGCTTGAGCCGCCCGGTGATGAACAGGTACCCCTCTTCGTCGAGGTACCCGAGGTCACCGGTGGCGAGCACACCGCCGTATTCGTCGCCCTTGGCCAGGCCGGACTCGTCGTCCGCGTAACCCAGCATCACATTGGGCCCACGGTAGACGACCTCACCGACAATTTTCGGGTGCGTGGTCTCCGAGCCGTCGTCACGGCGGACGGCGAACGCCCCGCCCGGCAGCGCCGGCCCGGCGGAACCGAGCTTTTCGGCCAGCCGCTCGGCGGGCACCGTCGTCATCCGCGGCGCGGCCTCGGTCTGGCCGTACATGACGTACATCCGGCCGCCGACGGCGGTCATCTTGTCGTTGAACTCGGCGATCAGCTCGTCGCGCAGCTTCCCGCCGGCCTGCGTCAGCGTGCGCAGCGTCGGGTACTTCGCGGGGTCGAACTTGAGCCGCCGCAGCATTTCGTAGTGGTACGGGACGCCCGAGAGGGACGTCACGCCGTGCTCGTTCACCGCGTCCCAGAAGCCGCGGCCGAGCACGCCCGACGGCTCGATCACGACCGTCGCGTCCCGCACCAGGTGCGAGTTCAGCACCGAGAGGCCGTAGCTGTAGTGCAGCGGCAGGCAGGTCGGCGCGACCTCGTCGGAGGTGATGTGCAGCACCTGCGCGATGGCGTCGGCGTTGGCCAGGACCGCCTGCCGCGAGAGCCGGACGAGCTTCGGGTTGCCGGTGGACCCGCTGGTCGGGAGCAGCACGGCGAGGTCGGGGTGCGGCTTCACACCCTCGGCCGACGAGCGGACCCAGTCCGAGCCCTGCACGGCGTACCCGGTGGGCGCGTCGCCCGAAGCGGACAGCACCGCGGCCGGGCGGAACCGCGAGACGAGCCCGGCCAGCACGTCGGCGTCCAACGCCGGGTCGATCAGCGCGATCGCCCGGCCGGACTCGAACGCGCCGAGGTAGGTCAGCACGCTCGGCAGGTCGACCGACATCCGCGCGAACACCACGCCGGCCGGCAGCTCGGCCAGCTCTTCCATCCGCCGGCCGACCTCGGCCGACAGTTCCGCGCCCGCCAGCGTGCGGCCCCCGGCCACATCGACCAGCCGGGCTCCCGCACCCAACAGCGTCACAACACCAAGCCTCCGTCGACGCCCAGCACCTGTCCGGTGATGAAGGACGCTTCATCACTCACCAGGAACCGGATCGCGTTCGCCACGTCTTCCGCCCGGCCGAGCCGCCCGAGCGGCGTCTTGCCGGTGTTCTCCGCCTTCGCGTCTTCGCTCAGGCCCGCGGTCAGGTCGGTCTCGATCACGCCCGGCGCGACCGCGTTGACCCGGATGCCCGAACGACCAAGCTCCTTCGCGGCCGAACGCGCGATGTTCGCCACCGCCGCCTTCGACGCCGCATACACCGTCTGACCAGCGCTTCCGTACTCGCCGACGATGGACGCGAGCACCACGATCGCCCCGGTCTTCTTGCGCATCATCGCCCGGGCCGCGGCCTGGACGGTGTGCAGCGTGCCGGCGACGTTCGTGCTCAGCGTCGTGTCGACGAGCTCTTCGCGGATCATCCCGAGGAGCGCGTCTTCCATGATCCCGGCGTTCGCGACGACGATGTCGAGCTTCCCGTGCTCCTTCGCAACGCCCCTGACCAGCGAAGACACGGCCTTCGCGTCGGTGACGTCGAGCGCGAGCCCGGCCGCGGCGCCCGCGGACGAAGCCGCTTCCTTGGCGCGGGCCTCGTCGCGGCCGGTGAGCACCACCGTCGCGCCCGCTTCCACCAAGGCGCGCACGGTGGCCAGGCCGATCCCCCGCGTCCCGCCGGTGACGAGCGCGACCCGACCGGTCAGATCAGTCATTCTTCGACTGCAGCTCGGTCACCATGTCCACGGCGACCTTGAAGCTCGACATGTCGATGACCTGGTCGGTGTCGAACTCGACGTCGAACTCGTCCTCGATGGCCGCGACCAGCGCCATGTGGCCGACCGAGTCCCACGCCTCGAGGTCGCGGTACTTGAGGTTCTCGACGTCCACGTCCGCGTCGAGGTCCAGCGCCTCGACGAAGACCTCGCGCAGCTTGGGGGCGACAGACATGTGCGTGACTCCTAGTGCTCTTCGCGCGGGCGGGCGTCCCACGCCTTTACCAAGGTAGAGAGGTCTTCGGGCAACGTGACGTCCGGGAGACCTTCCTTGCCCTTCAGCCACGGCCCGAGCGCCTCGATCGTCGCCTCGTCGAGGCCGCGGCGGGACAGGCCCACGACGTTGACGCCGGTGACGCGCGCCGGGTTGCCGACGGCGATGGTGAACGCGCCGATCTCGCGCCGGACCGCCGAGCCCATGCCGATCATCGCGCCGGGGCCGATCACGACCTTCTGGTGCAGGATCGCGCCCATGCCGAGGTTCGCGCCGTCCCAGATGTGGCAGTGGCCGCCGGTGACGGCGTTGGACGCGACCGTCACGGCGTCGCCGACCAGGCAGTCGTGCGCGATGTGGGAGTTGCGGAGGAAGTAGCCGTCGCTGCCGATCGTCGTTGTCCGCCAGGTCCCTTGGTGGACACTCACGTACTCGCGGATGCGGTTGCGGCTGCCGATGACAACACCGTGGCCGTCGTGATCCGCGTCACCCGCCGGAGCTTCGTCCCAGGCCGCCGGGTGGGGGCGGCCGCGGTCCTCGCCGGGCGTGCCGATCGTCACGTGCGGGCCGATCCAGTTGCCGTCGCCGATCCGCGCCGGGCCCACGATGACGGCGAACGGCCCGATCACGTTGTCGTCGCCGAGTTCGACGCCTTCACCGAGGACGGCGGTGGGGTGGATGCGGTTGGCCACGGGTCGGGTGTCCGTTCGTCGGCGGCTGGGTACTGGGCGTGCTACCGCGCCCGGTAACGTGTGGCCCGCGTTCATGCAGGGCGGCCGGGCGCAGAACCGGCGGCTCACTGTACCGGACGCGCCGAAATCGCCTGCCGAGAGAGACTGCCCATGATCCCCATCACCGTGGTCGACGTTCGCGACGCGGAGGACCTCGTCGTCGAGGTGCTGCGCTCCGGCGCCATCGCACAGGGACCGATGGTCAAGCGCTTCGAAGACGCCTTCGCGGCGGTCTCCGGGACGAAGCACGCGATCGCGGTCAACAACGGGACGACCGCGCTCGTCGCCGCGCTCCAGGTCCTCGACCTGAAGCCGGGCGACGAGGTCGTCACGTCGCCGTTCACCTTCGTCGCGACGCTCAACGCGATCCTCGAAGCCGGCGCGACCGTCCGCTTCGCCGACATCCGGCGCGACGACTTCGCGATCGACCCGGACGCCGTCGCCGCCGCCGTCACCGACCGCACCAAGGTGCTCATGCCGGTGCACCTCTACGGCCAGACCGCGGACATGGGCAAGCTCGCGCCGCTCGCCGCCGAGCACGGGCTGAAGGTGATCGAGGACTCCGCGCAGGCCGTCGGCGCGTCGTTCGAGGGCAAGCAGGCCGGCTCGTTCGGCATCGGCTGCTTCTCGCTGTACGCGACGAAGAACATCACCACCGCCGAGGGCGGCGTCATCACGACGGACGACGACGCGCTGGCCGACAAGCTGCGCGTGCTGCGCAACCAGGGCATGCGCGCCCGCTACCAGTACGAGGTCGCCGGCCACAACTACCGGATGACCGACCTGCACGCGGCCGTCGGCATCCCGCAGCTGGCGAAGCTCGACCAGCTGACCGCCGCCCGCCAGGCGAACGCGAAGCGCCTCTCGGAGGGCCTCGCGGGCACGCCGGGCCTCGACGTCCCGCAGGTGCTGCCGGGCCGCGAGCACGTGTGGCACCAGTACACCGTGCTGGTCGGGCCGCACGCGTTCCTCTCGCGTGACGAGCTGGCCGCGGCGCTCACCGAGCGGGGCATCGGCAACGGCATCTACTACCCGAAGATCGTCTTCGACTACGACTGCTACTCCGGTCACGACCTGATCCCGGGCGCGCGCGTCGAGGACTTCCCGGTGGCGCAGGCGGTTGCCGCGCAGGCGCTTTCGCTGCCGGTGCACCCGCACCTGACCGAGTCCGACCTGGACACCATCATCGAAACCGTTCGCGAGGTACTGGGCGCATGACGCATCGGATCGCTCTTGTCGGGACCGGGAACATGGGTTCCCTCCACGCCCGTGTGCTCGCCGGCAACGAGCGCGTGGACCTCGTCCGCGTGATCGATCCGCGCGAAGAGGCGGGCAAGGCCGTCGCCGACCGGTACGAGACCCAGTGGACGCCGGAGATCGGCTCACTGTCCGATGTGGACGCCGTCGTGCTCGCGTCGGCCACCGAGGCGCACTACGACCTGGCGCAGGAGATCCTCGGCCAGGGCAAGCCGATGCTGGTGGAAAAGCCGGTGTGCAACAGCTTCGAACGGTCACAGGAGATCGTCGCGCTGTCGAAGAAGCAGGACGTCGCGCTGATGTGCGGGCTGCTCGAGCGCTACAACCCGGCGGTGATGACCGCGCGGGCGCTGGTGAACGAGCCGATCCACCTGATGGCCCGCCGCCACGGCCCGTACGCGCCGCGCATCAAGACGGGCGTGGCGTGGGACCTGCTGGTGCACGACGTCGACCTGGCGATCCAGTTCTTCGGCGGCGCGACGCCGGCCCGCGTGACGTCGGGCGCGGGGTACTTCCACCCGTCGTCGGTCGAGGGCGCCGAGGACACCATCGAGACGGTGCTGTCGTTCCCGACCGGCCTGGCCACGGTGTCGGCGTCCCGCTTGGGGCAGAAGAAGGTCCGCTCGCTGGTGGTGTCCGAACTGGACCGGCTGATCGAGATCGACCTGCTGCGCCGCGACGTCACGATCTACCGCCACATCTCGCACGACTCGGTCACCCCGGACGGCCTCGGTTACCGCCAGCAGACGGTCATCGAGATCCCGGAGCTGATCACGGCGCGCGAGCCGCTGGCCACGCAGCTGGACCGCTTCTGCGACCTGCTGGAGGGCAAGATCGACGCCGACACCGAGCGCGACCTGATCCTGCCTTCGCACCACGTCGTCGAGCAGGTCCTCACGCAGGCCGCGGCCTAGCTGACCGGAACCGGGAAGGCCGCCGGGCTTCGGCGGCCGTCCGGGCCCACCGCGCGGACGGCGAAGAAGACGTTGTCCTTCGACAGGTCGATCTTCGCCGTCAGCGCCGGGCCGACGTCGATCGTGTGGGTCCAGTCCGGCGCCGTGGTCTCGCGCCACAGGACCTCGTAGCTCGCCGCGCCCGGGGTGGCCGTCCAGAGCAGCTCGGAGTCGTTCGTCAGGGCCGCCGTGCGGATCTTCACGCCCTTCGGAGTGCCCGGGGCCGTGGCCAGTGACCACAGGGCCGCGCCGTTCACGCGCGCGACCCGCGTGATGTACGGGAAGTCGCAGAAGCGCGGCAGGTCGCCGTACTGGACGCCGTTCTCCACGCGGACGTTCTGGTGCTGGTGGGCGAAGTCCTCGTTCGGCTCGGTGAAGCGCGCCGCCGGGTAGCCCTGCTCCAGGAAGCCGATGTGGTCGCCGCCGCGCAGGTAGCGGTCGCGGCGGTAGATCACGCGGACCGTCATGCCGGTCGAGTCGTTCTCCGCCACCGACTTCACGAACCGGGCCAGCTGCCGCGGCGGTGAGTCGTTCTCGCCGCCGATGCTGCGCCGCAGGTCCGCCTCCTGCGGCGTCTCCGCGGTCGGGACGCCCTCGGCGAAGAGCCGGATCGTCGACGGGTCGCGCGTGCCGTCGTCGGCGCGGCTCGAGCCGACGATGTCGTCGGTGAACATCGCCTGGACGTCCGTGCCCGCCGCCTTGAACTGCCGGGCCAGGTACCGCGAGCCGTAGAGGCCCTGCTCCTCGCCGGCGACGGCGGCGAAGACGATCGTCGCGGCCGGCTGCCGGGTCGAGAGCACCCGCGCCAGCTCCAGCGAGACCGCGACGCCCGACGCGTCGTCGTCCGCTCCCGGGGCGTCGCTGGTGAAGTCCATGACGTCGGTGCAGCGCGAGTCGTAGTGCCCCGAGACGACGTACACGCGGCCCGGATCGGTCGACCCGCGCAGCGTCGCGACGACGTTCGTGATCGTCGTCGGCACCGGGATCCGGTCGGCGGGCGGCTGGACGTAGGACTGCAGCTCGACGCTCAGCCGGCCCCCGGACGCCGCCGCGACCGCCTGGAACTGCGCGAAGAGCCAGTCCCGGGCCGCGCCGATGCCCCGGGCGGGGTCGCTCTGGGACGACAGCGTGTGCCGGGTGCCGAACGCGGCCAGCCGCCGGACGGTCGCCTCGATCCGGCGTTCGTCGACCTGCCGCAGCAACGCGCGCAGGTCCGGGCCGAGCGGCTGCGGCCGGACCGGGCCGCCGGGCCCGCGGTCCCCGAGCTCGGCGGCGCCCGCCGGAACCCGCGTCGCGGCGGCGGCGCCCAGGGCGGCAGAAGCGGTGAGGAACACTCGTCGTGAGGTCACGGTGGGGTTCTTACGCCCACGCGAACCCGGCGGGTACCGCCTACTTGGTGAGCCGCTTGCCGTTCGGGTCGTACGCGATGAGCGGCGTCAGCACGTCGGAGTTCGGGACGGCGACCGGGTCGAACCAGAAGAACACCACGTTCGGGTCCGCGGTCCACTTGGCCAGGTCGGCCTCGATCGTCTTGCCGTGCACCGTCGTCGTGATCCGCGCGACCGGGCCGGCGAAGTACCCGAAGACCGGGATCAGCTGGTCCTGGACGATCTCGCCGCCGTCGGTGGCGTGGAAGCCGTACGACCGGTCTGAGCCGCGGATCTCGTTCGTCGCCAGCACGGCCCGCACCGAGGTCCCGGAGCGGAAGCCGGCGACGAGGCCGAAGTGGATGTCCGGCAGGAGCTGCGGCTCGTCGACCGCCCGGGCGAAGAGGACGATCTCCCCCGCGGCGGTCGAGATGCCGGTGCCGACCACCTCGCCGATCGGCGGCTTTTCCGGCGGGCCGCTGGTCGCCGGCGGTTTGGTGACCGAGATCGACGGCGGCTGCGCGACCGGCGCAGGCGCGGGCTGCCGCACCTGGACGGCGAAGACGACCACCAGCACCACGGCGGCCGCGGCAGCGACCCCGGCGACGCTCGTCAGGACCCGGCGCCGACGCCGGATGCGGGTGCCGCCGGCCATGATCTTGGCCAGGTCCGGCTCGGCGAAGGGCTCCTCCGGCGGGCGGCGGAGGGCGGCGCGGAAGTCGTCGAGGTCGTTCATCGCCCGCTCCCTCCGATCAGCGTGTCCTCGGCGCCTGCTTCGATCCGCAGCTTGGCCAGCGCCCGCGAGTTCGTGCTCTTCACGGTACCCAGCGAAACGCCCAGTTCCCGCGCGACGTCGGCTTCGGGCAGGTCGAAGAAGTGCCGCAGCACGACGACGGCGCGTTCGCGGGCGGTCAGCGTCTTGAGCACCGCGGTGAGCCACGCGCGCTGGGTGACGGCCTGGTCGACGTCGAGGCGGTCCTGCCGCTCGGGCATCACCTCGGTGGCGTACTCGCGGATCGGGCGCCGCCAGCCGTCGATGACGTGGTTCATCAGGACGGTGCGCGCGTAACCGTAGGCGTCCTTGTGCCGGACCCGCGACCATGCCGCGTACGTGCGGGTGAAGGCGGTCTGGGCGGCGTCCTCGGCCTGGTGGCGATCGCCGGTGAGCAGGTAGGCGGCGTGGGTGAGCCGGGCCGACGACGCGCGGACGAACTCCGCGAACTCGTCGTCACCGCGCGCCATGCCTGCTCCGTTCGTCCTTCCCCCAGCGACGGCCGGGGCACGGAAAGGTTGCTCTCAACCTTTTTGAGCCTACGCCCGTAGTTCCCTCGGACGATCTTGCTACCGAGGGAGGAATCATGAAAAAACGCCTCGTCATCGCCGGTACGGTCACGGCCGCGTGCGGCGCGCTGGTGGTGTCCGGCGTCCTGACCGTGGCGAACGCCGAGTCCGCGCCGGCGGCGCCCGCGCCCGCGGCGCCCGCCGCCTTGGTGGCCGCGCCGGTGTCACCGCCGCCGACCAGGGCCGCGGCGCCCGAGCACGAGGTGCTGGGTGACGTCATCCCGGCGGGAAGCGGCGACCTGGTCTTCTACGGCGTGAAGGTGCAGGAGCCGCGCCTCCCCCAGACGACGTTCGGCATCATGGCCGGCACGCGGGGCCCGAACGGCCTGAAGGACCTCGTCCTCGCGAACGAGTCGAACGGGTCCGCCAAGGCGCCCGGCTTCCACGCGGTGAGCGGCGGCCTGAACGCCGACGGCCAGGACGTGCCGAGCTTCGGGTACTACTACGGCCCGGCCGCGAAGATCACGGCGAAGTCCGGCGTCGCGCACCAGGCGCGGTGGAGCGCGGACCCGAACGTCGTGGTGTTCTGGTTCGACGCGGGCGAGCCGGACGGCCTCAAGGCCTACGACGCGGCGGGCGCCAGGCTGCCCTCGGGCAACACCGGCGTCGGGCACGGCTGAAACGTTGCGTAACCGCAATCCTGCGCTCGGTTACGGAGCGCTAGATTGTCTTTCGTGCGCTTCTTGGGGGGAATCTTCGCCGCCGCATGCCTGCTGACCTGCGTCACAGCGTGTTCGGGCGGTTCCACGACGGCGGCGCCGGCGGTCACGTCGGCTCCGCCGTCATCCACTTCCGTGAGCAAGCCGAAACCGACCACCCCGGCGCCACCCGCCTTCACGCCGGCCGTCTCCCCGGCGAAGGTGACCGGCGCCTGCCCGTACCTGGGGAACGTCGAGTTCGCGCAGCTCCTGGGCACCGCGTGGAACGTGCGGGAGCCCAGCGAGATGCCGCCCGAGCAGCTCGGCCCGGGCAAGGCGT
Organism: Amycolatopsis sp. NPDC104863; assembly: GCF_055582965.1. Lineage (NCBI taxonomy): Bacteria > Bacillati > Actinomycetota > Actinomycetes > Pseudonocardiales > Pseudonocardiaceae > Amycolatopsis > Amycolatopsis sp. NPDC104863. Next base: position 1,044,989 of record NZ_JBVJOW010000002.1, read on the forward strand.
TCCGCTGCTCCTACGCGTTCGGCGAGCTGTACGTCCTGGCGGCGACGGGCGGCAAGTCACCGAGCACGATGCTCAAGCAGCTGCAGTCGGAGTGCGACGAGCCGGCGAAGCCGGTGCCGGGCGCGGGTGAGGCCGCGGGGTACTGCTACGGCACGGGCGCCAGTTCGCTGGTCTTCGTCGCCAAGCACGCGCACGGCCAGCTGCGGGTGGCCGAGATCGAGATGGGCCGCAACCGCGCCGACATCTGCGAATCCCTGGCGAAACTCCTCGGCGACCGGCTCTAAGGTCGCGGAGCGTCGGGAGTCAGCGCGTTCAGGTCGATGGTTAGCACCGTGCCCTCAAAGTCGAGTCGGGCAATGCCGGACTGCTCGCCGAAGTCTTCATAGCGGTAGCCTTCAGCCAGCCGACAGGTCATCAAGCTGACCGGTGGGTCGAGGTCGACGATCCAATAGTGCTCGATCCCGGCTTCCGCGTACTCGGAAAGCTTCGTAACCCGGTCTGTCCGCCGACTGCCCTCGGACAACACCTCGACCACCAACCGAACATCACTGGCGGCCAACCGAGCCGGATTCGTCTCCACCTGAACACCCAGGCCCACCAGAACATCTGGCACACGAACGGTCGGCGGAGTCTCCCGGACGACCATCTCGACGCCATTCAGTGCACAGTACCGGTCCGGGAGCTGTTCGTCGATCAAGTAGGTCAGCCGCGCAGCAGCTCGCTGGTGCAAAAAACCTGGACGCGGCGCCACAACAAAAACTCCTTCAATAACTTCAACATGGAATTCTCGGATTTCCGGTAAACGAACCCAGTCATCGAAGGACAAAAAGTGGTGAGGCCATTCCATGACACTCCTCGCCGCCAGTAGCCGGACATCGCTTTCGCACGTCAGGCTGCCAGAAACCTACTGCTCCGAGTAGTCGCCCGATGGGGCTCCCCAGCCCGAAGTGTCCTGGCCCTGTGACTCCGCGAGCGCGCGGCGGCGGGCGTTCTCCGTGCGGACGCGGTCCACTTCGGACTGGATGTATTCCTCGTCGTAGCGCTGGAAAACCCGAGCCGGGTTGCCCGCCACCAGCGTCCGGGGCGGGACGTCCTTGGCCACCACCGAGTTCGGCTGCACCGTTGCGAAGTCGCCGATCGTGACGCCCGCCATGATCACCACCAGGCCGCCGATGAAACAGCCCTTGCCGATCTTGACCGGCTTGCGCTCGATCAGGTCGCTGCCCGAGTGGTTCTGCAGCGTCATGTTCGCGAGCCAGCTGGAATGCGTGAAGATCAGCGTGTTCAGCCCGATGCTGGTGTGCTCGCCGATCTCCAGGCCGCCGCTCGCGTCGAGGGCCGCGCCCTCGCCGACCCAGCAGTGGTCGCCCATCTTGAGGTTCTCGGGGCTGATGATCTTGACGCGCTCGCGCACGCGGCACGTCGAGGGCAGGCCGTAGAACTGCGCCCGCTCGGCGTCGTTCATGTACTGCGAGACGAGCTCGGTCAGGATCTGCGGGCGCAGCCGGTGGCTGCGCTCGTCATCGAAGAACATGAGCGTCCGACACCAGCTTCTCGAAAGTCCGCAGGTGCTCCTCGGCGACGACGTCGAGGCCGAAGTTCGCCCGCACCATCTCGCTCTCGCGCTGGGCGATCACCGCGCGCCGCTCCGGGTCGTCGAGCAGCTCGACGACCGTCGACGCCACGGCTTCCGAGTCGTCCGGGCGGACCAGCAGCACGTTTTCGCCGTTGCGCAGCTCGATGCCCGGGTAGTTGTCCTCGGTGACCGACGCGATCGTCGCCGTGCCGGAGAGCATCGCCTCCAGGGACGCCGTGCCGCAGCCGCCGTTGAGGTCGTGCGTCACGATGTCCGCCGCGGCGAAGTACGCCGGGACGTCTTCCTTCGGCACCGCGCCGGTGACGACCAGCGCGTCCGAGACGCCCAGTTCGGCGGCCCTCTTCAGGAACGCGTCGTGGTAGACGCGCCCGACGATGACCACCCGCACCCCGGGGTGTTTGTCCAAAATGGACGGCAGGGCCTCGATCAGCGGCAGCCGGTTCCGCAGCGGGATGACGTGCCCGAGCGAGACGATCAGCGGCGCGTCCCCGATGCCGTGCTCCGCGCGGACGTCCTTCGTGACCGGCTTCGCGAAGTGGCCGGTGTCGACGGCGATCGGGAAGTACTCCGAGTTCGCGTCGCTGGTGCCGTAGCGGTCGACGCAGTAGTCGACGCCCAGCTTGTCCAGGATGACGTATCGCGGCCGCATGTAGGCGAGGATCGGCCGCACCAGCAGCGCGTCGAGCACCCGGAACACGCCGCCGTACAGCTTGTTGTCGCTGATCAGGAGCGTGTGGATGGTGAGCAGCGACGGAATTCCGTGCCGCCGCGCGTAGATCCCGGCCAGCCACGACAGGTCGAAGAACTGGCCGTGCAGGTGGATCGCGTCCGGCTTGAACTCGTCCAGCAGCTTCCACAGCCGCCGCCAGTTGCCCGGCCGCAGCGAGGCGAAGCTCATGTCGAAGTCGATCGACAGGCCGACCTGCGGCATCTTCACCGCCGGGAGGCGGACGACGCGGTAACCGTCGCGCTCCTCCTCGGCCGGGGCGTCCGCGTACGCCGCGGTGATCGCGAGGACCTCGTGCCCGGCCGCCACGAACTGCGCCGCCAGCGACGCCGACATGTGCGCGCTGCCGCCCACGCGGGGCGGGAAGAAGTTGTTCACCACCGCGATGCGCATCGCACGTCCTCGGGCCGGCCCCGCGGTGGCACTCACTCGGATTCCTCGACCAGCTGCCGCATGCCCTCTTCGACAGTGATCCGCGGCTCCCAGCCGAGCACGTCGCGGGCGCGCGTGATGTCGGCCGCGCGCCGCGAGACCAGCACGTCACGGTCGTTGAACAGCGGCTCGACGTCGACACCGACGGCCTCGATGAGGATCTTCGCCAGCGCCGCGATCGAGGTGTCGATGCCGGTGCCGATGTTGATCGGCAGGTTCGCCCGCTCGGACTCCAGCGCGGCTACGACGGCCCGCGCGAGGTCGGTGACGTGCACGAAGTCCATCGACTGGTCGCCGCGGCCGTCGATGATCGGCGGCTGGCCGGCGCGCAGGCGCTGGATGAAGTGGTTGATCACCGACGTGTAGTAGGCCTCGATCTTCTGGCCGGGGCCGTACACGTTGAAGAAGCGCAGCGCGTTCCAGGACAGGCCCTTGGTGCGCTCGTAGAAGCCGAGCATGTCCTCGCCGGCGCGCTTCGAGATGCAGTACGGCGTGAGCGGCTTGAGCTCGTCGTCCTCGTGCATCGGCAACCGCTTCGGCTCGCCGTAGACCGACGCGGTCGACGCGAACACCAGGCGCTGGACACCTTCGTCGGCCGCCGCGGCGAAGACGTTGTGGTTGCCGACCATGTTGATGTCGATGGACTCGGCCGGGTCGGCGATCGACTTGTTGATCGACACCGTGGCGAAGTGGATGACGTGCGTGCAGCCGCGCATGGCCTCGCGCACCGCGCCGCCGTACCGGACGTCCTGCTCGACGAGCTCGACCTTGCCGGTGGCGACGAACTCGTTGACCCGGGCGCGGTCGCCGCGGGTCATGTTGTCGAAGATGCGCACGGTGTAGCCGCCTTCGATCAGCAGCGGGATCACGTGCGCGGCGATGAAGCCACCAGCCCCGGTGAAGAGCACCTTCTTGTCGGACACCAATTTCTCCTCGGTCAGGGGCTTCAGGACAGGGACTGCACGGCGGCGCGCACGACCTCGCCGACCCGCGCCACCTCGGCGTCGGTCAGGTTGGCGTGCATGGGGATGGCGAGCTGGCGCGCGAACGCGTCGGCCGAAACCGGCAGCGGCGTCTGGGGGCCGTAGATCGGCTGGAGGTGTGAGGCGTACGTGCCGAAGTTGCACTGGACGCCCTGCTCGCGGATGCGCAGGGCCAGGGTGTCGCGGCTGACCTCGGGCGCGACCGTCAGCAGGTAGGCCTGCCACGGGTGCTCGCGATCGGACAGTTCGACTGGGACGGTCAGCGCGTCGACGTCGGCGAAGGCCTCGTGGTAGCGCTTCGCGACGGAACGGCGGGCGGCGAGGAGGTCCGGCAGGCGGTCGAGCTGGACGTTCATGATCGCGGCCTGCACGTCCGACATGCGGAAGTTGTACCCGAGCTCGTGGAACTCGGGGATCGGCAGCGTGTTCGAGCCCTCACGGCTGATCGCCGGCTCGATGCCGTAGGTGTGCAGCTTGCGGGCGTGCGCGATCAGGTCTTCGCGGTCGGAGACCAGCGCGCCGCCCTCGCCGGCGGTGATGCCCTTGCGGCCGTGGAAGGAGAACGCGGCGAGGTCGGCGAGGCTGCCGGCCGGGCGCGTCTTGTACGTCGCGCCCGCGGCGCACGCGGCGTCCTCGAAGAGCCAGAGGCCGTGCTTGTCGGCGATCGCGCGGTACTCGTCGAAGTCACCGGGCTGGCCCGCGACGTCGACCACGAGGATGCCGACGGTCTTCGGGGTGATCAGGGACTCGACGTGGGCCGGGTCGGCGCTGAAGACGTCCGGGCGGATGTCGGCGAACACCGGTGTCGCGCCTGCCTGCACCACGGCGTGGCCGGTCGCGGGGAACGTGTAGTCGCCGACGATGACCTCGTCGCCGGGTTGCACCCCGAGGACCTTGAGGCCGAGGAAGAGCGCCGAGCCGCAGTTCGCGGTCGTCAACGCGTGCGCGGTGCCGGTGACCTGCGCGAACCGCTCCTCGAAGCGGCGGCACGCCGGTCCGGCCCCGGCCAGCCAGCCGGATCGGAAGACCTCGGCGACGGCCGCGAGCTCCTCTTCGCCCACGGTCGGCTGACCTAGGGCAATGCTGTCGGTCGACATACCTCTCCCATTGCGTGGGGACCCGGCGAAGTGTATAGACGCACGCTCAGGTGATTCACAGGCCCACGCCGAAGACCACTTTCGAGTGACGCCCATCCGGCAACGAAAGACGTCCTACGCTGGGCGCATGCGATTCGGGGTACTGGGGGCCGTCACCGCGTGGCGCGAGAACGGCACGCAGGTGGCGGTGGGCGGCCCGCGGTCGCGGATGCTGCTCGCGCTGCTCGCCCTCGAGGCGGGCCGGTTCGTGCCGGCCGAACGGCTGGTCGACGGGATGTACGGCGAAAACCCGCCGGACGGCGCAGCGAACGCTCTCCAGTCCCAGGTGTCCCGACTGCGGACGGCGTTGAAGGAGCTGGCGCCGGTCGAGTTCACCGCGGCGGGCTACCGGCTCGCCGTCGAACCGGACGAAGTGGACGTTCACGCTTTCGACCGTCTCGTCCGCGAAGGCCGGGCGCTGCTGAAGAACGGCGAGCACGTCCGCGCGGCGTCCACTTTGGGCGAAGCGCTGGCGTTGTGGCGCGGGACCGCGTTCAGCGACCTGGCCGACGCGCCGTTCGCCGCCGCCCGGGCCACCCGGCTCGAGGAGCTGCGGGCAGACGCGGCGGACGACCACGTCGAGGCCCGGCTGGCGCTGGGGCAGGCCGAAGACGTCCTCGCCGGGCTGCGCGAGACGGTCGCCGCGCAGCCGCTGCGGGAACGCCCGCGCGCGCAGCTGGTCCGGGCCCTGGGGGCGGCCGGACGCTCCGCCGACGCGCTGGCCGCGTTCGAGGACGCCCGCCGCACGCTGGCCGACGAGCTGGGCGCCGACCCGGGCCCGGAGCTCGCCGAAGCCCACCTGACCGTGCTTCGCGGCGAGACCGAGAAGCCGGTGGTCTCGGCGTTGCCCGCGCAGCTGACCACCTTCGTCGGCCGGGACGGCGAGCTGCGGCAGGTCGCGGAGCTGCTCGCGCGCAGCCGGCTGGTGACGCTGACCGGGCCGGGTGGCAGCGGCAAGACGCGGCTGGCCATCGAAATCGCGGCGGCCGAGTCCGGGCCGGTCGGGTTCGCCGAGCTCGCCCCGCACAGCGGCGCCGACGTCCCCGGCGCGGTGCTGGGCGCGCTCGGCCTGCGCGAGAGCTCGCGCGGCGGCCCCCAGGACCCGGCCGACCGGCTGATCTCGGCGCTGCGCGACCGGTCGACGCTGCTGGTGCTCGACAACTGCGAGCACGTGGTCGACGTCGCGGCCCGGCTCGCCGCGCGGCTGCTCGCCGCGTGCCCCGGGCTGCGAGTGCTGGCCACCAGCCGCGAGCCGCTCGGCATCACCGGTGAGCAGCTGGCGCCGGTGCCGCGGCTGGCCGTCCCGCCGCCGGGGACGTCCGCAGCGGAAGCCTTGACGTACCCGGCGGTCCGGCTGTTCGCCGACCGCGCGGCCGCGAGCGACCCCGCGTTCACCGTCGACGAGACGACGATCGGCGACGTCCAGCACGTCTGCGCGGCCCTCGACGGCCTGCCGTTGGCCCTCGAACTGGCCGCGGCGCGCGTCCGGGCGCTCGACCTCGGCGAGATCGCGACCCGCCTCGACGACCGGTTCCGGCTGCTGGGCCGCGGCAGCCGGACGGCCGAGGCGCGGCACCGCTCGCTGCGCGGCGTTGTCGAGTGGAGCTGGGACCTGCTGAGCGAGGAAGAGCACGAGCTCGCCCGCCGGCTGACGGTGTTCGCCGGCGGCGCGACGCTCGCCGCGGCGGCCGAGGTCTGCGGCGCGGACGCGGACCTGCTGCTCGAGCTGGCGGACAAGTCGCTGGCCGAAGCCGTCGGCGGCCGGTTCCGGATGCTGGAGACGATCCGCGCGTTCGGCGCGGAGAAGCTCGCCGAAGCGGGCGAGACCGAGGCGATCCATCGCGCGCACGCGGAGTACATCCTGCGCTTCGCCGAAGAAGCCGACCCGATGCTGCGGACGGCGTCGCAGCTGGAGTGGCTGGATCGCGTCGACGCCGAGTACGACAACGTCCTGGCGGCGCTGCGCTGGGCGACCGAGCACGACGTCGAGCTCGCGCTGCGGCTGGTGCCGCTGCTGGCGATGTACTGGTGGATGCGCGGACGCCGGTTCGAGGGCGCCGGGCTGTCGCTGGCCGTGGCGTCGCGGTGCCCGCCGGAGCTGCGCGAGCGGCACCCCGAGGAGTTCGTGATGTGCGTGCTCGGGGCGATGTCGGGCGCGCCGCACGAGTCGCTGGAGCAGTACCTGCCGCTGGTCCGGCGCTACGCGACGGACGGGACGCTGGCCGTCCACCACCCGATGCTCGTGATGCTGCTGGGCGTGGTCGCCGGCCCGCCGGGCGAGGACGACCAGGTGACCGGCCGCGGCGAAAGCATGCTGGCCAGCGGGGACGCGTGGAGCTGGGCGCTGCTGCCGATGGGCATCGGCCTGCGGTCGATGATGAACGGCGACCTGGCCGACGCCGAGGAGAACCTGCGCGAGGGGGCCGTGCAGTTCCGCGCGCTGGGCGAGCGGTGGGGCCTGTCGATGGCGCTGGACCACCTGTCGCAGCTGCTGACCTGGCGCGGCGAGCACGAGGCGGCGCTGCCGCTGATGGACGAGGCGCTCGGCCTGATGCACCAGATCGGCGCGACGGACGACGCCGCGGACCTCGTCTGCCGCCGGGCGTGGACCCGCCTGCTGTCGGGAGACGACGCCGGCGCCCGCGCCGACTACGAACTGGCGGCGTCGACGGCCCGCCGCACGGGCATGCCCGAGTCCCGCGCGGCGGCGTACGTCGGGCTGGCGAACCTCGCCCGGCACGAAGGCGACCTGGCGGCGGCGCGTCAGCTGTGCGAGCGAGCGCTGTCGGAATGCCCGGGCGGCTCGTTCGCGGCGGAGACGGCCCGCGCTACGGCGTTCATCTCGCTGGGCTGGCTGGCCTCGGCCGAGGGCCGCCCGGCCGAGGCGGTCGAGCTGCACCGCTCGGCACTGCTGACCGGACGGCAGTGGCACGCGGGCGACGTCGTGGCGTTCGCCCTGGAGGGCCTGGCGGGAGCGGCGTCGGCCCCGGCCGAGGCGGCGGTGCTGCTGGGCGCGGCCGTGGCGGTACGCGGGACGGCGATCAGCGGCGACCCGGACGTGTCTTCGGTGCGGCTCCGGGCGCGGGAGTCGCTGGGGGCGGCCGGGTTCGAGCGGGCCTACGGGGCCGGGCTGGGGATGAGCGCGCAGAAGGCGCTGGAGCACTCGATCGACGCAACGGTGTCCACGAGTTCGGACACCTAGCCGGCCCGGCCGCTGACCAGCGGGACCGCGTGCCGGTCGCCGGAGCGCACCATCGCCAGCAAGGGCTTGGTCAGCACGCTCACCACCCGCGCCGCCAGCGGGCGGCCGTTGCGCCGCGCGATGTCCGGGCCGAAGCGGTCCATCAACGTCACCAGCCCCGGCAACGTCCGCACGAACATCGTCGCCTCTTCGATCAGGCCTTCGCCGTCCAGCCGGAGCAGCGCCGCCTCCTCGATCGGCTCGCCGCCGAGCAGGGCCGTGTAGACCACCACTCGGGTGCGGGTGTCGCCGATGTCCGTGTGGAAGCGGATCTCCGACAGGTGCGCGTACGCCACCTCGATCAACGGCCGCAGCTGCGCGTGGCCGGTGAAGCGCACCCGGGACGTCAGCGGTGAATGCAGCACCGCCTCCGGCGCGAACGCCGTCATCGCCAGGTCGACGTCGCCCGTTTCCGCGGCGAGCCGGTAGTTCTCCGTGCTCATCTCTCCCCCTTGACCAGTGTGGCGAGCCCACGCCAGAGCAGGTCCACCGTCAGCGCGACCACCTCTTCACGCGGCACCTCGCGGTGGCCCCACCACCACGTCGCGACCGCGTTGAGCGCGCTCTTGCAGGCTTCGGCCAGGACCTCGTCGGCCAGCGGACGCGGGATGCGGGCCGTGAGGTCCAGCGGCACGCCGTGGAACAGCGCCGCCAGGTTGGCCGTCGCCCGCGCCTGGCCCGTGCGGTGCACCGAGGCCACCGCCGGGTCCGACGGCGTCTCGGCGAAGATCATCCGCCAGCCGCGTTCGTGCGTTTCGATCCACGCGAAGATCGCCGAGACGCGGCTGCGCAGCAGGACCTCCGGGTCGTCCGACGGCGGGAGCGCGGCCCAGCCCGCCAGCAAGCCGTCCACTTCGGACTCCAGCAGGGCCGCGTACAGCTGCGCTTTCGCCGGGAAGTGGTCGTAGAGCACCGGCGTGCTGATGCCGGCCGTCGCGGCGACCTCACGCATGCCCGCCGCGTCGTATCCCGCCGACGCGAACACCTCGCCCGCCGCGGTGAGGATCCGCTCGCGGCGCGCTTCTCGGGTCAATCGCTTACCTGACATTTGTTAGGTACCGTACCTGACAGCTGTCAGGTTCCGCCAGGGAACAGCACCCGGCGGGCACTCGCGTAGCCTGGTCGATCGTGCGCAACGTGGTGGTCGTCGGGGGCGGGATCGTCGGACTGGCCGTGGCCTGGGAGCTGACCAGGCGCGGGCTGGACGTCACCGTGCTGGAAAAGGAGCCGCGCTGGGCGGCGCACCAGACCGGGCACAACTCGAACGTCGTGCACGCCGGGCTCTACTACAAGCCCGGCTCCTTCAAGGCGCGGATGTCCGTCGCCGGGAACCGGTCCATCGTGGACTTCGCGCGCCAGTACGGCGTGCCGGTCGAGGTGTGCGGGAAGCTCGTCGTCGCGACCGACGAGAAGGAGATCCCGGCGCTGAACACGCTCGCCGAGCGGGCCGAGGCCAACGGCGTCCCGGCGAAGAAGATCTCACCCGCCGAAGCCCGCGAGTACGAGCCCGAGGTCGCCTGCGTCGCCGCGTTGCGCGTCGAGTCCACCGGGATCATCAACTTCCCCGGCGTCTGCGAAGCCCTCGTCCGGCTGCTCGACGAAGCCGGCGTCGACCTCCGCCTGAACAGCCCCGCGCTGGCCATCCGCGCCGGGAGCAACGGCGGTGTCGAGGTCGCCACCGGCTCGGACGTCATCGTCGCGGACGGGCTCGTCAACTGCGCCGGCCTGCACTCCGACCGCGTCGCGCGGCTGGCCGGGCTGACGCCGTCGGCGAAGATCGTGCCGTTCCGCGGGGAGTACTACGAGCTCAAGCCCGAACGCCGCGGCCTGGTCAAGGGCCTGATCTACCCGGTGCCGGACCCGACGCTGCCGTTCCTCGGCGTGCACCTCACCCGCATGCTCGACGGCAGTGTGCACGCGGGCCCGAACGCCGTGCTCGCGCTGCGCCGCGAGGGCTACCGCTGGGGTGACTTCTCCGCGAAGGACGTCGCCGAGGTCGCGGCCTTCCCCGGCGTCTGGCGGCTCGCGAAGAAGTACGCGTTCCCGACCGGGCTCGACGAGGTCCGGCGCTCGTTCTCGAAGAAGCGGTTCGCCGCCAGCCTCGCGCGGCTCGTCCCGGCCGTCACCGAGGACGACATCGTGCGGCACGGCTCCGGCGTGCGCGCGCAGGCGATGCGCCGTGACGGCTCGCTCGTCGACGACTTCCTCATCGAGACCGCGCGCGACCAGGTGCACGTCCTGAACGCGCCGTCGCCGGCCGCGACGAGCGCGCTGGAGATCGCGCGCCACATCGCGGACCAGGTGTCGGCCTAGCCCGGCAGGTTCGCGGTCACCAGCGGCAGGCCCTGCTTGACGAGGTCGCAGGTCTTGGTGTCGTCGCCGATGAACCCGCTGACCACCTGCACCGACGACGTCTCGGTGATCGGCAGGTACGCGCCACAGGTCACGCGCAGGCCGCCCAGGTTCGGGTAGACGCCCCATTGCTTGCCGCCGACGTCGACGGTTTCCTGCGGCTTGACACCGTTCACGCCCGGCCAGTCCGCCACCGGGGTGCTCGGGCCGAACCAGACCTCGAACGCCTTCTGACCCTCGCTGCCGTCGGTGTCGTCCCACAGGCAGTAGGACGCGTTGGGCACCGTGGACGACGTGTCCTTTTCGCCGGTGGGCGCGATGTTCTTCAGCTGCGCGACCTGGTCCGGCTTGAGCATCGCGCACGGGTCGGCCGAGAGCAGCGGGCCGCCCGGCTCGGTCTTGGCCGGGGCCGTCGGCGTGATCGACGGCGCGTCCTGCCCGCCCGGCAGGTGCGCCGCGACCTGCGGGACGACCGCCTTCGCCAGCTCGCACGACTTCTCGAGCGGCGGCTCGGACACACTCACGTACGCGAAGGACTGGTCACCCAGGATGGCGTAGAGCACGCAGTCGTCGGCGAGGATCGACGGGTACTGCCGCCAGCTGAACCCGGCGATCTGCTGCGGTTCGCCCTTCGGGACGGCGCCGGCGATGTACTCGTTGAAGTCGATGTCCGTCGTGTAGCCGACGTTCAGGATCGCCGACGGCTCGATGTCGTCCTTCGTGTTCCACAGGCACATCGCCGTCTGGTTCCGGTCCTTGACCTCCGGCACCGAACGGCCCCTGGTCTCGTAACCGAGCGCGTCGAGCTGGGACTCGTCGAGCAGCGTGCAGGCGTCGACGTTCTTGACGACCGGCCCCTGGCCGGGCACCGGCGACGCCGAGCCGCCGACGGCCACCGTGCAGCCGGACACCACGGTCAGGGCCGCCAGGGCCACCGCGACCTGCCACTTCATGCGCATGCGAAGAGTCCTCTCCCGTTCGGCCCGGACCTTACTGGGCCGAACGGGGGCGCACCCGGCATAACCGCGAATCAGCGGGGCGTGAGGACTTCCTTGCCGCCGACGAACGGCCGCAGCGCCTCGGGCACGCGTACGGAACCGTCCTCCTGCTGGTGGTTCTCGACGATCGCGACGATCCAGCGGGTGGTGGCCAGCGTGCCGTTGAGCGTCGCGGCGATCAGCGGCTTGCCGTTCTCGCCGCGGTAGCGGACCGAGAGGCGGCGGGCCTGGAACGTCGTGCAGTTGGACGTCGAGGTCAGCTCGCGGTAGGTGTCCTGCGTCGGGATCCACGCCTCGCAATCGAACTTGCGGTGCGCGGACGTGCCGAGGTCGCCGGTCGCGGTGTCGATGACCCGGTAGGGCACCTCGATCTTCGCGAGCATCTGCTCTTCCCAGCCGAGCAGCCGCTCGTGCTCGGCCTCGGCGTCCTCCGGCTTGGTGTAGACGAACATCTCCACCTTGTCGAACTGGTGGACGCGGATGATGCCGCGGGTGTCCTTGCCGTACGAGCCGGCCTCGCGGCGGTAGCAGGACGACCAGCCGGCGTAGCGCTTCGCGTCGTCGTTCAGGTCGAGGATCTCGTCGGCGTGGAAGCCCGCGAGGGGCACCTCCGACGTGCCGACGAGGTACAGGTCGTCGTCCTCGAGGTGGTAGATCTCGCTCGAGTGCTGGCCGAGGAAGCCGGTGCCGGCCATGATCTCCGGACGGACCAGCGACGGCGTGATCATCGGCGTGAAGCCGTTTTCGAGCGCCTGCGCGATGGCCATGTTGAGCAGGCCGAGCTGCAGCTGCGCGCCGACGCCGGTGAGGAAGTAGAACCGCGAGCCCGAGACCTTCGCGCCGCGTTCCATGTCGACCCCGCCGAGCGCTTCGAGCAGCTCGAGGTGGTCCTTCGGCGTGAAGCCGAACTTCGTCGGCTCGCCAACGTGCTTGAGCACGGTGAAGTCGTCTTCGCCGCCGACCGGCGCGTCCGGGTGGACGAGGTTCGGCACGGTCCGGAAGAGCTGGTCGAACTCCTCCGACGACGTGTTCTGCTCCGCCTCGGCCGCCTTGACCTGCGCGGCGAGCTCCTTGGCCGTGGCCAGCAGCTGCTGCTTCTCTTCCGGCGGGGCCTTCGGGATCTGCTTGCCCAGGAGCTTCTGCTCGTTGCGCAGCTTGTCCGCGGCCGCGATGGAAGAGCGGCGCCGGGTGTCGAGGGAGAGCAGCTTGTCGACCACTCCCTCGTCTTCACCACGGGCGCGCTGCGACGCGCGCACGGCTTCCGGGTCATCGCGCAGAGTCCTGGGGTCAATCACGAGGACTGAGGGTAGTCCGTACAGACTGTGCGTCCCTACTGGGTTATCCCGACAGTCTGATCGTTGAAGCGCTGTTCGCGGGCTCCTCATACTCCAGGGAAACCACCGGAGGAGGCGTCTGATGTCCGACGAGCTGCTGGCCCGGCACCGCGCAGTCATGCCGTCCTGGATGTCGCTGCTCTACGAAGAGCCGATCGAGATCGTGCACGCGCACGACCGGCGGATGACCGACTCGCAGGGCCGCACCTACCTCGACTTCTTCGCCGGCGTGCTGACCAACTCGATGGGCTACGACGTCGCCGAGATCGGCGACGCGGTCCGCAAGCAGCTCGACACCGGCATCCTGCACACCTCGACGCTGTACCTGATCCGCTCGCAGGTCGAGCTGGCCGAGCGGATCGCGAAGCTGTCGAACATCCCGGACGCCAAGGTGTTCTTCACGAACTCCGGCAGCGAGGCGAACGACACGGCGTTGATGCTCGCGACGCAGTTCCGGCGCAGCAACCAGGTGCTGGCGATGCGCAACTCCTACCACGGCCGATCGTTCGGGACGGTCGCGATCACCGGCAACCGCGGCTGGTCGGCGTCGGCGCTGAGCCCGGTGAAGGTCAACTACGTCCACGGTGGTTACCGGTACCGCAGCCCGTTCCGGGACATGTCGGACGCGGACTACATCAAGGCCTGCGTCGCGGACCTGGTGGACGTGCTCGACACGGCGACCGCGGGCGACGTCGCGTGCCTGATCGCCGAGCCGATCCAGGGTGTCGGCGGCTTCAGCCTCCCGCCGGACGGGCTGTTCCGGGCGATGAAGGAGGTGCTCGACTCCTACGGGGTGCTGTTCATCTCCGACGAGGTCCAGACCGGCTGGGGCCGGACCGGCGAGCACTTCTGGGGCATCGACGCGCACGGCGTGACGCCGGACATGATGACGTTCGCGAAGGGGCTGGGGAACGGTCTCGCGGTCGGCGGGGTGGTGGCCCGCGGCGACGTGCTGGACTGCTTCCAGGCCCAGTCGTTCTCGACCTTCGGCGGCAACCCGGTGTCCATGGCCGGCGCGACGGCGGTGCTCGACTACATCAAGGACCACGACCTGCAGGCGAACTGTGCCGCGCGGGGGACGCAGCTCATCTCCGGTCTTCAGGCCGCCGGGTCGCCGATCGTGGCCGAGGTGCGCGGCAAGGGCCTGATGATCGGCGTCGAGCTCGTCGAGCCGGGGACCACCAAGCCTTATGTGGCCGCGGCGGCCCGGATGCTGGAAGAGACCAAGAAGCGCGGGCTGCTGATCGGCAAGGGCGGGCTGCACGGGAACGTGCTCCGGCTGGGGCCGCCGATGACGTTGACGGCGGACGAGGCCCAGGAAGGCCTGGACATCCTGGTCGACGCGCTCGCGGCCACCCACGCGGCCCTGTCCTGACCTGAGCAGCCCCCAATTCCAGCCTACTGAGCAGGCCCGACACTTTCGGGCCTGCTCAGCTCGGCTTGCGGAACAGCAGGTACGCCTGCGGGGTCTTCTCGAACGGCCCTTCGGGCTCTCGCACCAGCCGGGCCTCCACCGCCAGGCCCGCCGCGGTGGCCAGGCCGGTCACGAAGTCCGGCTGCAGGCGGTACGCGTCCAGGGAGACCTCGTGGCCGTACCCCTGGGAGACGTGACGGCGTTCGTCGCCGACCTGGAACGCCGTCAGCAGGCGGCCGCCCGGGGCCAGCACCCGCGCCAGTTCCGCGACCACCGGCGACAGCCGCTCCGGCGGGGTGTGGATCAGCGAGTACCACGCCAGCGCGCCGGCGAGGCTCCCGTCGTCGAGCGGCAGCGCCTCTAGCGAACCGACTTCGAAGCGCAGTTCCGGGTGCGCCCGGCGGGCCGCGGCGACCATGCCGGGTGAGAGGTCCACGCCGAAGACGTCCAGGGCGAGCGAAGCCAGGTGACCGGTCAGCCGGGCCGGGCCGCAGCCCAGGTCGCCGACCGGGCCGGCCGGGCCGACCAGCTCGGCGAACGTGCCCAGCATCGCCCGGTCCCACGGGTTCGCGTCCAGCGCGTCCCGCAGCGTCTCGGCGTACGAGTCGGCGACCGTGTCGTACGCGGTGCGGGTCTTGGTCACGTAGCCGGGTTCAGCCACGGACGAACCGCACCACGTGCTCGGCCAGCTCCTCGCCCGCGTCCTCCTGCAGGAAGTGACCCGCGCCCTGGATCACCGGGTGCGCCAGGCCCTGCGCGCCCTTCAGCGACCGCTGCAGGACCGGGGCCATCCCGCCGGTGATCGGGTCGCCGTCGGAGAAGGCCACCAGGAACGGGATTTCCAGCTCCGTGAGGGTCTGCCACGCCGCGCGGTTGGCCGCCGACGCCGGGTTGTCCGGCCGGTAGGGCACCAGGCCGGGCATCGCCCGCGGCGCGGCCTTGTACATCTCGTTCGGGAACGGCGCGTCGTACGCCGCGCGGACCTCTTCCGACAGAGCCGACTTGCAGCCCGACTGGACGAGCCGGGCGACGTCCAGCACCTGGGCCTTCTCGACGGCCTCGCGGAAGGCGTGCCACACCGCCGGCATGTCGTGGTCGCCGGTCGGCAGGCCGGTGTTGGCCGCCACCACGCGCGCGAACCGCGACGGGTGCTCGGCGACCAGGCGCAGGCCGATCAGGCCACCCCAGTCCTGGCCGACGAGCGTGACGTCCCGCAGGTCGAGGGCGTCGAACGCGAATCCGCGCATCCAGTTCACGTGCCGGGCGTAGGTGTGGTCGACCATGTCGCCGGGCTTGTCGGAGCGGCCGAAGCCGACCAGGTCCGGCGCGATCGCGCGGAGCCCGGCGGCGGCCAGCACCGGGAGCATCTTGCGGTAGAGGAACGACCAGCTGGGCTCGCCGTGCAGGAGCAGCACCGGCGGTCCGTCGGCCGGGCCCGCCTCCACGTACCCCACTCTGATCACACCGCCGTGCGGGTCGTCGAGCTCGACGTACTTCGGCTCGAAGGGGAAGTCGGGCAGGTCCGTGAACCGGTCGTCCGGTGTCCTCAGCAGGCGCACGAACCCCACGCTAGTGGGAACGGAAGAGGGGGGGGGGGGGGGGGGGGGGGGGGGGGGGGGGGGGGGGGGGGGGGGGGGGGGGGGGGGCGGGGAGGGGGGGGGGAGGGGGGGCGTGAGGGGATGCAG
>NZ_JBVJOW010000002.1:1060897-1089867 GCF_055582965.1 Amycolatopsis sp. NPDC104863
GGGGGGGTTTTAGATCGCACCGTACTTCGGCTAGAAGGGAAAGTCGGGCGGGCCAGTGACTCGTTCGTCCGGTTTCCTCAGCGGACGAACAACCCCCACGCGGGGGGGAACGGAAGAGCCGGCCCACCCACCGCGTGCCCCGGCTCACACACCCGGGTCAGGAGATACCGACCGCCACGACGAGGCCCAGGCCGAGGTGCGCGGCCGCGACGACGATGCTCACCGGCGCGAACTTCTCGCTCTCGATGGTCGACGCCACGTCGATGCGGGTCGCCCACTCCAGCAGCCGGACCGCGATCACCTGGACGATGATCCCGAGCAGGCCGTAGACGAGCGAGGTGATCAGGCCCTCGGTGAGGTCGCTGGCCGAGTTGAAGATCGCCACGACGACGATGAACGCCATCGAGAGCAACCCGGACGCGGTCACGATCACCGCGTTCGGCAGGCCCTGCGTGACCAGCTTCGACAGCTTGCCCGGCGTGGTCCAGTCGATCGCGTAGAACCCGGCGAACATCAGCAGCAGGCCGATGACGCCGTAGAGCAGGATCGCGCCGATCCCCCGCACGAGGTCGGAGCCGAACGTGTCGGACAGCGCAAGGGTCGTGTTCACGAGTTGTCTCCCAGGAGGAAAGAGCTGATCAGCGACGGTGTTGTATCACGCTTCGGGGATGCGATGTGGGACAAATGCCGCACCGTCGTCGGTGACCAGGCCGCCGGTCTCGCGGATGCCCAGGCCCGCCGAGCTGTCGCCGACGATCCACGCGCCGAGCGCCGGCCGGTAGCCGTCGAACTCGGGCAGCGGGTCGAACGCCTGGTAGACGAACCCTTCGGCGCCGTAGACACCGTCGGTCTGGGTCTCGTAACCGGTGGCGACGATCTGCACGTTCGCGCCCTCGCGGCCCAGCTTCGGCTTGCGGACGTACTCGGTGAGGATGCCGGGGTCGTCGGCGAAGGCGGGCAGCAGGTTCGGGTGGCCCGGGTAGTTCTCCCACAGGATCGCCAGCAGCGTCTTGTTGGAGAGGATCATCTTCCAGAGCGGCTCGATCCACAGCGTCCGCGGCAGCGACTCGACGGCGTTGCGGCCGAACTCCTCGTCGACCACCCACTCCCACGGGTACAGCTTCAGCACGGTCGCCATCTGCGACTCTTCGAGGTCGACGAACCGCTTGAGCAGCGGGTCCCAGCCGATCTCCTCGATCGCCAGGCCCACCGTGTCGAGCCCGGCCTCGGCCGCGGTCTCCTGCAGGTACGCCGTGGTGACGTTGTCCTCGCCGGACGGGTCGGCCGCCGACCAGGTGAAGTGCAGCTCGTTCGACGGCAGCTTGTCCTGCAGGAACGCCCAGCGCTCGACGAGCTTCTCGTGGATCGAGTTCCACTGGTCGTCGTCCGGGAAGACGTCGGTCTTCCAGTGCCACTGCAGCAGCGACGCCTCGAGCAGCGTGGTCGGCGTGTCCGCGTTGTACTCCAGCAGCTTCGCCGGGGACTTGCCGTCGTAGCGCAGGTCGAACCGGCCGTAGACGTGCGGGTCCTGCCGCTTCCACGACTCCGCGATGTGCGGCCAGACCCACTCCGGGATGCCGAAGCGCTGGTAGCCCTCGGTCGTCACGACGTTGTCGACGGCCTCGAGGCACATCGAGTGCAGCAGTTCGACGTCGGCTTCGAGGGAGAGGACCTCGTCCATGTCGAAGACGTAGTGCACGGACTCGTCCCAGTAGGGCCGCATCCGCCCGCTCGCGTCGCGGGCCGGCGTGCCGTAGACGAGCCCCTGCTCCTCGACGATCCGCTGCCAGTCACGCCGCGGCTCACGCCGGTCCCGGTACACCTACGATCCCCCGCTCTTGCCGCTGCCGCCGGTCCCGCCGGTGCTGCCGCTCTTGCCGCTGATGCCGAAGCCGCCGCGCTGGACGGACTTGCCGGACTTCGTGTTGACGTTGGTCCGCGACGACGGCGCGTCGTACGAGCCGCCGGACACGCGCTGCCCGACGACCCCGGTGCCGCCGTAGTTGTAGCGGTAGCTGTTGTAACCGCCGCCCGGGATCGGGAGGAACAGGAAGCCACCGCTGTGGTAGCCGCCGTGGCTGGTCACGTAGTTCTCGTCGCAGTTGTCGTCGTTCTGGATGACACCGTTGTTGTCGGTGCAGACGGCTGTGACGTCTCCCGCCGGCTTCGCGACCGCGTAGAACGTCGCGACGAGCCCGACGAGCCCGACCGTGACCCCGCTGCCGATCAGGATCTTGCGCCGGGTCGCCGCCTTCGCGTCGGCCTGGCGAGCCACCTCGGCGTCGCGTTCCTCCTGCACGAGCGCCTGCTGGCGGGCTCGCTGCTCCGCAACCGACGGCTGGCGGGGCTGTGTGTTCGAGTCCTGGAATCTCATGGAACCGCGCTTCGGCGGTTCCGGGGGCGGCTGGTCCCCAGTGTTGTTGTCCTGCGTCATGTGCGCTCCGTAATCCCGGCCACCACGAAACCGTGACCCACCCTAACCACCCTAGGTCGCGCACGTCTCGCGCGGCGCGGGCATCATGGACTGCGATGTCTCCCAGCGCCGATCGGTTCCCCACCGCCACGCAGACGCTGCGCACCCGCGTCGTGATGGGCGGGATCTTCGCGGGCGCGTTGATCGCGCTCGCCCTCAGTGTCGTCTTCTCGTGGGGCGGTGACATCGCGGGCGGCGCCGGCGGTGGCGCCGGCAAGCTGTCCCCGGCGGCCCAGGAGGCCTTCCACTCACCGCCCGGCAGCTGCCTGACCTGGGACAACCCGGACGCGAGTGACGCGCGCAAGGTCGACTGCGCCCAGCCGCACCTGTTCGAGGTGACCACGCTCGTCGACATCGGCGCCCAGTTCCCGGAGGGAGCGCCGGTGCCGTCGCTGGAGCAGTGGCAGCAGATCGCGCAGCAGAAGTGCACCGCGGACGTGAAGCCGTACCTCGGGCACGGCCTCGACCCGTACGGCAAGCTCACGACGAACCTGCTGCGCCCGACGCCGTCCCAGTGGGACGACGGCGACCGCCAGCTGCGCTGCGGCCTGCAGTGGGCGGGCCCCGGCGGCAAGCTGCTGCCGACGACCGGGCCGGCGAAGGGGCAGGACCAGTCGCTGGTCTTCGAGCCCGGCACCTGCCTGGCGCTGCAGGGCAAGGGCGTCGGCGACCCGGTCGAGTGCACCAAGCCGCACTCCTACGAGATCATCGCGACCCTCGACCTCAAGACGAAGTTCAAGGACGCCTACCCGTCGCAGGAAGACCAGAAGAGCTGGCTCGACACCGAGTGCACCAAGCAGGCGGCGGACTACACGGGCGGGGCCGACCTGAACGCGAAGCACCTGATCCTGACCTGGGACCTGCGGGAGCAGGAGAGCTGGGACGCCGGTTCGACCAAGGTCAACTGCAAGGTCGCGGCGAAGCTGCCGGACAACAGCGGCCTGCAGGCGGTGACCGGCAGCGTCAAGGCCGCGCCCGCGGGTCCCGACGGCGGCCAGCCGGGTGACGGGCCCCCGGGCGACGGCCCGCCCTCGGACGGGGGCGGCGGTCCGGACGCGTCGAACTCCGCGCCGCCGACGTCGAAGACGAGCGGCTGATGCCCGTCGAGATGAGCCGGGAGCGGTTCGAAGAACTGGTCTCGGAGGCCCTGGACGAGGTGCCGCCGGAGTTCGCCAAGGCGATGGACAACGTCGTGGTGCTCGTCGAGGAGTTCAACGACGAGGCGCCGGACATCCTCGGGCTCTACCACGGGATCGCGCTGACCGAGCGGACGTCGTCCTACGGCGGGGTGCTGCCCGACCGGATCTCGATCTACCGGCAGCCGATCCTCTCGATGTGCGCAGACGAGGACGAGGTCGTCGAAGAGGTGCTGATCACGGTGGTGCACGAGCTGGGTCACCACTTCGGCATCAACGACGCCCGGCTCCACGAGCTCGGCTGGGGCTGACTCGCACCAGTAGTGACACCGTGACCACCATCGGGTGAACTCGCGCTTATCCTGTTACCCGAAGTCATGGGGTGACTGCGATCAGTGCCGGGGGGCCCGATGGACGGTGCGCGAAGACTCAGGTGGCTGCTGACGTCGAGTGCCGCGTCCCATCTGGGTGACGGCGTCGGCAAGGTGGCCCTGCCCCTGCTCGCCACGACCCTGACGCGCGACCCCGTGCTCATCGCCGGGCTGTCCGCGACCCAGTTCCTCCCCTGGCTGTTGTTCGCCGCGGTGGCCGGCGCGCTGGTCGACCGGATCGACCGGCGGCGCGCGATGATCGTCGCGAACACCGCGCGGGCCGTCGCGGTCGGCGCGCTCGCGGTGCTCGTCGCCGCCGGCGGGATGACGATCTGGCTGGTCTACCTCACCGCGCTGGTCATCGGGACGGCCGAGACCATCGCGGACAGCGCGGCGAACGCCCTGATCCCGGCCGTCGTCGGGGACGGCTCGCTCGACGCGGCCAACAGCAAGCTGCAGGCGTGCGAGATCGTCGGCCAGACGTTCCTCGGCGGCCCGATCGGCAGCCTCACCTTCGCGGTCTTCGCGGCCTTCCCGTTCGTCCTCAACTCCGCGGGGTTCGCGATCGCGGCCGCGGTGCTGCTCGGGCTCACCGGCACCTACCGGGCGAAGGCCGAGGCGGCCGTCCGCCCGGCGAAGCTGCGCACCGACCTGGCCGACGGCCTGCGCTGGCTGCGTGGGCACCGGCTGCTGCTGCGGCTGGTCGCGATCGCGGGCCTGCTCAGCCTGGTCAGCGAACTCGCGCAGGCGCAGCTGGTGCTCTACGCGCTCGAAGACCTCCACCTGTCCGAAGCGACCTTCGGGCTCTTCGCGTTCGTCGGCGGGATCGGCGGGCTGCTCGGCGCCGGTCTCGCGCCACGGCTGGTGCGCGCGGCCGGCCGGCGCGCGGTTGTCATCGGCGGCATCGTCGGCTGCGCCGCCGGGTTCGGCGGGATGGGCCTGGTGCGCTCACCGGTCGCGAGCGCGGCGCTGTTCGGCCTCTTCGCGGCCGCGGTGGTCGCGGTGAACGTCGTGCTCGCGACCGCGCGACACCGGCTGGTGCCCGGCGAGCTGCTCGGCCGGGTGCTCGGGGTGTGGCGGACGGTCGTCTGGGGCGCGATCCCGCTCGGCGCCCTGCTCGGCGGGGTGCTGACCGAGGCGCTCGGCACGGCGGCGCGGACGTTCGCCGTGTCCGGCGTCGCGATGCTGGTGATCGCCGGCTTCGCGGCGGGTGCGTTGTGGCGGTCCTCACTGGATGACGAATCGGACTCAGCCACGGCGCTCCTGCCCCGGAATCCGGGTTTGTGAGCTGAAATGTCTCATCACCCAGGTGGTGGGAGGCGGCTTATGCGCACCGTGGACACCGGCACCGACGCCGATCCCGACTTCGACGAGCCCTCGGCCGAGACCGAGGAGGTCGCGGCCGGCCCACCGCCGTCGCGCCGGCTGCTCGTGCTGTCGGCGGTCGCCGGGTTCGTGCTGGGCGGCGGGGTGCTCGGCCTGCTCTGGGGCCTGTCCGGGGTGCACGCCGGCGCCCTCGACGACGCGCTCGCGGCGTGCCAGGCGCTCGACCGCGTCGGCGAGCTGCCCGACACGAGCCGGGACGCGCAGCCGTCGCTGACCCCCGGCCTCTCCGGGGAGCGGCTGCACCGGATGACGGCCGCGCGCGAGCTCGCCGCGGCGGCCGCCCAGGTGAACGCCAACTACCAGCCGCTGGCCGACCACATCGACGGCGTCAGCCGCATGGTGCTCAGCCTGCACTTCAACGACATCTCCGGACAGCGGCACCTCGTCCAGGCGAAGGAGATCTGCGCCCGGATTTAGGCCGGGTGAACCGTCTTCACCGCGAGCTGGTTGCCGGGGATCTTCGTGCTCGCGCAGGCGGTGCCGTCGGACGGCACGAAGTTCGACGCGGTCTCCTGCGGCAGGTAGATCCGCAGGCCCTTCACCGCCGTCGGCTGGCAGGTGCCCGAGTCGAAGTTCCGCACGTTGACGAACTGGATGTCCGCGATCGCCGACTGCCCCGGGTTCAGCTTCACCGCGTTGCCCTTGGTGCCCTCGCGGAAGGCGTCCTTGCCGACCTGGTGCCCGTCGGTGCCGGCCACGTACGAGACGCCGGGGAAGCCCTGGATCTCGCACGGCTTCGAGCTGCTGTTCTTGATGACCAGCGGCCGGTACACCGAGCCCGCGCCCGCGTCACCCTGGCCGAGCGACAGCGTGACGTCGCCGGCCTTGCAGAGCCCGTTGTCCACCGGCGCGGCCGTCGGCGACGGCGCCGGGGCCGAGCTGCTGGGGCTCGACGCGGCGGTGGTGGCCGTGGTCGAGGTCGGCGACTCCGACGTCGTCGGGGTCGAACTGCTGGCGGCCGGCGTGGCTCCCCCACCGCAGGCGGACAGCGCCAAGACGCCCGCCGTGGCCGCTACGACCGGGAACAACCGTGAAAGCTGCATTCCACTCGCCTCCCTAGTTGGGTGCTCCTGGTCGGTAGACGTACCGGCCCCCGGATGGGTTGGCTCCCACCCGTTAATTACCCACACACTCTATTTCCATGTGGTGCACTTCCGCGATCGCGCGAACACGTTCCGGTGACCTCTCAGAGCGGGGTGTCGGCCCAGCTCAGGCAGTGCCACCGCCCGTCCGGGCGAGCGTCGAGCTCCACCAGGCCGGTGTTGGGGATCAGCGCGGCGTTGGCGATGTCCGCGTGGACGTTCGGCGCCAGCCACTCGCCGGCCAGCCGGATCGCGCCGCCGTGGCTGACCAGGACGATTACTCCGTCCGGGTCGGCCTGCTCGTGCTTGGCGCGCAGCCCGGCGACGGCGTCGAGCATCCGGGTGCGGACGCTCGTGCCGCTCTCGCCGCCGGGCAGGGACGGCTCCAGGTCGCCGAGCGTCCACTTCCGGACGGTCTCCATGTAGACCCGGATCGAGTCGTGGTCGGTCGCGCCCTCCAGGTCACCGGCGACCACCTCGTGGACACCGTCGACGACCTGCACGTCGAGGGAGAACTGCGCGGCCAGCGGCGCCGCTGTCTGCTGGGCGCGGGTCGCCTGCGACGCGTAGACCGCGACCACCGGCTCGCCCGCGAGCCGGCCCGCGAGCGCCGCGGCCTGCGACTGGCCGAGCTCGGTCAGCGGCGGGCCGGGCAGCGCGGTGTCGAGCGCGCCCCGGACGTTGCCGTCGGTCTGGCCGTGGCGGATGAGCAGCAGTTTCACGCCAGCTCCCCCTTGCGGACCGCGTCGGCCCAGGCGGCCGCCTCGGTGAACTCGTCGTTGCCGAACCCGGGCTCGATCGTCGAGCGGGTCCCGTCCGCCCGCGGGTGCGAGCCGAGGAACCGCAGGTGGTGGCAGTGCCGGCGCAACGCCGTGAGCGCGTCGTGGATCCGCGGCTCGGCCACGTGCCCCTCGAAGTCCATGAAGAAGCGGTACTCGCCGAAGTTGTTGCGCGTCGGCCGGGCGTCGAGGCGGGTCAGGTTGATCCCGCGGTCGGCCAGCGCGGTGAGCAGCTCGGCGAGCGTGCCGGTGCGGTTCACGGCCGCGGCGACCACGGACGTCCGGTCGGCGCCGGTCGCGGCCGGCAGCGCACCCGGCTGCCGCACCAGCAGGAACCGCGTCGCGGCGTCGGACACGTCGGCGACCTCGGTGGCCAGCACCTCGAGGTCGTAGTGCTCGATGGCGACCGGCGCGCAGACCGCGGCGTCGAACTCGCCCTCGAGCACGCCGACCGCGGCCGCCGACGTCGAGGAAGACGCCACGGCGTGGGCGCCCGGCAGGTTCGCCTCGACCCACTCGCGGACCTGGGCGAGCGCGTGCGGGTGGCTGGCGACGGACTTGATCTCGCCGGCGCCGTGCCGCGTCAGCACGCTGAAGTGGATCGGCAGGATGGCCTCGGCCACGGCGACCAGCGGCGTCGACTCGCTGAGCGCGTCGAGCGTCGCGGGCACCACCCCTTCGACGGAGTTCTCGATCGGCACGCACGCGGCGTCCACCTCGCCCGTGCGGACGGCGGTCATCGCCAGCCGGACGGTCTCCAGCGGGACCAGCTCGTCGCCGTCGGCGAGGATCCGCGCGGCCTGTTCGGTGAAGGTCCCCTGGGGGCCGAAGTATGCGATCCGTGACACCGGCCCAGGCTACGGGGGTGGCGACTTTCACTCGGACAGCCGGTACGTGAACCGGTTACGCCGGGTGGCATTTTTTGCGATGCTTAGGCGCGTGACCGCCGACTCGGGCACGCACACCGGCCGTGAGGGCGCACACCCGCCGGTCTCCCCCCGCTCCCCGGAGCTGGTGCTGTGCGCCGTTGACGAACCACTCGCCACCGCCTGGACCGCCGCTGCCGAAAAACTGGCCGGCCGGGTCCAGGTGCACCGCGGGTCGGTGCTCGACGTCGTCGCCCAGGCGGTGGTGAGCCCGGCCAACTCCTACGGCTGGATGCGTGGCGGCATCGACGCCGTCTACGCGCAGGCGTTCCCCGGTGTGGAGCAGAGCGTCCGCAGCGCCGTGCTGGCGTTTCACGGCGGCGAGCTACCGATCGGCGAGGCCGTGATCGTCCCGACCGGCGAAGCCGAGCCGGCGTGGCTCATCAGCGCGCCGACGATGCGGGAGCCCGGCGAACGGCTGCCCGCCGACACCGTGCACCCCTACCTCGCCGCCCGCGCGGTGTTCCTGAACTGGCGGGACGGCCGGCTCGACCACGGCCCGGTGCGCGAGTACGTCGACACCATCGCGATGCCGGGCCTCGGCACCGGGATCGGCGGCGTCGATCCCGCGACCTGCGCCCGCCAGGTCGCCGCGGCCTGGGACGAGGTCTTCGGCCGCCGTCACCCTCGGTGATCACCCGAAGTTAGTGGGGTGGACTACATCACAGCGCGTTCACCGGCCGTAAGCCCTACCGTTAATCACGCAGGTGAACGTCCGCCAGTGCAGGCGACGGCCGGAGGAGTGTGCGATGACCCGGGTCCGCGAACTCAGCCCGTATGTCGAGCTGCACCGGGAACAATGGAAAGAACTGCGAAGTTCGACGCCGTTGCCGCTGACCGCGGCGGAGCTGCTGAAGCTGCGCGGTCTCGGTGAGCAGGTCGACCTCGCCGAGGTGGCCGACGTCTACCTCCCGCTGTCCCGCCTGATCAACCTGCAGGTCGCCGCGCGCCAGCGGCTCTACGAAGCGACCACGACGTTCCTCGGTGACGACTCCCGCGGCACGAAGGTCCCGTACGTGATCGGCATCGCCGGGAGCGTGGCGGTCGGCAAGTCGACCACCGCCCGCATCCTGCGCACGCTGCTCGCCCGCTGGCCGGACCACCCCCGCGTCGACCTGGTCACCACCGACGGCTTCCTCTACCCGCGCGCCGAGCTGATGCGCCGCGGGATCATGCACCGCAAGGGCTTCCCGGAGAGCTATGACCGCCGCGCGCTGCTGCGGTTCGTCACCGAGGTCAAGTCGGGCGCCGAGCGCGTCGCCGCGCCGGTGTACTCGCACCTGGCCTACGACATCCTGCCCGGCCAGGAACAGGTCGTGCAGCAGCCGGACATCCTCATCGTCGAGGGCCTGAACGTGCTGCAGCCGGGCCCGCGGCTGATGGTGTCCGACCTCTTCGACTTCTCGCTCTACGTCGACGCGCACACCGACGACATCCAGCGCTGGTACGTCGAGCGGTTCCTGGAGCTGCGGCACACGGCGTTCGCGGACCCGGCGTCGCACTTCCACCACTTCGCCGGCCTGCCGGACGACGAGGCCCGCGCCGAGGCGCGGCACCTGTGGCACTCGATCAACGAGCCGAACCTGATGGAGAACATCAAGCCGACCCGGCCGCGGGCCACGCTGGTGCTGCGCAAGGACGCCGACCACACGATCAACCGGGTCCGCCTGCGCAAGCTCTGACCCGCTCACCGGTCACCGCCGTCGTCACCCACATGCCGCTCATTCCCACGCTCGGCGAACGACCGGGCACGCATCGTGGTGCGCTCGCGACTCTCCGCGCCGGAACCCGGCCGATCGGCCGAGGTGCCGTAACCGGTTGGCCGATACCGGTGCGGGGGCGGGAAAGCGACCCTGAAGAAGACAGGAACACGGCTCTGAGCTGGGGAGGAGGCCCACGATGTTCACGATGATCCTCACGTGGGTCGGTGCGGTGCTCGGTCTGGCCTTGCTGATCGCGATGGCCGCCGGAACGTTCGTCGTCGACTTCGACGACCGGCTGCAGGAGCGCCGCCGCAAGGTGAAGCCCGCCGAGCCGGCGGGCCCCCTCCCCTGAGCGTCAGAGTCCGGTGAGCGCCTCGACGTAACCGTCGGCGTCGTATTCCAGCGTTTCCGAATCCAGCAGGCTGCCTTCCAGCGCGTCGATCAGCTGCTCGAAGATCTCGTCGCGGTCGAGCTCGCCCTCCTGCAGGCGCTGCACGGCCTGCCAGGCCTCGGCGGGCTCGTCGTCCCACAGCTGGTCGACGATCGTCGCGCGCAGCACCAGCCGCTGCTCTTCCTCGTCTTCGTCGGCTTCGGCGATGACGAGCGCGCGGCGCTGCTCGGGGTCGGTGGGGTCGAGGTCGACCTCTTCGTCCTCGATCTCGGTGGTCAGCGACGGCACGGCGAACATCCGGCGTTCCAGCGCGTCCGCCAGCTCGGTGGGCGACAGCTCGCCGATGTCGCCGAAGTAGCGCTCCAGCGGGGAGTCGTCCTCGTCGGCGTACTCGCTCAGGTAGTCGGCGACGGCTTCGTCGAGCGCGGCGATCGCCGTCTCGGTCAGCCCGGCGCGCTCCGCCGTCCACTGCACCCAGGCCAGGACGACCGGCTCGACGGCGTCTTCGTACTCGGCGTCGAGCTCGTACTCCTCGCCGAGCAGGCCCTCGAGGAACCGCGCGAGCTTCTCCGGGCCGACGCGCAGCGGGCTCGCCGGGTCGGTGCGCACCCCGTGCTCCAGCAGCAGGCCGCCGATGGCGCGCGCGGCGCCGGCGTCCTCCCCGCTCGCCGCGACGAACTGCTCGACGACGGCCGCCCGCTCGGTGTCGGACCATTCGGCGATCTCGGGGACGAGCGCGGGCTCCGGCAGCGCGCGGCTCCAGGTCAGCGCGACGGCGTGGAAGCGCGCGTAGTCCTCGCTGACGTCGGCCTCGTCGAGGTGGTCGGTCGCCGCGAGGCCGTCGGCGAGCAGGCGGTGCGCCTCGGCCGGCTCGACGGCTTCGAACAGCACGAGCTCGGGGTCCGCCTCGGCCTGGGCGCGCATCTCGGCGAGGACCTCACCGGGCTGCTCGATGACCACGAGGTCGCGCACCCGGCCGGTCTCGCTGAAGTCGAGCAGCGCGAGCAGGCCGTGCTGCACGTCGCCGTGGGCGAAGACGCAGAGCAGGGACGACTCGTCGCCGTAGACGTCCCCGGTCCGCCAGCACTCGCCGGCGGTGACCCGGCCCAGCCCGGGGGCCCAGTCGGGCGCGGGGATGCCGCGGCCGAGGACGACCTGCAGGCCGTCTTCGGCGGCCTTGCGCTCGACGTCGGTCTCGGCGACGACCTTGAGCGCAGCCAGCAGCGCGGCCGCGCCCGGCGTGATCTTGCGCTGCGCGAAGGCGATCAGCTCGAGGCCGAGCGGCTCGTCGCCCGCTTCGAGGGGCACGTCGTGGAACTGGCCGAGGACTTCGGACGCGAGGAGCTCGACGTCCACCGGCGAGGGGTCGGCGCCCAGCGCCGAGAAGTCGTTCAGGACGTCCTTGAACAGACCGGTCACGCTGTGCGTGACCGGCTGCGGGTTCTTCTTGCGGGCGCGACTCACCGGGCTCATGGGCCCATGCTTTCAGAGCTGGTCGCGGTGGCCCTGGCGCGGGTCCCGCCGCGTGCTCGACGGGGAGGCGCCGAGCCGGACGGCGGAACAGGGCCACCGCGACATCGCCGGCCAAGGGTGTGACCGCCTTGGCGGAACTTCGCTGTCCCGGTGCACGTGAATCACCGGTTCACTTCGGTCAACGAGGTGCGCGGGAGGGGGATACGGCCTTGGGCAAAGCGATTCGGGCAGCGCGGATTTCCGTGATCAGCCGGGTTTTCCGGCGGTGGGTTTCCACCAGCCCGGCGAGGTAGGCGGTGAACTCCTCCGGGCTTTCCGCCCGCTTGTGCAAGGTGCGCAACAGCTTCAGCCGGCGCGCGGCTTCCTGGTAGGCCTGCGGGTCCTTGCGCTCGATGAGCTCCTCGACGTGCTCGCGGAAGACCGGGATCGTCTCGGCCGGGTGCTCGGCGGCGCGCTGTTCGGCCAGTTCGAGCTTCAGCTCCGGCGAGGCCCCGAACCGCACGCAGGCGCGCCACGCTTCGTCGGGACGGCCGTCGTCGAGCAGGACGCGAGCCAGCTCGTCGGCGTGCGGGGCGCCCTCGGCGGCCAGCTCGCGCAGGCGGGCGAGCGCGGCCCGGCGCTGCGTCGTCCACTTCCCGTCGCCGGTCGCGGCTTCGCGCAGCGCGGCGAACGTCTCGCGGTCCGGGCGCGCGTCGAAGTCCTTGCGACGGCGGGAGGTTTCATCGTCGGGTTCCGGTGGCTTCGGGTTCTTGTCGTGGGTGAGCGCGCGGGCGGCGTGCGCGATGGCTTCGCTGTGGCGGCCCGCGGCGCGCAGCACCCGGACGATCTTCAGGCTGACGTCGCGCCGCGGCGGTTTCGCCGAGAGGATCGCGACCAGCTCGTCGACGTCGCCGAGCACCTCGGCCAGCTGTTCCCGCAGGCGTTCGGCCACGTCACGGCGGTGCCCGGACTCGCTCGCGGTGAGCACATCGTCCACAGTGGACTTGATCCGGCGGAGCCCGGGCTCGCCCAGCGCCGTCGCGAACTCGGCGAGGTCGATGACCGGCCAGCCGGGGCCGTCGAACTCCACCTCGAGGATCCAGTCGGCCAGCTTCTCCGGGTCCGGCGGCCGGGCGGCGCACGCGCGGGCGTACAGCTCCACGGCGCGTTCGAGCCGGTCACCGAGGTCGCCGGTGTGGTCGCCGGACTGCTCGAGCACCTCGCTGACGTCGTCGACCGTGCGGCGGGCGAGCGGGGCCAGGTCGGCGGGGCTGCCGGCGTCGAGCAGCCGCTGCAGCGTGTCGAGCACCGCGCCGATCTTCGCGGTGTACTCGACGTTCCCGTCGGTCACCGCGGTGTCCAGCAGCCGGTGCGCCTCACTGACGTCACCGGATTGGGTGGCCGCGCGCAGTTCGAGCGAATGCCGTAGCTCAGGGTCACGCTCGGCGTGGGCGTGCAGCAGGTCCGCCAGCGTCTCCGCGTCCAAAGTGCGCAGGTAGGGGCGAAGATCCGAGTGGGGACTCACGCGGACCAGTCTGCCCGACCGCGACGGCGTGGCGTGTGGGCCAACCGCGTGCTCTTTTTGGAGTAGTTCATGACTCTCCGTCATGGGCTCAGAACCGCCGCAAGTCGTCGAGCACGGCTTTCAGCGGCCACGGCTCGGGGGTGCGCGGCCGTCGTGACCGAGCGTGGCGGGGTCGGGGGATGGCCGGGTGGACCGTCGGCACCATGATCGGGACGACCGGCACCGGCACCCGCGCGACCAGCCGCCGCACGACGACCAGCAGCAGCACGGCGAACAGCAGCAGCGCGGTGCCCGCGGCGAGCGCGCCGGCCAGCGTGCGACGGCCGTCGTCGAGGGTGAGCTGCACGGCGTACTGGCTCTGCTGCGAGTACAGCCGCCCGAGCTGGTCGGAGACGCTGTAGGCGGCGCTGCGCCAGGTGGACTCGGGCACGGGCAGCGGTTCGTCGGTGGCGAACGCGTCCTCGGCGGCGGCCAGCCTGCTCCAGTCGGCGCTGCGGGTGAGCGCCTCGTACGCCATTCGGCCGCTCTCGGTCAGCTGCGGCGCGACGCGGGCGAGGTCCGCGCGGTAGGCGGCCACGGCCGCGGCGAACGGCCGCCGGGTCACCCCGTCGATCCCCGCCAGGGCGAGGGAATCGGAGCGATCCAGCCCTTCGGCGGCGGAAAGCAGCTCGACGGCGGTCGTCTGCTGGTAGCCGGATTCCGCGTTCGGCGCGCGGCGCGCGTAGTCGCGCAGCCCGGCGATCGCGCCGTCGATCCGCTGGGTGAAATTCGCGTACGCCCCGGTCCGGTGGTCGGGCGCGGCCATCGCGTCACTGCGCTGGGCCTGCAACACGACCACGGCGCGGGCCGTCCGATCCGCGGCGCCCGCCGTCTCCATGGCCAGGTCGCTGGTCCGAACCGCTTGCTGCACCAGGAAGAACGCGATCACCAGGGCCACGACGACCAGCCCACCGCCGGGGATGAGCGCGATGCACAGCATGCGTCCGCGGACGGATCGCAGGTACTTCAAGACGGTCCTTCCCGTGCCCTGGGCCCCGCTGTCATCCCGACGGACGTCAACCTATTGAGTGAGAGATTCACCGGTCAACGGCAGTCCGCCATACGGCCGTTAGCGGTCCGTGACCGCCGGGGACAATCGGCCCGTGACCTTCGACGACGTGACCCAGCGCCTCCGCGGCTTCGCGGCCGCCCGAGCCTGGGAGCCGTTCCACACCCCGAAGAACCTCGTGATGGCCCTGTCCGGTGAGGTCGGCGAGCTGACCTCGCTGTTCCAGTGGCTGACGCCGGAGGAGTCGGACGCGTGGCGCGCGGACCCGGCGCTGGAGGCGAACGTGCTCGACGAGATCGCGGACGTCACGCTGTACCTGCTCCAGCTGGCCGACCGCCTCGGCGTCGACCTGGCGGAGGCGGCGCACGCGAAGATCGACCGCAACGAGGTCCGCTTCCCGCCGCCGTCCTGAGTCAGAGCTGCGCCAGCAACGGCGGCGGAGTGCTCGCGACGGGCGCGTCCGGGTCGGCGAGCCACCCGCCGGCGCCGTCGGGCCGCAGCATCGACCAGATCCCGAACTCGTCGAGCGACAACCGCGCGATTTCCCGTTCCCCGGCGCCGCCCGCCGATTCGACGATGACCACGGCGCGCTCCAGCACGCGGCACCCGACGGAACCGCGCTGGGCACACCACCGCTCGATCTGCCGCATCGCGAATTCGGGGATCGCCGCCATACCGACCAGTGAACCGGAAAGCCTCAGCCCGCCCGCAGGTGGGCGAGCACGGCGGCGTAGGTGGCCTCGGGCGCGAGCCCGTCGGTGGGCACGACGGCACACCGCGGCCGCTGCGGCAGGTAGGCGGTGAGCTGGTCGTGGATCCGCTCGACGATGGCGGTGCCGCCGCGGCCTTGGACGACGTCGTCGACGCCTTTGGTCACCTCGTCCCCGGCCGCGGCCCGCGCGGCGAACCGCCCGAGCGCGACCGGCTTGGCCGCGGTCAGCAGGATTTCCTGGTACTCGGCCCCGCACCCCGCGGCCGCGGCTTCGAACGCCTCGATGTCGACGACGCGGGTGGCGAGCTGCGGCATCACGACGTCGTGGCCGGTGCGCAGGTGCGTCTCGGCCATGGCGAGCGTGAGCAGCTGCGCGGCCTTGAACGTCTCGAAGAAGGTCTCCTGCCAGCCGCCGATGAGGCAGACGACCCGGTCGGTGTCGAGGTTGAGCACCCCGGGATGCCGCTCGGCGTAGGCCCGCGCGATCGTCGACTTCCCGATCCCGGACGGGCCGTTCAGGTGGATCAGTCGTGGCACCGGGCCGACGGTACCGAAACTCCGCTCACCGCGGCGCGGGCTCGGCGATCCACCAGCCGCCGAGCAGGGCGCCGACGCCGAAGACGCTCAAGAAGATCCCCGCGACCAGCGGTGTACCTCCGAACATGCCGACCACAACCAGGAACATCAGCAGCAATCCGACGCCCATGAGGATTCGTCCACCGAGCACTCGGACCGGAGGTCCGGGCTTCGCGCCGGCCGGCTGGGGCGCGGCCGGGATTGTCATGTCCGGCCGGGCCTGCGGCACCGCCGGACGAGGCATCGGAACGGCCGGGGTAACGGTCCGCGGCTCGGCGGGCGGACGCGGACCAGGCCGAGCCACCGCGGCCGCCTCGAATCCCAAGGCGACCGGCGCCGCGGCAAGGTCGACGACCACGGCGCCGAGCTCCGCTGCCCGCGCCAACCTGGGCTCTTGCGCTGGAACCGTCTCGTCGCGAACGAGGTGCGTCACGGTCGCGGTCAGCTTCTTCGCGAGCTGGACGCCTTCGGCGAGTACGCGGGCGCGGAACCGGTCCGCCGCGACGGTGGTCCCGAGCACCAGGACTCGCGTCGGTCTGCCGCTACGGGATGGCCGTAGGTCGCCGACGAGTTCGGCCATTCCGAGCGCTGTCGCCACCTGCTGAAGCTCGCGGGCTTCGGCGGTGGTGACGACCCCATCCCCCTCGGCAACGTCCCTCAGGGCCCGCACGAACTGCTCGTGCGCCGCGTGCACCTGGGCTTCGGGCAGCTCCGCCTCGGTGGCCAAAGCGGCCAGTGCCCACACCTCGTCGTGGGTCAAGTGTGCGTCGGCGACCGCCCCGGCAAGCAGGTCCAGGTAAGCGTAGGCGGTGGCCGGCTCACCGGCGGTCGAGCCGATCGTGATCCGCTCGACCACACCGGCCATCCAGCCCAGGTCGTCCGGAATCGCGTCCGTGCGAGGCCGGAGCGGGCCCGTCGCGGCGTACCTCGGCAGCACCGGGAACCCCGGCACCACCCCGAAGGTCAGACCGTGCCTGCCGAAGAGCGTTACCGCCAGCTGCGCGACGGTGCGGGCGCCGGTCAACGCCGGCTGAGCCGGGGTGCCCGGCACGCCGACCGCGTGGGCAACCGTCGCGAGCCGGTAGTTCGGCAAGGCGATGACGGTTCGCGCCGCCGCGAGTGTGCACACGCCCGGCAGGAGCGGCAGGCGAACACCGAGCCTGGCGGTTTCGGCGTCCAGGAAGCCCGCGACCTGCGGCAGGTTGTGCGCCACTACGACACTGCCGGCACAGAGGTCCAGCAGTGGCCCGAGCACAGCGCCGAACGGCGGCGCTGCCGTGAGCTCCTCCGGCGTGATTCCGTGCACGAAGGCCGACCCTGGCGACACCCCGCGGCCGGGATCCACCAGCGTCGTGAACTCACCGGCGACAGAACCGTCGGACCGGACGCGCACCGCGGCGAGCTCGACCACGTGTCCCGGGCGCAGTCCCCGTCATGCGAATTTCCACGGCGGTGAAGTCGATACCGTGCGCCGGGTGGCCGCCCGGCCCGGACAGCGGAAGAGATTCGATCACGCCGAGGAGATCGCACCATCGGACAACGGCGTCACAGATTTTCGGGAATGATCCGGGATTCGTGACCCGATCGTGACAGAAAGATTCCGCCGAATAACAGATGATGGTCCGTTACGCGCCCGGGCGTAACGTCGGCCGATGTTTTCACGAACCCAGGGTCGGCACGTCGCGTCAAGGAACGAGGAATTCCCCATGCATCCGTCCGACCAGGGGCCGCCCCGCGTGAAAAGGCGCGTTCCGAACTGGCTCAAGATCACGTTGGCCGCCTTTGCCGTCCTGTTCCTTCTCGGTGCGATTTTCGGGAAGTCACCGGACGAGAACACCACCGCTGCGCCGGCCACTCCGGCCGCGACACCAAGCAGCAGCACAACCACGGCCGCCACGCCCGCTCCGGTCACCTACACCGTCACGAGCGTGACGGACGCCGCGAACCTCGACGTCGCCGGCAGCGACGGCACCCACCGAACCGTGCGCGTCCAAGACGTCAGCACACCCGGGACGACCAGTGACTGCTTCGGACCGGAAACGGTGGCCTGGGCCGGCTCCAAGCTGATCGGTACCGCGGTCCGGCTCGGTGCCGACACCGCGTCCGGCGTCACCGTCGCACTGGCCGACGGCCAGGACTACGGCACCCTGGCCGTGTCCGACGGCTACCTCAAGGCCGCCGGTTCCGCGTTGGCGGCGGCCGAAACCGCCGCTCGCCAAGCCTCCAAGGGGTTCTGGGGCCCACCGTGCAACGGTTCGCTGACCCTGTCGGTGCCGGCACCGCAGCCCGATCCGCAGCCCACTACAGCGCCGCCCGCACCGGCCACAAAGGCCGCTCCCAAGCCGCCCCGGACGACGGCGCAAGACCCGCCGGCTCCGGAGCCGGACAACAGCGTGTACTACAAGAATTGTTCGGAGGCAAAAGCCGCCCACGCGGCACCTCTGCACGTCGGCCAGCCCGGGTACCGTCCCGAATTGGACAGAGACCACGACGGCGTGGCCTGCGAGACATGAGAACACTCGTCCCGGCCGCCACTCGGCGGCCGGGACCGTTTCACCGACCGGAAACCGGCCCCAGCTTCTGCTCCAGATCGTTCAGAATGGCGTGCACGGGGGCCCAGCAGAGCATCACACTGTCCGCGTCGAACCGCGGCTGCTCCGACATTTCCTTGTTGGGATGGATGAAGTTGCGGAAATCGCGCACCCGGTGCGCGAAGGTTTTCGCGTCCAGCTGGATCCAGTCCTTGGCGTGCGCCGTGTCGATGAGCAGTTCCAGGGTCGCACGATTGGGCTTGATTCGCTGCTGGTCTCGCCGGGGATCCGGAAAGCCGAGAGTGCCGATCTCCGCGTCCCGTTCGGTCAGCACGGTGAGGAGCAGACCCTCGACAAAACTGCCGATGCCGATGATCGCCATCGTGTAAGCGCCGCCCGACTCGCAGACCTGGGTTTCTTCCACCCGCCGGCTCAGCATCTCCACCGCACCGGCATCGTCGATCAAGGCATCCAGCCGCTTCCGGAGATCGGGTGGCACGCTGTACCTCGGCTGGTCACCGTCCGCGGTGAGCTCCCCGAGTACCGGCCGGCCGCCGACCGAGGTGACCACCAGTCCCTCGGGAGCCAGCTTTTCGTTGACCACCGCACGGAATTCGCCGGCGGTCACCGCGCCGTCGTCGTACTCGATCGGATCACAGACCCGGCAGATCAACCGCTCGATCGCCGGGCGGTCGTCCTGGCGCTCCGTAAGCTGCTCACGCAGCCACGGCACCCGCGGTGACCCGTCGTACTCGGGCGGTTCCGGCCAGCCGGACCCTCGCAGCAGCTCCTCGAGCTGGTATCCCTTCCGTTCGTAGGGGCCTCCCATGTCGACGATCACGTCGGCCAGCCGGTCGACGGTCCGCGGGTCCAACGGGAACATCAGTTCTCCTCTTTGTCGGCGAGGTGCTGCGCGATCTCGATGGCCCGGCTCAGCGCCGCGACGATGCGCGGTCCACGGCGTTGGAAGCCCAGCTCGGCCATCACCTGCCGGAGCCGCTCATCGCGGTCGAGCAGCAGTCCGTCGCTCATGTGCCAGCGGCAGATCTCGATGAGCTGCCGCTCGGTGTACTCCTGGATCTGCAGTCCGGCCGGGACCCGTGGTCGTGGTCCTCGGACCGCGGCGGGCGGCGGGGCCGCGGGACGGGGTGGTGACGCAGGTTCCGGTACGGCAGCCGGCGCGTCGGCCGCTGCCATCGCCTGGTGCCAGGCCACGACGATGTTGTCGGCCTCCTGCGCCGGGTTCGCGAACCACGCCGATGACCAGACGCGGTGGAACCGCCAGCCGAGGTTCTCCAGGTGCGCCTGGCGGAGCCTGTCCCGATCGCGGGCGCTGTGAGACTGGTGGTAACGGTGTCCATCGGCTTCGACAGCGAGCACCATCCGACCCGGGTGGTCCCGGTGCTCGAGCGCGAAGTCGATGCGATAGCCCGAAAATCCCCACTGCGGGTGAACCGGGACACCCCGTTCGACGAGTGCGTCGCGAATCGAACTCTCGAACCCGTTCAAGGGCAGGTCGTCGGGCCGGCCGACATGGTCGATCTGGAGGTGGGTCGCGAAATCCAGGTAACGGCGAAGTAGCTCGGTCCCGGTGACTTCGTCCGACGGCGTGAGGTCCGCATGGCTGAACGAAGCCACCACGGTCATCCGCCGTTTCGCACGGGTCACTGCGACGTTGACACGCCGCTCGCTGTCCTTGCGGTTCAGGATGCCGAACGCCGTGCGGTTGATCTTGCCCGTCGCCGTCCGGGCGACCCCGACGGTGAGAATGATCGCGTCCCGCTCGTCACCCTGGACGCTCTCCAGGTTCTTCACGAAGAAGCGGCGACCCAGCTCCTGCTCGTCGGAGAAGAATTCGTCGAGGTCGGGTTGCTCCCGGCGCGCCTGCATCAGGCGCTGTTCGACCCGGGCCTGATGCTTGACGCCGGGTGTGATGACACCGAGGCTCTCGTGGGGCCGGTTCCTGGCGTGCTCCATGATCAGCTCGACAACCCGATCGACTTCCGCCGGAGCGGAGCCGTTCTGCCCTGGCGATGCCTCGCCGTCGACGGTGACGAGCGTGACCGGGGTATCCCGCTGCGCACCGGGGAACGTCACGAGGTTGTCGCGGTAGATCTCCCGGTTCGAGAACGCGATCAGCCGTTCGTCCGTACTCCGGTAGTGCCAGCGCAGCATCTCGGTGGCCGGCATGATCGGCCGCAGAGCGGTCAGGATCGATTCGTAGTCCGAGAGGTCACCTTCGTCTTCGTCGTCCTCTTCGTCGATCGAGATGGCTCGGTCGAAGAAGTTCGACGGCGGCAGCTGCTTCTCGTCCCCGGCCACAACGAGCCGGTCACCGCGCATGATGGAGGTGATGGCGTCGTGGGGACGGATCTGGCTCGCCTCGTCGAAGATCACCAGGTCGAAGAGCCGCTCGGCGGGAAGCATCCGGCTCACCACCAGCGGCGACATCGCCCAGCACGGCCGCAGCGAAAGCAGCACGTCCGGGGCCTTCTCGACGAGCTTCCGGGTCGGCATGTGCCGTGTCTTCAGGCTCGCCTGCTTCTTCAGGATTTGCGCCTGGTCCGGGTAAGTGTCCTGGGCTTCACGAGCGCGCTTGGCCACCTGCCTGCGGACCCGCCGCGCCGCGGTCGCGAAGTGCTCACGATCCGCCGCGCGGAAGTCGGCCGCGGCGCGGCTCTGCCGCTCGGCCACGAACTGGCCCAGTGCCGGGATCCGAAGCTTGAAGTCGTCTTCGATCGACGAGAGCCAGATGCGTTCGAAAGCACGCCAGGCGTCGTCGGGCCGGAGGTTCCGGCCCGCGATCTCGGTGAGCAGCGGCTCGAGACCAAGCCGGCGGAACCGGTCGAGCAGCTCGTTGAGCCGCGGCATCAGGAACAGCATGTCCTTGTCGTCGGCCAGCGCCTTGAGCCGCTGTTCCACTTCGGGTGCGGGTCCGGCGTCCAGGTCCGGCCACTGGGCCGACATGGCCACCGCCGCGAGCTGCCGGCGGAGTTCGCCGTAGTCCCGCACCACGTGGTCCAACCCGATGATCTCGGCCGGAGCGACGTCCTGGCCACCGAGTTCCCGCCATCGCTGCCGTTGCCCGGTCACGGCCGCCAGAGCCGCGTGCAAGGCGGCTTTCTTGACCAGCCCCGCCCGCGACATCGTCCGAAGCTCCTTGACGAGTGCCCGGCGCCTGCCCCAGGACAGTTTCTCCGGATACCGCGCTCGCGCCGACCGGTCTCCGGTCGCCTGGACGAAGTCGTCCAGGCGGGTTCCGAAGATCTCCGGCCCGAAAGCCTGGACACTCTGGGAGACGCCGTCCAGCAAGTGAAGCACCTGATCCCAGGCTGCGAAGTCCTGCGGTTGCCGCAGGCCTACCCGCGCCACAAGCCGGTGCATGCCGTACTGGCTCCGCTTCAGGGTCTGCCCGGCGACCTGATCGAGCTGGACCAGCACCGCTTCGGCCTCGTCCGCGGTCCTGACCTGCGTATTGCACCAGGGCGTCTCACGACGAAGAATCCGCAGCCCACCGGCTTCCACGAACTCCTGGAGCGTCTCCTCGATGTCGGCGACAACGGCCGCATTAAGCGCACGCAGGTGATTGCCCCGGAAGGCCCCGCGAATGTCCGAGCCCGGCGGCAAGTCGAGCAACCGGCTCCGGACTTCGTACGCGCTCAGGTCCCACGGCTGCCGGCGAGTGTGCAGCTCGTGTGCGTGTTCGAGCAGCCGGTGCCGGGCGCCGAGCAGGCGGCCGTGCAAGGCTTCGACGTCGACCGGCGGCTCCTTGGCCACCCGATCCAGGCTGCTGGCCAGCTGCTGGGCGACTTCTCGCTTGTTGATCTTCCGCTGGTGCAGGTCGAACATGAGACCGTCCAGCTCCACGGCGGCCAGCCGGTTGAGGACAGCCTCGATCGCCGCTCGCTTCTCGGCGACGAACAGCACCTTTTTGCCCGTCGCCGCGGCTCCCGCGATGATGTTCGCGATCGTCTGGCTCTTCCCGGTTCCGGGCGGCCCCTCGATGAAGACGTGCCGGCCGGACAGAGCGGTCATGATCGCCCGGTGCTGTGAGGAGTCGGCGTCCTGGACCAGGAACTCATCGGCGGGCCGCACCGAGTCGACCGCGGGCGGGGCGTACTCTCCCGCTCCGGCGAGGGACTCGTGTGCTGGGGCGAACCCGGCCATGGCCGCGACCAGGTCGTGTGAGGCCAGCAGTTCGGTCGCGCTCGCCAGATCTTCCACCATCGGCAGCTTCTCGTAGTTGAAGGTGCCGACCACTACGGCCGGCTCCAGCTGCAGCTCGATCCCGTGCGCCGCCGCGACCTCGGCGAGCCGGGCGTGCGCCAGCTCCACCTGGGTCGTGTGATCCGGCGTCCCGTCGATCACCTGCGTCAGCCGGTCGGCCAGTCCCTCGCTGTCGACTCCGTGCTGCTCGTTGAGCGCGTGCAGCAGGACGGGGTTGAGCTCCGGTTCGTCCGTGAGCTCAAGCGTGTAGTCGCTTTCCGAGGTCGTCCTCGTCTTGAGCACGACCGGCCGGAGCAGGAGAGGCGCCCGCAACGCCTGCACCGGCACCGCGCCACGCCGCGGGCCGGGGGTGGTGCGAACCAGCCCGAACGCGACGTGACCGACGTCGACACCCTGCTCTTCTTCGAAGAGCTGGATCCGCTTGCCGAGGCTTTTCGCCCGGCTGCAGGCGTCCTTGAGCTTCTCGGCCTCTGGTACCAGCTTGCTCAGCCGGACCTTGCCGCCCGCTACGAGCTCCGCCAGGGCTGCGGGCTCGGCCGTCGTCAGATCGAGGCAGCCTTGCTTGGTGTTCTTGAAAAAGAGAAGCGTGTTGCGGTAGCTCAGATCGATGAGGTTGCGTCGCCATTCGGCCGCCTTGACGGCCACAGCGTCAACGCGGCCGGTGTCCAGCTGCGCGGTCATCCTGCGTCCCCTCGCCAGAACGGTGTGCTCGACCAGACGTGACCAGCACGTGAGGGCCCGCCGTTCTGAGACGAGCCCTCCAGCATGCCAGAAGATCTTTCCGAACGGAATCCACTCGATCGGTGGATGTCACGCATGCTCGCCCCTCGCTCCTTTTCCGGCTCCCGGGCAGAGATCGTTTACCGGGACACGCCTGTCACGACTTGGCGGCCAAACCACCCGGATGGCCGCACGAGACGTGATCTAGCCTGGGCCGATGACCACCGCCGACGAACTGCTCGGCAGGCTCGCGGGCCTCGACCGGGCCGGGCTGGCGAAAGTGCTGGCCCACCGGCCGGACGTGCTCCAGGAGCCGTGGCCGCGCCGGCTCGACGTCGTCGCGGCGCGGCTGGCCGAGCCCGAGTCCGTGGACGGAGCCCTGCTCGCGTTGCCGCTGCCGCACGTCCAGGTCCTGCGCGCCTTCCAGGTCTGCCAGGCGATCGGGCCGGCGTCCGTCGCCGACGCCGCCCGGTTGCTCGGCGCCGGCCCTGGCACCGTCGAGTCCTTTGTGGACGAACTGGCCGAGCGGGCGCTGGTGTGGCGCGACGACTCCGGCGACGTGGTCCTGCCGGATCTGCTACAGCGCACCAGCTTCCAGGCCGAAGGGCTCGGCCCGCCGCTGGCCGACCTGCTCGAGGAGCTCGGCCGGGCCCGGATCGGGCAGCTGGCGCGGGCCCTCGGCCTGCCGGACGGCCGCCCGGAGCTCCTCCGGTTCTTCCGTGACGGCGACCGCGTCCGCGAGCTGTTCGCCACGGCGCCGGAGCCGACGCGGAAACTGTTGCGGGACATGGCCGCCGGCGTCCCCGAGGTCGAGGGGATGGCGCCGTTCGACAGCACCGGGACCTGGGCGTTCGACCACGGTTTCCTCTTCGGCACCTACTACGGCAGCACGGCGATGCCGCTCGAGGTGGCGCTGGCGCTGCGCGGCCCGGACCACCAGCTGCCGTTCACGCCCCACGAGCCGCAGTGTCCCGTCACGCAAAGCGGGCTCGAGGCGGTCGAAGCCCTGTCATCGGCCGCCGCGCTGCGGTTCCTCGACCGCGTCTCGGCGATCCTCGACCTGGCCGCCGCGGAGCCGTTGCCGCTGCTCAAGGACGGCACGATCGGGGCCCGGCTGGTCAAGAAGCTCGCCAAGGACACCGGCGGCACGCCCGGCGAGATCGAGGTGGCCGTCGACCTCGCCGCGCAGGCCGGGCTGCTGGTGGCCGACGAGCCGCCGATCCTGCGTCGCGGCCAGAAGGCGCCGCCGCCCACTCTCGCGCCGAGTCCCGGCCTAGCCCGGCCCGCGCCCGCGTTGCTCTACCGCTTGCTGCTGAGCACCTGGTGGGAGCTGCCCACCTACGAGACCGATGTGGCGACATCGGTGCGCCGCGCTGTCGTGCGATTGCTGGCGCGGCTCGAACCGGGCGGCGCGATCGCCGACGTCGGCGAGCTCACCCGGCTGGCGCGGTGGCACGCGCCGATGCTGCCGACCGAAGACTTCGCCGGGCACGTCCAGGACGCCGTCGCCGAAGCCGAGCTCCTCGGGGTCGTCGCGCACGGCGCCGTCACCGCGGCCGGCCGCGCCCTGCTCTCGGAAGAGCGGTTCGTCGAGGTCACCGACGAGCTGGTGGCCCGCGCGCGGACGACGGCGTTGTTCGGCACCGACCTGACCGCGATCGTCCCCGGCTCCCCCGACGCGCGGCTCGCGGCGCTGCTGGACCGCGTCGCCGACCGCGAGGCCCAGGGCGCCGCGACCAGCTGGCGGTTCGCGCCGTCGACCGTCCGGCGCGCGTTCGACCAGGGCGCGACGGCCGCCGAGCTGCTCGACGAGCTGGCCGCGATCGCCACCGGCGAGCTGCCGCAACCGCTGGTGTACCTGGTCAACGACGTCGCGCGGCGGCACGGTGAGGCGCAGGTGCTCGACGTCGCGAGTGTCGTGGTCGGTGAACCCGCGGTGCTCGCCGAGCTGGCCGCGCACCGCAAGCTCGGCAAACTCGGTTTGCGCGCCGTGGCGCCGACGGTGCTGACGTCCACTGTGGACGCGTCCGGCACGCTCGAGGCGTTGCGCGAAGCCGGTTACGCGCCGACGCGGCACGCGGCCGACGGCAGCATCGTGCTCCCCACGCGGGAGCAGGCCGAGCCCGAGGTCGTCGTCCGCGACGCCGAGCCCGCCGACGGGCCGCCCGATCCCCTCGACCACGCCGACCGGCTGCTGGCGGCCCCGGCGATCGGCCCGGGCCTGCTGCGCGGGCAGCTCGCGCGGGTGTTGAGCGACCGGTACGCGGGCCGGCTCACGCCCGCCCAGCAGCAGCTGTGCCGGCAGCTCGAAGCCGGGCTCCCGGCGGAAGTCGGCTACCGCGCGGACGGCGGCGAAGCGACGCGGCTGGTGATCGCGCACCCGGAGCTCGACGGCGACGTCCTGGACGTCTGGTCGCTCGGCGACCGCGCGTACCGCCGGCTGGCGGTGGCGCGGATCGACCTCACTCAGGCTTCGACGGCGGTGAGCCGCGCGTAGACCACGACGTTGTCGAGGTAGTTGCCGCTCGACCGGTCGAACTCCCCGCCGCAGGTGATGAGCCGCAGCTCGGGATCGGCCGTGTCGCCGTACACCTGCTCCGTCGGGAAACCGGCCTTCGCGTAGCGGTCGACGCGGTAGACGGTGAAGACCGTCGTCCGGCCGTCCGCGAGGCCGACGCGCACCTCTTCGCCGTCGTGCAGCTCCTTCAGCCGGGAGAAGGCGCCGGGCACGTGTTTGTAGTCGACGTGCGCGGCCAGCACCGCCGGGCCGACCTCGCCGGGTGACGGCGCGCCGGTGAACCAGCCGACCGTCTTGGCGTCGCCGGGGACTTCGAGCTCCCCTTGCGGGGTCAGGCCGAGATCCTTGATGCCCTGGGCCGCGACGCCGATCGCCGGGATGGTCAGGGACGCGGGTTTCGCGGCCGGCAGCCCGGTTTGCGTCGCGACGGCCGGAGTCTCCGGCGGCCCGCCGATCGGCGAGGGCTCCGGCAGGCGCGCTGCCGGCGCCGAGAACGCGAAGATGAGGGCGACGACCACAACCGCGCCGAACGCGGCGACGACCGCCGTGACCGCGGGCCACAGGCGCGGATGCCTCAACTCGGCCGCCGGCGCAGGTAGAGCACCATCCCGCCGGACGCCGCCGCGGCGAGCAGGGTGCCGCTGAGCACGAGGAAGGCGGGCGCACCGTCGTCGGGCTCACCGCCACCGGTCGCGACGCCGCCGACCGGCTTGACCTTGACCTGGCCGCCGGTGGTGGCGGGCTTCTTGGTGGCGGTCGACTTCGGGACCGTGTGGGTCTTCGTGGTGGTCGACGGCTTTTCGGAGGTCGCCGTGGTGCTCTGCTGGCCGCGGTGCGGGAGCTTCTCGCAGGCGATGCCGTCTTTGTCGTCGTCCAGGTGGTTGGGGTCGCCCGGCGTTGCGTCGAGGACGGCCTGGGCCTCCTCCTGGTAGGTGAAGTCCGAGCAGTTCTTGTCCCCGGCCGGGGCGGCCTGGGCGAAGGGGACGGGGCCGAGGAGAGCGAGCCCGGCAACGGCGGCAGCCGTCGTCAGGGCGCGACGAAACAAGGACACCGGAAGTCCTTTCGAGGGAAGAATCGGGGATGAACGCGGCGGTTGGTGCCGCGATTGCGTGGTTACTATCGTGACGCCGTCAAGGCTGTTACGGACTATTCCGGAATTTCGGAAATGCCAGCGCCCAACGAAAAACGGGCCGTTTCGTGATTCTTCCCCAGTGGCCGTTGACCTGCGGAATCAGCGCCGGAAATACGTACCGGTGAGAATGTTACGGGTCCGCGGTCACACGTTGGGGTACTACCCCGTAACCTCGGGGTATGCCGATCCAGGTGCTGCTCGTCGACGACCACGAGGTGGTCCGCCGCGGACTTCGCGACCTTCTCGGCGACGAGCCGGACATCGAGGTCGTCGCCGAAGCCAGCAGCGTCGAAGAGGCGCTCGCGGTGGCGATGCACGTCGAGCCGGAGGTCGCGGTGGTCGACGTCCGCCTCGGCGACGGCGACGGCGTCACGCTCTGCCGCGAGCTGCGGTCCAAGCCGAACCCGCCGGCCTGCCTGATGCTCACCGCGTTCGACGACGAGGAGGCGATGGTCGGCGCGATCATGGCCGGCGCCGCGGGTTACCTGCTGAAACAGGTGCGCGGGCAGGACGTCGTGAACGCGGTGCGCGAGGTCGCGGCCGGCCGGTCGCTGCTCGACCCGGTGAGCACCGCGCGGGTGCTGGACAAGATGCGGCACCCGCCGACGGACGAGCTGGCGACGCTGACCGAGCGCGAGCGGGACGTGCTGGAGCTGATCGGCCAGGGCCTGTCGAACCGCGAGATCGCCGAGCGGCTGTTCCTCGCCGAGAAGACGGTCAAGAACTACGTCACGTCGGTGCTGGCGAAGCTCGGCATGCAGCGTCGCACGCAGGCCGCCGCGTGGATCGCGCGCCGGGAGAAGTGACTCCGCGCGACGATCACGTCCGCAAGCCGCCGTTCGCTGCGTCCTTTTCAGCCGTCGTCACGGACCGCCATCTCGATCGCCGGTAAACCGAGGCTAGATTCACTCGAACGTGAGTCGAATATATGTTCGACAATTCGGTAAGATCCTTCCCGAGGGCGAGGAAGGGAGGCTTGGATGACCCGAGAAGGGTGAGGCCGAGTCAGTCGAGAGGCAGGTCGAACGCGACGAGCGTGCCGAGACTGGGCGAGGAGTTCAGGAAGAACTTCCCGCCCGCGGCGTCCGCGCGTTCGGCGAGATGACGCAGGCCACGGGTGGCGACGCCTTGGGGGACACCGGAACCGTTGTCGCGGACACGGAGTTTCACGCCGCCGGAGTCCCTGGTCAGTGTCACGCGGGTTTCGCTGGCCCCGGAGTGTCTGACCACATTGGACAGTGCTTCGCGCAGAGCGGCCCGGATGTGGTCGGCCCGTTCCGCGGGGACGTCGGCGAATTCGCCGGACAGTTCCAAGGTCGGTGGGTAACCGAGAAGCTCACCGGCGATCCGGACCTCGCCGCGCGCCGACTCGGCGAGGTCGGCGGGCGTGCCGGTGTCGTGGCGAGGCTCCGGCGACCGCAGCGCGCGCACGGTGCCCCGGATCTCCTCGATGGTCTGGTCCAGCTGGTCGATCGCGTCGGACAGCCGCGCGCCATCGGCCTGGGCGAACCGCTTGCGCATGTTGCGCCGAACCCGGTCCAGCTGCATCCCGGCGCCGTAGAGCCGCTGCACGATGACGTCGTGGAGCTCGCGGGCAATGCGTTCACGCTCTTCGTACAGAGCGACGCGGTGACGAGCATTGGCGCCTTCGGCGAGGGCCAGGACAACCCCGGCTTGAGCGGCAAAGGCGACAAGCATCTCGACGGTCCCGGCGGAGAAGGGCTCACGGCCCTGCTTCCGGTAGACGGTCAGCGCCCCGAGAACCCGACCCCCCGAACCGAAGGGCGCGGCGGCGAAGGGGCCGTAGCCGTGGAGTTCGACGGGGACGAAGGGCGCGGTCCGGGGGTCGACGGTGAAGTCGGCACTGGCCACGGGTTCCCC
Organism: Amycolatopsis sp. NPDC104863; assembly: GCF_055582965.1. Lineage (NCBI taxonomy): Bacteria > Bacillati > Actinomycetota > Actinomycetes > Pseudonocardiales > Pseudonocardiaceae > Amycolatopsis > Amycolatopsis sp. NPDC104863. Next base: position 1,089,467 of record NZ_JBVJOW010000002.1, read on the forward strand.
ACCCCGAGCAACCCGGCCGGCGGCGGAGTCGGCGGGGAGGGAGAGGCCACGGAGAGACTCCCCGGCTGCCACGCCCGGCTGGGCGGGCTGCGGCCCGGGAGGTGAACTCGCGTGGCCGGGTGCTGGGCTGGCCGTGGTCGATCCTGGGTTGGCGCCCAGCTCGGCGGCCGCACTGCCTGCGGCTGACCCAGTGCTCGCGCCCGGCTTGACGGCCGAGCTAGCGGTCGCGGCCGCACTCGCGTCCCCGGTTGCCGCGCTGCCCGCCGCGGATTCGGCGCTTGCGCCCGGCTTGGTGACCGAGCTCGCGGTCGCGGCCGCACTCGCGTCCCCGGTTGCCGCGCTGCCCGCCGCGGATTCGGCGCTTGCGCCCGGCTTGGTGACCGAGCTCGCGGTCGCGGCGG
>NZ_JBVJOW010000002.1:1089963-1123469 GCF_055582965.1 Amycolatopsis sp. NPDC104863
TAGCGGTCGCGGCCGCACTCGCGTCCCCGGTTGCCGCGCTGCCCGCCGCGGATTCGGCGCTTGCGCCCGGCTTGGTGACCGAGCTCGCGGTCGCGGCGGCACTCGCCTCGCCACGCGTCGGGCTGCCCGCCGCTGACTCAGCCGTCGCGCGCGACTTGGTGGCTGCGGTCGCGCCCGCGTCGCCGGTTGCCGCGATGCCCGCCGCGGATTCGCTCGCGCCCGGCTCGCCGCTCAGTGCGGCCGGTTCGATGCCCGGCTGCGCTGCCGGGGCCTCGCCTGGCCGGGTCTCCGCGGATGGATGCGGCGTGGCGTAATACGCGGCCTCGACCACCACCCGGCCGTCGTCGGCGCTCACCATTGCCAAGCCCAGGTCCGCGTCCGCGAGCTCGGCTGCCCTGGCTACGACCGTGTCCAGCACCGCGCCCGGGTCGTCGCCGGACAGGGCGGTGCTCGTGATCTCGGTGGCGGCGGACAGCGCCCGCGCGGCAAGCGTCGGATCCATGAGTTCCGTCATTATCGCGCGGCGGGCGGGCGGCCCGGCAAGCACACGGCGGGAATCGATCACGGCACCGGCACCCGCGCCACCACCCGGCCGTCGCGGACCTCGAGCACCACGTCCGCGTTGTCCGCTTCGTCGGCTCGGTGCGTCACGTGCACGACCGTCCGGCCCGCCAGCGCCTCCCGCAGCTGCGCGCGCACCACCCGCGCCGTCGGCTCGTCGAGGTGTGCGGTGGGCTCGTCGAGCAGCACGAGCCCCGCCGACGGCGCCCCGAGCAACGCCCGCGCCAGCGCGACCCGCTGGGCCTGCCCGCCGGACAGGCCGCTGCCGCCGCTGCCCAGCAGCGTCGCCGGGTCGAGGTTGTCGAGTGCGGCCTGGCGCAACGCCTGCCGCAGCTCGGCTTCGGATGCGTTCGGGCGCGCGAGCCGGAGGTTCTCGGCGACCGTCGTGGCGGCGAGCATCGGCTCCTGCGGCGCCCACGCCACCCCCTCCGGCACGACAACCGCGCCACGCCGAGGTGTCAGAAACCCCAGAAGCGCGGCGACGAGCGTCGACTTGCCCGCGCCGCTCGGGCCCACCACCGCGGCATACGTGCCCGGCGCCAGGTCGAGATCAACCTCGCGCAGCACCACGGGACCGTCCGGCCAGCCGAGATCCGCTCCCCGCAGCACCACCCCGGCGCCGTGCTCGGCCTCAACCGCACCGGACGCCGGTGTGTCGGCCAGCCGCTGACGAGCGCGTCGCAGGGTGTCCCAGTGCTGCGCTACCGGCGGGAGCAGCGCCAGCACCTCCGCCACCGCCAGCGGCACCAACGCCAGCACGGGCGCCAGGACAGGGTCGAGCCGTCCGCTCGAGACCGCTTGGGCAGCCAACGCCGTGCTCACGACCGTCGCCGCGCCGCAGACCAGCGTCACCAGCGCTTCCGCCGCGCCCACGCCGAAAGCCTGCCGACGCGCCTGCGTCACCAGCCGGGTGTCGGCGTCCGCCAACGCGCGGCGGTGCTCCCTAGCCGTGCCGAAGGCGAGCAGCTCGGCCGCCGCCTCGAACAGCACCAAAACCCTCGACGCCACTTCGCGACGGCCGACCGCCAGCACCGACGTCGCCCGGCGTTCGGCGCGCAAAGCGACCCACGGCGCGCACAACCCCAGCGCCACCGCCGCCGCGAGGGTCAGCCCCGCCGCGGGCAGCACCCACGTCTGGACGGCGATCGCCCCGGCCGCGACCAGCGCGACCACCAGCGGCGGCGACACCACGCGCGGCAGCAGGTCGCGCACGGTGTCGACGTCGGCGACCAGCCGGCGCTGCCCCTCCCCCGCGCGCAGGCTCCGCGCTGGCCCGAGCCGCACCAGCGAATTCCACAACCGCACCCGCAGCCGGCCGGCGATGCGGAACGCGGCGTCGTGCGTGACCAGCCGTTCGACGTACCTGAGCCCGGCGCGGCCGAGCCCGAACGCGCGCACACCGACCACGGCGACCGTCAGGGTCAGGATCGGCGGCTGCTGCGACGCCTTGGCGATGAGCCAGCCCGACGTCGCGGTCAGCGCCACCCCGGCCAGCAACGCCACCGCACCCAGCACGGCGCCACCGAAAAGCCGTCCGTCGAGGAGCGCGCGCCACCTCAGCGGCGCACTCGGAGCGTCCTCTGTGGACACCTCAGCGGCGACCGCGTCGGAAGTCGACATATCGACCGCAGCCGTGCGTTCGTGCGCTGCGATGACCGCCGCGGCGCCGTTGTCGACGGCGCGCTGCACCGCGTCGAGCACCAGGCGCGCGCTCGCTTCGTCGAGGTGTGCGGTGGGCTCGTCGAGCAGCAGCAGCCAGGCGCCCTCGCGCACCCGCTGCAACGCGCGAGCGACGGCGACGCGCTGACGTTGTCCCAGCGAAAGCTTCGCCACCGGCCGGTCCGCGAGCCCGGCCAGGCCGAGCTCGGCGAGCACCGCGTCCGACCCGGCTTCTTCACGGGCCGTGCCGCCGGTGAACACCGGCGACTGCGGCACCCACGCGACCTGTTCGCGCCAGCGCGCGAGGTCGGCGTCGGCGAGGTCGGTCGAGCCGACCGTGATGGCACCGTCGTGCGCCGGGACAAAACCGAGCAGGGCCGAGAGCGTGGTCGACTTGCCGCCGCCGCTCGGCGCGCGGAGCCAGACCGTCTCGCCGGGACGGACCGCGAACGTCTCGCCGTCCGGCGCGAAACCGCCGCGTCGGGCGACACGCAGGGACGACACTCGCAGCTCGCCGCGCGAAGGAACCGCGGTGCCGGACGCGGGAGCCGGCACGGCCAGCAGATCGGCGACGCGCCGGACCGCTTCGACGCCGTCCTCGCTGGCGTGGAACGCGGCGCCCACCGCGCGCAGCGGCTGGTAGCACTCCGGCGCGAGGATCAGCACGCCCAGCCCGATGGCCAGCGGCAGGTCGCCGCCGACGAGCCGGACGCCGATCACCACGGCGACGAGCGCGACCGACAGCGTCGCGATCAGTTCGAGCACGAACGCCGAGGAGAACGCGACCTTCAACGTCTTGAGCGTCGCGCGGCGGTGGCGTTCGGACAGCCCGCGGACGGTTTCGGCCTGCGCAGCCGCGCGACGGAAAGCGGTCAGCACCGGGAGCACCCGGACGAGTTCCAGCAGCCGGCCGGACATACGGTGGGTCGCGTCGGTCGCGCCCGCGACGCGCCCGGCCGTGTACTTGCCGACGAGGATCGCGAACATCGGGAGCAGCGGCACCGTCAGTGCGACGATCACCCCGGACGGCCAGTCGGCGAACAGGATCGCCGCGCCGGCGCCGAGCGGCACGACGGCCGCCGTCACCAGGGCGGGGAGGTATTCGCGGAAGTAGGCGTCGAGCGCGTCGAGGCCGCGGGTGGTGAGCGCGGTCAGCTCGCCGTGGCCGCGCCGGGCGATCCACTCGGGGCCGAGGCGCAGCGCGTGGTCGACGGCTTTCGCGCGCAGTTCACGTTGCGCCGTCGCGGCCGCGCGGGCGGAGACCGTGCGCACCGCCCAGCCGGTCAGCGCGCGCGTCGCGACGAGCGCGAGCAGCGCGGCCAGCTGGGCGGTGCGTCCCCCGGAGCCTGCTCCGACGATCGCCGCGAGGACGTCGGCGAGCAGGAACGCCTGGGCCACCAGCGCGGCGGCGTTGAGGAAGGCGAGGAATCCCACCAGGGCCAGCGCTCGGCGCACGGCCGGCACGAGGGCCGGCAGTGCGCCGAGCGGGCCCTTTCCCGGCCGCACCGAGTCCGTTGTGGACTCCGAGGCGGGAAGAGGAGCGCGGCCGGGAAGTTCGGTCATGGCGCGTGGACCGCCGGGATGTGCTGGGTGCCGATGCGCTTGCGGAACACCCAGTACGTCCAGCCCTGGTAGACCAGCACGGCCGGCGCGCCGAAGACGGCGACCCAGGTCATGACGGTCAGCGTGTACGGGCTCGACGCGGCGCCTTCGATGGTGAGCGTGTTGGCGGCGTCGAGCGTCGAGGGCAGGACGTTCGGGAAGAGCGCGCCGAACATCAGCACCGCGGCCCCGGCGATGACAACGCCGAGCGCGGCGAAGGCCTGCCCGTCACGGTCGGCGCGCAGCCGCAGCCAGGCGACGACCGCAGCGAGAGCACTGATCCCAAACGCGAGCAGTGTCCACAGATTGCCCGCACGCCACTGGACAACCGACAGGAACGCGACGATCGGCACCATCGCCGCCGGGAGCAGCTTGAGCGCCAGGCCGCGGGCGCGTTCCCGCAGTTCACCGCTGGTTTTGAGAGCGAGGAACGCGGCGCCGTGGGTGAGCGAGAAGGCGGTGACCGCGACGGCGCCGAGCAGGGTGTCCCACCGGAAGGCGGCGAACGCGGAGCCGACGCGGTTGCCTTCGGCGTCGAGCGGCAGGCCGAGGACGGTGGTCGCGAGGATGAGCCCGACGGCGAGCGGCGGGATCCACGAGCCGGCCATGATCACGCGGTCCCAGGTGCGGCGCCAGCGGTCGGAGTCGACCTTGCCGCGGTATTCGAAGGCGACCCCGCGGCCGATGAGGGCGAGCAGCAGGACGAGGAGCGGCAGGTAGGCGGCCGAAAAGAGGCTCGCGTACCAGGCGGGGAAGGCCGCGAACATGGCACCGCCGGCGACGATGAGCCAGACCTCGTTGCCGTCCCAGACGGGCCCGATGGTGTTGACCATGACGCGGCGTTCGGTGTTGTCGCGCCCGAGGATCGGCAGCAGCATGCCGACGCCGAAGTCGAAGCCTTCGAGGAAGAGGTAGCCCAGCCAGAAGAAGGCGATGACGATGAACCAGACGGTGGCGAGGGTCATCGGGACCCGCCTTTCGCAGGGTGGCCGTGAGTTATCCACATCCGGGCGAGTTGTCCACAGATTTGCTGTGGGTAACCCACGAGAGTGACCAATCCAATACTCATCGTGAACACCTCAGTACGCGAAGGCGAGTGTGTCGCCGTCGGCCTGGTCGGAGTCCTTTTTCTCCGGGGGCATCACCGCTTCGACGCCGCCGCGGATGTACTTGCGCATCAGGTACAGCTCCACCACTCCCAGTGCCGCGTACACCGTGGTCAGGGCGATCAGGGACGTCCAGACCTCGCCGGTCGTCAGCCGGGACACCGCCTGGGCCGTGAACATCCAGACCCCGTCCACACCGCTCGGGTTGGGGACCACCACGAACGGCTGACGGCCCATCTCCGTGAAGATCCAGCCCGCGCTGTTGCCCAGGAACGGGGTCGCCACGCCGAGCAGCACCAGCAGCGGGAACCAGCGGCCCGTCGGAATCCGGTCTCGGCGCGTCAGCCAGAGCGCCAGGAGGCCGATGCCCGCCGAGATCGCGCCGAAGCCGATCATCATGCGGAAGCCCCAGTACGTCACCGGGAGGTTGGGCACGTAATCGATCGGCTTTCCCGCGAGCGAGCCCAGCGAAGGGTCATTCGGGTAGTTCGTGCCGTACTTCGCCTGGTACTCCGTGATCAAGTCCTCGACGCCCTTGACCTCGGTCTTGAAGTCGTTGTGCGCCAGGAAGGACAGCAGCGCCGGGACGTTGAACGTCTTGACGTCCTCGCAGTTCGACCCCGCGACGTCGCCGATCGCGATGATCGAGAAGCTCGCCGGCTGTTCCGTGTGGCACAGGGCTTCCGCCGACGCCATCTTCATCGGCTGCTGCTCGAACATCAGCTTGCCCTGCGTGTCGCCGGTGATCGCCAGCACCGCGAACGCCGCGATGCCGACCCAGCCGCCGAGGCGCAGCGACGACCGCCAGACGTCCTGGTTGGTCCGACGCCGCCACAGGTGCCAGCCGGCGATGCCGACCAGGAACGCCGCCGCCACCGAGAACGCGCCGGCCAGGGTGTGCGGGATCGCGGCCAGGGCCGTGTTGTTCGTCAGCACCGCCCAGATCGAGTTCATCGTCGGCTTGCCGTTCTCGAACGTGACGCCGACCGGGTGCTGCATCCACGAGTTCGCGGCCAGGATGAAGTACGCCGAGGCCATCGTGGCCAGCGAAAACGCCCACGCGCACGCCAGGTGCACCTTCTTCGGCAGGCGGTCCCAGCCGAAGATCCACAGGCCGAGGAACGTCGACTCGACGAAGAACGCGACGAGCCCTTCCATCGCGAGCGGCGCGCCGAAGACGTCGCCGACGAAGCGCGAGTACGCGCTCCAGTTCATCCCGAACTGGAACTCCTGCACGATGCCGGTCACCACGCCCATGGCGAAGTTGACCAGCAGCAGCTTGCCCCAGAACTTGGTCATCTTCAGGTGCCGCGGATCGCCGGTGCGGACCCAGCGGGTCTGCATCGCCGCGACCAGGATCGACAGCCCGATGGTCAGCGGGACCATCAGGAAGTGGTAGACGGTGGTGATGCCGAACTGCCACCGCGCTAGCTCAAGGACCTCCACGTGGTCCAGCGTGCTCCGGCGGCCGGGACCCGACCAGTTCAAGTGGTCCCGTTCCGCCCAGGACCAACGTCCTGGGTGAGCTACGAACGGGTGAGTGCGAGCCGCGCCTCGTCGGCGACCGCCCGGCGCGGGCCCTCGTCACCCAGCTCGAGCACGTGCGCGAGCGCCAGCTCGTACGCCGTGTCGAACGCCTGGTCCGCGGCCACCGGGAGGTCCGGGCGGACGCCGACGCCTTCCCAGTTCTCCCCCGTCTCCGGGTGGAGCGACCGCGCGATCGACACGGTCACGTCGAGGTAGGTGTCCACTTTGTACTGCTCACGCGGGTGGGCGCCGCCGCGCGTGGCCTCCCCCACCGTCTTCGCGCGGCCCTGCTGCTGCAGGGAGAACGCGAGGTCCTCGCCGCCGGAGAACGTCTTCGGGCCGGTCAGCACCCAGACCGGCTTCGTGCCGCCGAACCGCAGGCCCGGGACGTACGGCAACGTCCACATCTGCGTTGTCCGGTGGCCCTCGCGCTCGTAGATGTCGAGGTAGTGGACCTGCTCGTCAACGAGGTAGGTCTGGAGCAACGCGCTCGTCCCGGGGGTGCCGCCGCGGTTGCGGCGCACGTCGAGCAGCAGCGCGTCGGTGGGCGCGAGCAGGGTCATCGCCGCCGCGATCGCGGGCCCGGCCAGCTCGGGCGGGTAGAGCAGCGTCGTGTCGAGGTAGCCGACGTTGCCCGGCAGCCGCCGCACCTCCGCGATGCCGAAGCCCTCGAGCTCGGCTTCGATCCGGAACCCCTCGGAGTTCATCGCCTCGTCGCCGTCTTCGGCCACCGGCTCGAGGTGGTGGCGCAGCCGCAGGTGCTGGTCGCCGTTCACCGACTGCAGGTCGGCTGTGACGAGCGTCGCGAATTCGGCGTCACCCAGACCGGCGTACGCGCCGTCGCCGAGACGCTGACGAAGCACCTCCGACAGCTTCGCCGCGACGTCGGGGAACACGTAGTGCTCCTCCAGCCGGCGGATGACCTCGTTGACCTGCGCGACACGCGCCTCTGACCCCATGCCCGTCAACCTACCGCAGGGCACAAACCAAAATTCGGCGCACCGAAGAAAATTGTGCGCCCCGGCTGGATGACAAATTCATGACCGCCGATCGGCCGAATTCGCGGAAGCCATCAGCTTGCGGCGTTCCGAATCGCCCCTTTATCGTTGCAGTGAAAGGGGCGAAATTACTCATGACTGCCGCGATGGTGGCGTTGATCAGCGCGTTCGGCCTGGTCCTCGCCGTGGAGCTGCCGGACAAGACGCTGGTTGCCACCCTGGTGCTGACCACCCGTTTCCGCGGCTGGCCGGTTTTCGCCGGAGTGTGCGCGGCGTTCGCCGTGCAATGTGTCATCGCCGTCGCGTTCGGCAGTGTGCTGACGCTGTTGCCGGACCTCGTCCTTTCCCTGGTCGTCGCCGCGATGTTCGGTCTCGGCTCTTTCATGCTCCTTCGCGAGGGATTCCGCGAAGGGGACGAAGCCGGCGACGACGCTTCGCGCGTCGGCCCCACGCCGCTGTCCTTCATGCGCTCCGCGATGACGTCCTTCGGGGTGCTCTTCGCCGCCGAGTGGGGTGACGCATCCCAGCTCGCGACGGCCAGTCTCGCCGCCCGGATCGGCAACCCCGTCGCGGTCGGCGTCGGCGCCTTCGCCGCGCTCGTCGTGGTCGCCGGCCTGGCCGTCTTCATCGGCGCGAAGATCCGCAACCGGATCCGGCCGAAGCTGATCCAGCGCTGCGCCGGGTTCCTGTTTGCCGGGTTCGCGGCCTTCGCGCTGCTGCAGCTCGCATTCTGAGCACGGAGGCGTACAGCTCCTTCACAGGGTCACGCGGTAACCTTTCGGGAACAAAAGGGTGAGGGCAAGGTGAACACCACCTTGCCCTCAGCCGTGTCCCCGACAGGCCAGGAGAACGCAGGTGACCGCAGCGAAGCCCCGGTCCGCCGCAGTCTCGCCGGTGCACGGCCGGCTGGCGCTCGGCGGGATCGGCCTCGCCGTGGCCATCTCGATCGACCTGCACCTGCGGCTGTCGGGCCAGGTCAGCCCGGTCTGGCAGACGCTGTCGGAGTACGTCTACGGCCGGCTCGGGCACGGCTCGGCCGCGCCGCTGTTCAGCGTGATGTGCCTGGCGCTCTCCCTCGGCTCGGTCGCCCTGCTCGCCGGCATCGCCAAGGCGCACCGGCCGGGCACCACCGCCGTCTGCGTGCTGCTCGGCGTCTGGTCGGCCGGGCTGCTCGTGTGCGGGCTCGTGCCCGTCGACCCGGACGGGCAGGCGCGCACGCTGTCCGGGCAGGTGCACAACATCGCCGCGCTCACGGCGTTCGTCGCGCTGCCCGCCGCCGCGTTCGTGCTGACCAAGCGCGGCCGTGAGCGCTGCCCCTGGGAGCCGCGGCGGACGACGATCCGGCGGCTCGCGACAGCGAGCTTCGCCAGCATCGCCGTGGTGCTCGGCGGGTTCGTCATCACGCTCGTCGTCGGGCCCACGCAGCAGGACGTCACGCTGGGCCTGTTCGAGCGCCTGCTGTTCACCATCGACGTCGCCCTGCTGCTGACCATGGTCCGGCCGCTGCTGGCGGTCTCGCGCCGCTAAGCGCGCAGGATGTCCGCCAGCCGGACGGCGGCCGCGAGCACCTGCGGGCCCACCTCGGCCGCCTTGAGCGGCTCCATCGAGACGACTCCCACGCTGGCCTTCAGCCCCGGCACCCCGCGCACGGGCGCCGCGACGCCGGACGCGCCCGCTTCGAGCTCGCCGGCCGAGGTCACCCAGCCGTCACCGCCGGGCCGCAGGGTCATCGCCTTGCCGGCCGCACCGGCGCTCAGCGCGTGCCGGCTGCCGACGCGGTAGGCGACGTGGAAGCTCGTCCAGGAGGGCTCGACGACGGCCACCGCAAGCGCTTGCTCCCCCTGCGCGACCGACAGGTGCGCCGTCGCGCCGACCTTCTCGGCCAGCTCGCGCAACACCGGGCCGGCCGCGTCCCGCAGCTGCGGCAGCACCTGCCCGGCCAGCCGGAGCAGGCCGACGCCGAGCCGCACCTTGGTGCCGTCGCGCCAGACCAGCCCGCGCTCCGACAGCGGCACGAGCAGCCGGTAGACGGCGGCGCGGCTGGCCCCGATGGCCACGGCCAGCTCGGAGATGGTCGCCGCGTCCCCGCCGGCGTCGGCGACCGCCTGCAGCAGCGCCAAGCCCCGGTCGAGCGTCAGCGACCCCTCCCGGCCGGTCACAGCAAGCCGAGTTCGCCCATGTCGGCGACCGGCTGCTCGAACGACGCGGCCGCGTAGGACGCGAAGAGTGCCCGGACGGCCTTCGCGGCCTGCTCGGACAACCCGCGAGCCTCGTCGGCCAGCGCTTCGGCGTCGGTCGACTCCAGCGCGCCCCGGACGTCGCCGCCGGAGAGGCTGCGCCCGGAGGCCACCAGCAGGTTGAGGAAGCCGTGGTGCACGAACCCGGTTCCCGGGTCCGCGTGCCGCACCGCGCGATGCAGGCTGTTCGTCGCCTTGAACGACGCACCGCTGGACCCGCTGACCACGGCGAGGAAGTCCGCGACCTCGTCGACGCTGGGGAAGTTCTCCCCGGCCTGGCCGCCGCAGCGGATCTTCGGCCAGCTGCCGTGCTCGATCACCTTGCGGACGCCGTCCAGCCAGCCGACGCCGCGGCGCGGCTCGACGACGCGGATGACGTCCTCGGGGACGAACTCCGAGACCCGCTCCAGCCAGACCTCGTCGACGTCCGACGGCGCGGGCATCTCGACCATCCGCAGCGCGAGCAGCTCACTGCGCGACTCGACGATCGAGATCGCCTTCGGCACGCCGCCGAGACCGGTGTCGATGATCAGCGACAGCGGCAGCGGCTGCTTCGGCTTGATCTTGATCAGCTCGGTGATCAGCTCGGGCAGCCGCGAGGCCTGACAGAGAAAAACCCCCAGTACACCCGCGTGTTCGGACTCCCGGCTCGCGAAGTGCGCGCGCAGGGCTTCGGGCATGGCCGCATCGCCCGGAGGGAACAGCGCCGAGTCGTCGACGAGCCTCGCGAACAGGGGAGGAATCCCACGGGGGCCGGGGGGCGTGAGTTCCACAGCGCTTGACACGAATGACACGCTAGTAGCGTACGACATGAGGACAAAATCGTTCGCACAGCGGACGCGTCAGAAGGGGTTGTCGATGCCTTACTACCGGCGGGTAGGCGAGATCCCGCACAAGCGGCACACCGCGTTCCGGAAGCCGGACGGCGGCCTCTACGCCGAGGAGCTGATGGGCGTCGAGGGCTTCTCCGCCGACTCCGCGCTGCTCTACCACCGCGGCCTGCCGACGGCGATCGTCGACGCCGTCGCCGTCGAGGAGGACCGCGGCTCGCTCACGCCGAACCACCCGCTCAAGCCGCGCGCGTTCAAGACGCAGGACCTCAAGTTCGACACCGACACCGACGCCGTGACCGACCGGCGGCGGCTGTTCGGCAACAACGACGTCACCATCGGGTTCGTCACGGCGACCGCGCCCAGCCCGCTCTACCGCAACGCGGCCGGCGACGAGCTCTTCTACGTCCACGGCGGCTCCGCGACGGTCGAGACGATCTACGGCAGCCTCGAGGTCGGCGACGGCGACTACCTGGTGATCCCGACGTCGTGCACCTACCGCGTCCTGCCCCACGGCGAGGTCAGCCTCTTCACGCTCGAAGCGCGCGGGCACATCGGGCCGCCGAAGCGGTACCTGTCCGCGAAGGGCCAGTTCCTGGAGCACTCGCCGTACTGCGAGCGCGACGTCCGGGGCCCGTCCGAGCCGCTGCTGGAAGACGGCGAGGACGTCGAGGTGCTCGTGCGCCACCGCGCCGGCCTGACGCGCTACACGTACGCGACGCACCCGTTCGACGTCGTCGGCTGGGACGGCTGCCTCTACCCCTGGGTGTTCAACATCGACGACTTCGAGCCGATCACCGGGCGCGTGCACCAGCCGCCGCCGGTGCACCAGACGTTCGAGGGCCCGAACTTCGTGGTCTGCTCCTTCTGCCCGCGGAAGGTCGACTACCACGAGGACTCGATCCCGGTGCCGTACAACCACGCGAACGTCGACTCCGACGAGCTGATGTTCTACGTGCGCGGCAACTACGAGGCCCGGAAGGGCTCGGGGATCGGCGTCGGCTCGCTTTCGCTGCACCCGTCCGGCTTCACGCACGGCCCGCAGCCAGGCGCGGCGGAGGCGTCGATCGGCGCCGAGTTCTTCGACGAGACCGCGGTCATGGTCGACACCTTCGCGCCGCTGGAGCTCGGTGAGGCCGCCGACGCGTCCGAGGACCCCGGTTACGCGTGGACGTGGTCGCGCCGCGGGCCCAAGAGCTGACGGCGGGGCCCCTCCCCGCGGTCGCGAGGAGGGGCCCGATCGCCGGATCAGGCGTCGTACCAGCCGTAGTTGGTGACGACGCCGTGGCCGTAGCAGTTGCCGCCGAAGATCCAGTAGCCCGGACCCTGTGCTGGGCCGTAGACGTCGGCGCCGTCCGAGCAGTGCGTCCACGCGCCGCTGCGGCCGTAGTCGACCCGCACGTTGGCGGTCCAGTCGTCGCTGTCGAGGTGGGTGGTCACCCAGCTCGAGACGTGGTTGGTCAGCACGCCCGAGCCCGGCAGCGCCGAGTGCACGGTCGGGTTCTTCGGTGCCTCGGCGGCCGCGGCCGTGGCGGCCCCCGCCAGCCCGAGCGCCCCGACCACGGCGACCACCGCGCCGGCCCGCTTCATCGTGTTGCTGTTCATCGTTCCCCTCCAGTGTTGTGGTGCTCTGACCACTTCCCGGTCTAGTGCGTTGGGGTTGTTCTGTCCGGTCCGGTGGACAGCGAACGACAACCCGCGAACAATGGAATACGCCAAGGGGGGTGGCGTAATGCCGCGTGGGGAACGGCCGATCGATACGGACGACGAGGTTTTGTCACAGTTCGCCGGTGATTTACGGCGATTGCGCGATAAGGCGGGCAGCCCGCCATATCGCGAACTGGGGAAACGGGCGCATTACTCGGCGGGGACATTGTCCGACGCCGCGGGCGGGCGGAAACTGCCGACGCGCGCGGTCGTTTTGGCTTATGTCCGCGCCTGTGACGGGCCGGTCACCGAGTGGGACGAGCGGTGGCACGAAGTCGCGGCGGAACTGGCGCGGCGAAGACGTCCGGCGCCCGGCGCCGGGGATCCGCCGTACCTGGGCGCGGCCGCGTTCGGCGCCGGGGACGCCGCGCGGTTCTTCGGCCGGGAGGACGTCCTGGACCTGCTGCGGCGACGGCTGGCGGCCGAACGGCTCCTGGTCGTCTCGGGGCCGTCCGGCTGTGGTGTGACGTCGGTGCTGCGGGCGATTCCGGGCCACGGCGTCTTCCTGCGGCCGGGAAAACGGCCAGGGGAAGAGTGCGCGGCCCGGCTCGCGCCGCTCACCGGGACGTCGGCGGTCCGGCTGCGCGCGGAGCTCGCGGCCGACCCGGTGAACCTGCACCTGCGGATCCGGCAGGCCCTGCCGCCGGAGGCCGAGCTCCTGCTGGTCGTCGACCAGTTCGAGGAGGTCTTCGCCGCCGACGAGCGGGAACGGGCGTGGTTCTTCGCCGCGCTGATGCACGCGGCGCAGGCCCCGGCGCGGGTCGTCCTCGGCGTGCGTGACGACTTCGTGGACTCCTGCCTCCGGCATCCCGTTCTCGGCCCCGCCGTGCGCGACGCGCTGGTGCCGCTGGGTCCGTTGGCTCCCGCTCAGGTGCGCGCCGCGCTCACGCGGCCCGCGGCGGACGCCGGCCGCGGACTGGAGAACGCGCTGGTCGCGACGCTGATGGCCGAGGTCGCGCGGCAGCCGGGAGCGTTGCCGTTCGCGACGGAGGCCCTGCGCCGGACCTGGCGGGAGACTCCGGGAGTCACGCTGACGCTCGCCGGTTACGACGCCGCCGGCGGCATCAAAGCCGCGCTGGTCAGCGCGGCCGAAGCGGTCTACGGCCGGCTCTCGCCGCCGGAGAAGTCCGTGGCCAGGGACCTGTTCCTGCGCCTGGTCACCTTCGGTGAAGGCACCGCGGACACGCGGCGGCGCGTCCCGCACGCCGAGCTGGACTCGACGCTCGTGGAGCGGTTCGTGCGGGCCCGGCTGGTCACGGCCGACCGCGCGGGGCTGGAGCTGGCGCACGACGCGCTGATCGACGGCTGGCCCCGGCTGCGCGGCTGGCTGACGGCGGACCGCGGCGCGCTGCGCGTCCACCGACGGCTCACCGAGGCGACCGCGCTGCGGGAAACCGCGGGCGGCGAACCGGCCACGCTTTACCGGGGCGCGCGGCTCGACGAAGCGCTGACGTGGGGGCAGCGGGCCGACGCGCGGCCGAACGCGCGGGAACGCGGGTTCCTCCAGGCTTCGGTGCGGCTGCGCGGCGCCGAAGAAAGGACGCACCGCCGCAGCGCCGTCCGGCGACGCCGGCTTTCCGCGGCGGCCGCCGTTTCCGCATTGCTCGCCGCCGCTTCCACGGCGACGGCGGTTCTGCAGCACCGCCGCGGCGGGCGATCGAGGGTTTCGACGAACGCATAGTTGTGAATGCGAAACAAAAAGGGGTGGCGGCAAAAAGGCCGTCACCCCGCCCGCTGCTGGCGGTTTTCCGCGCAACGGTTCGGCAACACACCCCCGGCCACCCCGCTCCCGCCGGATAATGGTCATCCGACGTGAAGTGGGGGTTCGATGATCAATTCCCAGCCTGCCCGCCGAAAGAGAAAGATTCTCCCCTTCCTGGCCGCCATCGTCGTGGCGGCGGGACTGATCATCGGGATCCGGGCCTGGACCAGCGGCTCGGACGAAGCCGACGCGCCGAAGTGCACCGGCTCGGACGCGATCGCGCTGAACGTCGCATCGTCGCCCGAGAAGGTCGGCATCGTCCAGGAGGTCGCGAAGGCCTACTCCGGCCGGACGGTCGCCGGGCACTGCGTCGACGTCGTCGTGAAGTCGAAGTCGTCGGGCATCGCCATGCAGGCGCTCGCCAACGGCTGGAACGAGGCCACCGACGGGCCGCGCCCCGACGTCTGGACGCCGGCCGCGAGCGGCTGGGTCAACCTGCTGCGTGTCAACGCGAAGGGCGACACCGGGACGATCGTGCCCGACGGCGATCCGCAGTCGATCGCGAACTCGCCGCTGACCGTCGCCATGCCGAAGCCGATGGCCGAGGCGCTCGGCTGGCCGGCGAAGCCGATCGGCTGGAAGGACCTCGCCACGCTCGCGACCGATCCGGCGGGCTGGGCCAAGTACGGCCACCCGGAGTGGGGGAAGTTCCGGCTGGGCAAGACGAACCCGAACATCTCGACCGCCGGGCTGAACGCCACCATCGGCGCGTACTACGCGGCCACCGGCACGTCGTCCGACCTCACCGCGGCCGCGCTCGAGAAGCCCGAGGCCAAGCAGTTCGTCACGAACATCGAGCAGGCGATCGTGCACTACGGCGACAACACGCTGACGTTCCTGACGAACCTGCAGAAGGCCGACGACCGCGGCGCGGCGCTGTCCTACATCTCGGCGGTGACCGTCGAGGAGAGCTCGCTGATCGGCTACAACCAGGGCAACCCGACAAACGACCCCGCGAAGGTCGGCCAGCACGCGCCGCCGAAGGTGCCGCTCGTCGCGATCTACCCGGCGGACGGCACGCTCAACTCCGACCACCCGTTCGTCACGCTGAACTGGGCCGACCCGACCCGCAAGCAGATCGCCGCCGACTTCCTGAACTACCTGCGCGGGCCGGACGCGCAGCCGAAGTTCCTCAACCTCGGCTTCCGCACCTTCGACGGCAAGCCCGGCCCGCAGGCGACGACGGCCAACGGCGTCCAGGCGGACGCGAAGATCACCTTCCTCCGGCCGCCGGGGCCGTCGGTGCTGTCGAAGCTGCTCACGACGTGGACGGACCTGCGCAAGAAGGCGAACGTGCTGCTCGTCGTCGACGTCTCCGGCTCGATGGGGGAAGAGGCGAAGGGCACCGGCAAGAGCAAGATCGACCTGGCCAAGCAGGCCGCGATCGACGCGCTCGGCCAGTTCGTGCCGCGTGACCAGGTCGGGCTCTGGCAGTTCTCGACCCGCCTCGACGGCGACAAGGACTACCAGGAGCTGGTGCCGGTCCAGGCGCTCGGGACCAGCGGCAAGGAGACCCTCGCGATGCGGCTGAGCGGGCTGACCCCGCAGTCCGGCACGGGGTTGTACGACTCGTCGCTGGCCGCGTACGAGTACATGAAGGCGCACGTCGACCCGTCGGCGATCAACGCGGTGGTCGTGCTGACCGACGGCCGCAACGAGGACTCCGGCGGCGTCGACATCGAGCACCTGCTGCCGCAGCTGCGCCCGGAGGGCAACTCGGAGACCGTCCGGCTGTTCACGATCGCCTACGGCGCGGACGCCGACCAGGACGTGCTGAAGCAGATCGCGGAAGCGACCGAAGGATCGGAGTACGACTCGTCCAAACCGGACTCGATCAACCAGGTGTTCACGTCCGTGATCTCCAACTTCTGATGAAGTTCGCCCGTGAGCTCGCCGAACCGTGGGGACTGCTGTTCGCCGCCACCTCGGCGGGGGTGGCGTGGGCCGTGCAGCTGCCGGTGGTCGCCGCCGTCGGTATCGGCGTAGCGGTGCTCGCGGCTCGCGCGGGGGTGGCTTCGCTGGGTCGTGAGCCGGAGCCGGAACGGCGTGAAGCGCGGGTGCTCGACGTCGTGCCTGGCTCGTCCGAAGCGAACTGGCTGCGCCGAGCCGAGGGCGCGGCCGACGGGTTCGGCTCGCTCAGCGCGTCCCTGGACCCCGGCCCGCTCGCCGACCGCGTCGCGGACATGGAGCCGGTGGTCGAGGAAACGCTGACAACGCTCCGGCGGCTGGCCGGCCGCGCCTCGGCTACCGGCAACGCCCTCGCGCGCGTCGACCTCGAGGCTGTGACACGGGAACGGCGACGGCTGGAGAAGTCGCTGCCGTCGGCTCCCGAGGAGGTCCGCGGCGACCTCGAGCAGGCACTGGCGGCGGTCCAGGCCCAGGCGGACGTCCACGCACGGCTGTCCGGCGCGCGCGACAAGCTGCTGGCCCAGCTGCAGTCGGGGGCCCTCGGGCTGGACAGCCTGGTGGCGAGGGTCGCCGAACTGACGGCGGCGACCACGGACGTCGCGGTGGACACCGGCGCGGTGCGCGAGCTGAGCGACCAGCTGGAGGGCATCCGGCAGGGTGTCCTCGAGACGGAACAGGCGACGCGGAAATCCCTGGGCTAGTGCGCCCAGCCGGGCCGCCACGCGTCGGCCGCGCGCTCGCCCTTTCCGAGGTGTCTGCGCAGGGCCGCCAGCGCGGGGTGTGCGTTGCCTCGGCGCCAAACCAGCGAATGCGGATACACGGGCGTCGGACGCTCGATCGGGACGCGCCGCAGGTCGTGCTCCGCCGGCCAGAGAACTCGGCTTTCGGCCCCGACCAGGGTGGCCACCTTCGCCGACTCCGCGACCGTGTCGAGCACGACCTCGGTGCCGAAGTTCGGCCCGGCGGCGTCGATCGACAGCCCGAACGCGGCGCTGAACTCGGCGTAGTAGGCGCCCCACTCGGTTCCGGGCACAACGCCGGGCATCCAGATCCGGTGGCCGGCCAGCTCCGCCAGAGTCACCGAAGCCGCTGCGGCCAGCGGGTGCGCGGGTCCGCACAACAGCTGGAGCGGCTCATCGAACACCCACTGCGCGTCGAGGTCACCGGGGAGCTCGACGACGGCGCGGAACGACGCATCGACCGAGCCCTCCTGGATCGCGGCGATCGCGGTGTCGAACAGCGTGACGACCTCCAGCGCGACGTCCGGATGAGCCTCGTGGAACCCGCGCAGGAGCGCCGCCGGGCACAGCCGCCGGCCGATGACGTCGACCCGGAGCGGACCGGAGCGGACCGACGCAAGTGCTCGCGCCTCGGCGGAGAGCAGCTCGCGGGCGTGCGGCAGGAAGGCCGCACCCTCACGGGTGAGCACGGCTCCGCGCGCGGTGCGCGTGAACAACCGCGCCCCAAGCGACTTCTCCAACGCGGCGATGCGCTTCGACACGGCTTGCTGGGTGATCGAGAGGTCGGCCGCGGCGTCCTGGAACCGCCCCGTCTCCACGGCGGTGACGAAGGTGCGCACGGCAACGAGGTCCACAGCGGACGACTCTAGGGCGTGTCCGACAAAGGTTTCAGTTGCTCTCAGACGATCAATGGGCGTTGATCGAGGACCTGCTCCCGGTCCGCACCGGCGAACAGGTCCGCCGGTTCTCCGATGCCCGGGCGGGGGTCGAAGGGGTTTGTCGGTGCCGGCCGACTCGACGATCGCCCTAGGTGCGCTGCCCCGAGAGTTGCCTTCCCGGGCGAGCCGGACCGGGCCGCACAACGCGGGGTTGTGGCGCGCCGACGGCCCGGTTGTTTGATCCTCGTGGCCTCGCTTCGCTTTGATCCTCCGGTGATGCGCAGGCGGCTCGGGCGGCGGTTCAGGTGGCTGTGGACGGCTTATGCCGTGAGCGCGTTCGGGACCTGGCTCGGCTTCGGGGCCTTTCCCATGCTCGCGATCCTCGTGCTGCACGTCGGGCCCGCGGCCGTCTCCGCGCTCGCTGCCGTCGGGCCCGCTGTCGGGGCTCTGGTGGCCGTGCCGATGGGGCCCTGGGTCGATCGGCGGCGGAAGCGGCCGGTGCTCGTGGCCATGGACCTCGTCCGGTTCGCCGCATTGATCAGCGTGCCCGCCTGTTATGTCCTCGGGTCACTGAGCTTCGGACAGCTCCTCGTCGTCTCGGTGGTCGTCGCCGCGGCGGACATCACCTTCACCTCAGCCAGCGGTGCCTTCCTGAAGGGCCTGGTGCCGCCCGAAGATCTGCTGGTCGCGAACGGGCGGTTCGAGTCGACGAACTGGACCGCCACGGCGCTCGGCCCGCCGCTCGGCGGGGCCGCCTTCGCGCTCTTCGGGCCGGTGACGTCGGTGGCCGCCAACGCCGTCAGCTTTCTGCTCTCCGCGCTGGGGATCCGGGCGATCGGCGGCGGCGAACCACGGCCTCGGCAGACCAGCCGGCTGTGTGCGCGGGACCTCGCCGAGGGGTGGCGCACGATCCTGACGCACCCCGGGCTGCGGCCGCTGTACTTCAACGTCCTGCTGTTCAACGGCCTGATCATGGGCACCGAACCGCTGCTCGCCGTGCTGATGCTGAACCAGCTCGGGTTCACGCCGTGGCAGTACGGGCTCGCCTTCGCGGCGCCGTGCCTCGGCGGGCTCGCCGGTTCGCGGCTGACGCCACGGCTCGTCCAGCGGTTCGGCAAGCACCCGATCCTGCTGGTGTCCGGCGCCGTCCGGGCGTGCTGGCTGCTCGCGCTGGCCTTCCTCCCGGCGGGCGCCGGTGGGCTCGCCTTCGTCATGGTCGTCGAGCTCGGCTTGATCGTGTCCTGCAGCGTGTTCAACCCGGTGCTCGCGACCTACCGGCTCGAGCAGCTGCCGGCGGACCGCGTCGCGAGCACGCTCTCGGCGTGGTCGGTCAGCACCAAGGCGTCGATCGCCGCGCTGACCGCGCTGTGGGGTGTCCTCGCGAGCTTCACCGGCCCGCGCGTCGCGATCGGTGTCGCCGGGGTACTGGTGCTGGTGACGCCTTTGTTCCTGCCGCGCCGGGACCGGACGCCCGCTCAGCCGAGCCAGACCGTGCCGAGCACCGGGTAGCCGGGCACGCCCGTCTTCGCCGCGCCCGGCCTCGGGACTCCCGCGATCCACAGCCGGCCCGTCGCCGCGATGTTGGCCGCCATCGACGGGTCCGCCTTGTGCAGGCGGAAGCCGACCACGGTTCCGTCGGCCAGCATCGTCAGGCCGCTCAGCCGCGCCGCGCCGTGGCGGCCCATGCGGACCGGGCCGTCCAGGACCGCGCGCAGCTCCGTCCAGTGGTCCGCCGGGAGCGGACGGCGGTGGGCGACCGCTCGCAACGCCGTCACGAGCGCGCCGAGCAGCGCGCCCGCCGTGACGGTCAGCGCGGCCCACTTCGTCACCGGGAAGTCGTACCGGACCCACACCGCGAACCCGGCCAGGACCAGCAGGAACGCGGCCGTCGCGCGCAGTTCGCGGGCCATCCGGCGGCGGTGCGCGGCCAGCACGGGGTCGAGCCGCGGCGAGCCGGACGCCACCACGGGCGGCACGGCGACCGCACCCGACGGCGGCGCGTCGAAGATCCGGGCGCGACGCACCCGGACCACGCCGGAGAGGCCGACGAACACCTTCGGGCCGCGGCCCAGCAGCCACACCCGCCGGTGCCCGGCCAGCAGCAGCCGGTCCGCCTCGTCGAGCCGGACGCGCAGCCAGCGGCCGTCCGGCAGGCGGACGCCGACCGTCCGCCCGGCGGCGACCAGCCCGTCGGGCGCGATCTCCACCTGCCGGAACGGCTCCCGCTTCAGCCGCGTTTCCGGCACCCAGAGGTGCGCGCGGTAGAGCCACCACGTCACAACCGAGCCGGCCAGCGCGATGGTGCCCAGCGTCAGCGCGAGCCCGGCGCCGGTGAGGAACGGGGCGATCCCGACCAGCGGAAGGCCCCAGGTCAGCAAGCGGCCGTTCGCCGCGCTGCGGCCGATCCGGTCCAGGTACTCGCCGAAGATCGGCACGGCGCCGGACGGCATGGCGGGGTCGAACTCGAACGCGCGCACGCGTTCGGGAACCGGGACGATCTGCACGCTGGGCCCCCACCGTGTCGGCACTGGTCACCGGCCTTTTCGGGAAAGCGGTCATCGGCGTTACCCGATGCTCCGTTCAGCGGAGCGCCGACGTGACCGTCACCGCAACCGGGTGACTATCCAGACCATCGGATTCAGGTTAGGCTCACCTAAGTAGGAGGTGAGCCGTGACCGAGGCACCGACATCCATCCGCCGCCCGCCGGCACCGAACCCCGCCGAGCGCGCCAAGACGATCGCCACCCGCAACGGGCCGGCGTCGCTCATGCCGACGTGCGAACGCGCCGGTCTCGACGGCGAGCGCGTCGTCCCGGTCCTGCACCACGTGCACCACAGCGGGAGCGTCAGCGTGCTGCTGCCCGACGACCACCCGATGGTCGCCGCGGCCAAGCAGACCCAGCGCGGCGAGCTGGCCGTGATGGTCGAGCTCGCCGACCAGGCGCCGGTCGAGCTGCGGGAGCCGATCCGCGGGCTGCTGTGGATCACCGGCTGGCTGCGGCCGCTCTCACCGGTTTCGGCTCGCGCCCGGGCGGTGGCGATCGCCGAGTCCCGGCCGGACGAGCGGCTCCTCGACGTCGGCCACGGCGTGACACTGCTGCGGCTCACGCCGGCGTCCCTCGTGCTCGCCGACGCCGAAGGCACGCACTCGCTGCGCCCGCACATGTTCAGCGCGGCGCCGCCGGACCCGTTCCACGACTACGAGGCCCAGTGGCTGCGGCACCTGGAGAGCGACCACTCCGACGTCGTCGAGCAGCTGGCCAAGCACTTGCCGGCCGACCTACGCAGCGGCCGGATCCGCCCGCTCGGGCTGGACCGCTTCGGGCTGCGGCTGCGCGTCGAGTCCGACGCGGGTGACCACGACGTCCGGCTGGCGTTTTCGAAGTCCGTCGAGAGCCCGCCGCAGCTCGCGATGGAGCTGCGGCGGCTGGTCGGCTGCCCGTTCCTGCGGGGGACGTCAGGCTAGTTCGGCGGGGAAGCCGCCCTTGGCCAGCGGACCCCAGCTCTCGATCGTCACGCGGATGATGCTCTTGCCCTGCTTGACCATGGCCTCGCGGTATTCGTCCCAGTCCGGGTGTTCACCCGAAATGGCGCGGAAGTACTCCACGAGCGGCTCGACCGAGTCCGGGATGTCCAGCACCTCGGCGGTGCCGTTGAGCTGGACCCACTGGTCGTTCCACTCGTCGGACAGGATGCAGGCGGACACCTGCGGGTTGCGCTTGATGTTCACGACCTTGGCGCGCTTGGGGTAGGTCGAGATGACCAGCCGGCCTTCGGCGTCGACCCCGCAGGTGACCGGCGAGAGCTGCGGGCTCCCGTCGGCCTTCGTGGCCAGCAGGATCGCGCGGTGGCGGGTGGACAGGAACTCGACGAGAGCGGCGCGGTCGACGGTTTCATTGGTGGCGATAGTCCTGGGCATACCCCGAAGGTAGCGTGCGGACATGACCTTCACCGCGCGATCGTGGCTGGCCCCGGCCCGGCCGGACTTCCCCGTCACGATCGAGGACCCGCGGGAGCGCAAGGCGGTCAAGCTCGAGCTGCTGATCGTCTTCGGGATCACGCTCGGCCTCTCCGGCGTCAGCAGCCTGCTGTCCCTTGTGGACTCACTGCTGAAGCCGATCCCGCTGGCCCAGCAGCCGGCGAAGCTCAACGTCCCTCAGGCCACGCTGGGCCTGATCGACCTGCTCAAGCAGCTGCTGTCGGCGGCGCAGCTGATCGGCTGGGGCGCGCTCGGCCTGTACCTGCTGTGGCGCGCGGGCGTCAAGATCACGCAGGTGGGGCTGGACCGCACCGCGCCCCGCCGCGACACGCTCCTGACCGTGGTGCTCGCCGCGCTGATCGGGATCCCCGGCCTGGGGCTGTACTTCCTCTCCTACCACCTCGGGTTCAGCCTGGCGGTGCAACCGTCCAATTTGGGCAACACGTGGTGGCGGCCGATCACGTTGACGCTCTCCGCGTTCGGCAACGCCTTCGCCGAGGAGGTGCTCGTGATCGGGTACCTGCTGACCCGGCTGCGCCAGCTGGGCGTCCGCGAGAACAACGCGGTGTTCGGCGCCGCCGTGCTGCGCGGGTCGTACCACCTGTACCAGGGCTTCGGCGGGTTCGTCGGCAACTTCATCATGGGGCTCGTCTTCGGACGGCTGTGGCAGAAGACGAACCGGCTGTGGCCGCTGGTGGCCGCCCACACGCTGTTCGACTTCGTCTCTTTCGTCGGGTACTCGCTGCTCAAGGGGCACATTTCCTGGCTCCCCTGACTAAGCTCGGGTGGTGATCGACGAAACGACACCTCCCCGGGTGGACAGCGAAGTCGGACCCCTGCGCGCGGTGCTGCTGCACCGGCCCGGCAACGAGCTCAAAAGGCTGACGCCCCGCAACAACGACCAGCTCCTCTTCGACTCGATCCCGTGGGTCGACCGGGCGCAAGCCGAGCACGACGCGTTCGCCGACGTGCTGCGCGGCCGCGGCGTCGAGGTGCTGCTGCTGGCCGACGCGCTCCGGACGGCGCTGGAGGACGACCGCGCCCACACGGCGGGGGTGCACGCGGCGGTCGACGACCGGCGGCTCGGCGGCGACCTCGGCGACTCGCTGCGCTCCCACCTTTCCGGCGTCGACGCGACCGGTCTCGCCGAGGTGCTGATGGCCGGGATGACGTTCGAGGAGCTGCCGTCCGCCGAGGGCGCGTCGCTGGTGCGGATGATGAACCACCCGCACGACTTCGCCGTCGACCCGCTGCCGAACCTGCTGTTCACGCGCGACTCGTCGGCGTGGATCGCCGACCGGGTGGCGATCTCGTCGCTGACCATGCCCGCGCGCCGCCGCGAAACCGCGGTGCTGGACCTGATCTACGCCTACCACCCGTACTTCCGGCACGCGGCCCGCGCGTACGGCGCGCATTCGGCGCCGATCGAAGGCGGCGACGTGATGCTGCTGGCGCCGGGCGTGCTCGCCATCGGCGTCGGCGAGCGGACGACTGCGGCGGGCGCAGAGTCGCTCGCGCGGTCGGTGTTCGCCGACGGCATCGCGCACACCGTGCTGGCCGTGCCGATCGAGCAGTCCCGCGCGACGATGCACCTGGACACGGTGTGCACGATGGTCGATGCCGACGCCGTGGTGATGTACCCGCTGGCGCGCGACTCGCTCACGGCGTTCACGCTGCGCCCGACCGGCGACGGCGGGGTCAAGGTCGCCGGCCCGGCGCCGTTCCTCGTGGCCGCCGCCGAAGCGATGGAGATCGACCGCCTGCGCGTCATCGACACCGGGCTCGACCCGGTGACGGCCGAGCGCGAGCAGTGGGACGACGGGAACAACACCCTTGCGCTGGCGCCCGGTGTGGTTGTCGGGTACGAGCGGAACGTCGAAACGAACGAGCGGCTGGAAGCGGCCGGCATCGAGGTGCTGCCGATCACCGGTTCGGAGCTCGGTTCCGGCCGGGGCGGCCCGCGGTGCATGTCCTGCCCGGTCCGCCGCGACCCCCTCAAGTAATAGAGGTAAGCCTTCCCTTAATGCATTGTGCATTGAGGGAAGGCTTACTTAAATAAGGGTTGTCTTCTCTAGGAATGGTAACCCTAATAGGGGGTAGATCACCAGTCCGAAGTGGCTTTACCGCCAATCTTGACCTATTCTGGTTCGCATGGCCCTCACCAAGAAGAAAGAACCGCGCTCGAAGTTCTACGAACTGCTGCAGGCGCAGATCCACAACGAGTTCAACGCGTCCCAGCAGTACATCTCGCTCGCGGTCTGGTTCGACGCCGAGGACCTCCCGCAGCTGGCGAAGCACTTCTACAAGCAGTCGGTCGAAGAGCGCAACCACGCGATGGCGCTCGTGCAGTACATGCTCGACCGCGACCACCACGTCGAGATCCCCGGCACCGGCGAGGTGCGCAACGAGTTCTCCGGCGTCACCGAGGTCATCGAGCTCGCGCTCGAGCAGGAGAAGGAAGTCGCCACCGACATCTCCGCGATGGCGAAGGCGGCCCGCGCCGAAGAGGACTACATCAGCGAGCAGTTCACGCAGTGGTTCCTCAAGGAGCAGGTCGAAGAGATCTCCCAGATGAGCACGCTGCTGAACGTCGTCAAGCGCGCGAACGGCAACCTGTTCGAGGTCGAGAACCACCTGCACCGCGAGTCCGTCGGCGACGGCGGCTCCGACTCGCAGATGCCGCCGGTGGCCGGCGGGGCACTCTGACGTTCTGACTGCTTCCCACCACAGAAGCCGAAAACCCGGGCTCTCCCCCTGTGGACAGCCCGGGTTTTCGCATGCGGCCGGCGCTCAGCCGGCGCAGTCCTGGTTGACGCTCATGAGGCTGGTCTCGACGACCCCGCTCTCCCCGAGCCGGAAGTGGTAGTCGGCCGCGCCGCCGGCGGGAGCGGCGATACCGCCGGGCTCCTCCTTCGCGGCCGGGTAGGTGGCGAGGACGTCCGCCTTGGTGGACCCGCCCCCGATGCCTTCCGCGGTGTGCGCGACCTGCGCCGGGGTGACCACGGCCAGCCCGACGGTCTTCGAAATCACGACGGTCGCCGGCGCGGGCACTCCGCTGCCGTCCACCGTGTAGACACTGCAGGCGGTCCCCGCCTGGGTCTCGCTGAGCGTGACGGCCTGGGCGGTCACGTCGGCCTCGGACATGCCCAGCTTCAGCCGGCCGAAGCCGTCGGCGGCGAGCAGCGGGCCGCTCATCACGCCCGGCAGTGTCGACGGCTTCGGCGTCGACGGCGGCCGACCCGGCTTCGACGTCACCGCGGTCGGCGGCGGGGAGACCTGGATGTCGTGGGTGCTCGTGGGCCCGGGCGTCGACGGCTGAGGCTGCCGGCCGGGCGTGAGGTTCTCGGGTGGCTTGACGCTGATCACGGACCCGTCGGCGGACATCACCGCGGTGCCGTCTTCGGTGTGGAGGCGGACCATGGTCAGCCCGCCCGCCACGGCGACCACGGCCGCGGCGACCCCCGCCACGGCCTGCACGGCGTGCCGACGACGGCGCCGCCGTCGCGCACCGGCCACGATGACCGTGCCGGCGTCGGGTGGCGGCGGCAGGTCGAGCCGTTCGTCGGCGAACATCGCGCGCAGGCGCTGCTCCAGCTCGTCCTCGGAGATGTTCAACCCGCTGCACTCCCTTCGCCTTCGTCGTCGGCCGACTTCAACTTCATCCGCAGCGACGCGATCGCCTTGCTGGCCTGGCTCTTGACGGTCCCCTGCGTGATACCGAGGGCACCGGCGATCTCCGCTTCCGAGAGACCTTCGTAGTAACGCAGCACCATGACGGCGCGTTGCCGTGGCGGCAGCGTTCGTAACGCGCGCCACAGCGGCTCGTGCTCGAACGGGTCGGCCGGCACGTGCGGATCGGTGTCCGGCAGGTCGGCCACCAGGTTTTCGCGGCGCGTCCGACGCCACCGGCTCACGTGCGCGTTCGCCATCGAGCGGCGGACGTAGGCCAGCGGGTCGCCGGTCTTCTCGTGCACGTAGCTCCAGCGCGAGCCCATCTTTTCGAGCACGGTCTGGACCAGGTCCGCGGCGTCGTGCGGGTTGCCGGTGAGCGCGTGGCCGTACCGCAGCAACCCCGGCAGTGTCGCCTGCACGAAGTCGCCGAAGTCCACCAGCTCACCCGGCAACGTCGCGGCCCTCCCTCGGCCTGCGCTGGTCACCCAGGTATCTCCCCCGGTGAAGACGGGTGCCGCAGCGGTCACCGTATCGCCTCCCATCGGGGTCGGGTAGCCAGAAGCCGAGTCGCCTTCCTCCCCAACACGCATCACAGCCCCCTCAGGTTGCCTGCGTTCCCGCCTGGATTCGTAGACGCCCAGGCGGGTGATGAGTTGCCCACGTCAACGGAGCGCGAGCGCGGCCGGCAGCGTGAAGCCGCCGTCCGCCGTCTCGCCGAATTCGTGCACGCCGACCACGGCGGCGTGCGGTATCGGGCCGTACACGTGGGGGAACCAGATCCCGGCCGGGTGCGGCGGCTCGCCGTCTTCCCAGCGGACCGGCGCCCCGACCTTCGCCGGGTCGATCTCGAGCAGGACCAGATCGGTCCGCCCCCGGTAGAGCGCGTTGGCCGGCAGGTGCGCCGTGCCGAAGTCGGAACAGTGGATGAACCCGGCTTCCCCCAGCGACGGCGGCCGGTACTCGCCGTCTTCGCCCACTCCGGCCCAGTCGGCCGCCCCGCAGATGTGAAGTATCACGCGAAGAATGGTCCCACCGGCGCGAGCCGGCGGCGGTGTCTCGTGCGCCACAAAAGCCCTGGTTGAACGCTCATCGAGGCGGTCACCGACCACCGGTTCGGACCGGTAGTCCGGCGCTTGTTGACGCGGCGTGGCTGGTGCTCGCGGTCGGCGGCGGGCCGAGGTCAGCGCAGGGTGAGCTGACGGCCGATGAGACCGTCGCGAGCACGGCGCTCGGCGGCGTTCAGGGGCTCGGTGTCGAGGGACTTGAACGCCGTGTCGAGGCGGGCGCCGAGTGCGTCCTTCGCGTCGGCCCATTCGCGGGCGTGGGCCTCGGGGTCGAGGTCCCACACCGGCACCAGCAGGCCGTGCGCACGGAACGAGCCCGCGTAGCGCGAGCCTTCGCCGAGGCCCAGCTCGCCGGCCGCGGACAGCCTGGCCAGGGCCTGGAGCAGCAGGTTCTCCGGCTCCGGACGGACCCAGCGCAGGTGCGCCTTCTCCCCCGCGAGGACCCAGTAGGCGCCCGAGCCGAGACGTTCGGTCGGCATGATGGCGGCGTTCGCGCGCTCGAGGGAGACCGCGACGTCACCGGTGGCGTCCGCGTCCTCGGGCAGCCACCACGCGAAGTCGGTGTGCAGCGTGACGTCGAGCTCGGCGCCCGGGGTCAGCAGGTCCTGGAGGCGCGCGTGCTCGTCGGCGGCCGGCGGGGTCGTGGTGTCCGGCACGCCGAGGACGTCGCCCTCCTTGGCGTCCAGCAGCCACTTCAGCGAGCGGCCGAGGTCGCGGCTGATGTCGGAGGAGCGGGTCTGCACCTGCAGGCCGAGGTACCGCTCGCCGTCCGAGCGGACGAAGGCGGCCGCCGCCATCGGCAGCACGGTGCCGAGGGTGACGTCACCGCCGTCGGCGAGGGTCAGCTTGGCCGTCGCGGACGGCACGAACTCGCGCAGCGCGATCAGCTCGGGCTCCGCCGCCAGTCCCTCGAACGGCTGGCCGACGAAGACGTCGCGCACCTTCGGCTTGCGGTCCGACGCCTGCTTGGGACCCTTCTTGCGCGCGCCCTTGCCCACTGCTGCCTCCTCTGGCTCGGCTTGAGACGCTATCGAAGGGTTAGTCTCGCGACGTGTTCGACCCCCGCGATCCCGAGTTCCTCGAAGACCCGTACCCGGCGTTCGCCGCCCTGCGCGCACAAGGCGACGTCCATTTCCACGACAAGCTCGGCATGACCGTGGCGGTTTCGCACGCCGCGTCGTCCGCTGTGCTGCGCCACCGCGGGCTCGGCCGGATCTGGCAGGACGCCGAGCCGCTCGAACGCTTCGCCTCGTTCAACCTCCTTCACCGGAACTCCCTGTTGGAGAACGAGCCGCCGGCCCACACCCGCCTCCGGCGCGTGATCGCGGGCGCGTTCGGCCGCGGCCACGTCCAGCGGCTGCGTCCGATGGTCGCGACGCTCGCCACCCGCATGGTCGACGACCTGGCCGCGGCCATCACCGCCGACGGCAGCGCGGACCTGCTCGAGCACCTCGCCCAGCCGCTGCCGGTCGCGGTGATCGCCGAGCTGCTCGGCGTGCCGGGATCCGACGGGCCCCGCATGGTGGAGTTGTCAAACAGCATCGTGAAGATGTACGAGTTCGACCTGCCCGAGGACGGCCGCGACGCCGCCGAGCGGGCCGCCGAGGAGTTCGTCGCCTACATCCGGACGGTGGCGGCTTCCCGCGCCGAGTCCCCCGGCGACGACATCATCAGCGACCTCCTCCGCAGCGAGCTGACACCGGACGAGCTGGTGGCGACCGCAGTGCTGCTGCTGATGGCCGGCCACGAGGCGACCGTCAACGTGCTCGGCAACGGCATCACCGCGCTCCTCACGCACCGGGACCAGTGGGAGCGCCTGCTGGCGTCCCCCGAGCTGCTCGACTCATGCGTCGAGGAGCTCATCCGGTTCGACGCGCCCCTGCAGCTGTTCGAGCGGACGGCCACCGAGGACGTGACGATCGGCGACTACGTCGTCTCCCGCGGGCAGAAGATCGGGGCGCTGCTGGGTGCCGCGGCTCGAGACCCGAAGGTGTTCGAGTCGCCGGACCGGCTCGACATCGGACGGACGCCGAACGCTCACTTGGGGTTCGGGCTTGGGATTCACTACTGCGTTGGTGCTCCTCTCGCTCGGGTGGAGATCGCTGCGGCGTTGAGCGCTTTGGCGGTGAAACTGCCGGGGCTGCGTCTGGTGGAGGCTCCGCGGCGACGGCCGGAGTTCGTGATCCGCGGGTTGCGGGAACTCCGGGTAACGGTCTGACACGCTGGGCGCCTGGTTCGGCGTGATCCGGGACGGATCTCGCGTGGCTGGACGCCGATCCCGCGTGATTGAGAGCGGAACTCGCGGATTGCTGCCGGGGCTGCGCCTCGCGGAGGCTCCGCGGCGACGACCGGAGTTCGTGATCCGCGGGTTGCGGGAGCTCCGGGTCACCGTCTGACGCATTGGCGCCTGGCTCGGCGTGATCCGAGGCGGATCTCGCGTGATTGGGTGCCGATCTCGCGTGACTGAACGCGGAACTCATGGATTGCCGCCGGGACTGCGCCTGGCGGAGACCCCGCGGCCACGGCCGGAGTTCGTCATCCGCGGGTCGCGGGAGCTCCGGGTCACCGTCTGACCTGCCAGGTGCCCGGCTCGGCGTGACGCGGAGCGGACCTCGCGTGACGGCCGGGGGTCGTGATTCGCGGGTTGCGGGAACTCCGGGTCGCCGCCTGACGCGCCGGGTGCCTGGCTCGGCGTGATCCGGGGCGGATCTCGCGTGACTGGACGCCGAACTCGCGTGATTGAAGGCGGGACTCATGGGGTTACTCCGGTGAACAGGTCGTCTTCCGGGTTGGGGCCGGGGGTGGGGTGGGCCAGGTGGTAGTCCTCGTAGGGCCAGACCTTTCGCTCGATTTCGCGGGAGTGGGTGAAGAACGGGCCGGTGGGATCTATCTGGGTCGCGTGGGCCAGGAGGGCGCGGTCGCGGGTGCTGAAGTGGGCTTCGCAGCGGATCCTCGTGGTGACGGTGAGCTTGTCCTCCTTCGGGAGTTCGTCCAGGACCGCGCCCATCGATGACTTCAGGCCGGCTGCGAGCGTTGCGCTGTGGAGGGCCTGGAACCAGGCGCGGCTCAGGACTGCTTGGTAGTACAGCTTTTGGGCCTGCCACGGCTCGCCGGCGCCCGGGTAGCGGGTGGGGTCCGCCGCCGCGGTGAAGGCTTCGTGGGTTACCTCGTGGGTGCGGATGTGGTCCGGGTGGGGATAACCGCCCGTCTCGTCGTATGTGATCACGACCTGCGGGCGGAACTCCCGGATCAGCGCGACCAGCGGCGCTGCCGCCTCTTCCAGCGGGATCGCTGCGAAGCATCCTTCGGGCAGTGGCTCGCCTTCGCCCGGCAGGCCGGAGTCGACCAGGCCGAGGAAACGCTGGCGCACACCGAGGATTTCGGCAGCGGCCGCCATCTCTCGACGGCGGACCGCGGGCAGGTCTTCGCGGGTCTTCTCCGTGTCGAGCGCCGGGTTGAGGATGTCGCCGCGTTCACCGCCGGTGCAGGTGGCGACGAGGACGTCGACCCCTTCGGCGGCGTAGCGGGCCAGGGTGGCCGCGCCCTTGCTGGACTCGTCGTCGGGGTGGGCGTGGACGCTCAGGAGGCGTCGGGTCATCGGGTTCTCCTTGGGGAAGGGCTAAGCGAGCCGGCTTCGGCGGGGAAACAGCGCCGCCGGGATCAGCGTCAGAGCGGACAGCGCCAGCGCCCACGTGAACGTGGTGCCGAAGGCTTTGGGGGCGGCCGACGCCGTCAGTTCGGTGTGGAGGATCGCGGCCAGCAGGGCCGTGCCGAGGGAGCCGCCGATGCGGTTGATCACGTTGAACGCGCTGGCCGCACGCGGGATCCTTGAGCGCTCCAGCGAGCCGTACAGCGTGGTCATGCCCGGGGTGGTCGCCGCGCCCAGGCCGGCGCCGCGGACCAGCAACGACAGCGTCAGCCAGACGCCGCTGGGCGCCGAACCCAGCTGGGTGAAGGCCACCGTTCCCAGCAACGACAGGGTGATGCCGGCCAGCATCATGGCGCGGGGGCCGAAGCGGGCCAGCAGGCGGCCGCCCGCGAGGAGGACCGCTGCCGATCCCACCGCTTGGGGCGCCAGCAGGAGCCCCGCCTGCAGCGCGCTCGCGTGCTCGACCTGCTCGTAGTACAGCGGTAGCAGCAACATCGAGCTGTACAGGGACGCGCCCAGCAAGAACGTGCTCATGCTCGACACCGTGAACCCCTTGTCGTGGAACAGCTTCAGGTCGAGCACCGGGAAACGCGCCCGGGAGGCGTGGACGCCGTACGCCAACAGCAGCACCGCTCCGGCCACCCATGCCACGGTGAGACCCTCGGCCAGGCCGTACACGAACGCCGCCAACCCCGGGGAGAGCAGCAGGATCCCGCGGACGTCCAGCGGCTCGCGAGTGCCGGACGGCGGCGGCGCCGGGAGGAGCCGCCGGGCGAAGACGAACGTCGCCACCCCCAGCGGGACGATCCCGAAGAACATCCAGCGCCAGCCGAAGTCCGCCACCAGGGCGCCGCCGAGCATCGGGCCCAGCACCGGGGCCACCGTGGCCGGGAGGGTGATCACGCCGATCATCCGGCCCAGCGCCGGGCCCGCCGCCTGCGCGAACACCGCCTGGCCGACCGGCTGCATCAGCCCGCCACCCAGGCCATGGAGCACCCGGAACACGATCAGCGCCGGCGCCGACCAGGCGAAACCGCACAGCAGCGTGCCCGCCGTGAAGATCGCCACCGCCGTCAGCCAGACCGCGCGGCCGCCGAACCGGTCGGCGAGCCAGCCGGACAACGGGATCGCCGCCGACGCCGCGAGCAGGTACGCGCTCGCCACCCACTGCACCGTCGGCAGCGTGCTGCCCAGGTCACGGGCGATCGAGTCGATCCCGACGGTGACGATCGTCGCGTCGAGGATCGACAGGACCGCGCCCATGATCAGGACCCCGCCGAGCCGCCACAACGCCGCGTCCGGACGTACAGCCGTTGTCATCTCCACCCCTGTTGGCTAGGTCGGACCTCAGATTAGGTCGAACCCAGTCGATGGGTCAAGCACAAACTTGGGTCCGACCCAGTAGAGTGACCGCATGAGCGAGGGACTCCGGGCCCAGAAGAAGCACGAGACCAGGAGGAACATCTCCGACGTCGCGACGGGCCTCTTCATCAGGAACGGCTTCGAAGACGTGACGATCGCGGACATCGCCACCGAGGCGCGGGTGGCCAAGATGACCGTGACGAACCACTTCCCGCGCAAGGAGGACCTGGTCTTCGACATCCGCGGGGACTTCACCTCTTGGCCGGCCACCCTGGTCCGCGACAGCGTCTTCCACGACACCCGCGAGCTCTACTTCGAAGCGCTGGGCGCCGAGCACGCGTTGGTCGGCTTCTCGGGACCCGGCTTCGTGCGGATGATCAAGGACAGCCCGATCCTGACGAACGCCCTGCACGAGATGCACCGCGAGCGCGAGGCCGCCCTCACGCACCTGCTGATCCGGCGCCACCCCGAAGAGGGGCTCTCACCGGTGCTCGCCGCCGCGCACCTCACGACCGTGCTGCGCGTGCTCTTCGAGGAGGTCTTCGACCGGACCATCGAGGACGAGAAGCAGATCTCCGACGCCGTGTGGCCCCTCGCGGAACTGGCCTTCGACCAGCTGGAACCGGTTTTCGGGAAGTACTAGCGGGCCGCGCCGGCCGGGCGTGCGGTGCGCAGCTCGGGCTCCGGCGCGTCCGCGACCTTCAGCACGCGCATCGACCGCACGGCCCGCGCGTCCGAAGGCGCCAGCAGCGCCGAGAACCGCCGGACGACCAGCGCCGTCACCACGGCCAGCGCGGCCGCGGAAAGGTCGGTCAGGGCGACCAGGATGACGCTGTCGGCCATCGACTGGACGTCTTCGCGGAAGCGCCAGACGATCGTCGCGCCGAGCAGGACCCAGTTCAGCAGCCAGGCGCCCCACCACACGACGACCTGGCGGGACGGCTTCGGGCGCATGTCACGCGGGCGGCCCAGCACCGCGTGCTCGAGCTCGCCGACGATCGACAGCGCCATCGGCAGGTTCGCCACCGGCACGAGAACGCCGACGAGCACCTGCCACACCGGCCGCGGCGGGGCGTCACCCGAGAGGTCCGACGCCGCCTGCCGGGTGACCAGCAGCCACCAGACCGACAGCCCGGCGGGCAGCAGCGCGAGGATCGAGGCCAGCAGGCCGGCGGTGAGCACGAACCCGTCGGAGAACGCCACGACCGAGCGGGTCAGCGCGGCGTCACGGCCCTGGACGAGCAGCACGTAACGCCAGATTTCCGCGCCGGCGGCGACCACGGAGAGCACGGCGAACCCGAAGAGAACACCGATCAGGCTCCGGCTGAGCACCGGGACGCGGTCGATGGGCCGGATTTCGTCGGACGCCGTGCCGGGCACCGACGTCGGACGGCGCCAGACCAGGTTCGGGAACCCCCAGCGCGGGGGCACGGGGTACGACGGCGGCCCGAAGTACCGCTCGGGCGGCACGACCCGGCGTCGCGGCCAGGCGCCCGGTGGCGGGGTCGCCACCCAGCGCAGCTTCGGCCGGTGGGCCTGACGGCGGTGGTACGGGTACGGCTCCGGCTGGGCGGCCAGCGTCCGGCCCTGCAGCTGCGGGGCGTTCGGCGGCGGCACCTGGCGCGGCCAGTACCCCGGGGGGTACTGCGGAGGCTGACCCGGCTGCAAGGCTAGATCACTTCGGGATCGATGCCGGGGTGCTCGCCGACCATCGGCCGGCCTTCGCGGTGCCACGCGCCCATGCCGCCGGCGACGTTCACCGCGTCCCAGCCGCTCTGGTTGAGCCAGGCGGTCGCCCGCGCGGACCGGCCGCCGCTGCGGCAGATCACGTGGATCGGCTGGTCGTCGGGCAGGTCGGTCAGCTCGCCGACGCGGACGGGCAGCTCTCCCATGGGGATGTGCACCGCGCCGGGCGCGTGCCCGGCGGCCCACTCGTCGTCTTCGCGGACGTCGAGCAGCACGAGGCCGTCCTTGGGCAGGTCGCGGACCTCGGCGGTCGGCAGTTCAGCAGGGCTCACCACGATCTCCATGCTGCCATGCCGGGGCGTTGCCCGCGCGTGAGGTGGACACGCGCGGGCGGAAAGAGGCATCACGCGTGATCCGGGAGGCATCACGCGTGATGGGAGGGGCATCACACGTGATTGAGGGGGCGACACGGCGCGGGGGGGGTCTTGGGGGGGGGGGAGGGGGAAGACCCGGGGAGGGGGGGGGGACTCCTTTTTGCCCTCCCCCGGTCGGGGGAGGGAACCCCCCCCCCCTTCCCCT
>NZ_JBVJOW010000002.1:1123479-1180372 GCF_055582965.1 Amycolatopsis sp. NPDC104863
GGGGGGGGGAGGGGGCAAGGTGGGGCGGTGCTTGCGGGGAAGCGGGCAACCCCCCCGGCCGGGTCAGTGCGTGACGGCCTTCTCGGCGCCCGCGCCGGTCAGGGCGCGGACCTCCATCTCCGCGTACTTCTTCGGGTTCCGCTCCTTCGACAGGACCGTGCCGAGCCAGCCGAGCAGGAACGCCGCCGGGATCGAGACCAGGCCCGGGTTGTCCAGCGGGAACCAGTGGAAGTCGACACCTTGGATCATCGACGCGCTCTTGCCCGTCTTCGCGTCGACCGGCTTGCCCGAGACCGCCGGCGAGAAGACGATCAGCACGATCGTGACGACCAGGCCGCCGTAGATCGACCAGAGCGCGCCCTGGGTGTTGAACCGCTTCCAGAACAGCGAATACAGGATCGTCGGCAGGTTCGCCGACGCCGCGACCGCGAACGCCAGCGCGACCAGGAACGCCACGTTCTGGCTCTTCGCCAGGATGCCGCCCGCGATGGCCACCGCGCCGATCACCAGCGCCGTGACGCGGGCGACGCGGACTTCGCCGCCGGTGGAGACCTTGCCCTTCTTGATCACGTTGGCGTAGACGTCGTGCGCGAACGACGCCGACGCCGTGATCGTCAGGCCGGCCACCACCGCGAGGATCGTCGCGAACGCGACCGCCGAGATGAACCCGAGCAGCACCGGGCCGCCGAGCTCGAGCGCCAGCAGCGGGGCCGCCGAGTTCGTCGTGCCCGGCGCCTTCGCGATCTTGTCCGGCCCGACGATCGCGCCCGCGCCGTAGCCGAGCACCAGCGTGAACAGGTAGAACACGCCGATCAGGACGATGGCCCAGACCACCGAGCGGCGCGCGTCCTTCGCCGTCGGGACCGTGTAGAAGCGCATCAGGACGTGCGGCAGGCCGGCCGTGCCGAGGACCAGCGCGACGCCCAGCGACAGGAAGTCGAGCTTCGTCGTGCCGGTCTTGCCGTACTGCTTGCCCGGGTCGAGCAGCGCCGCGCCGCCCTTGCCGCCCTTGTCGACGGCGGCCTGGAACAGGTCGGACAGGTTGAAGCCGTACTTCCCCAGCACCCACAGCGTCATCGCGAACGCGCCGACGATCAGCAGCGCCGCCTTGATGATCTGCACCCAGGTGGTGCCCTTCATGCCGCCGATCAGCACGTACAGGATCATGATCACGCCGACCACGGCGATCACGACGTCCTGCCCCACCTCGCCTTCGATGCCCAGCAGCAGGTTGACCAGACCACCGGCGCCTGCCATCTGCGCCAGCAGGTAGAAGAACGAAACGGCCAGCGTCGAAACGGCGGCGGCCGCGCGCACCGGGCGCTGTTTCATGCGGAACGCCAGCACGTCGCCCATCGTGAACTTGCCGGTGTTGCGCAGCAGTTCCGCGACCAGCAGCAGCGCGACGAGCCACGCGACCAGGAACCCGATCGAATAGAGGAACCCGTCGTAACCGTTGACCGCGATGGCGCCGGCGATACCGAGGAACGACGCCGCCGAGAGGTAGTCACCGGAAATCGCGATGCCGTTCTGCGGGCCGGTGAACGCACGCCCGGCGGCGTAGTAGTCCGACGCCGTCTTCGTGTTGCGGCTGGCCCGGAACACGATCACCAGCGTGATCGCGACGAAGACCAGGAAGATGATGATGTTCAGGGTGGAGTTGCTGCCCTCCACCCCCGCGGCGAGGCTCATTTGCCGGGCTCCCCTTCGATCCGGGCGCGGATCTCGTCGGCCACCGGGTCGAGCTTCCGGTTGGCGTAGCGCACGTACAGCCAGGTGATGACGAACGTCGAGACGAACTGCAGCAGCCCGAAGACCAGGCCGACCGTGATGTTCCCGAACAGCTTCGTGCTCATGAAGCCGTGCGCGTAGTCGGCGAGCAGGACGTACAGCAGGTACCAGAGCAGGAACAGCGCGGTCATCGGGAACACGAACGACCGCAACCGACGGCGGAGGTCCGCGAATTCGGGACTCGCCTGGACCCTCTCCCAGTCGGTTTGCGGCTCCGCGCCACCGACGTCTTGTTCGGTGCTGCTCACGGCGGATCTCCACCTTCCCGTTGTTCGTGCTGGTAGAAACCAACGGAACTTATGGGTCGAAGGTGTAATTCGTAATCCCTCGATCGGGTATCACTTTCTTACGGACTGTCAGCGCATTACTTGCGGTGCCGGCCTCGGCCGGCGATTCGCGTCTTTTCTTCGGCTTGTCCGAATCGGGCGACCGCCCTGTCCCGCATGAACCCGAGCGGATCGGGCGCGTGCAGCCGCAGCATGATGTCGTGCACGTGCTCCGGGCGGCCGTAGCCGGTCACGCGGCTGACCAAGTACGTCGTCACGAACGCGGCCGGCACGGTGATCAGCGCCGGCTGGTTGACGAACCAGGGCGCCCAGCCGCCGGTGTAGCCGCTCACGACGTTGACCACCAGCGCCGCCAGCACCAGCGCGCCGCCGACGAACATCCCCGCCAGCGCCCCCGGCCAGGACAGCTTGCGCCACCAGATGCCCAGCACCAGCAACGGGCTGAACGTCGACGCCGCGAGCGCGAACGTCAGCCCGATCGACAGCGAGATGTCCTCCGGCCGCAGCGCGACCGCGAGCCCGATCGGGAACAGCGCGACCAGCCCGGTCGCCACGCGGAAGTCGCGCACCCGGCCGGGCAGCAGGTCGGTCGACACGACCCCGGCGACGCTCACCAGCAGCCCGGACGTGCTCGACAGGAACGCGGCGAACGCGCCCGCGGCGGTCACCGCGCCGAGCAGCTGGCCGCCGATCCCCGGCAGGATCGCCGAGGGCAGCCGCAGGATCGCCGCGTCCGTCTTGCCGGTGACGAGCAGCTCCGGGACGTACATCCGGGACAGCGCGCCCAGCAGCGTCGGGAAGAGGTAGAACAACCCCAGCAGCAGCAGGACGTGCACGGTGGTGCGGCGCGCGGCCTTGCCGTCGGGGTTGGTGTAGAAGCGGACCAGCACGTGCGGCAGGCCCATCGTGCCGAGGAACGTCGCGAACATCAGCGAGTACGTCTGGAGCAGGTCGGTGAGGCTGCCCGACCCCGGGTGCAGCCAGCTGTCGTTGTTCGCGATCGCGTCGCTGACCACCGGCACCGGCGTCCCCGCCAGGAACTTCAGCTTCGTGCCTTCGGAAACCGTGTGCGGCGCCAGCGGGGTCCAGTGCGTCGGCCCGGCCGCCGGGCCGTTGTCCGTGCGGCCGTAGGCGTACAGGAAGGTGTCCGAAGTGACGTGCAGCGTGACGTCGGTCTGGACGTCCACAGTGGTGTCGGTGGTGAACACGGGCGGCGCGGCCACGCCGAGCGGGCGGAAGCCGTCCGGGCCGCCGCCGGCGAAGAAGACCATGCACAGCGCAAAAGCGGGCACCGAGATCGCGAACAGCTTGAGCCAGTACTGGAACGCCTGGACGACGGTGATCGCGCGCATGCCGCCGGCGATCACGTTGAACGCCACCACGACCATCACCGCGACCGCGCCGGCCCACACCGGCACCGGCAGGATCGTCGCCAAGGTCAGGCCGGCGCCCTGCAGCTGCGGGACCATGTAGAGGATCCCGATGAACACGACGAACGCCGTCGAGAAGCGGCGCAGGCCGATCGAGCCGAGGCGCATCTCCAGGAAGTCCGGCAGCGTGTACGCGCCGGAGCGGCGCAGCGGCGCGGCGACGAAGAGCATCAGCGCGAGGTAACCCGCGGTGAAGCCGATCGGGAACCACAGCGCGTCGGCGCCGTCCTTGAGCACGATCCCGGCGATGCCGAGGAACGACGCCGCGGACAGGTACTCACCGGAGATCGCGGCGGCGTTGCGCCGGGACCGGACCGTGCGCCGCGCGACCAGGAAGTCGTGGGTGCTCGTGGCCGAACGCGAGGAGCGGTGACCGAGGTAGAAGGTCACCACGGCGACCAGCACGATGCCGGTCAACGCCCACGGGTTCAGCTGCACGGGAGGAATCCTCGCACGAGTCGTGCGGAGCTAGTTTTCGATCATGTCCACGAACGCGCGTTCGTTGCGCTCGGCCAGCCGGTTGTACCAGATGCCGACGCCGAACAGGAACGGGAACGGCAGCACGCCGAGGATCAGCCACGCCACCGGGATGCCGGCCAGGCTCAGCGCGGAGAACCCGGGCACCAGGTAGAACAGCACCGGCAGCGACCCGAACACGACGACGACGAGCAGCGACAGCAGCAACGCCGTCCGCAGCTGGACCTTCACCAGGTGGTCGCGCACCAGCAGTTTTCCCCAGCTGGTCTGCTCTTCCAGCTCGACGCGGGCGCGCAGGGTGCCGGCGCCGCGCCGCGGGTCGTTGAGGATCACTCGTTCCCGCTTGGGCCGGGCGTGGTGCTCCGGTTTCGGCGCCTCTTCGTCCGGCGCCGGCGGGAGCGACTCGACGACGGCCCGGTCGGTCGGCTGCGGCAGCCGTTCGCGGGCGCGCCGGCCGAGCGTGGGATCCGGTTCGCGCACGCCGTTCGCGCGGCGCTCGTAGAAGTCGTCGGTCATGACCGGGCCCGGCTCAGCCGTTCCGGCCCGAACCGACCAACCGGTCCTTCAGCGCACGGGTGTGCCGCCGGCTCACCGGCAGCACCTTCTCCTCGTTGCCGATCACGACCTGGTAACCGCCCTGGCCCATCCGCAGCTCGGTGATCAGCGGCAGCGCGACCAGGAACGACCGGTGGATCCGGACGAACCCGGCCTTCTCCCAGCGTTCCTCGAGCTGCGCCAGCGGGATCCGGACCAGGTGGCTGCCTTCGGTGGTGAACAGCCGCGCGTAGTCACCCTGCGCCTCGACCCAGCGGACCGACGAGCGCGGGATGAGCTTGGTGGTGCCGGCCAGCTCGACCGGGATGACCTCGTCGTCGTTCTTCACGCCCGGCTCGCCGCCCAGCGCGCCGGGCGGGGGCGCCGCGGCGGAGGCCAGCTTGTCGATCACGCGCGTGATCGCGCGGTCGAGGCGGTCCTGCTGGTACGGCTTGAGGACGTAGTCGAGCGCGCCGAGATCGAAGGCGTTGACCGCCTCTTCCGCGTGCCCGGTGACGAACACCAGGGCGGGCGACGGGCGCAGCGCGGCGAAGACGCGGGACATCTCCATGCCGGACAGGCCGGGCATGTCGATGTCGGCGAAGACGGCGTCGACGATCGGCAGGCCGCGGTCCTTGCGCTCGCGCAGCCTCGGGTCGTCGGTCGAGAGGATGCGCAGCGCTTCCGACGCGTCGATCGCCGGGAACACCTTCGCCACGTGCGGGCTGTGTGTCAGGCAGTGGACGAGTTCGTCAAGCCCTTTCGGCTCGTCGTCCACAGCCAGGACCACGAGCTTCCGGGTGTCATCGTGAGCACTCACAGTGAAACGCATCCTGCCCATTGCCGAGTGCAATGTCCAGCCCCCGTCCGCCTGAAGTGGGGAGACCCGCGGCCAGGGGGCCGCGGGTCCCTCGTCTCAATGCACGAAGGTGAACCAGTTGAGGTTCACGAAGTCGGCGGGCTGGCCGCTCGTGAAGGTCAGGTACACATTGTGCACGCCGGTGACGCCGCTGATGTTCGCGGGCACGGTCCGCCAGCTCTGCCAGCCACCGGTGTTCCCGACGGCGAAACCGCCGATCGGGGCGTTGGACAGGCTGTCGAGCCGCACTTCGACCAGCCCGCTGACACCGCCGGCCGCGCCGGACGCCACGCGCGCCTGGAAGTTGGTCGCCGCGGAGCCGCCGAAGTCGACACCCGGGTAGAGCGCCCAGTCGCCGTTGCCCGCCGGCCCGATGTTCTGGCCGCCGCCGGTGTCGCTGGTCGTCTGCTTGGCCAGGCCGTTCTGCTGCGAGTACGACTCAGCCTGGATGGTGCTGTACGCGCTGCCGCCGCTCCCGGGCGGCGTGGTCGTCGTGGTCGGCGGCGGTGTGGTGGTGCCGCCGCCGGAGCCGCGCGTGGACACCGTGACGTAGTCGACGACCATCGGGCGGCCCGGCACGATCCCCGGCCCCGGCGTGGTCGTGCCGGAGTTGTTGTTGGGGAACGCGCCGCCGATCGCGACGTTCAGCAGCACGAAGTAACCCTGGTGGCTGGTCATGTTCGCCCACGTGGTCGCGTCGACCTGGTTCTGGCTCACCGAGTGGAACTGCTGGCCGTCGACGAACCAGCGGAACACCTGCGGGCTGACGCTCGCGTCCCATTCGAAGCGGTAGGTGTGGAAGGCCGACTGGCAGCTGCTGCCGGGGCAGGCGCGGTTGGCCACGATGCCGGTGGTCTCGTTGCACGGGCCGCCCGGGTTGACGCCGCAGTGCATGACGCCCCAGACGGAGTTGATCCCGTTGACGTTCTCCATGATGTCGAACTCGCCGATGGCGGGCCAGTTCCACCAGTTGCCGCGGTAGGGGCCGCCGAGCGCCCAGAACGCCGGCCAGTAGCCGAGCGCGGCGGCGCCGGTGACGTTCGGCATCTGGATCCGGCTTTCGATCCGCATGACCCCGCCCGCCGGCGGCTTGAAGTCGGTCCGCTGGGTTTCGACCCGCGCCGACGTCCAGTTGCCCGCGCCGTCGCGCAACGGCGTGATGCGGAGGTTGCCGGCGCCGTCCTGGGAGAGGTTCGACGTGCTCGCCGTGTAGTTCTGGATCTCGCCGGTGCCCCAGTTGCCGGGGCCGCCGGGGTAGGCGTGGCCGGTGTCGATGATCCAGTTCGAGCCGGACGGCAGGCTGCCCGCGCCGCCGGTGAAGTCGTCGGCGAAGACCGTGGTCCAGCCCGAGTCGGGCGGCGGGATGGACGCGGCGGCGGGCAGGGTCAGCGGAACCGCGATGAGCGCGGCGCCGAGCACCGCGCCGATGGCGAATCTTCGGGAGTGGGGCATCGGGTACGACCTCCTCGTCGTCCGGATTTGTTGCCGATCGCAACAAAGCCCGTGACAAGGGGACCTCCCGACCCGGGAAGATCGCCAGACCCGTTACCAGGGAAGAGTGATCCGGGTCACAAAACCTGCCCGGAACTACCCGAACCGGACAGACCGAGCAGGGCCGACCCGATGGCGAGCAGCGCGCCTTCGATGCCCGGCAGCGTACGCAGGTGCGGGGTCCGGGCGACGTCGTTGACCACCGTGAGGACGGCCTGGACACGCACCCGCGCCGGGCCCGTGTCGAGGTCCGGGAGCCGGCTGACCCACGCTTCGACGTACTCGCGCTGGGTGCGGCGCAGGGCGTGCCGCTCGGGTTCCGGCAGCAGCCCGACCTCCGTGATCAGCAGGTCGACCACGTGCCGATGGGCCAGCGAATACCTCGTGTACGACCGCAGCAGCCCGGGCAGCGACGCCGTCCGCAGGCCCTCGCCGAGCGCGTCGGCCCCGGCACGCAGGGCCATCATCAACAGCTCGGACTTGCTCTCGAAGTGGTGGTAGACGCTCGGCCCCGCGATCCCGGCGGCCGCGCCCACCTCTTCGATGCCGACGCTGTGGAAACCGCGCTCGGCGAACAGCCGGGTCGCGGTCGCCAGCAGCAGCTCCCGCCGGTTCGCGGGCTCGACGACCGGTTCCGCGGTGCGCTCACCCAGGTCCGGAAGGGCGACCGAGGCGACCGTGGCCGCCAGCGACGTCATCAGCTCGTCGTAGGCCGGACGCGGCAGCCCGACCCGCTGGAACGAGACGCTGACCAGCACCGCGAGCACCGCCCAGGCCAGCAACCCGGCCTGGTCCGCGCTCAGCTCCGGGCGCCGGTCCCGGAGCCGGTCGGCGAGCTGCCGCGCCAGCCGCCGCAGCGGTTCGCCGACGCGGTGGCGTTCGGCCGGGTCGAGGTGCCGGGACTCGCGCTGCCACAGGACGCCGGCGTCGCGCCGGTCGAGCACCCCGGTCGCCAGCTCGGCGAGGTCACCGACGTCGAGCGCGCGCAAGGCGTCTCCGACAACCTCGGCGAGCAGCTCTTGCTTGCCGCCGAAGTGCCGGTACAGCGCGGACGGCCCGATCGCGACGGCCTCGGCGATGTCGCCCATCAGGACGTGCGGGTACCCGCGGCGGACGAACATCTCCGCGGCCGCGGCGACGATCAGCGCGCGGCGGTTGCGCGGCCGGGTGCCGCGGGCGGGTGCGGACAACTCAGTGGACCCCGCGGTCGCCGCCGGTCCAGTGCCGCTTCCGCAGCTCGCGCTTGAGGATCTTGCCCGCGCCGGACATCGGGAGCGCGTCGGTGAATTCGAAGGTGCGCGGCACCTTGTAGCCGGCGATCGCTTCGCGGCAGAAGTCGCGCAGCTCGTCTTCGGTCGCTTCGCGGTCTTCAAGCAGCACGACCACAGCGTGCACCCGCTCGCCCCAGTGCTCGTCGGGCACCCCGATCACCGCGCACGCGGCCACGGCCGGATGCTTCGCCAGGGCGTTCTCCACTTCGGCCGAGTACACGTTTTCGCCGCCGGACACGATCATGTCCTTGATCCTGTCGACGACGAAGACGTACCCGCGCTCGTCCATGTACCCGCCGTCGCCGGTGTGCATCCAGCCGCCGCGCAACGCCGTCGCCGTCTCCTCCGGCCGGTTCCAGTAGCCGAGCATGACGTGGTCACCGCGGCAGACGATCTCGCCGACGGTCCCCCGCGGCACCTCGACGTCGTCCGGATCGACGATCCGCACCTCGGCGTGCGGCGCCGCGCGGCCGGCGGCCCGGCGCAGCGCGGGGTCGTCGTGGTCTTCCGACGAGAGCAGCGTCGCGACCGGCGAGAGTTCGGTCATGCCGTACGCCTGCACGAAACCCGCGCCGGGGAACACCTTCCGCGCGCGTTCCAGCACGGCCTCCGAGATCGGCGAGGCGCCGTAGACGACGTGGTTCATCGACGTCAGGTCGTGCTTCGGGACGTCCGGGTGGTCGACGAGCAGCTGGATCATGGTCGGCACCAGCAGCGTGTCCGTCGGCCGCCGGGTGCTGATCGCCTCGAGCACACCGGCCGGGGTGAACATCGGGACGATCACGTGCGTCGAGCCGACGAGCTGCCCGGCCGCCCACGCGGCGCCGTCGGCCAGGTGGAACATCGGCGCGGCGTGCAGCAGCTTGCCGCGCGCGGTGAGGAAGCGGCC
Organism: Amycolatopsis sp. NPDC104863; assembly: GCF_055582965.1. Taxonomy (NCBI): domain Bacteria; kingdom Bacillati; phylum Actinomycetota; class Actinomycetes; order Pseudonocardiales; family Pseudonocardiaceae; genus Amycolatopsis; species Amycolatopsis sp. NPDC104863. The sequence goes on from NZ_JBVJOW010000002.1 coordinate 1,132,509, forward strand.
GGTGGCGAGGCTGCCCAGGGCCGACGTCAGCAGGTTGCGGTGGCTGAGCATGACGCCCTTCGGCGTGCCCGTGGTGCCGCCGGTGTAGTAGACGCCGAGCAGGTCGTCCCCACCGCGGCGCGCGTCCTCGACCGGATCGGCGCCGGCGACGAGGTCCTCGTACCCGAGCATGCCCGACGGCGTCGGGGCCTCGCCGATGTGGATGACGGTGGTCAGGTCGTCGCCCAGCTTCGGGACCATCGGGACGAAGGCGTCGTCGACGAGCAGCACGCGCGTGCCGGACTCGGTGAGCGAGTAGGCGATCTCCGCCGGGCTCCAGCGGATGTTGATCGGGTTGAGCACGGCGTTCGCCCACGGCGTCGCGAGGAGGTACTCGTGGTAGCGGTCGGAGTTGAGGGCGAGAATCCCGACGCGGTCACCGGCGCCGACACCGAGCTCCTTGAGCGCCCCGGCGAACCGCGCGACGCGCCCGGCGACCTCGCCGACGGTCCGGACGCGGTCGCCGAACTCGGTCATCGGGCGGTCGGGCCCCTGCTGCACGGCCTGGTGGAGGGTCTGCGTGAGGTGCATCCACCGCTCCCTTGCCTAGCGCTGATTCACATAGCCTAGCGCCGATTCACTTAGGAGGACAGACCTCGACGACGGTCACGCCGTCGAGGGGATGGCTCAGAGGCCGAAGCGGGACCAGGCCGCCTTGTGCGTCACCGCGTCCAGCAGGGCCGATGCCGCCGCCGGGGCGCCGACGCCGAGGCGGGCCAGCAGGGGGCGCTTCGGCTCGGCGACCGAGATCTCCGCGTCCGGGTAGCGCTGGGTGATGATCTGCCGGAGGCTGCCGAGGCCATCGATCAGGCCCAGCTCCTCGGCCTTCGCGCCGAGCCAGACGTCGCCGGTGAAGAGGTCCTCGGTGGCGGTCAGGCGGTCGCCGCGGCGGTCCTTCACCCAGCTCACGAACAGGTCGTGGAGCTGCGTGTGCATCTTCTTCAGCCACTCGACGTCTTCGGGCTTCTCCGGCGAGAACGGGTCGAGACGCGACTTGTTCGCGCCCGCCGTGTGGAGGCGGCGCTCGATGCCGAAGCGCTCCAGCAGCCCGGTGAAGCCGAAGCCGCCGCTGATCACGCCGATCGAGCCGACCATCGACGTGCGGTGGGCGAAGATCTCGTCCGCCGCGCACGCCAGCCAGTACCCGCCGGACGCGGCGACGTCCTCGCAGAACGCCAGGACCGGCACCTTCTTCTCGTCGGCCAGCTGCCGGATCCGCTCGGCGACCAGGCCGGACTGCGTCGGGGCGCCGCCCGGCGAGTTGATCAGCAGCGCGACCGCCTTGAGCCGGTCGTGGGCGAACGCCCTGGTCAGCGCCGACTCCACCGCGGCCAGGTTGATCGCGCCCCTGGCCAGCGGGGACGGCGACGGCGTGATCACGCCGTGCAGCTTCACCACGGCGACGACGTCCTTGCGCTCGACCCGGTCGGCGAGCACCGGGATCCGCGAAGCCAGCTTGTCCGTAACGCTCATAACTCCAGGCTAGCCGGATTCAGCCCATGGGGAGGATGCCGGACCGGGTGCCGTTGACGCCGTTGACCTCGGCGCCGTTGAGCTGGGCCGGGCCGCCCTGCGACGGGACCTCGGCCTCGGCGTCCGAGCTGTAGTCCGGCATGTTCGGGCGGACGCCGGGCACGAACTTCGGCACCCGGAGCGTCACCTTCATGCCGGCGCCGGGCGCGGTCTCGACCATCACCGCGTAGTCCCCGCCGAACACCTGCTGCATGCGCTGGTTGATGTTGCCGAGCCCGACGTGCGCGCCGGTGCGGTGGGCGCTCTTGAGCTCGTTGAGCCGCCGCGGGTCCATGCCGATGCCGTCGTCCTCGACGCTGATCAGCGCCTCGGTGCCGTAGTCCTGCGCGATCACCGTGACGCAGCCGCCGCTGGGCTTGCTGGCCAGGCCGTGCTTGACCGCGTTCTCCACCAGCGGCTGGATGATCAGGAACGGCACGACGACGCTGAGCACCTCGGGCGCGATCTTCATCCGCACCTCGAGCCGGCCGCCGAAGCGGGCGTTCTCGATGGTCAGGTAGCGGTCGATGTTGCGCAGCTCCTCGGCGAGCGAGGTGAACATGCCCGACGTCCGGAACGAGTAGCGCGTGAAGTCCGCGAAGTCCTGAAGCAGCTCTCGCGCCTCTTCGGGGTCCGTGCGGATCAGCGCGGAGATCGTGTTCAGCGCGTTGTAGACGAAGTGCGGGGAGATCTGCGCGCGCAGCGCCTTGATCTCGGCCTGCTGCAGCTGCTGCTTCGACTCGTCGAGCCGGGACAGCTCGAACTGCGTGCAGACGAACTGCGCGACCGCGTCGGCCATCTGCACCAGGCGCCCGCGCGTGCGGCCGACGACGATCAGCGCCGCCTCGGTCTCGCCCTCCACCAGCAGCGGCACGATCACCGCCGTCTTCATCCGGCAGGTGCCGCGGTGGTTGCAGGGCATCCGGTCGTGCGCGACGACCTCACGCCGGTGCTTGCGGATCGAGGCGCCGATCGCGTCGACGAGGTCGACGTAGTGCTCGTTCGCCTCGCCGTCCCACGACAGGAGCGTGCCTTCGCTGTCGGTGATGCCGACCGCGACGCAGTCGAGCATCTGCAGCAGCTGCGTGGTGATCTTGTCGGCGGCGTCCTCGTCGAGGCCGGAGCGGAGGTTCGGCGCCGCCTTCGACATCCGGTGGACGGCCTGGAGCATGGCGTCCTCCACCACGCTGGCCGGCTTGCGCAGTTTGACCAGCAGCACGATCACCACGATGCCGAGCAGGACCGCGACCCCCCAGGGGACGACCTGCGCAAGCGGAAACCCGGACACGGCGTCCATGCTCTGCGCTCGATCAACCGGGTGCAAGGCCTGATCCCACTTTCTGTTCAAACGTGACGACCGAGGGTGGGAACGACCCTACTAAGCGTCGGGTGGCTGTCCGCATGGTCACCGTGCGCAACGCGCGGAAGGCTTGTGCTGTTCCACGGGCTCGGGGGAAAGGGGCAGGAAGAGTGCGGTTTCGGGGGTTCGCGGCCGGGGTGCTCGCGGTGCTGGTGACGACGGTGGGGGCGGCCGGCCCAGCACGTGCGGCCGAACGGGGGAATCCGGTGCGTGACGCCGTGACCACGCTCGTGTCCGAGGGGGGATACCCGGCCGCCGTCGCGTACCACCGCGACGGCGGCCGGGTGGCGCACTACGCGGCGGGGGTTGCGGACACGCGGACCGGGGAGCCCGCGGCGGCCGGCCAGCGGTGGCGGATCGCGAGCAACACGAAGGCGTTCACGGCGGTGGTCGTGCTGCAGCTGGCCGGGGAGGGCCGGCTGGACCTCGACGCGCCCGTCGGGCTGCCGGGCGTGCCGCCGGTGACGCCGCGGCAGCTGCTCGGCCACACGAGCGGGATCCACGACCCGGCCGACAGCACGCTGTTCGCGCCCTACTTCGCCGGTGACCGCGGGTACGTCTACACCCCCGGCGAGGTCATCCGGCTCGCCCTGCGGACGCCGCCGTCGCCGCCCGGGAAGCACGAGTACTCGAACACCGGCTACCTCATGCTGGGGCAGCTGGTCGAACGGGTCACCGGCCACGACGTCCGCGCCGAGATCGCCGCGCGGATCCTGCGGCCGCTCGGGCTCGCGCACACGTCGTTCCCGCTGACCTCGCCGTACCTGACCGGCCCGCACCTGCACGGTTACGACCTCGACGGCGTCGACTGGACGACCCTGAGCCCGTCCTACGACTGGACGGCGGGCGCGATGGTGTCGACCGTCGACGACCTGGCCGCGTTCCACCGGGCGCTCTTCGCCGGCCGGCTGCTGCGGCCGGCCGAGCAGGCCGAGCTCGTCGGCCAGGAGCTCGGCGTCGAGAAGCTGACGCTGCCCTGCGGCCGGACGGTCTGGGGAAACACCGGCGCGGGCCCGGGTTACCTGAGCGTCTCGATGACCGACGGGCGGCGGCAGCTCACCCTGGTCGCCACCGCCTTCGACATCCGGGCCGAGGCCGAGGGCCGCGTGCCGGTGCCGTCGACGACCGAGCAGCCGCTGGTGGCGGTCTTCTGCTGACTACTTCAGCAGCCGCGACATCCGGCGGTCGGCCAGCGGCTTGCCGCCCGTCTGGCAGGTCGGGCAGTACTGGAACGACTTGTCGGCGAAGGAGATCTCGCGGATCGTGTCGCCGCAGACCGGGCACGGCAGGCCGGTGCGGGCGTGTACCCGCAGGCCCGAGCGCTTCTCCCCCTTCAGCCGCGCGGCCTTCTGGCCCACCGAGCGCTCGACGGCGTCGGACTCGATCTCGTGGATCGCCTCGGCGAGGGTTTCCAGCGCGCCGTCGTCGAGCTTGCCGATCGTGGCGTACGGCGAGAGCTTCGCGCGGTGCATGATCTCGTCGGAGTAGGCGTTGCCGATGCCGGCGATCAGGGACTGGTCGGTGAGCGCCCACTTCAGCCGCGTGTTCTTCCCGGCGAACAGCTCCCGCAGCTGCGCGGCGTCGACGGCCAGCGCGTCCGGGCCGAGGCGGGCGACGCTCGAGATCTCCTGCGGGTCCTTGACGATCCACACCGCGAGGCCCTTCTTCGTGCCCGCTTCGGTGAGGTCGAAGCCGGGCCCGGTGGCGGACTCGAGGTGGACGCGCAGCGAGATCGGGCCCTTGCCCGGCTTGAGCGGCGCCGGGGCCAGGCCGTCGGACCAGCGCAGCCAGCCCGCGCGGGCCAGGTGGACGACCAGGTGCAGGTCACCCGCGACGACGTCGAGGTGCTTGCCGTGCCGGGTCGCGCCGGTGATCTCGCGGCCGTGCAGGTCCGTCCACGGCGGGGTCGCCGTCTTCAGCACGCTCAGCGATGCGACATCGATGCGGAAGATCGTCTGGCCGACGGCGTTCTCACGCAGGTGGTGGGCCAGCGCTTCGACCTCGGGTAGCTCGGGCATGTCCCCAGTTTCACCCCTTCGGCCGAATTCCGGTACCGGCTACTCGACCGGGTGCAGGGGCCCGTCGAAGTCGGGCAGCGAGTGCCGCTGGATGGTCTTCGAGATCTTCTTGACCTCACCCTGCACGGTGAACATGCCGCGGATGGTGCCGACCCAGCGCTCGGACGGCCGGTCGCCGGTCACGTCACCCTCGGTCTCCGCGACCACCGTCCACGGCCGGCGCAGGATCCACCGCAACGGGAAGAACAACATCACCAGCAACAGCGCCAGCAACACCCACGCCGGGACGTTGACCTGGTCCGGCGTCCACACCACGAGGATCACGGCCAGCAGCGCGGTGACCACGATCATCGCGATGCCGGGGCCGTAGCTGCCGGCGACGTCGTGCTCGAAGTCGTCGGCCGTGGCCGGGGCACGCCATTCCATCTGGGCACGGACCACCCAGTCGCGGCCGTCTTCGCCGCGCACCAGCCGGTTCATTCAGTAGCCTCCCGGGCCGCCCGCAGGGTGAGCAGCACAACGGTACCGTGCGCGGGCTCACCCGCGCGAGGGCGGAACCGGACATCCCACCCGGCGAAGTTGATCACCGCTGATCAGGAACCCGCGGAGCCGGACTCGGCAGAATCGGACGGTTCGCTCGAACCAGTGACGGCCGACGTGCTGCTCGGGCACGGTTTCCCCGACGTCGGCGTGACCGAGGTCGACGGCTCGGTGGTCGCGCCTTCGTCGCCGGTCGGCGCCGGTGTGCTGGTCAGGGTCGGCGTCCACTCCGGGCGGTCGCCCGGCGAGAGCTCCGGCGCGTCCGCGCTCTCCGGCGTGGGCGTGTCACCGGATTCGGTGATCGTCATGTCCGGGGTGGGCGTTTCGGAGTCCAGCCGCGGCGACGTCGAGGAGTGGCCGGGCGTGCTGAACGTCGACGACGTGATGTCGTCGCGCGGGGTCAGCGCGTCGCCGCCGGCGCCGGGCTCCCCGGCCGGGACGTCACCACCGGGCACCCCCGGCACCTCGTTCGCCCCGAGCTGACGCTGCCCGCCGCGCTGCCGGACCGGGAAAGCCCCGGTCCCGCGGCCGTTGAGCACACCGATGCCGATCTGCGGGTCCGGCTGCGACTGGGGCGGCGGCTGGTGGTGCGTCTCGGTCGGCGGCACCACCACGAGCTCCGGAGCGCCGCCGGTCAACCCGACGTCCTGCACGGGCGCGGAGCCGAACAGCACCGGACCGGCCGCGACGCCGACGGCGCCCACGGCGGCGGTCGACGCCAGCGCCAGCCCGATCTTGACCTTGGAGCCGACGAGGACACCCTTGAGCGCCGCGCCCAGCCCGGTCAGCACGCCGCTGCCGCCCGCCGCGGCCGGCACCAGCAGCACCAGCACCCCGGCGTGCGCGCGCAGCGACGAACAGACGTCACGCAGCTCGTCCTGGGTCGCCCGGCACGACGAGCAGCCGTGCAGGTGCGCCTTGATCCGCTCGGCCTCGGCCCCGGTGACGCTGCCCGCGGTGAACCCGCCGAGCTTCTCGACCACGGCTCGGCACGAGTCCGGTCCGCGGCTCACCGAGAGGTGGGCCTGCAGGTAGGCCGCGCGCAGCCCCTGGCGGGCGCGGCGGGCCAGCGCCGCGGTGGCGTTCGCGCTCAGCCCGAAGTGCGGGGCGACCATCGCGGGCTGCTCACCCTCGACCTCGGTCTGCCACAGCACGGACCGCCAGCGCTCGGGCAGGCTCGTGAACGCCGTGGTGATCAGCGTGTGCTCGGCCGTGCGGGCGTGCGTGTCGGCGCCCGCGCCGGCGCGGAAGGTCAGCTCGTCGTCCGACACGGGGACGTCGCGGCGGGCGCCGTGCCACTCCCAGGAGACCCGGCGGGCGACGGTCAGCAGGTAGGCGCGGACGTAGTCCCGGGGGCCGGAGCCACGGCGAAGGGCCTGGAGCACGCGGAAGAACGTCTCCGCGGTGATGTCCTCGGCCTCGGACCGGTCGGAAGCCAGGCTCTGCGCCAGTCTCCGGACGGCGGCGGCGTGCAACTCGAACAGCTCCCCGAACGCGGCGTCCTCACCGTTTCGAAGTCGTTGCAGCAGTGCCTGCTCGTCGGATTCCGAGGCCGCTGGTGGCGGCACCGTGCCCAGCTCGGTCATCCGGCCCGGCACCTCCTCCCCGAAGGTCTCCCCGTTCGGTCGAATGGGGACACCATACGGAGGGAATCAGCCGTCGTCACCCCTTGTACGCCAGCTGTGACACCGAAGCACCGGGTCAGGGCACCGGGGGACCCGCTCATCGGAGCGGATTCCGGAGGGTATAGAGTGCTCTCAACAGCAACGCAGTGCGGATGTAGCGCAGCTGGTAGCGCATCACCTTGCCAAGGTGAGGGTCGCGGGTTCGAATCCCGTCATCCGCTCAAGTTCAGGGCCGTACCACTGGTGCAAACCAGGGGTGCGGCCCTTGTTCGTGACCGCGGTCACAGGGGTCGCCGTTACCTTCTGGCGGGGTTTGTCGGGGTTCGGGAACTGTTTTCATCCGGTGTTCCGGCGTCGTTCGGCCGAAGCCACCTTTTCGGGTGATGCTCGGGCGTGATCGTGCTTCGCATGACCGAACTGACTCGTCGCCGTCTTCTCGGATCTGCCGCCGGAGTCGCCGCCACCGCGGCCGCGGCCACCCTCATGCCGCCGAACGTCCAGCGCGCGCTCGCCCAGGGCGCCCCGAAGCACGGCTCGCTGAAGGACATCGAGCACGTCGTGCTGCTGATGCAGGAGAACCGCTCGTTCGACCACTACTTCGGCACGCTGTCGGGTGTCCGCGGGTTCTCCGACCCGCACGCGGCACGGCTGCCGAACGGCAAGCCGGTGTTCTACCAGCCGGACGCCGAGAACCCGGCCGGGTACGCGCTGCCGTTCCACCTGGATACGCACGCCACCAACGCGCAGAAGATCCCCTCGACGTCGCACGCGTGGTCGGTCCAGCACGAGGCCTGGAACGGCGGCAAGATGGACAGCTGGCTGCCGGCGCACCGCAAGGCCGACGGCAAGAACGGCCCGTACGTGATGGGGTACCACACGCGCGCCGACCTGCCGTTCCAGTTCGCGCTCGCCGAGGCGTTCACCATCTGCGACGCCTACCACTGCTCGGTCTTCGGCCCGACCTGGCCGAACCGGATGATGTGGATGACCGGCACGGTCGACCCGGACGGCGAGAACGGCGGCCCGATCCTCGACAACAAGGCGCCCGCCGGCGGCTACACCTGGACGACGTACGCCGAGCGGCTGCAGGCGGCCGGCGTCAGCTGGAAGGTGTACGAGCAGAGCGACACCTACGGCTGCAACATGCTGGAGAACTTCGCGAACTTCAAGAACGCGCCCGCGGACTCGCCGCTCGCGGTCAACGGCCTCACGCACCGGCCCGAGGGCCAGTTCGAGTACGACGCGCGCAACGACAAGCTGCCGACGGTCTCCTGGATCATCTGCACCTCGACGGCGTCGGAGCACCCGCAGTACACGCCGGCCGAGGGCGCCGCGTTCGTCGCGTCGAAGATCGACGCGATCGCCGCCAACCCCGAGGTCTGGGCCAAGACGGTGTTCATCCTCAACTACGACGAGAACGACGGCCTGTTCGACCACGTCGTCCCGCCGACCCCGCCGGCCGGCACGCCGCACGAGTTCGTCACGAAGACGTCCCCGGGCGGCACCCCGGGCAACGGCCTCCCGGTCGGCGCGGGCTACCGCGTCCCGGCGATCGTCGTGTCCCCGTGGACCGCGGGCGGCTGGGTGTGCAGCGAGAACTTCGACCACACGTCGACGCTGCAGTTCCTCGAGAAGGTGACCGGCGTGGCCGAGCCGAACATCTCCGACTGGCGCCGCCGCACCTTCGGCGACCTGACGTCGGCGTTCCGCTTCGGCGACCACAAGGCGCAGCCGCCGGTCCTGCCGGACACGTCGGGCCCGCTGACGCTCTCGCGCTTCGAGCAGGCCAACCTGCCGGCGCCGACGTTCCCGGGCGCCGACCAGAAGCCGCCGCGCCAGGAGCCGGGCGGCCGCCCGCGGGTGCCGCGCCACCCGTGACGGTTCGCGGCCACCCCCGTTTCGCGGGGGTGGCCGCTTTTCCTACACCGCGGAGGTTTTGAAGGGATCGTGCTCGGCGAGGAGCTTGTCGAGCCGGGCCTGGTCGACGCGGGAGACCACCGAGGTCTCGTCCTGTCTGTCCCGGACGCACTTGGCCAGGGTGAAGGTCGAGGTGACCAGGTAGAGCATGCCGAGGGCGAGGAAACCCCGGATCCAGCCGTCGACCGGCAGGTAGGTGATCGCTCCGACGACCGCGGCCAGCGCCAGGCCGAAGGAGAGGGCCGCCTGGATGTAGAAGGCCGTCGTGGTGGGGGACGTGGTTCCGGATTTGGTCATGTGACCACGGTCTCGCCGAGGGGTGGCGGGTGTCTTGAGCAGAACTACTCAGCGCCGGTTGCGATGGGGCTACAGCTCGGGCGCGGCGGCCCTGCGGCACAACCCCCGCGCGTAAGGCAGCCCCCGCCCTCCCTGGGGGCCGGCCCCGCTTCCAGCGTATCGGGGGGTGCCGACGGAAGGCCGGGATGAGCCCAGACCCGGCTTGGTTGTCCACATTCGCGGGAGGCTGTGGACAGCCAGGGCGGCGGGATCGCGGGAGCGGCGGGTGGCTTGGGCAGAACTACGAAGAAGCGAGAGCGCCGGCTACAGCTCGTAGACGTCCAGGACCGTCGGGGCCACCGGGGTCAGGTGGGGGTCTTCGCGCTCCGTCACCTGGCCGCGGGCCATGCGGTAGACGCGGAAGTCGTTGTCGTGCTCGGTGTCCTGGTCGTCCCACGTGTACAGGAGCCCGTACGAGCCCGGGGCCAGCTCGCCGACCCTCGTGAAGAGGTCCAGGAGCTCCGGGCCGAGGCGGCCGCCGTGTTTGTCGAAGCCGCCGAAGTGGAGCATCGGCATGCCCGCGCTCCAGCGGAGGTCGACCAGGTCGAAGTCACCCGCGTCGCGGATCGCGCGGTGGACGCGGTCGACCAGGCGCTCCAGGAGCGCCGCGTCGTCGTCGCCGCTGGTCGTGGCCTGGATGGTCGCCCACCCGTGATACTCGAACACCCGCAGAACGGTAGCAAGAGATCAACGCCGGGCTCAGCGGGCCAGCGCGGACGGCTTCCCGTCGCGGCGCAGGACGTTGTTCAGCACACCCTCGCCGTGCCGCTCGAACGCCGGCACCAGCTTCTCGCCGAACACGCACAGCGTGCGCTCCCACGGGTGGCCGAGCGTGCCGAACGAGAAGTCCGAGGCCAGGAACAGGTGGTAGTCCGCGCGTGGGAACACCGGCACCGGCCAGCGGGCGCCGTCGGTCATCCGGTGCGGGCGGACGCGGTAGGACTGGTGCTGCCAGTGCAGCGCCCACAGCCAGTCGTCCGGGCCGCAGACCTCGCGGAACGCGGCCGCCGCGATGGCCGAGACCTGGTGCTCGTCGACGGCGTACGGGCCGAGGCGGAACTCGGCCGACGCGCGGTCCAGGTCGCCGGGCGAGAGGTCCCAGGTCCGCGACGGCGCCGGCTCGCGGAAGCCCGGCCAGGCGTGGGCGTAGGTGCTCGGCCAGAACGCCAGCTTGTCGTACACCCAGTACCAGGCGGGCTCGTCGGCGACGCGGGAGACGGCTTCCCAGGCAGCATTCACTTTTCGACCTCGAGGTTGGGCCAGGCACGGAAGAACACGCGAAAGCTTCGTGTTCGGCCTCCGGTTTGTCCAGTCCTCGTCCGCTCCGCGCGAACTGTGTCACTCGACCGGGTGGGTTCTGCCAAGTTGTCACCATGAGGATCCTCTTCGTGCACGGAGCGTTCGTCCGGGACGGCGCGTGGTGGTGGCAGCCGACCGCCGACGTGCTGAGCGCGCACGGTCTTCGCAGCTCAGCGGCGGTGTTGCCGAGCTGCGAAGGCGACCCGAGGGGTGACCTCCACGACGACGCGGCGGCCGTCCGCGCGCTGCTCGACGCCTCCGACGAGCCCGCGGTGCTCGTGGGGCACTCGTACGGCGGAATGGTGATCTCCGAAGCCGGCGGCCACCCCGCGGTCCGCCGGCTCGTGTACGTGACGTCGTTCCTGCCGGACGCCGGCCAGGCGCTCGCCGGCTTCGGCACCGGGGAGCCGGCGCCCTGGCACGTCAGCCACGGCGACGGCACCGCGAGCGTCCGGGAAGAGCTGGTGCGGCCGCTGTTCGCCCAGGACTTCGACGACGCCACCTACGCCGGCGCCGCGGCCCGGCTCACCCCGCAGAACGAGGTCGTCTTCGGCCAGCCGACGACTACCGCGGCCTGGCGGGACGTGCCGTCGACCTACGTCGTCTGCGCCGACGACCGCGCCACCCCGCCGGAGACGCAGCGGCAGCAGGCGAAACGCGCGACCGACGTCGTCGAGCTGGCCGTGGCGCACCACCCGTTCGTCACCCGCCCGGAGCTGGTGGCCGACATCGTGCTTCAGACGACGACGTAGCCCATCAGGAACTCCTTGGTCTTGCCCTCGCAGCCGGCGTCGAGCGAGTCGAAGTGGCTCGCGCCCGCGTTGCAGCGGTAGATCGCCCGCGCGCTCGCCCAGGACGGCGGGTTGGCGTAGAGGTGGCCGAGCAGGCCGAGTGACTGCTGGCCTTCACACTTGCCGCTCTGGTCGGTCGAGCTGAACCAGTCCTTCTGGTCCTTCACCTTGCAGGCGAACAGCTTCCGCGTGCCCGGCTCGGCCGTCGCGACGAGCGAGCCGAACACGCCTTCCTTCGTGAAGCCGGCCGGCGGGCCGACTTTCTTCGTGCCGCTGAAGTGGCCGCCGTCGGGCTGGTGGTAGCGGGTCAGCGGCACCTCGGCGGGGTGCGGCTTGTCCCCCGCGCTCGACGGCGGCGGGGCCGCGGCCGAGCTCGCGCCGGGCAGCGCGGACGCGCTCGTGGCCGGCGGCGCCGAGGACTTCTTGGGGCTGGACTTCGGATGCGACGGCGTCGCGGACGTGGTCGGGGTGGGTCCGGCCGAACCGCCGGGCGCGCTCGCGGCCGCCGGGGTCGTGCCGTCCGGCTTCAGCAGGAAGATCGCGCCGAGCGCGGCGACGACGGCGACCGCTACGCCGGTCAGCACCAGCGGAAGCCGCTTCTTGCGCGGGCGGTCCCAGTCCACTGTGGTCGGTGACGGCGTCGCGACCTTCGACGTCACGGGCTCGAAAACGATTGTCGGCAGCGAAGCCGGGTCGACGGCCTGGGTCGGCGCGTCGGTGATCGCGCTGCGGGCGGTGGAAAGCAGCCCCCGCAGGCCGGCCGCACCCAATCGGTCCGAAGTGGACTGCGTGAGCAGCCCGCGCACGGCGTCGGCGAGCGGGCCGCGGCAGTGCTCGAACACCGGCTGGTCGTACATGATCGCGTGCAGTGTCGCGGCCGTGGTGGTGCGCTGGAACGGCGCCCGGCCCTCGGCGGCGTGGAACAGCGTCGCGCCGAGCGACCAGAGGTCCGCCGCGGGCGACGGCCCGGCCCCGGCGAACAGCTCGGGCGCCATGTACCCGGGCGAGCCCATGACACCGCCGGTCTGCGTCAACGACGGGTCGTCCATCGCCCGCGCGATGCCGAAGTCGGCGAGCTTCACGCGGTCGCCGGGCAGCACCATGATGTTGCTGGGCTTGACGTCCCGGTGCACGATGCCCGCCGCGTGCGCGCTCTCCAGCGCGCCGAGCACCTGCAGGCCGAGCGCGGCGACGCGGTCGTTCGCCAGCGGGCCTTCGCGGCCGACGACGTCGGCGAGCGTCGGCGCGACCACCAGCTCCATCACGATGAAGGTGGCGCCGTGCTCGCTGACTACGTCGTAGACCGTGACGACGCCGGGATCGTTGAGGCGCCCGGCCGTGCGCGCCTCGCGCATGACCCGCTCGAGGTTCGTCCCCGGCGGGGTGGCCAGCTCCTTCAGCGCGACCGGCCGGCCGAGCACCCTGTCCTCGGCGCGCCAGACGACGCCCATGCCGCCCCGGCCCAGCTCGGCCGAGATCGCGTACCGTCCCGCGACCAGTCTCATCGTCGCCCCCCTGAACGCTCGGGGGCGATGCTAAGGGAGGCGCCGGGCAGGCCCGGCGCCTCCCCTTCTCAGGCGGCGTCCCAGAGTGTCAAGAAGGCCGAAGCCTCGCTGCGGGCCCAGGGTCGCAGCCGTTCGCGGTCACGCGCCGAGAGCTGGTACTCCTTCGCCCGGCGGACGTCGATCACCAGCGCCTCGCCGCCCGGCAGGACGTCCGGCATCGCCTGCTCGAGCACCCACAGCGCGAGCTGCGCTGAGTCCTTCGTCAACGGCTCTTCCTTGAAATAGAGCCAGGTCGCGTACCGGCGGCCGTTGCTCTTGCGCAGCCCGAGCTGCGGGCTGACGCCGATCTCGAGCTCGCCGATGCGGCAGCGGCCGCGGCCGACCTCGACCAGCCTCGGTGACTTCCGGCCGAGGTAGCGCAGCCAGCCGTCGGCTATCGCGGCGTAGTGCGGCTTCACCTTTTCGTCGGCGGCGTTGACCAGTGCGCGCAACGCCGTCGCGTCTTGGTTGGCCGCCCGGCCGGACCGCACGGCGTTGGCCGCCCGCCGGTAGTAGTTGAACGCGGCCCGCGCCGGGTCCTCGTACAGCCGGCGCTGCCGCCGGACGAACGACGACCGCGACGGACCGGAACTCGCGCTGTAGCCCACGAACGTGGGCAGGGTGATGTAGGCCATGGCCCTGCCTTCCTCCATCACGCCACCCGCGCGGTGCGGGCGGCATCTCCCCTGGACAACGCCCATTTTAGAACATATGTACGACAGTTTCGGGGGCCGAAGAGGTGACTAGCGCAGGGTGAAGGTGACCAGGTCCGTCGATTCGGTGCGGGTGAGCGGCAGCCCGTCGAGCGGGCGGGTGAGCGCCTGTTCGTACGGCGTCCCGGCGGCGCCGACCTTCAGCACCAGCACCCGGGGGATGCCGTACTTACGCAGCACGTCGACGCTGTGGACGTCCGGGAACGTCTTGAAGGCCTCGTTGATCTCGAGGTACTCCGGGGGCAGCAGCCCGTTATGGCCGTTGGCGAGCTTCGGGAAGCCTTCGACGGACCAGAACTGGTAGACGAACTCGCTGAACGGCTTGTCCGGCTCCTGGACCATCGGCAGGATCACCGCCGGCCGCGGGTCGTCCCGGAAGGTCGCGGCCAGGTCCGGCGGGATGCCGGGCGGCGACGGGTGCCCCACGTCCGGGATGCCCTCCAGCAGCGCGAACAGCGCGGGCACCCCGAGCAGCAGCTGCAGGGCGCGGCCCCGGGCGTAGGTCGTGTCGCGGTCGCGCAGCCACTCGGACGCCTTGGTGAGCGCGCCCGCCGCGAGCAGGATCAGCAGCAGGATCACCCAGAGCATCAGGCGCCCGGGCGTGCGCAGCGCGTCCCAGCCGGGCAGGTACTTCCACAGGATGTAGTAGGTGAAGTCGCCGCCGAAGAACTGCGAGCCCATCGCGAAGACGAACACCACGACGGAACCGGCGCCGAGCGCGGCCCGCACCCGGACCGACCAGGCGCTGTAGAACAGCCCCGCCAGCGCCACCACGAGCAGCGCCAGCCCCGGGAAGAGGACCTTCTCGGACGCGCCGGGCTGCAGGAGCCAGTTCGAGTCGACCAGGATGCCGGTGTTCGGGTCCAGCGGGGTGCCCTGCCAGAGCCACGTCGAGCTGAGGGTGGTGAACAGGCCGTCCGCCGGCGGCGAGAAGACCTTCACCTCCTCCCAGGGCCGGTTGAACCCGTAGTCGGTGACGACCTGCCGGAACGGGATGGTCATCAGGTAGGTGACGACGAGGAACACCACGACCCCGGCGCCGTCCAGGACGGCCAGGCGGGTGCCGAACGTCTTCCGGTTCCGCAGCGCGACCACCAGGATCACGAGCCCGACGACGCCCAGCAGGTAGACGAACGGGAGCCCGACCGCGAACCCGAGCGTCACCTGCCACGCCGCGACGACCCAGCCGACGAACGCCCACCACGGGCGGGCCAGCTCGGGACGGCGGCCGTGCCGCAGGGAGTAACCGTGGCCGCGGGCCAGCGCGAAGAGCGCGAGGGCGATCGCGCCCGAGGAAAGGATGTTGAGGTGGCTGATGTGGGTCAGCCGCCAGGGCGCCCAGGCGAACGCGACACCCGCCAGCGCCGCGGCCTGCCAGGTGCCGCCGAGCTGACGCACCAGCAGGTACGCGCCCGCATAGGCCATCGCGAAGGCGATCAGGAAGACGATGTTGTAGCGGAAGATCGCGGCGTACTGGCCGTCGCCGAACAGCGTCAGCGGCAGGTAACCGAGCAGGGAGTCCGAAAAGGCGAAGCTGTCGACCGCCGGGAAGAGCGTGTTCCCCGTCCACAGTGGCCCGCCGCCGGTGGCGAAGTTGTGCTGCCACGCCAGCTGCCACGCCTGCAGCAGCGGGTCGCCGAGGTCGGCGGTGACCGACGACTTCGGGTGCAGCAGCACGGGGTAGTTGAACAGTGCCGACAGGACGCCGCCGACGATCAGGGCCAGCAGGCCTTCCCGGGCGCGGCCGGTCGGCCGGATGCGGCCGAGCGCGCCCTGCGGCCTGGGTGGTGCTTCGGTGGTCACGTGGCTCCCCTCTGAAAGCCCAGCCGGCTCCCCGACCGCCGTGACCTGGGCAGCCGGACTGTACCGGAGGCACAAATCGGATGCGGGCGCGGCGAGGACTCCCGAAACCACGCCACTTGCGCTACGTTGCCGATCAACCTCAAACCGCAACCTCGCAGGTCGGCCGCACGTGCCAGACTGATGCCCCGAATGGTGGATGGGGGTCGAAGGATGAGCTGGCAGGAAGATCTGCGCCGACTCGACGCGGACCTGGCGGCCGGCCGGATCGAACCGGCTGCGCACCGGAAGCAGCGAGACGAGCTGCTCGCGCAGGCATCAGGTTCGACCGTGCCTTCACCCGTGCCGTCGCCCCTGCGGCGGCCCCCGTCTTCGTGGCACA
Organism: Amycolatopsis sp. NPDC104863; assembly: GCF_055582965.1. NCBI lineage: Bacteria > Bacillati > Actinomycetota > Actinomycetes > Pseudonocardiales > Pseudonocardiaceae > Amycolatopsis > Amycolatopsis sp. NPDC104863. The sequence continues at coordinate 1,148,385 of NZ_JBVJOW010000002.1, forward strand.
GCGCGAACCCCGCCGCGCAGCCGGTCGACCCGCGGTCCGCGCCGCCGCAGCGGATGGACACGCCGAACACCGGCCAGCAGCCGTTCCAGCCGCAGCAGCCGTTCCAGCAACCGCCGCCCCCGCGCCCGGCGCCGCCGTGGCAGCGGACGGAGTCGTCGTCGCAGAAAACGCTCTCCCCCCGCGCCGTGCCGCCGGTGCCGGACCACCTCACGACCGCGCCCAGCCCGGCCGACATCGTGCCCACGCGGTACATGCGCGTCGAAGGGTCCGTGCCGGAGGCCGACCAGATCAGCCGGTTCCCACCGCTCGGCCGCCCGGTGCACCACCGGCCGGAAGAGGCCGAGGAGGCGGCGGGCAAGCACCGCTCCGGCGGGGGCGGCCGGCCGACCTGGCTGTTCCTCGGCCTCGGCGTGCTGGTCGTGCTGGCGATGGTCGTCGGCGCGACCGCGTGGCTCGGTTCGGACGACGACAACCCGCCGCAGGGCGCGCCCGCGCCGACGACGTCGGCCGCGTCCGGGATCCGGCCCGAGCCGCTGGAAGACCGGCTGCCGAAGCTGCCCGGCGAGGCCAACCCGAACAACTCGACGCTGGCGATCGGGAAAGCGCGGGACCTGAAGCTGATCCCCGGCCCGACGGCCGACCTGTTCACGTCGAACGGGGCCAAGGAGATGGTGTTCCGCGGCAGCTCCGACGGCGAGGTCAACTACCTCGCGCTGGTCATCCCGACCGGCAGCGCCCAGAACGCCCAGACCGTCGTCGAGACGCTCTACCAGCAGGCGCTGTCGTCCGGGATGCGCCAGGTCGGCGCCGACGTCCGGACCATCTCCGGCCGCTTCGAGAACCAGTTCCTCAACACCAGCTGGTACGGCTCGGGCAACAACGCCGTCGTCATCGGGGTCGGGCTCCCCTACAAGGGCCAGTCCGGCATGAGCGGCCAGCTGGACGGGATGCTGAAGCAGTTCGAAAGCGTCCTGCCCGCCGGCTGAGCGCCGAGGGTCACGAACCGACCCTCCGGGGCCCGGTGAGCAGGGCTGAGTGCACAATGATGCGTGAGCTGGCTCGGCTGGCAACCGCTGACGAGATAGGGGGCCGGGTTTGTCCTGGCAGGAGGAACTGCGCCGGTTGGACGAAGAGCTGGCCGCTGGTCAGATTTCGGCCGACGACTACCGGCTGCGCCGGGACAGTGTCCTGTCCGCGGCCGTCAACGCCGATCCCCAGGCCGCACCGGCGGCGGGCAATCAGGCCGAGTCCACCCAGATCATCGCCCCGGTCTCACCGCCGTCCGGCCCGACCCCGGCGCAGCAGCCCGGGGGCGCCACGGCGGCGGACCAGACCCAGATCGTGAACTCCGGCTTCGGTGACGGCGAACGCACCCAGGCCGTCAGCCAGGGCGGCGCGCCGCAGGGCTGGGCGCCGGGCGCGCAGGCCGGCGACGCCGACCGCACGCAGGTCGTGCCGGGCATGCCGCAGCAGCAGCCGGGCCCCGGCGGGTACCGGCCGCAGGGCCAGGGCTCCGGCGGGTTCCCCCAGCAGGCTCCCCAGTACCACCAGCAGGGCCAGCCGATGCCCTGGAACGTGCCGAGCCAGGACACGAGCACCCCGTGGGGCGGCTCGGAGTTCCCGGCCGACACCAACTGGGTCGCGCAGGGCCCGGAGCCCTCGTTCGAGGCGGCGCCGGCCAAGGGCGGCAAGAAGGTCATCGCGATCGTCATCGCCGTGGTCGTGCTCGCGGGCCTCGGGGTCGGCGGGTACTTCCTCTTCTCCGGCAACTCCAACGAGACGCCGCCGGTCGCGCAGTCGTCGAGCGCGGCCCCGAAGCCGACGCAGAAGCCGAAGGACGACCTGGAGGTCGCCAAGCTCCCCGGCACGGTCCTGTCCACCACGGACTTCGCGAACTTCGACGACCTCAAGGCCAGCAAGTCGCTGACCGACGGCGAGTTCGAAGTGCTCGCCGACGCCAAGCCGTCGCGCGCCCGCCAGTCGGTGGCCAAGCTGCCGTCCGGGGCGACCGCTGTCGTGCTGACCGTGCTGGCTTCCGACGCCTCCGCCGCGTCGAACGCCGTCGAGGGACTCACCGACCAGCAGGTCAAGTTCAAGCTCGTCAAGTACACCGGCACCACGCCGCCCGGCGTCGAGGTGATGCAGCTGGTCAAGGACGACGGCGTCGTCCTGATCCGCGCGCACTACGTGCACAAGAAGACGGTCGTCCGCGTGCACGTCGACGGGCCGGACATGGCCACCGTCTCGAAGGTGTTCGACGAAATCCTCGCGAAGCAGCTGACCGAGCTGCCCGCCAGCAGCTGACATGACGGGAAGCGGTCCCCGGATCACCGCCTGCACGGTCGTCACCGGGGACCGGCGCGCCGCCGCCGGCGTGCTCGCCGCGTCCTACCGCGCACACCACCCCGGCCACGGCTTCACCGTGCTGGACGCCGACGAGGACACGGCGGCCGGCCGGCTCGGCCTCGACCCGGACGAGTACCACCGGCTCGCGACCTGCCACGCCGGCGCGGATCTGGTCGACGTCCTGCGGCCGCTGCTCGTGCGCACCTTGCTCGACGACTACGACGTCGTGGTGCTGCTCGACCCGGAAACCGAGGTGCACGCGCCGTTCGAGGACGTCAGCGTGCTCGCGGCCGACCACGGGCTGGTCGTCACGGCCGCGCTGCTCGAACCGCTGCCGCCCGACGGCCTCGAGCCGGCGCAGGTGCCCGGTGTCTTCGACGGCTTCCTCGCCGCCGGCCAGGAAGCCCGGCCGTTCCTCGGCCACTGGGCCGAGCAGGCGCGCCGGCGCTCGCCGCACCGGACCGAGCCGACCTGGCGGTGGCCGGACCTCGCGGCCGGGGTGTTCGACCACCTCGTCGTCCGGGATCCCGGGCTCGCCGTCGGCTACTGGAACCTGCACGAGCGGTCTCTCACCGGCTTGAAGTCCCTGGTGTTCCGCGGGTACGACGCCGAGACGCCGTGGCTGCTGACCACCGACTGCGGGCACCGGCCGCGCGTGCGGCTGTCGGCCGACCCGGCGCTGCGCGAACTCTGCGAGAGCTACGGCGAGCGCGTCGGGACCACTGAGGACGGAAAGCCGCCGTACGGCGAGCTTTCCGACGGTTCGCCGCTCACGACCCAGATGCGGCAGCTCTACCACGACACCTGGACCCGCGCGGAAACCTCGCGGCACACCCCGGACCCGCTCGGCCGCGTGGCCGAAAAGCTGCCACCGCACCCGTTCGGCGACGACGGCGGGCACGCGTTCCGGCAGTGGCTGGCCGAACCCGCGTCCCCGCTCGACGCCGCGACCGGGCTGACCCGGCTGGCCGCCGCGGTCTGGCTGGCCCGCGTCGACCTGCAGGCGGTGTTCCCGCACCCGCGGGGCGCGGACCGCGCCGGCTTCCGGCAGTGGTGCGCGACGCACGGCGCCGAGGAAGGCATCGTGCCGGAGTGGGCCGTGCCCGCGGAGCCGCCGGCGCCGACCCCGCCGGTGGCCGACTTCGGGGTCAACGTCGCCGGGTACCTGACCGCCGAGCTCGGGCTGGGCGAGATGGCCCGGGTGACCCAGCGGGCCATCGCCGCGGCCGGCGTGCCGATGGTGTCGGTCGTCGAGGAGCACTCGTTGTCCGGCTCGGTCCGCACCGGGCTGGCCGCCCCGGACGACGTCGGCGCGCCCCGGTTCGGGGTCAGCCTGCTGACCGTGAACTCGGACTTCACCCGGCTCATCCTCGACACGCACCCGGACACCGGGGCGGGCCGCTACCGGATCGGGCTGTGGGCGTGGGAGCTCGAGGAGTTCCCGGCGGTGATGCACGACGGCTTCGCGCTGGTCGACGAGATCTGGACGCCGAGCGACTTCGCCACCCGGGCGATCGCGGCGCACTCGCCGGTGCCGGTCCGGACCATTCCGGTGGCCGTGCCGGACCCGGGTGAGCCGGTCCGCGAGCCGGGCCCGGTCACGCAGTTCCTCTTCATCTTCGACTTCAACTCCACCGGTGGCCGGAAGAACCCATGGGGTGTCGTCGAGGCGTTCCACCGCGCGTTCCCCGCGCGGGACGACGTCCGGCTGGTGCTCAAGGCGACCAACGGGCACCTGAACACCCCGGCCGTGGAACGCCTGCGCCGCGCGGTCGGCGAAGACCCGCGTGTCGAGCTGCTGGAGCGTTATCTTACGGTGACCGAACTCGGCGCCCTGTATGCCGAGACCGACGCCTACGTTTCGCTGCACCGCAGCGAGGGGTTCGGACTCACGGTCGCGGAGGCGATGGTCAGGGGGATACCGGTGATCGCCACCGACTACTCGGGCACCACCGAGTTCTTCGGGCCCGAGCACGGCTGGCCGGTGCCGTTCACGATGACGGACGTCGGCCCGGGCTGGCCGCCCTACCAGTCGGAAGGCCGCTGGGCCGACCCCGACCTCGACGCCGCGGCCGAAGCGATGCGCGCCGTCGCGGACGACCGGGACGAGGCACGGCGGCGCGGGCAGGCCGCTCGCACGCACATCCTGCGCACTCGCTCGACGGACACCGCCGCGGCGTGGATGCGCGAGCGGCTGACCGAAGCCCACCGGACGTGGCTGGCCGGCCGTCCGCAGCCGGCGCCGAAGCGGCATCCGCTGGTCGCCGGGGCCCGCCGGGTGCTCCGGCCGGTCCGCGCCGCGGCCCGCCGGATGGGGGTGAGAGCGTGACGCGCACCGAGGGACCCAAGCCCACGCTGCCGCCCGTCTACGAGGCGTTCCTCCCGCGTGAGCACGCGCTGTACCGGCCGCGTCACGGCCGCAAGCAGCTCGCGGCGCTGCTGTGCGCGACGGTCTTCTTCGCCACCCCGGCGTTGTCGGCGATCCTCGGCGCGCGGCCGTCGGAGTTCGAGAACCGCAAGCTGACGCCGTTCCCGGGCATCGGCCAGGGCTGGTCGTTCTTCACGCAGCTGGGCCAGTGGACCACCGACCACCTGGTGTTCCGCGAGCAGGCCGTGCACGCCGCCGACGGCATCAGCCGCGGGGTGTTCGGTGAGCCGCCGCCGCTGCACCAGGAGAACCAGCAGGGACCGCTGCAGGTGCCCGCCGACACCGCGCCCACGAAGCTGGACCCGCGCCAGTTCCCCGACGTCATCGAGGGCAAGGACGGCTGGCTCTACCTCGGTGACGAAGCCACCAGCCACTGCGTGCAGGCGGTCGACCTCAACACCACGTTCGCGCGGCTGCGCTCCTTCCGCGACACCGTCGAGGCGTCCGGGCGGCAGTTCGTGGTCGTCGTCGCTCCGGACAAGATCGGCATGGTCCCGCAGCACCTGCCCGACGACTACCTCGGCAAGGACTGCCGCCAGAAGGTGGCCGACGACTTCTGGCGCCGGGTCGACGGTGAGAACTTCATGCTCGACGTCCGCGGCGGCATGCAGGAGTGGGCGAACCGCAAGGGCACCCCGCTCTACGGACCCCAGGACGCGCACTGGGACGACGAAGGCGCCATCACGGCGGTCCGCTCGGTCGCCGAGAAGCTGCGGCCCGGGATCAGCAAGACCTGGCGGCTGCAGCCGAAGGCCGACTGGCAGCTGCCGGCCGACCTGCCCCCGCTGATCGGCAAGACCGGTGTCACCGAAGGCACCCACTACGCGCTGATGCCGGACGGCAAGACCGATCGGACCCGGACCATGCCCGGCGACTACGTCACCCCGGTGCACACCGACACCACGAGCGGGGCCGGCACGTACGGCCTGCGCACGGCCTGGATCGGCGACTCGTTCACCATCCGGGCGCTGCCGTACCTCGCCGCGTCGTTCGGCGACCTGACCGCGCTCCACACCAGCACGGCCGACCACGACAGCGGTGAGGCCATCGCGGAACTGCTGCAGCGCAGTGACGTCGTGGTGCTCGAGCTGACCGAGCGCGGGTTCACCTCCGGCTCGGTGTCGCTGCTGTCGCCGGCGGTGCAGAAGAACATCTCGCGCAAGCTCAACCCATGAGATCGAACCGGGGAACCCGAAATGCCTGCTGACCGCGTGGCCGACGCACTGGCCCGCCTCGACGAACACCGCGAGCTGCACCTGCCGCTGCGCAAGACCGACGTGCTGGGCCGGCTGGCCCTGCGGTTCCTCTGGAAGCGCCAGGTGAAGTGGCAGGTCGAGGCCAACCTGGCGATCCGGGACGCGCTCGACGCCGTGCACCAGCAGACCCAGGGCGGCGACGGCCGGCTCGTCCGGCACTCCGAGCTCGTCCACGAGATCGAGCAGCTCCGCCGGCACGACCAGACGATGACCGCGGGCCTCAACCAGCGGCTGTACTCGGGGCTGGGCCGGGTCGAGTCGCAGCTGAGCGAGCTGCGGTTGCGCCAGGCCGAAAGCGGCGAGATCGGTGACGACGTCGAGCAGCGGCTGAAGGCGCTCGAAACCCAGGTCGCCTCGCTGACGTCGGCGGCCACCGACGTCCGGCTCCGGCACGCGCAGCTGGACGTCGCGCTCGACCGCGTCCGCGCCGGGCAGGAGCCGGCCGACGTCGAGGCCGCCGACCGCGAGTCGTTCCTGGAGCTCGCGCTGTCCGAGCTGCTGGACGGGCCCGCCGACCACGTCCGCGAAGCCCGCCGCGCGTACCTGCCGCTCGTCACCGGCCCGGTCTTCGACGTCGCGCCCGCCCGGGGCGAGTGGCTGGAAGTCCTGCGGTCGGCCGGATTGCCGTTCGCCGCGGCGTCGGACAACACGCTGGTCCGGAAGCACTGTGCCGGGCTGGGTTTCGACGTCGAGGCCCGCGAGCCGCTGGCCGCGCTCGCCGCCCGGCCGCCGCGCTCGCTGGGCGCGGTGACGGCGTTCCGGTACGCCGAGCGCCTGGCGCCGGACGTTCTCGCGCGCTTCTTCGACCTCGCCGCGACGGCGTTGCAGCCCGGCGGAGTCCTGCTCGTCGAGACTCCGGCTTCGGAAGCCGACCTGCGGCTGGATCCGTTCGCCCGCAAGGTTTTGCCCGCCATCTACCTGCGGTTCCTCGCCGAAGCGTCGGGCTTCGCGGACGTCGACGTCGTTTCGGTCGAGGCCCCGCACGGGCTCGGCGAGCGGCTGCGCCTGGTCGCCCGCCGATGAGCCGAACGCGCGCCACGGTGTGGACCCCGTTGCCGCCGCAGACCAGCGGCATCGCGGACTACAGCTACCGGCTGCTCGACGCGCTTTCCGAACTCGTCGACGTCACAGCGGTGCACGACTCGCCCTCGGCACGCGTGCCGGCGGGCGTCGAACTGCGTCAGCCCGGCGACCCCGGTGCCGGCGTGCCGATCTACCACATGGGCAACCACGCGGGGGTGCACGGCGAGATCTACCGCGAAGCGGTCGAGAACCCCGGCATCGTCGTGCTGCACGACCCGGCCCTGCTCGACTTCCACGCCGGGTACCTCGGCGGGTACACCAGCGACGCGTTCCGGGCGGAGGTGCGGTACGCGCACGGGCCGATCTGGGGCCACGCCACCGATCCGGCGCTGCTGCACGGCATGCCGGCCATCGAGGTCGACGGCGTCAAGACGCTCGACTACGCGACGTTGAGCATGGAACGCCGGCTCGTCACGAGCAGCCGCGGGGTGATCGTGCACGACCCGCACTCCGCGCGGCTCCTCCAGGCGCGGTACCCGCAGGTGCCGGTGCACGCTGTGCCGCTCGGCGCGACGCTGCTCGACGGCTCCCGGCGCGATGCCATCCGCGCCGACCTCGGCTGGACCGACGACCAGGTCGTGTTCGGCGTGTTCGGAAGCCTGGTCCGGTACAAGCGGGTCGCCGCCGCCGTGCTGGCGTTCGCCGAGCTGCGCCGCCGCTGGCCGAACGCGCGGCTCGTCGTCGCCGGGCACGCGGGTGAGCCCGAGCTGCTGGCCGAACTGCGCGAGACGATCGCGCAGAGCGGCGCCGGCGGGTCCGTCCACTTCGAACTGTCGCCGGACGAAAACCGGTTCGACGAGCTGATCCTGGCCACCGACGCCGTGATCAGCCTCCGCTGGCCGACCGCGGGTGAGACCAGCGCCGTGATGATGCAGGCCCTGGGCGCCGGGCGCGCGGTGATCACGAGCGACCTGCCGCAGCACCGGCACTTCGACCCGGAGTTCGTCTGGACCGTGCCGACCGATCCGGCGGGTGAGGCGGCCGGGCTCTACCGGCTGCTGGAACGCGGGATGTGCTGGCCGGAGGAGCTGCGCGCGGCCGGGGAGCTCGCGCGGAAGTGGGTCGGCGAGAACGCGTGCTGGCCGGTCGCCGCCCAGGGCTACGCCGCGGCGATCGAAGCGGCGTTGCCCGAGCCGGCGCCCGAAGTGCGGCGTCCCGGTGTCAACACCTTCGCCGATGTCCGCGCCAGCACCGGGTTGTCGGAGTCGGCGCGGCGGCACATCCAGGCGCTCGCCGCGACGGACACGAACGTCACCTTCACGGAGTTCAACAGCCAGGCGCCCTACCGCGCGGTGCCGGTGCCCCCGGACATCGCGGAACTGCGGCGGGGCAAGGAGTTCGACGTCGATCTCTGGATCGTCAACGTCAACGAGTGGCAGCTGATCCCCGAGCACGCGCTCGACCGCTACACGATCGCGCTGTGGGCGTGGGAACTGCCGGAACCGCCGCCGCACGCGCTGCCGCACCTGCCGGGCATCAACGAGCTGTGGGTGCTGTCGTCGTTCGTCTCGGACGCGTTCCGCACGGTCACCGACATCCCGATCACGGTGGTGCCGAGCGTGGTGCCGCACGCGCCGGGCATCCGGCCCGACCGCGCGCGGCTCGGCCTGCCGGAAGACGGCCTGATCGTGCTGTACACCTTCAGCGCGTCGTCCAGTGACGCGCGGAAGAACCCGTGGGCGCTGATCGAGGCGTTCCGCCGTGCGTTCCCGCCCGAAGAGCGGGGCACGAAGGCCCACCTGGTGCTCAAGGTGAACAACCTCGAACGCTTCCCGGAGCTGGACACCGCGTTGAGCGCGGCGATGGCGTCGGTCGGCGGCACGCTGCTGCGGCGCGAGATGTCCCGCGACGACATGGACACGCTGCTCGCGAGCTGCGACATCTACGCGTCCCTGCACCGGTCCGAGGGCTTCGGCATGGGCATGGCCGAGGCGATGGCCATGGGCAAACCCGTGGTGGCCACGGGGTTCAGCGCCAACCTCGACTTCATGCCGCCGGGCTCGGCCGCGGTCGTCGGGTACGACGTCCGCCCGATCTCGAAGCACGACCACCGGTTCGGCGCCGAGTTCGGCGACTGGTACTCGGTCGGCCAGCTGTGGGCGGAGCCGGACGTCGAGCAGGCCGCGCAGTGGCTGCGCCGGCTCGCCGACAGCCCCCGGCTGCGCGCGTCGATGGGTGAACGGGCGATCCAGGCGATCCAGGACTGGTCCAGCCCGGCCGCCGTCGGCAAGGTGATGACCGAACGGCTGGCGCAGCTGGCCCGCGAACGTCAGTAGCGGCGGACGCCGGGCTGGGCTTCCAGCTCGGCAACGCGGTGTTCGAGGGCGGCGGCCCGACGGCGGTGCTCCTCGGCCGTCCGGCGTGCCCGCGCGAGCTCCTGCTGAGCCGCGTCCAGCTGCCCGCCGAGTTCGCCGCGCGCCTGCTGCGCCGCTTCGACCGTCTCCTCGAGCCGCCGGATGTAGGCGACTTCGGACGGACGCGCCTGGCGCAGCTGGTCGCGCTCTTCGCGGATCTCGAAAGCCGCGTAGCGCTCGAAGTCGTCGAAGACGTTGGCGGGCGCGGCAAGCGCGGCCAAGGCGTCGGTGTCGGAGGCCTGGGCGTAGAAGCGGTTGAGGCCGTCGAAGAGCCCGCAGCGGTAGCCCGCTTCGAGCAACATCGGCTCCCACTCGTCGTGCGCGGGCTTCGGCGAGCCGGGCTCGGTCGCCTCGACGACGAGCACCCGCGGCCGGTGACGGCTCCAGTCGGCGCCCTCGATCACCGCGCGTTCGGCGCCCTCGACGTCGACCTTGAGGAAGTCGACGTCCCCGGGGTGGTCGTCGAGGAGCTGGGCGAGCGTGACGACGTCGACCTCGACGTCGCGAAGGCGCCAGTCTTCCTTGTACTGCGCGGCGAGCGAGTCGTCGACCGTCGCGCGGCCCCACTGGCCGTCGACGACGTGCAGCACGGTCTTGCCGGGCTCGGCCCCGACGGCGACCCGCAGGTTGACGTCCCCGGGACGCGCCTCGTCGAGCTCGTCGGCCAGCGCCGGCTCCGGCTCGACGTTGATCCCGCGCCAGCCGAGGTCGTAGAAGTGCTTGGTGACCGAGTCCCGGGTCGGGTAACCGGCCCCCAGGTCGACATAACGACCGGTGGCCTGGCCCGCGAAGACCCGGGCCAGGACGACGTCCTCCGCGTTCTGCGCGTAGGAGATCACGGGAGCGAGATCCCGGCCTTCGCGGCTTCGACCCGCAGGTCGTGGTCGACCATCATCGCGACCAGGTCCTCGAACCCGACCTCCGGCTTCCAGCCGAGCTCGGTGTGGGCCTTGGTGGCGTCGCCGACCAGGAGGTCGACTTCGGACGGCCGGAAGAACCGCGGGTCCTGCTCGACGAACCGCTCCCAGTCGTCGAGGCCGGCGTGCTTGAACGCGAGGTCGACGAAGTTGCGGACGCTGTGCGTGCGCCCGGTCGCGACGACGTAGTCCCCCGGCTCGTCCTGCTGCAGCATCTGCCACATCGCGCGGACGTAGTCGCCGGCGAAGCCCCAGTCGCGGCGCGGGTCGAGGTTGCCGAGTACGAGCTTTTCCTGCAGGCCCAGCTTGATCCGCGCGACGGCGTTGGTCACCTTGCGGGTGACGAACTCGATGCCGCGGCGCGGGCTCTCGTGGTTGAAGAGGATGCCCGAGCAGGCGAAGAGGCCGTAGCTGTCGCGGTAGTTCACGGTGATGTCGTGCCCGAACACCTTCGCGACGCCGTAGGGCGAGCGCGGGTAGAACGGCGTGGCCTCGGTCTGCGGCGACTCGCGGACCTTGCCGAACATTTCGGAGCTCGACGCCTGGTAGAAGCGGATCGGGTTGTTCTGGCTGCCGCCGACCATCCGGACGGCGTCGAGCAGCCGCAGCACCCCCAGCCCGGTGACGTTCGCGGTGAGCTCGGCCTGCTTGAAGCTCAGGGCGACGAACGAGATCGCGCCGAGGTTGTAGACCTCGTCCGGCTGCACCTGCTCCAGGACCCCGACCAGGCTGGAGAGGTCCTGCAGGTCACCCTCGACGATCTCGACGTACGGGTAGCCGGCGCGGATCATGTCGATCCGGGGGTTGTTCTGCCCCTTGACCAGGCCGAAGACCTCGTACTGCTGCTCGTGGAGCAGCTCGGCAAGGTACTGGCCATCTTGACCGGTGATACCGGTGATCAACGCACGACGCACGGGCTGAGCTTAGCCGGGTAGTCACCCACGCTTAGCCCGAAGGTGTGACTTCGGCCGTGTCAGTGAACGCCGTCCCCCGCTCGGACGCCCCTTGAGCAGAGCATCGGCCGGGAGAGGAGGCACCATGGTCTGGATCTGCCTGGTCGCGGTCCTCGCGCTCGTGTTCCTGGTCCGCGCCGTGCGCGTCGTCCGCCGCGTCAGGCGGGGCGACGGGGTCTGACCAGGCCCGACTCGTAGGCCAGCACGACCAGCTGCGCCCGGTCGCGCGCGCCGATCTTCGTCATGATGCGGCTCACGTGCGTGCGGGCCGTCGCCGTCGAGATCACCAGGTGGGCGGCGATTTCGTCGTTCGACATGCCGCCCGCCACCAGCCCGAGCACCTCGCGTTCGCGGTCGGTGATCTCCCGGACGGCGCTCGTGTTGATGCTCCGGTTCTCCGGGCGGCCGACGAACTCCTGGATCAGCCGGCGCGTCACGGTCGGCGCCAGCAGCGCCTCCCCGCTCATCACCACACGCAGCGCGCGCAGCAGCTCGACCGGCTCGGTGTCCTTCAGCAGGAACCCGCTGGCGCCCGCGCGCAGGGCTTCGTAAACGTACTCGTCGACGTCGAAGGTGGTCAGGACCAGCACCTTCGTCCCGGCGAGGTCGGGGTTCGCGGTGATCCGGCGGGTCGCCTCGAGGCCGTCGACGCCCGGCATCCGGATGTCCATCACGACGATGTCCGGCCGGTGCTCGATCGCGCCGGCCACGGCCTGCTCGCCGTCGCCCGCCTCGCCGCAGACCTCGAAGCCGTCTTCGGTCTCCAGCAGCACGCGGAACCCGGCGCGGACCAGGACCTGGTCGTCGGCCAGCAGGACGCGGATCATGCTTCCCCCTCGATCGGTAGCTCGACACGCACTTCGAAACCGCCGTCGACCGGCCCGGCGGTGCACCGGCCGCCGAGCGCGGCGGCGCGTTCGCTCATGCCCCGCAGGCCGTGGCCCGGCGTCGGCTGCGCGGTGCCGCGGCCGTCGTCACGCACCCGGAGCGTGAAGGCGCCCGGCTTGCGATCGAACCGGACGTCGACGTGTTTCGGCTGGTCGGCGTGCCGGACGACGTTGGTCAGCGACTCCTGCAGGATCCGGTAGCCCGCGGCGTCGACCGGTGCGGGGAGATCGGCGGGCTCGCCGTGGACGTCGACGACGAGCCCGGCGTCACGCGCGTGGGCCAGCAGCTCGGCGGCCTGGGCGAGGCTCGGCGCGGGCGCCTTGTCCTCACCGGAGCGCAGCACGGCCAGGGTCGCACGCAGGTCCTTGAGCGCGGACGCGCTGGCCTCCTTGATGTTGAGCAGCGCCTCTTTCGCCTGCTCGGGCCGCCGGTCGGCGACGTGCGCGGCGACGCCCGCCTGGACGTTGATCATGGCGAGGCTGTGCGCGACGACGTCGTGCACCTCCCGCGCGATGCGCAGCCGTTCCTGCTCGGCGAGCCGGTGCCGGTGCTCGTCGGCCTGCTCGCGCCGGGCGGCGAGCGCGTCGAGCTGGTACCGGACGGCGGTGCCGATCCCGATGACGGCCACCAGCCACACGACGACGAACCCGGCGCCGACCGCCAGCGTGAACGACCCCGACGTCACCACGTGCGCCAGGTAGGCCACGGTCAGCGCGGCGGCCCCGGCGATCCCGGCGGTGACCGGGCCGCGCTGCCGGGTGAGCAGGAACAGGGCGATGGTCGGCACGATGATCACCGGCCCGCCGGGCAACCCCGAGGCGTAGTAACCGAACGCGGACGCGGCCGTCGCCAGGAAGAGCGTCAGCGGAAAGCGGTGGACGACCAGCAGTGTCAGCGTGGTGGCGAGCAGCCACAGGAGGGCGCCGGTCGTCATCGGCGGCGCGGCGGGATCCCACCGCGACGCCCCGCTGGTCGCCCCGAGCACGAACCCCGTGACGACGATGGTGCGCACCACGCGCCCCACCCACGGGGACCAGCCCGGCTGCCATCTCATGCCGCGAAAACTACCGGTCGTGGCGGGTCGGCGCGTCCGTCACAGAGCGACAGTCCGCGTACGTCGTCAGTCGAACATGAGCGGGAGCTTCGCCGCCGTCTCCTCGTCGGCCGGGGTGTACGTCGAGACGGTGATCTCCGAGCGGCGGCCGTAGTAGAGGTACGTGAAGTTGAACTGCAGCAGCCCGACGTCCGGGTGCAGGTACCGCTTGGTGCGGATCGGCTCGGAGTTGACGTCGTGGTGCGGCCAGAGCTCGGCGAACAGCGGCGACTCCGCCTTCAGGCGCTTGACCAGCTGCTTCCACGCCGGCTCGGCGACGTGCTCGGCCATCGCCGCGCGGAAGGACGCGATCACGCGCGGGATGTTCGTCTCCCAGTCGAGCATGCGCTCGCGCCACTGCGGGTTGAGCAGGCACTGGACCAGGGTGTTGCGGTCCTCGAACGGGATCGCGTCGACGTCGCCCATCAGCCAGGTGTACCCCCGGTTGTAGCCGAGCAGGTCGCAGCGGGCGTTGCGCACCGCGACCGGGTACGGCTCCAGCTTCTTCAGCATCAGCTCCAGCTGCGGCGAGATGACCTGGCAGTCCTTCTCGCTCTCCGGCTCGGGTGCGCCGGCCAGCCGGAAGAGGTGGGTGTGCTCGTGCGGGTCGAGCCGCAGCGTGCGGGCGATCGCCTGCAGCACCTGCTCGGACGCGTTGATGTCGCGGCCCTGCTCGAGCCACGTGTACCAGGTGACCCCGACCCCGGCGAGCTGCGCGACCTCTTCGCGGCGCAGCCCCGGCGTCCGGCGGCGGCCCATGATCGGGAGGCCGACCTGCTCGGGCGTGATCCGCTCACGCCGGCTGCGCAGGAACCTCGCGAGTTCCTGGCGGCGAAGCTCGGATTCGACGGCGGTGGTCATGGTGCCAGGATCGCACGCCCTCGAAACTGGTACCAGGTAGTGACAGTACCCGGATAAACAGCAACTGGTACTAGTTTGGGATCGGGTCGATCGTAGTAGTCATGACCACGACTCAACTCGCGCCGAGCACCCTCGGCGCCCCGGCCCGGCCGGGACTGACCCCCGCCGGCCTGGTCACCGTGCTGCTGGGGGCGGCACTGCCGATCATCGACTTCTTCATCGTCAACGTCGCGCTGCCGACGATCGATGCCGACCTCCACGCGTCCACCGCGACCCTGGAACTGGTGGTGGCTGCGTACGGAATCGCGTACGCGGTGCTGCTGGTGGTCGGCGGCCGCCTCGGCGACTCGTTCGGCCGGCGGCGGCTGTTCTTCGCGGGGCTGTGGCTGTTCACGCTGACGTCCCTGGCCTGCGGAATCGCCCCGACGGCGACCACGCTGGTGATCGCCCGCGCCGCGCAGGGGGCGGCGTCGGCGTTGCTGCTGCCGCAGGTGCTCTCGATCATCCAGGCGACGACGTCCGGCGAAGAGCGTTCACGGGCCCTGGGCTTGTACGGCGCCACGGGCGGCCTCTCGACGGTCGTCGGCCAGCTGGCCGGCGGCGCCTTGGTGGCGGCGAACCTGTTCGGCACCGGCTGGCGACCGATCTTCTTGGTGAACGTGCCGATCGGCCTGGTGGTGCTGGTGCTGGCCCGGCGGCTGCCGGAAAGCCGCGCGCACAACCCGCTGGGCGTCGACCGCCTCGGCACGGCGTTGCTGGCGACGACCCTGCTGTCGCTGCTGGTCCCGCTGATGGAGGGGCGAGCACTGGGCTGGCCGGTGTGGTCGATCGTGCTGCTGGCGCTGTCCCCGGTGTCGGCCGCGGCGTTTGTCCACGTGGAGCGACGCCTGGAGCGAAACGGCGGCACACCGCTGCTGCCGCCGTCGGTGATGCGGCTGCCGAGTGTGCGCAGCGGGCTCATGGTGGCGATCCCGTTCTTCGGCGCGTTCGGCTCGTTCATGTTCGTGTTCGCGATGACGCTCCAGGAGGGCCTGCACTTCGGTCCGCTGGGCGCGGGCGCCGCGCTGACGCCGCTGGCGGTCGCGTACTTCACGGTGTCGATGCTGAGCAGCAGGCTGGTGGCGCGGTACGGCCAGAAGGTGGTCCCGGTCGGCGGCGCGATCACGGCGGTGGGCATGGTGGCGCTGCTGTGCACGACGCTGTCGACGTGGCCGCACGTGACGGTGTTGGACCTGGCGCCGTCGATGGTGGCGATCGGTGTGGGGAACGCGCTGGCGATGACGACGCTGTTCCGGATCGTGCTTTCGCACGTGCCTACGGATCTGGCCGGGGTCGGGTCCGGGGTGATGACGACCAATCAGCAGACGTCGCTGGCGCTGGGTGTGGCGACGTTGGGGAGTCTGTATGCGGCACTGTCGGGTTCGATGGGGACCCGGGACGCGTTTGCCCTGGTGATCGGACTGGTGGCGGTGCTGGCGGTGATCGTGGCTGTCACCGCGCGGCGGTTGCCGGACCCCCGGGTGTGAGCTGAGCCGTGAAGGCGAGCCAAGCGGCCGGTGGCACTTCGAGTGCCCCGGCCGCGGGCGCTTTCGAGTCCCGAGCGGCGACGGCGGTGCTGATAAAGGCGACCTCGACACAATCGCCTTCTTGACCAGAGCCACCGCTGTGGCTGCTTTTCCGCCAACGGGCGTTCGACACGGTGCTCGCCTCCGATTGATCACAGCTCGGCGATCAGCGACCGGGAGTCTTCCTCGTCCAGCGCAAGATCGGCGAGATGGCCAAAAAGCAGACTAGCAGCGCGGACTTCCGCTTCCTTCTCGATCTGAAGCGAGCCAAAGCAGTATTCGACGTACGCCAGATCAGACTCGGCGGGGTCGGGAAACCCGGTCACGATGAAGTTGCTGTAGAGACCATCGTGTGAGCCCGCGGACAGTGGGATGACCTGCAATCGGACATTGGCCAGGCTCGACCAGTCGAGCAGCTGCCGCAGCTGCTCGCGATCGCACGGCTCCCGCCGCAGGGCCCCCTCGTCGACGATCGCGTGCACCTGCAGGACCGGCTCCTCGAACAACCTGCGCTGCCGCCGCTGCCGGATCTCGACCTGCTTTTCCAGCTCGGCGCCTTCGAAGGGGTCGCGCGCACCGGCGAAGGTCGTGCGCATGTAGTTCTCCGTCTGCAGCAAGCCGGGCACGAATCCCAGCTGGTAGGTCTGGACCCAGGCCGCCTCCGCCTCGACGCTCACGAATCCGCGACCACTCAGGCCGAATGCCTGCCACCAGCCCTTCTCCTTGGCGTAGTCGAACATCCGCACGTACTCGCCGTAGTCCGAGCTGATGATGCCGTAGCGGTCGAGCAGCGCCAGGAAGTCGTTGTAGCCCGGGATGAACCCCTGCTCGATCCGGCTCATCTTCGACGTGGAGAACCGCAGCGGCCCGCCCGCCTCCTCTTGGCTCAGCCCCGCCGCCTCGCGTAGCTTGCGCAGGGTGCGGCCGAGCTGGCGTCGCCGATAGTTCGGCTTGGTCGGCCGGTCCATGGTGGTCACCCCTCGCTGTCGATCAACCACGAATCGTAGGGCGGGCGGTCCGAAGTGGGATTCCCCCTTTGTGGCCGTGTTGTGCTGACTTGCGTCGAGAACCTGCAGGTCATGGACAGGTACGGCTACCCCCACGAGCTCGAGTACCGGCGCGAGGCCGAGGACGGGCGGGTGCACGAATACACCGAACTCGTCGATGACATGGGGTTCGTGCTGGAGCACCGCAGTGATCGGTACCAGGGGTGGACCGTCCGGTACGGGACGGCCTGCGCGCACGACTACCTGTCGCGGAAGCGGGCTCGGCCCGGGACCTTCGTCGTCAGCGTCTACCGGCTCTTTCCCGGGCGGCGTGACCACGTTGTCACCATCCGGGTGAACTGGCCGCCGAAAAAGACGCGGGTTCACCCGTCGGAAAAGGTGCCCGCCAAGCGACGATGAGGGTGTGACGGAACCTCGGGTACGACCGGACCCGGCTTTCGCGCTGCTCGGGCTCTACGAGACCGCGCTGCCGGAGGTCTACGGGTACCTGCTGTCCCGGTGCGGTGACCGCACGCTCGCCGAGGAGCTCACGTCCGAGACGTTCCTCGGGGCGGTCGCCGCCTGTCGCAAGGAGTACGCACCTCCAGTGAGCACCGGGTGGCTGATCGGCGTCGCCCGGCACAAGCTCGCCGACCACTGGCGGCGCAAAGAACGTGAGGAACGCGGGCTGCGGCTGGTGCACGACAGCGAGCCGGACGTCGACGACCCGTGGGACGAGCAGCTCGACGCCCTGCGCGCGAGACAGGTGCTCGAATCGCTCGGGCCGCACCACCAGGCGGCGTTGACCCTGCGCTACGTCGACGGCCTCGGGGTGCCCGAGGTCGCCGGCCACCTGGGCCGCAGCGTGCACGCCACCGAGGCGTTGCTCGTGCGGGCCCGTGCCGCGTTCCGGCGTGCTTACGAAGAGAAGGAGGGTCGCGATGCCTGAGCCTTTCGACGCGCTTCGCCGCCCCTCCGCGCGGGTCGTGCCCGACCCGGACTTCGCCGCCGAACTGCGTGACAACCTGCGTCGCGCCATCTTGAACGGAGCCGACATGACCACCACCGAAGCCCCCGCGACCGCGGCCGAACTGCGCTCGCTGACGCCCTACCTCGCCGTGTCCGACGCCCGGGCGGCGCTCGACTTCTACGTCGACGTCTTCGGCGCGGTGCGCCGCGGTGAGCCGATCCTCATGGACGACGGCCGGGTCGGGCACGCCGAGCTGGCCATCGGCGACGCCGTGCTGATGCTCGCCGAGGAGCACCCGGAGATCGGGCACGTCGCACCCCGCGAAGGGGGTGCGTCGGTGCGGGTCGAGGTGCCGGACGCGGACGTCAGCGTCTCCCGGGCCCTGGAGCTGGGCGCGACGCTGATCCGCGCGGTGAGCGACTCGCCGTACGGGCGGGGCGGCTCGTTCCGCGACCCGTTCGGCCAGCGCTGGCTCGTCTCGCAGGCGACACCCAAGGCGGCGCCGGCGGCGAAGCCGGGCGAGGCCATGTACTTCACGTTCCAGGTCCCGGAGGCCGAGCCGGCGAAGACGTTCTACGGCGCGGTGCTCGGCTGGGAGTTCACCGCGGGCTCGCAGCCGACGGCATGGAGCATCCAGGGCCACGGCCTGGAGGGCGGCCTCTGGGGCGGCCCGGACCGGCAGGTCGGCTGGAAGCTGATGTTCGCGGTGGACAACCTGGAAGCCGCCCTGACGCGGGTCCGCGAACAGGGCGGCCAGGCGGGTGCGGTCGAGAACCATCCGTACGGCACCACGGCCGACTGCACGGACAACCAGGGCATCGAGTTCTGGCTCTGGGAGCAGCCGAGCTAGCGACCCGCGGCGTAGCCCTGCATTCCGCGGGCGTTGGCCGCCGCGTGCAGGAGGCCGTCGGTGCGGGAAACCGCTGACAGGCGGCCCAGTGCCCAGTCTCCGGCGTCCACGAGCTGGTGGCCGCGCTCGCGCAAAGCGTCCAAAGTGGACGCTCCCAGCCGCGACTCCACCACCAGCTCCCGCGGGTTCCACGAGCGCGGGTAGAACGAGCTCGGGAACGCCGTTGTGTGCCACGCGGGTGCGTCGATCGACTCCTGGAGGTTCAGGCCGCCGTACACGTGGGCCAGCCAGAAGCACAGCTGCCACTGGTCCTGCTGGTCGCCGCCCGGGGTGCCGAACGCCAGCGTCGGGACTCCGTCGCGCAGGGCCAGGGACGGCGACAGCGTGATGCGCGGGCGCTTGCGCGGGGCCAGGGAGTTCGGCAGGCCCTGCTCCAGCCAGAACATCTGGCCACGCGAATCCAGGCAGAAGCCCAGCGACGGGATCGTCGGGCTCGACTGCAGCCAGCCGCCCGACGGCGTCAGCGAAACCAGGTTGCCCGCCGCGTCGACGACGTCGAGGTGGACCGTGTCGCCGCGGGTCTGGCCCTGGGGGCCGATCGTCGGCTCGCCCGTCGCGCCTCCTTCTGCCCGCACTCCCTGCAGTGAGTCCAGGATCGCCGGGAGACGAGCCGGGCCGCGAGCGTCTCCCGGGCGAAGCGCGGCAGACGCCGTGTCGGTGATCAGCGCCCGCCGGGAATCCGTGTACGAAGCAGAGAGCAGCACGTCCAGCGGCACCTCCGTGTCGCCGTACCACGCCTCGCGGTCCGCGAAGGCGAGCTTCGCCGCTTCGGTCGCCAAGTGGACCGTGCGCTCCGACGCCACGCCGTCCACAAAGGACAGCTCGTCGCGGAAGCCGTGCATCAGCAGCGCCTGCTGCAGCAGGGCCGGTCCCTGCGTCCAGCCGCCCATCTTGACCAGGCGCCAGTCGTCGACGTCCACGAACGCCGGGTCTTCGTACGACGCCGACCACGACGCCAGGTCGTCGCCGGTGAGCAGGCCCGCGTGGTCGCGGCCGGAGTCGTCGCGGAACGCGGTGCGGCTGAACTCCTCGATCGCTTCCGCGACAAAACCCTGTGACCAGGCCCGACGTCCCGCGTCGAGCTGCGCCTCACGGCCCGAGACGGACTCCGCCTCGCTCAGGAGCCGTTCCCAGGTGTCCGCCAAGGTCGGGTTCCGGTGCAGGCCCGACGCGGGTTTGCCGTCCGGCATCCAGAGCGCCGCCGACGTCGGCCAGTGCTCGGTGAACAGCCGCGAGACGGCGCTGATCGTGTCCCCCACCCGCGACACCAGCGGGACGCCGTTGCGTGCGTAGCCGATCGCGTACGACAGCACCGAGCGAAGCGACTTCGTGCCGTAGTCGCGAAGCAGCAGAAGCCAGCCGTCCCAGGCGCCGGGGACGGTCGCCGGGAGCAGGCCGCTGCCGGGGATCAGGTCGAGCCCCAGCGACGCGAAATGCGCGGCGGTGGCCCCCGCGGGCGACGGGCCTTGGCCGGCCAGTGCCCGCGGGGTCGGGTCGTCCGCCGTCACGAAGAGGCCGGGCACCTGGCCCGCCGGGCCGCACAGGTGCGGCTCGGCGACCTGCAGGACGAACCCGGCCGCGACCGCCGCGTCGAACGCGTTGCCGCCGTCCTCCAGCACCGCCATCCCGGTGGCCGAGGCCAGCCAGTGCGTTGATGCCACCATCCCGAAGGTGCCGGCCAGCTCCGGCCTCGTCGTGAACATGCCCCGATGGTACGCATTGCTAAGGACCTGTCACCAGGACGCGGGACGCCGCCGTTCCGGCTCGTACGGCTGCGTGATGATCTCCATCCCGTTGCCGCCGGGATCGAGGAAGTAAACCCCACGGCCGCCGTGGTTGTGGTTGATTTCGCCGGCCTGCTTCTGCATCGGGTCCGCGAAATAGGCGACGCCGGTTTCGACGAGCCGCGCGAACACGGCGTCGAAGTCGTCTTCGGGGACCAGGAAGCAGTAGTGCTGCAGGCGCAGGTCGTCTTCGGGGATGGACGCGAAGTCCAGGCGGACGCCGTTGCGCGTCTCGACCGGGATGAACGGGCCCCATTCCTCCCCGACTTCGAGGCCGAGCAGGGTCGCCAGGAATTCGGCGGATTCCCGGTTGTTCCGGGACGGGACGATCAGATGGTTCAGTTCAACGGAAACGGAAACCGACACGAGTGAAATGCCTCCGGGGCACTCCCGCCACCTCCATGCCTCACCCAGCCGGTGACCGACACGCGATGCCGTGCCGATCACCTTAGCCGGAGGAGGCCCCGTCAGGAAACCTTGATCCGGGCCGCCGCCCGCGGCCGCCCGACACCCTGCCAGGACAGCCCGGCGTCGACGACCGTGCGCGGGTCCAGCAGGTTCCGCGTGTCGACGACGTCGATGCCGTCCATCAGCTCGGCCATCGCGCGCCAGTCGAGGTGCTTGAACTCGGCCCACTCGGTCAGCACCACGACCACGTCCGCGTCCTTCGCGACCTGGTAGGCGTCGTCGACCACGGTCATCCCGTCGATCTCGCTGTCGACCGCCGGGTCGTAGGCGACCAGCTCGGCGCCGAGCGCGCACAGCACCGACGCGACGGCGAGCGCGGGCGAGTCGCGCAGGTCGTTGGTGCCCGCCTTGAAGGCGAGGCCCAGCACGCCGATCCGGGCGCCGGCCAGCGTGCCGCCGACCGCGCCGGCGATCTTCGCGACGATCCGGTCGCGCTGGGCGATGTTCTCCTCGATGGCCGAGGTCAGCATCTTGAAGTCGTACTGCACCGACTCGGCGACCTTGACCAGCGCGCTCGTGTCCTTCGGCAGGCACGAGCCGCCCCAGCCCGGGCCCGGCTTGAGGAACGTCCGGCCGATCCGGCGGTCGTACCCCATGCCCTCGGTGACGAGGTTGATGTCCGCGCCCAGCCGCTCGCACAGCTCGGCGATCGAGTTGACGTAGGACAGCTTCAGCGCGAGGTAGCAGTTCGCGGCGTACTTCACGAGCTCCGCGCTCGCCGCGTCGGCGACGACGACCGGCGCGTCCAGCTCGGCGTACAGCTCGCCGACCCACTGCGCGGCGGCGTGGTCGTCGGAGCCGACGACGATCCGGTCCGGGCCCAGGAAGTCCGCGACCGCGGTGCCCTCGCGGAGGAACTCGGGGTTCGACACCACCGGGACGTCGGTGCGGCCGAGCATCTCCTGGATCCGCTTCGACGTGCCGACCGGCACCGTCGACTTGGTGACCAGGGCGCAGCCGGCGGGCAGGACGTCGCCGATCTCGGCGGCCACCGCCTCGACCGCGCGCAGGTCGGCGGAACCGCCCGCGCCCATCGGCGTCGGCACGCACAGGAACACCGCCTGCGCGTCGCGGACCGCGTCCCGCGCGCCGACGACGAACTGCAGGCGCCCGGCCGCGATGCCGCGGGCGACCAGGTCGGCCAGCCCCGGTTCGAGGATGTCGACCCGGCCCGCGCTGAGCCGGGAAACCTTCGCGCGGTCGACGTCCACGCACGTGACGTAATGACCCAGACTGGCCAGGGAGGCCCCTGTGGTCAAGCCGACGTAACCGGTTCCTACCACCACGATCCGAGCTGGCGTCATGGTGCTGAAGGTGACAGCCGGAGTTGACCACCGCGCTAACGGAACCGGACACGGGTGAGTACTCCACGCGACACCGCGGCGGTGCGTTAACAGCAGTTTGCGGGCGGTGAGAGAGCACACAAATCAGCGGTGCGAACGAGCGTTAACCTGTGTCCGGAGCCCGCGCAGGAGAGGAACGCACAGATGCAGATCACCGACACGGCCGCGCTCGTCACGGGGGGCGCGTCCGGCCTCGGCGGGGCGACGGCCAAGGCCCTCGCGGCCAAGGGCGCGAAGGTGTTCGCGCTGGACCTGGCGCCGTCGATCGAGAAGGCGGAGCAGGTCGAGGGCATCACCTACGTCGAAGCCGACGTGACCGACGTCGACCAGGTCGAGGCCGCCGTCGCGACCGCGGCCGGCTCGGGCGTGCCGCTGCGGACCGTGGTGAACTGCGCCGGCATCGGGCCGTCCGCGCGGATCCTGTCGAAGAAGGGCCGCCACGACCTCGCGCTGTACGCGAAGGTCGTCCAGATCAACCTGGTCGGCTCGTTCAACGTCCTGACGATCGCCGCCGAGGCCATCGCCAAGACCGAGCCGCTGGCCGACGACGCCCGCGGTGTCATCATCAACACCGCGTCGATCGCCGCCTACGACGGCCAGATCGGGCAGGTCGCGTACTCCTCGTCCAAGGGCGGGATCGTCGGGCTGACCCTGCCGGCCGCGCGTGACCTGGCCTCGCACGGCATCCGGGTGCTGACCATCGCGCCGGGCATCGTCGACACCCCGATGCTCGCGACGGTCAGCGACGAGTTCCGCGCGGCGCTCGCCGCCGGCATCCCGTTCCCGAAGCGCCTCGCGCGGCCGGACGAGTACGCGCAGCTCGCGCTGTCGCTCATCGACCACGACTACCTGAACGGCGAGGTCGTCCGCATGGACGGCTCGCTCCGGATGGCCCCGCGCTGACGGCCGCGGTCAGCGGGTCAGGCGGACCTCCAGGCCGACGCCGTCGGCGGTGACCGAGCAGCCGCCGAAAGCGCTTTCGGCGGCCAGCTCCCGGAACTGCGCCGGCGTGAACGCGCGCCGCCGCAGCCAGCCGAGCGTCTGGCGGACCGTGAACCCGCTGACCGCGCCGACGTTCATCCCGTCGACCTCACGCCGGATGTCGGCGCCGGTGGCTTCGTGGTTCAGGTCGTGGATCACGGCGAACCCGCCCGGCCGCAGCAGCCGGTGCATCTCGTTCAGCGCCGCCACCGGCTGCCGGAAGTTCTTGAACGCGGCCTGGCAGACCAGGAAGTCGAACGACTCGTCGTCGAACGGCGCGGTGGTCACGTCTCCCTGCCGGAACGCGACGTCCACACCGGACTTGCGGGCTTCCTCGAGCGCGATCTCGACCATCGTGTGGCTGATGTCCAGCCCGGTGACGCGGAAGCCGAGCTTCGCCAGCTCGAGGGCGAAGAACCCGGGACCGGGCGCCACTTCCAGGATCTCGGCGCCGGCCGGCAGCCCGGCCGTCACCTCGGCGGCCTGCTTGCGGTACTGCTTCAGCTGGGCCTCGGTGCCGCGGTTCTTGGCGTACCAGCGGGCCTGGAAGCCCTCCATCTCGGGCACCTTGTGCTTGCGGGTCGTCTCCATCGGTTCCTACCTCTCCCTGAACTCCCCCAGGTCGTCCGGGAGTTCGCCGGTTTCGTGGTAGCGCCGCCAGGCATCGATGCCCGGCAGGGCGCCGGTGGTCAGTTCTTCGAGGAAGCCACGCACCCAGCGCGCTTCGGCTTCCGTCATCGCGAGGTCGTATTCGGCCTCGATCAGGAACAGCCGCGGCATCAACGCGCGCAGCTGCTCGAGCTGCGTCCGCTGCGCCTCGGCGCGTTCGCCGAGCCGGTCCAGCCGTTCCCGCAGCCGGCTGATCGTCTGGTCCGGGCCGAGCACGCCCAGCATCGACAGCCCCGCCTTGAACCGCGGGGGTTCGCGGTCGAGCGTGCCGACCAGCTCGCGGACCCAGTCCTCGAACTCCGCGCGCCCGGCCGGGGTGATCCGGTAGACGGTCCGCTCCGGGCGCCTGGAGCGAGCCCCAGGAAGCGGTGAATCACCAGATTCGCGACAACTTGAAGCGGACCGCGCTTGATCGGCATGCCAGCGCCCTGACCACGCCGCTCAAGCACCGATGCGAACTCGTACGTAACGGAGACCTTCGGAAAGGCCGACTGTACCGACATGCCTCTCGACAAACAAGTGTCTTAGTCGGCGAACTACTCAGAGATCGAACATGTACGGGACTTCGGTCTGCGCTCGGGCGTCGATCCACTCGCGCAGGGCACGGGTCGCGAGGACGTCGTCCTCGTTGTAGCGCAGCAGGCGCACGCGCTGGCCGTCGTCCGGGATTTCGCCGTCCATGCCGACCGCGTCGCGGTACCAGCGCATCGACGCCTCGCCGCCCGCTTCGGGGTCACGCCAGGAGAACCCGGCCACCGGGGCGATCACCTTCAGGCCCTTGCCGTGGGAGCAGAGGAACTGGTCGGTGACACTGCGGAAGAGGTCGACCCACTCCTCGGAGTCCACAAAGGACTGGATGGCCTTCTTCGTGGGCACCCCGGGGTGGTCACCGAAACGCTCGACCGAACCGAAGAGCCAGCGGTTCTCGGCGAGCGCGTTGTAGCAGTAGGCGCGGAAGGTCAGGCCCGCCGCTTCGGTGCGCTCGCGGACGTCGGTGAGCCACGCCCAGAACTCCGCGAAGGACCGCGCCTCGTCGCCGGTGGGCAGCGGGTCCCACGTCGCGAACGCGCGGTAGCCCGGCTCCAGCCCGATGTCGGCGCCGCTCAGCAGACAGCCCCAGAGGTACGCGCCCGCGTCGCCGAAGCTCTCCATGTCGACGTCGACCTCGACGTCGGCGCGCGGGACCTCGACCCGGTCGACGCGGCGGACCAGCGTCAGGTCGGCCAGCCAGGCGCGGGCGAGCACGACGGCATCCGGGAACGTGACGCCCGTCCAGTTCACCGCCGGCGGCTCGCCCGCCGGGTCGAGCGCCGCCAGCTCGTCCACAGTGGACACGCCGGCGCGGCGCAGCTCCATCGCGTCCTCCCCGCGGACCACCAGGCTGACGTCGCGGGTTTCGGTGAGCAGCGCTTCGCACGTCGGCCACCACGGGCAGCGGCGGCACTCCAGCACGCGCGACGGCTCGGCCAGCGGCTCCTCGCCGTTCGCGGCCGCGGTGGCGATGGCGAGCCGGTCGGCGAACCGGACCTGGTACTCGGTGAGCGCGCTGCGCCCGCCCGGCCAGGTGCCCGCCGTGAGGTCGTGCCAGACGACGACGTCGGCGTCGAGGCCGATCACGCCGCCGACGACGAGGCTTTCGTCGGCCTGCCCGAGCGTCTGCAGCATGCGGCGGATGTGCACCAGCCGCAGCTGGTCACGCGGCTGCGACCGGACCTTGCGGCCCTCGTCGGAGCCGCGGTTCGCCGGGTCGAGGTCGGTCAGGCCGGTGACGATCGCGCCGGCGCCGCGGTCGGTGATGCGGTGGCGCACGACGAGCACCGGGACGTACCCGCGGCCGGTGCGGACGAGCAGGTCGATGCCGCCGCGCCGGTGCCCGGCCGGGTCGACCGGCAGCAGCGCGCCCCAGATGTAGGGCGCCTCGGCGGCAAAAGCACGTTCGGTCTGCTCGACGCGCTCGTGAGCCGGGAGGTCACGGCCGATCTTCACCCAGGCGCCGGGGTTGGCGGCCATCAGCCGGGTGACGATGTCCTCGCGGTGCGCGGTGGCGTCGGCGATCCGCTGCTGCGCCGTGGGGTCCGGCGGGGACAGCGGCACCTCGCGCATCGTCGGGTCGTGCTCGAGGTGCACCCGTCGCCGGCAGCGGCTGACCGCTCCCGCGTCGAGTACCACCTCGCCCTTCATGGAGATCACTCTAGATTCCCCCGGCCGAGCCGACATGCCCGCCACCCTGGCGCACAGTAAGTTCGACCTCGACACGTCGCAGGAGGGTGCCATGGCGCGCAAGGCCAAGGTCGAGGGTGAAGGCCGATTCACCCCCAAGAAGGCGAAGAACGCGGTCGCGGTGGCCAAGGTGCTCGGCCCGGCCGTGATCCCGGTCGTCGCGCCGTACGCGGTGCGCGCGGCGGGCGCCGCGCGGGAGATGTACGACCGCTACCAGGCACGCAAGCTCGGGGTCGCGGTCGACAAGCTGGGCGAGTACACCGGGCGCGGAGCGGCGCTGCACGCACGGATCGCCGGCCTCGCCGAGGGCTGCCGTGACCTGCAGAAGTCCGACAAGGCGTCGAAGGCCGACCAGGACTTCGCGAAGGACTCGCTCGGGACGCTGGAGCAGCTGTCGGCGACGGTCCGCGCGGCCGAGCGCATGCCAGCGGCCCGGCGGAAGTCGGCCCACCGGGCGGTGGCCGGCGAGCTGGAACGGCTGGAGGGCCAGCTGCTGCACCGGCTGGGCATCTGAGCCGGAGACGACGAACGGCCCCGGCGCGCGCCGGGGCCGTTCGTCGTCTGGCTGTTACTTCACGAAGCCCTTCTTGACCATCCAGTCGTGGGCGACCTTGCCCGCGTCCTGGCCGTCGACGTCGACCTGCTTGCACAGCTCGACCATCTGCTGGTTGTCCAGGGCCGCGCCGACCGTCTCGAGCGGACCGCGGATCTCCGGGTGGGCCTTGAGGAACTCCGTGCGCAGTGTCGGGACCGCGTTGTACTGCGGGAACGCCTTCTTGTCGTCCTCGAGCACCCGCAGGTTCAGCCCGGAGATCCGGCCGTCGGTGGTGAACACCTCGCCGACCGGGCACGTGCCGCCCGCGACCGCCGAGTAGATCGTGCCGATGCCGAAGTTCTCGATCTTCGGGCTCTGGAAGCCGTACGCCTTCACCGCGGCCGGGAAGCCGTCCTGGCGGCTGGTGAACTCCGTCTCCAGGCAGAACCGGTTCTGGTCCGGGTTCTGCTTGAGGAACGCCGCGAGGTCCGACGTCGTCTTCAGGTTGTTCTTCGCGCCGTACGCCTCGGTGACGGCGAAGGCGTACTGGTCGTTGAGCGGCGAGTAGTTCAGCCAGCTGACGCCGAACTTCTCCTCGTCGGCCTTGGCCGTCGCGTCGTACTGCGCCTTCTCGCCGCCGGGCACCGGGAGCTCGTTGCCCTGGTAGTTGATCCAGCCGGTGCCGGTGTACTCCCAGGTGACGTCGGTCTGCCCGGACAGCAGCGCCTGCCGCGACGAGTTGGACCCCTTGATGTCCGACAGGTCGACGACGTCCGCGCCCGCCGCGGTCAGCGCCATCTCCGACAGGTACGCCAGGATGATGTTTTCGGTGAAGTCCTTGGACCCCACCGTCACCTTCAGGCCCTGCAGCGACGGGATCGGCTGGATCGTGCCGGGCTGGATGTCGTAGGGCACCCCCTGGTTGACCGTGAGCCCGCACGCCGAGAGCGTCGTGCCGAGCACCGCCACACCGAGGGCCGCCGTCAAACGCCGGAGTTTCATCGCAGCCCCTTCGGTCCGAAGAACTGTTCCGCGACCGCGCCCAGCCAGTCCACCAGCAGCGCCAGCGCAACGGCCAGCACCGAGCCGGTGACGAGGACCGAGGTCAGGTTCAGCTTGTACCCGGTGTCGATGAGCAGCCCGAACCCGCCGGCGTTGACGAACATGCCGAACGTCGCGGTGCCGACCGCCAGCACCAGCGAGGTGCGCAGACCGGCCAGGATCAGCGGGACGGCCAGCGGCAGCTCGACCCGCCACAGCACCGCGCTCGCCGACATCCCGATGCCGCGGCCGGCGTCGATCAGGGCCGGGTCGACCTGCTGGATACCGACCATCGTGTTCCGCAGCACCGGCAGCAGCGAGTAGAAGGCCAGCGGCAGCGCCGCCACCCACAGCCCGCCGACCGCGCCGGTCACGATGAACCACAGCACCAGCACACCGAGTGCGGGCGCGGCCTGGCCGATGTTCGCGATCGCGAGGAAGATCGGCGCGAGGAACCGTGCCCACGGCCGGGTCACGATCACCCCGAGCGGCACCGCGACGACCACGACGATCGCGGTCACCACGAGCGTCATCAGCACGTGGTCCCACAACGCCGTGAGCAGCGACGACGCGTTGAGCGTCTCCTTCTCGGTCGCGGTGAGGCCGCTGGAGAACACCCAGATCAGCGTGACCGCGACGATGAGCAGGACCACACCGGGCTGCGCGAACAGCCGGACGCGTTCCGCGCGTTTGGAGCCGGACTCGGTGCTGAAACCGGTATCGACGGCAGCCGTCATGCGGACACCTCCTCACCGTTCGTGTGCTCGTCGCGCAGCTGCTGGATCGTCGAGATGACGGTGTCGAGCTGGATGGTGCCCGCGTACTCGCCGCGCGCGCCGGTCACCGGCACCGAACCGCCCTCGGCGAGCATCGCCTCGAGCGCGTCCTGCAGCGTCGACTGGAGGCTGACGATGTCGCGCAGCGGCTTGCCGGCGTTGGCCAGCGACGCCCCGGCGCGGAGGTCGCGAGCGTGCACCCAGCGCGTCGGACGGCGACGCGCGTCGAGGACGAGCGCGAAGTGCTTGCGCTGCTCTTCGAGCTTCTTGCGCAGCTCCTCCGGGTCCTCGTCGACGCCGGCCGTCAGCGCGTCCTGCGCCAGCTCGACGTCCCGCACCCGCAGCAGGGTCAGCTGCTTGAGCGACGCGCCCGCGCCGACGAAGCCCGCGACCGTGTCGTTGGCCGGGTTCGCCAGGATCGCCTCGGGTGTGTCGTACTGCATGATCGACGACTGGTTGCCCAGCACGGCGATCTTGTCGCCGAGCTTCACGGCCTCGTCGAAGTCGTGCGTGACGAAGACGATCGTCTTCTTCAGCTCCGACTGCAGCCGCAGCAGCTCGTCCTGCAGGTTGCCGCGGGTGATCGGGTCGACCGCGCCGAACGGCTCGTCCATCAGCAGCACCGGCGGGTCGGCCGCCAGCGCGCGGGCGACGCCGACGCGCTGCTGTTGGCCACCGGAGAGCTGGCGCGGGAAGCGGTCGCGGAAGTCGGCCGGGTCGAGCCCGACCAGGTCCATCATCTCCTCGACCCGGTCGTTGACCTTCTTCTTGTCCCAGCCCAGCAGGCCCGGGACCACCGCGATGTTCTGCGACACGGTGAAGTGGGGGAACAGCCCGGCCTGCTGGATCGCGTAGCCGGTCCGGCGGCGCAGGGTGTCGACGTCCAGCTTCAGCGCGTCGTCGCCGCCGATGGTGATCCGGCCGGACGTCGGCTGGACCAGCCGGTTGATCATCCGCATCGTGGTGGTCTTGCCGCAGCCCGACGGGCCGACGAAGACCACGATCTTGCCGGCCGGCACGACCATCGAGAAGTCGTCGACCGCCGCCTCACGCGTGCCGGGGTACCGCTTGGTCACGTGCTCCAGTTCGATTTCGACGCCGGAGACTTCCTCGTTCTCAGCCACGGACACCCCTAGAGATGGTGAAGCGCTTGATCAGGACGTAGACGCCGTCGAGGATCAGGGCGAGGATGACCACCCCGACCGTCCCGGTGACGGCTTGGTTCAGGGAGTTCGTGCTCCCCGCGTTCGTGAGCCCGGAGAAGACCTCGGCGCCGAAGCCGGGGCCCTTCGCGTAGGCGGCGATCACCGCGATGCCCATCAGCATCTGGGTGGCGACCCGCATCCCGGTGAGGATCGCGGGCCAGGCCAGCCGCAGCTCGACCCGCGTGAGCACGCCGAAGCGGCTCATCCCGATGCCGCGCGCGGCATCGGTGATCGCCGGATCGACGCCGTCGAGCCCCACGATGGTGTTCCGGACGATCGGCAGGAGGCCGTACAGCACCAGCGCGATGACGGCCGTCGTCGGGCCGAGCCCGGAGATCGGGATCAGCAGGCCCAGGAGGGCGAACGACGGAACCGTCAGGATCGTGCTGGCCAGCGCGGTGGCCACGGCCGACCCGATCGGGCTGCGGTAGACCGCGACCCCGATCAGCACGCCGAGGATGGCCGCCAGGATCGTGCACTGCACCACCATGCTGGTGTGGAGGTAGGCCTCCAGCCACAACTTGCTCGCCCGGTCCGAGATGTACTCGAAGAGATTCATCCGTGTCCGCACTCCCGCCCGCGTCCGTGAGGCTTCACCCGAACGGGCTAGCTCCTGACCGACGGCTCAATACCCACCGTGCGCCGAAGCCAAACCCCCGTTCCCGGCCTCGTTGATTCCGACACCGTTCCCTATCCGGGCGTGATCGGCAACAACAACGCTGAACCGATCCGGCCTGGCAGCCGTGAACTCCATGTGTGCTCACTTGCCGGGATCGCGCGATCACCCGGTGGCGCGTCACCTAGGCTGCTCCTCATGAACGGTCCGGCACGGCGTCCCGCCGTGCTCGGAGCTACCCGCGGTGTGTTGCTCGCCGTGTGCGCCGCGGCGCTGTCCGTCACCGCGCACCGGATCGCCGACGGCGGCCTGCCCGACCCGGCGATGACCGTGCTGCTCACCGGCCTCTTCGGCTGGACGGCGACGGCGCTCGCCCGCAAGGCGCGCGGGACCGTCGCGACGATCACCCTGCTGGGCGCCGCCCAGCTCGTGATGCACCTGCTGCTCACGACGCTGTCCGGCCACCACGACATGTACACGATGCCGGGCCGCACCGGCCTCGGCATGCTCACCGCGCACGCCGTCGCGACCGTGCTGACGGCGTTGCTGCTCGCCCGCGCGGACGCGACGCTGCTCACGGTGCTGGCCGTGCTGCGCGCGATCCTGCCGCGGCTGCTCACCCCGCTGCCGGTGCTTTCGGCGGCCCCTTCGCCGATCCCGGCCCGCACTGCGGCCCCGGACCACCTCGTCGGCGTCGACCTGCGCCGGATCCGCGGGCGGCGCGGCCCGCCCGTCCACTCCTGAACCCCAGCTCGTCCCCCTTGCCCGGCCGGTCCCCGAACCGCGCCGGCTCCCTTTCTTGAGTTCATCAGGAGTGAACCCATGTCCCAGCACGTCTTCAAGCGCGCCGGTTTCCTCGCCGCGACCATCGGTGTCGCCGGTCTCCTCGGCACGGGCGTCGCGTCCGCGCACGTCACCGCCAACGTCTACGGCGCGCAGCCCACGAAGGGCGGCTACGCGGCGATCGTGTTCCGCGTGCCGAGCGAGGAGAAGGCGCCGATCACCACCACGAAGGTGACCGTCGACTTCAAGGCCGACTACGGCATCGGCTCGGTGCGCACCAAGCCGGTTCCCGGCTGGACCGCCGACGTCGTGAAGTCGAAGCTGCCCGCCCCGATCACCAAGGACAACGGCACGCAGATCACCGAAGCCGTCACCGCGGTGACCTGGACCTCGCAGCCCGGCAGCGAGCTCAAGGCCACCGACTACCAGGAGTTCGAGGTCAGCTTCGGCCCGCTGCCCACCAACGTCGACGAGGTGGAGTTCCCGGCGCACCAGACCTACAGCGACGGCAAGGTCGTCGACTGGAACCAGCCGACCCCGGCGGGCGGCGAGGAGCCGGAGCACCCGGCGCCGGCGGTCAAGCTGGCCGCGAAGGCCGCGGAGGGCGACGCGCACGGCACTATGGATGCCAACACCGCGTCGACGACCGGTGAGCAGACCCAGGCGGCCGCGTCGACCTCCGACAGCACCGCCCGCTGGCTCGGCGGGGCCGGCCTGCTGGTCGGCGCCATCGGCCTCGGCGTCGGCGCGGGCGCGACCATCCGGGCCCGCAAGGCCACGGCCAAGTCGGGAGGCAGCAACTAGATGCGGAAGGCGCTCGTCGCGCTGGTGTTGACGGTGGTGGGGGGGGGGGGGGGGGGGGGGGGGGGGGGGGGAGAGAAGGGGAGAGCATCCCGCAACCCGCCCCACACACCAACCCCCCACCCCCCCCCGCCCACCACCCAAAACGAACCCCCA
>NZ_JBVJOW010000002.1:1180382-1439563 GCF_055582965.1 Amycolatopsis sp. NPDC104863
GGACAACCCATGAAACCAAAAAAAACAGGAAAAAGGGGGGAAAGAACAAGGAGGGGAGGAAGGCCCTCGGCCGTTGTGGTTGGCGGGGTTGCCCCCCCCCCCCCCCCCCCCACCCCGGCACTGGCGCACAACGTGCTGATCTCCTCGGATCCGGCGAACGGCTCGTCCGTCGCCGCCGGCCCGCAGAAGGTCAGCCTGACGTTCGACCAGTACGTGCAGGGCGCGGACGTCAACCAGATCGCGGTGACCGGACCCGGCGGCGGCCAGTGGGCCGAGGGACCGATCAGCGTGGTGAACAACGTCATCAGCGCGCCGCTGCGGCCGCTCGGGCCGGCCGGGAAGTACACCATCGGCTACCGGGTGCTCTCCGCCGACGGCCACCCGGTGACCGGCGAGCTGACGTTCACCCTCACCGCGGCGGGCACCGGCACCCCGGCGACCGTGGACGCGGCGAAGTCCCCGGGCTCCGCGTCGCAGGCGACGTCCTCGGCGTCGTCTTCGTCCACCGGCGTGCCGATCTGGGTCTGGATCGCGGGCGCCGTCGTGCTGCTGGCGATCGGGCTGACCGTGGCCCTGCGGTCGGGACGGTCCGTGGAAGAGAAGAAGTAACCGGATGACCCAGGCCGAGGCCACCACCAAGCCCCGCTACGCGACGCTCCTGTGCGTCGTGACGGCGGGGCTGCTCGGCGCCCTCATCGGCGTCGCGCTCCTGTCCACCACCCCGGTCCCCGGTGTCGTGGAACCCAGCGCGGTGGTCTCGGCCGGCATCCCGGTCGTGCGGGTCCTGCTCGACCTCTCCGCCGTCGCCACCATCGGGCTCTCGCTGCTCTCGGTCCTCGCCGGCTACGACCGGCCGAAGCTGACAGAGCCGATCATGCGGCTGGCGCGGCCGGCCGGAGTCGCGGCCGCGCTCGTCTGGGCCACCACCGCCGTCGTCGCGCTGGTCCTGCAGACCGCGGAGTACAAGCCGGGCTCGTCGACGCTCACCGCGTCGGACATCGGCGGGTACATCGCGGTCGTCGGCGCCGGGAAGGCGCTCGTCATCGTCGCCGCGCTCGCGCTCGTCCACGCCGGGATCGGCGCGCTGGCCCTGCGCTTCGGCGAGAAGGTGCCCGCCGAGGTCCGCGTCGGGCTCGGCCTGTTCGCGCTGCTGCCGCTGCCGGTCACCGGGCACGCGTCGAACTGGAACTACCACGACTACACGATGATCTCGATGGAGCTGCACGTCATGAGCGCCGTCGCCTGGACCGGCGGCCTCGGCGCGATGACCGTGCTCCTGATCGCGAACCGGACCCTGCTGGCGCACGCGCTGCCGCGGTTCTCGAAGCTCGCGACGCTCTGCCTGATCCTCTCGGCGGCGACCGGGCTGTTCAACGGCCTGGTCGAGATCTCGCTCAACCCGACCATCGGGTTCTGGGCGGCGATCTTCACGACGCCGTACGGGCAGCTGTTCGTCCTCAAGTTCCTCTGCACCGGGGTCATCGCGCTGCTCGGCGCGTACACCCGATTCCGGCTGATGCCGCAGATCGTCCGGCACAACCGCACGGCCCTCGCGTCGTGGGCGACGCTGGAGCTGACGGTCATGGGGCTGGCGTTCGGTTTTGCCGTTGTGCTCACGCGCGCGCCGGTCGTCGCGTCCTGAAAGCCCTTCCACGCAGGTGAGAGCCGGTGATCTGTCACGGCGAGTAGCTGCAAATTGCGCATTGGGATGACTGGTGATCCATTGGGGGTGACCGGTCGGACCGAACTTTCTACCCTGAGAAGACTGCATTTGAGAAGCGACGAACGGTCATCTGCAGTCGTCGAATGCACGTGCAGACTGTGGCGCCGGTCACACGAAGTGACAGTCCCGGGTCAGCGGTAACGCGCCCAGCGAGTGTCCGTCCGGCCGCTCCGGAGGTCGTCCAACCGGCGGAAGAGCTCGGGCCGCACCCGCGGCCGGCTGCGCAGGATCGGCAGCACGCTGGTCGTCAGCTTCAGCTCGCGGATCGCCCGGAGCACGCCGAACCCGGACCACGACGTCACGTCGAAGCCGTACTCCGCGGCGAACGTCCGGTAGCGCACCGGCGGGTCACCGAACCGCTCGCGGCCGACGGCCAGCGGCGTCAGGTCCCACTCCGGCGGGCCGACGCAGGAGGAGTCGAAGTCGCAGAGCACCGGACCGTCCGGTCCGGGGATGACGTTGCCGGGGTACGCGTCGCCGTGCACCAGGCCCCTGGGCAGCGGAAACTCCAGCCCGGCCAGCGCGGCCTCGAGCTCGGCGCAGCGGTCGAGCAGGAACGCGCGGTCGGCGGCGCCGAGCTCTTCGGCGTCGGAAACCCGGGCCCGGACCGCGGCGAACGGCGCCCACTCGGCCAGGCCGTCGGGCGCGGGCAGCGCGTGCACCTGGCGCAGCAGCCGGGCGAGGTCGGCGGCCGTCGCCGCGCGGCCGATGCTCGGCACCTGGTGCCACACGGTCACCAGGTGCTCGCCGACGGCCATCGGCTGCTCGACCCCGTCGAGCAGCCGGATCGCGGGGACGTCGTGCCGGGCGAAGTGCCGGGCCACGGTGACGACCGTGCCGACCCGGTGCCGGAGCTGCGTCGAGCCGACGATCCGGACCACCACCGGGGCCGTGACCAGCGCGAACACCGCGTTGTTGGTGAACCGCAGCAACCGCGCGCCCGCCGGGTCGAGGCCCAGCTGCGCGCAGGCCCCGGCCAGCACGCCGCGCAGCTTCCCGGGGGTGAACCGGCCGTCCAAGACGGTGCCGGCGCCTTCGGCGTTACGCGGCGTAGAAAGCGTGGAGGCGGTCGGCGAGGTCACGCGCGTCGGCGTTGTTCCGGCGGCGCTCCGCCTCTTCCTGGAGCGGCCGCATGCGGTCCTTGACCCGCTCGGACTTGATGCCCTCGGCGCAGTCGATGGCCTTGCCGCCGACCTTGGCGCCGTGGTCCAGGTCGCCTTCCAGCAGGTGGTTCGTGGCCAGCGCGCTCAGCATGAACGTCTTCGACCGGGCCATCTCGTCGTCGTAGGACTCGACGGCCCTGGTCAGCGCCGGGATCGCGTACTTCGTGTGCTCGGCGTTCTTCTGCGCGAGGACCGTGTGGACGGTGCCGACCATGGCGTAGACGTCGGTCTCGGTGAAGAACTTCACCCAGGACTCGGCCTCGGCCAGGTTGGCGCGCTCGAACTCGTCCTTGCTCCGGCCGAGCAGCTTCACCGCCTGCTCTTCGTTGCCCATCATCGCGTAAGCCCACGCCTCGTTCGCGCAGAGCACGGAGACGGCCAGCTCGGAGCCGGACTCCTGAGCGGCGATCTGGCCCAGCTGGAACAGCTTCAGCGCGTCGTTCGGGGCGTCCTGGTGCAGGTAGACGCGGCCCATGCGGTAGAGCACGTTGGCCACCAGCGGGTGGTTGTCGCCCTGCTTGGCCAGGTCCAGCGCGTTGGCGAAGTGGCCGCGCGCGGAGTCCATCAGGCCGGTGTCGAACGACGTCCAGCCGGCCAGCGAGTGCAGGTCGGCCAGCGCCACGTACAGCCGGTTCTTCACCATGTCGGTGCCGTTGGACTCGAGCATCTGCTGTCCCCAGGACAGCTGCGCCACGACGGCGTCGCGGCAGAACCCGCCGCCGTACTGGTAGTCCAGGGCGCGGAGCGCGCGCGTCGCGGCCTCCACCTGGCGCACGTCGGTCATGCCGATGCGCCCGGGCGCCGGCGTCCGCGCCGGTCCCGCCGACCACGTGCCCGATTCCGGACCGAACACCGCCGCACCCATCGTGACCTGGGCGGCGTGCGCGAGGAACCTCCGTCGCTTCACGGACTCGTCCTCCTCAGCCTGCTGGCCGTCGGCGGAGCCGACGACGCGTATCGCCGTGGCCTCGTCGTAGGCGAGGCCCATGTATCCACGGGGGACACCCAGGCCGTCGGCGATCCGCGTGAGGACGTCGTAGGCCATGACCTGGCGACCCTTGAGGATCTCCGACACCTCGGACTGGGACTGGCCGGTCATCGCGGCGATCTGGCGCTGCGAGACACCGTGCTTGCGCAGGAGCCGATAGACGGCGCTGATCTCGCGACTGGCGAGAGCAGCTCTCATCTCGGGCTGCTCCCACGCGTCGGCGGGAACCGCGTGGTTCTGCCGGACTTCGGCACCACCACCGCTACTGGCGTCCATCGCGCCCCCTCCACTGTCCGGTCGGGCGTCTGTGAAACAGCGTAAGCAAAGCTGGGAAACCGTGTGAACAGCCGAACTGGTGCCCTGATCGGTCCGGGCGAAGTCCGTTGACCGCTTACCGTGGAACCCGGTCCGGTCACCGCTATGACGCCATTTCGACCTTCTATCGCACCCGGTTTCACCTCACTGTAGTTGTCAGATCTCCGTCACCGCCCGGACACCGGCAGCGATCACGGAGAGCTACGAAAACCGCAGCGTTGTGACAAGGCGATGTTGCAGAAGGCATCTTCGAAGACTTCGACAGAGCGGAGAAGGGCGTGGAGTTCGTGGACTCGTTCGCAGGGGGACATGCCGGCACGGCCACCCGCGCCGTGCGGCCGGCGGTCGCGACGGTCTCTCCCGTCTCCGCCGTCCGTCCCGTCACCCCCGCCGCCGCGGTGGACCCCCGCACCGCGGCCGTCCGGCACTACGAAGGCGGGCAGCTGGTGTGGCGCGTGCAGTGCGGCGACCTCATCAGCCGCGAGCGCGCGGTGACGGTGTTCGTCGAAGACAACCAGGTGGTACTGGTCTCGCCCCCCGGCGAGACCGCGCGGTTGACGTCCGGCCAGCTCGGACAGCTGCGCGCCGCGCTCAACGAAGCCGCCAAGATGGCGGAAAGGTAACGGTGAGCTGATCATGGATCAGGTACTCGGGCAGGTCCTCCGCAATGCGGTCTGGGAGCGCCTCGACATGCTGACCGACCTGGCGAACCGCGCCGACGCCCAGTCGCTCGTCTCGGTCGCGCGCTCCGAACTCCCCCGGTTGACCGAGGCGTGGCGCGCAATGCTGAAGATGCACGAGCCCGACGAGCGCGGCGACTGCCCGACGTGTTCGACCCGGTGGCACCGCTGCAAGGCGCCGTGCTCGGTCTGGCAGGTCGCGCACGAACACCTCGTCGCCGGCGGCCTGGCCCCGCAGCAGGCTCCGGCCCGCGGCGGTCTGCAGGGCCGGCGCAAGAGCCCGGTGCCGACGCAGGGCCGTCCGGCTCCCGCGCCCACCCCGGCCGAGACCACCGGCCGCCACGCGCTGGTGAACCCGCGCCGAGCGGTCACCGCCTGACCTCCGGGCCGCCGCCACCTCCCGCGGCCGCGGCTCGGCTGTTTCACCGGCTCACCGACAATCCACCCCAACCCGAGCCACCCCGACCCGGGTTCGCGCCGGTCCCACCGGCGCCGCCCACCCAGACCGGCGAGTGCGGCCGTCCGATCGCCCCATCGGACCCGCGCCGGCTCTCGCCGTCGGCCGGGGACTGTTTCGCCCGCACCCCCGAGCAGTGCGAACCAGTCCTCGGCCCTCCAGCCCGGTCCCCACCGCGATTAATCGAAAAAAATACGCGTTAGCCCTAGCCCGGGCGGTAATCCCCCGCTAGATTGATCATCAAGCGCAGCGTGGACCACTGGTCCAGCCTGCAGCGACCCGCCCCCGAGCGGCCCTCGAATTCCGCGGGCCGGTGCCGTTGCACTCCCCTCCCCCGACCGGCACCGGCCCGCGGTTCCACTCCGTCATTTCAAAGATGGCTCAGCGCACCGCCTTCACGCGGAGCACGAGCACCGCGGCCAACAGCGTCGCGACGGCCGAAGCGGCGAAGAGCCCCGGATAACCACCCAGGTAGGCGAGCACCAGCGGTGTCAGCAGCGGCGCCACCACCTGCGGCAGCGAGTTCGCGATGTTGATGACACCAAGATCCTTCGCCCGGTCCTGCGCCGTCGGCAGCACCTGGGTCAGCATCGCGAGAGCGACAGCCATGTACGCCCCGAAGCCCACCCCCAGCAACGGGGACGCGGCGAGCGCGACCGGCCACGTCTGCCAGAGCACCAGCAGCAAAGCGGCCAACGCCATCACACCGGAGGCCGCAAGGACGTACGGCTTACGCCGTCCGGACTTGTCCGAGAAGTGCCCGGCGACCACGGCGCCCGCGACGAGCGCAACGCCGTACAGCCCCATCATGATGAGCAGGCCCGTGTCCGGGTCGTCGTAGTGCACCGCGTCCTTGAGGAAGAACAACAGGTAGAGCGTCCCGAACGCGTTGCCGAGGTTGATCATGAAGTGGCACGCCCACGCCCAGGCGAAGTCCGGGTGCCGCCGCGGGGACACCCAGAGGTTGCGCAGCACCTCGCCGGCCGCCGACGACGGCCGGAACTCCACCGGCAGACGCGCGTCCGGCGTCCGGAGCACGAAGAACGCGGCGCCGACCAGGACGATCCCCGCGCAGACCGCGTAGGCCAGCGGCAGCCCGGCGATGCCCAGCATGACGACCACCACGAGCGCGCCCAGCACGGTGCCGAGCATCTGCGCGATGCCGACCAGCCCGCCGACCTGCGCGCGCTGCCCCACCGGGACCCGGTCGGCGATCGCGGACATCAGGGTGGCGAGCATGCCGTTGAGCCCGGCCTGTACCAGGCACCAGCCGACGATCAGGAGCGCGACGCTCGGCGCGAACGCCAGCACCAGCAGCCCGACGGCCGCGACGGCGGCGCCGATGACCGTCCACGGGTGGCGACGGCCGAAGCGCGAGCACGTCCGGTCGGACAGCAGCCCGACCGCCGGGTTGACGATCAGCGCCACGATCGCGCCGACGCCCATCACCAGGCCGAGCACGAACTCCTTGTTCACCTGGTCGAGCAGCTCGGCCTGCTGCGGCAGCAGCACCTGGATCGGCGCGTAGATCCCCAGCCAGAGCGCGATGTTCGCGAAGAACAGCAGGCTCATCCAGCCGGGCCGCACCCGCACGACGGGCTCGGCGAGCGCGTCCGGCACCGCTTGGGTCGTTTCACTCATCCCGCACCAGCTTCCGGTACCAGTGGAACGAGTCCTTCGGCGTCCGCCGCAGGGTCTCGTAGTCGACGTGCACCAGGCCGAAGCGTGGCGCGTAGCCCTTGGACCATTCGAAATTGTCCATCAGGGACCAGCAGAAGTACCCCCGGACGTCGACCCCGGCGTCCATCGCCTCGCGCAGGGCCGTGAGGTGGCTGTGCAGGAAGTCGATGCGTTCGGGGTCGTGCACACCGCCGTCCTCGGCGACGACGTCGGCGAAGCTGCAGCCGTTCTCGGTGATCTGGATCGGCGGCAGCTTGTCGCGGTAGCGGCGGTGGAAGTCGAGCAGCAGCTCACGCAGGGCGTGCGGGACGATCGGCGAGTCGTTCGTCGTCATCGGGTAACCCTCGATCGGGCGAAGCTCGAAGGGCAGCGGGTTGCCCGGCCCGGGTTTCGCGACCCCCTGCGGCTCGTAGTAGTTGACGCCGTAGAAGTCCAGCGGCTGCGCGATGGCCGGCAGGTCGTCGGCGAAGCCGGCGGGGAGGTGCTCGTGGAGCTGTTCGGGGTAGGTGCCGAGCAGGACGGGGTCCGCGTAGAGCCGGTTGAGGAGCGCGTCGAGCCACTCCGCGGCGTCGTGCGAGTCGTCGTCCGCGGGCCAGATGGGCGAATGGTTGTTGGCGGTGCCGATGTTCGTGGCGCCGGCCGCCCGCAGCGCCTGCACGGCGAGGCCGTGCGCGAGGTTCTGGTGGTGCGCGGTCGGAATGGCGTCGAGCAGGAGCGTCTGACCGGGCGCGTACTCCCCGATCGCGTACCCGAAGATGGACATCACCATCGGCTCGTTGAGCGGAATCCAGAGTTTCACCCGATCGGCGAAGCGTTCTCCGAGGATGTGGGCGTACTCGGCGAAGCGATCAGCGGTCTCCCGGGCGAGCCAGCCACCGTCGTCCTCGATCGCCTGCGGGGTGTCCCAGTGGTAGAGCGTGACGGCGGGCGCGATGCCGGCTTCGCACACGGCGTCGATCAGCTTGTCGTAGAAGCCGAGGCCTTCGGGGTTGGGCGCGCCCTTGCCCTCGGGCTGGATGCGCGGCCAGGCGATGGACATCCGGTAGGCGCCGACGCCGAGCTCCGCCATCAGGGCGATGTCTTCGGGGTAGCGGTGGTAGTGGTCGGCGGCTACGTTGGCGTTCTCATCGTGGGCGATCTTGCCCTCGGTCGCGGTGAACGTGTCCCAGATGGACGGTCCGCGCCCACCTTCGCTGGTGGCGCCTTCGATCTGGAACGCCGAGGTCGAAACACCCCAGAGGAAGTCGGGCGGGAAGTTCGGGTTCTGCACCGGCTGCTGACCCCTTCGTCAGGCCACCCGTACGGGTGAACATGAAAAGTTCTCATATACTAGGTCTTCACTCGTCCGTGGGGAAGCCCGTCGGCACGATAAAGTCCCAGATCAGACGAGGAGGAGCGCCGTGTCCGACATCCAGGCCGCGAAGGTGCCGGCAGAAGCCACCCCCTTGCGCCGTCAGCCGGTTCAGCAACGAAGCGCGAAGCGGGTCGAGCAGATGCTCGACGCGAGCGCGGCGTTGATCGACGAACTCGGCTACGACGCCCTGACGACAACCCTGATTGCCAAGCGCGCAGGAGTGGCCGTCGGTTCGCTGTACCAGTTCTTCCCCGACAAGCGCGCGGTCGTGCAAGCGCTTACCGCCCGCAATCTGGAGCGCTTCGTCGGCGCGGTGAACGAGCGCCTCAAGCAGCTCGGCCCGGAGCACTGGTGGGACGTCGTGGACTCGATCCTCGACATCTACCTGGAGATGCACCGGTCAGTGCCGGGCTTCTCGAAGGTCCACTTCGGCGACATCATCGACCGCCAGCTGCTCGACGAGACCCGCGACAACAACGCGGTGATCGTGGACTCCCTGACGGACCTGCTCTCCGGCCAGGTCGACCGGCCGGTCGAGGATCTGCGGTTCGCGATCGGCATCGCGAACGAGGTCGCGGACGCGCTGCTCAAGCTGGCGTTCCGGAAGGAGCCGAGCGGCGACGAGAAGATCGTCGCCGAGGCCAAGTACGTGGTGAAGGGGTATTTGGCGGCGCGGTTCGGGGAGCAGTCGTAGCTGTCCACAGAAGTTGTCCACAGGTATGCACAGCTGTGGACAACCTGGGGTTTTCGCGGGGGTCTGTCGGCGGGCGCCGATAGACTGGAAGCGGGGGTTCCCCCAGGGAAGGGCGGGCTGCGCTTGGGGGCGGCTTTGCTGGGCGGCCGGTGTAGTTGGGGGTGGGGTGTGCTCGGCGGGGCGTGCCTGGCCGGAGCTGCTTTGTGTAGAGGCCGGTGTCGGTGGGGTGCGTTCGGGTGGGGCCTGCTTTGCCTGGTAGCCGG
The DNA here is from genome assembly GCF_055582965.1 of Amycolatopsis sp. NPDC104863. Lineage (NCBI taxonomy): Bacteria > Bacillati > Actinomycetota > Actinomycetes > Pseudonocardiales > Pseudonocardiaceae > Amycolatopsis > Amycolatopsis sp. NPDC104863. The sequence goes on from NZ_JBVJOW010000002.1 coordinate 1,189,700, forward strand.
TGAGGTGGATGCGCTCGAGAGGGGTTCTGCTCGGCCGGGGCATGCTTTGCCTGGCGGCCGGTGCAAGTCGGGGTGCGCTCGGGTGGGGCGTACTCGGTGGGTGCTGCGCTCGGGGCCGCTCTCGGGGTTTGGTGGCGGTGTAGTTGGGTGGATGCGCTCGGTCGGGGGCTTTGCCTGGCGGTCGGTGCCGGTGGGGTGGATGCGCTCGGTGGGCTCTGAGATTGAGCGGGGCCGAACGTCTCGGCGGCGGCACGTGAGTTCGCGGCTGAGTGCCGGGGTCAACGGATTTCGGAGTAAGTGGCCTGAGGCTGCTGCGCTTGGGGTGGCGACTGCACTACCCGCCCGGACACTTCGGCGGCTCCGCGGGAAGACTGCGCGCGGGGTTGCTGCACCCCTGCCGGGCGGGGTGGCTGCCGCACTTGGAACGGTGACTGCGGTCGGGAGTCGGGGGCACCGCGATCCACAGCGCACCGGTGGGGAGTTCGGGCAAGCTCGGTCCTGTGACCGACAACGACGCGAAGACCTACCTGCACGACGAGCTGCGCTGGATTCGCGAAGCCGTCCTCGCGAAGCTCGATGGGCTCACCGAATACGACGTCCGGCGGCCGATGACGGCTACCGGGACCAACCTGCTCGGCCTCGTCAAACACCTGGCGACCTGGGAGGCCCGGTACTTCGGTGAGGTCTTCGCACGCCCCTTCCCCGAACCGCTCCCGGAGCGGGGCACTGACATGTGGGCCACCGAGGACGAGGCGCGCGAGGAAATCGTCGATCGGTATCGGCGCGTTTGGGCGCACTCCGACACGACCATCCGCGACCTCGATCTCGACTCCGCCGGGAAGGTGCCGTGGTGGCCTCGGCCTGACGTGACCCTCTTCAAGGTCCTCGTCACTTTCCTCACCGAGATCAACCGGCACGCCGGGCACGCCGACATCCTGCGTGAACAGCTGGACGGCAAAGTCGGGCTGGACGCGGAAAGCACCGCCGCCGGGCAAGATCGGTGGGCTGAGGTTGAGCGGGTGGCCGTCAGCCGAAGTTCTGGTGCTCTCCGCGGTAGGTCGGGACCGTTCGTTCCACCCGGTCGCCCAGGACCAGGTGGTAGTGCGTGAAACGCTCTGCCAGCTCGCCCGCTTTTGCGTGACGGAGCCAGACCCGGTCGCCCAGGTTCAGGGTGCGGGCCGCGCGGCCCGTCACCGGGGTCTGGACTTCGCCCGCTCCCTCGAAACCCAGGAACTTCAGGCCCGTCGGGAGGTACGGCGTCGGCTGGCGCGAAGGGCCCGTCGGCCCCGAAGCGATGTAGCCGCCTGAGTACAGCGTTGCGATCTTGCGGGTCGGGCGGCGGACCACTGGGAGCGCGAACAGTGCGGCCGGGCGGGGGCTGAAACGCGTGTAGCCGTCGAAGAGTGTGGGGCCGATCAAGCCCGAGCCGGCCGCTATCTCGGTGACGACCGCGTCCGCTCCTGTCGACTCGATGCTGCCCGTGCCGCCGCCGTTGACGAACTCCAGCGGGGTCACCGCTTCGACCGCGCGGACCACTTCGCCGCGACGCCGGTTCAGCTCCGCCGCCGAGTGGCGCTGCATCCAGCCGATCACCAGCTGGTTCACGCGCGCGCCCGCCTTGTCGCCGAGGCCGGCGATCTGGCCTTCGTACGCCATCACGCCGACCAGGCGGAATCCCGGCCGGGCCAGGATCTGGCGGGCGAACGTCGTGGCCTGCTTCGGCGTGAAGATCGGGGACCGGCGGGTGCCGACGTGGACTCCCGGGAGCGGGCGCCACGACGCGTCGAGCTCCAGGCACACCCGGATATCCGGGTGGCCGTGGCCGAGGGCGGCGTCCACCAGATCCAGGTGCTCCGGCGAGTCGACCATGATCGTGATCGACGCGCGAGCCAGATCGGACGCGGCCAGGCGGCGCAGCGCCTCGTGGTCGGCCGTCGGGTAGGCGACCACGACGTCGTCCGTCGTGCCCTGCTCGACGTGCCAGACGGCTTCGGCGAGCGAGTAGCACATCAAGCCTTCGAAGCCCGGCTTCGCGAGCACGCGCTCCAGCAATGCACGGCAGCGCACCGACTTGCTGACCACGCGGATCGGCTTGCCCGCCGCGCGGCGGGCGAGGTCGTCGGCGTTCGCGTCGAAGGCAGCCAAGTCGACGACGGCCAAGGGTGGATCGAGGTCCTTGGTCGCCAAGTCGTACACCGTCGCACTGGTCACGAGGTCTAAAGTACGACACGAAGGCTTGAAACGCGAATACTGTTCACATACTGTTTCGGGCACTCGACCGATGGAGGGTGCGCGCATGACCCGGTGGACCAACTGGGCGGGCACGGCGTCCGCCTCGCCGCAGCACGTTCACCAGCCACGGAGCACGGCTGAAATCGCGGCGACCGTCGCAGGCATCGCCGCGGCCGGCCGGACCGTGCGCCCCTGGGGCAGCGGCCACTCCTTCACCGCGATCGCCGTCGCCGACTCCGACGCGCTCGACCTGCGGCAGTGGACCGGCATCGAGCGCGTCGACCTCGAAACCGGGCACGTCACCGTCCGCTCCGGCACCACGATCAAGCAGCTCAACGCCGAGCTCGACACGCTCGGGCTGGCCATGACCAACCTCGGCGACATCGACGCACAGACCATCGCCGGCGCGATTTCCACCGGCACCCACGGCACCGGCGCCCGGCTCGGCGGCATCGCCACCCAGATCGTCGCGCTCGAGCTCGTCCAGGCCGACGGCTCGGTCGTCACCTGTTCGGCGGACGAAAAGCCCGACCTCTTCGCCGCTGCCCGCGTCGGCCTCGGCGCGCTCGGCGTCATCACCACCGTGACCCTGCGCTGCGAAAAGTCCTTCTACCTGCGAGCTCAGGAACGCCCGGAGCCGCTGGAGCAGGTCCTCGAGGGCTTCCACGACTTCGCCGACCAGAACGAGCACTTCGAGTTCTACTGGTTCCCGTACGGCAAGAACGCCCTGGTCAAGCGCAACAACCGGTGCGAGACGGCGGAACCGCTGAGCAAGGTCCGCGAGTTCGTCGACTACCAGATCATGGAGAACGTCGCGTTCGGCGGCCTCTGCCGGACGGGCCGGCTGATGCCGCGGCTCGTGCGCCCGCTGAACAGCTTCGCGTCGAACATGCTCTCCGCGCGCGAGTACAGCGATCTCTCGCACCGCGTCTTCGTCACCGCGCGCAACGTCCGGTTCACCGAAACGGAATACGCTGTTCCACGTGAATCAGTGCTCGACGTGCTCGCCGAGCTACGGGCCGTAGTGCCGAAGCTGAAGGACCCCGTGATGTTCCCGGTCGAGGTGCGGGTCGCCGCGGCCGACGACATCTGGCTGTCGACCGCGCAGGGCCGCGACTCCGCCTACATCGCCATCCACCAGTTCACCGGGATGCCGTACCGCGAGTACTTCAGCGCGTTCGAGAAGATCGCCGGCGCCGTCGGCGGCCGCCCGCACTGGGGCAAGATGCACGACCTCGACGCCGGCGTCCTCCGCACGCGCTACCCGCACTTCGACGACTTCCTGCGCGTGCGCAAGGAAACCGACCCGAACGGCGTGTTCACCAACACCTACCTGGACCGGGTGCTCGGGCCGGCCTAGAAGAGCGCGGACACCGATTCGCCGTTGTGGATCCGGCGGATCGCCTCGGCCATGGCCGGCGCGATCGAGAGGATCTTCAGCTTCTCGGTGCGTTCCTCTTCGGGCACCGGGACCGTGTTGGTGCAGACGATCTCCAGCACCTCGGGCCGGCCGCCGATGCGCTCGATGGCCTTGGCCGCGAACAGCCCGTGGGTGCAGGCGACGCGGATCGACCGCGGTTCCAGCTCGGCGAGCTTGTCCAGCAGCTCGATCACCGTGCTGCCCTTGGCGATCTCGTCGTCGAGCACGATGACGTCGCGGCCGGTGATCTCGCCGATCACCGAGCTGATCTGGACGCGGTCGTCGGGGAAGCGCTCCTTCGCGCCGGCCGCGACCTGGACGCCGAGCAGCCGCGCGAAGTGCGACGCCTCCTTCGCGTTGCCCAGGTCGGGCGAGACGACGGTGGTGCGCGAAAGGTCGTACTGGCGGAAGTGCTTGGCCAGCTCCTGCAACGCGTGCAGGTGGTCGACCGGGACGCTGAAGAAGCCGTGGACCTGCGGTGAGTGCAGGGTCATCGCGAGCACGCGGTTCGCGCCGGCCGTGGTCAGCAGGTCGGCGACCAGGCGGCCGCCGATGGAGATGCGCGGCGCGTCCTTCTTGTCCGAGCGCGCGTACGAGTAGTGCGGCATCACGGCGGTGATGCGGGACGCGGACGCGCCGCGCGCCGCGTCGAGCATCAGGAGCAGCTCGACGAGGTGTTCCTGCACCGGCCGCACGAGCGGCTGGATGATGAAGACGTCCCGCTCGCGGCAGTTCGCCTGCAGCTGCACTTCGAGGCAGTCGTTCGCGAACCGCCGGACCTCGGCCGGCCGCAGCGGGACGCCGAGGTGGGCGCAGATCTCTTCGGCCAGCTCGGGGTGTGCGCTGCCGCTGAAAACGGCGATCTCTCTCGAAGCCTCGTTGATCACAGTGCTGAGATCGCTTCGCCGATCGCGACTTCACCGGAGATCAGCGTCAGGGTGCGCCGCGCGGTTTCGGGCGCGTCCAGCAGGCCGACGAGCACCGCGGCGACGTCGTCGCGCGGGATCGGGCCGCGATCGGTGCGCTCGGCGAGCAGCACCAGGCCGGTGCCCGCGTCGTCGGTCAGCGCGCCCGGCCGGAGGATGGTCCAGTCCAGGTCGCGCGCCTTGAGGTCGTCTTCGGCCGCGCGCTTGGCGCGCAGGTAGTGCCGGAATTCCTCGGTGACATCGGGGTTCTCCGGGTTGTCGGCCCCGATCGAGCCGACCTGGATGTGCCGCCGGACCCCGGCTCGCGCGGCCGCGTCGGCGAAGAGCGCGGCGGCGCCACGGTCCACAGTGTCCTTGCGGGCGGTGCCGCTGCCCGGCCCGGCGCCGGCCGCGAAGATCGCGGCGTCGGCACCCTTCAGGGCCTCGGCGACAGCGTCCACATCGGAGTTCTCCAGATCGAGGACGACGGCTTCGGCGCCGGCCGCCTCGAGGTCCGCCGCGTGGGCGGGATTACGGATGATCCCGACCGCCTTGTCACCGCGCGCGGCGAGCAGCCGCTCCAGCCGCAGCGCGATCTGACCGTGTCCACCTGCAATGACGACTCGCATGGAGCCGACCCTAGTGCGAAGCGGGCGCCTCTGCGGTCCGGAGCAGGTGGTCGTAGACCAGTTCGTTCACCAGGCGGGAGACCGGGTCCTCGGCGAGCACGACGCGCTCGGTGCGGCCCTCGAGGTCGAGGTCGACGACCGCGTTCGGGTCGGCGGTCACGATCGCGAGGCCGTACGCGCGGGCCCGCGGCAGGCAGTTGCCGACGTAGTCCTCGGTCAGCACGGCCGGCGACGGGAGCACCATCGCGGCCTCGCCGTAGCGGGCGAACGGAACCGCGGAGGCCATCGCGGTGCGCCAGTGGCGCGCGACGGCCAGGACGCCGACGATCTCGGCGGCCGGGGCGGGGGCGGTTCCGGCCAGCTCCGGCCAGGTCCAGGTGTCGACGGTGGCGCGGTCGGCCACCGGGCCGGCACCCATCGCGATGCGTTCGGCGTGCACGTCGGTGCGAAGCTTGGCGACCACGCAGACCTTGCGGCCGAGGATCGTGGTCTCCGGGAGCACGATGCCGTTCCAGCCCAGCTGGGCGGCGGCGGTGCGGGCGAGCTCGTCGACGCTCGTGGGCAGCTCGATCGGCGGCACCACCCGGCTCGGCATCGACCGGCTGCGCTTCGCGCCACCGGCGACCGTCGAGCGCTCGGTGTTCTGAGGTGTAGCCGCCACGAGTCCGCCTCCTTCTAACCTGCACTGCTTCGTGACCGGTGAAAACCGGCACTCAACCTGTCTAACAGCGCGGCGGCGCGGCGTCGCCGGGTAGTGCGAGTGGCTGCGATCGGCGGCGCCCAGCGGTCGATGACCGGTCGGTAGGCGGTCATCCGACTTCGGTCGAACGGTGCGGCCAACCGAGTGATCGCGGGGTGAGTGGCACTACCGTCCGCCCGCGACCGACTACCGAAGGCACCCTCGTTCGATTGGGCCGTTCGGCGCAACCGGGGGAAAATCCACAGTGGACGCAGGCGGCTGAGCTGCGGTTGTCCGGCGTCACCCACCCGGCGGTGACTTGCACCGCAGCGGTGTCGCGCGCGCCGGACTAAAGTTACCGATCAGTCACTTAGTCGTCGCCGTGGAGGACCGATGCGCTCCCCGAAGGACTTCTTCGCCCCGCTCGCCCTGGGCGCGCCCGCCCCCGTGCGGGAGATCCCGGTGACGCCGTCCCGGATGATCCACTTCTTCGACCCGGGCAACGAGAAGATGGCCGCGAAGGTGCCCGGCATCGCGAAGAAGGTCGACGTCCTGCTCGGGAACCTCGAGGACGCCGTGCGCGCGGACCGCAAGGAGGCCGCGCGCGCCGGGCTCGTCGCGATCGCCAAGGCGAACGACTTCGGCAGGACGCAGCTGTGGACGCGCGTGAACAGCCTGGACTCGCCGTGGGTGCTCGACGACCTGGTGACGCTCGTCACCGAGATCGGCGACAAGCTCGACGTGATCATGGTGCCGAAGGTCGAGGGCGCGCAGGACATCCACTACGTCGACCGCCTGCTGGCGCAGCTCGAAGCGCGCGCCGGGCTCACGAAGCCGTTGCTGGTGCACGCGATCCTCGAGACGGCGAGCGGGGTGGCCAACGTCGAGGAGATCGCCGGCGCGAGCCCGCGGATGCAGGGCATCTCGCTCGGCCCGGCCGACCTGGCCGCGAGCCGCCGGATGAAGACGACCCGCGTCGGCGGCGGCCACCCGGGTTACCTCGTGCGGACCGACCCCGTCGGCGACGACCTGAACGAGGGCCGGACGACCTACCAGCAGGACCTCTGGCACTACACGGTCGCGCGGATGGTCGACGCCTGCGCGATGCACGGGATCCTGCCGTACTACGGGCCGTTCGGGGACATCCGCGACGTCGTCGCGTGCGAGGACCAGTTCCGGAACGCGTTCCTGCTCGGCTGTGTCGGCGCGTGGAGCCTGCACCCCGTGCAGATCGACATCGCGAAGAAGGTCTTCTCGCCTTCGCCGTCCGATGTGGCCTGGGCGCGTCGCGTCATCGCGGAGATGGGCGACGGCACCGGCGCCGTGATGATCGACGGGAAGATGCAGGACGACGCGTCGGTGAAGCAGTGCCGCGTGGTCGCCGAACTGGCCGACGCCCTCGCGGCGGACGACCCCGAGCTCGCGGCCACCTACGACGCCGCCACCAAGGAGATCCTCGGATGACACAGCCCCGACGCTCTGTCCTGTACATGCCCGGCGCGAACGAAAGAGCGCTGGAGAAGGCCAAGACCATCCCGGCCGACGCGCTGATCCTCGACCTCGAGGACGCCGTCGCGCCGGACGCCAAGGAAGCCGCGCGCGAACGCGTCTGCGCCGCCGTGGGCAACTACGGTTCGCGTGAGGTGACCATTCGCGTCAACGGTCTCGACACCGAGTGGCACGACGCCGACCTGCGCGCGGCGGCGTCCGCCGGGCCGGCCGCGGTGGTCGTGCCGAAGGTGAACTCGGCGGCCGAGGTGCACAACATCGAGCGCGCGCTGGAGCTCGGCGGCGCGCCCGAGCACACGAAGATCTGGGCGATGGTCGAGACGCCGGTCGCGATGCTGCACGCGGAGGAGATCGCGGCGGCGTCCGAGCGGCTGACCGTGCTCGTGATGGGCACGAACGACCTGGCCAAGGAGCTGCACGCGGAGTTCGTCCCGGGCCGCGGGCCGCTGCTCGGCGGGCTTTCGCTGTGCCTGCTGGCCGCGCGCGCGACCGGCAAGGTGATCCTCGACGGCGTCTACAACGACGTGAAGGACCTCGAGGGGTTCGAGGAGGAGTGCAAGCAGGGCCGCCAGTACGGCTTCGACGGCAAGACGCTCATCCACCCGGGCCAGGTCGAGCCGTGCAACCGGATCTTCGCGCCGTCCGAGGAGGAGATCGACCGGTCGCGGCGGATCATCGAAGCTTTCGAAAAGGCCGGCAGCGGCGTGGTCACTGTGGACGGCCGGATGATCGAAAACCTGCACGTCGACAACGCTCGACGGGTGCTGGCGCTGGCCGAAGCGGTCAAGAACTGAGCCCCGGTGGCCGGGCGTGCGCAGGCCCGGCCACCGGTCCTTTTCACCCGGGCAGTGAATCGGTCCACTCGGCACTGATCCCGAACGTGGTGCCCTCGGCCGCGGTGGCGATCCCGCCGTCCGAGGTCACGTACGTCGAGGTCTTGTTCACCCGGCTGGTCGCCGGGTCGACGACCAGCAGTCCCTCGCCCGGCGGCGGCAGCCGCAGGCCCTGCCCGCCCGGCACCGCGCCGACCGCGCGCACCCCCGGGTACGCGGCGATCGCCCGGAACGACGCCGCCCGGACCGCCGGCGGCGCGGGCAGCGTGGACACGAGCGAGACCAGGCCTTCGAGCACCGCCTCCTGCCGCTGGTCCGCGGTCAGCGGGCCCGCGCTCGTGCGGATGTCGCTGTGCGCCACCAGGTTCGCGATCCAGTCCCGCAAGGCCGCCGGCTCGGTGGGGAGGGCCTGGATCTGGCCCATGGTCACCTCCGCGCCCCCCAGCCGGAAGGGCAGCGGCAACCCCAGCGGCACGACCCGGCCCCCGGACTTCGCGCCGCGGAACCACACGTGCGCGTCGGCCTTGGTCCAGTACTCGTAGGTTTCGGACGAGCTGATCTTGACGTGCCAGTAGGTGCCGGTGCCCGCCGGCGCCTGCGCGGCCACCGTGGCCGCGGCCAGCAGGACCTCCTGGCCGGTGACGGCGACCGGCGGCGCCACCGCCCGCGGCGGGGTCTCGGCCGGGGCGCCGGGCTGGGTCACGACCACGACGCCGGCCGCGACCGCCGCGGTGGCGACGAGTCCGGCGCCGATCGTGAGCGGGCGCACGCGCCTGCGGCGCCCGCGCAGCATGTGGTTCTGCAGCCGGTGGCGGCTGCGGTCGACGACTTCCGGGGTGGGTTCGGCGGACAGCAGCGTGGCGCGCAGCGTCTCCAGGTCATTCATCGGTGGCCTCCGGGGAGAGAACGGGGGTGAGCTTCTTGCGGGCGCGCGTCAGCCGGGAGCCGACCGTGCCAGGAGAGATGCCGAGTGCCTCGGCCACTTCCGCGTAGCCGAGGTCGGCGAGGGCGACCAGCAGCAGGACGTCACGTTCGCCCGAGGTCAACCGCGACAGCGCTTTCGCCAGTTGCCCGCTCATGACGACGCGGTTTTCGTGGCCCTCGACCGGCCCGGGGACTTCGATCCGGGCCAGGGCGCGGTAGTGACGTGCTTCTTTGCGGCGATGGCGGGAAACGAGGTTCGTCGCGATGCCGAACAGCCAGGCCCGCACGTCGCCGCGGGTGGGATCGAACTTCTTCCGGCGGTCGTAGGCGACGAGGAACGTCTCCGCGGCGACGTCCTCCGCCACCTGGGCGCCGAGCCGGCCGGAGACGTAGCGGTGGATCGCCGCGAAGTGGTGGTCGTGCACCTCGGTGAACCGGTCGACGCCGGTCACCGGGGCTGCCTCTGTCATGGGGTTCCTTCCCGTCGGCGACAGTTTCACCCCCACTTCGCCGCGGGCCCCGATCTTCTTCCCTATCCGATCGGCCAGGGCCGCTGTGGCTCGCGAAGACGCTCGTACGCCGCGGCCGCGCGCAGGACGCCGACGTCGTCGAAACGGCGTCCGGTGAGCTGGAGGCCGATCGGGCGGCCGTCGTCGGTGTACCCGCAGTTCAGCGACACCGACGGCTGGCCCGACATGTTGTACGGGACCGTGAACGCGATGTGCTCGAACGGCCGTGACGGGTCGTTCGTCGGGGACGCCCACTCCGCCGGCGGGGCCGCGACCGGGCAGGTCGGCGAGAGGACGACGTCGTACGCCGAAGTCGCGCGCAACGCGGCCACGCTGATGACGTCGATCTGGGCGAAGCCGCGGTAGACGTCCACTCCGGACACTTCGGCGCCGCCCGCGGCCCAGTCCGCGATGTACGGCAGGACCTTCGCGCGCCGCTCCGCCGGCAACGCGAGCATGTCCGACCAGGCACGCGTGCGCCAGAAGACGTCGAGACCACTGAGCATTTCGCGGGTCAGGAACGGGCCGACGGGCTCGACGACCGCGCCCGCGGCTTCGAACGCGCGGGCCGCCGCCGTGACGGCGTCGCGTGTCGCCGGGTCGACCGGGATGCCCACGCCAGGGTCGAGGTGCAGGCCGACACGCAGGCCTTCGAGGGAACCGTCGAGCGCGGACCAGTCCAGGTCGGCCGGCGGCAGGCTCAGGTGGTCACGCGCGTCGGGCACGGACAGCACGCTCATCAGCAACGCCGTGTCGGCGACCGTGCGGGTCATCGGCCCGGCGACCCGGCCGAGGAACGGCGGGTCGACCGGCACCCGGCCGAAGCTCGGCTTCAGCCCGACCAGGCCGCACCAGCCCGCCGGCAGCCGGATCGAGCCGCCGATGTCGGTGCCGACGTGCAGCGGGCCGTACCCGGCGGCGGCCGCCGCACCGGCGCCCGCGCTCGAGCCGCCCGGCGACGCCGACGGCTGCCACGGGTTCCGCGCGGTGGTGTGGAAGCTCGAGAGGCCGGACGTCAGCATCCCGTAGTCCGGCATGGTCGTCTTGGCCAGCAGGACACCGCCGGACTCGCGAATCCGCGCGGCCGCCGGGGCGTCCTCGGCGGCGGGGACGAGCGCGGTCGCCGCCGTGCCGAGCGGGACCGGCGTGCCGCGGGTCGCGATGTTCTCCTTGAGCGTCAGCGGGACACCGTCGATCGGGCCCAGCGGTTCGTCGGACGCCCAGCGCGCTTCGGACGCCTTCGCCTCGTCGCGAGCCGCCGAAGGGTCGTACGCGTACAACGCGTGCAACTCCGGTTCTCGCTCCTCGATGCGCGCGAGGACGGCTTCGGTGACCTCGACCGGCGAGAGCGTCTTCGCGCGGTACTGCGCCACGAGCTCAACGGCGGTCAGGTCGGGCAACTCAGGCATGGACGCTCCTCAGGAGGCGGGCGGTTCGAAGCGGCCGTCAACAGCGGTCCAGCCGCCGTCGACCGCCAGCACGGAGCCGGTCACGAACGACGAAGCGTCCGAAGCGAGGTACACGACGGCGCCGGCCAGCTCGTCCGGACGCGCCCAGCGGCCCAACGCGCCCTTCTGCGCGTACGCGTCGTACCACTCGGGGTTCGCCTTGATCTGCGCGGTCAGCGGGGTTTCGACGACGCCGGGAGCGATCGTGTTGACCCGCACCCCGGCCGGGCCGAACTCCGCCGCGGCCGTCCGGAACAGCTGGACGAGCCCGGCTTTTGTCGCCGCGTACGGGCCCTGGCCGGGTTCGACGGTCGTGCCGCGGATCGACGAGAAGCCGATGATGCTCCCCCGCCCGCGCGCGACCATGTCGGCGCCGAACACCCGCACGACCTCGAACGACACCCCGAGGTTCAACGCGATGACGCGGTCGAACTCCTCGCGCGTGTAGTCGAGCAAACGTTTGCGGACGTTCGTCGCGGCGGTCAGCACCACGATGTCCTGCGGGCCGAGGTCCGTCGCGGCCCGGTCGATCGCCCCGGGTTCGAGCAGGTTGATCTCGTACGCCTCGCCGACGCCGGCCTCGCGCGCCGCTTCGAGGTCGCGGTCGGCGCAGACGACCGAAGCGCCGTGTGCGGCCAAGGCCCGCGCGGCTTCACGGCCGATGCCGCCGGCGCCGAGCACCACGGCCCGGCGGCCGTCGAGGCGGAACAGATTCTCGTAGCTCACGGGCGCAGCACCGCCATCCTCGTCACGGTCAGCTCTTCGACGGCGAACCGCGGCCCCTCGCGGCCGATGCCGGAGTCCTTCACCCCGCCGTAGGGCATGGTGTCCGAGCGGAACCCGGGCACCTCGTTGACCACCACACCGCCGACTTCCAGCTCGTCGAGCGCGCGGAAGGCCGTCTTCAGGGACCGGCTGTAGACGCTGGCGTGGAGGCCGTAGCGGGACGCGTTGACCGCGGCGAACGCTTCGTCCACATCGGACACCGTGCGGAGGCAGACGACCGGGCCGAAGATCTCCTCGTCCCACGCCTCGACACCGTCGGGGACGTCGAGCAGGACCGTCGGCCGCAGCACGGTGCCGTCGACTCCGCCGCCGATCCGGCGGGCGCCGGACTTCTGGATCCACGCGGCGACACGGTCGGTGGACGCCGGGTCGATCAGCGCCGACACCCGCGTCTTCTCGTCACGCGGATCGCCGACAACAACCTCGTCGAGCCGGGCCAGCAGCCGTTCGGTGAAGTCCGCCGCCACCGACGCGACGACCAGGACGCGCTGCACCGAGATGCACGCCTGGCCGGACGCGTAGAAACCGCCGCGCAGCACGGCGTCCGCGGCCGCGTCGAGATCGGCGTCTTCCGCGACGACGAGGGCCGCGTTCGAGCCCAGCTCCAGCAACGTCTTGGTGGGCGCCGCGTCGCGGGCGATGCGGTGGCCGACGGCGGCCGAGCCGGTGAAGGAGACCGCGCCGATGCGGCGGTCGGTCGTCAGGGCCGCGCCGACCGAGGCGTCCCCGGTGACCAGCTGGACCATCGCCGCGATCGGCGCGAGCGACCGGACCAGGTGCACCAGCCAGAGCGTGGCCAACGGCGTCTGCGGCGCCGGCTTGACGATCACCGGGCAGCCGGCGGCGATCGCCGGGGCGATCTTGTGCGACGCCAGCAGCAGTGGGTAGTTGAAGCCCGCGATGCCGACGACGACGCCGATCGGCTTGCGCTTCCAGAACCCGACCAGCCCGTCGCCGGACGGCAGCAGATCCAGCGGCACGGTCTCGCCGTGCAGCCGGGACACCTCCTCGGCCGCGGCTTCCCAGGTGACGATCGTGCGGGCGACCTCGACCCGGCAGTCGACCAGCGGTTTGCCGGTCTCCAGCACGAGCAGGCTCTCGAACTCCTCGCGTCGATCCCGAAGCGCCGAAGCGACGTCGTTGAGCAGAGACCGGCGAGTCCGCGAAGGCAGCGAAGCCACTTCGCGCGCGACGGCGACAGCCTCGTCGACAGCGCGCGTCGCCAGCTCCGGCGTCCCGATCGGTGCGGTGCCGACCACGCTCCCGTCGTAGGGGAAAACGATTTCCGCACTGTCTACAGTGGACACCCAGCCGGCGCCGACCGGCAGGCCTGCGGGATACTCAGCCATCTTCACCTCCGCTCAACCGGGCCAGTTCCGCACGCAGGTTCGGCGCGGCGGCCAGCAGTTCCCGGGTGTATTCGTGCTGCGGCGCGTCATACACCTGCGCGACGTCGCCCAGCTCGACGATCTCCCCGCGGCGCATCACCGCGACCCGGTCGCAGACGTGCCGGACCACGCCGAGGTCGTGCGACACGAACACCAGCGTCAGCGCGAACTGCTCTACCAGCGACGCGAGCAGGTCAAGGATCTGGCCGCGCACGGAGACGTCGAGGGCGCTGACCGGCTCGTCGGCGATCAGGACGCTCGGGTTCGGCGCCAGCGCGCGGGCGATCGAGATCCGCTGCCGCTGCCCGCCGGAGAACTGGTGCGGGTACCGCCCGGCCGCGTCTTCGGGCAGGCCGACGGCGGCGAGCAGTTCGGCGACGCGGTCGGGTTCGCGGTGGCCCAGCGGCTCGGAAACGATGTCCCGCACGCGCATCCGCGGGTCGAGCGAGCCCATCGGGTCCTGGAAGACGATCTGCAGCTCGGACCGCAGGAAGCCGAGGCGACGCTCGGGCAGGTTGTCGATGCGCCTGCCCTGGAACGAGACCGTGCCGGCGGTCGGCTTGTCGAGCGCGGCGAGGAGCCGGACCAGCGTGGACTTCCCGGAGCCCGACTCACCGACGATGCCGAACCGCTGCCCCGCTTCGACGTCGAAGCTGACGCCGCGCAGCGCGTGGACGTCCCGCCGCGCGTAGCGGCGTTCGAGGTCACGGACTTCGATGATCATCGCCGGGCCTCCAGATCCGAGGCGTCGAGGAGCTTCCGCGTGTACTCGTGCTTCGGTGACGTCAGGACTTCGCGCGTCGAACCCGCTTCGACGATCTCGCCGTCGAGCATCACGAGCACGCGCTCACACACCGACGCGACCACCGCGAGGTCGTGGGTGATGAACAGCAACGCGCTCTCGGCGGGCAGAGAAGTCTTGATCAGCGAGAGGATCTGGGCCTGGACGGTGACGTCGAGGGCGGTGGTCGGCTCGTCGCAGATCAGCAGGGCCGGGTTGTTCGCCAAGGCCATGGCGAGGACAACGCGCTGGCGTTGGCCGCCGGACAGCTGGTGCGGGTACGCGCGGGCCGTGTCTGGCAGGCCCACCGCGTCGAGGAGCTCCTCCGCGCGGTGACGGCGACCATGGATCCGGCCCGGCTCGGTGACCTGACGGCCGACGCGCATGGCCGGGTTCAACGCCGTCATCGGCTCCTGGAACACCATCGCCAGCTCGTCGCCGCGCAGCCGGGAAAGGTCCTTTTCGGACATTCCCAGCAGCTCACGCTCGCCGAGCCGCACCGAGCCGGACGTGTGGAGCTCCTCCGGCAGCAGGCCCATGATCGCCAGCGCCGTCAACGACTTCCCGGACCCCGACTCGCCGATCAGCCCGACGCGCTCGCCCGCGCCGATCTCGAACGAGACGTCCTTGACCAGGGCGTTGACGCTGAGTCCTGTGACCGAGAGAGTCATACGCGGGCCGCCAACCGGGGGTCGAGGCGGTCGCGCAGGCCGTCACCGAGGAGGTTGAAGCCCAGCACGGCAACGGCGATCGCGATGCCCGGCACCAGCGCGAGCCGCGGCTGCACGGTGAGCAGTTCCTGGGATTCCTGCAGCATCCTGCCCCACGACGGCGTCGGCGGCCGCGTCCCGAAGCCGAGGAACGACAACGCCGCTTCGGCCAGCACGGCGATCGCGAACGACACCGACGCCTGCACGATCAGCAGGCCCGAGATGTTCGGCAGCACGTGCCGCAGCGCGATGTTCACGCGCGACCGGCCGCCGGCGCGCGCGGCGAGCACGAACTCCGTGCTCATCACCTGCAGCGTCCCGGACCGGGCGATCCGCGCGAACGACGGGATCGTCGCGATGCCGATCGCGACCATCGCCGTGAGCGTGTCCGCGCTGAACACCGCGCCGAACATGATCGCCAGCAGCAGCGCGGGGAACGCGAGCACGAGGTCGTTGACGCGCATGACGAACTCGCCCAGCCACCGCGGGGACATCCCCGCGAGGATTCCGAGCGGCGTGCCGATCACCGCGGCGATGCCGACCGCGACCACACCGACGTACAGCGTGGTCCGCGCGCCGACCATGATCTGGCTGAGCAGGTCACGCCCGAACTTGTCGGTGCCGAACAGGTTCGAGCCGCCGAAGCCGAGCAGCCGGTGGGCCGCGTCGACCTTCACCGGGTCGAACGGCGTCCAGAAGAACGACAGCACCGCGGCCAGCACGACCAGGCCGACGAGCACCCCGCCGATGACGAGACTGCGCATCACGAACCTCGCAATCGCGGGTCGAGCACGGTGTAGAGCACGTCGACGACGAAGTTGACCAGCAGCACGCCGACCACCAGCACGAGCACGATCCCCTGCACGGTCAGCAGGTCCCGCGACGCGACCGCGTCCAGCAGCATCGACCCGAGCCCGGGCAGCACGAACACCCGCTCGACGACGACCGCGCCGATCAGCAACGTCGCCAACTGGAGGCCCAGCACCGTGACCACCGGGACCGACGCGTTGCGCAAGCCGTGCCGCACCAGCGCTTGTCCCGGTCGGAGCCCCTTGGACCGCGCGGTGCGCAGATAGTCCTGGCCCAGCGTGTCCAGCACGGCCGAGCGGACATACCGCGTGAGCACCGCGCCCTGCACCAGGCCGAGCGACAACGCGGGGAGGACCAGACCGCGGAAGAACTCGCCGAAGTCCTGGTCCGGCGGGGTCCAGCCGCCCGACGGCAGCCAGCGCAGCTGCACCGCGAAGATCTGCACCAGGATGATCCCGGCGAGGAACGCGGGGATCGCGACGCCGATCTGCGACAGCCCGGAAACCCCGGCGCCGGACGCCTTCCGGTGCTTCACCGCGGCGAACGTGCCCGCGGGGATCGCGATCACCAGCGCCACCAGCATTCCCGCGCCGACCAGCCAGAGCGTCACGCCGAGGCGGTCGAGCAGCTGCGGGCCGATGGTGTCGCGTGTGACGTACGAACGGCCGAAGTCGCCGTGCAGCACCCCGCCGATCCAGTCGAAGTACTGCGTGACGAGCGGCCGGTCGATGCCGAACTCCGCGCGGGTCTTGGCCAGCAGCTCCGGCGTCGCGTTGACGCCGAGCGCGACCTGCGCCGGATCACCCGGCAGCACGGCCATGAACAGGAACACCACGATCGACGCGACCAGCACGCTGACCACGAAGATCGCCACCCGGCGCAGCACTTTGGCGGTCATCGCGGCGCCAGCCCGGTGAGGTCGAACGACTCGCTGACCTGGTTCTGGACGAACCCGCCGACCTTCGCCTTCGCGACGATGACGTTGGGGAACAGGAACAGCCAGTCCGCGGCGGCGTCGGTGTTCAGCTGCCGCGCCACCTGCTTCATGTCCGCGACCTGCTGGTCCGGCGTCCCGCTGTCGGCGTCGGCGAGCAGCTGCTGGACGCGCTTGCTGTCGTAACCCCAGTAGTACTTGGGCTTCCCGAACGTCGTGATGTCGCGGGCCTCGACGTGCTGGATGATCGACAGGTCGTAGTCGTGGTCGGTGAACACCTGCTTCAGCCAGACGGCCGGGAAGTCGAGCGGCTCGATCGTCGTCCGCACACCGACGTCGGCCAGCTGCGACTGGACGACCTGCGCGGCCGACACCGCGTACGGCAGGTTCGGGATCCGCAGCCGCAGGTTCAGGTTCGTCGCCCCCGCCTCCGTCAGCAGCGCCTTCCCCTTCGCCGGATCGAACGGGTAGACGTTCGCCAGGTCCTCGTACCAGGGATCGGTGGGCGGGACCATGCTGCCGATCAGCGTGCCGCGGCCGGCCCACGCCGTGTCGAGCAACGCCTTCCGGTCGATCGCGTACGTCAGCGCCTGGCGCACGCGCGGGTCGTTCAGCGGCGGCCGCGCGTTGTTCATCGCGAGCGTGACCTCGCTGTTCGAGGTGCCTTGGATGACCTGGAACCGGTCGTCCGCCTGGAACTGCGGGATCGAGTCGGGCGCGGTGATCGCCGAGATGACGTCGATGCCGTTGCTGTACAGGGCGTTGTTGAGCGCGGTCGGGTCCTTGATGTACTTGAGGACGACCGTCTTGTACGCCGGTTCGCGGCCCCAGTAGCCGGGATTCGCCTTGAGCACCACCGAGTCTCCGCGCTTGCGGGCCGCGACGACGTACGGCCCGGTGCCGACCGGCTTGTTCGCCAGATCGGCGACGCCGGTCGGGCTGAACATCGCGCCGAGCCGGCTGGTGAGGCTGAACAGCCAGCCGTTCGACGGCTTCGAGAGCACCACCCGCGCGTGGTCCGGCGCGACGACGTCGACGTGGTCGACCACGTCCATCGTGGACTTGATCGAAATCGTCCAGTCGGTCTTCACGCGCAGCAGCGAGAACTTGACGTCCTCAGCGGTGAACGGCGCGCCGTTGCTGAACTTCACGCCCGGCTGCAGCTGGAAGTCGTAGGTGCGGCGGTCGGGGCTGATCGTCCACGACTTCGCGAGCAGCGGGACCACACGTCCCTGCGAGTCGAGCTTCACCAGGCCTTCGTAGACGTTGTAGAGCAACGCCTGCGGGATGGCGGCGCCGTCGGTCTTGGTGAAGTCGAAGTTCGCCGGCTCCGCCGTGAAGCCGACGGAAAGCGTGTCCGGACCAGCGGAAACGCTCGCGGACGAGCCGGCCGAGCACCCGGACACCACGAGCAGCAGCGCCGCTGCCACCGCGGGAATCCGGACTTTCATTCCGCCTCCAGGTCAGTACACTGGTCAGACCAGTAGCCTGCACCGAGCGGACGACGAGGTCAAGGGATGCGGTTCGAACCGGTGGCTCCGGTCCGCGCGTACGAGCGGGTCGTCGAGCAGATCGAGAAGGCCGTGATCAGCGGTGAGCTCAAGCCGGGCGAACGCCTGCCGAGCGAACGCGAGCTGATGACCCAGTTCGGCGTCGGCCGCTCGACGATCCGGGAAGCCCTGCGCGTGTTGCAGGCGGCCGAAATGATCCGCTCGCGCCCCGGCGACCCGCGCGGGCCCGAGGTGCTGGCCGCGTCCCCCGTCGCGTTGCACCGCTCGATGCACCGGCTCGCACGTGCCGACCACGTCGGGCTCGCCGAGCTGCTGCAGTTCCGGATGATCCTCGACGGCTCGGCCCACCTCCTCGCCGCGGAGCTTCGCACGGAAGACGACCTGACCGGCCTCGACGCGGCGCTGGAGTCGATGCGCGAAGGCGTTTCGCGTGGTTACGCCGAATTCAGCCGCGCGGACGTCGCCTTCCACGAAGTCATCGCGCGCATCTCACGCAACCCACTGCTGGTGGTCAGCGAAGAAGTCGTCCGCGGCGTGGTGCTGGAACTGATCGAGGACAAGCTGGAACACGCCAGCAACCGCGCGTCCCTCATGCGCGCCTGGCTCGCCCACCACGCCGAGGTGCTCGACGCGGTCCGCGCGGCCGACGGCGCCGGCGCGGCCCACCTGGCCAAACAAGCGTTGTACGACAACTACGCCGAGTACGTCCCGGCCGGGCAACGGCCACTTCTCACGCCGTTGTTGCGCTGACCGGCCTACACTCCGTCGGGTGGATTCCTCGGAGCGCGATGGCGTCGGACTGGCGCTTTCCGGTGGCGGTTACCGCGCGATGCTCTTCCACGCGGGCGCGCTCTGGCGGCTCAACGAGCTCGGCTGGCTGCCCAAGCTGACCACCGTCTCCAGTGTGTCCGGCGGTTCGATCGCCGCGGGGGTGCTGGCGCACGCGTGGCACAAGCTGTGGTTCGGCGAAGACGGCGTCGCGGAGAACTTCGGCAAGGAGGTCGTGGCGCCGCTGCGGAAGCTGGCCCGCACGAACCTCGACATCCCGGTGACGCTCAAGGCGTTGGTCACGCCCTGGCGCAGTGCGGGTGAAGAGCTCGCGCGCCGCTACGCCGAACACCTCTTCGGCGACTGCAAGCTCGCGGACCTCGACCCGGCCGGGCCGCAGTTCGTGTTCACCGCGACCAGCCTGCAGGACGGCTCGCTGTGGTGGTTCTTCCGGCAGCCCGGCCCGCACGGGCAGGTGCCGCTGGCCACCGCCGTCGCCGCGTCGTCCGCCTTCCCGCCGCTGCTCTCGCCGGTGGTCATCCCGGACCCGCACCAGGCCGGCCGCAAGATCGTGCTCAGCGACGCCGGGGTGTACGACAACCTCGGCCTCGACCCGATCGAGAACCAGCGCGCGACCGTCCTGGTCAGCGACGCGGGCAAGAAGATGAAGCACGAGGAGAAGCCGAAGCGGAACTGGCCGTTCCAGATGTTCCGGGTGCTGACCGTGATGGACAACCAGGTCCGCGAGCTGCGCACCGGCTCGCTGCTGAAGTCCTACCAGGACAAGCAGTTCGCCGGGACGTACTGGGCGACCTACAGCAACATCGAGAACTTCGAGCTGCCGGACGCGCTGCCGGCGCCGATCGAGAAGACCCGCGCGCTCGCCGAGACGAAGACGCGGCTCACGAAGACCCCGGAACACCAGCAGGACCAGCTGATCAACTGGGGTTACGCGGTCTGCGACGCCGGCATGCGGCGCTGGGTGTGCCCCGGCGCCACGGCGAAGCCGGAGTTCCCGTACCCCGGCTCAGGCGTTGGCTAGCTTCGCGTAGACGACGATGTTGTCCTTGTAGCTGTGCTCGGCGTGGTCGAAAACGCCACCACAGGTGATCAGGCGCAGCTCGGGCTGGTCGCTGTTCCCGTAGACGGCGTCGCGCGGGAAGGTGTCCTTCGGGACCTGGGTGACGCGGTCGACGACGAACTTCACCTTCTTGCCGTCGCTGCGGTCGACGTCCACCTCGTCGCCGGGCGTGAGGTCCTTCAGCTTGTAGAAGATGCCCGGCTTCTTGTCGCCGTCGACGTGCCCGAGCACGATCGCCGGGCCGACGTCGCCGGGCACCGGCGAGAGCTTGTACCAGGCCGCCTGCATCGGCGTGTGCACCGACGGGACGGAGATCGAGCCGTCCGTCTTGACCGCCACCGCGAGCAGGCTGGACTCGGCGCCGATCTTGGGGATCTTCACCGACGTCGGCCGGAGGCCCTTGAACGGCACGCTCACCGGGGCCGACGGCGGCGGCGGTGACTTCGGCGCGGCCGCCTGCGGTTCGGCGGTGCTGCACCCGGCCACCAGGACGGCGAGCGCGGCGACCACCGCGCCCGCTCGCCGGGCGGTCATCAGGCGGTACCGCCGAAGCCGGTCTCGATGCCACCCTCGGGCGCCACCTTGACCTGGGCCTTCGGCGTGGTGTTGCCGGGCGCCGCGGACGTCGCGGTGGTGACCGGCGCGGTGCTCGACGGCGAGCTGCTGGAGGTGCTGGTCGGCGCGCTGCTCGACGTCGTCGGCGGCTGCTCCTGCTCGAAGTCGACGATCCCGATGCCCTCGACGCCGTCGCAGGTGAAGGCGAACCGGGCGGTCGGTCCGGACGGCGGCGTCACGACGGTCACCTGGTAGTTCCAGAGCCGGCCGTCGGACTCGTCCTGGTCCGGGCCCGCGGTGACGCTGAGGTTCTGGCTGAGGATGCCGCCGACCTTGCCGGACGCGCAGTTGACGACCAGGATCCCCTCGCCGCTGAGGCCGATGAAGCCGTGGCCGACGCCGTCCTGGTAGTCGGGGTCGTCGACCGGCGGCTCGCTGGTGGCCGAAGTGGACGTCGGCTTGTCCGGCTTCGTGGTCGTGGTGACGTCGCCGGTCGGGTCCGCCGAGGTGGTGGTGGTCGTGACCGGAGTGGACGGAGTCGTCGTCTCCGAGGTCGACGGCGCCGTGGTGGTCGTCGTGGTCTCGGACGTGCTGGTCTCGGTCGACGACGGCACGGTGGTCGTGTCCGTCTGCGCCAGTGCGGCCGGCGCGGCGACCACGGTGGCGAGCGCACCCGCGAAAACGACCCCGGCGACCCGGCTCAGCGTTCTACCCACGACGACTCCCAAAAGCCAGCGAACTGCGATGCCGCGACTATCGAGGATTCAACCGTTGGTGTTACTCCGCGAGGGCGATGGACAAATCCCGCCAGAGGTCTTCCGGATCTTCGAGACCCACGCTGAACCGCACCAGACCGGCCGGGACGCGCTCCTCGCCCGGCAGCCACGCCCGCCGTTCGACCAGGCTTTCGACCCCGCCGAGGCTCGTCGCCGGGACGATCAGCCGGGTCGACGCGCAGAAGCGGTCGGCGGCCTCGGCGTCGGCCAGGTCGAAGGAGACCATCATCCCGAAGCCCGGGTACCGCACCCGCGTCACAGCGGGGTGCTCGCCGAGGCGCCCGGCCAGCAACGCGGCGGTGCGGGACTGCTCGGCCAGCCGGACCGGCATGGTCCGCAGCCCCCGCAGCGCGAGCCAGGCTTCGAGGGCGCCGGGCGTCGAGCCGACGCGGGTCCGCGCGCCCCTCAGCTCGGCCGCCACCTCGGGGTCCGCGGCGACGGTGATGCCCAGCAGCAGGTCGCTGTGCCCGCCGATGAGCTTGGTCGCGCTGTGCACGACGACGTCGGCGCCCAGCTCCAGCGGCCGCTGCTGCAACGGCGTCGCGAAGGTGTTGTCGACGACGACCCGGCCGCGCGCGGCGGCGGCGATCGTCTTGATGTCCATCACGTCGAGCGTCGGGTTGGTCGGCGACTCGAGCCAGACCAGGTCGGACGTCGCCGCCTCGGCCACCCAGGCTTCGGTGTCGGTCGGCTCGAGCTCGGTGACGGCGAGCTTGCCGAGCTTCTGCGCGTGGGCCAGCACCCCGCGCGTCACGGCGTAGCTGAACGTCGGCACGACCACCCGCGACCCGACCGGCAGCAGGTCCAGCACCGCGGACAACGTCGCGACGCCGGACGCGAACGCCGTCGCGTCACCGCCTTCGAGCGCCCCGACGGCTTCTTCGAGTGCGTGCCAGGTCGGCGTCCCGTCGCTGCGGGCGTACACCGAGTCGCCACCGGCCTGGTACGTGCTGGTGGCGACGAGCGGGGTGTTCAGCGGCTCGCCGGGGCCGTGCGGCCGGCCGGCGGTGATGGCCTTGGTGCGGGGCGTCCAGTCGTCCATGCGATCACGGTAACCGCAGGTCATGCCCCGGTCACTGTGACGAAGACGGCCGGCCCGCCCCCGCGTCCGGGAGCGGGCCGGCCTGGCTCCTTCTAGTGGGCGTAGACCTCGAACTCGTAGAGCGAGTACCCGTACTTCGTGCCGCGCTGGACACCCTGCAGCTTCACGAACCTGGCCTGCGTGGGCGTGAACGACAGGTTGTCCTGCCCGCCGTCCCCGTCCGTGACGACCGCCGCGTCCGTCCAGCTCACCGCATCCGGCGAGGTCTGGATCTTGTAGCTCTTGCCGTACGCGGACTCCCAGCTCAGCAGCACCCGCGAAACCTGCTGGACCGCACCGAGGTCGACGGTGATCGCCTGGTCGTCGCTCCAGTCACTGGCCCAGCGGGTCGAGGCGTTGCCGTCGATCGCGTTCGACGCCGGCGAGTTGTAGAAGCCGGTCTCGGCGCTCGTGGCGCTGACCGTCTTCCCCGGCGCGAGGTTCGTGATGTTGTCGCCGCGGTGCGCGGTGTACTCGACGACCTGCTGGAACGTCGGCCGGTTCTGCCAGCTGATCTTGTCCTGCGTGATCCCGCCCAGCGGGTTGTGCACGATCGTGTCGGCACACCACTGGTCACCCGCGGAACAGGACGCGTCACCGGGGTAGACGGTGTTCGCGGCCTGGCCCGCGGCCGTGGTCAGCGAGTCGACGAGCGCCTGGCGGCACGTCGTGACGTTGCCGCCGCCGCAGAACGTCTGGCCCAGCGGGCCCGCGACCGGCTGACCGAGGACCTGCCGGATGTCCTTGCTGACGTAGCCCCACCAGCCGAACTGGAACGACGAACCCTTGTGGGGCTGGCCGGTGTGCTGGCCGTTGCCGTTCTGGAAGCCGGACGGGCTTTCGTTGATGCCCAGCACGCCGGTCATCGCGTTGTAGGCGTTGTCCCCCATGCCCGGCTTGAACTCGGCCTGCACGAGCAGCGGCCACCAGGCGTCGAAGATGCGGATCGCGTCGGCGTCGGTGTACGCCTTGCTGCCCGGCGAAGTCTCCTTGCGCTGCTGGCCGTGGGTGAGCCACGCCTTGAGCTTCGCCTCGGCGTCCGCGGCCGGGCCGGTGGTCGGCGCCTTGTCGAGCACCTGCAGCAGCAGCGGCAGGACGCGCTCGGCGCGCAGGTCGGCGAGCGCGGCGTCCTCCATCGCCTGGGTCAGGTTGACCCGGGTGACCTTGGTGCCGCTGGAGATCAGCTTCTTGACCCGCGAGTCGAGCAGGTCGACGCGGTGCACGGCGGACTTGTCGGCGCCGGCCGCCGCGTACCCGTTGGCCTGCGCGTTGTTCCAGCTGACGTAGTAGTCCTGGTTGACCGACTGCGGGTGCTGCGACGCCGGGGTGTAGTTCGCGACGTTGCCGTTCGGGTTCCAGCCGGTCCAGTCGTGGCCCTGGTCACCCCACACCGGCATGTTCGGGTCCACATTGGACTGACGGGCCGGGTTGGCGCCGGAGTTGAAGTACGCGATGTCCTTCGAGTCGGCGTAGAACCAGTTGAACGTGTAGTTGATGTCGGCCGCGGCCTTCTGGAAGTCTGCCGCGGACTTGACGAAGCCCGGGTCGTTCAGCTCCTGGAAGCCGATCAGCGAGTCGACCTCGTGGAAGTAGGACGACCGCAGCGCCGCGTACGCCACCGGCTTGCCGCCGACGGTCGCCCGGCTCTGCACCGGCCCGTACTTCGTCCGGTAGCTGCGCAGGGTGTACGAGCCCGCCGCGGTGCCGTCGGCGACCGTCGGGTTCCAGGCGTTCTTCACCTCGACGGTGTCCATCGGGATGCACTGGCCCTGCCAGGTGTAGTAGTTCGAGTCCTTCGTCGGCGCCTTGCCGCTCGGGTCGCACAGGGTGAGCGCGTAGGTGTCGATGATGTCCTGCGCCGACGTCGTCGCGCTCCACGAGTAGTCCTGGCCGCGCCCGAGGAGCGTGTACATGCTCAGGCCGGCGAAGGCCGCGCCGCGCGAGCTGATGCCCGGGCCCTGCAGCTCCTGCAACAGCAGCAGCTGCGGGGCGAAGTACCCGGTCTGCGGGCCGAAGACGGCGACCGGGTGGCCGCTGGCGGTCTTCGAGCCGGAGACGAGCAGCGCGTTGGACATGCCGTGCTTCTCGCTCAGCAGGTTGCCCGGCAGCACGCCGTTCTCGAACATCCCGCGGGCGGGCTCCTGGTCGGCGGGCGCGGCGACATCCACAGTGGACGGCGTCGCGGTCGCGGCCGAGCCGGTCTTGTCGAACACCAGCTGCTGCCCGGTCACCGAGCCCTTGTCCGGCAGGGCCTGCCCGACCGCGTTGGCCGGCGTCTTGCCGTACGGGAAGGTCTGGCCGTCGTGCAGGGTCTTGACGGCTTCGGGGTCGTCCTCGGAACGGAGGCTCTGCCACACCTTCTCGCCCTGCACGACGCCGTACTGCTCCTGCAGCGCGAGCTTCGCGATCGCGTTCTGCACCTCACCGCCGCCGCCCGCGCCGAACTCGGCGCCGACCAGCGAGGCGAGCACGACGAGGTCGGTCAGCTTGAACGGGTCGATCGTGCCCGCGTTGGTGATCGCGTCGACGTGCCCGGTCAGCACGTACTCACCCGGGAAGTACCGGCCGTTGTGGGAGTCGGTGATGTACTTGTTGATGCCGTCGACGTAGGCCTGCGCGTCGGCCAGGCCCTGCGCGCCGCGCGGGCCGCTGGCGGCGACGTGGTCGATCTGCTGCTGCAGCTCGGCTTCGGTGTACGGCGCGTTGGAGAAGAACTGCTGTTCCAGCTCCCGGTTGGCTTCGGCGCCCCCGGCGAACGGGGTGACCTGGCCGCGGGCGGCGTGCCGCAGGACGTCCATCAGCCACAGCCGGTCCTGCGCGGCGGCGTACCCGGCGCCGAACTCGGTGCCGGCGCGGGTGGTGCCGGTGATGTGCGGGACGCCGAGGGCCTTGTCCCGCACGATCGTCACGTCGGAGCGCGGCTTCGTCGTGCTCGCGACCTGGTCGGCGGCGACGCCGAACGACGAGTCGTTGAAGTACTGGTTGATCGTGCCGGTGGTCAGGGTCTGGTACCCGTTCGCCAGCGACGAGTACTTGCCGAGCTGGTCGGCGGAGTGCGCGGGCCGGGTGCCGAGCACCTTGTGCGCGAGGATTTCGGCGAGCGTCGCACTGCCCTGCTCGCCGGGCGGGAGGATGTCGCTGCACTGCCCCCCGCAGTAGTCGTCGGGCGACACGGCCGCCTGGGCGGCCGGCGCGGTGACGGCGACTTGGGCGAGCCCGGCCACGAGGGCCCCCAGTGCCGTGTAGGTCAGGGCGCGGATGCCTCGTCGCATGCCGGGCTCCCCTCCGTCCAGAAGAGTGACGAAGCGCACGCTACCCATCAGTAGGACAAGTGTGAAGACTTTTCGCGTTTTTCAGCCCTTGGGTGTAGTCCGAACGGCGCAGCCTCGCGCGCGTGGGTACGGTGAGTGCCATGACCTTGGAAAAGCCCCAGATCGACCGCCCCGAGGGCAACCCTCCGGCCGACCTCGAGATCACCGACATCACGGTTGGTGACGGCGCGGAGGCCACGCCCGGCAAGGCCGTCACCGTGCACTACGTCGGCGTCTCCCACTCGACCGGCGAGCAGTTCGACGCCTCCTGGGACCGCGGCGAACCGCTGCGCTTCGGCCTCGGCGCCGGCCAGGTCATCTCCGGCTGGGACCAGGGTGTCGCGGGCATGAAGATCGGCGGCCGCCGCCAGCTCGTCATCCCGCCGCACCTGGCCTACGGCGACCGCGGCGCGGGCGGCGTCATCAAGCCCGGCGAGACCCTGATCTTCGTCGTCGACCTGGTCGGCGTGAACTAGGTTGTCCGGCGGTGGCGGGCAGTCCGCCACCGCCGACGCGAACCTGGGGGATTCGTGCGCACTCGCGCCCTGCTTTCCGCTCGAAGTACAACAGCGCGTGCTCGGGCTCGCTGATCGCCAAGAAATGGATCATCACCGCCGGGCGTGACGCGCAACGTCGTCACCGTGTACCAGTCGCCGAGCAACGACATCGCCATCGCGGAGCTCGACAAGCCGGTTGTCCGCACGACCAGGCCGAAACCACCGCTCGTGTCGACGTCATCGCGGACCGGATCGCCGCACACTTGGGCTGAACGGCGCATTTTTCCCTGCCACGGCGTCGCTACGCTCGAAGGTGATCACCGGCCTTCGACGGCCGGTGCGTGACAAGGGGGATCCACCGATGCGCGTTCGCGCTGTGTTTTCCGCTGCCCTTTTGACCTTGGCCGCCGGGCTCGCCACCGCGAGCCCGGCGGCCGCCGTGGCCAACGGCGCCGACGTCCCGGCGGGGACGTTCAAGTTCGCCGCGAAGCTCACGATGACCAACATCCCGAAGCCCGACGGGACGAAGTACAACAGCGCCTGCTCGGGCGCGCTGATCGCGGCGAAGTGGATCATCACCGCCGGCCACTGCTTCCACGACGCGAACCGCAACCGCGTCTCCGGCCCGGTGCCGTACCCGACCTCGGTGCTGCTCGGCACGGTCAACCAGAGCACACCGGGGGTGACGCGCAACGTCGTGACGGTCTACCAGGCCGCCGCCAACGACATCGCGATCGCCACGCTCGACACCGCCGTCAGCGGCATCACGCCGCTCACGGTCAACCGGCTCACGCCGTCGCTCGGGCAGCAGCTGACGCTGGCCGGCTGGGGCAGCCTCACCGCCACCAACCCGGCACCGTCGACGAAGCTGCAGCAGGGCACGGTGAAGATCGGCCAGGTCGCCACCTCGACGCTGGGCGTGCAGGGTGTCGCGCCGACGTCGACGACGAGCGCGTGCGTGTACGACTCGGGCGCGCCGTACTTCGTCGCGGCGGGCACCGGCGGCCAGCTCGTCTCGGTGGAGTCGTCCGGGCCGGACTGCCCGCACAACCAGCTCGAGACGACCTCGCGCGTCGACGTCGTCGCGGATTGGATCGCTTCGCACACGGGCTGACCTCCGTCCGGGCGTCACCCGGTGGTCCCCCGGGTGACGCCCGGCCAGGGAATTCCCCCGGCACGGCGGCGGCCCTAGCCTCGAACGTCGATCATCGTTTCGACGAAGGGGAAGAATGCGCCTGCGCGCCGTGCTCGCCGCTGTTGTCCTGACCATCACCACCGCCCCTGCCGCCTTGGCCGCGCCAGGGATCGCCCACGGGTCCGACGTGCCGCCCGGCCGGTTCGGGTTCGTCGCGAAGCTCGCGATGACGAAGATCCCGCGTCCGGACGGCTCGACCTACAGCAGCTTCTGCACGGGCGCGCTGGTCGCCCCCGCCTGGCTCCTGACCACCGGCCACTGCTTCCACGACGCCGCCCGCAACCGCGTCTCCGGCAAGACGCCGTACCCCACGACGGTCACCCTCGGCCTGGTGGACGAGGCGACGGAGTCCGGCGTGGCCCGCAAAGTGACCGAGGTGGTCCAGGCCAAGGAGAACGACGTCGCCCTGGCCCACCTGGACACCCCAGTGACCACGGTGCAGCCGCTCAAGATCACGACGAGGACCGCCAAGGTAGGCGACCAGCTGACCCTCGCCGGCTGGGGCAGCCTCACGAGCACGGACCCGAAACCGGCGACGCGCCTGCAGCAGGGCACAGTCGCGGTCGCCAAGGTCGAGCCGACCACGCTGGGTGTCCGCGGCGCGGCCCCGGAGATCACAACGAGCGCGTGCACGTACGACTCCGGAGCCCCGTACTTCACCGGCGACGAGCTGGTCGCGCTGGAGGCCACCGGCCCGGGCTGCCCCCACGCGGGCATCGAGACGACGAGCCGCACCGACGTCCTCAAGGCCTGGATCACCAAAACGGCGTCTTGATACACCCGAAAGTCCGCCGTGAGCGAACACCACGCAGAGCCAAACGGGTGATATTCCCCACCTGAGCCGCAGATGTCCGCTCGGCCGCCAGAACACGAAAAAGGGCCCCGGCAACCAGCCGGGGCCCTTTTCGAGTGGGCGAGGAGGGAGTTGAACCCTCACGTCCTTTCGGACACACGGACCTGAACCGTGCGCGTCTGCCATTCCGCCACTCGCCCGAGTGCTTCTCTCTGACAGCGAGGAGAAGACTAGCAGGTCGTTCGGACCGGTTTCACCGGGGGCCGTGTCGAGGCTCGCTCACCCGGATAGGATCGGTGCGGAAGCACACGTGCAGAGGAGGTTTTCCCCGGTGGGCCGCGCCGAGAGATTCGACAGGCGACTCGAGAACCTGGTGGGGAACACTTTCGCGCGCATGTTCGGTGGCAACGTCGTCACGCAGGAAGTGGCGATCGCCCTCGAGCGGGAGAGTGAGGAGAACGTTCGTGAGCTGGCAGGCGGTCGGCAGCTCGCCCCGAATCACTACATCGTGTCCTTGGGGTCGGCTGACCACGAACGCATGGCCGGTGACGAGCAACGGGTCACCCAGGTCCTCGCCAAGGCGGTCGCGGAACACCTCGCCGCCGAAGGCCTGGACACCTATGGTGACGTCGTCGTATCACTCGAGCGCAACGAGGCGCTGCATACTGGACAGTTCAAGACCCGTTCGTCCGTCGATCCCGACGCCCGCCCCTCAGGCGCCGGTTCACCACGGTCGGCACGACCCAGCAACGCAGGAGACCCAGCAATGAGCCAGCCCCCCGGCTACGGCCAATACGACCAGGGTGACCCGTACGGCCAGCAGGGCCAATACGGCTACGGACAGCAGGGTGGCCAGCAGCCCGGGTACGACCAGGGTTACGGCCAGCAGCAGGGCGGCTACGACCAGTACGGCGGCCAGCAGCAGCCCGGTTACGACCAGTACGGCGGCCAGCAGCAGGGCGGTTACGACCAGGGTTACGGCCAGCCCCAGCAGGGTGGCTACGACCAAGGTGGCTACGCCCAGCCCCAGGGCGGTGGCTACGACCAGGGCGGGTACGCCCAGCCCCAGCAGGGTGGCTACGAGCAGGGCGGCTACCAGCAGGGTGGTTACGACCAGTACGGCGGCCAGCAGCAGGCGCCCGGGTACGACCAGTACGGCGGCCAGCAGCAGGGCGGGTACGACCAGTACGGCCAGCAGCAGCCGTACGGCCAGCCGGCCGGCGACCCGTACGGCCAGCAGCAGGGCGGTTACGGCCAGCCCGCGGCCGGGCGCCAGCTCGCGGCGAGCCTGCAGCTGGACGACGGCTCGAACCGGACGTACTCCCTCAAGCAGGGTGGCAACGTCGTGGGCCGCGGCCAGGACGCCGACTTCCGCCTCCCGGACACCGGCGTCTCGCGCCGGCACCTGGAGATCACCTGGGACGGCCAGAGCGCGACGCTCGCCGACATCGGGTCGACCAACGGCACGACCGTGAACGGCACTCCGGTCCAGACCTGGCAGCTCGCCGACGGCGACGTCATCCGGGTGGGTCATTCGTCCCTGGTGTTCCGTACACAGGGCTGACTCCGGGCACGGAATACTGTTCCCGCAGAATTGACGTGCGGGGGGACCGCGGCGTACCCGCGTCGCGGCTGCACGGAAGAGTCGGGAGCGGACACACCAAGTGCCAGAGCTGGTCGTACAACTCACCAGGGTGGGCTTCCTCGTGCTGCTCTGGCTCTTCGTGTTCGCCGCGCTCAGAGTCGTCCGCTCGGACCTCTACGCGGCGTCGGGCATGCGCGTCCAGGTGCCGACCTTCGGGCGCAAGAAGGAGAAGAAGCCGCGCAACAGCAAGTCACCGCAGCAGCTGCTGGTGACCCACGGCGCGCTCGCCGGGACCCGCATCGCGCTGGACGGGCGGCCGATCCTCATCGGCCGCGCCGACGACTCCACGTTGGTGCTCGACGACGACTACGCGTCGACCCGGCACGCCCGGATCGCCCAGCGCGGTGAGGACTGGTACGTGGAAGATCTGGGCTCGACGAACGGGACCTACCTGGACCGGGCTAAGGTCACTGCACCCCTCCGGGTCCCGCTCGGAGTCCCCATCCGGATCGGCAAGACGGTGATCGAGCTTCGCCCATGACTCTCGTCCTCCGCTATGCAGCCCGCAGCGACCGGGGCCTGGTGCGTTCGAGCAACCAGGACTCCGTGTACGCCGGCCCTCGCCTGCTCGCGCTCGCCGACGGCATGGGTGGTCACGCGGCGGGTGAGGTGGCCAGCAAGGTCGTCATCGCCTCGCTCGCGCCACTCGACGACGACGAACCGCGCGACGACCTGCTCGCCCAGCTGCGGGAAGCGGTGGCGAACGGCAACGCCGCCATCGCCGAGCTCGTCTCGCAGGACCCCGATCTCGACGGCATGGGCACCACGCTCACCGCGGTGCTGTTCGCCGGCACCCGGCTGGGGCTGGTGCACGTCGGCGACTCCCGCGCCTACCTGCTGCGCGGCGGTCAGTTCGCGCAGATCACGCGCGACGACAGCTTTGTCAACGAACTGCTCGAACAGGGCCGGATCACGCCCGAGGAAGCGGCGGTGCACCCCCAGCGGTCACTGCTGCTCAAGGCGCTGACCGGGCACGAGGTCGAGCCGAGCCTGACCGTGCGCGAGGCCCGCGCCGGCGACCGGTACCTGATCTGCTCGGACGGCCTGTCCGGCATGGTCAGCGACGAGACGCTGACCGAGGCCGTGCAGATCCCGGACCCGCAGCAGTGCGCGGACCGGATGATCGAGCTGGCGCTCAAGGGCGGCGGCACGGACAACGTCACGGTGATCATCGCCGACGTCGTCGACGTCGACTTCGGCGAGGACGCGCCCATCGTGGGCGGCGCCGCCGGGGACGGCAGCGACGAGCTGCACCAGGGCGACTCGCCCGCGGCGCGCGCCCGGGCGTTGACGCAGCCCGCGCCGCAGCCGCGGCCCGAGCTGCCCCAGCCGAGCGTGGATCCGAAGGCCAAGCGCCGGAAGCGGTTCCGCTGGCTGGCCGGGGCGCTGGTCGTGCTCGTGGTGCTCGCCGCGGCCGCCATCGCCACCCGGTACTTCGTGCTGAGTCAGTACTATGTCGGCGAAGGTGCGGACCAGGAGGTCGTGATCTACCGCGGCGTCCCCGGCAGCATCCTCGGCATCGACCTGCACACCTACGAGCAGGGCTCGTGCCCGCCCAACCAGGTGTGCACGGACAAGCTGCGCGTCGACTCGCTCCAGGAAGACGCGCGGCTGGCGGTGCAGAACGGCGTCAAGAAGGACAGCCTCGACGACGCCCGGAAGTACATCGACGACTTCCTGCAGCTGCACAAGCGCCTGAACAACTGCGCGCCGGCGGGCGGCCAGACGTCCCCGCCGCCGACACCTTCGGCCACGCCGACGACCACGCCGTCGGCTCCGGCCGGTTCCACCGCTCCGTCGTCGGCGAACCAGCCAGCGGGGAGGGACTGCTCGACGCCGAGTTCGACGGCACCGACGACGGGAGGCGGTAACTGATGAGCCAGCCCGCCGCGCGCGCCGCCGAGCCGCTCGCCGCGCAGTTCCAGACGAACCCGCCGCGCGAGGTCCCGACCCGCCGCAACACCGAGCTGGTGCTGCTCGGGTTCGCGGCGTTCATCGTCACCATCGCGCTGGTGCTGGTCGAGGCGAACCAGGAGCAGGAGCTCACCGCGTCGATCCTCTGGCTCGGGCTGGCCTACCTCGGCATCTTCGCCGCCGCGCACCTCGCCGTCCGCAAGTGGGCGCCGTACGCGGACCCGGTGCTGCTCCCCTGCGTCGCGCTGCTGAACGGCATCGGCCTGGTGATGATCCACCGGATCGACCTGGCGCTGGCCGAGCGGGCCGTGCAGAACGGCAAGGACTACACGCCGGCCGTCACCGCGCAGGTGCTGTTCACGGTGATCTCGCTGGTGTTCTTCGTCGTCGTGCTGGTCGTGGTGAACGACCACCGCACGCTGACCCGCTACGGCTACACGGCCGGCCTGGTCGGGATCGCCGCGCTGGCGCTGCCCGCGCTGCTGCCGTCGAGCCTGTCCGAGGTCAACGGCGCCAAGGTGTGGCTGAAGCTGCCGTTCTTCTCGATCCAGCCGGGCGAGTTCGCGAAGATCCTGCTGATGATCTTCTTCGCCTCGTTCCTGGTGTCGAAGCGCGACCTGTTCATGGTGGCGGGCAAGAAGCTCGTCGGCGTCGAGCTGCCGCGCGCCCGCGACCTCGGCCCGATCCTGATCGCCGCGTTCGTCTGCATCGGGATCCTGGTGTTCGAGAAGGACCTCGGCACGTCGCTGCTGTTCTTCAGCGTCATCCTGGTGATGCTGTACGTCGCGACCGAGCGGGCCATCTGGGTCGTCCTCGGGCTCAGCTTCTTCGCCGCCGGCTGCGTGATCGCGTACAACCTCTTCACACACGTCCAGCAGCGCGTCGCGAACTGGCTGGACCCGCTGGCCACCTACGACGACGCCGGCGGCGGTTACCAGCTCGCGCAGGGCCTGTTCGGGCTCGGCACCGGCGGGGTCGGCGGCACCGGGCTCGGCGCCGGGCGGCCGGACATGGTGCCCGAGGCCGCCACCGACTTCATCACCGCGGCGATCGGCGAAGAGCTCGGCTTCATCGGGCTGGCCGCGGTCCTGATGCTGTACTTGCTGGTCGCGATGCGCGGCATGCGCAGCGCGCTCGCCGTCCGCGACACGTTCGGCAAGCTGCTCGGCGGCGGGCTGGCGTTCACCATGGTCATGCAGATCTTCGTCGTTGTCGGCGGGGTCACGAAACTCATCCCGGAGACCGGTATCACCGCCCCGTTCCTCTCGAAGGGTGGTTCGTCGCTGCTGGCGAACTACATCCTGGTCGCGCTGCTGCTCCGGATCTCCGACGCCGCCCGCAAGCCCGCCACCCGGTCGAAGCCGCAGCCGCAGCAGCAGGCGCCGATCGCGGAAGCGCACACCGTGCTCGTGCAGCGGCCCTCGGCGGACGGGGGCGCGCAGGCATGAACACCCCGCTCCGCAAGGTCGGCATGGCGATGCTCGTGATGGTCGTCCTGCTGCTCGCGAACGCCACCTACATCCAGGTGGTGAAGGCCGACGACTACCGCACCGACTCGCGCAACGCCCGCGTGCTCTACGACGAGTTCGCCCGCCAGCGCGGCAAGATCGTGTCGCAGGCCAACGGCGAGGTGCTGGCCAGCGTCAACCCGTCGAACGACAAGTACAAGTACATCCGGACCTACGCCGACGGCGCGATGTACGCGCCGGTGACCGGGTACTACTCGATCAACTACGGCGCCGGCGGCCTGGAGCGCGCCGAGGACGACGTCCTCAACGGCTCCGACCCGCGGCTGTTCGTGCGGCGGCTCTCGGACATGGTCACCGGCCGCGACCCGAGCGGCGGCAACGTCCGGCTGACGATCGACCCGGCGGTGCAGAAGGCCGCGTACGACCTCATGACGCAGCGCGGCTACACCGGCGCCGTCGTCGCGATGGAGCCCAAGACCGGCCGGATCCTCGCGATGGTCTCGACCCCGTCGTACGACCCGAACGCGCTGGCCTCGCACACTTCCAAGGCGCAGACCGACGCCTGGAACGCGAACAACAAGGACCCGAAGAAGCCCATGCTGAACCGGGCGATCTCGGAGACCTACCCGCCGGGCTCGACGTTCAAGCTGGTCACCGCGGCGGCCGCGCTCGAGGACGGCAAGGGCCCGGACACGCCGGTCAACCCGGCGCCGAACACCAAGCTCCCCGGCACGAACGTCACGCTGGAGAACTACGCCGGCGCCGGCTGCCCCGGGACGACGTTCAAGGACGCGCTCGCGCACTCCTGCAACGTGCCGTTCGCGGAGTTTGCCGGCCAGCTCGGCGCGGACAAGATGAAGAAGACGGCCGCGAACTATGGCATCGGGCAGACCGACCTGACCGTGCCGATGAAGGTCGCGCCGTCGACGGTCGGCCCGCTCGACTCGCAGGGCGCGCTCTACCAGAGCGGCATCGGCCAGCGCGACGTCCGGCTGACGCCGCTGCAGGACTGCCTGCTCGCGGCCACCGTGGCCAACAACGGCATGGCGATGAAACCGCAGCTGGTGCAGTCGGTGCTGGCGCCGGACCTGTCGACCATCGAGGACTACAGTCCCACCGAGCTCACCGGCACGCCGGCGCTGTCCTCGGCCAACGCCGCGATCCTCAAGGACATGATGATCGCTTCCGAAGGCTTCACCAAGGGCGGCGGCAAGCGCCCGGACATCCAGATCGCGTCGAAGACCGGCACCGCCGAGCACGGCACGGACTCCAAGAACACCGCACCGCACGCCTGGTACACCGCCTTCGCCCCGGCCAACGACCCGCAGATCGCGGTCGCCGTGATCGTCGAGGACGGCGGCAACCGCGGCCTCGCGGCCACCGGCGGCACCGTCGCGGCGGACATCGGCCGCGCGGCGATCAACGCCAAACTCGGGGGTGGATAGCGCATGCTGTCCTCCGGTCAGCTGCTGGCCGAGCGCTACAAGCTGACGAGCCGGATCGCCGTCGGCGGGATGGGTGAGGTCTGGCAGGCCAGCGACACCCGGCTGGACCGGACCGTCGCCGTCAAGATCCTCAAGGCCGAGCTCTCCGGTGACGCCGAGTTCCTCCACCGCTTCCGCACGGAAGCGCGGATGACGGCGTCGCTGAACCACCCCGGCATCGCCGCGGTGCACGACTACGGTGAGACGGTGTTCGACGGCGACCTGTCGATCGCGTACCTCGTCATGGAGCTGGTCGACGGCGACCCGCTGGCCGGGCTGCTCGCCAAGCACGGGCGGCTGTCGGCGGAGTTCACGCTCGACATGCTGGAGCAGGCGGGCAACGCGCTGCAGGCCGCGCACTCCCACGGCCTGGTCCACCGCGACGTCAAGCCGGGCAACATCCTCGTGACGTCGGCGGGCCAGGTGAAGATCACCGACTTCGGCGTGGCGAAGGCGGCCGACGCGGCGCCGGTCACGCGCTCCGGCATGGTCATGGGCACCGCCCACTACATCGCGCCGGAGCAGGCGCTCGGGCACCCGGCCGAACCGGCGTCCGATGTCTACTCGCTGGCCGTGTGCGGGTACGAATGCCTCGCCGGGCACCGGCCGTTCCTGTCGGAAAACGCCGTGACGGTCGCGATGATGCACATCCGCGACATCGCGCCGCCGCTGCCGCCCGACGTGCCGCCCGCGGCCCGCGCGGTGATCGAGGCGACGCTGGTGAAGGACCCGCGGCAGCGCTACAACAACGGCGGCGAGTTCGCGAACGCCGTCGCCGCGGTGCGCGCCGGCCTGCCGCTGCCGACGCCGTCCGGGCTGGTCAACGCGGCGTACGCGACCGGCCAGCAGCCGGTGCAGCAACAGCCGCCGCAGCACCAGGTCCCGCCCCCGCAGCAGCAGATGCCCGGCGGCCCGCCGTCGCCGGCGGTGAACCCGATGGTCGCCATCGGCCCGCCGTCGCGGCCGGTCATGCGCCCGGCCATGGCGCCGGTGCCCCGCAAGAAGTCCCAATGGGGCTGGTGGGCGCTCCTCGCCGCGATCCTGCTCGTTGTCCTGGTGGCGGGCATCGTGCTGGTGGCGAAGATGATCGGCAGCTCCGGCTCGCCACCACGCACCGGCCAGACGACGAGCCAGGTGGTCCCGGGCAGACAGCCGCCCGCGGAGGAGCCGCCCGCTTCGAGTGCTTACCCGGCGGACACTCCCGGCACGACCGACGGTGGCCAGCAAGGCATCATGACCACACCTTGGACGGAATGGAACGGCACCCAGAGATGAGCACACCCAGACTGCTCTCCAACCGGTACGAGCTGGGCGAAACGCTCGGCTACGGAGGCATGTCCGAGGTCCATCACGGCCACGACGTGCGCCTCGGCCGGGAAGTCGCGATCAAGATCCTCCGTGCCGACCTCGCCAGGGACCCGCAGTTCCAAGAGCGCTTCCGCCGTGAAGCGCAGAACGCCGCCGCGCTGAACCACCCGGCGATCGTCGCGGTCTACGACACCGGTGAGGCGAACACCGACTTCGGGCCGCTGCCGTACATCGTCATGGAGTACGTCGAAGGCCGGACGCTGCGCGACATCGTCAAGACCGAAGGCCCGATGTCGCAGAAGCGGGCGATGGAGGTCATGGCGGACGTCTGCGCGGCGCTGGACTTCTCGCACCGCCACGGCATCGTGCACCGCGACGTCAA
Source organism: Amycolatopsis sp. NPDC104863 (assembly GCF_055582965.1). Lineage (NCBI taxonomy): Bacteria > Bacillati > Actinomycetota > Actinomycetes > Pseudonocardiales > Pseudonocardiaceae > Amycolatopsis > Amycolatopsis sp. NPDC104863. The sequence continues at coordinate 1,225,967 of NZ_JBVJOW010000002.1, forward strand.
GCCGGCCAACGTGATGATCACGAAGAACGGCGCGGTCAAGGTGATGGACTTCGGCATCGCGCGCGCGATGCACGACGGCCAGTCCGCGATGACCCAGACCGCCGCGGTGATCGGCACGGCGCAGTACCTGTCGCCGGAGCAGGCCCGCGGTGAGTCGGTCGACGCCCGTTCGGACGTCTACGCCGCCGGCTGCGTGCTGTACGAGCTGATCACCGGCGAGCCGCCGTTCACCGGGGACTCCCCGGTCGCGGTCGCCTACCAGCACGTGCGGGAGGACCCGAACCCGCCGTCGTCGGTCAACCCGGCGGTGGCGCCGGAGCTGGACGCCGTCGTGCTGAAGGCGCTGGCGAAGGGCCCGGCGAACCGCTACCAGTCGGCCGCGGAGATGCGCTCGGACCTCGTCCGCACGCTTTCGGGCCAGCGCCCGGCGGCGCCGATGGTGATGTCCGAAGACGAGCGCACGCAGGTGATGAACGCCGACCGGCGGCAGCCGCAGCGCTACGAGGAGTACAACGAGCCGGACGACGAGGACCCGAAGGCCAAGCGCCGCCGCCGGACGATCCTCGCCGTGCTGGCCGCGGTGTTCGTGCTGGGCGCGGTGCTGCTGATCATGTGGCTGTCCAACGCGTTCAAGAGCACGACGGACACGGCCGCCATCCCGGACGTGCTGCACCAGTCGGTGCCGCAGGCCCAGGAACAGCTGCGCGCCAAGGGGTTCCAGAGCTTCGAGAACAAGAGCGTCCCCTGCGGCGTCGCGCCGACCGACGGCAGCCCGCAGTGCAGCCAGGACGACATCAACAAGGTCATCCAGGTCAACCCGGCGGTCGGCACCGAGGTGGCGACCAGCACGAAGATCGTGCTCACGGTCGGGGTCTCGCCGGGCAAGGCCAGCGTGCCGGACCTCAAGGGCAAGACCCGTGACCAGGCCGAAAAGGCGCTGACCGACGCGAAGCTGACCCTCGACCCGAACGTGGACGAGGTCGAGGTCGACGACCCGAACCAGGCGGGCCTGGTGCAGACGCAGACCCCGACGGCGGCGTCCGAGGTCGCCGAGGGCACCAGCGTCCGGATCACCGTGGCCAAGTCCAAGGAGCTCAAGCAGGTCCAGGACTTCACGGGCAAGCCGTACTCGACGGCCGACTCGTCGCTGCGCTCGGCGGGCTTCAAGACCAAGCGCGTCGACCAGGCGTCGGACACGGTCCCGAAGGACACGGTCATCACGCAGAACCCGAACGGCGGTTCGGTGACCGCGGGCAGCTTGATCACGCTGACGGTGTCCACCGGCCCGGACCAGACCAAGATCGAGATGCCGAACCTCTCCGGCATGACGGTCGACGAGGCTCAGCAGAAGCTGGCGAGCATGGGCTGGACCGGCACGCTCCGGCAGCAGTCCGACAAGACCAGCAACAAGCCCGAGGGCACGATCACCAAGCAGGACGTCAAGGCGGGCAACGAGATCGACAAGGACCAGGCGATCACGGTGTCGGTCTCGGAGGGCAACGGCGGTTTCCCGTTCCCGACGACCACGCCCACCACACCCTGACGCACTGACGAAGAAGGGCCCGCACGGTTCGCCGTGCGGGCCCTTTCTCGTTGTTCAGGCTTTGTCGAGGAATCCCTGGACCGCGCCGAGGACCTGGTCGGCGTCACTCGCGGCGCCGCAGTCGAGCTCGAGCTCCTCGGCGGCGCCCGAGCGTTTGACCTTGAGGAAGACGCGGGATTCGCGGTAGCGCCGCAACCACGCGAAGAGCGAGCGGCAGAAAACCCCGGCGGAGTTGCTCGTCACGCCGACGAGCACGGCGTCGAACAGCTGGACGCGGCCGCGGAGTTCGTCTTCGTTTCGCAGCCACGCGGCGAGCCCGGGAAGCTCACCTTCGGAGTTTGGCACGGTGATCGCAACGATCCCAGCCGTCACCCGGTCTCCCTTCGCCCAGAATCGGAGAGGACCCGAACCTTAGTCGGGTTCGTGGCCTCTCAGGAAGCCTGTCGAGGAAATTGAATTCTGCAATGTGCAGTCAGGATCGGCGCTGTACGAGCCGCGAGACGACGGCGAAGCTCGCGGCCAGCACCACCACCGACGTCGCGACCGCCAGAACCAGCGGCCCGCCGACCGGTTCTTCGTCGGTGAGGGCGTGCAGCAGGGGGTGGACCAGCGGAATCTTCGCCAGCAGCACGACGACCAGCGTGACCACGGCGGCGAGCACCGTCCAGCCGATCCGCTGCACCAGCAGCCGCGAGCACGGCAGCGCGATCGCGATGCCCAGCAGCGCGCACGCCAGGTGGGCGAGCAGCCCGACGCCGAGCGCCGACGGCTGGACCTTGAACGACTTGAGCGCCGACCACGCCTCGGTGATCACGGTGAGGACCAGCGAACAGGCCAGCACGGTGAGAATCGCGCCGGTGATCATCCGCCGCCACTGCCGCGCGTGGCTCAGGGTGACCAGCCGCTGCACCGGGTCCTCGATGTCGAGCAGCGCGATCGTCAGCCAGCACGACACGACCAGCAGCCCCCCGGCGCTCACCCCGAACAGCGGCAGCGGCGGCGAGTGCGGGTCGGCGTAGAGGATCACGCACAGCGCGAGGTACGCGAGCAGCGCCGGCAGGTACCGCTGTGAGTGGCCGAGCAGCGCGAGGTAGTACCGCGTCAGGGCGAGCACGGCGCCACCTCCCGCACCGACCAGCCGTCCTTGAGCGCGCGCAGCAGCACGGCGTCGACGTCGGCGACCTCGACGGTGAGCACCACCTGGGCGCCCTCGGTGACGGCGTGCCGCACCCCGGGCTCGTCCGCCCAGTCGGTGCCGTGCCCGCGCAGGACGATCCGCGTTGTCGGCTCGGCGCTCTCCGCGGTGAGGCGGCCGTCGTTCATGAGGTGCACGACGTCGGCGTGGTCGTGCACCACCTGCGGCCGGTGGTCGGTGAACACGACGCTCGCCCCGCGCGCCCGCGTCTCGGCGACGAGCTCACCGAGGATCGTGTGCGTGCCGACGTCGAGCCCGGACCACGGCTCGTCGAGGATCAGCAGGTCCGGCCGGACCAGGACGGCCTGCGCGAGCCCGACCTTCTGCGCGTTGCCCTTGGACAGCGTCCGCAGCGGCGCCGTCGGGCCGCCGACCAGCGCGAGCCGTTCGAGCAGCGGGTCGATCGTCGACAAGTCGGTGAGGCCGCGGATGCGCGCCATGTGCCGCAGGTACGCCCGCGCGCCCATGCGCTGGCCGGCCGGGAAACGGTCCGGCAGGTAGCCGATCCGCGGAGTGCCGGTGACGGTGCCGGTGGTGGCGTGCGAGACGCCGGCCATGATCCGCAGCAGCGTCGACTTGCCGGAGCCGTTGCTCCCGAGGACGCCGACGACGTGGCCGGGCTCGACGCTCAGGTCGACGTCGTGGAGGACGAAGTCACCACGCCCGTACCGCTTGCCGACTCCCTCGAGCCGGATCACGCAACAGCGGCCTTCTGAAGCGCCTTCGTCGCCCGCTCGAGCTCGTCCACCCGGGCCGGGTCGACCGGGTGCCCGGCGGCGGCCAGCCAGTTCGCGAGCATCCGGTGCCCGCCCTCAGTGAGCACCGACTCGGGGTGGAACTGGACACCCTCGAGCGGCAGCTCGCGGTGGCGCATGCCCATGACGATGCCGGAATCGGTGCGGCCGGTGACCTCGAAGACGTCGGCCGGAATGGTCTCCGGCAGCACGGTCAGCGAGTGGTACCGCGTGGCCGTGAACTCCGCCGGCAGGTCCTTCAGGACACCGGCGCCTTCGTGGTGCACCTGGCTCGTCTTGCCGTGGAGCAGCTCGGGCGCGCGGTCGACGGTCGCGCCGTAAACCACCCCGAGCGCCTGGTGGCCAAGGCAGACTCCGAGCATCGGCGTGCGCGTCTCGGCGCACTTGCGCACGACGTCCATGCTCTGCCCGGCGCGTTCGGGAGTCCCGGGACCGGGCGAAACGAGCACGGCGTCGAACTCGGGCACGCGGTCGAGGTCCACGACGTCGTTGCGCCAGACCGTGCAGTCGGCGCCGAGCTGGGCCAGGTACTGGACCAGGTTGTAAACGAAGCTGTCGTAGTTGTCGACGACGAGAACGCGCATGGCGCCGAGCTTACCGGCGTCAGAGGCCGCCTTCGGAGAACGCTTGCATGCCGAGGGCGGGATTTTCGGTGCCGGGGTTGAGCAGCACGTTCAGCCCGGTGCAGTTGTCGTTGGACCAGAACCGGACCGGGAAGCCACTGGCGTTCGACGCCGACTCGGCGAACTGCAGGTCGAGGTCGCTGAACTTCAGGCACTCACCCGAGGCGACCGGGTTCGACGAGTGGATGTTCCCGCCGAAGTTGCTCGCGGTGTACCAGCAGACGATGTTGGACCCGCAGTGCGGATTGGTCTGCGGCGAGGCCTCGGCGACACCCGGCACGAGCAGGCCGCCGGTGGCCGCGAGCAGCACGAACGCACGACTGACACGCTTCTTCATGGCTTCTCTCACTTTCGACGAACGAAAGGAGGCGACTCCCCCTGTTGCTTTTGCAAGCTAACAGGATTCAGAAACGCACTCAAGCGGCTTCTGGTGAATCAGCCACGATCGGGTCTCAGCCCGTGGACCGTACTGCAGATCACATTTTAGGTTAGGGCAACCTAACTTACGGTGGAGGGTGTGAGCCGATCCCTTCGCGTAGCCGTCGTGGGCGCTGGTCCCGCGGGCATCTACGCCGCCGACATCCTGGACAAGTCCGACGCCGACGTGACGATCGACCTCTTCGAACGCATGCCCGCGCCGTTCGGGCTGATCCGCTACGGCGTCGCGCCCGACCACCCGCGCATCAAGGGCATCGTGACCGCGCTGCACAAGGTGCTCGACAAGCCGAACATCCGGCTGCTCGGCAACATCGACTACGGCACCGACATCAAGCTCGACGAGCTGCGCGAGTTCTACGACGCGGTGATCTTCTCGACCGGCGCGTCCGCCGACCGCGCGCTCGACATCCCGGGCGTCGACCTCGAGGGCAGCCACGGCGCCGCGGACTTCGTGTCCTGGTACGACGGCCACCCGGACGTCCCGCGCACGTGGCCGCTGGAGGCGACGTCGGTCGCGGTGCTGGGGGTCGGGAACGTGGCGCTGGACGTCGCCCGCGTCCTCGCGAAGACGGCGGACGAGCTGCTGACCACGGACATCCCGGACAACGTTTACCAGGGGCTGCGCACGAGCCCGATCACCGACGTCCACGTGTTCGGCCGCCGCGGCCCGGCGCAGGCGAAGTTCACGCCGCTGGAGCTGCGCGAGCTCGACCACTCCCCGAACGTCGAGGTCATCGTGTCCCCGGAGGACATCGAGTTCGACGACGGCAGCATCGCGGCCCTGCGCGCGTCGAAGCAGATCGACATGGTCGTGAAGACGCTGCAGGAGTGGGCGATCCGCGAGCCGGGCTCCCGCCCGCGCCGGCTGCACCTGCACTTCTTCCACTCGCCGTCGGAGATCGTGGGCGAGAACGGCCGCGTGACGGGCCTGCGCACAGAACGCACGGAGCTCACCGGCGACGGCAACGTCCGCGGCACGGGCGAGTTCCACGACTGGGACGTCCAGGCGGTGTACCGAGCGGTGGGATATCTGTCGTCGCACCTGCCGGAGATCCCGTTCGACCACGTCAACGGCGTGGTCCCGAACGAAGCCGGGCGGGTGCTGGACCTGGACGAGAACCAGCTGCCGGGCGTTTACGTGACGGGCTGGATCAAGCGCGGCCCGATCGGCCTGATCGGCCACACGAAGGGCGACGCGGCGGAGACGATCGCGAGCCTGCTGGCGGACGCGGACACGCTGGCGGCCCCGAAATACTCGTCACCGGACGCGATCCTGGATTTCCTCGACGCGCGAGGGATTCCGTTCACGACGTGGGACGGCTGGGGGAAGCTGGACTCGCACGAGAAGGCGCTCGGTTTGGCGGCCGGCCGGGAGCGGATCAAGGTTGTGGAGCGCGAGGAGATGACGCGGGTGTCGCGCGGATAGGTTTTCTCAACGCCGTGGCGGCCATTCCCGGGTAGGCCGGGGTGGCCGTCACGGACCATCACACGCGTTGCGGCAAGCCGAGTCAGCTCGCGCCGAGGTAAGCGAGGACCGCCAGCACGCGGCGGTTCGTGTCGTCCGAGGCGGTGATCGTCAGCTTGGCGAAGATGTTCGCCGTGTGCTTGCCGACCGCTCCCTCGCTGAAGTGGAGGCGGGCCGCGATGGCCGCGTTCGAACAGCCCTCTGCCATCAAGCCCAGGACCTCGCGCTCGCGGGCCGTCAACGCCGCCAGGGGGTCGGAGGTGTTGCCCGCCACCAGTTTGGCGATCACCTCGGGGTCCATCACCGTGCCGCCGGCCGCGACTCGGCGGACCGCGTCGATGAACTGGTCCGCGTTGAACACGCGGTCCTTCAGCAGGTAGCCGATCGCGCCGGTGCCGTCGGCCAGCAGTTCTCGTGCGTACAGCTGCTCGACGTGCTGGGACAGCACCAGGATCGGCAGCCCGGGCATCTCGCGGCGGGCCGCCAGTGACACCTGCAGGCCCTCGTCCGTGTGGGTGGGCGGCATCCGGACGTCCACAATGGACACCTCCGGCCGGTGGGACCGCAGCGCCGCCGCCAGTTCCGGGCCGCTGCCGACTGCCGCCACGACGTCGAAGCCGTGGGCGGCCAGCAGGTGCGTCAGGCCGTCTCGGAGGAGGTACTGGTCTTCCGCGACGACGGCTCTGAGTCGATCTGGCACGGAATCTCCACGGTCGCCCTTGTCGGCCCGCCGATCGGGCTGGTCAGGGCCAACCTACCGTCGAACGCGCCGAGCCGGCGCTCGATTCCGCGCAGTCCCGAGCCCAGCGCCGGGTTCGCGCCGCCCGGGCCGTCGTCGGTCATCGCCAGGGTCAGCAGGTCGTCCGCGAAACCGATTTCGATCGACACGCGCCGTGCGCCGTGCTTTGCCGCGTTTCCCAGCAGCTCCGACACCGTGAAGTACGCGCACGCCTCCACCGGCTCCTCGACGCGGCCCGGCAGTGCACCTTCGACCTGCGCCTTCAGCGGGCTGTCCAACGCGAGCGCGCGCACGGCGTCGAGCAGGCCGCGCTCGGACAGCACCGGCGGGTGGATGCCGCGGATCAGCACCCGCAGTTCGGTGAGCGCCTCGGACGACGACGCGCGCAGCTCGGCCGCGAGCCGCTTCGCCGCCGCCGGGTCGGTGTCCACCAGGGCCTCGACCGCGCCGAGCTTCATCCCCATCGCGACCAGGCGCGACTGGATGCCGTCGTGCAGGTCGCGTTCGATCCGCCGCAGCTCCGCGGCCTGCGTGACCGTGACGTCGGTGCGGGTCTGCTTCAGCCGTTCGACGCGCGCGGCGAGCCGGGTCGCGTCCGTCGGCCCCAGCCAAACCCGCGCGAAGCGGGCCTGTTGCCGGGCCAGCCAGGTCGCGGGCGCCACCCCGGCGAGGATCATCGCGAGCGCCACCGGCGTCTGCACGGCGGCGCCGAGGTGCGTCGAGACCTCGGGGAACGGCCACCACGTCACCGGTGACGACACGAACGGCCGCCACACCCACAGCGTGAAGAGGCCGACGGCGCCACGGCCGACCAGCGCGACCGAGGGCAGCACGAGAAGCAGCGACACCAGCGAGATCAGCGCGCCGCCCGCCATGTCGCGCCAGGTGGCCCGGTCGCGCAGGACCCACCGCGAGCGCGCGTGCTGGACCGGCCAGAACGGCTCCTCGTACAGCTGCTTGCCAACCTGGTAAAGCCCGTCCGGGCGGGGCACCGGCAACGCGGGCGGCGGCAGGTACGGCCGGGCGATGCGGACGCCGGTCCAGTTGCCGGACTCACGGCGCAGCGTGTCGGTGATCGTGCGGCTCCACAGGATGATCGGCGTCGCCACCGGGTACGCGCCCACGATCACGACCAGCTGCCACACCGAGAACACGAACAGCACCACGCCCAGCGCCAGGATCCCCATCTGGTGCCCGAGCGATTCGAGCCGGCGGTGCAGCCAGCGGCCGCGGCGGACGGGCGCCGGCCGCGGGCCGAGCCACCAGCGTGTCCACCGGCCGTAGCCGCGCAGCACGGCCGGGCCGCCGAGCAGCACCGCGACCGGCAGGAAGAGCGTCACCAGCGGGTTCACCAGCTGCCAGCCGAACTCGCGGCCGGACGCCGGGTCCTCCATCGCCCAGGTGAACCGGCGGTTCCAGCGGATCCAGAACGCGCGCTTGTAGAGCGTGTTGCCGTCGCGGTACCAGCCGTCGCGCTCGCGCTGCGGTTCCGGCGGCTCGGGCTGGTACGGCGATCCGATCTCGACGTCGCACCAGCGCGCGGCCAGCAGGCGGGCGGTCGCCGAGCGGCGCCGGGCCCATTCGATCACCGGCCCCAGGAAGAAGACCAGCCCGACGCACAGCGCCGCGAACGCGATCATCTCGAGCAGGACGTCCAGCCAGCTGAGGAACGCGTACACGGCCAGCGCGCACGCCCGGCCCAGCGCTCGCAGGTACGGCATCCGGCACCTCCTTCCCCCGAGATCCTCGCCCGGACACCGCGGCCGGCGCACTCCCCGCGGCCCCACGACCGGGGTGGGCCCAGCCCTACCCCCGTGTCAGCAAAACCCTACTTGAGCTGGGGATTCAGCGTCATTCTGCGCGCGGCCCGCAGTTCGTAGCTTCGTAACCATGCCACTCATCGAAGTCACCGACCTCCACAAGCGCTACGGCACCCGGGTCGCGGTCGACGGCGTTTCGTTCACCGTCGAGCGCGGCGAAATCTTCGGCATCCTCGGCACCAACGGTGCCGGGAAGACCACCACCGTCGAATGCCTGCAGGGACTCCGCCGCGCCGACCGCGGCACGATCTCCGTGCTGGGCCTCGACCCGGTGACCGACCGGGCGGCGCTGACCCGCCGCGTCGGCGTCCAGCTGCAGGAGAGCACGCTGCCCGCGAAGCTGCGGGTCCGCGAGGCGCTGGAGCTCTTCGCGTCCTTCTACCCGGACCCGGCCGACATCGACGTCCTGCTCGACCAGCTCGACCTGCGCGACCACCAGCGCGCCTACTTCGGGAAGCTCTCGGGCGGCCAGAAGCAGCGCGTCTCGATCGCGTTGGCGCTGGTGGGGAACCCCGAGCTGGCCGTCCTCGACGAGCTGACCACCGGACTCGACCCGCACGCCCGCCGCGAGACCTGGCGGCTGGTCGAAGGCGTGCGCGCCACCGGCGTCACGGTCCTGCTGGTCACCCACTTCATGGACGAGGCCGAGCGGCTCTGCGACCGCGTCGCGATCTTCGACCGCGGCCGCGTGGTCGCCACCGGCACCCCCACCGAGCTCCGCGCGACGGCCGGAGCCTCCACTTTGGACGACGCGTTCGTCTCGCTGACCAGGAGCTCGCTGTGAACACCTTCGCCAAGATCACCGCCACCGAATCGAAGCTCTTCCTCCGCTCGCCGGTCATGGCGGTCGCGGGCCTGCTCCTGCCGTCCGCCGTCCTGCTGGCGGTCGGCGCCATTCCCGGGATGACCGAGCCCAGCGCGGTCGCCGGCGGGTCCCGGTTCATCGACGCCTGGGTGCCGTCGCTGATCGTCATCAGCCTCGCGATGCTGGCGCTGCAGTCGATCCCGAACGCCATCGCCACCTACCGCGAGCAGGGTGTGCTGCGCCGCCTGGCCACGACGCCGGTGCACCCGGCGAACCTGCTGGGCGCGCAGCTGCTGATCCACGTCGTCGTCGCGCTGACGGGAATCGGCCTGACACTGGTGCTGGCCGACGCGGTCTACGACGTCCCGATGCCGAAGCACCCGCTGCAGTTCCTGGCGACGCTGTTGCTCGGCACGGTTTCGATGTTCTCCTTCGGCCTGCTGGCGGCGGCGGTCGCCCGCACGGCGAAGGCCGCGGGCGCGTTCGCCCTGATCGCGTTCGTGCCGACCATGTTCCTCGGCGGCGTCTACCTGCCGCGGGTGTTCCTGCCCGAGGTCCTCCGCCGGATCGGCGACTACGTCCCGCCGGGCACGCAGCCGTTGCAGGACAGCTGGGTCGGCTCGGGGGTGCAGCCGCTGCAGCTGGTCGTGCTCGGGGCCTTCGCGGTGGCCGGGACGGCGCTGGCGGCGCGCCTCTTCCGCTGGGAGTGACCGGGCCTTCCGCCATATTGGTGATGATCATCGTTTTCTCTTGTGGCTTGGCCACCCGCCCGGTAGCCAAGAGGGTGGCCCTGCTCAAACTGGAGGTTCGATGTCCCTGGACGTGTCACCCGCGTTGCTGGAGAAGGCCGAGCGCGGGGAGGTCACCGACGCCGAGTTCGTCACCTGCGTCAAGGAATCCCTGCCGTACGCCTGGGAGGTCATCACCGGCGTCATCGCCGACGCCGAGGGCGCCGCGGACGGCTTCGCCGACAACGAGACGCCGCCACCGAGCGAGGCCGCCCGCGGACAGCTGCTGCGGGCGCTGGCCTCGGACGCGATCCGCGGCGGGCTCGAGCGCCACTTCGGCGTCAAGCTGGCCTTCCAGAACTGCCACCGGGTCGCCGTGTTCAAGAGGTCCGAAGTGGACGGTGACCGCTACCGCGCGTTCGTCTCGCCGCGCGGCCAGCTGCTCAACCAGAGCCCGGAGCTGCGGGACTGCTAGCCCGCAGCGCGGGCAGCACCTCGGTGCCGATCCGCGCGATGTTCGTGTACGTGCCCTCCGGCGTACCCGACGCTTCCACGAGCATCAGCACGTGGGTGACGCCGGTGCGCCGGAGGCTCGTTTCCAGGGTCCGGACGCAGTGGGCCGCGTCGCCGACCGGGTGGATCGCGCAGAGCCGTTCGGTGTACTTCCCCGGGTCCCGCGCCGGCCCCGGCCGCCCGTCGACCGTGACGTGCGCGCCGAGCCCGTCCTTCAGCCAGCCGGGCAGCGCCGTGCGGACGACGTCGGGGTCCCCCACCTGGCAGAGCACGGTCGAGACGTGGCCGGCGGGCTTCCCGTAGGCGGCGACCGTCGCGGCTTTCTCCTCGTCGTCGGCGTGCAGGCCGAGCAGCAGCGGCAGGTTCCGTTCGGCGGCCTGCCGCACGGCAGCCGACGTCGGACCGCCACACGCGACGACGACGTCCGGCCGCCGTTCCGGCGACGGCACCACGGGCACCTCCCGGAAGGCGAAGTGCCGGCCCCGCGCGTCGACCCGGCCGGTGGTGGCCCTCAAGAAGACGTCGAGGGTTTCCTCGAAGCCGGTCTCGTAGCGGTCCAGCCCGGCGCCGAACACCTCGAGGTCCTGCCACGGGCCTCCGCGCCCGACACCGAGCCGCAGCCGTCCGCCGGAGACGGCGTCGAGCATCGCCCACTGCTCGGCGAGCGCCACGGGATGGGTTGTCGACAGGACACTGACCGCGGTCCCGACGCCGATCCGCGACGTCCGGCCGAGCACGTGCCCGGCGAGCGTGATCGCCGACGGGCAGACGCCGTAGGGCATGAAGTGGTGTTCGGCGAACCAGACGTCGTCGAAGCCGGCTTCTTCGGCCAGCTCGGCGGCGCGGACGGACCGGCGGAGGACGTCGCCGTCCCGCTGGCCCGGGAAGCGGCCGCTGACCAGGAAGACGCCGAACCTCAGTTGACCGCGACCTCGTTGAACCACAGGCGCGGCTCCAGCCACGGGAACACCACGAACATCAGCAGCGCCACCACGCCGAGGGCCAGGACCACGGCGATCGTCAGCTTCACCGGGAACGGGCCGGGGAACTTCCGCCAGAGCCAGGCGTACATCAGGCCTCCCCGATCTTCGAGAGCAGGTCGCCGTAGTCCTTGACCTGGTTCTTCGGCACCTGCTGGGTGAGCACCGAGGTGATGATGAGCCGCTCCTTGGCGGAGAACTGCGGGTGGCACGTGGTGAGCGTGAGCAGCGCGGCCTGCTGGGCCTTCGGGAGCACGTCGGCGTCCTTGTACGGGACCGGGTTGACCGCGGTGCCCTGGCTGGGCAGCACGACCTTGCGGCCGAAGGTCTCGCTGTACGCGCCGCCGTCCTCGGCGCCCTGGTCGCGCAGGGTCGAGACGCCCTTGCACTTCGGGTCGGCGCCCTTGCCGCCGGCCCAGTCCTCGACCTCGTCGTCGTAGGGCAGCACCTTGTAGATGTAGAAGTCGGTGGAGGTTTCGATCACGATCTGGTCACAGGAGGAGAGGTTGTCCAGGTCGTTGAACGGGGCGCCCTTGCCGACGCGGTGGCCGGCGACGGCGAAGTTGCCGGGCTCGCCGGGCAGCGACGTGCCCTTGTAGTGGCCGGGGCCGACTTCGAGGGCCTTGTCGTCGGTGCCCTCCTGGATGGTGAAGTTGTAGTCGACGCCGAACGTCGGGATGTGGATGCGGGCGAACGCCTTGCCGTCGATCAGCTCGGGGTGCAGCGTGCGGTCGTGCGCCCACTCGCCGTCGAGCTGGTCGCTCGCCTCGGACTGCTTGCCCGCCGAGAACAGGTCGGTCACGTAGAGCTCGTAGACCATGAACAGCAGCACGACCAGGCCCAGCGTGATGAGGATTTCGCCGGCCGTCCGGATCGCGACGCCGCTCTTGCCGAGCGGGGCCGGGGCGGGCTTCTCCTTGGTCGCGGTGCCGCCCTTCCCGACCGGGGCGAAGACGACGGTCTCCTCGGCCGAGCCGGGCGGCGGGACGGGGCCGGTGTAGCGGCGGGGCGGCGGGCCCTGCGGGCGGCGGGGCGGCTGGCCCGGGCCCGGCCGGGGCGGCACCTGGCCGCGCGGGGGTGTGGCGGGGCGGCGCTGCGGCGCCGGCCGCTGTCCGGGGTGTCTGCGCCGGTCGTCATCCGGTCCTTCGCGCATCGTCACGCAAGCTCCTCTCAAGCCGCGTCGAACCCTGGGTGACGCCTACATCACGGTGCGGGAAAATCCGACCACTCCCGGCCGCTGCTTTCCTGCGGGCATTTACGTTAACGTGTGCACGTGGCGCTGGTTGCGCACCCTCAGCGGGACATCGCCACCAGACGAGCCCGAAGAGCACCGCGAGGAACACACGATGCCCAAGTCCAAGGTCCGCAAGAAGACCGCTTACACCCCACCTGCCGACCGGCGCACGCCGGTGAAGGTGCGGGCCGCCGGCCCCACGGGCCTGGCCTGGAAGATCCCGATGTTCGGGTTGATGCTCCTGGGCCTGGTCTGGCTCCTGGTCAACTACATCGCGGGGGACAAGATCTCCTGGATGGCCGACCTGGGCAACTGGAACTTCGCCGGCGGGTTTGCGCTGATGATCGCGGGTCTGCTCATGACTATGCGTTGGCGTTGATTATTACTCCAAATGGCGGCTTGACACCGAATTACACCGGTGTGACTCATCCCCAGTGTGGATAACCCCTGTGGATAACTACCCCACCTCGTGGGCGCCGCGTCAGGCCGTTGTGGTATCGGCCTGGGTGGTCACCCTGCTGCTGCTGGCCGGCGTGGTGGTCGACGTCCTGACCGGCGACCGCGGCGGGCTGGTGCTGTTCGCGCTGGCGGCCGTGGCCGTCGGGGCGTTCGCGGCCCACGCGACGCTCGTCCGGCCCCGGCTGGCCGCCGACGCCGAAGGCCTGGTGACACGGACGCTGAACGGCTCGCAGCGGCTGCCGTGGGCCCAGACCCGCACCCGGCTGCGCACCACCCGGCGGCTGGGCCGCGACGGCGTCACGCTCGAAATCGAGCACGACGAGCAGCTGTTCGTCTTCGGGTGGCTCGACCTCGGCGAGGATCCCCGCGACGTCCTGGACGTCCTCAGCACGCTGCGCGCGCGGAGCTAACCGCAGCTGTAGAGCTCCTGGCCGCGGTACTGGACGAAGTGGCACGTCTGGTCCGCCACCTGGGCGTCCTTGAAGATCAGCAGCCCGACCATCGCGACGACGAGGATGGCGATCCCGGCCACCTGCCACTGCGCCTGCCGCGCGCGGGGCGCGTAGAGGATCGCCACGGTGACCAGCGCGCCGGTGACCAGGCCGCCGACGTGGCCGAGGATCGAAATGTTCGCGACGCCGAAGGTGATGAACGCGTTCAGCGCGAGCGTGATGATCAGCCCGGTGGGGTTCAGCCGCAGCTTCAGCACGATGACCGCGTATGCGCCCATCAGGCCGAACAGCGCGCCGGACGCGCCGGCCGTGCCGCCGTCGAGGCTGTCGAACAGCAGCACCGCGGTGGACGCGCCGAGCATCGAGACGAAGTAGAGCGCGAGGTACCTGACCTTGCCGAAGACCGGCTCGAGGGCGCGGCCCATCATCCACAGCGAGAACATGTTGACCGCGATGTGGATGGGCCCGTAGTGCAGGAAGCCCGAGGTGAACAGCCGCCACCACTCGTCGGCGCCGAGCGTGGCCTGGCCCCACAGCACACCGACCTGGAAGACGCCGGAGACCTGGTTGTCGTTGAGGCTGCGGGCCTGGAAGACGGTGACCAGGAAGACGAGGACGTTGACGGCGAGAATGGCCTGCGTCGCGAGGAACGACTCGGACGGGCGCGCGCCGGCGATCGTGCGGACGCCGAAGCCGGCGCCCTGGTAGCCGCGGTGCTGCCGGCGTTGCTCCTGGCCGCCCGCGTGGACGCAGTCGGTGCACTGGAAGCCGACCGGGGCCTCGCGGAGGCAGTCCGGGCACGCCGGACGCCCGCACCGGGAACAGCTCAGTCCGGTCGGGCGGTTCGGGTGCCACCAGCACCCGGGAGGCGCGGCTTGCGGTTCGGCGGCGGGGTTCGGCGGTTGGTTCACGATGTCACCAACCTACCGAAACCCGGCGCGCCGCACGCCGTCACTGCTCGATGGTGACCTTTTCGATCACGATGTCGGACAGCGGACGGTCCGCCGGTCCGGTCGCGGTCCGGCCGATCGTGTCGACGACCGCGCGCGACTCCTGGTCGGCCACCTCGCCGAAGATCGTGTGCCGGAAGTTGAGGTGGGTCGTCGGCGCCACGGTGATGAAGAACTGCGAGCCGTTCGTGCCCGGCCCGGCGTTCGCCATGGCCAGCAGGTACGGCTTGCTGAACTGCAGCTCCGGGTGGAACTCGTCGCCGAACTTGTAGCCCGGGCCGCCGCGGCCGGTGCCGGTCGGGTCGCCACCCTGCAGCATGAAGCCGTCGATGACGCGGTGGAAGATCGAACCGTCGTAGAAGGGACCGGAGTTCGTGCCCGCCGCGTTCGGCTGGGTGTACTCCTTGGTGCCCTCCGCCAGCCCGACGAAGTTCGCGACCGTCTTCGGCGCGTGGTCGGGGAACAGGTTCAGGTTGATGTCACCCTGGTTGGTGTGCAGCGTCGCTTTCACGAGCTTCATCGTGCCATCTGCGGCGGGCGGCGGCGAAAAGGGGCACGATAGGTTACGGGCAACAGAGCAGTGTCAAAACGAATGATGAGGTGAAGTCCATGTCCCGGGCGACAGCCCAGGCCGCCGAGACCGCCGACAAACTCGTTTCCGAGGGCGTCAAGCACGGCCGGCGCGCGCAGAAGCAGCTCGCGAAGAAGACCGAGCTCACCCGCAAGGAGCTCAAGAAGAGCTCGAAGGCCGCCCGGCAGGAGGCCCTCAGCCGGCTCTCCGAGCTGCGCAAGCCTGGTCGCAAGGCGAAGAAGGCCGCCATCAAGGCCGCGAAGGCGGCCGGCGAGTCGAAGCGCCGCGGCAAGAAGGACTTCAAGGCGGCGAAGAAGGACTTCGCCGCTGCTGTCGTCGAGGCGAAGGCCGCGGCCAAGGGCACGCGCAGCCGTCGTCGCTGGCCGTGGCTGGTCGGGCTGCTCGTGGTCGGCGCCGGCGCCGCCTACGTGCTTCGCTCGAAGCAGGAGCCGCCGGTCGCGCCCGCGCCGCCGAAGGCCACCCCGCCCGCGCCGCCGAAGCCCGCCGAGGCGGCCAAGCCGAGCCCGTCGGCGAACGGGAAGGCGCCGTCCGCGGCACCGGCCGAGAAGAAGAACTGAACCCGACGCGAAGAGGCCCCCGGCGTGCACCGGGGGCCTCTTCAGTCGTGCTCGGGGGTCAAGCTCACGCGTTGGCGGCGTGCTTGTCGACCAGCTGGCCGAGGCGGGGCAGCGCCTCCTCGACGTTCTTCTTGCCGTTCGGGCGCAGCTTCGAGTAGACCTTCTTGATGCTGTCGCGGCTGCTCTTCTCCGCGCGGGAGTCGGTGACGCTCAGCAGCGCGTCGGAAGCCTCGTCCGAGCGGCTGGTCAGGTAGGCGCCGAAGTCGTTGCCGCCCTTGGCGCGGTAGTCGCCGTAGAACGGCTCGAGCGCGACGACGAAGTCCGGCAGCAGCGTGTCGACGGCCGAGGGGATGATGCCCGGCTTGATCTTCTTGACCGCGGCGAAGCCGGTCTTGACGACGGCACCCGAAACGCCGCCCTTGTCCGAAACCTCGGCGTCCACGAGGCCTTCGAAGTCGGTCACGACCGCCGGGCGGCGGCTGGAGTCGAGCAGGATGTCCTTGAGGGTGTCAGCCACGAATCTTGTCCTTTGTCGTTGCAGAGTTGGTGCCCCGCCCCGGGGTGGGGATCCCCCGGTGGCTGCGGTGCGCGAGTCCACGAAGCCTGCGCGTGACGCACAGGGTAATACAAGATCAACATCACTCACCCGTGTGGAGGCACTACCTAGAGCTTCAGGGCAGCGATAGCCTTCTTCGCCACTGTGCGTGCCTTCACGCTCTGCTTCTGGTTGGTGGTCACGACGACGGCCGAAGCCCCCTTCGAAACCGCGTAGACGGCGCCGTCGTCGCTGGACTGGTAGCCGCCCTTCCAGCCGGTCGGGTCGGACGCCGGGTTGGACGTGTCGACCGGCGCCGCCTTGTTGACCAGCGCCGTCGCCACGTCCGGCTGACCGACGTACACCTGAACGGTGACCTGGACCTTCCCGTCCGGGCGGTAGAAGAAGCACGCCGGGTGCGGCTGGTCGGCGGACACGCGCACCTTCGACACGTGCTGGCCGTTCGAGTCGGCCACGAACTCGCTGTCGAGGTACGGGCAGTCCTCCGTCGCCCCCGGCTGGGGGTCCGGGGGCAGCTGGGCGCCCGCGGCCGCGCCGGTGGACGCCGACGGCGGGCTGGGCGCCGCGGTGCCGGTCACGATGGTGGGGCCGCAACCGGCCAGCAGGACCACGGCGGGCGCGAGAAGTACGAGTCGTCGCATAGCGCGCACAGTCAACCATGAAGCATGTGTGAAAACCGCTGGCTGAAAGCGCCGGGACGGCAAGGCATGCGACGATGGCGCTGTTGGTCCACATCCAGGGAGGTCGCCGCGTGCTCACCCCCGAGCAGTACCTCGGTGTGGTGGCCGAGCGCGTCCAGCGTTCCGGCGGCCGGCTGAACTCCGTGCAGATCGGGCCCGCGACCGCCGTGGTCGGCCTGTTCACCGAGTCGGTGATGCTGACGACGATGAACTACTGCGTCGTCGCCGCGCCCGTGCCCGACGTCAGCGCCGCGGCGTTGTACGACTTCACCGCCCGCGCCACGCAGCACGCGCGCGCGAACATGATCGGCACCATGGGCTGGACCGCGGGATCCGTGGTGATCGCCGGGCTCGTCGGCCCGGTTGTGTACCCGGACGCCGCGCAGGCCGCGTCGGCGAAGACGAGCAACCAGTTCGGCGGCGAGACGCGGATGGTCGCCGTGGACCTCACCGCCGGGCAGACGTACGCCTTCACCGGCGGGAAGATGTGGGGCGCCGCGATGCACGGCGCGATACGCGCCAAGCTGACGTTCTGCTTCCCGCAACCCGCCGAAGCGTGGGAGCAGGTGCAGTGGCAGCAGGCGCAACAGCCGCCGCAGCCCCCGCAACCGGCCCAGCAGCCGCCGCCGGGCTGGCAGCAGCAGCCGCCGATGGCCGCGCCGCCGGTGCCGCCCCCGCCGTACGCCGGGCCGGCCGGCCCGCAGCCGCCGGTCTACCCACCGCCCGGGCACCCGCCGCAGCAGGGTCCGTACGGTTACTGACATGGTGGCGTTGCGCGGCTGGGCCTCGTTCCCCGAAGAACTTCCCGTGTTCACGCCGGAAACGGCGCCCGCGGACCCGCAGGCGCTGTTCCTGGAGTGGCTGACCGAAGCCGGCGAGCACGTGCTGGCGCCGCACGCCGTCACACTGTCCACAGTGGACACCGACGGCGCGCCCGACGCGCGGGTCGTGATCCTCAAGGACGTCGGCCCCGGCGGCTGGGCGGTCGCCACCAGCTCGGAAAGCCCGAAAGGGTTGCAGCTGCGGAAGGATCCGCGCGCGGCGTTGACGTTCTTCTGGCCCGGCCGAGGCCGTCAGGTGCGGCTGCGCGGGCCGGTCTCCCCCGCGGCGCCCGAGGTGTCCGCCGAGGACTTCCTGGCCCGGCCGCCCGCGTCCCGCGTCGAGGCGTTCATCGGGCACCAGTCGCAGGTGCTGCACGACCCGGCGGACCTCGACGCGGCGGCCGCGGAAGCGGAGCGCTGGGTCGGCGAAAACCCCGGCGTGGCCCCGGAAACGTGGACGCGGTACCTGGTGGACCCGGACGAAGTCGAGTTCTGGCAGGCCAGTCACGACCGGCGGCACGTGCGGCTGCGGTACCGGAAGTCCGACGGCGGCTGGGTCACCGAGCGCCTCTGGCCTTGACGTCCCCGGCGTGGCGGCGTAGGCAGGAAATCCGACAAAACGGAGGCCCTGATGCGCCGCACCGTCGTCCTTGCCGCCACTTGTGCGTTGTCCGCCGGGTTGCTGTCCGGCGCTTCCGCCGGTGACCTGTCGCCGGCCCACCACCCCGCCGTGTTCGAGACGGTGTTCGCCGCGCCGCTCGGCATCGAAGGCCTGACCACCGACGGCCGGGGGAACCTCTACGCCCCGGCGCGCGGCGCCGATCCCTGTCCTGTTTACCGCGTCGCGGCGTCCGGCGGCCCGGCCGCGGTCGTCGGCACGATCCCGGCACCGTGCAGCCCGGCGGGCCTGACGTTCGACCGCCGTGGCCGGCTGTACGTCGCCAACGCCGACACCGTGGTGTCGTTCGTGCCGGACGCGGCGAACCCGCCGTCGGCAACGGTGTTCACCAGCGGTGTCCCGGGCGCGAACGGCCTCGCGTTCGACCGCGCGGGCGCGCTGTGGATCTCCGACGGCGGCACCGGGCAGGGCCGGGGTGTGGCGGGCCGGCGCGGACGGCGTCGCCGCGGAGATGTTCCGCGTGCAGCCCATGGTCAGCGACGTCATCGCGGGCGGGGTCGGCCGCGACGTGCGCGGCCTGCCGCCCGGCACGGTCACCATCACGCCGAACGGCCGCACCGCGGCGGACACCGCGGGCTCGCAGCACATCGTTGCGAACGGCCTCGCGTTCACCGCCGATGGCACGTTGCTGGTCGCGGACACCGCGCGAGGCGCGCTCTGGCGTGTGCCGATGGACCGCGCAGGCCGGCCGCGCGCGGCCACCGGGTGCGACGCCGCGTTCCCGGCCGACACCCTGTGCCTGGACGACGTCGACGTCCAGCACCCGTACCTCGAGGGCGCCGACGGGATCGTCCTCGACCGCGCGGGCAACGTCTGGACGGCGGCGAACGAGCGCAACGCGATCGTCCTGGCCCGGCGCGACGGCCGCGTGGTCGAGTACTTCCGCAACCCGGCCGACCCGGCGACGAAGCTGCGCAACGGCGGGCCGCTGGAGTTCCCGACCAGCCCGGTGCTGCTGCCGGACGGCCGCCTGTGCGTCACGCAGTCCGACGGCAGCCGCCGTGACAACGCGCCGAACACGGCGGGCGAAGCGAACCCGGCGGGGCCGGTGCGGGGGAAGATCTCCTGCGTCAAGCCCTGATCGGGGGTAGACCGCACCCGTGCGGCTGTGCGCATGATGCAGGCATGCGCTCGAAGTTGCTGACCGCCGGGCTGGTCCTGGCGCTGACCGCCGCACTCGGGGGTGTGGCCGTGGCCGACGCGCGTCCTGGGGGACGACCGACGCTGACGGACCCGCATCCGTGCCCGGGCCAGCCGGGTTTCACCTGCTCGACGCTGACCGTGCCGCTCGACCACGCCGGCCGGGTGCCGGGCACGCGCGCCCTGCCCGTGGCGACCGCCGACAACGTGACCGCGCCCAAGGGGGTGCTGCTGTTCCTGACCGGCGGCCCCGGCCAGGGCGGCGTCGGCACGATCACGCGGATCGCGACGCAGCGGCTGCCGGAGGTCGCGAAGGACTACCGGTTCGTCATGCTCGACCAGCGCGGCACCGGCGCCAACGCGCTGAACTGCCCGGGGCTGCAGGCGCAGATGGGCAGTTCGGACATCGCGACGCCCACGCGTGACGCGGTGACGGAATGCGCGCGGATCCTGGGTGACACGGCGCCGCTGTACTCGACCGACCAGAGCGTCGCGGACTTCGACCAGCTCCGCCAGGCGCTGGGCGTGCCGAAGATGGTGGTCGACGGCGTCTCGTACGGCTCGTTCACGGCGGCGCGGTACGCGATCGCGCACCCGCGGAACGTCAGCAAGGTCGTCCTGGATTCGGTGCTGCCGCACCATTCGACGGCGTCGGCCACGCTGTACTTGACGGGCCTGACGGCCGAAGCCCGCGTGCTGCGCGCGGCGTGCGCGGTGGCGCCGGCGTGCGGTTACGACCCGGCCGAGGACCTGGCGTGGGTGGTCCGCCACCGAAGCACGGCGGACGGCGTGAAGATCTTCGACGCGGTCGTCGCGTACGAGTTCGCTGACCCGACGTACCGCAACCCGGCCTCGGGCGACATCATCGGCGCCCTGCACGCGGCCCGCGGCGGTGCGCCGGAATGGCTCGACCAGGTGGTCCAGGGCTACACGACGGAGGACGTCGCCCCGGCCGACTACAGCTCCGGCCTCCATTCGGCGACGCTCTGCGCGGACCAGCGGTACCCGTGGGGTTCGTCGGCAACGCCGGTGGCGCTGCGGCAGCCGCTGCTTTCCTTGGCAGCACGCACTTTGCCGCCCCAGGCGACGTGGCCGTACACCACGGCGGTGGCGACGCAGCAGGGTTTCATCCAGGGCTGCCTGCCGTCGCCGGCGGAGCGCGTCGGCTCGAACCCGGCTTCGCGCCTGCCGGACGTCCCGGTCCTGCTGCTCAACGGCGACCGCGATCTGTCGACGCCGCTGGAGTGGGCGCAGGAGGAGGCACGTGTTGCGCCGCAAGGAAAGCTGGTGATCGTCCCGGGCGAGTCCCACTCGATCCAGAACCGCGAGCGCGGCCACGCGGGCCGGGACGCCCTGATCAGCTTCCTGCGCTGACAGTTGTGGAGCTGAGGGGAATCGAACCCCTGACCCCCGCCTTGCAAAGGCGGTGCTCTACCAATTGAGCTACAGCCCCGGGCGCGGGCGGCGGACCGCCCGCGGGGAGACTCAGTTGTGGGACGCGCCCGCCGGCTTGGCGGGGGTCGTGCCGTTGCTGGAGGGGACCGGCGCGGTCGCCTCGCGCCAGAGGTCGGCTTCGGCCTTGGCCGCCTTGTTGCGCTTCACGACGAACAGGACGCCGCCCGCGATGACCGCGAGTGCCAGCAGCTTCTTCACCGAAGCCCCCTTCTCAGCTTGCTTCCCTTACCCCGTGATGTTACCTGCACCGGCCCACGCCGGTGTCAGGGGCGGTGGTTCCACGTGGAACCACGATCTTGGTGGTAACGCACGTCACACGCGTCGGGAAATACCGGACCCGGTCGTCCTGTTGTACCCACTGGTCGGTGTGCCCATCGTGTCCCCCGGGCTCACTCATCGCCTTCGCGGAGTTCCGTCCGGCTGGAGCCAGGTCGCGCCTATCGCCGAGAGGCGACCGTGGTGCACGCCGACTGTGACTGCTCAGCCCTGCCGGTCTTCTCTTCCCGGCAGGGCTGACCTGTATCCGGGACATCTCAGGGTCGGCCCCCGACGTTGCCGCCCTGCTCGTCGCGACCGAGAAGTACCCAGCAGACCGGCGCGATCCTGACCATGGAGCGCGACTGACCTCACGGGAGGTTCAGGTAACCGCCCTGGTCCCCGACCTGCGGGTTCGGGTTGACGTCCGTCCGGCGAGCGTCGCCGAGACCGCCGGCGATCCGCTTCCCGCCGCGGCCGCGGTCGCGCAGGTCGACCACCACGGCGATGCCCAGCAACGCCACGACCACGATCCCCAAGACGATCCAGCCCATGTCTGCCCCCTTCGTCTCCTTCACGGTAAGCCCGGAACGGCGGCGGAGATCCCGGACTTGACCGAGACTTAGGGATGAACCGACAAGGGGGCTTCAGGACAAGATCCGTCCTGAAGCCCCCTTTTTTCACGACCCGGCTACCTCATGGCGCCACTGGCGCGGGCCGGTTGTAGAGGTCGTTGCCCGCCCAGTCCACGATGTCGTTGACCGGGCGTGACGGCGGTGCCGCGACGAAGTTCGCGGCGTCGTCGATGCTGCCGCTCCCGTCGTACTTGGCCTGCACCGGGTACGGGAACACGGGCCGGGTGCGCGCCACGTTGCCGGCGGCGTCGCGGCCGACGGCGATGGTGCGGGTGGGCGCGGTGCCGCGTTCGACCCAGCCGAAGAGGCCGGGCAGGGGGTTGTACTCGGTGAGCTTGTTGCCGTTGTTGCCGCAGTGGTAGAGGCCGGGGACCACGAACAGCCTGGCCCAGCTCTGGGTTGCGGCGACACCACCGGAGGCCTGGGTGAGCCGCTGGTAGTAGTCGAGCGTGCCGGCCGTCGGGATCGCCTGGTCCGCCCAGCCGTGCCAGAGGATCAGCTTCCCGCCGGCGCGACGGAACTCGCGCAGGTCGGTCGACATCGCGTTGGAACGGACGCCCTCCGCGGTGAGGCGGTTGAACTCACTGGAGGTGAAGGAGAACTGGTCGACCGACGAGGCCGGCGTCCCGATCGGATAGGCCATGTACTTCAGGTAGCTGTCGGCCAGCAGCCGCGCAAAGGCGACCCCGCCCGTGTCCGGCGACGGGAGGATCCAGTCGCCCCAGGCCCAGGCGAGCTCGGAGCCGACGGTCTGCCCGCCCGGGTAGAGCTTCCGGCCGTTTTCGTCGGTCGGCGGCGAGTAGAGCTTCTTGGTCGCCGCGACCTGCGCGGGCGTGAGGCAGCCGGCGTTGTCGGTGCCCGCGGGGCAGGTGAGCGTCGCGGGGTCGAAGGTGCAGACCCGTGGGTCGTCGATGGCGCCGTCGACGAGCCCGTCGGCCCCGTCGCACGAGGCCACCGCGGCGGTGTGCAGGGCGGGGAGCTTGTCCCTGGTCAGGATGGGCTGACCGTCGGCGCCGGTGTTCGCCTTCGCCAGCCAGGTCTGGTAGACCCCGAAGAGCGGACCCCAGTAGCCGGCCTGCGCGCCGGTGACGATGCCGTCGAAGTCGTGCGGATAGCGCTGCGCCAGCAAAAGCGCTTCGCGCCCGCAGCCGCTGAAGTAGGACTTCGTCGGCGGAGCGCCGTAGAAGGTGTTGATCAGGTTCTTCGAAGCACGGGACACGACGTGCGAAGCTCGGAACGCGAAGTCGTCACGGGCGGCCTGGTTGTTCTCGGCCCACTTCCCGTCGTCGAAGGCGAACGGCGTGGTGCCGACGTGGCCGCTGTCGGTGGCCGCGACCGCGACGTCCCCACCGTGCGGCAGGTCGCAGCCGGCGAACGCCGGGATGGCGATGTAACCGCAGAAGCCACCGCAGCCGTACTGCAGGTAGCGGCCCACGTACGTCTTCGTCGGCAGCTTCAGCTCGAAGTGCACGGCCGGTTCGACGTACCCCTGGACGTCGCACATTTCGGATTCGGTCGCGGTCGCGGGCACCACGGTCGCCGAGGTGACGTGGGTGACCGCGTCCGCCAGCGGGTAGGTCCGCACGAGTTCGGCGCAGGTCCGCACCGGACGGATGGCCGTGCCCCCGGCGGAGGCCGCCGAGGGTACGAGTATCGGGACGGCTACTAAGAGTGCCGCCACGCCGAGCATGGACAGTCTTCGCATAGTTCTACCTCAGTTCCCAGTTCCCCCGATTGGGTCATTGCGATACACCCTTTCTCACGGTTCGTAAGCTGTCTTCCGCGATCGTGCTATTTGCATGCAAAACGCAGAATTGTTGGGGAAACTGCCGCGATCCACCGAATCCACTTAGGACCGAGTTGGAAATTTTCACTCGTGTCGACTGTGGACTACCGCAGGTCACAGGGGTTGGAAAATCCCAGAATGGTCGTCGTTGATTCCTGGGCGAGAATTCTTACCGCCAGGAATCGGGTGACTTCGACCGGTAGTGCAGGGGCTTCGAAATCGATTTCTACGCACTATCGGGAGCGGATCAGGCACCGAAAGTCACAAGTGGCGCAGGCGCCGAGAGAACTGCACTCGCCGAGGAAAAGTGACTACCCAGGGTGACGATCGGTCCCTCGGTAGCGAGGCTCTTCGCGCTCGAAGCGATCCTCGGTGACGAGTCCGATGGTCTGAAGGCCGGCAACTCGTCGACTGGCTCCGCGACAGCGATGTGCCACCCAGGACACGCAAAAGCCCGGCTCGCACATCGCGAACCGGGCTTGTCTTGCGTGGGCCTACCAGGACTTGAACCTGGGACCTCTTCGTTATCAGGGCAAGATCACAACTACCTGATCAAGGCGAGAGGTTCGCGACCTCGCGGTTCAACATCCGTGTACGTCCGCCGGCTACCGCCGCAGGCCTCCACGATCGTCACTCATCCCGACCCGACCAGGCAAGTCCGTGCAGCACACACGAGAACCTAGTCTGTTTTCCGGTCCGCGAAGAGATACCCCACGACCGCTGATAGCGCGCCAAGGATAGGACTCACGACGGTCTGAAGGATCGTCTTGGCGAAGTCTGTGTCAAACCAATGCATGGCCAGACCGAGCGCAATGAGCACCAGACCGGCCCCCACAGTGCCGACCAAGATCCAGAGAGTCCACAGGCGCAACTGATGAGTCTTCTGGGGTTTCTCAACCCCGATCGTTTGACCAACTTCGACTGGATCATTCGTGACGACCTCGCGTGCTGACGGGAGCCAGAAGTGACCTGGCGGAAGATCAGACTTGGCATCGAGAGGCACCTCATCAGCGAAGCCTCGACTTTGGCCGCCGTCATCCTCCGACGACTTTTCGTCACCTTTACCAACCTCGTAGTCAGCCATGTCCCCACCACGGCGTCCTGCGCGCGTCCCACGACCACCCGACCGACTCGGGACCGAAGACCGCCGCGCTCATCGTGACTTGGGCGGCGTGCGCGAGGAACCTCCGCCGCGCTGCCGACTCTTCGCCCTGATTCTCCTGGCCGACAATGCGTATCGCCGTAGCCTCGTCGTAGGCAAGCCCCATGTACCCACGAGGGATACCCAGGCCGTCAGCAATTTGCTTGAGCTCGTCTGTAGCCATGACCTGGCGACCCTTGAGGATCTCCGACGCCTCGGACTGGGACTGGCCGGTCATCGCGGCGATCTGGCGCTGCGAGGCACCGTGCTTGCGCAAGAGGCGGTAGACGGCGCTGATCTCCCGAGATGCGAGAGCC
This sequence comes from Amycolatopsis sp. NPDC104863, assembly GCF_055582965.1. NCBI lineage: Bacteria > Bacillati > Actinomycetota > Actinomycetes > Pseudonocardiales > Pseudonocardiaceae > Amycolatopsis > Amycolatopsis sp. NPDC104863. The sequence goes on from NZ_JBVJOW010000002.1 coordinate 1,251,280, forward strand.
GCTCTCATCTCCGGCTGCTGCCAAATATCAGGCGGAAACGTCTGGCTCTGCGACTGTACTACCACCATCAGATCCTCGCGCCGATCAGACGGCAACCGACTGGAACGCACGTCGTAAGGCTTCGCTTGTAGCGCTGTCCGCACTTCAGCCGCGAAGTCAATCTTCTCGTCTCCGACTTTCTGCCGCGCGAAGGTCGAGAGCGCGTCCAGAAGCACGTCGTTGCGTGCACGTTCGGCGGAAAGTTCCGCTTCCAGGGTGTCGCATCGTGCGTCGAGATTGGGACACCGGGCGCAGTCCGGGTCGTGCGGCGCGTCCGGCACGGCGGGCGTCAGTTGTATGTCGCCGCGATGGAAGCCCGGGTTGACGTCTACGGGCGTCTCAGACTCTTCATGCGAGTCGGCGAACGCTTCACCCCGGCTGGTCACCCGAAGACCTCCTGCTCCACCTGACGCCCCACGGCAAGGTGGCGCATAGAGTACTCCGGCTTCCCGACAGTCTTACGCGAGGCATGTCCGCAGGTCAGACCGTACGGTCGTACTGCGATACGGATCGGGCATGGTAACAGCCATGTCTCGATATGCAAGTTCATCACATCGAGCACGCCAACATGTCGCATCAGAGCTGCACGCATGACATACTTGCGCCGGTCCCAGGGGCGGTTTGACAAAGATAAGATGTCCTGATAAAGAAGCCCCCTTGAGCTCAGGAGGATTGACGATGTCCGCTGCACAAGGACGTCAGGATTACGAATCTAGCGGTGAAGCCGGTGTTCGCACCGAAGACGTCGAGCATCGTGAACCTGGCGTGGACCCAAAGCGCCAGCTAGCAGCAGCGTCAGTTACCAGACTGACTGTGAACATCGGGCCGTCCACCGCTGAGGCCCTGCGGTTGGTGGCTGAGAAGGAAGGCGTCACAGTCACGGAGGCTCTTCGCCGTCTCGTGAGCTACGGTGAGCTTCTTTACCGCGCCGTGAAGATCGACGGTAAGGACGTCCTCTTCCGGGAAGGCAAGGAGACGCAACAGGTGCTGATCGCCTGAGCTACGCTGCGAGGCGTCTCAGCAGATGATCGGCAGCATCGAAGATCTTCTCTAAGTTTCCAGCCACGAAACACAGTGCGCCGCCGGCGGCGAGAACGTACGTGGACGCCCAGACTTCCCACCGGCGCCGTTGAGGGCCTCTTACCAACCTACTGTTCTGGTAATGCGTCAAGTCGTAGCGGCAGTCCCTCAGTCGACCTCGTGGTTTTGCCGAGCGGCTGATATCGCACCCAGTCTGGTGCAAGGTCTCGTGCCTCGACGAGCCAGGCCAAGGCGTCCCGATCGTGGCGTAGGTCGGCGGCCGCAGCTGCGAGCAGCAGCCGGTGGCCAGCCTCCCAGAATGCCGGGACGTCGCCTGCCGAGTCCGGCACGGCGGCCGCCAGACGGAGCGCCTGTTCGGGGTCGCCGGCCCGCGCCGCAAGCTCGATGTTCTGGAGCGCGGCGACACGGGGCCGAAGATCGCGGCTTCCGAAGCTGTGTCTGACTTGACCAGCAGGCTTAAGAGCCGGTTCGCGTTTCGCGAGCCGGCCTTAGGCCTATGTCGTCCGCCACCGCCGATCGCTTACTGGCTCGTCCCCGGTGTATCACCGGGTCGCTTGGGGACGACTGACCGTGCGTGACGAAGTGGAAGCCAGCGCTGCCTCGCCTGCCCTCGCTGGACTGGGCACCGGCGCGCGGAGCGCTCCTGCTCAGCGGGGCCGCGCTGCTAGCCGGGATGACGGTGCTGTTCGGGTGGGTGGACTGGCTGGCGCTGGGCCGGTGGGCGCGCCCGCACGTAGTGCCGCTGGCCCTGTTCGCCTTTGCTGCGGCCGGTCTGGCCGCCGCTGGGTGGCGGCTGCGCGGGCAACGAGCGCCCCGGACCCGGGCTTCGGGGATGAGCTGGTGGGTCGTCGTCACCGCCGCGATCGTGGTGGTCGTCGTGGCCTGGATCGCGACCAATTGGCTGCTCGGCGAGGCTGGCAAGGCGACCAGCGCGGACACAAAAGCAGCGGCGAAGGTCGACGCGATCAAGACGGGGCTCGGCATCGGCGCCGGCACCACGGGCATCTTCGCACTCTTGCTCGCGGTGCGGCGGCAGTGGCACAGCGAGAGCGACGCGACCGAAAAGAACGTCACCGAGCAGTACACCAAAGCTGCCGATCAGCTTGGCTCCGCTGAAGCCCCTGTCCGCCTGGCAGGGCTCTACGCCCTTGAGCGCCTTGCCCACAACAACGTAAGCCAGCGTCAAAGCATCGTTAACGTCATCTGTGCCTACCTGCGCATGCCTTACGCTCCGCCAGACTCCCAGTTCACGGAGCGTCGGGATCGCTTCCAGGAGCGGGAAGTTCGGCTCGCTGCCCAGCGGATCCTCGGTGACCACCTCCAGCCAAGCAAGCGCGGGAAGTTCTGGGAAAGCACCGACCTTGACCTCACCAACGCCCACCTGACGAACGTCAACCTGACCAATTGCCGAGCGCGCAACGTCCGATTCCGTGGTGCGACCTTCACCGGCGACGCCGGCTTCGTGGGTGCGACCTTCACCGGCGAAGCCGGGTTCGACGGTGCGACCTTCACAGGTCGCGCCTCATTTGACGGTGCAACCTTCACCGCAGACGCCTCATTTGAAGGCACGACTTTCGCCGGCGACACCCGGTTCGGCGACGCCACCTTTACCGGCAGCACCTCGTTCGACGGTGCGACCTTCACCGACTACGTCTGGTTGGCCGGCGCGACCTTCAGCGGCGACACCTCGTTTGCCGCGACCTTCACCAAATTCGCCTGGTTCGACGATGCGACCTTTACCGGCAAGGCCTCGTTCGGTGGCTCGATCTTCACCGGAGACGCTCAGTTCGCCCGCGCGATCTTCACCGGAGACGCTCAGTTTGACGGCGCGATCTTCACTCGCGCCGTCTCGTTCAGCGGCGCAAGTTTCACCGGCAAGACCTCGTTCCACCAAACGACCTTCACGGGCATCATGGTCTGGTTCGACGACTTGGCCTTCACGCGCGACACCTTGTTCAACAGCGTGACCTTCGCCGGTGCCCTCCCGAGAATCACGCAGCGACTCGGTCAGAAAGTTGTATTCCGGGACGTCATCCTCACCAGCGACTCGCCGGACCGTACGACCGTCGCGGGCATCGTCATCGACGCGCGTGGGGTGCAGACAACTGCAGACAAAAGACCGCGCCTCCTGGAGTGACAGTCACCCACTGTGTCGCTCAGGACACGCAAAAGCCCGGTCCGCGCGAAGCGAACCGGGCTTGTCTTGCGTGGGCCTACCAGGACTTGAACCTGGGACCTCTTCGTTATCAGCGAAGCGCTCTAACCGCCTGAGCTATAGGCCCTTGAACGAGGAGAACTTTACAGGACCCCCGAGGGGGCCCTGCAACCGGGTTACTCTCGCTCCGACAGCGTGACCTCGAGGCCGCCCGCGAGGTCGGCCGACACGTTGTAGATGAACGCGCTGACCGTGGCCAGGGCCGACACCAGGACGATGTTGATCGCGCCGAGGATGGCTGCGATGCCGAAGACGCGGCCCGCGCTGATCAGCGGCTCGGACGACGCGTTGGCGCCTTCGCCGCCGACCAGGGACGAGTACGTGCCGTTCAGCTTGTCCCAGACGCCCATGCCGTCGAGGACCGTGTACAGGACGCCGACCGCGACGAGCCAGACGAAGAACATCGCCACGCCCAGCACCAGGGACAGCTTGAGGACCGACCACGGGTCGAAGCGCTTCACCTGCAGCGACGCACGGCGCGGGCCGCGGCCGGGACGACGCAGTGCGCTGGGACGGGCTCGCTGGGTGGACGCCGACGGGATCGCCGCCGCCGAGGGCTCGCCGCTCGGTGGGGTGTCGCCGCCGCCGAAGAGGCGGGGGGCGGCGCTTCCGGTCACCACCGGGCGCTGGTCCGGGGAGACGGGCTGCGTCTCCCCGGCCGGCGCTTCGGTCTTGAACAGCGCTTCATCCGTGGCCAGCTTGACCGTCGCCTCGGAGTCGCCGTCCTTGTCGACCCGCTGCCATGGCGGGCTCGCCGGAGTCCCGTTCGAACCCGCTGCCTCGGGATTCTCGGATGGTGTCACGAAGAGTCAGTCCTTACCCGTGCCGTGGGGCGCTGTCCGTAGTGAACTTACTGCTCCGACGGCGCCGTTGTTCCTTCACCCGCTTCGGGTGCTTCCGGGGCGTCGCCGTCGACGTCACCATTGGCGACGTCCGAGGGCTCGTCGGCGTTGCGTGCGACGGCGAGAAGAGTGGTGCCTTCGCCGAGATTCATCAGCCGGACCCCCTTCGTCTGCCGTCCTGCCTTGCGCACATCGCCCGCCGGCGTGCGGATCACGCCGCCGCTCGAAGTGATCGCGTAGAGCTCGTCCTCGGCGTCGACGATGAGCGCACCCACCAGCCTGCCACGTTTGCGGTCGTGCTGAATGGTGAGCACACCCTTGCCACCGCGGCCCTGCACCGGGTAGTCCTCGATCGGCGTCCGCTTGGAGTACCCGCCGTCCGTCGCGACCAGCAGGAACTTGTCCTCCTTGACCACGCTGATGCCGAGCAGCTCGTCACCGTCGTTGAACCGCATGCCGAGCACACCGGACGTCGGGCGGCCCATCGGCCGCAGCGCCTCGTCGGTCGCGTGGAAGCGGATCGACTGGCCTTCGGCCGACACCAGGAGCAGGTCGTCCTCGGCCGCCGCCAGCACCGCGCCGACCAGTTCGTCGCCTTCGCGCAGGTTGATGGCGATGAGGCCGCCGGAGCGGTTCGAGTCGAAGTCGGTGAGCTTGGTCTTCTTCACCAGGCCGCGCTTGGTGGCGAGCACCAGGTACGGCGCGACCTCGTAGTTCTTGATCTGGATGACCTGGGCGATCTGCTCGTCCGGCTGGAACGCCATGAGGTTCGCCACGTGCTGGCCGCGCGCGTTGCGGTTGGCCTCGGGCAGCTCGTAGGCCTTGGTCCGGTAGACGCGGCCCTTGTTCGTGAAGAACAGCATCCAGTCGTGCGTCGAGCAGACGAAGAAGTGCTGGACGATGTCGTCTTGCTTCAGCGTCGCGCCCTGCACACCCTTGCCGCCGCGCTTCTGCGAGCGGTACAGGTCGGTTTTCGTCCGCTTGGCGTACCCCGTGCGGGTGATCGTGACCACGACGTCCTCGACGGCGATGAGCTCTTCGTCGGTGACGTCGCCGCTGAAGCCGATGATCTTCGTGCGCCGGTCGTCGCCGTACTTCTCGACGATCGCCATCAGCTCGTCGCGGATCAGCGCGCGCTGCCGCTCCGGCTTCTCGAGGATGTCCTTCAGGTCGGCGATCTCGAGCTCGATCTCGGCCAGCTGGTCGATGATCCGCTGTCGCTCGAGCGCGGCCAGGCGCCGCAGCTGCATGTCGAGGATCGCGGTGGCCTGGATCTCGTCGACGTCCAGCAGCTCCATCAGGGCCGGCCGGGCTTCGTCGGCGGACGGCGACCGCCGGATCAGCGCGATGACCTCGTCCAGCGCGTCGAGCGCCTTGACGTACCCACGCAGGATGTGGGCCCGCTCTTCGGCCTTGCGAAGGCGGAACTTGGTCCGCCGGACGATGACCTCGACCTGGTGCTTCACGTAGTGCCGGATGATCTGGTCGAGCCGCAGCGTGCGCGGCACGCCGTCGACCAGGGCCAGCATGTTGACGCCGAAGTTCTGCTGCAGCTGGGTGTGCTTGAACAGGTTGTTCAGCACGACCTTCGCGACGGCGTCCCGCTTGATCGTGACGACGATCCGCATGCCCGAGCGGCTGTTGGACTCGTCGGCGATGTCGGCGATGCCGGTGAGCTTGCCGTCGCGGACCAGGTTCGCGATGTTCTCGACGAGGTTGTCCGGGTTGACCTGGTACGGCAGCTCGGACACGACCAGGATCGTGCGGCCCTTCGCGTCTTCTTCGACCTCGACGACCGCGCGCATCCGGACCGAGCCGCGGCCCGTGCGGTAGGCGTCCTCGATGCCGGACGTGCCGAGGATCATCGCCTTGGTCGGGAAGTCCGGGCCCTTGATCCGCACCAGCAGCGCGGCCAGCAGCTCGTCGTCGGTCGCCTCGGGGTTCTCCAGCGCCCAGACGACGCCTTCGGAGACCTCGCGCAGGTTGTGCGGCGGGATGTTCGTCGCCATCCCGACCGCGATCCCGGACCCGCCGTTGACCAGCAGGTTCGGGAACCGCGACGGCAGGACGTCGGGCTCCTGCGTGCGGCCGTCGTAGTTGTCGGAGAAGTCGACGGTGTCTTCTTCGATGTCGGCCAGCATCTGCATGGCCAGCGGCGCGAGCCGGGACTCGGTGTACCGCATGGCGGCCGCGGGGTCGTTGCCCGGCGAGCCGAAGTTGCCCTGGCCGTCGATCAGCGGGTACCGCATCGACCACGGCTGGGCAAGCCGGACCAGCGCGTCGTAGATCGCCGAGTCACCGTGCGGGTGGTAGTTGCCCATGACGTCGCCGACGACGCGCGAGCACTTGTTGTACCCGCGGTCCGGCCGGAAGCCGGAGTCGAACATCGAGTACAGGACCCGCCGGTGCACCGGCTTGAGGCCGTCCCGGACGTCCGGCAGCGCGCGCGACACGATCACGCTCATCGCGTAGTCGATGTAGGAGCGCTGCATCTCCTGCTGGATGTCGACCGGCTCGATCCGGTCGTGGTCCGGAGCCGGCGGCAAGGTTTCCGTCATGAGGTCCTTCTCGGGTGCGGGGGTCCTGGCGGGACGAGGATCAGGGGACGCCTACACGTCCAGGAAGCGAACGTCCTTCGCGTTGCGCGTGATGAACGAGCGGCGGGCCTCGACGTCCTCGCCCATCAGGACCGAGAACAGCTCGTCGGCCTGCGCGGCGTCGTCGAGGGTGACCTGGCCCAGCAGCCGGTTGGCCGGGTCCATCGTCGTCTCCCACAGCTCTTCGGCGTTCATCTCGCCGAGACCCTTGTAGCGCTGGATCGCGTCGTCCTTCGGCAGCCGCTTGCCGGCCTCGACACCCGCCTGGATGACGGCGTCGCGCTCGCGGTCGGAGTACGCGTACTCCGGGTCCGTCCGCGGCCACTTGATCTTGTACAGCGGCGGCCGCGACAGGAAGACGTGGCCGTGTTCGATGAGCGGGGTCATGAACCGGAACAGCAGGGTGAGCAGCAGCGTGGTGATGTGCTGGCCGTCGACGTCGGCGTCGGCCATCAGCACGATCTTGTGGTAGCGCAGCTTCTCGATGTCGAACTCGTCGTGGATGCCGGTGCCCAGCGCGGTGATCAGCGACTGGACCTCGGTGTTCTTGAGGACGCGGTCGATGCGGGCCTTCTCGACGTTGATGATCTTGCCGCGGATCGGCAGGATCGCCTGGTACATCGAGTCGCGGCCCTCCTTGGCCGAGCCGCCGGCCGAGTCACCCTCGACGATGTAGAGCTCGCACTCCGCCGGGTTGGTCGAGCGGCAGTCCTTGAGCTTGCCGGGCAGGCCGCCGATCTCCAGCGCGCCCTTGCGGCGGACCAGGTCACGCGCCTTGCGCGCGGCCATCCGCGCCTGCGCCGAGGAGATCGACTTGTTGATGATCGTCTTCGCCTCGGTGGGGTTGCGCTCGAACCAGTCCGCCAGCCACTCGTTCGACTGCTGCTGCACGAACGTCTTGGCCTCGCTGTTGCCCAGCTTGGTCTTGGTCTGGCCCTCGAACTGCGGCTCGCCCAGCTTGATCGAGACGATCGCGGCGAGGCCCTCGCGCACGTCGTCGCCGGTCAGGTTGGCGTCCTTCTCCTTGAGCAGCTTCTTGTCGCGCGCGTAGGAGTTGACGACGCGGGTCAGCGCGGCGCGGAAGCCCTCTTCGTGGGTGCCGCCCTCGTGGGTGTTGATCGTGTTGGCGAACGTGTAGACCGACGGCGTGAACCCGGTGTTCCACTGCATCGCGACCTCGACCTCGAGGCCGGTGCCCTTCGCGTCGAAGGAGATCACGCTGGGGTGGATCGGGTCCTTGCTGCCGTTGATGTGCTTGACGAAGTCTTCGAGCCCGCCCGGGTAGCAGTAGACCTTCTCCTTGACGCGCGCGACCTTGCCCTCGGCGTCTTCCTCGGTCTCCTCGTCGGCGACGCGCTCGTCACGCAGGGACAGCGTCAGCCCCTTGTTGAGGAACGCCATCTCCTGGAGGCGGCGCGAGATCGTCTCGAAGTTGTAGGTCGTGGTCTCGAAGATGTTGCCGTCGGCCCAGAACGTCATGGTCGTGCCGGTCTCGGTCGCCGGGCCGAGGTCCTCGAGCGGGCCGGGGATCTGGTCGGTGTACAGCTGGCGCCAGCTGCGGCCGCCGTACTTGACCTCGGCGAGCAGCTTCGTCGACAGCGCGTTCACCACGGAGATGCCGACGCCGTGCAGGCCGCCGGACACCGCGTAGGAGTCGCTGTCGAACTTGCCGCCCGCGTGCAGCTGGGTGAGCACGACCTCGATGGTCGGCTTGTTCTCCTTGGGGTGCATGTCGACCGGGATGCCGCGGCCGTCGTCGACGACGCGCACCCCGCCGTCGGCGAGGAGGGTAACCTCGACCTTGGTGGCGTACCCGGCCATCGCCTCGTCCACGGAGTTGTCGACGACCTCCTGGACGAGGTGGTGCAGACCGCGTTCACCCGTGGAACCGATGTACATGCCGGGGCGCTTGCGGACCGCTTCGAGGCCTTCGAGCACCGTGATCGACGACGCGTTGTACTCGCTCTTGTTCTCGGTCACAGGCCTTGTTTCTCCTCGTCTCGCCCGAGCGGATACTCGCTCGCCTCCAGTGTACTTGGCCGCGTCCGCTGACATGCGGCAAGGACACCCCTGAACGCGTCACAGACGGACGAAATCGGTTCGAGCCGAGTCTTGACGTATCTCGGGAGGTCTGGATGCGTTCTCGGGGCATTCAACCGAGCATCGCGCAACCCGGGTCAGCCGTACGTGTCACGCGGGCCGCGCCCGGGCACGTGACGGGGCCCTTTCCGCCAGCTCGGGGCGGTCGGACCCTGGATCCGCATGCGCTTGACCACGCCGTTCCCGACGCCCGCCGCGATCTTGGCCAGCAGTTTTCCCTGCAGCAACCGGAGCTGGGTGGCCCACGCGGTGGAGCTCGCGCGAACCGTCAGTTCACCGTCTTTCAGCGCGACCGGCTGGGCGTGTTCGGCGACGTCCTCGCCGACCAGCCGCGCCCACTGGGCGAAAACGCGGGCGCCGGTGACGCTCTCGCTCCAGCCGCGGTCGCTGACGAGCCGGGAGACGAGCCGGCCGAGCGGCTGCGGGTCGCGCGCGTCCGCGCCCGGTCCCGACCAGCGCCGGCGCCGCGGGTTCTGCCCGCCGCCGACCGCGGGGCGACGGCGGCCCGGCGGGACGCCCCGCTCCTTCGCCTTGGCCTTCGCGGCTTCGAGGGCGGCGTGCGCGAGATCGCGTCCGGTCGGGGGATCCTCGTTCGGCCCAACGTCGCCGTCACGCTCAGTACCAACCGGGGATTTGGTGTCGCTTTCGGGCGTTTTGTGCCACCTATCTGGCCGCACGGTCACGGGCAGCGATAACTCCTGCACCGTGTTATCCACACTGTCCACAGGTTTGTCCCCAGATCGGGTGCGATTCGTGTCGCCCGTCACATCGGGTGTTCGCTCGGGCCGCTCAGCCACGTGTGATCTCACCATCCGCCACCACGAACCGGGACCCGGCGAGCTCCCCGGGCACGTCTTCGTCGACCGCCGCGGTCACCAGCACCTGTTCGGCGCTCGCGGCCACCTCGGCCAGCCGGGCCCGACGCTTGCGGTCCAGCTCGGCGAACACGTCGTCGAGCAGGAGCACCGGCTCACCCGCCTCCGCGCGCAGCAGCTCGTAGCTGCCCAGCCGGAGGGCGAGCGCGAACGACCACGACTCGCCGTGACTCGCGTAGCCCTTGGCCGGCGCCTGGCCCAGGATCAGCTCCAGCTCGTCCCGGTGCGGGCCGACGAGACTGATCCCGCGCTCGAGCTCGGCCTTCCGGGCCTCTCCGAGCGCCTTGAGTAAGACGTCCTTCAGGACTTCGGGTTGCGCCCGTTCGCCGTCCGGTACGCCGTACGTCTCCGGCAGCGCGTCACCCAGCGAAGACCGGTACGAGATCTTCGCCGGCCGGGAGTCCGGCGCGACACCCATGTACGCCGAAGCCGCGTACGGCCCGAGGTCCGCGACGAGGTTCAGGCGCGCGGCGAGCAGCTCCGCGCCCGCCACCGACAGGTGGTCGTCCCAGACTTCGAGCGTCGACAACGCGTACGGGTCTTCGCGACCCGTACGGCGCTTCCCGGCCGTCTTGAGCAGGGCGTTTCGCTGCTTCAGCACCTTCTCGTAGTCCGCCCGGACCCCGGCGTACCGCGGCGCGCGCAGCACCAGCAGCTCGTCGAGGAACCGGCGCCGCTCACCCGGGTCACCCCGCACGAGCGCGAGGTCCTCCGGGGAGAACAGCACCGTGCGCAGGATGCCGAGCACGTCCCGCGGCCGGCCGACCGCGCCGCGGTTTACCCGCGCGCGATTGGCCCGGCCTGCGGTGATCTCGAGCTCGACGGTCAGCTCGCGGTCTTCGTTGACCACCGCGACCCGCACCAGCGCGCGTTCACAGCCGTGCCGGATCAGCGGCGCGTCCGTCGCGACGCGGTGCGAGCCCAGCGTCGCGACGTACCCGATCGCTTCGAGCAGGTTGGTCTTGCCGCGACCGTTCTGGCCGACCAGCACGGTCGGCCCCGGTTCGAGCGCGAGATCGGCCTGGGGCCAGGAACGGAAGTCGGTGACCTGCAGATGGCGCAGATACACCAGGAACTCCTTATCCGCCGACCTTCTTCACGGCGTGCCCGCCGAACTGGTTGCGCAGCGCGGCGACCGCGCGCATCGCGGCCGAGTGCTCCTGACGCGACGCGAACCGCGCGAAGAGCGCGGCCGAGATGACCGGCGCCGGCACCGCGTTGTTGATCGCCTCTTCGAGCGTCCACCGGCCTTCGCCGGAGTCCTCGACGTACCCCTCGAGGTCGTCCAGCTCCGGGTCTTCGTCCAGCGCACGCACGAGCAGGTCGAGCAGCCAGGACCGGACGACCGTGCCGCGCTGCCAGCCCTTGATCACCGCAGGCACGTCGTTGACGACCTTCGCGGCCTCGAGCAGCTCGAAGCCTTCCGCGAAGGCCTGCATCATGCCGTACTCGATGCCGTTGTGGATCATCTTCGCGTAGTGACCCGCGCCGACGTCGCCTGCGTGCGAGAAGCCTTCCTCGCGCGGGCCTTCCGGACGCAGCGCGTCGAAGACCGGCATCGCGCGCTCGACGTCCGCGGCCGTGCCGCCGACCATCAGGCCGTAGCCGTTGTCCTTGCCCCACACACCACCGGACACGCCGCAGTCGACGTAACCGATGTTCTTCGCGGCGAGCAGGTCGGCGTTCAGCTTGTCGTCGGTGTACTTCGAGTTGCCGCCGTCGATGACCATGTCGCCTTCGGACAGCAGGTTGCCCAGCTCGGTCACGGTCTGCCGGGTCGGGTCGCCGGCCGGGACCATGATCCAGACGATCCGCGGACCCTCCAGTTTGGACACCAGGTCCTCGAGCGACGTCGTGTCCGTGACGTCGGGGTTGCGGTCGTACCCGACCACCTCGTGACCGGCCGCGCGCAGCCGCTCACGCATGTTGAAGCCCATCTTGCCCAGGCCGATCAGACCGAGCTGAACCATGAGATCCCCTTACGTGCGAACAAGAAGTGCGGGTCAGCCGGGAAGGCGGACCGGCATCAGGAGGTAGAGGTAGCCGGGGACGACGTTGCCCTCGGGGTCGGCGGGCTTGATCAGCGCGGGACGGTTCGGCGTCGTGAACGTCAGCTCCGCCCGGTCGCTGTGGAGCGCGCCCAGGCCGTCGACGAGGTAACCCGGGTTGAACGCGATGGTCACCGGCTCACCTTCGTACTCGACCTGAAGCTCTTCTTCGGCGCTTCCTTCGTCGTCGCCGCCCGCGGACAACCGCAGTGTGTTGTCCCCGAACTCCAGTCGTACCTGAGTCCCCCGCTCCGCCACCAGGGAAACGCGCTTGATGGACTCGGTGAGAGCGGACACGTCGATGACCGCGCGTGAGGTGTGCGACGCGGGCAGCAACTGGCGGTACGGCGGGAACTCCGCGTCGAGCAGGCGGGTCGTCGTGTAGCGCCCGGAACCGGAGAGGCCGAGCAGGCCCTCGCCGCTGGCGAGCGCGAGGCGGATCGTGGCGCCGCTCGCGCCGAGCGTCTTGGCCGCTTCGGCGAGAGTGCGCGCCGGGACGAGCACCGCGGCGTCGGCCAGGCCCTCGGCCGGCTGCCAGGTGAACTCGCGCATGGCGAGCCGGAAGCGGTCGGTGGCGACGAGGGTCAGCGAGCTGCCGGAGATCTCCAGCCGCATGCCGGTGAGCATCGGGAGCGTGTCGTCCTTGCCCGCGGCGACGACGACCTGGGTGACGGCCTGGCCGAACGCGTCGCCGGCGAGCTCACCCGCGAAGGCGGGCTGGGACGGCAGCTGCGGGTAGTCCTCGACCGGCATGGTCGGCAGGGAGAAGCGCGCGCTGCCGCACGTGATGGTGGCGCGCGCGCCGTCGACGGAGATCTCGACCGGCTGCGCGGGCAGCGCCTTGGTGATGTCGGCGAGCAGGCGCCCGGAGACCAGGAGCCGGCCGCCGTCGGCGATCGTCGCGGGGACGCCCACTGTGGCGGACACCTCGTAGTCGAAACCCGAGACGGTCAGCGCGTCGGTTTCGCCGTCGGAACCGGCGTCGAGCAGGACACCGCCCAGTACCGGCACGGGAGGCCGGGAGGGGAGGCTTCTGGCCACCCACGCGACGGCGTCGGCGAGCCCGTCACGCTCGACGCGGATCTTCATGCGCGCATCCTTTCGACGACCGAGCCGCGATCGGCTCGGGCCAGGCCTCGTTCTGGCTGGGCAGTGACCGGCTGCCTCGTCCGGCCGGTCCGCCCTCCGCGTTGAGCGGCCGGAGCACGGACCAGGTGCAGGCGTCCACGTTAGGCCGTCGCGGCGGCCCGCGTCACCTCGGCCTCCCCTTGACTTTGTCGACTTGACGACACGTTCTCGCGGCTGTCCCCAACTTCGTCCTTCGCCTGTTTTTATCTTTTTCTCTCTTAGAAGAGATCTAAAGGCAGTAGCAGTAGTAAGCGTTGTGGATTGTGTGGATTGAGCTCGTTCGCGCTGGTCGGAGCGGTCGCGGGCGTGTGGAGAACCTGGGTGGCGATCCTGTGGGCAACCGAGGGCGTCCGTGGATGGTTTCGGGCGACCCCCGATTCGTCCACAGCTGTCCCCAGTTGTCCCCACGGTTGTCCCCAGGTTTGGGACTGTTCCTGGGGGCGGACGGAGCGGTCCGGTTCGCCCTTCCGGGTGATCGGCTCCCGCTGTGCACAAGATGTGGGCAACCTGGGGATTCAGCGTGGACAGAGGTGTGGATTCCCTGTGGATCGCCTGTGGGCGGGGTGTGGACGGATTCGGCGTCGTCGCTGATGGGAGACCCGTTGGCACTGTGGGCAATCTGCCCACACCATGGGGAAACTTCCTTGTGTACAAACAATTTTCGCGAGTTCGCGAAGGGCGCGTAGGCAGCTTCGCTGCTTCGCGTGCTCCGTGCGCTTCGGACAGTCCAAACACGACAAAGGGGCGTCCACTGTGCGTGGACGCCCCGAAGTCGTTGCGGGATAAGGGATGTGCTACTGGCGGGCGCGCTGCTTGATGCGCGACGTCAGCTCCTGCACCTGGTCGTAGATGCGCCGGCGCTCGGCCATCTCCTTGCGGATCTTCTTGTCCGCGTGCATGACGGTCGTGTGGTCGCGGCCGCCGAACGTCTGCCCGATCTTCGGCAGCGACATGTCGGTCAGCTCGCGGCAGAGGTACATCGCGATCTGGCGGGCCGTGGCGAGCGCCTTCGTCTTGCCGGGGCCGCAGAGGTCGTCGAGCGTCACGTCGAAGAACTCGGAGATGACACCCATGATCGTGGGCGCGGTGATCTCCGGGGCGTGCGAGTCGGGGATGAGGTCGCGCAGCACGATCTCCGCCAGGCCGGCGTCCACCGGCTGCTGGTTGAGCGACGCGAACGCGGTGACGCGGATGAGCGCGCCTTCGAGCTCCCGGATGTTCGCCTCGACGCGCGAGGCGATGAACTCCAGGACGTCACCCGGCACCGCGAGCCGATCCTGCGCGGCCTTCTTGCGGAGGATCGCGATGCGCGTCTCGAGCTCGGGCGGCTGGATGTCGGTGATCAGGCCCCACTCGAACCGCGTCCGCAGCCGGTCTTCCAGCGTCTCGAGGCGCTTCGGCGGGCGGTCGGAGCTGACGACGATCTGCTTGTTCGCGTTGTGGAGGGTGTTGAAGGTGTGGAAGAACTCTTCCTGCGTACCTTCTTTGCCTTCCAGGAACTGGATGTCGTCGACGAGCAGGATGTCGATGTCGCGGTAGCGCCGCTGGAACGCGACCTTGCGGTCGTCGCGCAGCGAGTTGATGAAGTCGTTCGTGAACTCTTCGGTCGAGACGTACCGGACGCGCATGCCGGGGAAGAGCCGCTGGGCGTAGTGGCCGACCGCGTGCAGCAGGTGCGTCTTGCCGAGCCCGGACTCACCCCAGATGAAGAGCGGGTTGTACGCGCGGGCCGGCGCTTCGGCGACGGCGACCGCGGCCGCGTGCGCGAAGCGGTTGGACGCGCCGATGACAAAGGTGTCGAAGGTGTACTTCTCGTTCAGCTTCGTCTTCGACGTCTGCGGCTGCGCCGGCGCGGTGTAGGGCTGGCCGGCGATCGGCTGGCCGGAGAACGTCGGCCAGATCTCGTGCACGGCGGCGAGCGCCTCGCCCTCTTCGTCGACTTCTTCGTCGGTGTCGTCACCGTCGTCCGGCTTCGTGGCGACGGCCTGGGGCATCGGCGGGGCCGGCTCGGGGCGCGGCGGGGGCAGCATCGGGCCGGGGCCCGGCATCGGCGCGGGCGCCGGCTCGGGACCGGCGCCGTTTTCCACCCGGCCGGGTGACGGCACGTACCGGGGCGCGGCGACCGGGGCGACGGCTTCGGCGCTGTCCACCTTCACCGCGAGCGAAATGGCGCGGCCGAGCCGCCGGGAAAGCGCGTCGGTGATCGCGCCGCGCAGGCCGCGTTCGATCGCTTCCTTCGCGAAGTCGCTCGGCGCGGCGAGGAGGGCGGTGCCGTCGAGCAAGCCGATCGGGCGGGTCACCCGCATCCAGGCGCGCTGCTGCGGGGACAGGGTCCCGTCGGACAGTTCGCGTACCACCTGTTCCCAGATGACACCCAGATTGTGCTGGTGATCCGACACCTGGCTGGCTCCCCTCCCCTCGTCGGTGTGGACGGACCGAACGTTCCCGCTCACGCGGTCCGGCGCTCCCCGGCGGACCGCGTGCGTTTCGGCACAGCGAATATCCACATAGTTGTCCACAGCTGTGCACTAATGTACGGCGACCCGCGGCGACGCCACCTGCGGGCTCGTCGTACGCCGGTGGGCACTCCACCACCCGGATACTCGTGCACCTCGACCGGTGACCCGAGAGAGGCACGCTAACAAGCCCCGCCCGCTGCCACAAGGCATCCTGGGTCGCAAGCATTTCACGGTGTACGGCGTGTTGCCATTCGGTGCCGGGGCGTCGTTGATCTCGACGAAACCAGGCGGTCGCGGACCGTGGCCGAGGGGGTGCTTACCGGCCGCCCGACGGGGGTGCGTACCCTCGTAAGGTCTCCCGTATGCGACGGGTGCGTTTTGCGCGCCCACGTTGTCGTCGCTCGTCGTGACGAGGCCACACGTTGGTAGGAGACACCAGAGACTGCCGTGCGCCCGCACGACACGCCAGGCGACGGGGAAGCTTTCCCCGCGTCCGACGCGACACACAGGAGAAGCAGTGAGCAAGGGTAAGCGCACCTTCCAGCCGAACAACCGCCGCCGCGCGAAGACCCACGGGTTCCGCCTCCGCATGCGGACCCGCGCCGGCCGGGCCATCCTGGCGGCCCGCCGTCGCAAGGGCCGCGAAGCGCTGTCCGCCTGATCCGGCACGTCGGGGCGCGCCGTGCTGCCGGCTGCCGCACGTCTGCGGCGGAGTGAGGACTTCCGCGTGGTTCTCCGTCGCGGATCCCGGGCAGGCAGGCGCCGTCTCGTCGTCCACGCGTTGACCACGGACCCGTCCATGGCCGCCGATGCCTCGTCGGCGACCAGGGCGGGTTTTGTGGTGAGCAAGGCCGTCGGGAACTCGGTGGTCCGCCACCGCGTCACCCGGCGGCTGCGTCATCTCGTTTCGGCCCGGATCGGAACCCTGCCCGCCGGAACTTCGTTGGTCGTACGGGCATTGCCGCCGGCGGCGACCGCGTCCAGCGCCGAGCTCGGCTCCGACCTCGAGGGCGCACTGCGTCGGCTGGGTCTGCTGTCGTCGCGCCGTCCGGCCGGGGATGTCCCCCGCCCGACGCGTCCCGCGGACGCGGCCCCCGACCACGGATCAGCGGTGTGACCGGCATGCGAGCCACCCCCGAGCACGACCACTCCGAGCACGACGTCGAGCCCCCGCGGCCCGGCCCGGTCGCCTGGGTGCTGCTGCTCCCCATCAAGCTCTACCGCAAGGCGATCTCGCCCTTCCTCCCACCGGCTTGCCGGTTCTACCCGAGCTGCAGCGCGTACGCAGTCGAAGCCCTCACCCGGCACGGCGCCGGCCGCGGCTCCTACCTCGCGCTGCGCCGGCTGTTGCGCTGCGGCCCGTGGACACCGCCCGGCCGTGACCCGGTCCCCGAGACGTTCTCGTGGCGCCACCGCAGACCTGAAACACCGATCGAGGAGTAGCAGCAGTGCTCGATTTCATCTACTACCCCGTGTCCTTCATCCTCTGGTGTTGGCACAAGGTCTTCGGACTCGTCTTCGGTGAATCCGCGGCGATCTCCTGGATCCTCGGCATCATCTTCCTGACGTTCACGGTCCGCGGCATCATGTTCAAGCCGTTCGTGAACCAGGTCCGGTCGATGAAGAAGATGCAGGACTTCGCGCCGGAGATGAAGAAGCTCCAGAAGAAGTACGCGAACGACAAGCAGCGCCAGGCGCAGGAGATGCAGAAGCTCCAGCGCGAGCACGGCGTCAACCCGCTGGGCAGCTGCCTGCCGATGCTGCTCCAGATCCCGGTCTTCATCGGCCTGAACCACGTCCTGCGCGCGTTCTCGATCATGCCGGCGGACGGCAAGCCGAAGACCGAGAACTACTTCTTCACCCAGCACGACGTCGAGTCGTACGTCAACGCGAAGCTCTTCGGCGTCAACCTCGGCGAGGCCGTCTACAACGGTGTCGGCGTCGTCAGCGGTGGCAACGCCGCGAACGTCGGCTTCCACTGGAACGTGCTCCCGGTCGCGCTCCCCCTCATGATCATCGCGTCCATCGCCACGCACCTCACCGCGCGGCACTCGGTGGCCCGGCAGAACGCCGCGTCGGCCACCCCGCAGACCGCGATCATGAACAAGCTGACGATGTACATCTTCCCGCTCGGTGTCCTCGTCTTCGGTGCGCTGTTCCCGCTCGGCCTCCTCTTCTACTGGCTGGCGAACAACGGCTGGACCCTGATGCAGCAGCGCCTCGTCTACACGAAGATCGACAAGGAAGAGGCGGCCCGCAAGGCGGAGGCCGCGGAGAAGCGCGCGTCGCTCGGCCCGAAGCCGGGTCAGAAGCCGACCGCGCCGAAGGTCGGGCAGAAGCCGGTCCAGCAGAAGAAGAACCAGCCGGCTCAGGGCGGCTCTCAGAAGAAGGTCACCAAGGCGGGCTCGGCCCACGGCTTCGCGCAGACGGCGCAGGAGAAGGCCGACGCCGCGAAGGCGGACGCCGCCACGGCAGCCGAGCAGACCCCGGCCGCGGCCGAGGCGAAAAGCCCGAACGGCCAGAACGGCTCGAAGGAGAACGGCACGGGAGTGCCGGGGCTCCTCAAAGACTCGACCAGGAAGTCGGGCCGGAAGCGCCGCTGAGGCGCGACCGGTTCGGAGAGGAGACGAATGATGTCGGAGACGATCGACAAGATCGAAGCCGATCAGGACGACACAACGCCGGGTGCGGCCGGCGAGGAAGCGGGCGAGCAGAAGGCGGGAGGTGGCGACGACGTCCTCGTCCAGGAGGGCGACATCGCGGGCGACTACCTCGAGCGCCTGCTGGACCTCCTCGACTACGACGGCGACATCGACCTGGACGTCGAAGCGGGCCGCGCGATCGTGAGCATCGACGGCGGCGAGGACCTCGAGAAGCTCGTCGGCCCCCGCGGCACGGTGCTCGAGGCGCTGCAGGAGCTGACCCGCCTGGCGGTCCAGCAGGAGACCGGCTCCCGCAGCCGGCTGATGCTGGACATCGCGGGCTGGCGCGCGGACCGCCGCGAGGAGCTGCGCGAGCTCGGCCGTTCGACGGCGGAGTCGGTGCTGTCGAGCGGCGAGCGGGTACGGCTCCAGCCGATGAGCCCGTTCGAGCGCAAGGTGGTCCACGACGCGGTGGCCACGGTCTCGGGCGTCACGAGCGAGAGCGAGGGCGAAGACCCGAAGCGGCGCGTGGTGATTTTCCCGGAGTCCTGAGCTTCGGTTCTTGGAGCGGCCCCATCCGACCGGTTCGGGTGGGGCCGCTTTTTTGTATCCATGCGCGCTGCGGCGCTCGGCTGGGTTCGGCCCGCGCGATCGAGTGCGACTGGAGCGAGGTGCGGCTGTGGAGCCGCTCGGCTCGGCGGAGCCGATGGGCGATCGGCTCGCGCTGCGCGAGTCGGTGGGGATCGAGTTGCGGGGTGCCGGCGAGCGTTCGTCGACTCAGCGATGGCGAGCTCGTGCGGGTTCGGCGGGATCCGGCTGCGGAATGCTCGGCGGCGGGTGGGCGAATTACAGCGGTGAGGTTTCACGTGGAACGGGTCGGCCGGCCCACCGCTCGGCCGACCGAATCTCGGCGGCGAGTCACGAAGCGGAAGTCAGTCGCCGCTGACTCGGGTCGAGCTGATCGGCGAGCGCGTGAATTACAGCCGTGGGGTTTCACGTGGAACGTGGGCCGGTTGGTCGGCCTCGCACGCGACCGGCCGGTCGCCGGAGGACCGCGCCTCGGGTGTCCGAGGCTGACCCACCGCCGCCATGTTTCACGTGGAACTGTCCCCAGCTCGCCGCCGCGCGAGTGGAGTTGTCCACATCTGCGGTCTGTCGGCTCGTTTTCGACTCGACATCAGGGACAATCGAACGAGCGCCGTTTCACGTGAAACGCGCGGACGAGGAGTAGACGGAGTGAGCTTGGAGCAGGCCGCGGTGGCGGTGCGGGCCGCGGCGGAGCGGGTGTTCGGTGCGCGGGTGGGCCAAGCCGCTGGCTATGTCGAACTCCTGGAGAGTCACGGGGTCGAGCGGGGGCTGATCGGGCCGCGGGAGGTCGAGCGGCTCTGGGAGCGGCACGTGCTCAACTCGGCGGTGATCGGCGAGCAGATGCCCGAGGGGGCTCGGGTCGTCGACGTCGGGTCCGGCGCGGGGCTTCCGGGTGTACCGCTCGCGATCGCGCGACCGGACCTCGATATCGTCTTGCTCGAACCGATGGCCCGCCGGGTGGACTGGCTGGCCGAGGTGGCCGAGAAGCTGGAACTCCCGATCACCATCGTCCGTGGACGCGCGGAGGAGCGGCCTGTGCGTGAGCAGCTCGGTGGCGCCGACATCGTCACCGCTCGCGCGGTCGCCCCGCTGGCCCGGCTCGCGGACTGGTGCCTTCCACTGGTCCGTCCCGACGGCTTCCTGGTCGCCCTCAAGGGCGCCAGCGCGGCGGACGAGATCGAGCGGGACGGCGCCGCCATCAGTAAAGCCGGCGGGGCCGCTCCGCTGATCGTCGAATGCGGCACCGCAGTACTAGAGGTCCCCAGCACGGTCGTGAAGATCCGCCGCCTGCCGCCGAAGGCGCGGAGTAGGAAGCGCTAACGAGCCGCGCCATGTTCCACGTGAAACGACGCGACTCGACCACCGACCAGACGTCTAAATGGAGGAGGTGTCGAGACCGGTGAATCCCCCGCCGTCCGACTCCACGGAGACCACCCCCGACGTGGGCTGGACCCCGATCGCCGAAGAAGCCGCCCGCGCCGCGCGTCTGCTGCACCCGGACGGGTCGCTCCCCCGGCCCGGCCGCCGTCGCGTGCTGACCGTCGCCAACCAGAAGGGCGGCGTCGGCAAGACCACGAGCACGGTCAACCTCGCCGCCGCGCTCGCCGTCCACGGGCTCAAGACGCTCGTGGTCGACCTCGACCCGCAGGGCAACGCGAGCACCGCGCTCGACGTCGACCACCGGTCCGGGACGCCCTCGATCTACGAAGTCCTCATCGGCGAGGTGACGCTCGCGGAGGCGGCCCAGCCCACCGAGCAGTCCCCGAACCTCTTCTGCGTCCCCGCGACGATCGACCTCGCGGGCGCCGAGATCGAGCTCGTCTCGATGGCGTCGCGCGAGTCGCGGCTCAAGGAGGCCATCTCCTCGGAGATCCTCAACGAGATCGGCGTCGACTACGTCTTCATCGACTGCCCGCCGTCGCTCGGCCTGCTGACGGTCAACGCGATGGTCGCCGCGCAGGAGGTGCTCATCCCGATCCAGTGCGAGTACTACGCGCTGGAGGGTCTCGGGCAGCTGCTGAGCAACATCGAGCTCGTGCAGCAGCACCTCAACCGCGAGCTTCGCGTCTCGACGATCCTCCTCACCATGTATGACGGCCGGACCAAGCTGGCCGACCAGGTGACGAACGAGGTCCGGAACCACTTCGGCGACACCGTGCTGAAGACCGTCATCCCCCGCAGCGTGAAGGTGTCCGAGGCGCCCGGGTACGGCCAGACCGTGCTCGCTTACGATCCCGGTTCGCGTGGCGCGATGAGCTACGTCGACGCGGCGAAGGAGATCGCCGAGCGCGGCGCACAGATGGAGAGGGGTAGTTCGACATGACCGAGCGCAGAGGTGGGTTGGGGCGCGGCCTGGCCGCCCTCATCCCGACGGGACCGGCGGGCGGCGGTTCACTGCCGGCGCCCGCCGACGGCGCTGCGGCGGACGCGAAGGCGGCCGAGGACAAGGGCTGGTTCGCGGCCAACGGTCAGGCGAAGCAGCACAGCGGCGAGGTCGCCGGCGCGGTCTACCGCGAGATCCCGGTCGGCTCGGTCAAGCCCAACCCGAAGCAGCCGCGCCAGGTCTTCGACGAGGACGCGCTCTCCGAGCTCGAGCACTCGATCCGCGAGTTCGGGCTCATGCAGCCCATCGTGGTCCGCGAGCTCGGCGAGGGTGAGTACGAGCTCGTCATGGGCGAGCGCCGGCTGCGCGCGTCGCAGCAGGCGGAGCTCGAAGCGATCCCGGCGATCGTCCGGCAGACCGCCGACGAGTCGATGCTGCGCGACGCGCTCCTGGAGAACATCCACCGCGTCCAGCTGAACCCGCTCGAAGAGGCGGCCGCGTACCAGCAGCTGCTCGACGAGTTCGCGGTCACGCACGAGGAGCTGGCGAGCCGGATCGGCCGCAGCCGCCCGGTCATCACCAACACGATCCGGCTCCTCAAGCTCCCCCTGCCGGTGCAGCGCCGGGTCGCCGCGGGCGTCCTGTCCGCCGGGCACGCGCGCGCGTTGCTCTCGCTGGAGGACGCCGACAGCCAGGAAGAGCTCGCCGCGCGCATCATCGCGGAGGGCATGTCGGTCCGGGCGACCGAGGAAGCCGTCACCCTCAAGAAGAGTGAGAAGCCGGCCAAGCCGAAGCCCGTGGCGCGCAAGCCGATCCAGGCGCCGGGTCTCCAGGAGCTCGCGAACCGCCTCTCGGACCGGTTCGACACCCGCGTGAAGGTCGACCTCGGCCGGCGCAAGGGGCGGATCACGCTCGAGTTCGGGTCGGTCGACGACCTCGAGCGGATCGTCGCGATCATCGATGCGAATGGGACGAATCAGACACCAAAAACCGATTAGGGATCACCCCAGGGCGTTTCGTCACGGTGATGATTGCGGAACGCCGACACCGTGGCGACGCTGAGCTACGAGGGGGAAGCGTGTGGGATCCGACCGGAACGCTCGGCCGCGCGCTCTGGATCGGGGGCGGGCAGTGGGCCGGGAAGTCGACGGCGGATCGCGCGCGGTAAACCCGTCTAGCGCGATCCGGAGCGGAACTGGGTCCGCCGCTCGCCGGAGGAGATGGCGGCCGACGCGCGTGAGATCTTCGCGCTGCGGTTCGAGTGGGCGCTCGACGACCTGCGTGCGCTCGACTCGCCTCGAAGTCGACGGCTCCCAAGGCACAGAAAAAGTGGCCGACCAGGTGGCCGACCACTTCCGTCCGTACTGGGAGAGCTGACTCAGCGGGAGATCGCGCGCCCGATCAGGTCGGCGAACACCGTGCCGAGCGACTTGCCCGCCGCTTCGATCGCCAT
Organism: Amycolatopsis sp. NPDC104863; assembly: GCF_055582965.1. NCBI lineage: Bacteria > Bacillati > Actinomycetota > Actinomycetes > Pseudonocardiales > Pseudonocardiaceae > Amycolatopsis > Amycolatopsis sp. NPDC104863. The sequence continues at coordinate 1,273,630 of NZ_JBVJOW010000002.1, forward strand.
CGGCACCGTCGACGTCTCGGTGAGTCCCGGCGACGGGTTCACCTCGAGGAAGTGCACCGTGCCGTCCGCGGCGACGATCGCGTCCGTCCGGGAGATGTCACGCAGCCCGAGGACGCGGTGCGCGGCGACGGCGAGCTCGGCCGCCGCCTTGGCCGCGGCGTCGTCGAGCCGGGCCGGGGTGAAGAAGTCGGTCAGGCCGGCCGTGTAGCGGGCCGTGTAGTCGTACACGCCGCTCTCCGGGACGATCTCGACCGCGGGGAGTGCCTCGGGCCCGTCCGCACCCTCGATGACCGTCACGGCCACCTCGACGCCGTCCACGAACCGCTCGGCGAGCACCGTGTCGCCGTACGCGAAGCAGCCGACCATCGCCGCGGGCAGTTCTGCCGCTTCGCGCACCACCTGGGTGCCGAGCGCCGAGCCGCCCTGGTCCGGCTTGAGGATCAGGGGCAGGCCGAGCCGCTCGACCATCGCGTCGAGCACCGCCTGGGCGCCGAGCTCGCGGAACGTGCTGTGCGGCAGCACCGCCCACGCCGGCGTCACGAACCCGGCGTTCTCGATCAGCGCCTTGGCGGTCGGCTTGTCCCACGCGCGGCGGCAGCCCTGGGAGCCGGTGCCGACGAACGGCACCTCCAGCATCTCCAGGACCGTCTGCACCGAACCGTTCTCACCCTCGCCGCCGTGGAGGGCGACGACCACCGCGTCCGGCCGCTGCGTGCGCAGGCGCTCCAGCAGCCCCGCGTCGGTGTCCCACTCCTCGATGCCGAGGCCCTCGGACTTCAGCGCCGCGGAGAGCCGCCGCCCGGACCTCAGCGAGACGTCGCGTTCGTGCGAAAGCCCGCCGGCGAGCACGGCAACGGTACGGTCGACCACCGTGGAAACTCCTTAGGTAGAAACTCAGACCGTGTCCGGGGACGGGTTCTGCGGTCCCTGGATCTGGCGCGAGCCCACGCTACCGAAGGTGCGCGCGAGGTCCATTTCGGACTCCAGCACGGCGGCCAGCCGCCGGACGCCCTCGCGGATCCGCTCCGGCGTCGGGTAGCAGTAGGACAGGCGCATCTGTCGGCTGCCGAAACCGTCGGCGTAGAAGCCGGTTCCGGACGCGTACGCCACCCGCGCCGTCACCGCGCGCGGCAGCATCGCCTTCGTGTCGACGCCTTCCGGCACCGTCACCCAGACGTAGAAACCGCCGTCCGGCTTGGTCCAGGAACAGCCCGCGGGCAGGTACTGGTCGAGCGCGGACAGCATCGCGTCGCGGCGCTCGCGGTAGTTCTCGCGGAACTTCTTGATCTGGCCCTTCCAGTCGTGCGTGGCCAGGTAGCGCGAGACGATCATCTGGTTGAACGTCGGCGGGCAGAGCGTCGCCGACTCCGCGGCCAGCACGAGCTTCTCGCGCACGGCGTGCGGCGCGAGCACCCAGCCGACACGCAGGCCCGAGGCGAACGTCTTGGAGAACGAGCCGAGGTACACCACGTTGTCGGGGTCCGTCGACCGCAGCGCCGGGTAGGTCTGGCCGTCGAAGCCGAGCAACCCGTACGGGTTGTCTTCGACCACGAGCACACCGTGGTCGCGGCAGATCTCGAGGATCTCCGCGCGGCGCTCGACGGCCAGCGTGACGCCGGCGGGGTTGTGGAAGTTCGGGATCGTGTAGAGGAACTTGACCCGGCGCCCGGCCTTCTCCGTCTGCGCGAGCGCTTCACGCAGCAGCTCCGGGACCAGGCCGTGCTCGTCCATGGCGACGTGCACGACCTGCGCCTGGTACGCGGCGAACGAGCCCAGCGCGCCGACGTACGAGGGGCCTTCGGCGATCACGACGTCACCCGGGTCGCAGAACAGCCGCGTGACCATGTCCAGGCCCATCTGGGAGCCGACGGTCACCACGACGTCGTCCGGGTGCGCCTTGATGCCCTCCAGCGCCATGATCTCGCAGATCTGCTCCCGCAGCACCGGGACGCCGTGCGCCGAGCCGTACTGCAGGGCGACGAGCCCGTCTTCGGCGATGATCTCCGCCACCTGCGCCGAGAGCGTGTCGAGCGGGAGCGCGGCCAGGTTCGGCATGCCACCGGCCAGCGAGACGACCTCGGGCCGGCTGGCCACCGCGAACAGGGCCCGGATCTCGGAAGCGGTCATCCCGGCGGTGCGCGCGGCGTACCGCTCGAGGTGCGGGTCGAGGTTCTGACGGCCGCGTGGGCGCTTGCTGGGGCGGTTCTCGGTCATCGACGATTCACCCGGGGCTCGGTGGACACGGTCACTCCCGCGGGAGCAGATGGATCCCATCGAGTGTAACCGGGCACCCATCCAGGCCCCCTGGCCTTTCGGTGCTTGTCACATCGGCCTACCATCGGTGCTGGCTCCCGTGTTCGTGCTGTGGTTCCGCGCGGCTTGACGGCCGGGCAGCCCGTCGGGAGCGCAGGTCAGGGAGGTCGCGGGTGTCGCGTCGCGTCGTGGGCGTCACACTGGACAACCTCGAGCATCTGCCGAAGAGCTGTCGCAGGTGCGTGTACTGGGAGCTGGCCCCGCACCTGAAGAACCAGGCCGAGGAGTTCGGCGCCACCGAGGTCGAAAAGGAAGCCTGGGTCTCCAGCGTCCTGCTCGAGTGGGGCTCCTGCGGCCGCATCGTCTACAGCGACACGCTGCCGGTCGGGTTCGTGCTGTACGCCCCGCCGAACGCCGTCCCGCGCTCGCTGGCCTTCCCGACGTCCCCGCCGAGCGCCGACGCGGTGCTGCTGACGGCGTTCCAGGTCCTCCCCGAGTTCCGCGGTGGCGGGCTCGGCCGGATGCTGGTCCAGGCGGTCGCCAAGGACCTCACCAAGCGCGGTGTCCGCGCGATCGAGGCGTTCGGCGACGCGCGTCCGGACGAGACGGACCCGGACGGCGGGCACAGCTGCGTACTGCCGGCCGCGTTCCTGCAGAGCGTCGGGTTCAAGACCGTCCGCCCGCACCAGAAGTGGCCGCGCCTGCGCCTGGAGCTGCGCTCGGCGATCACCTGGAAGGAAGACGTCGAGGCGGCGCTGGAGCGGCTGCTCGGCCAGGTGACGATCACCACCGCCGAGCCCAGTCTCGGCCGCGCCTGACCTCGGGCGCGAGCGGTGCCCGAGGTCAGGCCGGCGGTCAGCTCGGGCAGGCGCCGGTCCGTACGGCGTTGGTCACCATGCCCCAGTCCCCGCCCACGTAGCCCAGGAACCGCACCGAGTTGAGCTCGACGCAGATCGAGTGATCCGGGTTGCCCTTGGTGGACACCCGGACTTTGTCGCCGGACGTGCTGCACCCCTTCCAGTACGCCTTGCCGGCGGCGACGCTCAGGTGGCAGGGGGTGCCGGCCGCGGGCTGGGCTGCGGCCACCCCCGAGCCCGCTGCGGTTCCGGCCAGCACCAGCGCGGCCGCCGCGACGATGCGAATGATGTTCTTCATGGTTCCTCCCTCGGCCGGGCCGGTGCCCGGCAGCCGTCCGACGCACGGACGGTCAGGGAAGTTCCGGACATGCGGTGCAACCCCCAGCGCAAACGTTTGCGCCGGTGTCCCGGCACGGGTGTAACAGCGGATTCCGTCGTGCGTGCACAACTGTGGAAGAAGTGCCGAGTTATCCACAGAGCGCTGATAGGAGCGGTGGACAAGCTGTGGAGAACTGCCCGAAAACCTGGGGACGCACGTGCTGCGTCCCCAGGTGTGGTGGGGCAGGTGAAGGTGAGCCGCTAGGGGTTGTGGTCGGGCCTACTCGGCCTTCGCGAGCTCGTGCGCGAGGACGTCCGCGAACGTGAACGTGCCCGTCGGCTGGTCGCCCTCGCCGAGCAGGTACAGGCGCTTGACGGCGATCAGGATGCCCTCGGCGACGATGTCGCGGAAGGCCGGGTCACCGAGCTTGCGGGCGTCGTCCGGGTTCGTCAGGTAGCCGATCTCGATCCGGACCGCCGGGCAGCGCGTGCGGGTGAAGATGTCCCACGACTTGTAGTGCGTGCGGTTGTCCTGCAGGCCCGTGCGGGCCGCGACCTCACGCTGGATGAAGCCGGCCAGCAGCTCGCCCACCGTGGACGTCGTGCCGTTGCCGTTGCCGAAGTGGAAGCTCGCGACACCCTGCGCGCGCGGCGACGGGTTCTTGTCGCTGTGCAGGGACAGGAACAGGTCCGCGCCCGCGTCGTTGGCGAACTTGGCGCGCTCGAGCTCGGTCGGGCTGTGGTTCGGGCCGCGGGAGATCAGCGCCTCCATGCCCGTGGCCTTCATCCGGCCTTCGAGCCGCCGCGCGAGGTCCCACGCGATGTCGGCCTCACGCAGGCCGCCGGCGACCACACCGAGGTCGTCACCGCCGTGGCCGGGGTCGATCACGATGCGCTTGCCGCGCAGGCGCGGGCCGGCCTGGCGCACCTGCTCCTGCTCGCGCAGGAACACGGGGCGCCCGCCGCGGGCCCGCGGCGAGGACAGGCGGTGCAGCTCGCGGATGGTCGCCGGGCCGCACATGCCGTCCGGCGTCAGCCGCATGTCGCGCTGGAACGTCTTGAGCGCGCGCTCGGTGGCGGGGCCGAAGTACCCGTCGGGGCGGCCGGCGTCGAAGCCGAGCTCGGTCAGCCGCTCCTGCAGCGTGAAGACGTCATCACCGTGGACCGGCGACGCGATCATGTACGACAGCGGACGGCTGCCCAGGTGGTAGCTGGCGCCCTTGAGCGCCTGGAACGTCGCCGGGCCCACGATGCCGTCGGTCATCAGCCCACGGCGTTGCTGGAAGGCACGGACGGCGCCTTCGACGGCGACGTCGAACGTGTCGTAGTCGTCGGTGCCGGAGACCGGCGGGAGCAGGTCCATCCCGGCCAGGATGGACCTGATCTCGGCGACGTCCGGACCGGCGTCACCGCGGCGGAGTACCCGCATGCACTCCTCGCTCTTCCTAAGGCACCGACTCGGGGGTTCGGCGCGGGGCAGAAAACTTCAGGAAAACCATCACTGAGACGTGCTCAGGTCTTCTATTGTGCCTTGCCAACTCTCGGTGACAGCGCAGGCCCGGTAGGTGCGTCAAGCGCCCGATCGTGGCGCACCTTCAGTGGCCCTCGTCACGCAGCATTCACCCACACGGGCGGGATTACCCCGAACGGCGACGGACCCGGGGTCCACAGGAGGGGTTCCTGCAGGCCCCGGGTCCGCCGGGTGGGTCCGCGCTCAGAGGACGTCGGCGAGATCCGACAGCAGCGCGGCCTTCGGCTTCGCGCCCACGATCTGCTTCACCGGCTTGCCGCCCTGGAACAGGATCAGCGTCGGGATCGACATCACCTGGTAGTCACGCGGCGTGTTCGGGTTCTCGTCGATGTCGATCTTGGCGATGGTCAGCTTCTCGCCGTTCTCGGCCGCGATCTCCTCGAGCACCGGGGCGACCATCTTGCACGGCCCGCACCAGGTGGCCCAGAAGTCGACCAGAACCGGCTTTTCGCTGGTCAGGACCTCGTCGACAAACGTCGCGTCGGTCACCTTCACGGTGTTGGTCATGGTTTCTCCTTCAGGTGGTTTGTACGCCGGAAAGTCAGTTGGTGCCCGCGCCGTAGCCGCCGCCGACGAGCTCGGCCGCCTCGTGCGCGTCCGATTCGCCGTGCTCCGCCAGCCAGCGTTCCGCGTCGATCGCGGCGCTGCAGCCCGAACCCGACGCGGTGATCGCCTGGCGGTAGGTGCGGTCCACCAGGTCACCGGCGGCGAAGACGCCGTCCAGGTTCGTGTAGGAGCTGCGGCCCTGGGTGATGACGTAACCGTCCTCGTCCAGGTCGACCTGCCCCTTCACCAGCTGGCTGCGGGGGTCGTGCCCGATCGCGACGAAGAAGCCCGAGACGTCCAGGGTCGACTCGGAGCCGTCCTTGGTGTCCTTGATCTTCAGGCCCTCGACCTTGCCGTCGCCGAGCACGCCGGTGATCTGCGAGTTCAGCTGCCACTTGATCTTCTCGTTCGCGCGGGCGCGCTCGAGCATGATCTTCGATGCGCGGAACTCGTCGCGCCGGTGCACCACGGTGACGGACTTCGCGAACTTCGTCAGGAAGGTCGCCTCCTCCATCGCCGAGTCGCCGCCGCCGGCGACCACGATGTCGTGGTCGCGGAAGAAGAAGCCGTCACAGGTCGCACAGGCCGAGACACCGCGCCCGAGCAGCTCCTGCTCACCCGGCACGTTCAGGTACCGCGCCGCGGCACCCATGGCGAGGACGACCGCACGGGCGGCGTAGCGCTTGCCGTTCGCGTGGACGTACTTCACGTCCCCGGTCAGCTCCAGCGACTCGACGTCCTCCGCGCGCAGCTCGGCGCCGAAGCGCTCGGCCTGCTTGCGCATCTCCTCCATCAGGTCCGGACCCATGATGCCGTCGCGGAACCCGGGGAAGTTCTCCACCTCGGTCGTCGTCATCAGCGCGCCGCCGAACTGCGTGCCTTCGAACACCAGCGGTTCCAGCTGGGCCCGTGCCGCGTAAACGGCAGCGGTGTATCCGGCAGGACCCGACCCGACGATGATCAGGTTCCTGATTTCCTCGGCAGCCACCCGTGACCTCCGCTCGTAGTGACCCGTGTACCAGGGTTAACACGATCGTAGGTGGCCATGTTCCCAGGGGTGACAGCCGCTACTCGTCTCCTCGGTGGTGCGGTTACTTCTCGCCGACGATCTTGTCGAACAGCACCGCCGGGTTGCCCGGTCCGCAGTCCGCGCCGAACGCGACCAGGCGGAACTGCGCCAGCTTCCCGGTGGTCAGGATGATCATGACGCCGGCCTTGCCGCCGACGTTGACCGGGCGGATGCCCTCCGGCCGCACCTTCGGGTCGAGCCCGGCGGCCGCGATGCACGCGTCCAGCCGGTCTTCGGTCTGCAGCGGGCCGAAGTCGCGGACGCCGACCGCCTTGCCGATGAGGGCCTGCGCGCCGCTGCCGTCGCTGCCGACCGTCGGACCCGACGGCGGCGAGGCGACGTTCGGTGTGCCCGTCTGCTGCGACGTGCTGGGGATGGCGACCGTCACCGCGACGACGGCCGCCGCGGCCGCGGTCAGGATCCCGGCGCCCCAGCCGAGCCGCTTGTTCCGGCGTCGCCGGGCCGCCGCGAGGTCCACCACCGGGGCGTGCCCGGACCCGGCCTGCTCCGGTGCCGTGCGCGGCGACGGAAACTTGGCGGCTGCTTCGGCGGCCAGAGCCGCGTCCAGCCGGGCCGCGAACTCCGCGGGCATCGGCGGGGCCGGCGCGTCGGCGAACGCGGCCAGGTCGGCCTGCGTGGCGTCGAGGGCGTCCAGGATCGCGCGGGCTTCCGGGTCGGCGTCGACCAGCGGCCACAGCTCCGCCGCCCGAGCGTCGTCCAGCACGCCGGCGTGGAGGTCGGCGAGCACGTCGACGGACCAGGGCGGACCGACGGTCCCCCCGATCCCCCGGCTTTCGTCCGTCATCGTCCCTCCCCGCTACCCGGCTGGCGCCCGGCCCGTTTGCTTTCGTGAGTTGGGACGTTCGCAATCGCATCGGGGTTCCGCAGGTGTCCGAGAACCTTCGCGAGTTTTCCGCGGCCCCGCGCGCACCGGCTCTTCACAGTGCCTTCGGCGATGCCGAGCATCTTCGCGGTCTCCGCGACGGAGTACCCCTCGACGTCGACGAGCACGATCGGGGCACGCTGGTCCTCCGGCAGCTGGTCGAGCGCCTCCCGGACGAGCAGGCTCGTCTCCCGCTCGGCCATCGAGTCGCGCGGGGTCGCCGGCTCGTTGAAGCCCGTCTCCGGCAGCGGCACGGTCGGCCGCGCCTGGCGGCGGCGGATCCGGTCGAGGCAGGCGTTCACCACGATCCGGTGCAGCCACGTCGTGACCTGCGACTCCGCCCGGAACTTGTCGGCGGCGCGGAACGCCGAGATGAACGCGTCCTGCAACGCGTCGGCGGCCTCCTCCGGGTCCCGGACCGTGCGCAGGGCGACCGCCCACATGCGGTCGCGATGTCGCTGGACGAGTTCGCTGAACGCATGAGGGTCCCCCGCGGCGTGAGCCGCTATCAGATCCGCATCCGTGGGAGCTGCAGCTGTCACCCGGGAGAGCCTACTGACCTCCCCGGGCGCGTCACCCCGCAGGCAGGAAGGTCAGGTCGGCGATTTCCGTCTGGAACTTGCCGTCCTCACCACCCAGAGCGGTGATCCAGACGATGAAGTACTCACCCTGCGTAGGCTGGGCCAGCGCGATCGTCGTGTCGCCGTCCTTCAGGTCGCCGTTGCCGACGACCTTCGTGTCGGCCAGGTCGGGGTTCTTCTCGGTCGCCGAGCGGATCTCGACCTTGGTGCCCGGCGTGCCGCCGCCGATCTTCACCTGGCTGAGGTTGATCGGGTCCTTGAAGGTGACGACCAGCCCGACACCCGGCTTGATGACCGGGAACTGCTGCTTGTACTGCTCGGTCCGCCACTGCGTCTCGGGCTTGTCGTCGATCACGTTCCGCGCCCGGCCGGTGTTGTCACCCTTGCCCTCGGGGTTGTAGACCGCGACGGCCTGCGGCTTCACCGCGGCGCCCACGGCGGGCGACGGCGGCGGCGCGGGCTGGCTCGACGCGGGCGGCTGCCCGGCCGGCTGGCTCGACGCCGGCGGCGCGGCGACGTTGATCGTCGGCCCGCTCGCCTTCGAGTCGCCCTGGAAGACGTTGATCAGCATCAGCCCGCCCCAGGCGAGGATGACGACGGTCGCGACCACCAGCACGGTGACGCCCAGCGCGAGCTTGCGCCGCCGGGCGACGTCCTTGACCGGCTTCTTCGTCGTCCAGACCGTGCCTTCGCCCTCGGCCGGGTCACCGCCGACGGCCTTGATCAGCTGGGTGCGCTCTTCCTCCTCGGCCACCTGGTCGAGCATCCGGAGGATGGCCGCGCTGGTGCGGATGCCGCCGTTGCCGCCGTCCTCGATCGTGCGGACGGCCAGCGACGACAGGTCGGCCGGCACCGTCGGGATCAGCTGGCGCGGCGGCACGATCCCGCCCTGCGGGGTGGTCGGCGCCGGCTGGATGGCGGGCGGGCCGCCGGGCAGCGCCCAGCGTCCGGTGAGCAGCAGGTAGAGGACCGCGCCGAGCGCCTTGACGTCGTCGCGCAGCGTCGCCTCCGGCAGCGGGCCGGGGAACGCGAGCTTCAACGCGCCGTTCGGCGTCAGCCGCAGCCGCTGGGGGTGGTCGAGGCCGAGCACGAGCCCGTTCTGGTGGGCCTGCTCGACGGCTTCGGCCAGCGCCTGCACCATCCGCGCGGCCGCGGCGGGCGCCACCGGCCGCTGCGCGACGAGGTCGACCAGGTCGCTGCCCTTGGTCCACTCCGCGACGACGACCCCGAGCAGGCCTTCGCTCGAGGTGATGCCGCTGCCGAGCGCGAGCACGTCGAGCACCCGGGCGACACCGCCGTGCCCGAACTTCGACGCGTGTGTCGCGCGTTCGAGGGTGCGCCGCGCGAGCCGCGCCGCCTCCGGGTCGGCGGGGTCGCCGACCAGCAGCGTCAGCGCGACATCACGCTTCAGCTGCCCGTCCCGCGCACGCCAAAGGTGCGCGTCCCCCCGCTCGTCCACGCCGAACTGCGCGAGGAGGCGGTAGCGGCCGTCGCCGACCACACGCCCGGGGGCCAGCGATCCGACCTGGGCCTTGCCCACGTGGTTCGCACCCCCCGCCTGTTCGCTCCGCCTCGTGTCCACCCGCACTCTCTCCCGTTAGCTCCCCCGCCAAGGTTACCCAGAATACGACGCGGGAGTCGTCGCCTTCCGTACCGGAATCGTTACCCGCGCTTGATCAACCGGGTGAACCTGGATGTGGCCGGTTTCAGCTCCTCCACCTTCAGGGCCATCAAGATCCCGAACGAGACCGCGATCCCGACGATGCCCTGCAGGAAAAGCTTGATCCAGGCGCCCAAAGTCGGCCCGAACGAGTCCGGCACGACCTGTCCGACGACCCAGGCCGCGCCGACACCGAGCGCGCTCGCGACGACCGTGAACAGGATCACGCCGATCACCCGCTTGCTCCGCAGGTTGCCCAGCGTCACCCAGAGCCACACCTGGCCGAGGATCGCGCCGACGACGAACGTCAGCGCGTTCACCATCATGACACCGAGCACGACGTTGTCCGGCGACAGCAGCACCGGGCACAGGTACAGCAGCGGCACCTTGACCAGCGTCATCACGATCATGATCAACGTCGGCGTGCGGGCGTCCTTCATCGCGTAGAACACGCGCATCTGGAGCATGACCAGCGCGTACGGCAGCAGTGCGAACGCCGAGATCGCGAGCGCGTCGCCGAGCCGCTCGGCGGTGTCGACGGTGCCCTTGCCGAACGTGAACAGCGCGATGCCGATCGAGCCGCCGACCACGGTCATCACCGCGGAGATCGGCACCAGCATCACCGTCGACATCCGGGACGCGTACGAGAGGTCGCCGATCAGCTTCTTGTGGTCGCCGTCGGCGGCCGCGCGGCTCATCCGCGGCATGATCGCGGTCAGCAGCGAGACGCCGATGACGCCGTACGGGAGCTGGAAGAGCAGCCAGGCGTTGCTGTACGCGGTCACACCACCGGGTGAACCGCTGGTCAGGACGCGCGTGTTGATCGTGTACCCGACCTGGCTCACCGCGACGTACCCGAGGATCCACAGCGCGAGGCCGCCGAACTCCTTCATCTGCTTGTCGATGCCCCAGCGCCACTTGAACCGGAAGCCCGACCGCAGCAGCGGCGGCACCAGCAGGATGGCCTGGGCGACGATGCCGCCGGTGACGCCGATGCCGAGCGTCAGCACCTTCGGGTCGAAGATCGACGGCTGGTCGGTGTTGATGTCCCCCGGCATGATCCACACGACGAGGATCGTGAAGATGACGACCAGGTTGTTGATCACCGGCGCCCAGGCCGTCGGGCCGAAGATCTGCTTGGCGTTCAGCACCGCCGAGAGCAGCGCGAACACGCCGTAGAAGAAGATCTCCGGGAGCAGCAGGTAGGCGAACGCCGTGGTCAGGCCGGAGCTGGCCTTGCCGGAGCCGTCGACGTAGAGGCTGGTGAACGCCGGCGCCGCGAGCACCGCGACCACCGTGCCCACCAGCAGCAGCGAGAACGCCACCGTGATCAGGCGCTGGGTGTAGGCCGCGCCGCCGTCGGGATCGTCCTGCGAGCGCACCAGCAGCGGCACCACCACGCTGGCGAGCACACCGCCCATCAGCAGCTCGAAGATGATGTTCGGCATCGTGTTCGCGACGTTGAACGAGTCGTTCGCGATGCCCTGGCCGATCGCGCCGACCAGCAGCAGCTTCCACAGGAAACCGGTGATCCGGCTGATCAGCGACGCGATCGCCATCCGGCCGGACGCCTTCGCCAGCGACGGCGCCTTCGCCGGCGCCGCCTCCTTGCCGGGCTCGACCGGCTTGACGAGCGGCGTCTTGAGCGCCGGCATGACCTGGGTGGCCAGCGCGTCGTACGGGCGCATGACGTCCGGGTCGGCGACCGGCCAGCGCGAGTTCATGGGGACGCCGGCGGTGCGCGGGATGAACCGCGTCGCCTCCGGGTCGGGTGGCCGCTGGGCCTCCTCCTGCCACGGCCGGACCGGCGCCGGACGCCGTGACCCACGACCGCGCGGCGGCACGGGCACACCGGACGCCGGGGTGCCGGGAGCGGGGACGCCGGGCGCCGGGGTGCCCGGCGGCGGGGTCGCGGGCGGCGGCAGCGGCGGTGCGGGCTGCGGCAGGCGGCCCTGCGCCGACGGCGGTCCGGCGGGCGGCTGGGCCGGTGGCTGACCGGGCTGACCGGGCGGGGGCGGCACGGGCTGGACGCGGGTGGGCGCCGGACCACCGGCCGCGCGGGGCGGCTGCCCGCCGCGCGGGGGCTGGCCTTGCGGCGGCGGCCCCTGGGGCGGCGGGCCCTGCGGGGGCGGACCCTGCGGCGGCGGGACGCGCCGGGCCGGGCGGCCGGGGGCGTCGTCGCGCACCGGGGCTTCGTCGTGGACGGGCCACGCCTCGCGCGGAGGCCCGTCGTCGCGGACCGGGCGGCCGTCGCGAGGAGGCATGTCGTCGCGGGGTGGCCTGCCCTCGCGGACTAGACCGTCGTCTCGGACAGGCCTGCCCTCGCGGACGGGACCGTCTTCGCGGATCGGCCGGCCGTCGCGGGGCGGCAGGTCATCTCGGGGTGGGCGGCCGTCGCGAACGGGACCGTCGTCGCGCATCGGGCGACCGTCGCGAGGAGGCATCTCGTCTCGGGGTGGGCGGCCGTCGCGGACTGGGCGGCCTTCGCGCACAGGACCGTCGTCGCGAGCCGGGCGGCCCTGGCGGCGCGGCGGGCCGTCCTCCCGGACCGGCCGCCGGGGCGGAGCGTCGTCACGGGCGGGGCGCGGCGGAGCTTCGTCGCGCGGTGCCCGCCGGGGCGGGGCGTCCTCGCGCCGGGCGCGCTTGTCGCGGGCCGGGGGCTCGTCGGGGGCCGGGAGGTGGCGGGTGTGCCCGTTGCGGGACGGCTGGCGGCGGCCGCGCTCGGGTGGCGGCTGCTGCGGCGGAGGCTGGCGCCGGACCGGCTGCCCGGCACGCGGCGGCCCGTCACCCCGTTGCGGGGGCGGAGCGCCTTCGCGCCGAGGACGACTCGCACGCTCGGGTGGTAAGCCCGGCTCTCTCTCCAACGCGTGCCCAATCCTCGGTGCTCGAACCCCGTCGCCGCGGCCCGGTGCCGCGCACGTGCGGACCAAGGGTAATCGGGAACCGGCCGAAGCACTCAAAGGCCGACGGATCAGTCGACGGCGTCGCGACCCGTCCGGGCGTCCTTCACCCTCCGGTAGATGCGCCGCGAGGCGAGCAGAAGCAGGGCCACACCTGCGGCGACGGTCGCGATGATCGTGATCGCGCCGTACTCCGTGGACGTCAGTTCGAACCGCGCGGATGACCCGAGCGGGGTACCAGTGGGCGTGCTCAACGACACATCGACGCTGAACCGGCCGGCCCGCAGCGCCTCCACCGGGAGGAAGTACTGCCGCCCGCCGCCCGCCGGGAACGACACCTCCTTGCGGTCGTCCGTGCGCAGGCCGGTGTTGTTGTTGAGCGAGAACCGCGCGGTGATCCCGACCGGCAGGTCGTTCACGACGTACACCGGCAGCGGTGAGTTGCCGGACGCCAGCGCGATGGTCTGCTGCGGCTGCCGGACGCTCACCCGGTCGCCGATGGCCGCGATCTCGGCCCGCGCGTTCGCGGTCGCCGCGTCGGCGGGCAGGCCCCGCCAGCCGGTGGACGCGCCGCGCAGCTCGGCCAACCGGACCGACGCGACGACGTCCTCCGGCTTCACCCGCTTGGTCGGGTCCAGCTGCATCGCCGACGCCATCCCGGTGGCCTGGTCGTCGAGCTTCGCCAGCGTCGAGACGACGGCCGGGTCGATGCCCGCGTCGGGGTTCTGGCCGCCGTCGCCGACCGCGCCGGAGCCCTGCGGGTCGGCGTCCAGCAGCGACGGGAGCGAGGCCGCCGTGACCACGCCGGTGTCGAGGAAGCCGCCGATCTGCTGCAGGTACGCGGTGAGCTCGGCCGCCGGGGCGTCCCACCGCCGGGGCGGCGCGACGAGCAGGTGGTTCGGGCGCTCCTGCCCGGCCGGCACGCCGAGGCCGGCCCGGAAGGCGAGCGCGCCGAGCCCGTTCTGGCTGGAGATCGCCCGTTCGGTGTTCGCGGCGACGGTGACGGAGTCGGGCACGCTCGGCACGCCGGTCATGGCCGCGGAGATCAGCGAGTCCGTCGGCTGGGCCCGGACGGTGCCGCCCTGCACGGTGACACCGCCGCCCGCGCCGGCGGGGGCGAGCTTCGCCGCGTCCGTCAGGACGGTCTTGACGCCGGCCTGGGTGAGCGCGGTCAGCACGGCTTCGTTGAGCGTGCCGTCCGGCCAGAGCACGCCGGTCTGCGGGGTGACCCCGGCCAGCTGCTGGATCGTGGCGGCCGCCGCGGCCGCCTGGGCGACCAGGATCGGGTCGCCGGGACGGATCCGCGAGACGGTGTTGAGGTCGGCGTCGGCGAACGGCAGGGCGACCGCGCACCGGCCGGTCAGCAGGGAGCGCAGCTCGGTCAGCCACGTCTTCGCGCTCTGGACGCCCTTGCCGTCGATGTTCCCGTTCTCCGTGTGGACCTGGTAGCCACGGCCCATCGCGTCGACGGTCGCCAGCAGGTCCGGGTCGAGTGCGAAACACATCGACTTCGCCAGGCTCGCGTCGCCGTGCACGGCCTTGGCCGCGGCCGCGACCAGCGCGTTCAGCCGCCCGTCCGGGCCGATCTCGTCGGCGAGCCGGTCGTCGCGCAGCACCAGCGGCTGGCCGTACGGCGCCGCGTAGACCTGCGGGACGCTGCTGGTCAGCGGCCAGAGCAGGGTCATGCTCGGCGCGCCGCCCGCCGCGTGCCCGGGCGGCTTGCCCGGCCCGGCCAGCACCGGCATCAGCATGCTGACCGCGCCGAGGCGGGCCGCCCCGCCGAACTCCGGGGTGCCGTTGACGTTCACCAGCAGCGGGTAGACGCCGGGCCGGCTGAACAGCGCCTTCGAGCCGGTCAGGTCGACCGAGATGTTCAGCGGCGCGCTCTGGCCGGGCTCCAGCGCGTCCGCGACCGAGCTGAAGTCGGTCAGCGGGGTGTCCTTGATGACGGCGCCGGACAGCACGTCGTTGACCCCGCGCGAGGTCGTGACCCGCTCGCCGACCTGCAGCCGCACCTGCGGCCGGTTGACCTTGCGGTCGCCGGTGTTGGTCACCGTGCCGGTGACGGTCAGGGTGGTCGTCGAACCGGTGATCACACGCGGGTTGAGCGCGTCGAGCTCGACGCGCAGTCGGGCGCCTTCTTCGGCCTGGGCCACCGTGGCTCCGGCGAGGGCGGGGACGGCCAGGAAGAGGACGGAAAGGAAGGCTGCGGCGAACCGCTTCACTCGGGGGCTCCCTCAGGGGCGTGCTCGTCTCGTCCGTGGACGTCCGGGCGCGCGAAAAGTTCCTTGGCCTTCCGGACGAGCTTGCGCTCGTCGGAGTAGGCGAGTTTGGTCTCCAGCTCGGCCAGCGGGACCCAGGCCACCTCGGTGACCTCGACGTCTTCGTCGGAGAGTTCCCCGCCGAGCGCTTCGAGCAGGAAGTGGTGGACGGTCTTGTGGATGCGCCGCCGCTCGGCCACGAACCAGTAGTCGATGGTGCCCAGTGGCCGCAGGACGCGCGCGGAGATGCCGGTTTCCTCCTTGACCTCGCGCACGGCCGTCTGTTCCACCGTTTCACCGTCCTCGATGTGGCCCTTGGGCAGCGACCACAGCAGTCTGCCGTGCCGGTCGAGCCGGCCGATCAGCACCGCCTGTTCGCGCGCCGCGTCCATCACGAGGCCACCGGCCGACGTCTCGTCGACCGTGGTCAGGCGCCTGCCGCGCTGACGCCTCCGCCGCCTCCGCGGCTTCGAGGCGCCGGGACGGCCGGCTGATCCAGACATGCTGCGATGCTAGAGCAAACGGTTGCCCCGGTAGGCTGGCTCTCCGTGTCCTGTCCGGTGGTGCCTGTAGTAATCGCACCCGACAAGTAGTGGGATCTTCGTGAACGACGTGGTCGCCAAGGAGAACGCGGTGGTCGAGCTGATGCGGCTCTCCCCCCTGGCGGACGAGCTGGCCGAACGGTTCGCCCGGGCCGGGCACCGCCTGTACCTCGTCGGCGGGAGCGTGCGCGACGCGCTCCTCGGCCGGCGGTCCGGCGATCTCGACTTCACCACCGACGCCCGGCCCGACCGGGTGCTGAAGATCGTCAGCGAGTGGGGCGACGCGGTCTGGGACGTCGGGATCGCCTTCGGCACGGTCGGCGTGACGAAGAAGGGCATGCAGCTCGAGATCACGACGTTCCGCGCGGACAGCTACGACCGCGTCGGCCGCAACCCCGAGGTCACCTTCGGCGACAGCATCGAGGGTGACCTGCTGCGCCGCGACTTCACGGTCAACGCGATGGCCGTCGAGCTGGCGACGAAGACGTTCATCGACCCGCACGACGGGCTCGGCGCGCTGCGGGAGAAGGTGCTGGACACCCCGGCGACCCCGCAGGAGTCGTTCGCCGACGACCCGCTGCGGATGCTGCGGGCCGCCCGCTTCGCCGCGCAGCTGGGCTTCACCGCCGCGCCGCGCGTGGTCGACGCGATGGCGTCGATGGCCGGCGAGATCGACCGGATCACCGCCGAGCGCGTGCAGGCCGAGCTGTCGAAGCTGCTGCTCGCGGACGACCCGCGGCCGGGGCTGGAGCTGCTGGTCGACACCGGGCTGGCCGACCGGGTGCTGCCCGAGGTGCCCGGGATGCGGCTGGCGATCGACGAGCACCACCAGCACAAGGACGTCTACCAGCACTCGCTGACCGTGCTGGCCCAGGCGATCGAGCTGGAGAAGTCGCACGAGCCGACGTCGGAGCCGGACCTGATCCTGCGGCTGGCGGCGCTGCTGCACGACGCCGGCAAGCCCGCGACCCGCGAGTTCCAGCCGGGCGGCGGGGTGAGCTTCCACCACCACGAGGTGGTCGGGGCGCGGATGGCCCGCAAACGTTTGCGGGCGCTGAAGTTCTCCAAGGAGATCATCGACGACGTCTCCCAGCTCGTGTTCCTCCACCTGCGGTTCCACGGCTACGGCAAGGGTGAGTGGACGGACTCGGCGGTCCGCCGGTACGTCACCGACGCCGGCCCGCTGCTGACCCGGCTGCACAAGCTCGTCCGCGCCGACTGCACCACGCGCAACCGCCGCAAGGCGGCCGCACTGCAGGCGACCTACGACGACCTCGAGGCCCGCATCGCCGCGCTCAAGGCCAAGGAGGACCTCGACCGCGTGCGGCCGGACCTCAACGGCGAGCAGATCATGGAGCTGCTCGGCCTGCAGCCGGGGCCGGACGTCGGCAAGGCGTGGAAGTTCCTCAAGGAGCTGCGCCTGGACCGCGGTCCGCTGGAGCACGACGACGCCGTGGCCGAGCTGAAGAAGTGGGCTGTCGAGCAAGGAATCGGGAACTCTTGACCAACTGGCAGTGAATTCCGTGGAAAGCTGGACGTCACTGCTGCGGATCGGTGATACTCCCAACTCCGGCTCACCGATGTGACCAGGGAGTTGTCCAGGCGATGTCCACCGAAGCGCCCGACCCGCCGAAGGTGGCGTCCGGGGGCAGCTTCTTCGTGGCACTCCTGCGGCAGGGCGCGCCGGCGATCGCGACGGCCACCAGCGAGCTCTCCGACGAGATCGGCGACCCCACCCCCATCCACGCGCTGAAGCGCATCTCGAAGATGGCCGGGCCGATCGACCCGGGCCGGCGCGACGGCCTCCTGCTGCGCGCCACCCGGTACGTCGTGCTCATCCCGCTGGCCTACCGGCTGCTCGCGGTGCCCGGCCAGTTCGGGGTCTTCCTCTTCCAGCACGGCTCGACCGGGCTGCTGCCGGTCGGGCTGTTCACCCTGCTCTCGATCGCGCTGAACGTGATCGGCTTCCGCTGGATGTTCCGCTCGGCGCCGTTCCGCGGCCGTGACGCGGGGAAGCTGCTCGCCGTCGACCTGATCTTCACCGTGCTTTCGCCGCTGGTGCTCGCGCTGACCGTGCCGCCCGAGGTGTACGCCGACGCGCTCGCGGTCAGCAGCGTCCACCTCTTCGGCGAGGCCGGGCTGCTGACGCTCGCGCTGGGAGTGCCCAGCGGGCTGGTGTTCGGGCTGGTCAGCTTCCCGCTGCGGATGCTGGCGAACTGGCTGAACACCGGCCGGTTCCACGTCACCGACGCGCTCTCGACGTACTCCGCGCTGCTCGCGCTGATGTTCCTGGCCACCGCCGCGCTGGTGCTGACGGGCCTCGGCACCCGGCTGGCTCTGGCGTACGGCACGCGCAACGGCCGGCTCGCCGAGCGCGCCCAGCAGCACCGGATGCTGCACGACACCGTGCTGCAGACCCTCGAGGCGATGGCGCTGTCCGGCACCACGAACCCGGAGCAGCGGCTGGTCGAGATCCAGCGGCTGGCCCGGGCGCAGGCGATGGAGATCCGGCACACGATCGAGTCGGCGGCGTCCGATCGGGCCGAGGCGGGCGCCCGGCCGCTGGGCGAGAAGCTGGCCGCGCTCGCCGCCGAGATGGCGCGGGACGGGCTGCGCGCCCAGCTCGTGGTGGCCGAGCTCGACGACGACACGCTGTCGGAGGTCCGCCAGATCGCGATCCGCGACGCCGTGCGCGAGGCCCTGCGGAACACGATGAAGCACTCCGGCACCGACCGGGTCGTGGTGCGGGTCGAGGAGCGCGAAGGCGGCATCGCCGTCATCACCCGCGACCACGGCACCGGGTTCAGCCCGGCCGAGCGCCCGGCCGGGTTCGGCATCAGCGAGTCGATCACCGCCCGGCTGGCCGAGGTCGGCGGGACGTCTCTGGTCGAATCGGGACTCCCCGGCGGAGGCACCCGGGTGACGCTGTGGGTGCCCTTCTGATATCTCCTGAGCATGACCTCGATCGAGCTGCTCGCCGACGCCCTCGCCGCCCACCGCGCCGGTGACCGCGCCCAGGCCGCCGACTTCGCCGTGCGGGCCGGCCGCGCCGGCTCCTCCCTGGCCGACGAACTCCACACCTACCTCGCCGGAGACGCCACGGCTTCGGTGTACGACCAGCCGAGCGCGTTCACGGCGTTCATCCGCGGCGGCGGCAACGTCGGGCTGTACCGGGCGCTGAGCGCCGCGCTCGCCGCCCGTTACGACGAGGCGAAGCCGGAGTCGCTGCTCGACCTGGGCTGCGGGGACGGCCTGGCTGTGGTGCCCGCGCTCGAGCAGGCCACGCACATGCCCGCGCGGATCGACCTGGTCGAACCGTCGGCGGCGCTGCTCGAAGGCGTCCACGAGCGGGTGCCGTCGGCGCAGTGCTGGCAGTCCACCGCGCAGGAGTTCCTGGCCCGCGACGACCTTGGCTGGGACTTCGTCCAGTCGACGTTCGCGTTGCAGTCCATCGAGCCGGAGCAGCGCGCGGAGGTGCTTCGCGCGCTTCAGCTGCGCACGGGGACGCTGGTGATCGCGGAGTTCGACATCCCGGAGTACGTCGAAGGGTCGCCGGAGCACCTTCGCTCGCTCGTCGAGCGCTACGAGCGCGGAGTCGCCGAGTACGGCGAAGACGCGTCGCTGGTCGCCCAGGGCTTCCTGCTGCCGGTGCTGCTCGGGATCGTCGACGGCCACGAGCGGACGAACTGGGAGCAGCCGGCGAGCGGCTGGGCCGAGCAGCTGGAGACGGCGGGCTTCACCGAGGTCGACGTCGCACCGCTCGCCGACTACTGGTGGTCGCCCGCCGTCCTCATCACTGCCTGCTGAGCGAGCCCGTCTCGAGGTGCTGGGCGAGCGGCCGCGGCAGCAGGTACGCCACCCCGCCGCCCGGCATCGTGGTCCACGGCGCCGTCACGCCGGTCAGCACCCGCAGCGCGCGCTGCACCCGGTAGAGCCGCTTCTCCCGCTCGCGTTCGAACGCCAGCGACGTCTCGGCGAACCGCGTCCCGTCCGCGTGCACCAGGTTGCCGGTCTCGTTGCCGAACCGGACGACCGTCGTGCCCGGCGCGAGCACGACCAGGCGCTTGCCGCGGTAGAAGTTCAACGGCGGCTCGCCGCGCATCGGCAGGATCGGCCAGTCGGTGGGCTGGTCGGACTCCTCCGACGGCGGGGGCGGCGGCAGCATCAGCAGCACGCCGAGCAGGAAGCGGGCCGCGTCGGCGAGCGAGCCGAACGCCACCGGCTCGTCGGCCGGCGGCCGCGAGACCTCCCAGCCGTTCTCCGCGCGGCGCAGCGTCCAGACGTCCTCGGTCGGCACTTCGCCGGCGCCGATCCGGTAGGCCGCGGGCGGCACGCCGTGCTCGGTCAGCCGCTGCTGGAGCAGCTCCAGCGTCTCCGCTCCCCGCAGCGTCCGAACGTTTTCGCCGCGCGCGACGCGCGACAGCGCGCTCTCGTCGGGCAGGTCGGCGGACGTCTGCGCCGGCCGCGGCTGGCCCAGGACCTCCGCCTCGGCCGTCGCGCGGACGAGCTCCCCGACGAACGGCGGGCGGAACCCGGCCGCCCGGATGTGCTCGACCAGCTCCGGCTCCGGCGGCACCCCGTACTTGCGCAGGTAGTGCGGCACGGCGGCGGGCCAGATCCAGGTGCCGTCGGTGTGGAACGCGTTCGGCACGTCCGGCTTCGCGCCCGGCGCGCCGAAGATGTCCGGCAGCGGCGCGGGCCGGTGCAGCGCGACCGGCGCCCGGAACAGGTAGTCGAGCACCCCGCGGACCTGGTCCGGTGGCACCGGCGGCCGGTTGACCACCGGGCGCTCGCCTTCGGTGTGCGAGTCGGCGGCCCGCGCCTGCCGGAACACGACGTCCAGCGGCAGCCCGGCCTTGGCGGTCAGCCAGGCCGGCATGTGCTTCGACGAGCGCGGGAAGTTCGCCAGCTCCAGCTCGTAGGCGGCGGTCGACGGGCGGCCGCCGTCGTTGGGCGGCACCCGCCAGTCCGGCTCGCGGTCGGCGTCGAAGTCGAAGTCGAACTGCGACGCCGAGTCGAGCGTGAACGTGCCCTGGAACCAGGTGCCCGCCTCCGCCTGGTACATCGCGGCACGCAGGCGCGTGAAGAGCCCGCCGAGCCGCGGCACCGCCGGCAGGGACACCGAAACCGGGCCGTCCTCGTCGCCGACCGCGCGGAGCTCGATCTCCGAGTAGTCCCCGACCTGCCGGAACTGCGCGCCGACGCGAGCCCAGCCGCCCGGCACCGTGTGCAGCAGCGTCCGCCCGATCGCGCGCAGCAGCGCGTTCTGATCACCGGCGCCCGGCTGCGGCCGCGCCTCCGGCGCCTCGGTGAAGTCCAGCCTCGTCTGCCATAACGCCGTGACCTGCTTCGCCGGCACCGTGACCGAGAAGTCGGTCAGGCCCAGCTGCGCGGCGCGCGCGGCGTCGTCGTGGATCCAGCGCAGGGTCAGCTCGGGTCGCGTGCCCGGCGCGACCTCGAAGACCTCGTCGTCGTATTCGCCGAAGGTGCGCAGTGTGAACGTCGCCGGCACTTCGCTCGCCGGCACCACTCGCGCGGGACGCCCGTCGTGCTCCTTGTCGAAGCCCTCCGGCGCCTCTTCCTCCGGCAGCACCGAAAGCAGCACGGTGCCGTCCGTCGTCGAACGCTGAGCGCGGAACGTCCCCTCGCCCCACGTCGCGTACAGGCCGTCCGGGCGTTCGGCCACCTCTACCCGGTAACGCACGTTTTGTCCTCCCCTGACCCCAGTGACCCCAGAAACTTAGTCGACCGGGTACCGAGCGAACCACCGGTCATCACCCGGCGCATCCGGGCCGAACTCGGTGAGCGCGTCGTCCGCCAGGCCGACGATGACATCGCGGAGCTCCAGCTGCTCGAGCCAGCCGGCCCGCAGCGCTTCCTCGCCGTACATCGCGCCGACGAGGTTGCCGCAGACCGAGCCGGTCGAGTCGCTGTCCCCGCTGTGGTTGACCGCCGCGAGCAACGCCGTGTCGGCGTCCGTGGTGGTCAGCGCGACGTACACGGACATCGACAACGCCGTCTCGCCGACGTTGCCCTGGCCGAGTGACTCGAGCTTCTCCGGTGTCGGCGGCCCTTGCTCCGCCAGCGCCAGAGCCGCGTCGAGCGCCGCGCTCTGCTCTTCGTGCCCCGGGTGCTTCACGAGCTCGTCGCGCGCGGCCGCGAGGGCGTCGAGCAGCGGTTTCCCGTGCAGCAGCCCGTGGACGAGCACGGCGAAGCAGCCCGAGGACAAATACCCGCTCGGGTGACCGTGGGTCAGCGCCGCGCTTTCGGCGCCGAGCCGGAACACCTCGGCGAGGTCGTCGGACCACAGCGCGACCGGCGCCGCGCGCATCACGCCGCCGCAGCCCTTCGAGTTGTTCACCGGACGTTCGATGGTCCCCCGGACGCCCGAGCGGCCGTACGCCTCGAGCTCGCCGAAGCAGGTCAGGCCCGGCGCGCGGCGGCTGAACAGGTCCTGGTGGGTGACCAGCCAGCCGTCCGGCGCTTCGACGTCCGACTGCGGCCCGCGCGCCCGGTCCCACGCGACACCCTGCGTGTGCAGCCAGCGCTGGTAGGCCAGCTGCAGCGAGTGCACGACGTCGGCCGAACCGGTCCGCCGCTGCTGCGCGTGCGCCCTGATCAGCGCTTCGAGCGTGAAGAGCGTCATCTGCGTGTCGTCGGTGATCCGGCCGACGCCGCCGTACGCGGGGATGAAGTCGGTGATGCCGGCCGGGCCCGCGATTTCGCGGATCCGGTCGATCGAGTCGAACTCCGTCTTCGCGCCCAGCGCGTCGCCGATCGCACCGGCCAGCAGGCTGCCCCGGAGACGTGATCGCAAGCCCGGTCCCTTCGGTTTCGGGGTGAACCGGCCGCTCGGGTACCGGCGCTCCCAGCGTGCGTGCTCCGCGGTCTCCGTCTGGAGGCCGTTGCGGTTGAAGTACCAGAAGACGTCGCTCGCGACGTCGTCGAGCAGGCCGAGGTCGGGCAGCGCCGCGACCCACGCGGCGGGCAGGCCCGGCACGCCGAGCCGCGCGCCGACGAGCGCTCCGGCGACCGCGCCCGCGACCGGGCCGGACCGCGCGGCGAGCGTGATCGCCGCGTACGGGTCGTAACCGCGCTTGGCCGCGGCGAACAACGCCCGGCCGAGCACCGACCGCACGCTCTCGCCGTCACCGATGCTTTCCAGCTGCTCGACGTCGTTGGCTTCGCGGTCTTCGCGCAGCTCCAGCACGGACGTCGCGAGCTCCCCGCCGATCTCCTGCAGCCTCAGGTGCACCGGCAGCGCGAACGCGTCCCGGGTGAGCAGGGCCTGGAACAGCGCCACCAGCAGCTCGACGCCTTCGGCGTCATCGCCGGTCAGTGCACGGGCGACGTCCTTCGCGTACTGCTCGCCGTCGACGTCCGCGAGGGCGACCGCACTCGCCGGCGTCGCGGCCAGTGCCGTGGCCAGCAGCGCGGAGGCGCCGGCGGGCGCGGGGCCCGCGTGCCGGGTCGCGACGGCGAGCCAGCCGTCCGGGTCCGGCTCGGGCAGCGGCGGCACCACGCCGTCCGGGACCGGCGGCAGGCCGCGCAGCACGACGTCGGTGTGGAACAGCAGGTGCCGCGTCAGCCCGCCCAGCGGCAGCGGCCCGGCGGGGTCGGCGCCGCCGCCCAGCGCGTCACCGATCGCGAAGCCGACGTACGCGCCGACGATCCGGTGCCACGCGAAGCGCGCGGCGAGGGTGCCGTAGGCGGAGAACTTCCCGAACGTCCACGGCACCGGACGCGGGCGCGCGTCTTCGTCGACGTGCGCGATCAGCCCCTCGGTGCCCAGGTCGGCGGGCCATTCCGGCTCCTGGCCGGCCCGGCGCCGGACCCCGTTGCGGTACTGCCAGGCGAACCCGCGCAGGTACCGGACGCACTCCTCCGGGGTCAGCTCGAAGTGGTAGTCGCGGGCGTGGTCGGCCGCGTACCGCAGGTGCCGTTCCAGCAGGTCGGGCGGCTCGACGCCGAACTCGGCGACCAGCGCGGGCAGTGCCTCGGCGACCTCCGGGCCGGCTTCGGGCGCGGGCTCGTCGACCTTCGGGTGCGGCTCGCCGTCCCCGAGGTCGGCCAGCTCGGCCGCGGTGAGGCTGCGGACCAGCCCGGTGCCGGGGTCGAGCGTCAGCCCGGTCCCCGGCCGGTCGCGCAGCAGCTCGCGGACGCCGATCCGCCACCGGCGTGGGTAGCGCCCGGGCACCTTCGCCGACGAGCTGTAGGCGATGACCTCGTGGCTGCTCGTGCCGGGAACCGGCCGGACCAGGGGCTCGCCGTCCGGGGTCGGCACGAGGACTTCGCAGTCCAGGAGCGCGCGCACGAAGTCGGCGCGGCTGATCCAGTTCGCGCCCAGGTAGTTGAGGAGCTTCTCGACGTCGGTCGACGGCACCGGGAAGCCCCGCCAGACCGGTCCCGGCGTGTACTGCCCGCCGGCCCGGATCGCGCGCACCGGGACGTCAAGCCGCGGGAACGCCTTCTCGTCGAACTCCGGGTCGACGTCCGGCCGCGGGCCGGCCATCGCGGCCAGGTCGAGCGTGATCTCGCCGCCGTCGTCCGGCACGACGGCCACCGGGCTGGGGAACAGCCCCGAGCCGACGTCGGTGCCGTCGAGGTAACCGGCCGTGTTGACCGTGAAGCTCCAGCCGTCCGGACGGCGCGCGGTGTGCCGGATCCGCAGCTGGTCGCCGTCGGGCCGGGTGCGGAACCACTCCCGCACCCGCGCGACGGCTTCCTCTTCTGTCATTCTCCCCATCCTCGGGCTAATGCCGCGGGTACCGCTCGATCCACTGGTCACCCAGCGCGCTCAACGCCGAATGCCGGTCGAAGTGCCAGTAGGCGTCCGAAGCGACGTTCTCCACCAGGTGCCGCAGCTCCAGCTGGTCGACCCACTTCTGCGGCAGCCCGGGGATGCCGGTGCGCGCGCCGAGCAGGGCCCCGGCCAGCGCGCCGGTGAGCGCGCTGCGGCCGGAGTGGTTGACGGCGCGAAGCAGCGCCTGCTCCGGGTAGTTCTCGAAGCCGGACAACGCGGCGAAAGCGCGTCCGAGGACCGAGAGCGTCGTCTTGCCGTCGCCGATCAGCTCGGGCATCCGCAGGTCGGGCAGCCCGTGCTCGCCGAAGAACGGCACGGACTCGGCGACCATGTCCTTGATCGCCGTCCACTCCGGGCCCTGCTGGTACTGGTTGTCCGGGTTGAGCACCTCGCGGCTGAGGTTCCAGATCGGGAAGCTGAACGCGTCCTTGGTCAGCGCGTGCTCGAACAGCCAGGTCAGGTAGGTCGTGGCGGCCAGGTCCGCCTCGCCGGGGTGGGTGACGCCGGCGAGATCGCGCGCGGCCTGGCGCGCGCCGCCGCTGAAGCCGCTGCCGGGCCCGGCCATGGTCAGCGCGGCGGGCAGCGCGGGGATCAGCGCGGCCGGGCCGGCCATCGTCACCGCGCCCGCGGCGCCGGTCGCGAGCTGGTGGTAGGCGTTCAGCTCGGCGTCGTCGGCGTCCCGCCGGGCGTGCAGGTCGGTGACCTGCACCAACCAGCCGTCCGGGTCGTCCAGCGGTGCGCCCTGGGTGCGCAGCCAGCGCTGCAACGACCCGCGGACGACGTCGGGGAAGAGCTGCTCGGCTTCGCGCGACTCCGGCTGTTCGCGGTGCGGGCTGCGGATGACGGCCTCGGTGTAGAACAGCAGCCGCTGCGTCAGCGAACCGATCCGGCCCGGCTGGTCGAACGCCGGGATCAGGTCGGTGACACCCTCGATGCCCCACTTCGCGTGGATGTCGTGGAGCGGCATCCGGTCGACCGCGGCGCCGAGCGCTTCGCCGAGGGCGAAGCCGACGTACGCGCCCGTGACGCGCTGCCAGCCGTAGCGGAAGCCGTCGAGGTCCCGCTCGAAGTACTTGCCGAACGTGTCGAGGCGCGGCACCGCGCGCCCGGCGTTGTCGTACGTCGGCGCGAGGCCGTTCGCGCGCAGGTCGTTGGGCTTGCTGCGCGGCGGCTCCGGCATGTCCATCCGCTTGAGCCAGGACTCGCCGAGCACGGTCTTCGCGCACTCCTCGGCGGTCAGCTCGTAGCCGCGCCGCCGGGCCTTCTCGGCCGCCAGGAGCGGCGGCTTCACCGGGTCCGGCAGTCCCATCCGCGACGCGGTGTCGGCGGCGACGCGGATCAGGTCCTCCTCGGCCTCCGGGCAGCGGCCGTGCACGTCGATGCGCGGTTCGTGCCGCGGGAACCGCTTGACGATCTCGGCGAGCTCGCCGCTGGAGACGTCCTCGATGGTCGTCGGGCCGCCGTTGATCACCAGGTTGGGCGGGTGCTCGAACTCGGCCAGCGTCGCGACGTCGACCTTCCACCAGCCGTGCTCGCGCGAGGGCAGGTGCCGGGTCGAGCTGAACACCTTGAGCTCGTTGCGCTCCTCGGCGAAGTAGAACCGGTCGGTCTTGCCGGTCTCCAGGTCGAGCGGGATGAACACCTCGCACCGGATCAGCCCGATGAGCAGCAGCTCCCGCGTCAGCCAGCCGACGCTGGCGAACGACAGCAGCGTCTCGAGCGTGTTCTCGGGCTTCGGGTAACCGCGGCGGATCGGCCCGGCCTTGTACTCGGGGTTCTCGCGTTCTTCGCCGGTCTGGTTGCCCTCGGCGTCGACCTTCACCCAGCCCGCGACGGCCTGCAGCGGCACGCCCAGCTCACCGAGCCCGGCCTTCACGTACTCGGGGTCGACGACCTCGCGCCAGTTCTCCTGGCCGGGGAACGCCACCGGCACCGACAGGCCGCCGGGGTGCGGGTGCGCCTGCCGCAGCTCGCCGTCCGGCTCGCGGACGACGACCGACGGCGGCGGGAAGATCTCCTTCTCCGGCCGTCCCTCGTCGAGGAACGCGATGGTGTTGTAGGGCACCGACCAGCCCTCGGGGATGCGCAGCACCTTCTCGGTGTCCACCCGGAGCCCGGCGGGACCGGAGACGTCCGGACCGTGCACCGCGCGCAGCCACTGGCCGACCTTGGCAATCGCTTCCGCCGCTTCCACCTACTCGATCCTCTCCAGGCTTCCGTCGGACTCGTGCTCGGCGATCGTCTTCGGCAGCACGAAGGCCACCGCACCACCGGGCAGGTTCGCCCACGGGACCGTGATGCCGGTGATCACGTGCAGCGGGCGTCTCAGCCGGTAGCTCCGCCGCTCCCGCTCGCGTTCCAGCGGCAGCGACGTCGTGGCGAACCGTACCTCCCCGTGGTGGACGAGGTTGCCGGGTTCCTCGCCGAAGCGCAGGACGACCGTACCTGCCACCAGCCGGGTGATGCGCTTGTTGCGGAGCAGGGTGAGGGGAGGCTCACCCGGCGCCGGGTGGACCGGCCAGTCGTCGAGCTCCTTGGCGGTTTCCAAGGGCGTTTCGTGGCCGGCGGTCATCCGGGCGGGGTGCAGCAGCAACGCGCCGAGCAGCTGCTGGGCGGCGTCTTCGAGGCGCTCGAAGTACTTCGGCTCGCGGGGCTTCCCGCCGATGTGGGCGGCGACCTCCCAGCCGTCGGGTGTGAAGTTGAGGCACCAGGTGCCGTCCGCGCGGTCGCCGACGCGGTAGGCCTCCGGCCAGACGCCGTGCTCGCCGAGCCGCTGGACCAGGACGATCAGCAGCTCCTCGTCGCCGAGCCGCGGGTCCGGGGTGGTCTCCAGCTCCGCGACGACGTCCCCGCTCGTCTTCTTGACGTCGGCGCGGCTCGGCTTCGGCCGCGGCTGACCCAGCAGGTCGGCCTCGGCGGTCCGGCGGACCAGCGGCTCGACGTACGGCGGCTGGAAGTGGTGCCGGCGGATGTGCGCGACGAGGTCCGGCTCGGGCGGGATGCCCTGCTCGGCAAGCTGGTCGGCCACTGTCGACGGCCAGATCCAGGCGCCGTCGGTGTGGAAGCGCTCATCGCCGTCTTCGTGCACGACGGCCTCGCGCTCGAGGTACTGCAGCACCAGCGGCGCCTCGGTGTCGGTCAGCGGCGGCCGCTCGACGTCCGGGCCGCCGGGCTCGGCGTGCCGGAACACCACCCCGAGCGGCAGCTGCGCGCGCAGCCGCCACCAGTCCGGGACGTGCTCCTCGGCGCGCGGGAACTCGGCGAGCTCCGCCGGGTAGGCGGCCGACGGCGGCGAGTCCGTCCACACCGGATCGTCGTCGAGCGCGAAGTCGAAGTCGAAGGTGCCGTCCGGGGTGAGCGTGAACCGCGCCTGCAGCCAGGTGCCGCGGCCCTCGGCGTACATCCCCTTGCGCAGCTCGGTGAACAGCTCGGCGATCGCGGCGGACGTCGTCGCGTTGTGGCCGTCGAGCTCGCTGTGCCCGCCGACCTGCCGGAAGTCGACGGCGGCGGGCCCGGTGGTGTCGGCCCGGTGCTCGCGGACGAGCTTTCCCAGCTGCACCAGGAGGGTGCGCTGCTCTTCGGGCGAAAGTCGTTGTTCCACGTGAATCATCGCGCCAACGTCGAGGTGTAGCTGAAGGTCGGGGCTTCGCCGGCGTCGCGGCGGGCGAACTCGTCCTCCCACATCTTGAAGGTCCGCCGGTACAGCGAAACCTTGAGCGCGGCCTCCTCGCGGCTCAGCGGCCGGCCCTCTTCCCGGGCCACCGAGTGCAGCGCGGAGATCGTGTCGTAGAGCGCGAAGAGCGCTCCGCCGCCTCGCAGGTATTCACGGCGCAGGTCCTCGGTCCGGACGACGAACTGCTGCTCGGTCAGCGGCCCGATGTCCCCCTCGCGCGCGAACAGCACGTCGTCGATCTTGAGGTTGTCCTCGACGAACCGCCCGGTCCGCCAGTCCAGGATGTGCCCGGTCAGCTCGCCGTCCGCCGTGGTGTCCAGCCGGTACGGGCTGTCGTGGTGCCGGAAGTACGCCGGCGTCTCGATCGTCATGACTCCGGCCTCTTGTTCAGCGCTTCCCAGAACTTCTCCCGCTCCCGCTTCAGCAGGGCGTTGATCAGGGCTTGCTCCTCGGGGGTGTACGGCCTGGCCCGCTTCTTGTTCGTCACCGGGTCCGGGCCGGGACCCTCGTCGACGGCGCGCGCCTTGATGTCCCGGCGCACCTCGTAGAGCGAGTGGTCGTAGGCCGACACCGCGTCGACGGCCTTGAGGTGCAGCCGGAACTCGGCGACGTGCCCGTCGATCCGGACCTTCATCTGTAGGTCGCTGTAGCCGGCGGGCTGGGGTTTCACGAACCGGTCCTCGAACTCGACGATCTCGATGTCGTCGCGCGCCCGGATCTTCTCCAGCGCGGCGTAGAGCATCTCGATCTTCTCGAACCGGACGATGCCGCCCGCGATGTCGGTCAGCCGCGACGGGTCACCGCCGTAGTTCGACTCGATCTTGTCCTCGGCCCGGCCGCGGCCCTTGAGCGTCTTGCGCAGGTCCGGCTCGCCTTCGGTCTCGGCGGCGATGTCCGGCACGACCTCGCGCAGCTTCTGCATCGCGACCTCGGCGCGCGTGTAGACGTGGTCGAGGTACCGCTCGAACTCCGCCCGGTTGCCCAGGTGCTCCGCCGGGTAGTGCGGCTGACGGCGGTCGGCGTCCTCGTACCGGTCGTTGTCCGCGGTCGCCTCCGCGGAGAGCCGCAGCTCGGTTTCGCCCAGGTCCAGGCGCTGGGGCTCGTCCGGGATCGCCTCCGGCATGGTGCCGTGCTCCCGCTGCGCCTCGACGTCGTGCAGGGAGTCCTGGAAGATCCGCACGGCCTCGTCGTGCGCGAGCAGGTTGCCCAGCGCGAGCGGCCGCTTCGCCAGCGAGTCGGCGATGTAGGCGTTGGCCTCGTCGCTCAGCAGCCGGACCAGCTCGGGATGCCGCGGCAGCTGGGCCTCGAGGTAGTCCCGCAGCGGGCCGAGGTCGTGGGCGTGGCCGAGCGCGTCCTTCGCCTCGACACGCGCGTTGGCCAGGTCCGGGTGGGCCAGCGCGGCCTGCAGGTCTTCACGGCCGAGGAAGCCCGCGTCCGGTTCGGTCATGCCGTAACCGCCGTGCGTCCCGCCGGTCTCCGCGTGCTCGGTCCGGACGTGCTCAGTGTCCGGCGTCCCGACGTGCAGCAGCCGGATGTCCTTCGGCGGGTGCGGCAGGCGCATGAGGTCACCGGACTGCGGGTCGATGAACGCGACGCCGTCCCGGGTGTGCACGACCATCGCGACGTGCCCGTGCTCGACACCGTCCGGGCCGTCGTACTTCACGGCGACGACGGCGTGGTGGTCGACCGGCCGCTCGCGCATCTCGCGGATGACGTCGTCGTAGCTCGCGCGGCCGGAGAACGTCTCGCCGAACCGGCTCTCGATGTGCTCGAGCGTGCCGCGGCTGGCCATCTCGTGGAGCAGGACGGGCTCCGCCGTCATGTCCCCGCCGTGCAGGCGGTCCCAGTACGCCTCGGGGGCGCGGGTGCAGTTCGAGACGAAGCCGTTCTCGAGCGCGCCCGGCTCACGGAAGCCCGGGTTGACGTCACGCAGGTGCGGGTGGCGGTCCTGGACGTAGGCCGCGCGCTCCTCCGGCGTCGCCGCGCCGGCGTGGATGGCCGGTTCGGCGGGCGGGTTCGTCGCGCGGGCCAGGCCCGAGTAGTCCGGCGCCGGCTCCGGCACGAGCGGCGGCTCGGCCGGGCCGTCGAGGGCGTCGCTGACGGACTTCGGCTCCGGCTGCGGGTGCGCCGGCGGCTCGCCGAGCCCGCCGAGGCGCTCGGCGATCGACTCCTGCTTGCGGCGCTCGAACTCCGCCGCGTTGTGGTCGTTCTCGGCGCGCCGCTCCGCCATCTTCCGCTGCGCGGCCTCGGGGTCGAGGTACCGCGGGTGGCCGGGGCCGATCTCCTCGGCCTCGATGATCCACTTGCGGCGGCCTTCGGGGGTGATCACCAGCCGCTTGTCGTGCACCAGCAGCTGCGTCCCGGGCGGCGACAGCGACTCGCGTTCGCCGGGGTTCTCGGCGAGCTTCGAGATGTCGCGGAGGTTGTCCGAGCGGACGTGCAGCTCGACGTCGTCGCCGAACTTCGTGGTCGAGAGCTCGCCGGTCTTGATCGAGGCGCTGGAGAACGCGGGCTCGACGACGACCTCGCCCTGGCGGTAGGGCCCGGCGACGAGCTCGGCCAGCCGCGGATCCCCGCCGACGTCGTACCCGCGGACGGTCTCCCCGGACGTCCGCGGAACCTGGTTGAGGCCGTCGGTGATGGCGCGGGTGTTCTCCTGCGCGAGGTCGAAGCCGGGGTGGCCCGGGCCGCGGCGCAGGGCCTCGTTGACGTCGTAGGCGTACTCGCCGCGGGTGTAACCGTGGATCGCGACGGCGCCTTCGTCGGTCAGGTGCAGGCCCGCGGCGTCGCGGCGGGCGAGGGCGCGGTCGTGGATCTGCTGGTAGATGTCACCGTCACCGACCGCCCGGCGGATGCTCTCGTGCTCGGCCGGGGTGGCGCGGTGCGCGTCGTCGAAGAGGTAACCCTCGTCGTGCCGGACGTGCTCGGGCGCCGGGTTGAGCCGGTCGGTGATGGCCGGCGTGGTGTCCCCGCCGAGGGGCAGCTCGTGGATGTGGGTGGCGTCGGGCGGCAGCTCGGCGAGCCGTCCGGTGACGGGATCGGCGAAAACGACCCCGTGCTCGGTGTGGACGCCGGCGACCAGCTGCGTCTCGCCGTTGCCGTGCTCGAAGGCGACGGCCGAGCGCGCGCCGACTGGACGTTCACCCAGGTCGTGGGCGACGTCGGCGAGGCTGTCGCGGCTGTTCCACGGTCCGCCGAGCTGTTCGCTGACGCTCCGCCCGGTCGAGGGAGCGGCGCTGACGTCCTCCCCGTTCATCCGCCGCTCGAAGGCGACCATCGACTCGGCGGCGTTGGTGCGGAAGCCGTTCTCGAGGGCGCCGGGGCCGTAGTGGTTGCGGGTGTTGACGGCGCCCAGTTCGGGAACGGCGTCCCGGACGAGGCGAGCGTGCTGCTGCGACGTCTCGACGGACCCGGCGTGCAACACGGGCGTCCCGCCGGGCGCGAGCGGCTCGGCGAGCTGGGACCAGCCACCCGCAGGCTCCCCGGTGGCCGGCGCGGGCCGCTCGGGAGGCAGGGAATCGGGATCGGCGCCGAGCAGCTTCGCCATGTCCCCGGTCGGCTTGAGGTGGGGATGCTCGGCGTAGAACTGCTCGAGCTCGGCGTCGGCCTCACGCTGGAAGCGTTCCTCGTCGGCCCGCTCCTGAGCCCGCCGATCCTCGATGGCCTGGCGCGCATCGGCCTCACCGAGGTGCCGCGGATCCCCGGGCGCGATCTCCTCGGCATGCACGATCCACTGCGGCTCGCCGGGCTTGCGGTTCGGGTTGTCGGGATGCCCCGGACCCTTCTCGACACCGGTGATCTCGAACTGCGACCCGGCCTTGAAGAGGACTTCGCGCTCGTGCCCGATGCTGGCCATGGACTCGACGTCCCGGCCGGTCTTGGACTGGATCCGCATCTCGACCTCACCGGCGAAGGTGCTGCGCGGATGCTCCGCGTCGACCTTCGACGAGCTGAGGAACGACGGTTCGGTGATGTGCGCGTCCTGGTGGAAGCGCCCGAGGAAGGCCTGCAGCCGAGCAGGGTCCCCATGGAAGTCGATCCGCCGCGAAACGACCCCGACATGCGGCGGCAGCTCGTTGAGCCCGGAAACAAGCGCCCCGGCCTGCGGAGCGAGCTCACGGAGTTCAGGCCCCCCGAACCGCAAAGCGTGATTGAGCGGCCCGACCATCTCCTGGCGCGTGTAGGCGTGGACGGCGAAGGCGCCGTCGTCGGACATGCCGGGATGGAAGTCGTCGCGCTTGGCGAGCGCTTCGCGCCGGACCTGCTCGTGACGCCATTCGCCGGTCTCCGGGCTCTGGCGCCCGGAGTCCATGAAGGTGTCCTCGATCCGCCGAGCCCCGGCGGGGTCATCGGTGCGGAAGTGCTCGTCGGTCAGGTAGGGCTCGTGAGGCGCGTCGTGCTCGGGCTGCCCGTAGTCGGCTGGGTGTTCGGGTGCCTGGGCATCGGGGTGGTCGGAGCTGAGCGGCTCGTCGGGTCCCTGGTCCCCGGACGTCGGCTCAGCGGCCTGCTCGTGCTCAGGCGTTTGCTCGGCGGGCTGCTCATCGCCTGGCGCCTGTTCGCGCGGCTTTTCGTCTGCAGGCGTCGGCCCGGCGGGCTGCTCATGCGTCGGCTGTTGCCCGTTCGCGGGCGCTGGTTCGTCAAGTCGCTGGTGCTCGGCCGCGGGCACGGACTCGCCTTGTGCCGAACCGTCCCCGCGCACCGGCGCCGGCTGTCCGTCTCCGAGCGAGCCCGGCTCGGCCGCGGGCTGCGAACCAGCGGGTTGTTCACGCGGCACCGCTTGGTCACCCGTCGGCCCCACCACGGGCGGCTCTTGCCCCGGTGCGCGCTCGACCGAAGGCGAGCCCGGCTCCGCCGGGCGCTCGCCGACGGGGCCATGCTCGACCGGCCGTTCCTGCCCAGGGGCATGCCCTGCTGCGCCCTGTGCCGCCGGACGTTCCGGCGCCGACTGCTCGGCGGCTGGCGGTTGCGCGTGCTCGCCCGCAGGCTCCTGCACGGGGCGCTCGGCAGCCGGGCGTTGCTCGGTCGTCGGCCGGTCTTGCGGCGGGGCAAGCTCGGCCGCGGGCCGCTGCTCGGCGACCGGCCGTTCCACAGGCGGCTGCTCGAACGGTCGCTGCACCGCCGGCTGTTCCGGCGCACGCTCCACCGGCCGCGGCTGGTCAAAGGGCCGGCCCGGCAGGTTCTCCTGCGGCGACCCGAACCGCGGCGGCGGCACCTG
Source organism: Amycolatopsis sp. NPDC104863 (assembly GCF_055582965.1). NCBI lineage: Bacteria > Bacillati > Actinomycetota > Actinomycetes > Pseudonocardiales > Pseudonocardiaceae > Amycolatopsis > Amycolatopsis sp. NPDC104863. The sequence continues at coordinate 1,306,722 of NZ_JBVJOW010000002.1, forward strand.
CGGCGGCCCACCCGGCCAAGACGGCCCCACCCGCGGATCGTGCGCCGGCCGTCCCCCGGGCGGAGGCGGCATCGGCGGCCGTCCCCCGGGACCCTGGGGTCCACGCGGCTGACTCGGATACCCAGCCGGTCGCTGCCCACCAGGCATCGGAGGCCGAGGCCCACCTTGCGGCGGCCCCGACGGCATCCGCCGCGGATCATGCGGCGCCATCCCACCCTGCGGTGGCGGTACCATCGGCGGTGGCCCACCCGACCACCCACCTTGCGGCGCCGGCGGCTGTCCGCCGGGCCGCTGCTCACCCGGCCGAGTCGGCGGTTGTCCGCCTTGCGGCCCCGGCGGCTGTCCGCCGGGTCGTTGTTCGCCTGGCCGAGTGGGTGGTTGCCCGTTCTGCGGTGCCGACGGTTCACCGCCGGGCCGCTGATCGCTCGGCCGAGTCGGCGGTTGTCCGCCTTGCGGTGCCGGCGGTTGCCCGGCGGGCCGCTGTTCGCCTGGTCGGGTAGGCAGTTGCCCGGCCTGCGGTGCTGGCTGTTGTCCTCCGGGTCGCTGTCCGACCGGCGGTTGCCCACCCGGCCGTTGTTCACCGGGCCGAGTCGGCGGTTGTCCGGCCTGCGGTGGTTGCGCTCCGGGTCGTTGTTCGCCCGGTCGGGCCGGTGGTTGCCCAGCTTGCGGTGCCGGCGGTTGCCCACCGGGCCGCGACGACGGGCCGCCAAGTGCCGTCGCGGGCTGGCCGCCGGGGTGCACGGGACCGCCGCCCGCCATTGGCTGGCCGCTCGGTCGCGTGGGGAACTGTCCGCCCTGGGGTGCCGGTGGCTGGCCGCCTGGGCGTCGGGGCGGCTGGCCGTTCTGCGGTGACGGGGGCTGACCGTTCGGATGCACCGGAGGTTGCCCGCCATTCGTGGCGGGCCGATGCTCGCCCGGCCGCGCGAACGGCTGCCCGCCCGGCGGCCGGCCGGTCTGCGGCTGCGCGCTGCCGCTTGCTGGGGGCATACGGCGCGGGTCGTGCGGGGGCTGGCCTCCGCGTGGGGGGATTGGCTGCTGGGGTGATCGCGGACCCGCGCCGCCGCCCGTGCTCGGCATTCCGGCGGGAGGAGGCGGCGGTGGTGTGAATCCGGCCGGTGGTGGGGTCTGCGGTGTCGACGGACCGTTCTGGAACTGGCCCGCCTCCGCGAACGGCTGGGTTCCGCCGGTGAAGCCCGCCGCGCCGACCGTGTCCTGCGGACGGCCACCACTCTGCCGCCCCTGCTCCGGGCCGAACGACGGCGGAGCCATGCCGTAGCCGCCGCTCGGCGAGGAGCTGTGCCCTCCGGTGCTCGGCATTCCGCCGCCCGTCGGCTGGCTCGAGGATGGTGCCCCCTCAGCGCGGGGCGCTTGTGCGACAGCTTGCTGCTCAGAGCTCGGCCGTGGCGCAGGCGGCTGGTCCGCCGACGCCCCCGGCGCCTGCGGCTGGTCTGCCGCGGGCCGAGCGTCGACGGACTGGCGTTCCGGACCCTGCGGCTCGGCCGCGTGCTGCGGGCCAGGCGATTCCGGAGTCGGCGGCTGGTCCGCCGCGTGCCGTGCCTCGACGGATTCGCGTTCCGGAGCCTGGTCCGCCCTGGACGATTCCGGGGTCGGCTGGTCCGCCGCCCGTGGCTCGGCGGACTGTTGCTCCGCGCGCTCGGGTTCCCGCCGGGTCTCCGGCTCGGAATCCGCCGAAGCATGACTCGGCTCTTCACCGCGTGACTCGGGTTCCGACGCAGTCCGCGACTCCGGTTCCGAAGACGCCTGTGGCTCCGGCTCCGACGACTGCCGCGACTCCGGTTCCGGCGACGGCTCCCGCCGCGACTCGGGCTCCGACGACGCCCCCGACTCCTCGCCCGAACCCCGCCGCGACTCCCCAGAGTCCCGCGAGTCCCCCGAGCCGGAGTCCGAACCCCGCCCGGCCTCCCCGGAGTCCGCCGAGCCAGAGCCAGAGCGAGAACTCGAGTCGCCGGAGTCCGCCGAACCAGAGCGAGCCCCCGAGTCGCCGGAATCCCCCGAGCCGGAGTCCGAGCCAGAACCCGAGTCCGAACCACCGCCCCCATCCGACCCCGCCCGCGGAATGTTCGCCTCATGAACCGAATGCATCTCCGCCTTGGCGCCATCAACGGCCCCACCGACCGCCCCACTCGACGCCCCGGTCAACAACTGCTCCGCAGTCAGCGACCCCAAATCCCCGGTAACCGCCGCCTGCCCGACAGTCTGCGCAACCCCCTCAACCGCGCCCCGAGCCCCAGCCCTCATGGCGGCGTCCGCGATCTGACCGCCGGCGCTGTGCGAAAGCCCCTCGGTCGCCCCGCGCCCGATCGCTCCACTCCCCGCGCCGACCACTCCGCCGACCGCGCCCGAGATCGCCGAGTCCGACGTCTTCGACCAGTCCCAGCTCTGACGATCCCCCTTCGCCATCTGCAGGCCCTGGATCCCCGCGTCCATCCCCAGGTTGATGGCCTCGTTCTTGAGGACCTCCATGCCGATCTTCTTCAGGCCCTGCTTGAGCAGCTTCTCCAGCAGCTCCTTCGCGACCTGCTTGAACCCCTGCTGCGCCAGCTTCTCGAGCAGCTGCCGGAACAGCATCTGCACGGTCATCCGCGTCGCGATCTGGGCCGGCGCGATGCCGGCCGTCGAGCCGCCGAACGTCACCGCGGCCGCTGCGATCATCGCCGCGATCTGGGCGGCCAGCACGATCAGCGAGATGATGATCATGTACTTCGTGTACTCGACGTCCAGGGCCGTCTGGTCGCACGAATCCCCGAGGGCCTTCGTCGCGTCGGCGAGCTGCTTGAAGTACGCCTCGTCGCCCTCGACGAACTTCTTCCACTGCTCGACGAACGCGTCGGCGCCGTCACCGGTCCAGTTGTCGCGGATGCCGCCCGCCGCCTGGTTGCCCGTCTCCGACGCCGGGGCGATCGCCGACGACGCCGTGTGCCAGGCGTCCCTCAACAAGCGCAGCTTGGTTTCGTCGCCTTCGGGCCAGCTTTCCCCGACGACGATCGGCAGCAGCCACTTGACCGCGTCGGGCATCTCCATACCCACGCGTCATTGCCCCTTGCTCAACTGGGACGTCACGTCCTCGTCGGCGCCCGACAGCGCCTTCATCGACTGCGCGACGTTCTGCTGCATCCCCCGCAACCCCTGCACGAGGTTGGTGAACCCTTCGACGGCGCCCTGCGAGCCGGGCACGTAGTCCTTCGCGAACTCCTTGCCGGAGTCGTCGCCGCCCCAGCACTCGCCCTGCGCGGCGAGGGCGCCCTGCAACGTCTTCAGCGCGTTGTCGAGGCCGTCCGCGGCGGTGACCAGGCCGTTCGAGGCGCGCAGCACCGCGTCCGGTTCCGCGGTGAAGCCGGAACCCCCGTCCGGCATCAGTCGCCCCTCGTCATCCAAGACGCCGGCGGCTCCTCGTCCTCGTCACGCGGCGGCCGGACGCGCTTGGGCGCGGGCTTCGGGGCGGGCATCGGCGGCGGCGCCTGCTCGTTGCGCATGATCGACCCGCCGTCCTCGAACGACTCCGGCCGCGGCGCCTCGACCGGCTCCTCGACGAACTCCGGGATCGGCGGCACCAGCCCGGCCAGCGACGGCGCGCCCTCGACGAGGTCGGCGAGGTCGGGCAGGCCTTCGGTGATCGGCGCCATCAGGTCCGCGATCTTCTGCTTGACCTGCAGGGTTCCCTGCCGCACCACCGTCTGGACGGTGTTCGCGAGCTGGGCGGGGGTCGTGCGCTCGAACGCGTTCGGCGAGAACTCGAGCTTCGTGAGGTTGGCGCCGGCGTCGATGGTGGCGCGGACCAGGCCGTCGGGGGACGTCACGTGGGCACTGGTCTCGGCGGCCGCGGCCTGGGCGTCCCGCAGCTGGGCGGTCTGCCGTTCGAAGTTCTCCAGCAGGGTGTCCATCTGGTCCTTCATCGCGGCATTGCGTGCTTCGAGCCGTGCACGGTCGTCGCCCGCGGTGGTCACAGGTGCCCCCGGTGTCCCTCGAACCTACTAATGACTTGCCGTCACCCTAATGCCAATGGAGCAGTGCCCGTGACCGGTTCGGCGGTTTGCCTCAGCGAATCGTGCGCCGCCGGGCGACCAGGTACCCGGCCCCGCCGACGAGGTAGCAGGCGGTCGCGGCGATCAGCAGGCCCGGCGAGCGGCCGTCGGCCGGCACCACCAGCGCGCCCAGCGAAACCGCCGCCACCTGCGTGATGTTGAACAGCGTGTCGTACAGCGCGAACACCCGCCCGCGGGCTTCGTCGGCGACGTCGAGCTGGATCGACGAATCGACACAGAGCTTCAGCACCTGCCCGGCCCCGGTGATGACGAACGACGCGAGGAGCGCGAGCGGCAGCAGCATCGGCAGGCCGAACGCGGACTGGGCGATCGCCGCGAGCAGCAGGGAACCGAGCACCGCGCGCAGCCGGCCGAACTTCCGGATCAGCCGCGCGGTCAGCAACCCGGCGAGCAGCAGGCCGGCCCCGGCGAGCGCGGCCATCTGCCCGAGCCCGGGCAGGCCGGCGCGGAAGAGCCCGTGGTCGGTGAAGTAGTTGCGCATCAGCAGCACGGTGACCAGCAGCGAGACCCCGAACGACGCTCGGTGCGCGAACAGCGCGACGAACCCGGCCGTGACGCTCGGCGCGCGCCAGGCGTGCTTCGCGCCGTCGGCCAGCCCGCGCGCGACGGCCAGCACGGGGTTCGGCGGCTCGTCGACAACCGTGGGCCCGAGCACGCCCCGCGCGAAACCGCGCGCGAGGAACGCCGACACCAGGGTGCCGATCACGGCGAACGCCGTGGTCTCGGCCGAGCCGACGTCGTTGCTGCCGAAAAGCGCGCGAAGGCCGATCGCGCAGCCGCCGCCGATGACGGCGACCACCGAGCCGAGCGTGGTGGCGAAGGCGTTCGCCGTCACGACGCTCTCTTCCGCCACGACGTGCGGCAGCGACGCCGAGAGCCCAGACCCGATGAAGCGGCTGATGCCCTCCGCGGCCAGGGCCAGCGAAAACAGGCCGATTCCACCGAATCCGAAGCCGACGGCGGCAGCCGCGCAAACGATTGCGAGCCCGCGCAGGAGGTTCGCGAAGATGAGGACCTTCCGGCGGTCCCAGCGATCGAGGAGCGCACCGGCGAAGGGGCCGACAACCGAGTACGGCAGCAGCAGTGCGGCGAACCCGCCGGCGATCGCGAGCGGGTCGGCGGCACGCTCGGGGTTGAACAGCACGGCGCCGGCGAGACCGGCGCGGAAGACGCCGTCTCCCCAGCTCGCCGCGAAGCGGGTGAAGAGAAGACGGCGGAAGTCCGGGTCCTTGAGCAGCTCCCGGGGGCCTTTTCGCGTCGCCACACCGGCGCTGGTCGTCACAGGCCAAGAGTAGGTGGTCGACGCACTGAGGTCGCCTCTCGGCGGCTATGCGCAGTGTGGCTCCAGCCGGACGGTATTCCACAAAGGCGGTTCTTCAGTGAGCCCGGGGGACACGGAGTGCGCCGACCAGTGTTTCAAACGAGGCGGGTGGGGCGATTGTTCCCGAGCCGAAGTAATTCGCCGGGCCAGGAGTGAGATCATGGGTCGCGTGCCAGCGGACGCCGAGGTTGAACCGGGAACGCTCCTGGTCGCCGCCCCCACGATGGTCGACCCCAACTTCCGGCGGACCGTCGTGTTCGTCATCGACCACCGCGACGAGGGCACGCTCGGCGTGGTCCTCAACCGGCCGAGTGACGTCGCCGTGCACGACGTGCTGCCCAACTGGGGCGGGCACGTCGCCGAGCCGCAGGCGGTGTTCGTCGGCGGGCCGGTCGAGAAGAAGACGGCGCTGTGCCTGGCCGCGCTGCGCACCGGCGAGACGGCGGCGAGCGTGCCGGGTGTCATCGCGGTCCGCGGGCCGGTCGCGCTGGTCGACCTGGACACCGATCCGGAAGTGCTCGTGCCGAAGGTGCGTGGCGTACGCGTCTTCGCCGGCTACGCGGGCTGGGACTCGGGGCAGCTGGCGAGCGAGATCGAGCGGGACGACTGGGTCATCGTCCCCGCGCTGCCGAGCGACATCCTGGCCTCGCCGAACGGCGACCTGTGGAGCCAGGTGCTGCGTCGCCAGGGTGTCCCGATCGCGTTGCTGGCCACCCACCCGGGTGACCTGCAGCGGAACTAGGCGTCTTCCTTCTTGAAGACCCCGCAGCCGCCGGCGCCGCACGCGCAGCCGCTGCAGCCGGCGGGCGCCGCCGGAGCCGGGGCGGGCACGGTCAGCGCGGCCCGGTTGCCGAGCACCCCACCGCCCATGACCAGCACGAGCATGGCGAGCACCCCGGCGACCGCGGCGGAAACCAGCCCGGCGGTCGTCGGCATCGCGAGCCCGGCCAGCCCGGTGAGCACGGAGATCGCGCCGCCGGCCATGGTCGGCAGCCCCGCGACGCGGTTGGCCAGCTTGAACGCTTCCTCACTGCGCAACGCGGCCTGCGTGCGCACGCCGGTGCCGCCTTCGCGCGTCAAGCGCTCGCGGAAACCGAGGAACCCACCAAAACCGACGAGCAGACCCAGCACGACCGGAACCAGCGCGATAGCGAACACGGCTCAAGGATAAGCGTGACGTCCCGGCAACCTGCCGGATACCCTGGTCGACTGTGCTACAGGCCATGTCACGACGTGTACTGCCCACAGTGTTGGCCCTTGGTCTGATCGGGGGAATTCTCGCCGCGGCGCCGGCGGAAGCCACCGAGCGTCACCAGCGGCCCGTCCGGCTGCTCGGCGGGCAGATCGTCCCGAACGCCCTGCAGTTCCAGGGCACGACGGTCGGCGGCCTCTCCAGCATCGACTACGACCCGCGGACCGGCGGGTACGCGCTGATCTGCGACGACCGCTCGGCGATCAACCCCGCCCGCTTCTACACCGCGACGTTCCCGGTGTCCGCGAAGGGCGTCGGCCCGGTCACCTTCACCGGCACGAAGCCGTTCCTGCGCCCGGACGGCACGCCGTACCCGCCGCTCGCGCAGAACGACCCCACGAAGCCGCAGAACGAGCAGACGATCGACCCCGAAGAGCTGCGCGTCGACCCGTGGACCGGGGGCTACTACTGGTCGCAGGAGGGCGAGCGCACGGCGACGACGCTGATCGACCCGTCGATCCGCGAGGCGCGCCGCGACGGGAAGTACGTCCGCGACCTGCCGATCCCCGCCAACGAGAAGATGACGCCGACGACCGGCCCGCGGCAGAACCTGGTCCTCGAAGGCCTCACCTTCGCCGGCTTCGGCGCGCTGATCGCCAGCGAGGACGAGGGCCCGCTGCTGCAGGACGGCCCGGAGTCGACGCTCACCACGCGCGGCGTCTCGCGGATCACGCTGCAGGGCCGCTACGGCCCGGTGCTGGCGCAGTACGCCTACCAGCAGGAGCCGATTTTCGCGGCACCGGTGCCCGCCGGCGCGTTCGCCACGACCGGCGTCTCCTCGATGCTGGCCGTCGACCAGGCCGACCCGACGAAGTACCTGATGATGGAACGCTCGTTCGTCACCGGCGTCGGCAACAAGGTGCGCGTCTACGAGATCGACACCAAGGGCGCGACGAACATCCTGAACGTCAAGTCCCTGGCCGACGCCCAGCACGTCAAGCCGGTCAAGAAGCGCCTGCTGTTCGACGCCGCCGACCTCGGCCTGTCCACTGTGGACAACCTCGAGGGCATGACCTGGGGCCCGAAGCTGCCGAACGGCGAGCGCAGCCTGGTCATCGTCAGCGACAACAACTTCGCGGCCACCCAGGTCACGCAGTTCGCGGCAGTGGCGGTCCCCTCCGAACGGCTTTGACCAGCAAGTTACGATGAAGGTATGAACACGGCTCGGCTGCTCCTTAGCCTGCCGCGCTGACCGGGTCCGGCCCGGCCGGCGCGGCGACCCCTCATGCCCTGGTGGCTGAGGGGTCGAGTTGTTTCTGGAGTAGCTCGATACGCGAAGGAAGACGGCGATGACCGAGTCAACTGGGACCGACGTCCCGGCGCACCGCTACACGGCCGCGCTGGCCGGCCAGATCGAGCAGCGCTGGCAGGACCACTGGGCCGACCAGGGCACCTTTCACGCGCCGAACCCGGTCGGGCCACTCGCGGTCGAGGGGCAGCCGGTGCCCAGCGACAAGCTGTTCGTCCAGGACATGTTCCCGTACCCGTCGGGCTCCGGCCTGCACGTCGGGCACCCGCTGGGCTTCATCAGCACCGACGTCTTCGCCCGGTACCACCGGATGATCGGGCGCAACGTGCTGCACACGATGGGCTTCGACGCGTTCGGCCTGCCCGCCGAGCAGTACGCGGTCCAGACCGGGCAGCACCCGCGCAAGACGACCGAGGAGAACATCCAGACGTACCTGCGCCAGATCCGGCGCCTGGGCCTGGGTCACGACGAACGCCGTCGCATCTCCACGATCGACCCGAACTACTACCGCTGGACCCAGTGGATCTTCCTGCAGATCTTCAACTCCTGGTACGACACCGACGCGGGCAAGGCGCGCCCGATCGCCGAGCTGGAGGCCGCGTTCGCCGACGGCTCGCGTGCGGTGCCCGGAAACAAGGACTGGGCGTCGCTGAGCGCCGCCGAGCGCAAGACGGTCATCGACGACCACCGCCTGGTCTACATCTCCGAGGCGCCGGTCAACTGGTGCCCGGGCCTGGGCACGGTGCTGTCCAACGAAGAGGTCACCTCCGAGGGCCGCAGCGAGCGCGGCAACTTCCCCGTCTTCCGCCGCAACCTGCGCCAGTGGATGATGCGGATCACCGCGTACGCCGATCGCCTGGTCGACGACCTGGACCTGCTGGACTGGCCCGAGAAGGTCAAGTCCATGCAGCGGAACTGGATCGGCCGCTCGCACGGCGCCCGCGTCACGTTCAAGTCGGCTGACCACGGCATCGAGGTCTTCACGACCCGGCCGGACACCCTGTTCGGCGCGACGTACATGGTGCTGGCGCCGGAACACCCGCTGGTCGACGAGCTGACCACGCCCGCGTGGCCGGCGGAGGCCGACGAGCGCTGGACCGGTGGCGCGGCGACCCCCGCCGAGGCCATCAAGGAGTACCGCGTCGCGGCGTCGCGGAAGTCCGAGCTGGACCGGCAGGAGAACAAGGAGAAGACCGGCGTCTTCACCGGCGCGTACGCGACGAACCCGGTGAACGGCAAGGAGATCCCGATCTTCGTCGCCGACTACGTGCTGATGGGGTACGGCACCGGCGCGATCATGGCCGTGCCGGGCCAGGACGTCCGCGACTGGGAGTTCGCCGAGAAGTTCGGGCTGGAGATCATCCGGACCGTGCAGCCGTCGGAAGGCTTCGACGGCAAGGCGTTCACCGGTGACGGCCCGGCGATCAACTCCGGCTTCCTGGACGGCATGGACGTCGCCGAGGCCAAGAAGACGATCATCGAGAAGCTGGCCGAAGACGGCACCGGCGTCGGCACCGTGCAGTTCAAGCTGCGCGACTGGCTGTTCTCGCGCCAGCGCTACTGGGGCGAGCCGTTCCCGGTCGTCTACGACGAAGACGGCGAAGTCCACGCCGTGCCCGAGTCGATGCTGCCGATCGAGCTGCCCGAGGTCGCCGACTACTCGCCGGTGACGTTCGACCCCGAGGACCGCGACTCGATGCCGTCGTCCCCGCTGGCCCGCGCGACCGACTGGGTCGAGGTCGAGCTGGACCTGGGTGACGGCCCGAAGACCTACCGCCGTGACATCAACACGATGCCGAACTGGGCCGGCTCCTGCTGGTACCAGCTGCGGTACCTGGACCCGACGAACAGCGAAACGTTCTGCGCGCCGGAAAACGAGCAGTACTGGATGGGCCCGCGGCCCGGCGAGCACGGCGCGGACGACACCGGCGGTGTCGACCTGTACGTCGGCGGTGTCGAGCACGCGGTGCTGCACCTGCTGTATTCGCGGTTCTGGCACAAGGTCCTGTTCGACCTGGGCCACGTGACGTCCAAGGAGCCGTACCGGAAGCTGTTCAACCAGGGCTACATCGAGGCGTACGCGTACACCGACTCGCGCGGTGTCTACGTCCCGGCCGAGCAGGTCGAGGAGCGCGGCGGGAAGTACTTCTTCAACGACGAAGAGGTCACCCAGGAGTACGGCAAGATGGGCAAGAGCCTGAAGAACGTCGTCACGCCGGACGAGATGGCCGAGAACTACGGCGCCGACACGTTCCGGTTCTACGAGATGGCGATGGGCCCCCTGGCGATGTCGCGTCCCTGGGCGACGAAGGACGTCGTGGGCGCGCACCGGTTCCTGCAGCGGCTGTGGCGCCTGGTCGTCGACGAGACGTCCGGCGAGCTGCGAGTGTCCACTGAGGACGCTTCGGAGGCGGACCGGAAGGTGCTGCACCGCACGGTCGCCGGCGTCCGCGAGGACTACGCGGAGATGCGGTTCAACACGGCCGGCGCGAAGCTGATCGAGCTGAACAACCACGTCACCAAGGTGTACGGCGCGGCCGCGTCGACCCCGCGTGAGCTGGCCGAGCCGCTGGTGCTGATGCTGGCGCCGCTGGCCCCGCACCTGGCGGAGGAGCTGTGGCACCGGCTGGGCCACGCGGATTCCCTGGTGCAGGGCCCGTTCCCGGTGGTGGACGAGAAATACCTGGTGGAGGACACGGTCGAGTACCCGATCCAGGTCAACGGCAAGGTCCGCTCCCGCGTGACGGTGGCGGCTTCCGCGTCGTCGGACGACGTCCAGGCGGCCGCGCTGGCGGACGAGAAGGTGTCGGCGCTGATCGGCGACGGGAGCCCGCGCAAGGTGATCGTGGTGCCGGGCAAGCTGGTCAACATCGTCCTGTGACATCCGGGGCTTCGCCCCGGGTCGGGGGCTTCGCCACCCGGACCCCCGAAAGCCGGCGGTAGCGCGCTGTCGGAAAGCCGCCGGTGCTCGTCGGTCATCCCCGATTTGATTGAACGGTCAAGGAAATCCGTTCGATCGAAGGAGAACCGGGGATGACCCTCGACGGCAAGGTGGCACTGGTGACGGGCGGCAGCCGCGGCATCGGCGCGGCCACGGCACTGCGGCTCGCCGAGGACGGCGCCGACGTCGCGCTGACCTACCAGCACAACGGCGTCCTGGCGGCCGAGGTGGTCGAGCAGATCAAGCACCTCGGCCGCCGCGCGCTGGCGATCCAGGCGGACTCGGCGGACGCCGCCGCGGTGTCGGCGGCGGTCTCGGCGACCGTCGCCGAGTTCGGCCGGCTGGACGTGCTGGTGAACAACGCGGGCGTCGGCTTTGTGGGCGCCTTCGCCGAGACGGCGCTCGAAGACGTCGACCGCGTGCTCGCGGTGAACGTCCGCGGCGTCTTCGCGGCGACCCAGGCCGCGGCCGCCCACCTGGGCGAAGGCGGCCGCGTGATCACGATCGGCAGCTGCGTGACCGACCGGGTGCCCGGCCCGGGCATGGCGCTGTATGCGACGAGCAAGGCGGCGATGGTCGGCCTGACCAAGGCGCTCGCGCGGGAGCTGGGGCCGCGCGGCATCACGGTCAACCTCGTCCACCCCGGCCCGACCGACACGGACATGAACCCGGCGGACGGCCCGTACGCGGCGGACCAGCGGGCGTTCATCCCGTTCGACCGCTACGGAAAGCCGTCGGAAGTCGCCTCGGCGGTGTCCTACCTGGCCGCACCGAGCAGCGCCTACGTCACGGCCGCGACCCTTTCGGTCGACGGCGGTCACGCGGCCTAACCGGAGTAGAGCCCGATCTCGCGCGCCAGGTCGATGAGCATGGACTCGAAGAGGACGTCCGGCTTGGACATCGGGATGGGGTAGTTGCCGAAGACCTCGAGCGTGACGTGCCCGTAGAGCCGGGCCCAGAACTGGATCATCAGGTACGTCACGCCGAGGTCGATCTTCTCCACCGGCACGTCCTGGTCGGACTCGACGAGCACGGCGACCAGCGACTCCTGGAACGTCTTGAGGTCGTCGCGCAGCTCGTCGGGCACCCCGCTGGCCGAGGGCAGGACGACGTCGGTGCGCGCGAGCACCCGCCCGGCGGCGGCCAGGAAGATCCGCCCGAACGGCTCGTCGACCCGGCTCAGCGCGGAGCCGGCAGCGGACCCGACACCGCCGGTCGGCGACGCGAAGACGAGCGTGAACTCCTTCGTGTGGGTGAGCGCCCACCGCCGGAAACCCTTGCAGATGGCGAAGAGCTGCAAGATCCCGTCGTCCGGCAGCTCGGCGATGTCCTCGGCGAGCTCGTCCGCCAGATCCGCGCAGACGTCCAGCCGCAGGTTCCCGACAAGATCGTCCCGCGATTCGTAGTACCGGTAGAGCGCGGGCGCGGTGATCCCCAGCTCCCGCGCGATGGCACGCAGGGTGACCGCCTCCGGCCCCTGCTCGACGAGCAGCTTCCGGGCGGTCCGCCGGATGTCCTGTTCGGTAGCCGCTCGCGCGCGACCCCTCCGAGTGGGGTGGCTCATCCGAACAGTCTAGGCGCTTACTACGACAAGTCTTGCATTAACGCGGCCCCGGGTGGTCACGGAAAGGCGCAGCTCAGGCCCTCGCCTTGAGGTTGGTCAATACGGTGTCGGCGACCTCGGGCGCGGCGTCGAAGCAGTCCTTGCCTTGGGCCGCGGACTTGTCGCCGAGCGTCAACGCCATCGAGAACGCCAGCTTGTCGGACACGCCGACGACGACGACACAAGAGCGCTTGTTGTCGGTGTTCGTGTAGGCGACGGCCGGAAATCCCTGGACCGCATCGAGCGGCTGCCAGCGTGCGGCTTTGGGCTGCACGTTCTGGTAGGCCAGGCCGATTCCCTGATCGGACTTCGTCTGGTAGGCGACGGAGATGCCCGCTCCCGATCCGGAAGCGCTGCTCCACTGACAGAGCGGGCCGAGCTCGGTGTCCGTCGGCTTGGCCGGGGTCGGCTGCCCGAGGAAGTGGGTCAGCTGGCTGCCGGTGAGCGCGCTGTCGCAAGGACTGCCGTCGAGTGCCGTCGCCGGAAGGGGACTCGCCACCGCGGGCACGTCGCTGCCGGCGGATGTGGTGCTCGAAGGTGCGGTTGTGGTGGTCGCCGGTGCCTGGGGGGTGCCGCCGCACGCGGAGATCAGCAAGCCGCCGGCCATGATCGCGGCCATGCTCATCGTGGATCGCTTTGTCATTCGAGGGTCCCGTTCGTGTCGTCTGCCGCTTGCCGCTCGGCCGCCACGACCATGCCGAGCGCCTTCTGCAGACGTGTGATCAACTCGGACAGATAGTTGTACTGGTAGTCGAGATGGCCCTGGTAGAAGCGACCGGTCTCGTTGACGCCGTTCTGACCGAGGACGGCACTGGTGCTGGCCGGCTCCTGCGCCGGCGGCGTCGCCTGCGACAGCACCTGCGCGGCGTCGCGCTGCTGCTGAATCGAAATCCGCAGATCCGTCGCCTTCTTGAGCATCGCGCGCATCTCTTCGCTGCTCATCGCGAATCCCTGCCCACCGGCCGGCCGCGACGCGCCACTGGGCAGGTCCGTCGCCCAGAATCCCAGGCCACTGAACATCGAGCTCGTCATCGTCCTCCCCCTAACCCGTTCAGCGTTGCGTACAGCACCTCGGTCAGCGCACTCCGGGTCCCCGGCTGGAAACTGACCATCCGCTCCCGCCCGGGATACACGTACGTCAGCACGCGCCCGGCGCCGGCGACGTCCACCGCCGTGATTGGCGCGCTCCGGACTCCCCGGTTCACCGCGTAACACTGGTGCAGGCCCGTGCGCTTGGCCGCCATCAGACGTCGCGCCCAGACCAGGGGGTCGGGGCCGCGGTCGTCGGTCGGGTCGCTGAGGTCGTACGAGTCCTCCCGGGCCGAAAACCGCGACTCCGGGATCGCCACCGGCGAAATCCGGGCGGGCGGGACCGGCGGCAGGACGTCGACCATCGACTCCGCCAGGTACGACGGCTCCACGAGGTCGATCCGGATCGAGTCGTCCTTGCGGATCAGGCGGAGCGCGTCCCGGCCGGTCGTGGAGACGAGCACCGCGCCCGACTCGTCCGCGTCGATGTCGCCGAGCCAGGCCGTGAACTGGTGGGCGCCCTTCGCCAGCACCCGCAGGACGTCGCGGAACTCGCGCGTCAACGTGCCGCCCGCCGCGAGCCGGAGTGACGTGAGGACGTCGAGGACCTTCTCCTCGAGCCGCTTGCGGGTTTCGTCGCCGAGCCAGAGGTTGTCGCTGCCGAGGACCGCGGGGGGTGGGCCGTGCCGCTCCCACTCCCACGCGGTGAGCAGAGCGGCCTTGGGCAGGAAGATCACAGCCCGATCACCGGCGGCACGGTCCGCTCGTCCGGCCCGCCGAAGACGCTCTCCGGGTCGGCTTCCACCAGGTACGACGCGCGCTGGTGCTCTTCGTCCTCGGACTTGCCGCCCTTGGCGCCGTGGCCCATGCCGCCCATGCCCGGGGAGCCCGGCTTGCCCGCCGCGCCGCCGCGCATCCCGCCGGGTGCGCCCGGACGTCCTTCGCCCGGGACCGACGCGCCGGTGGACGCGCCCGGGCCGCGGACGCCGGATCCACCGCCAGACGACGAGCCTGGTCCGAAACCACCGCCGCCTGGGCCGAAGCCACCTCCGGGACCGAAGCCGCCCACGCCGGAACCCGGCCCGGAGCCCGGGCCGAAACCGCCGCCCGGTCCGGTCCCCGGCGGCTGATAACCCGGCGGGAACTGCGTCGACGGCGGCACGTAACCCTGCGCCCGGACGCTGTCGTCCACGCCCGGCGGCGACACGTGCGGCGTGATCTGGCCCGGCGGAGGCGGGGGTGGAGGCGGCGGCTGCTGGACGTTGGGCGGGTGGACCGCCGGCGGCGGCTGCACCTGCGCGCCGATCGGCCGGTCGTCGTCACCACCACCGTCGACCCGCGGCCGCCTGCCGGGCGGCACGACCGGCTTCTTCGGGTCGTTCACCGTGAAGTCGCCGCCGGTGTACTCGCGGAGCTGGCCGTAGTCGATCGTCCGGCCCGCGGTGTTCGAGCTGGACTGGTGCGAGTACGCCGTGTACCGCTCGACGTTCTCCTGGGCCTTCCGGTTGAACTGGTTGATCTTGTCTTCGGTGTCGGTGTCCCACGGCGTCGCGACGTCCCAGGCGCTGCGCGTCGGCGGCTGGTCGGTGACGTCCGGGTGCAGCGAGTTCTTCAGCTGGTGGAACTGGTCGATCTGCGTCTGCGACAGCGTGGAGTTGCGGTCCAGGGTTGTGGACGCGGAGGTAGCGGACGCCGTCAGCGGCTGGAGGCGCTCCCGGGCCGCGTCGGCCGAGCTGCCGGTCCACGCGGACTCGAGGCCGGACGTGAGCTCGCGCGTGCCCTGCTCGAGCTCACGCTGGTACGTCGACTGGTCCACGCCCGCCTGGTGCACCTTCTGCAGCGACTCCGTGCCGGGCCCGGACATCACGGCCTTGACCAGCTGCCCCGGTGACATGCCCGCGGCCTGCGGGTTGTCCGCTCCGGTGCCGGTCTGCGACCCGACGTACGCCCCCACGACCGCGCCGGGCAGCCCGCCCGCGAGCAGGCCGACACCGGCGCCGGTCAGTACCTTGCCGAGCCCGTCGGACCCCGACTGGACGGCGTGCGCGATCTCAGACCCGACGTGCTTGGCAGCGTCGAGCATGTCGCCGAACAACCCCACCGAACTGCGCTCCCCTCGCGGTTCGACCTCCCCCTGACGTTCACGGACGATACCGCACCGGTCACTGAACGTGGAGCGGATCGACCTGGTCAGGGGTCCGCACCTGCCGCCGTGTCAGCGGCCGCAGCAGCCACATGCACACCACGACCATGCCGAGCGCGCAGAAGAAGTGCACGATCCACGCCCCGGCGAGCGAGGGCCCGCCCCAGGAGTTCGCCGCGGTCGGGTCCGACGCCCAGAAGATCCCGTAGGTGGCGACGCGCCCGACGAGGTACCAGACCAGCAACGCCACCACGAAGGACGCCGCGCTCGCGGGCAGCGCGCCGCGTCGCGGCTCGGCACCGAGGCAGCGCCGCGAGAGCCGCCGTCGCGCCGCCGGGCCACCCAGGTATGCCGGGAGTGCGAGGAGTGCGTAGATCGCCCGTTTCCAGTCGAAGATGCTCATGAAGATCACGCTAGGAGCCGCTGAGCTGCCGAAACACCCGGTTGACCACCCGGCCGGGTGGGGAAAACCGCGGGGCCTTCGTCACACCGAGCGGAAAGGCCCGTAACTGTCGGTGCGGTGTGCCACACTCGGTCGCCGTACGGCTACTGACGTGAACGGGGAGGTTCGCGTGACGAACCCTGAACAGCTCTTCGCCGGCTTCGAAGCCAGGATGGCCGAGGCGCAGCAGAAGGCTGATCGGATGCGCACCGAGATGGCGACCGTCTCGGTGGCGGAACGCAGCAAGGACGGCCAGATCGCGGTCAAGGTCAACCACCTGGGCAACCTGGTCGGCCTCGAAATCGGCCACGCCGTGCGCGACAAGCCGAACCTGGCCGACCAGATCCTCCGAACGGTCCAAGCCGCGCAGAGCAGGCTGGCGACGGCGGTCCAGTCGGCCGTCCCCTCGCTGGCGGGCACCGAGACGATGACCGAACTCGTCGACCAGCTGCACCGCGAGTACCCGGAGCCGGCGCCCGAGGGAGGTCGTGAGACCGCTGACGACGGCGCCCGGTTCATCGCGGAAGAGGAGCCACCCGCGCCGCCCGTTCCCGAGCCGCCGCGCCCGGCCCGCCCGTCGGCGGACGACGGCACGGACGACGACTACTTCGGCGAAGGCGACTACCTGCGCTGAGTCGCGGAACGGGGAGGGAAAGATGGCCGGGCAGAGCGGTCCGGGGTTCGACGAGAACCCCGAGGCGATCGACGAGCACGCCAAGCAGATGGAAGCGACGTTCGACGTCCTCAAGCAGGCGTTGGCGCTCGCCCACGACCAGCCGGCCGGGCCGGACGCGTTCGGCCTGATCGGGCAGCTGTGCCAGCTGAGCACCTGGTGCGGCCACGTGTCCGGGCAGGCGACGGACACGCTCCAGGCCGCGGTCGACGGCGCCGACTACCACGTGGAAGCCGTCCGCAAATGGGCGAAGCAGCGCCGGGTGGACGAAGAATCGGCCTCGGCACTCGTGAACCGGGCTTCGGGAGGCGGAAATGGCTGACAGCCCCATGATGACCGAGGCCAAAGGTCAAACGGATTCCGAGAAGTACGTGGTCGACAGCGCCCTCGAAGGCGCCGGCGCGCTTCAGGACTACTACGGCGGCCTCGAAAAGGTCCTGCACGGGGACTGGACCGAGGGCCTGTTCAGCCTCGCGAACGCCGGCCTTGGCGTGAAGGACATGCTCAAGGACGGGAACCCGTTCGAGACGCTGATCAGCTGGGGCCTGGGCTGGGTGATCGAGCACGTCGACTTCCTGAAGGAGCCGCTGGACTGGGTCACCGGTGACCAGGACGCCCTCGACCTGGAGGGCAAGAAGTGGGAGGTGATCGGCGAGCACGTCCAGAAGACCGCCGAGCAGTTGACCGCCGAGGTGCGGAAGAACTGCCTCGACTGGAAGGGCAAGGTGGCCGACCAGTACCGCGTGTACGTCCAGAAACAGCTGGACGCGTACGCGGCCCTGTCGGATTCCGCGACGAGAGTCGCGCAGGTCATCGCGATGTGCAAGACGATCCTGGACGTCGTCCGGACCCTGATCCGCGACCTGATCACGGACACGCTCGCCAAGATCATCATGATCCTGTGCCGCACCCCGCCGCCGGGCTACCCGGCGGCGCTGGCCGCCGAGGGCGTGCCGTACGCGGTCAAGCAGGGCGGCAAGATGGTCGAGCAGTGCGGCAGGCTGGCTCGCGCCTTCGCCCACGCCAAGGAGTTCCTCCGTTCTCTCGGAGACTTCTTCAGCCGGGTGGTCAGTGCGGTCGGGACCGCGGGCAAGGAGATGTTCGAGGGGTTCGCGAAGGCCGCCGGGCAGGAGGCCGGCATGAAGGCCTTCGAGCAGCTGGCGACCTTGCCCGGGCAGACCGCCGGGGAAGACCAGCACGACCGTGACGAAACGTCGATCGTCCCGGAGGACCACTCGTCGAACTACCCGGTCGACCAGGTCCCGCGGTCCGGGCCGGTGACCGCGGACGACGACGGGCAGCCCTTTTCCGGCCGGCCCGGTGCCCAGCGGATCTCCGGCTCGATCGAGTGACCGGCGTCGTCGCGAGACCGCCTTCGCGGGTCTGGCGGGTGACGAAGATCGTGGTCCGGGGCGTGCTGGCGTACGTGTTGCTGATCATCTTCGGTATCGGCGGCCTGACCCTGGTCCGGCTTGTCGACGCCCCGGTCAGCAGCACCGAGCGCCCCGGCAGCGGCAGCGATGTGGTCGCCCGCGCCGGCGACTTCGCCGGGGCGTGCAAACGGCACGGGCCGCTGTCGCTGAAGGGCGCCGGTTACTACTGGGAGTGTTATGCCCGCATCTTCAACCCCGACGGCACGCAGACGACCGACAAGTTCGGCCCGGACGAGCTGACTCCGGCCGACGACGCCGGTCACCTGGTCAAGGCCGTGAAGGACCACAAGATCTGGCGGCGCGCCGTCGACCACCCGTACGGCTTCCTGGGCGCGCTCGGCGCGGTCGTCCTCGGGGCGGCGGGGGCGGTCGTGACGAAGCTCGGCTGGCTCCGGGTCCTCGGCTGGATCGCGTTCCAGCCCGGTCCGGGGCCCCGCCCACCGGACGAGCCCGGCTCGCCGGTCCGGGTCCGCGTCCCGGTGGCCGCCGACGCCGAGCGCAGGCGCGCCGCGCGGCCGGGCGCGGTGGTGGTGCTGGTCGGCGGGCTCGCGCTGGTCGCCGTCTCGGTGACGATGGTCGTCGCGATGCGCGGGCTCGGCGACGTTGGAGCCGTCGGCTGGTTCTTCGCCGGGGTGTTCGCGCCGATCGGGCTGGTCGTGCTCGCCTTGGTGCCCTACGCCCATCGACGGCTGGTGTCGCCGGAGGTCGTCGAGATCTCCGTGGCGGAAGACGGCGTCCGGCAGCCGCGCGAAGACCGCCCGCCGGCCGTTGTCCCGTGGTCGTCGATCGACCGGCTCGTCCTCGAGGAGCGGGTGATCGGCAGCGACGTCGCGTGCCACCTCTCCCTGACCGGCGGCGGCCGCGAATTCCGGCTCCTGCCCGGGTTCCGCACCCGCTCACCGCGCGGCTTCCTGCTGTCCCCGGCGCTGCCCGCGGACGAAGCCCGGCGACTGGCCGGGGCGTTCGAGCGGTACCACCCCGGCCGGGTCGAGTGGCCCGCTCGGGAGATTCGCCGTGGTGGGCTGGGGATCGTGCGCGCCGTCAAGCGCACCATCATCCGCTGGAAGGCCGGCCGTATTTCGGGCTCGATCGAATGACCGCGCCGCGCGGCGACCGTCTCGTCGTGTCGCGAACTGACGGACCGCACTGGGGCCTCGCCGGGGTGCTGCTCGCCGTCGGCGGCGGAATTCTCTGGCTGGGACTTTCGGCGTCCCAGCAGAGCCCGCGGGTGGCCGGCTGCGTCTTCGGCGGCGGTTTCGGGCTGCTCGGCCTCATCTTGGTCGTCCGCTCGCTGCGCTGGGACGAACTGGCCGCCGTCGCCGTGCCGGCTGAGCCGGGCCGGGAACACTCCTTCCGGGTTGTTCTCGAGCCGGCCGATGCCCGGTTCCGGGAGCGCCGAGGGCTGATCCCGGTGAGCGGGGGCCAGTACCTGGTAGCCGGGATGACGCTGTCGGTCTCCGAAGCCGGACGCGTCCGCGAGATCGCCGCGAAGCACGCCGGAGTTGCCGAACGGACGGTCACGCCGGTGCTGCGCGAACCGCCACCCCGGCCGGCGCCGGTCGGCGGGTTCGGGCCGGCGACCGTGCCCGAGCTCGACCACGTGAGCATCCACGTCAACGGGTGGGACCGCCGGAAGGTGTGGTTCTTCGACTCCGCCATGGTCCTGCTCGGCATCGGGGCCTACGTGGCAGCCGAGTTCGGCCCGGCCGGTTTCCTGCACACCGTCTTCCGGATCCTGCTCGGCGCGGTCATCGTGCTCGCCGGTGTGACTCACGCCTTCCACCTGAACACCACCACGCGCAAGCTCCGGACCGACCTGCGGCTTTCGAACGTGGGCTTCCGGTGGAAGACGTACTATCGGAAGCTCGAACTGAACTGGCGTGAAGTCGCCGAACTCCGGCTGCTCACGAACGGCCAGCTGGAGTTCCGGCCGGTTGATCTCGATTTCCCCTTGCGCCATGGCGACTTCGAAGCGCTCGCCCTGGACGACGGCTGGTACCGGCTGCCGCGGGCGCTGAGCCCGGCGGCCGCGCGCAAGTTCGGCGAGTGCGCGCCCGCCCTGCTTCCCCGCGACGTCGTGCTGACCGTCGGGCGGGGCGGGGCGCCGCCGACGCCGATCACTCGGGGGGCTACGTGATCGGCGCCGGCGACCCGATGCCCGGCCCGGCTCGCGCCGGTTGGGGCAACGTCACCACGTCTCCGTGATGACGCACCTGGAGAGCGGGACCGGTCCGTGAAGTGACGACCGGAGGAAGGACATCCCCCGATCGAGTGACGGGTGTCCGCTGCTCGCATGATTGTCGCACTCAGCCCCGGATAAGTTACAAAAACCTTCACTTTCCTCCCGGCCGCCCGGGCTGACCTGGCCCGGACCGGTTTCGTGGCACAGTGCGGGGATGAACTCCGACGTACTCGTTGTGGGATCCGCCAATGCCGACCTCGTCGTCGCGGTGGACCGCCGGCCGGGCGGCGGCGAGACCGTGCTGGGCGGCGACACCGTGCTCTCGCCGGGCGGCAAGGGCGCCAACACGGCGGTCGCCGCGGGCCGGCTCGGCGCAGACGTGGCGCTCCTCGGCGCGGTCGGCGACGACTCCTACGGCAGGCTGCTGCTCGACTCGCTGCGCGCCGCGGGGGTGGACACCGGTCTGGTCCGGACCAGTGACCGGCCGACCGGCATCGCCTACATCACCGTCACGCCGGACGGCGAGAACTCGATCCTCGTCTCGCCCGGGGCCAACTCGACCCTGGAGCCCGGCGACGTCGACACCGTTTTCGAGGGGGTGCGGGTCATGGTCGCCTCGCTCGAGGTGCCGCTGCCGGCGGTGGAGCACGCCGTCGCGCGCGCCGCGGAGAACGGCGTCAAGGTGCTGCTGAACCTGTCCCCCGCGGCGAAGCTCTCGCCGGAGACGCTGGCCAAGCTCGACGTCCTGCTGGTCAACGAGCACGAGGCGGCGTGGCTGACCGGGCCCGGCGCGGACTTCCGGAAGCTGCTCGACCTCGGTCCGCACGCCGCCGTCGTCACGCTGGGCGCCGCCGGCGTGGTGGTCGTCGAAGCCGGCGAAGCCACCGAAGTCGCGTCGCCGAAGGTCGAGGCCGTCGACACCACCGGGGCCGGGGACGCCTTCGCCGGCGCGCTCGCGGCGTCCCTCGCCGACGGCGCCGACCTGGTCACCGCGGCGCGGCGCGCGGTGCGCGTCGCGGCCTTCAGCGTGACGCGGCACGGTGCGCAGCCGTCCTACCCGACGGCCGCCGACCTGGGGGAATGATCACGCGGCGGCCCGTGTTGGACGTCACATGGGCGATTCGTTCGGTTCGGCCTGGTGGCGCGGCTACGCCGCTCAGCTGAGGGCGATCGCGGAGGCACGGCGACCCGACCACCTCGCGATCATGCCCCTCGACGAGACCCTGAAGGCGCTCGGCAAGCAGACCGAGGTCGACGAAGGCGTCTACGACGTCCCGCTGGAGGGTGTGGTCGGGACGGTCGCCCGCGCCGGCGACTTCGACCGCGAGTTCCGGCCGCGCAACCGGGCGTTGCGCGACCGCTGGGACCACCTGACACGGACGTCGGCGGACCTCCCGCCGGTGCGGCTCGTGCGGCTGTCCGACATGTTCTTCGTCGAGGACGGCCACCACCGCGTCGCCATCGCCCGCGCCCGCGGCGCCCGGACCATTCCCGCGCGGGTCCGCTGGATCAGCACGGTCGCGTGCGCGCTGCGCTGCCTGACGCTCGCCGACCTGCCGTCGAAGTCGGCCGAGCGGATGTTCCTCGAGCGTGTCCCGCTGCCGGACGACGTCCGCCTCGGGCTGTGGCTCGACGACCCGGCCGACTGGTTCCGGCTCGCCGACAGCGCCGAGGCCTGGGGTTTCCGCCGTATGCTGGCCGGACGGCCGGTGTCCAGCCGCGACGAGCTGGCCGAAGCCTGGTGGCACGAGGAGGTCCGGCCGGTGCTCGAACAGGTACGTCGGCGCGGCTTGTGCCCGCCACCACGAGATATCCAGACCTATCTGAGCTATGGTCTAGACCATGCCGTCTGAGCTTGCTGCCGTCTCCGCCGAGGGACGCCCGTCGCCGGAGTCGCTGTCCGGGGTCGCCGTCAGCCCCGGCCGCGCGAGTGGTCCCGTCGTCCGCGTCGCGGAGCCGCTCGGCGAGCCCGCCGCCACCCCGGCCCCGGCCGACCCGGCCGCCGAGGCCGCCCGGATCGCCCCCGCGGCGGCGATCGTCGCCGGCCGGCTGGAGAAGCAGGCCGAGACCGCGACCGGTGAGGCCGCGACGATCCTGATCACGACCGCCGCGATGGCCGCCGACCCGGCGCTCGCCTCGCAGGCGGAACAGCTGGTGAAGACGCAGGGACTGCCCGCCGCGCGCGCCGTCTACCAGTCCGCGGAAGGCTTCGCCGAAGCGCTGGCCGCCGCGGGCGGGTACATGGCCGAGCGCGTCCGCGACGTGCGCGACGTGCGTGACCGGCTGATCGCCGAACTGCTCGGCATCGCGCCGCCGGGGGTGCCCGAGCTGGCGTCGCCGAGCGTGCTGGTCGCGCGCGACCTCGCGCCGGCCGACACCGCGGGCCTCGACCCGGCCAAGGTGCTCGCCCTCGTCACCGAAGAAGGCGGCCCGACCAGCCACACGGCGATCCTGGCGCGTGCCCTCGGCATCCCGGCCGTCGTCGCGGTGCGCGGGCTGCTCGCGTGGGACGCGCAAGCGCTTGCGGTCGACGGCGACACGGGTGTCGTCGAGATCGCGGACCCGTCGGCCCCGGTCGTCACGGCGACGGTGGCGCAGCTCGCGGAGTGGAACGGCACGGGCGCGACGTCCGACGGCCACCGCGTGAAGGTCTACGGCAACGTCGGCTCCCCGGCCGACGCGCAGGCCGCGGCCGACGCGGGCGCCGAGGGAGTCGGCCTGTTCCGCACGGAGTTCTGCTATCTCGACGCCTCGGACGAGCCGTCGGTGGCCGACCAGCGCGCGGCGTACACGGCGGTGCTCTCGCCGTTCCGCGGCAAGCCGGTGATCGTCCGGACCCTGGACGCGGGCGCCGACAAGCCGCTCGCCTTCCTCTCCCCGGACGTCGAGCCGAACCCGGCGCTCGGCGTCCGCGGGCTGCGCGTGGCGTTCGACCGCCCCGAGGTGCTCGACCGCCAGCTCGAAGCCATCGCGGGCGCGGCGGAAGACTCCGGCGCCGAGGTCTCGGTGATGGCCCCGATGGTCGCGACGGTCGAGGAAGCGGCGTGGTTCGCCGACCGCGTCCGCGCGGCGGGCATCGCCCGGGCGGGCGTGATGATCGAGATCCCGGCCGCGGCGCTGAGCGCCCGCGAGATCCTCGAAGTGGTGGACTTCGTCTCGGTGGGCACGAACGACCTGGCCCAGTACACGTTCGCGGCCGACCGCCAGCTGGGCGCGGTCGCGAAGCTCAACGACCCGTGGCAGCCGGCGCTGCTGCGCCTGCTCAAGCTCATCGGCGACGCGGCGGAGGCCACGGGCAAGCCGGCGGGCGTCTGCGGCGAAGCGGCGGCGGACCCGCGGCTGGCGCTGGTCCTGGCCGGCCTGGGCCTGACGAGCCTCTCGATGAACGCCCCGGCGGTCCGCACGGTGGGCGCGAGCCTGGCGAGCGTCACGCTGGCGGAGTGCCGGGCGGTGGCCGAAGCGGTACTGGCCACGTCGGACCCGACGGCGGCCCGCACGGCGGCGCGCCCCTGACCCGACTTCGACCGGCGCGAGGAGAAGGCGCCGGCCGGAGTCACGCAGGGCCTGGTCGCAAAGGGCGCCGGGGCCGGAGGCAGGCCCGGTCGCAAAGGGGCGCCGGGGCCGGAGGCAGGCCCTGGTCGCGAAAGGCGCCGGGCCGGTGGCAGGTCCTGGTCGCGAAAGGCGCCGAGGGCCCGTGGCAGACCTGTTCCCGAAGGGTGCGGACCCCGCGGCAGGCCTGGTCCCGAAGGGCGCGGACCCGCGGCAGGCCCGCCTGCCAACCAATCAACCGACCCCACCCGCAGGGGCGCCCCCCCCACTTTCAGTCTATCGGTGATCACCGACGGTGCTGATCTGTGCGACCCTGGCCAGGCGCAGTTGTCCACATTGACCGAGGGGTGTGGACAACCCGCCCCGTGAAGGCCACCACGAGACACCCGTGGTGGCCTTCACGGAAACTCGGCGACAGAGACTGTCGATCCAGGCCCCGCCCGCTCGACGCAGTGGTGAGCACCAAAGACCACCGAGCCGAGGGGACGCCGTCATGACCGCCACCATCGAAGCCCGAGCCGCCGCCGCGCCGGCCGTGGAGAGGGCCGGGCGCCGGGAGTGGGTCGGCCTTGCCGTGCTGGCCCTGCCGACCCTGCTCGTCTCGCTGGACGTCTTCGTCCTCGTTCTCGCCCTGCCCAGGCTCGCCGCCGCACTGCACGCCGATGGCACCCAGCAGCTGTGGATCATGGACACCTACGGCTTCATGGTCGCCGGGTTCATGGTCACCATGGGGACGCTCGGCGATCGCGTCGGACGCCGGAAGCTGCTGCTCATCGGGGCGGCCGCCTTCGGGGTCGCCTCCGTCGCCGCGGCCTTCTCCACCAGTGCCGGGATGCTCATCGCCGCGCGGGCCGTGCTCGGGATCGCCGGGGCGACGCTCGCTCCGTCGACCCTCTCCCTCATCGGGACCCTCTTCAAGAACCCGCAGCAGCGCGCGCAGGCCATCGGCATCTGGGCCGGCTGCTTCACCGTCGGCGCCATCATCGGCCCGATGGTCGGCGGCTTCCTGCTCGAGCACTTCTGGTGGGGCTCGGTCTTCCTGCTCGGGGTGCCCGCCATGGTCCTGCTGCTCGTCATCGGCCCGAAGCTGCTCCCGGAATACCGCGACGAGACCGCCGGCCGGCTCGACCTGCCCAGCGTCGGCCTCTCGCTCGGCGCGATCCTGCCCGTCGTCTACGGCGTCAAGGAACTGGCTCGCGACGGCTTGCACCTCGTTCCCCTCGTCGCGCTCGCTGCCGGGCTGGCTGTCGGGTACGTCTTCGTGAAGCGGCAGCGCGCCCTGGAGGACCCGCTGGTCGACTTCAGCCTCTTCGCCGCGAAGGCCTTCCGGACCACGCTCGGCGGGATGCTCCTGTTCAGCATGCTCGGCGGCACCACGATGCTGTTCACCGCGCAGTTCCTGCAGGTCGCGCAGCACCTCTCGCCGGTCGGGGCGGCGCTGGGGCTGCTGCCCGGGATGGCCGCCTCCACCGTCAGCTTCCTCGCCGCGCCCGCGCTCGCGCGCCGGGTGAAGCCGAACGTCCTGATCGCCGGTGGGGTCGCGCTCGCCGCCGCCGGCATGGTGATCCTCGCCCTCGTCGACCCGGCCGGGGGGCCCGCGTGGCCCGCGCTCGGGTTCGCCGTGACGTCGCTGGGCGTCGGGCCGATGGTCGCGCTCGGCACCGACCTCGTGGTCGGCTCGGTTCCGCAGCGCAAGGCCGGCGCCGCCGCGTCGCTGGCGCAGACGGTCAACGAGTTCGGCTACGCCTTCGGCATCGCGACCGTCGGGACGCTGGGCAACGCCGTCGTCCGCGCGCACGGTCTGCCGAGCGGCCTGCACGTCGTCGCCGCGCTCGCCGCGACCGCGTTCGCCGTGCTCGTCTGGTTCGTCGCGCGGAACCTGCGGACCGCCTGACGTGCGAAGGCCTCCCCACCCGATGCCTGGGTGGGGAGGCCTTCTTGACGCCGGGGGCAGAGGGCCCCGGCTAGCCGAACAACCCCCGCCGGGGGTGCCGGATGACCAGCGAGCCGCCGTGGACCCGGCCGCTCAGCACGAACCGCGGGTTCCCCAGGTGCCCGTTGCTGCGCGTCTTGTCCTCGAGCGAGCCGAACTTGACGTCGGTGATCGAGTTGACGTCGACCGCCGCGTGCTCCGGGATGATGACCTCGACCGAGCCCCACTTGGCGTCGAGCTCGATGTGCACCACCGGCGACTGGACCTGGGCTTCGGTGAAGTCGAGCTTCGTCGAGCCGTACTTGTTCCGCACGACCATCTCGGGCGGCACCACCCACGGGCCGCTGCGGACCAGCGACGAGTACTTCGCGTTGAGCTCGAAGCGGCGCCCGGTCGAGGAGTAACCGCCGTAGCCCGCCGGGGGCGCGTACGCCGGGGCGGCCGCGGCGGCCGCCGACGGGTGGTAGAGGCCCGCGAGGTCGGCCAGCACGGCGTTCAGCTCACCGCGGGTCCGCGACGCGAGCGCGCGGTCGGTGCGTTCGGTGAACTCGTCGAGGTCGATCATGCCGCGGCCGATCGCCTTCTGCAGCACGCCGACGACGTGCTCCCGCTCGTCGTCGGAGACCCGGAGGTCGCGCTCGCTCAACGGCTTGGTCTCGGTCACCGGTTCCGCCGCCTTGGTCTCTTCCTCGCCCATGGTCACGATGGTAGAACCGGAATTGACCAGGGAGATCGGGGGAAAACCCTGAACGGACCCGTATTCCGCGGCGCCGCCGTCTGCGCGGCCCTCCTGCTGCTGTCCGGGTGCACCGGCGAAGCACCACCACCGCCGCCGCCACCGGAGCCTTCGCCAACCGCCCCGCCGACCACGCGGTCGCTGCCGGACGGGCTCCTGGGCGTCCAGGCGACCGGCGGCATCGGGGTCACCGCGTTGCTGCCCACCTCCGGCCCTACCGTCTTCGACTCCGACGGCGGCCCCGCGGGCACACCGCCGGGTTATCCGGGCGGTGACGTCGCCTTCGCCGTCGTCCGCGTCGGCAAGTCCGCGGTGCTGACCGCCCAGCCGAGGGACGCGAACAACAAGGAGCCGTTCGAAGTCCTGGCCTACACCGGCCCGGCGACACCGCCGCGCCCGCTGGGCCGCGCGTGGTCGGTCGCGCCGGACGCCGACGGCACCGGGGTGTGGGTCATCCGGCAGGACTCCCCCGACAACTGCCGGCTGCAGCACGTCACGCTCGACGGCGGCGAGGTCGGGCACGGCCAGTCCGCCTCCTGCCTCACCCTGGTCCGCGGGGAAAGCGCGCACGGCCTGCTGATCACCATCAACGCCGAGGTCGCCGAGTCGACCGACGCGCTCATCGACCCGGAAACCGGCCGCACGGTCCAGCAGGCGCCGCGCATCCTCGCCGTCGCCGGGGACCGGATGCTGCTCGACGGCCTCGTCGAGCTCACCCTCGTAGACCTGGCGACCGGCGCCCGCAAGCAGCTCAGCCGGCCGGCGGTCGGGTCGACCCCCACGGTGGTGCCGTCACGGGAGGGCGCCGTCTGGGCCGCGGACTTCCCGAACCCCTCCTACCGCGGCACCAGCACGCAGACCCGGGACATCTGGCTGCTCCACCCGGACACGCTGACCTGGGAGCACACGCCGGGGATGCCGTTCATCACCGAGCACCTCGGGCGGGGCGGCGGGATCGACTGGACGGACCAGGGCGACCTCGTCCTGGCCGACGGCGTCCTCGCCGCGACACACCCGGGCGAGCCGTCGTGGCGGATGGGCAAGGCGGCCCTGCCGAAGGGCGACTGGGGCGGCCTCGCCGTGCTCCCCTGAGGGTCACTCCTCGTCGAGGCCGTGTTCGATCGCGTACCGGGCCAGCTCGACGCGGTTGTGCAGCTGCAGCTTCCGCAGCGTCGACTGCACGTGGTTCTCCACCGTGCGGTGCGACAGCACGAGCCGCTCGGCGATCTGGCGCGCCGTCAGCCCCTTCGCGACCAGGCGCAGGACGTCGGTTTCGCGCTCGGTGAGCCGGGGCGGCTCGGCGCCCGCGGTGTCCTCGGTCGACGCGTCGGCCATCCGCCGGTATTCGCCGAGCACCAGCCCGGCCAGGCCCGCGGTGAACACCGGGTCGCCGGCGGCGGTCCGGTGCACGGCGTCCACCAGCTCCGCCGCGGACGCCGACTTGACCAGGTAACCGGACGCGCCGGCCTTCACCGCCTCCAGGACGTCCTTGTGCTCGCCGCTCGCGGACAGCACCAGCACCTTCGTCGACGGCAGCGCCGCAGTGATCTCGCGGGTGGCGTCGACGCCGGAGGTGCTGCCGAGGTTGAGGTCCATCAGCACGACGTCCGGGCGGACGGTCCGCGCGATCCGCAGCGCCGCGTCGGCGTCCGGCGCGGTCGCGCGGACGTCGAAGCCGTGCTCGGTCAGGTCGCGGGCCACGCCGTCGCGCCAGATCGGGTGGTCGTCGACCACCATGACCGAAATCATTTCGCACCCCTTGTGCTCGGCACCCTGACCTCCCACTCCGTGCCCCGGCCGGGCGCGGTGTCGAGGGACGCGCTCCCGCCCAGGTCACGGACCCTCCCCCGGATGGATTCCACCACGCCGAGGTGCCCGGCCGAAGCCGCTCGCTCGAGGACGCCGTCGGCGATGCCGGGGCCGTCGTCGCGGATGCTGACCACGACCTCGTCGCCGAGGTCTTCCAGCAGCACCCACGCCTGCGCGCCGGGGCCGGCGTGCTTGTCGACGTTCGCGAGCGCTTCGCGGGTGACGGCGAGCAGCTCACCGGTGACGTGCGCGGGCAGCTCGACGTCGTCGGCGGGGGTCGAGACCTGCACGGACGACGTCGCGAGCAGCTGCAACGCGGCGCGCAGGCTCGCCGTGCCGCGGTCGTTCGGCGCCAGTGGCTCGGTGGTCACCAGCGCGCGCAGCGCGATCTCCTGCTCGCCGGCCAGCCGGGCCAGCTCGGCCGCTTCGCCGCCGACCTCGTTGCCGCGCTTGCGGACCTGGGCGAGCACCTGCAGGACGCTGTCGTGGATCGACCTCGCCAGCCGTTCCCGCTCGGCCGTCGCCGCTTCCTTCCGCAGCGCCTGCTCCAGCCGGCCGGCGGCCTGCCGGCTCAGCGTCGCCGCCATCCCGACGAGCAGCCCGGCGGCGGCGAGCAGAACGCCGTCGCGGGCGACGTCGAGGTCGAACTTCTCCCGCGCCAGCCCGGTCGCCACGCCGACGACGAGCCCGGCGAGCACCCCGCCCACCGCGCCGAAGCGCGCGCCGGCGGCCACCGGCGGCACCGCCGCCCAGACCGTCGTGATCAGCGGGACGTTCAGCGCGAACTGCGCGTCGCTCAGCACCAGCGGCGAGGTCAGCAGCAGTCCGGTCCCGACGACGAGGTCCACGACGACCAGCCACGGCGGCCGGGTCCGCTCACGCAGGTACAGCAGGCTGATCACGACCGACCAGACGGCCATCACGCCCAGCAGCGTCCAGGCGAGCCACTCGCGCCGGTAGTGCTCGTGCTGCACGATCACCGTGCCGCAGGCGAACGCCCAGGTGAGCACGCGGAACGCGACCACGCCGCGCCACAGCGGCGTGATCGGGTCCGGGGCCCGCCGGACGGTCACGGCTTGCGGTCGCGCTTCGGCGGTTCGGCCGTCGACGCGTCGGCTTCGGCCTCGCCGCGTGTCGCGATCTCGGCTTTCGGCGACCCGGGCTTGGCGTCGTTCGGCTGCGCGGCCTGGTCCTTGAGGACGTCGACCGCCGCCGGGTCGGGGTTGGTCTCGTGCAGCAGCGACCGGACACCCGCGTTCAGCACGGCCAGCAGCGGCACGGCCAGCAGCGCGCCGGCGATCCCGCCCGCGACCAGGCCGGCGGTGATGGCCAGGACCACGGCCAGCGGGTGCAGCTTCACCGCGCGTCCGAGCAGCAGCGGCTGCAGGATGTGGCTCTCCAGCTGCATCACGCCGATCACGATGGCCAGCACGATCACCGCGCCGATGAACCCGTTGGTCACGAGCGCGATGAGCACCGCGACCCCGCCGGTGATGACCGCGCCGATGATCGGGATGAACGCCCCGATGAAGACCAGCGTCGCCAGCGGGATCACCAGCGGCACACCCATGATCCAGAGGCCGACGCCGATGCCGACGGCGTCCACCACGGCCACCGCGGCCGTCGCCCGCACGTAGCTGACCAGCGAGGCGAACCCGCGGCGCCCGGCGACGTCGACCCGGTTGCGGACCCGCCGCGGCGCTGCGCGGACCAGGAACGTCCAGATGCCGTCCCCGCCGCTGAGGAAGAAGATCGTGATGAAGAGCGTCAGCAGGAAGCCGGTGAGGATCTCGCCGACGGTGCTCGCCGTGGTCAGCGCGGTCGTCGTGATGGACGCCTGGTTGTTCTGGATGAACCCGATCGCCTGGTTGATGAAGTCCTGGATCTGCTCCTGCCGCAGGTGCGGCGGGCCGTTGAGCAGCCAGTTCTTGATCTGGTCGAGGCTCGCGTTCACCTGCTGCTGCAGCTGCGGCAGGCCGGAGGAGAACTGCGTGACGACGAACGTCAGCAGCCCGCCCAGCACGGCCAGCCCGGCGATCAGCACGATCGCCGTCGCCAGCCCGCGCGGGAACCGCACCGCGACCAGCTTCTGCACCGCCGGCGCCAGCAGCGCGGACACCAGCAGGGCGATCGACAGCGGGATGACGACCACCGACAGGTAGCCGATCACCCACACGACCGCGTACAGCGCCGCGACCACCACGATGAACCGCCACGCGAGTGCCGCGCTGATGCGCAGGCCCCGCGGGATCAGGCTGGTGACGTCTTCGTGCTCCGTCAGGAACGGGGTTTCGCGTCGCGCGTGGCTCACCGGCTCACCGTAGCGGCTGGCGCGCCCGATTCGGCCGCTTTCCCCGGGCCACGCCGGGACACATCACTGCCAGCGCCGATCACCGATCGTCAGACCGGGCTACACGCTGTGTTCGTCACACGATGGGGGCATCAAGTCGTGTCGAGGGTGCGCGACGCCTTCCGAGTTTGGTTAGGTCGCTTCCGCAACGGCAAGTTGCCGATTGATCACGGAACACACACGAGGAGACAACGGGTGCCGAACACCGCGGCGAACGAGGGGCAGGGCGCCAAGCGCTCGAGCCGGCTCGTGACGCGTGCGCTGTTCGTGCTCGGTGGCGCGCTGGCCGGCACCGCCGCCGCGTGGCTCGTCTCCTCCGCCACCGCGTCCGCCGACACCGTCGAGGTGGGCACCTCGTCCGTCGTGCCGGTGACCGACGCGACGGCCGGTGACCTCGGCGACGTGAACCACGGTGTCGCCGGCTTCTCGGACGACGTCGCCGCTTCGCCCCAGGCCGCCACGGCGTGGAGCGAGCCGGAGCGCGTCCGCGACTCCGTCTCGGAGCTCACCGAGAAGGCCGTCGTGAGCCCGGCGCACCGCACCCTCGGCGCGGTCGAGCACATCGTCCGCAAGCCGCAGGACACCCGCCAGGTCCTCGAGCAGACCTTCACCCCCGAGCCGGCCGCCCACGACGTGTGGCAGCTGCTCGACCCGACCGGTCACGAAAACCTGGTCCAGCTCCCGGGGCTCGCCCCGGTCGCGCAGGAGCCGGCGACCCCGGTCGCCGCCCCGGCCACGGACGCGGCCGCCGTCTCGACCGTCCAGCTCCCCGCCGCCTCACGAGCCGCGCTCGTGCTGCCGACGGGTGTCCAGCACGAAGACGGCACCGGTGCCACGGGCGAGTCCCGTGACAAGCACCGTGACCTGCCGTCGCCGCTGGTTCCGGTGCAGCTTCCGGCCGCACCGTCCGTTCCGACCGCCCCGGGTGGCTCCTCGGCCCCCGGTGGTCACCTCGACGGCCTGAACTTCGGCGTCCCCTCGTGGGTCTCCTCGGCCGTCAGCGATGCCGCCGCCAGCGCTTACCGCAGCGGCCCGCGCCACGTGGCGCCCACCCCGGGCGAGCAGCCCGGTGTCACTCCTGACTGAACACCTCCCTTCACGGGTCGCTGACGCGCCCAAGTCCGTCTGCATCTGACGGCTCTGCGTCCGCGGATTCCCCGTGACACGGCGGTGCGCTTTTTTGCGCCCGCAAAAAGATCCATCCCCTCGGTGCGGCTCGGACGCCATCCCCCTTTCGACGAGCGCACCCCCATAAGCCCGCAAGGGAACCCGAAATAAAGGAGAAAAACCCCATGCAGACGTGGGCAAAGCGCGGACTCCAGACCGCACTTGTCACCGGTGGGTTGCTGATGCTGGGTACCGGCATCGCTTCGGCCGACGAGAACGTCAACCCGGACGCCCCGGCCTCCCCGCTCGACCTCAACGTGACGGTCCCCATCCAGGAGGCCAACAACGCGGTCGGCACCCCCTTCGGCCAGCTGGACCTGCCCGCCGGGCAGACGGAGCTGAGCACCAAGCCGGTCACCAACGCCGCGAACGAGGCTGCCAAGCAGCTCGACGAGGCGAGCCCGATCAGCCAGAGCACCCTCGGCGGTGCCACGAAGGCCGACGGCGCGGGCGCCTTCACCCCGGGCCACCGGAACCTCAAGGGCAACAAGGTCACCGGCGACGTCGTCGTCCCGATCCAGATCGTGGACAACGCGGTCGGCGCGATCGGCGACGCGAACGTCGAGGGTGGCAACCACTCGCAGACCTGGGAGCACAACCAGGACATCGCGACGACGGGTGAGGACTCCAGCCTCGCGGGCAACGCGGTCGCCCTCGACTGGGCGCTCCCCGTGCAGATCGCGGGCAACGGCGGCGGCGTCGCCGGCGGCACCGGCCGGGTGACCGGTGGGTCGGCCGACCAGAGCGCCACCGAGACCGGGAACGTCGACACCAACGGTGACGGCTCGGCCTTCTCCGGCAACGTCGTGGCGGGCCAGTTCGCCACCCCGGTCCAGGTGACCGGCAACGCCGCTTCGTACCTGCTCGGCAACGGCCAGAGCCACGGCTACACCGCCGACACCGTCGCGACCTCCGGCGGCTCGCTGTTCAGCTCCGGCGACAACAGCTCGGCCTCGGGCAACGTGGTCGGCGTGCCGATCGCCCTGCCGGTCAAGTTCAACTGCAACTCGGGCGCCGTGTGGGGCTCGCTGTCGAACTCCGACGGCTGCACCACCTCCGCCGACGCCACGGCCGGGGACACCCGCGAGGGCAGCCTCGGCATCCCGACCTACCTCGAGACGAGCGGCAACGACTCGTTCCTGTCCGGCAACGGCGGGGCGGCCTCGCTGTCCCCGATCGCGAACGTCGCGGGTGTCGCGGGCTCGTGGATCGGCAACGCCACCTCCGGTGACGCGCTCGCCGGCCGCGAGGGCGAAGGTGCGGCCAGCAGCTCGTCCAGCACGGTCGACTCGGGCGGCTTCGTCAAGACCGCCGGCGACAACGCGTCCGGGGCGGGCAACGTCCTGAACCCGTCGGTCGCGCTGCCGGTCGAGGCCTTCGGCATCGGTGGCACCTACATCGGCCAGGCCAACGCCGCGCACGACAACACCACCGACGCCAACGCGGGCAACGGCAGCTACACCCGGGGCAACGGCTCCATGCTGGGTGGCAACATCGTCAACACCCAGACCGCGGGCGCGCCCGAGGTCTTCGGCATCGGCGGCAGCCACATCGGCAACGCGACCGGCTCGGCGACCGAGGACAAGGTCGTCACCGCCGGGGCGTACGACGGCACGCAGGGCAACGACTCGTCCGGCTCGGGCAACGTCGTGCAGGTGCCGGTCGGCCTGCCCGCCGAGGTCTTCGGCGTGGGCGGCTCCTTCATCGGCCAGGGCTCCGGCTCGGCCGACGAGACCAAGGTCGTCTCCGGCGGCGGCGGTGGCAGCACGCACGACGACAACGGCTTCCTGAGCTCGAACCTGGGCACCGTGCCGGCTTCGCTGCCGGTGCAGGTCGCCAACATCGGCGGCGCGTTCGTCGGGCAGGGCCACGGCAAGGGCTCGACCGACACGACGTCCAACGCGGGCGGCGACGTCACGGCGAACGGCCCCGCGGGCGCCGGCGCCGGCAACATCGTCGAGGCCCCGGTCTCGCTCCCGGTGCTGGCCGCCGGCAGCGGTGCCGCCCTCGCGGGCATCGGCACCGGTGAGAACGACAACATCACCGACTCCTCGGCGGGCGGCGACGCCCTCACCGACGGGCAGGAAGGCGCGCTCGCCGGGAACATCGTGAAGGCCCCGGTCGCCGGTGTCGCGCAGCTGTTCAGCGACGGCGTCGCGGGTGGCGCCCTGGGCCACGGCCTGGGCACCAACGACACCACGTCGACAGCCGGTGGCGACGCCACCACCAACGGCGACCACGGTGCGGTGGCCGGCAACATCGTCGGCGCGGACGCGCTGCCGGTGGCGCAGGTCTTCGGTGACGCGGTCAGCGCGGCGGGTGTCGCGACCGGCACCGGCGTGAGCATGACCCAGGTCGAGAACGCGGGCGACGACACCACCTCCGGTGTCGAAGGCGCGATCTCCGGCAACATCCTGGACATCCCGGTGACGGCGATCGCGCAGCTGTTCGGCGACGCGGTGACCGTGGGCGGCGTCGCGCACGCCGTCGGCGACAACACGCTGACCACCGAGAACGGCGGCGAGCCGGTCACCGAGGGTGACGGGTCGAGCCTGTCGGGGTACAACTTCTACCACGACGTCGTGGCACCGGTGCAGATCTTCGGGGTGCCCCTCGAGCTGCTCGGGGTCGCGACCGCCGACGCGACGGACATGACCAGCATCAACGGTGAGACCGAGGACGCGGACGCCATCGCGAACCCGGTCGAGGGTTCGGAGCTGGGCGCCGGCGAGCTGCCGTCGCTGACCTCGCTGGCCAGCGGCCTGCCGACGGCGGGGCTGCCCACCCAGGGCCTGCCCGCGCTGCCGACGGCCATCCCGGCCCAGCGTGCCGACGTGCCGGTGAGCACCCCGATGTCCGGGCTGCTGCC
Organism: Amycolatopsis sp. NPDC104863; assembly: GCF_055582965.1. NCBI lineage: Bacteria > Bacillati > Actinomycetota > Actinomycetes > Pseudonocardiales > Pseudonocardiaceae > Amycolatopsis > Amycolatopsis sp. NPDC104863. The sequence continues at coordinate 1,341,467 of NZ_JBVJOW010000002.1, forward strand.
GCACCTGCCCACCGCCGGCCTGCCCGGCCTCAGCGCCCTCTCGGCGCTGGGTGGCGGCAGCACGCAGCGTGCGGACCTGCCGACCGGTGGCCTGCCCACCGCCGGTGGCCTGCCCGGCCTGAGCAGCCTCTCCGCGCTGGGTGGTGCCCTGCCCGGGCACGGCACCGAGCGTGCGGACCTGCCGACCGGCGGCCTGCCCGTCGCGCTGCCGGCGCTGCCCGTCCTGGGTGGCGGCGTCCCGACGCTGCCCGTCGCGCTGCCGGTGACCCCGGCCGCCCCGGCGCTGCCGGCCGCCCCGGCCCTGCCGGTCAACGCGAAGCTGCCGGTGCTGGACAGCGCGGCCCCGGCCGCGCAGGTCCCGGCCATGTCGGGCCTCGACTCCACCGGCTTCCTCGCGAAGCTGCTGGGTCTGGTCAAGCGCAAGTAGTTCGGTGACGCCGGGCGGGTTCAGCCAGAGCCCGCCCGGCCCCCAACCCCCGTCCGGCGTTCCACCGCGCCGCGAGGTTTCCTCGCACGGAGCGTCCGACGATCGCGAGAACGCTCCTTCCCTGGAGACGGCGAGCCCCAGGAACCGATCAGGTTCCTGGGGCTCGTTCGTGTCCGGGGTCCGGTCAGGAGAACTGGAGAGAACGCTTCGCGAGGCCGTGCCAGAAGCCGTCGATCACCGTGCGGCCTTCCGCCGAGCTCGCGCCGAGGGAGACGAACAGCGGCGCGAAGTGCTCGGTGCGCGGGTGCGCGAGCGTGGCCGCCGGGGCCTTGTGCCGGAAGTCGAGCAGCGTGTCGACGTCACCGCTGCCCAGGACCTCCGCACCCCAGTGGTCGAACTCGGCCGACCACGCCGGCGGGGTGCCGTCGGTCGCGCGGGCCATGCCGCTCAGGTTGTGCGTGAAGAAACCGCTGCCGATGATCAGCACACCTTCGTCGCGCAGCGGCGCGAGCTTGCGGCCGACGTCGAACAGCTGCTGCGGGTCGAGCGACGGCATCGAGACCTGCAGCACCGGGATGTCGGCGTCCGGGTACATCTCGACGAGCGGCACGTAGGCGCCGTGGTCGAGGCCGCGGTCGGGCGCCTCGTGCACCGGCGTCTCCGGTGTGCGAAGCAGCTTCTTCACCTTCGCCGCCAGCTCCGGCGCGCCGGGCGACTCATACTTCACCGCGTAGTAGCGGTCGGGGAAACCCCAGAAGTCGTAGACCAGCGGCACCGTCGTGGTGGCCCCGATGGTCAGCGGCGCCTCCTCCCAGTGCGCCGAGACGACCAGGATCGCGCGGGGCTTCGGCAGGTCGGCCGCCCAGCCGGCGAGCTGGCGGGTCCACGTCGTGTCGTCGGCGAGGGGCGGGGCGCCGTGGCTGAGGTAGAGGACCGGGGTGCGGGTCATCAACGGCTCCAGTGCTTGAAAGTTCAACTAATGGAGTCTACGACGTCCTCGCGGTCCGGGATATTCCTCAGGCGGCTTCGAGGTTCGCGGCGCAGCGCTCCAGCGTCCGGACCGTCGTGCGGTAGTCGTCGTCGCTGATGCCCTCGGTCACCGCGGCCCGGAACGCTTTGACACGCGCTTCGACCCGGGCGTGCGCCGCACGGCCGGCGTCGCTCAGCGCGCCGTCTCCGGCAACCCAGCCGCGGGCGCGCAGGTCGGCGATCTTCGAGGTCATCGACCCCTCGGCGGCGACGAACGGCGCCAGTGCCGCGTCGACCTCCTCCGGCGTACGCGCGCCGCCGGCGATCGTGTTGAGTACCTGCCAGTGCCGGCGGGTCAGCGAGTCCGCTTCGAGGGCCTGGGTCATGGAGGATTCGAGAAGCTCGTGGACGTGGCGAAGCCACCAGCCGAGGGGTTTCATGGATACTCCGACATGTGGATGAACAACTACATGTAAAAGTACATGTAGTGCGGAGGTGGGGCAACCATGACGGACGCCGTGGCCGAGGTCGAACGCGGGATGATCGCGATCCGCCGCAGCCAGCAGCGGCGCGCGCTGAGCCGGATCGGCAAGGCCCGCGGCCAGGGCGCGCACGACCCGGTGCACGAGCTGCTCGACGTCGTCGAAGAGCTCGCCGAGCGCGGTGAACCCAGCACGGTGACGGCCCTGAGCACGGCGATGGGCGTCGACCAGCCGCGCGCGAGCCGGCTCGTGGCCCGCGCCGTCGAACAGGGCCTGCTCCGCCGCGAAGCCGACCAGCACGACGGACGGCGTGCGGTGCTCGTGCCGACCGAAGACGGCCAGGCGCACCTCGACCGGACCCACGCCTTCCGGCGCTCGGTGTTCGCCGAGGTCATGGCGGACTGGCCGGACGAGGACCGGGCGGACTTCGGCCGGCTCCTCACGGCGTTCGTCCGCGGGTACAGCGCTCTCGGTTAGTCGTGCGAGAGGTCGACGAACCGGCTGTAGTGCAGCTGGTGCGCGACGGTGATCGTCGCCGTCGGCCCGGCACGGTGCTTGGCGATGATCAGGTCGGCCTCACCGGCGCGCGGGTCGTCCCGCTCCCAGGCGTCGGGGCGGTTGACCAGGATGACGAGGTCGGCGTCCTGCTCCAGCGAGCCGGACTCACGCAGGTCGGACAGCATCGGGCGCTTGTCCGTCCGCTGTTCCGGACCACGGTTCAGCTGGCTGATCGCGATCACCGGGACCTCGATCTCCTTCGCCAGCAGCTTCATCTGCCGCGAGAACTCCGAGACTTCCTGCTGCCGCGACTCCACGCGCTTGCCGGACGTCATCAGCTGGAGGTAGTCGAGGACGACGAGCTTGAGGTCGTGCCGCTGCTTGAGCCGCCGCGCCTTCGCGCGGATCTCCATCATCGTCATGTTCGGCGAGTCGTCGACGAACAACGGCGCCTCGGACACCTCGCTCATCCGCCGCGCCAGCCGCGTCCAGTCGTCGTCGGACATCTTGCCACCGCGCATGTCGGCGAGCCGGATCTTCGCCTCGGCCGAGAGCATGCGCATGACGATCTCGGTCCGGCTCATTTCCAGCGAGAAGATGACGCTGGTCATGCCGTGCCGGATGGACGCCGAGCGCGCGAAGTCCAGCCCCAGGGTCGACTTGCCGACACCGGGGCGCGCCGCGACGATGATCATCTGGCCGGGGTGCAGGCCGTTGGTCAGCTCGTCGAAGTCGGTGAAGCCGGTCGGGATGCCCTGGGACTGGCCGCCGCGGGAGGCGATCGCGTCGATCTCGTCCATCGTCGGCTGCAGCAGTTCTTCCAGCGCGACGTAGTCCTCGCTGGTCCGGCGCTCGGTGACGTCGTAGATCGCGGCCTGCGCGCGGTCGACCACCTCGTCGATGCTCGCGCCGTCGCCGGCGGCCGCGCCGTAGCCGTACTGGACGATGCGGGTGCCCGCCTCGACCAGGCGGCGCAGCACCGCCTTTTCCGAGACGATCTCCGCGTAGTAGCCCGCGTTCGCCGCCGTCGGCACCGTCGCGATCAAAGTGTGCAGGTAGGGCGCGCCGCCGACGCGGCCCAGTTCGCCGCGCCGCTCGAGCTCCGCCGACACCGTGATCGGGTCGGCCGGCTCGCCGCGGCCGTAGAGGTCGAGGACGCAGTCGTAGATCGCCTGGTGCGCGGGGCGGTAGAAGTCGTCGGGGCCGAGCGCTTCGATGACGTCGGCCACCGCGTCCTTGGACAGCAGCATGCCGCCGAGCACGGACTGCTCGGCCGCGATGTCCTGCGGCGGCTGGCGGTCGAACCCGCCACCGGAGCCGGGGTCGCTCGGACCCGGGTCGTTTTCCGCATACATCGGACTGCGGTCGTCGGTCAGCGCCACCGCTCCGGACACCTCCTCATCGTGTCGAACACCCGTTCGAGTATGCCGGATCTTCGCTCTCGAAGCACGCGGCTCGATCCGCGCCACCCGTCTGCCGGGCCTCGTCCCCGATGATCGGCGAGAACGCCGCCCGACTCTCGGAGGCACGCCGGGCACCACCGTGAGTACAGGCCCGAGCGGGCACGCTAGATCCCCCGGAAGGCCGAAGGCAATTCAGCATGGGGACCCATCTGTGGACAACCTGGGGATGAATGGGGGTAACCAGTCACAGGTGCCCTGAGAGCTGTGGACAAGTTGGGGACAAGCGTGATCGGCTTCGATGAATGTGCAGGTCAGGGCCTGTGAACAAGGTGTGGAGAACTCTCCGAAAACTCGTGCGGCGTGTCGCGCCAACTCCGTTGTTCGGCGTGTCGTGGACCAGCTCGGGCCCATTGAGCCACCGGGCCTGTGGATGAATATCACTGTGGGTAGAGCCGCCACCCGGTGGGCTGAACGGCCGGAGAGTCAGGCCGCGGTGAGCCGACCCTGTGCGCTGCGTAACCGCTCGGCGAGAACGCGCTGGTCGGCCGGGGTGAAGGCGATCCGGTTCTCCCCGCGCCCCGGAACCTCCTCGGTCAGCCAGCGGCCTTCCGACGTATCGATGTAGTTCACCGGGCGTTCGATCCGCTGCCAGGCACCCGTTCGGCTGCGGGCCGCGACGTAGAGGCTCCCACTCCCCATTCGGCGTAGTGCCAGGATCCGCCGGAGCTCTTCGACCTCGTGCGACCCCTCCGCCGGGCGGTCGTTGCGGAGCACCGCGAACCCGCCGTCGTCGCTGCCGCGGGCGGTGCCTTCGAGCTGGCTCTTCGGCACCGCGAGGGGCGTCCCGCGCCCCGGCGCCAGCTTCGGGATCTGGCCGAGGAAGTCGTCGAGCAGCGAGCCGGGGCGGGACGACTCCAGCACCACGACGTCGTGCTCCTCGTGCTTGGCCAGCACGAACGCCTCACCACCGGCACTGCCGGCGAGCAGCCGGTAGCTGACCGGCTTGCCCTGGAAACCGCCGTCGACCCAGCCGTAGTACTCCAGCTGCGGGCGGGCGATCGCTTCGACCGTCGCGACGAACCCGGGGTGCATGCCGCGCGGGCCGAACAGCCCGGCCTTGCCGAGCTCGGCGTTGACACGCTCGTCCTCGGCGCGCTGGGCTTCTTCGCTGTACCAGGTCGGCGTCTCGGACAGCACGGTGTGCGGCTCGCCGCCCCGGCGCCGGATCAGGTTGACCAGGGTGCCGGTCGTGATGGTGACCTGCCTGTCCAGCACCGCTCTTCCCCCCAGGTGAAGACTCGAAATCGGTGAACGAAATCCGGGCGCGCCCATCTTGGCACGCGCCCGGCGGTCCCGCGTGCGCTACTCGCCGATGACCGGCGGCGCGGTCAGCTCGTCGGAGCCGAAGATCTCGTTCGGGTCGTCGCCGAGCAGGTACTTCGAGGTGCGTTCCTCGTCCCCGCCGCCCTGGCCCTTGGCGCCGTGACCCATGCCTCCCATGCCCCCCATGCCGGTGGCGCCGCCGCGGCCGGCTCCCGCGCCGCCCGCGCCCATCGCGCCGCCGGCCCCCGCGCCGCCGCGGCCCATGCCGCCCGCTCCCGCGCCGGCCCCGCCCGGCACGGCCGCGCCGGTCGAGCCGCCGGGCCCGAAGCCCCCGCCGCCCGGGCCGAAGCCCGCCGTCGGGTCGCCGATGCCGCCGAGCCCGCTCGAACCACCGGGGCCGAACCCGCCACCACCGCCGCCGCCGGAGAAGCTCGGGGTGCCGCCGGGGCCGAAGCCCGGCACCCCGGGCACGTCCGAAGGCGAGAAACCGGAGGCGTTCGTGCCGTCGCTGAAGTTCGGCGGGGTGTAGCTGCCCGGGCCCGGGATCTTCGACGGGTCGTAGCTGCCGCTCGGCACCTTCGACGGGTCGAAGCCGGGCACCTTGGACGGGTCGAAGCTTCCGCCGGGCACCTTCGACGGGTCGAAGCTGCCGCCGGGGGTGTTCGGCGGGCCGCCGAACGACGGGACACTGCCCGGTCCCGGCATGTTCACGCCGCCGGGCCCGCCGCCCGGGGCGCCGCCGCGCTCGCCGCCGCCGCCGTCGTTCCCGTTCTTGTCGCCCGGCTTCTTCTTGCCGTCCTTGCCGTTGTCGACGTCGACGTTCTCCTGCTGCCCCTTGAGCGCGGAGTACGCCGGCATCTTCTGGCCGTTGTCGTTGCTCGCCTTGTAGTAGGTGTTGAAGGCGTCGACGTTGGCCTGGCCCTTGGTGTTGTAGTCGCGGATCGCCCGGTCGGTGTCGGTCGTCCACGGCGTCACCGCGTTGAGCAGGTTGTTCTTCGGCGGGTCCTTCGGGACCTCCTGCACCTGCGCGTGCACGGTGGTGAAGGCGTTGTTCTGCTCGCCGAGGTACTTGTCGGAGTCGGTCAGCTTGGTGCCCGAGTCCTCCATCCAGACCCGCAGCGGGTGCGCGCCCGCGTTCTGCGCCGCGTCCGCGCCGCCGCCGGTCCAGGCCGCGTCCATCTCCTTGGCCAGGCCGTCGATCGTGCTGAGCCGCTCGGAGTAGGCGCCCTTCAGCCGGCTCGCCGCCGCCTGCCCGTTCTGGATCGAGCCGGTGCCGGGGCCGGTGGTGATCTTCTGCCAGATGTCGTAGCAGTCGATCTTGCGATCGCCCTGCGTCGACGTGTGGTCGTCCGAGTGCGTGGTCGCCATGTTGTACGCGGCGAATCCGCCGAGGAGCACCAGTTCCAGCATCTCAGCCCTCCTTCAAGGTCTGGATCATCGCTTCGGCCACCTTCAGCGTGCCCGGGCACGGGTCGCTCGCCCCCGGCCCGCTGCCGATCTGGCTGAAGACCTGCACGGCCTGGGTGTCCGTCACGCCCACCAGCAGCTTGCACTGGCCCTTGCTGCGGAAGTCCTTCGTCGCGGCGTAGACGCCCGGGTACCCGGAGACCTCCGTCGGCTCCCAGTACTCGTACTGGTCGGTGCCGCCCTTGGCGTAGAGGTCGTAGATGCCCGCGAGCCCGTCGGTGTTCGGGTCGGCCGCGATGTCGACGCGGCTGCTGCGGGTTTCGTCGGCGGTGTACACCCAGGCGCAGGTCGAGCCCGCTTCGCCGGAGCGCGGGGTGCCGTCTTCGACGCCGAGCGTGGAGCGCTGCGAGGCGGAGAGGACGGAGCAGGGGTCCGACTTGAGCTTGGCCGGGTCGAGCGGGCTGGCCACCTTGGGCGCCGAGTTGCCGCCGGCCGCCGAGCTGCTCGCGGTGTCGTCGGGACTGGACGCGGCCGGGTTGGCGGTGCCGCCGGTGGTGCTGCTGCAGCCGGCGAGGGCGAGCGCCGCGAGGGCCAGCCCGGGCAGGACGAGCCGGCGGTTCACGCCTGCGTCCCCGCCTTCGAGATGTCGCCGGTGTGGTCGGCGTCCGCGGCGCTGATCTTCTTCTTCGCGTCGAGCAGGGCCTGGATGTAGTTCTTCACGTATTCCTGCATCTTCTGGTTCTGCTCCAGGAACGCCTTGCCGGACGGGTTCGCGAGCTTCTCCCAGTCGCCGCTGGCGAACTCCTTGCCCGGCGCCTTCACGTCGGCCATCAGGTTGGCGTCGGTCGCGTCGTTCTGCAGGTCGGTCTGCAGGTCCTGCCACTTCTTGATGACACCGTCGATCTTGTCGGCGTCGAAGGTGAAACCCCCACCGCCGGACGGCGCGGACATGTTGACCTCGTTACCCATCCCGCTGCGCTCCCTTCGCGTCCCGCTCCATTGTCCTACGACGACGCCGGTGTGTCCGGGGTTCCCCCGAAACGCGTGAAGGCGGGCCGCCCACCAGGGACGACCCGCCTTCCACGACGTACTTGCCTTACTGCGAGGCCTTGACCTCGAGGCGCACGTCGACCTTCACGTCCGGGTGCAGCCGGGCGCCGACCGAGTGCTTGCCCACGGTCTTGATGTGGTCGCGCAGCTCGATGACGCGCTTGTCGAGCAGCGGGCCACCGGCCGCCTTGATCGCGTCGACGATCTCGCCGGCGGTGATCGAACCGAAGAGCTTCTTCGAGCCCTCGGCCGCCTTGCCGGTGAGCTGGATGGCGCCGAGGCCCTCCAGCGTCGCCTTGATCTCCTTGGCGTGGTCGAGGTCGCGGATGCGACGGCTCTCCTGCGCGCGCTGGATGGTGCGCACGTTCTTCTCCGCGCCCTTGGACGCCGCGATCGCGTAGCCCCGCGGGAGCAGGTAGTTGCGCGCGTAACCGTCCTTGACCTCGACGATGTCGCCGGGGCCGCCCAGGTTGGCCACGTCCGTGGTGAGGATGATCTTCGCCATGTCAGTGCCCTCCCTTAGCGCGCGGTCGAGGTGTAGGGCAGCAGCGCCATTTCGCGGGAGTTCTTGACCGCGATGGCGATGTCACGCTGGTGCTGGCTGCAGTTGCCGGTGACCCGACGGGCACGGATCTTGCCGCGGTCGGAGATGTACTTCCGCAGCAGGTTGGTGTCCTTGTAGTCGATGAGCTCCGGGCGGCCCTTCTTCTCGGCCTTGCAGAACACGCAGACCTTCTTCTTGGGCTTGCGAATGGGTGGCTTGGCCACTGTCTACTCCTGGTAATTCAAATCTTTTGTGGGTGTGTACGAGATCAGAAGGGGGGCTCGTCCGAGAAGCCGCCGCCACCGCCGCTGCTCGCGGCCGGGGCGGAACCCCACGGGTCGTCGGCCGGCATTCCGCCGCCACCGCCGCCGCCGCGGTTTCCACCGCCACCGCCGCCGCCGAAGTCACCACCGCCGCCGCCACCGCGGCTGACCTTGTTGACCTTGGCCGTGGCGTAGCGCAGCGAGGGCCCGATTTCGTCGACCTCGAGCTCGACGACGGTGCGCTTCTCGCCTTCCTTCGTCTCGAACGACCGCTGCTTCAGGCGGCCCTGCACCACGACGCGGGCGCCGCGGGTGAGGGACTCGGCGACGTTCTCCGCCGCCTGCCGCCAGATGTTGCAACGCAGGAAGAGCGCCTCGCCGTCCTTCCACTCGCCGGACTGCCGGTCGAGGGTGCGCGGCGTGGACGCGACGGTGAAGTTCGCGACCGCCGCACCGGACGGGGTGAAGCGCAGCTCCGGGTCGGACGTCAGGTTGCCGATCACCGTGATGACGGTGTCTCCAGCCATCGGGATTCCCCTTCGGCTCAGGCCTTGGCGGCGGCGGGCTTGGCCGCGGCGCGCTTGACCTCGCGACGCATGACCTTGGTGCGGAGCACGGTCTCCTGCAGCGAAAGCTGGCGGTCCAGCTCCTTCACCGCGTCCGAAGACGAGTTCAGGTCCAGCAGGGCGTAGATGCCCTCCGCGTGCTTCTTGATCTCGTACGAGAGCCGACGACGGCCCCAGACGTCGACCTTCTCCACGGAACCGCCCGAAGTGCGGATCACGTTGAGGAAGGTGTCAAGGGTCGGGGCGACCGTGCGCTCGTCGAGCGTGGGGTCCAGGATGACCATTACCTCGTAATGGCGTGACACAACCACTCACCTCCTATGGGCTCGCGGCCACGGACTGTCCGTGGCAGGAGGGTTTGTCCAGGTAAGGCTACCTGGGGGTGCCGGTGGACCCGGACGGCGGGGTCAGCTCGCGCGGCGCAGGACCCAGGTGCGGACGAGCCCGGCGGTGACCCCGGCGAGCACGATCACCGCGAGCAGCATCGGCAGCTGGACGTCGTTCGCCGAGCCGGGAGCCGACAGCGACTGCGCGTTGCCCGCGTCGCGGATGTCGGCGCCCTGGCCGGTCGGGTCGCCCTGGCCGGCCTGCGGCGCGGAAGCGTCCCCGGGCAGCGTGCCGTTCGCCGGGTAGCGGACCCCGGGGGCGACGGCCGTGCCGGCGGTCGCGGTCGGGATGCCGCCGTAGTCGCGCATCGGCGCGGTGCCGCCGTTGCCGCCCGCGGTGCCGGGGTTCAGGTTCGAGAGGTTGCCGGTGCTGCCGCCGGGGACGGTCCCGGTGCCACCCTGCGGGGCGCCGGTGCCCGCGCCCGGCTGGGTCGGCGGGGCGTAGTTCGTGGCGATCGTGGTGAGGCCGCAGCTCTTCGCGACGCTCGCGGAGACCGCGCCGAGCACCTCGTTCTTGGTGCCGTCGAGCAGGCCGAGGCCGTTGGAGCCCTTGAGCGCGGTGGCCACCGCGCTGCCGACCGCGGAGCCGGCGATCGTGCCGCCCGCGGCGTTCGGCACCTGGCCGACCGCCAGCGCGCCCTTGCCCGCGATGGTGTCCGCGATGGTGTTGGGCCACACCGAGAGAGCGGTCCAGAGGTGGGAGTTCACGTAGTCCTGCGCGCCCTTGCGGACGATCTCCTTCACCGACGTGCCCTGCACCGCGACCGTGTCGCCCATGCTGCCGCTCACCGAGCCCGAGCAGGTGCCCGCGAGCGTCGTCGCCGCGGAGGCGGTGCCCGCGGAAAGGAACGCGCTACCGGTCACGAAGGCGGCCAGGGCGGTCACGGTCAAGAACTTCCGCACGAGCACAGTCCTCCGCAGGGTTATGGAGACGTCGTCCTGAACACCAGGGTCAACGAAGAAGATACGTGAAAGATACTCGGCAGTCGGGTCAATTCGCAGCGGCCATTCGGCGGAGCACCCAGGTCCGCACGAGCCCCGCGCTGACTCCGGAGAGTGCGAGAACCGCGATCAACATCGGGAGGTTCGACCCGTTCGTGAAGCCGCCGGACGCGGATGGCAGCGCCTGAGCCTCGCCGGCGGTCTGGATGCCGGCGTTGCCGTCCGCGGTGCCGTCCGGACCGGTGAGGCCGTACTGCGGCGCGTAACCCGGGATCTGGCTGCCGTACCGGATCGCGGGTGACGGCGTGAAGAGCCCGGCCGTCGCGAAGGGGATGCCGCTGTAGTCGCGCATCGGCGCGTACCCGGTGCCGAGGGTGAACGGGAAGCCGCCCAGTGCCGAGCCACCGCCCGGGAAGAAGCCGGGCAGCAGCGGGCTGTTCGCGTCGGGGATCGGGGTGGTGCCCTGCGGGGTGCCGCCCTGCTGAGGCGCACCGCCCTGAGACGGTGGGTTCTGCTGTGGGTTGCCGCCGGTGCCGGGCGCGGGCGACTGCTGCTTGCCGCCGCCGGTCACCGCGCTCAGGCCCTGCTGCGCGCCACTGGTCACGCCCTGGACGCCTTGGTTGATCGCGCTGGCGGCGGGCGCGCCGATCACCGGCACCGGCGAGACGACGGTGTTGACCACGTTCACGGTGACCTGGCAGAGCGTGCCGAGGATGGCATTGATCGTCCCGGTCAGCACCTTCGTGCCGTCGGTGACCACACCGAGGTCGAGCGGGATGCCGAGCAGCGGAGTCGTGCCCTTGACCGTGTCACCGGGCTTCGCCGTCACTGTGCTGCCGCAGGGCACGGTCTTCGTCTCGCTCGCCGAAGCGGTGCCGGGCATGCCGAGCACAGCCGAACCAGCGAGAACAACCGCCGTCGCGCCGACCGCCGTAGCCCTCCGTGCCCGATCCTGCATCCTCGCCGCCCTTGGTCTCGTGGCCTCTCCCCAGGACAACGACGTTAAGGCAGACGAGTAACGCCCGCTCACTCAAGAATGTCCGGCATTCGAGTGGAAGCAGGCGTCACCGTGCGTGAGATCAGGCGGGCTTGCGGCGGATCCAGGCCCGGACGAGGGCCGCCGCGACGATCGCCAGGGCCAGCACCGCGAGCAGCATCGGCAGCTTCGCCGGCGGCGTGACGCCGGGGAGCGCCTCCGCGGTGCCGGACTTCTGCTCGTCGACCGTCGGGACCTGCTGGCCGGGGATGATCTGGGCGATCACCGGCGCCTGCACCAGGCTGCCGGGCAGCAGGGCGGCGTTGGTGAAGATGCCCGAAATCGCGTCACCCGGCAGGCCCGCGCTCCCGGGACCGCTGGTCACCGGGCCGGTGCTGTCGCCCGGCGGCGGGGTCTGCCCCGGCGGCGGCGTCGGGCCGGGCGGGGCCGGGGGCACCGGCGGGGCGGGCGGCGCCGGCGGTGCAGGCGGGAGGACCGGCGGCAGCTGGCCGGTGACGCCCTGCAGCGTGTCGCCGACCGTGTTGACCGTGCCCTGCGCGACCGGGCAGACGCCCTGGGCCGCGAGGTCGCCGACCACCGGCACTTCGCCGACGCCGAGCGCCTTCACGGTGTCGCCCACCGGGAGCGTGAGCAGGGGCGCCGAGCCGTTGGTGTTCCGCGCGCTGGAGTCGAGGCCGACGGTCAGCCGGTCCGGGGCGTTCAGCGGGGCGCCGGCGTCCAGGAGGAGACCGGTTTTCGCGTCGCGGGCCTGGCCGTTCTGCAGGGTGGCCCCGCAGTCCCCGCCGAGGGTCGGGCTGGGGTCCGCGCTCGCGACGCCCGGCGCCGCCAGAGCGGCCGAAGCGGCGAGAGTGAACCCCAGTGCGGTGATCCGGGCGACGTGCTTCCCCATCGATGCCCTCCGGCAGTCGGACCAATCTGGATCACGGAACGCGCTCACGGTACTCCACGAGCGTCACCAACCGGTGCCGCAGGGGAAAAGAAAACCCGGAGTAGCGTGCTCGGCATGCTGATTGGCGCCCATGTCCGTGACGACGACCCGTTGACCGCGGTCGCCGAGCGCAAAGCCGACGTCGTCCAGTTCTTCCTTTCCGACCCCCAGGGCTGGAAGGCACCGAAGCCGCACCCCCACGGGGAGGCGATCGCGGCCGACCCCGTCGAGGTGTTCATCCACTCTCCCTACCTCATCAACGTGGCTTCGCTGAACAACAAGATCCGGATCCCATCCCGCAAGAACGTCACGCAGCACGCGGACGGCGCCGCGGCGGTCGGCGCGAAGGGCCTGATCGTGCACGGCGGGCACGTCGGCGCGAACGACGACGTCGAGGCCGGCCTGGACAACTGGCGCAAGCTGTTCGAGCGCGAGCAGGAGAAGGGCGGCTTCAAGGTCCCGATCCTGATCGAGAACACCGCCGGCGGCGAGAACGCGATCACGCGCGACCTCGAGGTCATCGCCCGGCTGTGGGACAAGGTCGGCGAGTTCGGCGCCGGGTTCTGCCTGGACACCTGCCACGCGTTCGCCGCCGGCTGGGACCTCGCGACCGCCGTCGAGAAGGTCAAGGCGATCACGGGCCGGATCGACCTCGTGCACCTCAACAACTCCCGCGACGAGTTCGGCTCGACCCGCGACCGGCACGCGAACGTCGTCGAAGGTGACGGCACCATCGACCCGGACGCGCTGGTCGAGGTGGCCAAGGCCGCGGGCGCGCCGGTCGTCGTCGAAACCCCGCCCGACGGGCAGGCCACCGACATCGCGTACCTGCGGGAGAAGCTCGGCTAGACGGCCGCGGCCTTCCGGCGGTGGCGGACGGCGTTCGGGACGATCACGTCCCGGGCGCCGTCGAGGAACCCGCCGGCCGGGTCGTCGTCGCCGGCGGCCCGGACCAGGTCGGCCGCCGGGCGGTAGATCTCCCGGACCACCAGCACGCAGAGCCCGGCCACGGCGAGGTCGCGCAGCACGACCGTGCCGAGGAACCAGCCCTCGGGCAGGCCCTTGTGGTCGACGCCGAGGTAGTAGAACATCCGCGGCACCCAGACCAGCGCGTCGAGCAGCATCCAGCCGAGCAGCAGCCGCCAGCGCGGGATCGCCAGCACCGCCAGCGGCACCAGCCACAGCGAGTACTGCGGGCTCCACACCTTGTTCGTCAGCAGGAACGCGGCCACGACGAGGAACGCGAGCTGGCCGACGCGCGGCCGTCTCGGCGCCGCGAGCGCGATGTACGCGATCCCCGCGCAGCAGGCCAGGAACAGCACCGCGACCGTGAGGTTCAGGTACGTCGGGCTCTGGTTCTTCTGCAGCACACCGTCGAACCCGGCCCAGCCGGTGGCGTACGAGATCACGTTGTACAGCGAGTCCGGGTCCATCGGCCGCAGCGTGCTCATGCGGAAGAACTCCCACCAGCCGCGCGTGGCGGTGAGGATGAACGGCGCGTTCACCACCACCCACGTCACGACGGCCGCGGCCGCGGTCTTCCAGAACGGCGTCAGCTTCCCCGCGCGCAGGCACAGCACGAACAGCACGCCGAGCAGGAACAGCGGGTACAGCTTCGCCGTCGCGCCGAGCCCCAGCAGCAGGCCGGCGAGCGCGGGCCGCTTGCGCGCCCAGGCGAGCAGGCCGGTCGCGGTGAACGCCGTCGCGATCGTGTCGAAGTTGGTGAACGCGTGCACCAGCACCAGCGGCGAGATCGCCACCAGCACCATGTCCCACGGCCGGCGTTTCATCGTCCGGCCGGTCGCCCACACGGTGACCAGCCAGGCCAGGGCCAGGAAGAACGCGGTGATGTCGAAGTAGACCGCCACCGGCAGCGCGCCCGGCAGCCAGCCGCTCTGGGCGACGTTCAACCAGCCCGCCGCGAGCTTCGCGTTCGCCCACTGGAAGAGCCCGGTGAACGTCGGGTACTCCATGTACCGGGTGTTGTTCTCCGCGGTCTGCGAGCTTTCCTTCCACGACGTGTAGTACGGGAAGGTGCTCGGCCGGTCGAGCCGCTCGGAGCTGTAGAGCGGCACGATGTCGGAGTAGCACATCGCGACGAACGGGCGGCCCGCGCGCCAGTCGAGCTGGGTCGCGCCGCTCGAGTCCTGGTACTGCTGGATGCACGAGCCCTTGCCGAACCAGCAGAGCATCAGCGCCAGCGTCGCCAGCAGCAGGCCGACCCGCTGGGGCGACCAGAACCAGTGCCTGCCGACCGCCGCGTGCTCGCCGAGCGGGCCCCCGACGGGTCTGGTCACCGCGGCCGCGAGGGGTTCGGTCCAACTCGGGACGACCCGATCCGTCCTGCTCAGCGTCACGGGGCCGGGGTCCGGCTCGCGGGTGGTCTCCTCTGGCACGAGGCGGATGTTATCGGTGATCGGTGAGCGCGGTGGTGAAGCCGACGATCATGCCGGATTCGCGTAGTACGAGGCCAGGACCTCGGCGGCCGCGCCGCGCGTGACGATCTCTTCGCCGAAGGAGTCCTCGACGACCTCGATCCGCTGCCAGTGCGGCAGCGGCAGCAGCTCCTCCAGGCGGGCCGAGACGCCCTCCCGGTAGACGTCCGGTTCGTCCCGCACGGCGCGTCCGGCCAGCACGATCCGCTCGAGGTCGAGCACCTGCACGAGGTCGGCGAGCCCGATCCCGAGGAACCCGGCGGCGGCGCGGGTGTCGGGCGCCTGCTTGGCCATGATCTCGACGCAGCCGCGTCGCCCGCAGGCGCAGCGCGGCCCGTCGTAGGCGATCGTGGTGTGCCCGAACTCACCCGCGTTGGTCCGCGGGCCGCGGTAGAGCCGTCCGTCGATCAGCAGGCCGACGCCGATGCCGGTGCCGACGAGCACGACCGCGGTCGCGGTCGGCTCGCCGTGCGGCCAGAGCTGGGCGAACGCGGCGGAGTTGGTGTTCTTGTCGAGCGTCACGGCCAGCCCGGTGCGCTTTTCGAGCAGCTCACGCAGGGGGACGTCGTGCCAGCCCGGCATGTTGGTCGCGTCGCGGACCAGGCCGGCGAGGTGGTCCAGCGGGCCGACGGCGCCGAGGCCCAGGCCGAGCACGTCGAAGCCGTCGGCGAGCTCGAGCGCGGCGGCGCCGATGGCTTCGACGGCCTGTTCGGGCGTGAAGCCGACGGGGAGCGGGCCGCCCGCCGTCTCCTCGACCTCGCCGATGAGGTTGGTGCGCAGCACGCGGAACTCGTCGCGGTCGAGCCGGGCGCCGAGCGCGTGCTTGGCGCCGGCGCGGACGGTCAGCTGCGTGCGGGGTTTGCCGACGCCCACGGACGGCTGACGCTCCTCGTCCAGCAGGCCGGCGTCGAGGAGTTCGGGCACGATCTTCGAGACGGCCTGCTGGGTCAGCCCGGTCCGGCCGGCGAGCTCGACGCGGCTGAGGCCGCCGGCCCGCAGGATGTGGGAAAGCAGGAGGGCGCGGTTGTGCTCGCGCACGTTGCGCAGGTTCCTCCCGGTGGCCGCCATGGTGAGATCTTCGCACGCCTGGCCAATTACGCAACACTGTTGTTTAATGGGGGCCATGGCTGACGACTTGCGCGTGGGGATCCTCGGGTACGGCATCGGCGGACGCGTGTTCCACGCGCCGCTGGTCGCCGCGACCCCCGGCCTGACCCCCGCGGTGATCACGACGTCGAGCAACGCCGCCCAGGCGCGCGCCGACCACCCGGGCGCGGAGGTCGTGCCCGGCGCCGACGCGCTGTTCGAGCGGGCGGCCGACCTCGACCTCGTGGTGGTCAGCACCCCGAACCGCACACACGTGCCGCTCGCGCTGCGGGCCATCGAAGCCGGCCTGCCGGTGGTCGTCGACAAGCCCTTCGCGCCGACCGCGCTCGAAGCCGAGCAGATCGTCGCCGCGGCGAAGGCGGCCGGCGTCGGCCTCACCGTCTTCCAGAACCGGCGGCTCGACTCCGACTTCCTCACCGTGCGCAAGGTCCTCGAGTCCGGCCGGCTCGGCGAGGTGTTCCGCTTCGAGTCCCGCTACGACCGCTGGGTGCCCAAGCCGAAGGACAACTGGCGCGAGTTCGGCGACCCGGCCGAGGCCGGCGGGCTGCTCTACGACCTCGGCGCGCACATCGTCGACCAGGCGCTGCAGCTGTTCGGCCCGGTCACGCAGGTCTACGCCGAGGTCGACCGGCGCCGCGCCGGCGTCCAGGTCGACGACGACGTCTTCGTCGCGCTCCGCCACGCCAACGGCGTCCGCTCACACCTGTGGGCGACCGCGCTCGCGGGCACGCTGAACCCGCGGTTCCGCCTCCTCGGCGACCGCGCGACGTTCACGAAGTTCGGCCTCGACGTGCAGGAACCGCAGATCAAGGCGGGCATGCGCCCCGGCGACGAAGGCTGGGGCGTGGAGCCGGCGGCGGACACCGGGAAGATCGGCGTCGGCAACGACCTCAAGACCGTGCCGACCGAGACCGGCCGCTACGAGCAGTTCTACGCACAGGTGCGCGACGCACTGCGCGGTGAAGGCGAGTTCCCGGTCGACCCCGCGTCCTCGGTCGAGGCGCTGCGGGTGATCGAGGCCGCGCACCGCTCCGGCGTCGAAGGAACCGTCGTCAAGCTCTGACGACCCCTGGACCGGCCGTGACGCCGATGTCCCCCAGCTCCGACGTCACGGCCACCTTCCTCGCTCAGCCGCCCGGGTTCGGGTCACCGCTCTGACCCGAGTCGTTGCCGTTCCCGTTGTTCCCGTTGCCGTTCCCGTTCCGGTTGCGCTGGCGGTCCTGGAGCTCCTGCAGCCGTTGCTGGAACTGCCGCAGCTGGTCCAGCTGCTGCTGGCGGTTGCCGGGCTGGGCCTGCTGCTGCTGGTTCCGCGGGTCGCGCTGCTGCTGAGGCGGCGACGGAAGCTGCACCTCCACCCGGTCCTGCGGTGAGCTGATCGCCGCCACGCGGTCGAAGCGCTCCGCCGGTTTGCCCGTCAGGTACAGCTGCATGAAGCGGTCCCAGATCGGCCCGGCGAGCGTCGAGCCGAACAGCGGGGTCCCGCCCGGGCCGCGCAACGCCTTGTCCCCGTCGCTGCCGACCCAGACCGCCGCCGACACCGACGGCGTGTACCCGACCATCCAGGTCTGCGAGTTGGCGTTCGCGGCGGACGCGGGTTCGTCGTTCTGCGGGGTGTGCTGCTGCGTTCCCGTCTTGCCCGCGCACTCGTGGCCTGCCGGGCAGGTCAGCCGGGAGAACTGGATGACCGGGGCGAGCGCCGCCGTCACGTTGCCCGCGATCTGCGCGCTGCGGGACGCGTCGTTGTCGGCGAACGCGTCGGTCGAGCGGTCCTTGGCCTCGTACGCCGTTTCGCCGTTCGCGTTGGTCACCTTCTGGACGAAGTGGCGGTCGCGCTGGACGCCGTTCGCCGCGAACGTCGCGTACCCCGAGGCCATGTCCGCCGCGGTCACCTGGGTGTCCCCGCCGCCGATCGAGATGTTGTTGTCGCCGGTGAAGAGCTTGCTGCGGCCGCCGTTGTCCGACGTCCGGATGCCCGCCTCCTGCGCGGCTTCCGCCACGCCGGACGGCTTCGTCACGTTGAGCACCATGTCGTAGAACACCGTGTTCGTGGACCGCTGCATCGCTTCCGCGACGGTGCACTGGTCGGAGCAGCTGCTGCTGTCGCCGGCGTTGCGGATCGGGAGGTCGACGCCGGGGAACGTGCGCGGGGACGTGCCGTCGAACCGCGCGTCCAGGCCGCGGCCGAGCTTGAGGAACGCCGCCAGGTCGAACGGCTTCATCGACGACCCGGGGTTGTGCGGTTCGTCGGCCCAGTCGCGGCCGGCCTGGTCCTCGCCGTTCGGGCCCTTCACGATCGGCTCGCCACCGTGGTAGGCGAGCACCCCGCCGGTCTTCGGGTCGACGGCCACCAGCGCGTTGAGGATCCGGTCGTCGGTCTGGTCGGCCATGCCCTCGGACACCGCCTGCTCGGCCGCCTGCTGCGCCCGCGGGTCGATGGTGGTGAAGACCTGGAACCCGCCGGAGTAGTACTGCTTCTCGTCGATGCCCTGCGCCGCCAGCTCGGCCTTGACCTGCTTCTTGATGAACGGGTTCAGCGCGCCCGCGTCCCGGCTCTCCCGCAGCGGGATCGGCGTCGGGAACTTCGCCGCGGCGCGCTGGGCCTGGGTCAGGTAGCCGTTCTTCAGCATCCGGTCGAGCGCGGTGTTCCAGCGGCTCGTGGCGACGGCGGTGTTCTCCGACCGGCCCGGCTGCTGGATCAGCCCGGCCAGCAGCGCCGACTGCGAGTAGTCGAGCTGGCCGACGTCCTTGCCGAAGTAGGCCTGCGCGGCGGCCTGGACGCCGTAGGCGCCGCGGCCGAAGTAGATGATGTTGAGGTAGGCGGTGATGATGTCCGCCTTCTCGTAGGTCTGGTTCATCTTGAACGACTTCGCGAGCTCGACCCACTTGCGCGTCAGCGTCGGGTCGTCGTCGCCGGAGGCGTTCTTGATGTACTGCTGGGAGATCGTCGACCCGCCGCCCGAACCGCCGGTGACCTGGTTGTACGCGGCGCGGAGGATGCCGCCGACGTCAAAACCGGAGTTGGTCTCGAACGACGCGTCCTCGGTGGCGATCACGGCCTTCTTGACGACGTCCGGGATCTGGTTCGCCACGAGGATCTGCCGGTTGCCGCCGGTGGGCACGTCCTTGCCCATCTCGGTGCCGTCGCTGAACAGGTAGGTCACGGCCTGGCCCTGCGCCTGCGCGACGGTCTCCGGCGAGGGGACGTCGACGGCGAGGTAGGTGATCACGAACGCGACGGCGGGAACCACGAAGAACACGCCGGCGACGACGTACCCGATCCGCCGGATCCGCCGCCAGCGCCGTTTCCGCAGGTCCTGGGCGGTGAGCGGACGCGGCCGGCGCGGCGGCTGCCCGGGCCGCTGCCGCAGGATCGGCACGGTCGGCGGCTCGTCGGGCTCGGTGCCGTTGTGGGCGTGGTGGGTGATCAGCTCCGGCTCGGTGCCCAGCAGCCCGGAGCGCGGCGCCGGACGGCGGGCACGACGACGCGGGTCAGGCTGCCGCCCGGGTGACGTGCGGTCGTTGCTCACGGGCCGTCCTCCACGGTGGGCTGCGGACGCAGTCCTCTCGTAGGCGCACGGACCGCGGCCCACCGTGGTTCACCCCGGGGTCAGTTCCCCGGCTCGTCGCTCTTCGTCGGAGTGTCCTTCGGCGTCGACGTCTTCGTGTGCTTCGGCGTGGTGGTCTGCGACGACTCGTTGCCGTTGTGGTCGCCACCGCCGTGGTTGTCCCCGTTGCCGCCGTTGTCGCCGGGATCGCCGGTGTTCTCGTCCGTCGGGGTCGAGTCCGTGGTCGTCGCGACGTCGGAGGACGGCGGGGGCGCCACCTCACCGCCGATGCGGTCGACCTTGTCGAACTTCTCCCCCGGCTTGCCGGTCAGGTACAGCGACAGGAACTTCTGCCACATCGGGCCGGCGATGGTCGAGCCGTAGATCGGCGAGTTGTTCTTGCCGTGCAGCGGCTTGTTGCCGTCACCGCCGACCCAGGCCGCCACCGAGACCGACGGGGTGTAGCCGACCATCCACGTCTGCGAGTTCGCGTTCCCCGCCCAGGACGGCTCACCCGCGACCTTCGTGTGCTGCTGCGTCCCGGTCTTGCCGGCGCACTCGTGGCCGTTCGGGCACTTCAGCTTCGAGAACCCGATGACCGGCTTCAGCGACTCGGTGACGTTCCCGGCGATCTGGCGGCTCTTGTCCGCGTCGCTGTCGAACGCCGGCTTGGCGTCGGTCGGGGCTTCGTACGCGACCTCGCCCTGCGAGTTGGACACCTTCTGCACGAAGTGCCGCGCGCGCTGCTCGCCGTTGGCCGCGAACGTCGCGTACGCCGAGGCCATGTCGGCCGGCGTGATCTGGGTTTCGCCACCGCCGAGGGAGATGTTGTTGTCCTTGGTGGAGATGATCGACTGGCCGCCGTCGTCGTTCTTGGTCTTCACGCCGGCTTCCCGCGCGGCGTCCTTGACCGGGCCCTGCTTGGTCTGGTTGAGGACCATGTCGTAGAACACCGTGTTCGCCGAGCGTTCCATCGCTTCGGCGACCGTGCACTGCGTCGAGCAGCTGCTGCCCGGTCCGGCGTTGCGCACGACGCGGCCGTCGAAGGTGCGGTTGTTCGAGCCGTCGAACTTCGCGTCGAGGCCCTTCCCCATCTTGAGGAACGCCGTGAGGTCGAACGGCTTCATCGACGAACCCGGGTTCTGCGGGGTGTTCGCCCAGTCGCGCCCGGCCTGGTCCTGCCCGTTGACCTGCACGATCGGCTTGCCGCCGTAGTAGGCGAGCACCCCGCCGGTCTTCGGGTCGACGGCGACGAGCGCGTTGAGCAGGTTGTCGTCCACCTGGCCCTCGAGCGCTTCGGTGGCCGCCTGCTCCGCGGCCTGCTGGGCCTTCGGGTCGATCGTGGTCTGCACCTGGAAACCGCCGGAGTAGTAGCGGTCTTCGGGGATGTCGTGCGCGGCCAGCTCGTCCTTCACCTGCTGCACGACGAACGCGGGCGGCGCGCCGGCCTGCTGCTTGCTGTCCTCGAGCGGGATCGGCGTCGGGAACTGCGCCGAAGCGCGGTCGGCCGCGGAGATGTAGTTGTTCTTCACCATCCGGTCGAGCGCGGTGTTCCAGCGGTCGTTCGCGACCTTGGGGTTCTCCGACCGGCCCGGCTGCTGGATCAGGCCGGCCAGCAGCGCGGCCTCCGAGAAGCTGAGGTCCTTCGCGTCCTTGTGGAAGAAGGCCTGCGAAGCCGCGCCCACCCCGTACGCGCCGCGCCCGAAGTAGATGATGTTCAGGTACGCGGTGATGATGTCCTTCTTCTCGTACGTCTGGTTCATCTTGAAGGACTTGGCCAGCTCGGTCCACTTGCGCGTCAACGTCGGGGCGTCGTTGTCGGTGGCCTTCTTGATGTACTGCTGCGAAATCGTCGAACCACCGCCGGCGCCGCCGGTGGCCTGGTTGTAGACCGCGCGCAGCAGGCCGCCGATGTCGAAGCCGGAGTTGGTCTCGAACGAGTCGTCCTCGGTCGCGATCGCCGCGTGCTTCATGACGTCGGGGATCTGGTCCGGGGTCAGCAGCACCCGGTTGCCGCCGCGGGGGACGTCCTTGCCCATCGGCGAGCCGTCAGAGAAGAGGTAGGTGACCGCCTGGCTCTGGTTCTGCGCGACCTCGGTCGGCGACGGGACGTCGACCAGGAAGTACGTGATGACGAACGCGATCGCGGGCAGCACCATGAACACCCCGACGAAGGCGTAGGCGACCCGCCGGATGATCTTCCAGCGCCGCTTCTTGCGCTGCGCCGGGGTGAGGGCCGGTTTGCCGTCGCCTTCGGGCTGGACGTCGTCGTCGTAGGCGTCCGGCTCCTCGTACGCGTGGTGCGTCATCAGTTCGGGGCCGCCGCTCATCGGCGGCGGCTCGGGCCGGTACCCACGCGAAGGCGGCGGCTGCCGCGGTGGCTGTTGCTGCTGCCACTGCTGCTGTTGTTGCGGGCGGCGCGGGGCCTGGCCGGGCGGACCCTGGGGTGCGCGACGGCGCGGATCGGGACCCTGGCCGGGCCAGGAGCGGGATCGATCGTCGGGCACGGGCAGTCCTCCAGCCGGCACGGGCGGCGACGGCCGCCACCCCTTCCAGGAGAGGACGCGCGTGACGCCGGAAGGTTGCCGGAAGACCGCGGACTTGACGAGGACCAGCCGGGGCCGCGCGGACCACACGACACCGGCGGTGAACAGGACTGTTCGTGCGCCTCGTCGATCATGGCGCGGTAACCGTCACATGGTCAGTGCCAGTGTGAAAGTACCTGCTGACCATGGTCTCTCGCGCCGGCTCGGAAACCCAGGGCCCGGAGCAGTCCGGGAAGAGCTCGAGCCGGATCGCATCCCCATCGTTGGCGGCCTCGGCAACCAGCAGACCGCCGGGGCCGAATTCGGTGCCGGTCACCCGGAAGTCCCCTTCCGCGAACTGTGCCGTCAGGAATTCCGCCTGCGTGTCGTACTTCGTGGAGCCGTTCTCGAACGCCTCATCGCGATCGGTGCCGCGATCACGCGGCCAGTTCAGGTCCCGCGAACCGAGCAGGATCACCTCGCCGTGCATGACGCGGAACGGGCACTGCGCGTGGATCGTGTGGTCTACCCCGTCGTCGGGCCGGAACACCACGACCGCCATGTTCACGATCCGCCTGATCTCGATCAGACGCATGCCTTCCAGCGACTTGACCGCTCCCGCCATCGAGGTCATTCCTCACATCCGAACATGCGCAGTCCTTGCCAGGCCCCGGTCCCGATCGTCGCGGAAACGGATCAGGGCCCTCCGCGCGTTCGCGGAGGGCCCTGAAGGAGGACGTGCTAGCCGGGCCCGGAGCCCGGTGGCTGGGCGAACCCACCACCACCGCCACCGTTGTTGTTGCCGAGCGGGAACGTCGGGGTCTCACCCGGGCCGGGCCGCGTCGGCCGGCCCGGCTTCGTCTCCGTGTTCGTGTCGGTGTTCGTCGGCTCGGTGCTCTCGGACGACTCCGGCGTGGTCGGCGTCGTGGTGACGCTCGGCGTTTCCGAAGGCTTCGACTGCGTGGTCGTCACCTCGTTGACGTCCTTGCCGATCGCCTGGACCTTGTCGAACTTCTCCGCCGGTTTGCCCTTGAGGTAGAGGTTCATGAAGTTCTGCCACGTCGGACCGGCGACGGTGGCACCGAAGATCGGCTTGCCCTTCGGGTCGTGCAGCGGCTTGTTGCCGTCACCGCCGACCCAGACCGCGGCCGACACGGACGGGGTATAGCCCACCATCCAGGTCTGCGCGTTGCGGTCCTTGTATGAGGCAGGGTCGCTGTCCTTCGCCGTGTACTGCTGCGTACCGGTCTTGCCCGCGCACTCGTGGCCGGTCGGGCACTTCAGGTTCGAGTGCGAGATGACCGGCTTCAGCGCCTCGGTGACGTTGCCCGCGATCTGCTGGCTCTTCGCCGCGTCGTCGTCGAAGGCCGGGTTGGTCTTGAAGTTGTTCTCGTCGAACTCCACCTCGTCCTGGCCGTTCGTCAGCTTCGAGACGAAGTGCTGCTCGTGGTAGGTGCCGCCGTTGGCGAACGACCCGTACGCCGCGGCCATGTCCTCCGGCGTCACCGCCGTGCCACCACCACCGAGCGAGATGTTGTTGTCGTCGGTGTAGAGGACGCTCTTGCCGTTCGGCGCGACCTTGACCCCGGCCTCCTTGGCCGCTTCCGCGACCCGCGACGGCTTCGTCACGTTCAGGACCATGTCGTAGAACACGGTGTTCGTCGAGATCTCCATCGCCTTCGCGACGGTGCACTCCTTGCCGCAGGTGGCGCTGTCCCCCGCGTTCCGGACGACGCGGCCGCCGAGCACCCGGTTGTTCGAGCCGTCGAACGTCTCGCCGAGGCCCTTGCCCATTTTGAGGAACGCCGTGAGGTCGAACGCCTTCACCGACGAACCCGGGTTCCGCGCCTGGTTGGCGCGGTCCTGGCCGATCGCGTCCTTGCCCTGGGGGTCCTTCACCAGCTCCGGCCCGCCGTAGTAGGCGAGCACGCCGCCGGTCTTCGGGTCGACCGCGACCAGCGCGTTCAGCAGGTTCTCGTCGGTCTGGCCCTTCATGCCCTCTTGGGTGGCCTGTTCCGCCGCGGCCTGCGCCGCCGGGTCGATCGTGGTGTAGATCTTCGCGCCGGAGGAGAACAGCTTGCCCTCGTCGTAGCCCTTCGCCTCCAGCTCGTCCTTGATCCGCTGCTGGAGCTGGTAGGTCATCTTCCCCGAGTCCTTCTCCTTGTTGGAGTTCTTGGCGATCGGGGTCGGGAACTGGAAGGTCGCCCGCTCGTCCGCGCGGAGCCACTTGTTGGCGACCATCTGGTCCATCACGTACGCCCAGCGCTTCTGGGCGTACGCCTCGTTCTCGGACCGGCCGGGGCCCTGGATCAGGCCGGCCAGCAGCGAGGCTTCGGACGCGTTGAGGTCCTTGACGTCCTTGTTGAAGTACGCCTTCGACGCCGCACCGATGCCGTACGCGCCGCGGCCGAAGAAGACGATGTTCAGGTAGGAAGTGATGATCTCTTCCTTGGACTCCTGGTTGTTCATCTTGAACGACTTCGCCAGCTCGGTCCACTTGCGGGTCAGCGTCTGCTGGTCGTTCTGCGTCGCCTGCTTGATGTACTGCTGGGAGATGGTCGAACCACCGCCCTGGCCGCCGGTCACCTGGGCGACGACCGCGCGCAGGATGCCGGTGACGTCGAAGCCCGAGTTCGTCTCGAACGTCGCGTCCTCCGCCGAGTACACGGCGTGCTTGACGACCTCCGGCACCTCGCCCGGCTTCAGCAGCTGGTGGTCGCCGGTCGGCGGCGTCTCGCGGCCGATCAGCTGGCCGTTCGCGTCGTAGTAGGTGATCGGCTGGCTCTGCAGCGCCTTGACGCTCTCCGGCGTCGGCACGTCGACCAGGAAGTACGTGATGACGAACGCGATCGCGGGGACCACGAAGAACAGCCCGACGCACGCGTACGCCACGCGGCGGACGATCTTCCACCGGCGCTTCTTCTTCTGCGCCGGCGTGAGGATCTTCTTGCCCTTTTCGTCGAGCTCCTCCTGGGGCTCGACGTCGTCGGCGTACTCGTTGAACGCGGCGTCTTCGTAACCGTCGTCGTACGGGTCACGCCCGAAGTCGTCGGTGCCGTTGTGCGCGTGGTGGGTGATCAGGTCCGGCTCGCGGCCCGGCGGCGGCACGGGCCGGCGTCCGGTCTGCTGGCGGAACCCCTGCGGCGGCGAGGCGGGCGGACCCTGCGCCGGGCGCTGCCCGCCCGGGGGGACGGCCCGGCGCGGCGGCATGCCCTGCTGCTGGCGGGGTCGCTGCGGTCGCCGTGGTGGCTGCTCGTCCCCGGCCGGCCACTGGGGCCCGCCTTCGTCGCCGGAGGGCCACTCGGGCGCGGCGCCGCGCGGGTTCCCCCGGGGCGGCGTGCCGCGCTGGGGCCGGCGGGGGGCTTCTTCGCCGGGCCAGGCGGGTCCGGGGTCTTCCCCCGGCCACGGGCCTGACTGGGCACGGCGAGGTGCATCTGGCTCCTGGCCGGGCCAGGAGCGGTTGCGATCGTCGTTCACGAATGGGCCTCCCAGACCGGCGCCCGGTAGTGCGCCGTTCTGCGCTCTTCAGCGGTTGTGATCCAGCTCACCGGCCTGCGGTCCTTCGTGGACCGTCGGCCGGCTCCCCCGTGCCGAGGACGTACGACCGGACCAGGTGGTTCCAGTGACACGCTCGGCACACTTCGACGTCGTACACGGTGAACTCGGCGAACCGGCCGGCCATCCTGGCCAGCTCTTCGGGGGTCCTCGCCGAGCCCGCGACGTGCTTGAGTTCGTCACCGTAGACCCAGGACACCAGGGTCAGCGGCTCCTGGCGGCAGATCGGGCAGGGCACGTCACCGGCCCGGCCGTGGAACTTCGCCGCCCGCAGCAGGTACGGACTCGCGTCGCAGGCTTCGTAGCTGCCGACGCGTCCGGAGCGGACTTCGGCCAGCAGCGCACGGCGCTGCAGCGCGTAGTCCACGACCTGCCGCTGGTTAATCACCAGGACAGAGTACGGGCTCTTCCTGTGTCGTCCACGCCCCCTAGCGCGGCCGGGCCCCCGCCCGGAGCGGACACGCCGGACGTTCGATAACTCTCCGGTGAATTTCCCCCACTCCAGAGTGAGCAGGCCTGTTGGCTTCGCCACTTCGATGTATCGGCGCGATATAGTGGCTGAGTAGGTTGGATCGAGGCGATCATTCGGAGCAACGCCGGTCGCCACGGTTTGTTCCCGGAAGGGGGTGCGGTGTGCTGGAGTTCGCGATCCTCGGTCTTCTGCACGAAGCGCCCATGCACGGGTATGTGCTGCGCAAGCGGCTGAACGAGACGCTCGGCACGTTCCGGACGTTCTCGTACGGCTCGCTGTACCCGACCCTGCGGCGGCTGCTGCGGGCCGGGTACCTGGTCGAAGAGCTCGACGAAGCCGACGACCGGGCGTGGTCGCGGCGCGGACGCCGGGTCTACAAGCTCACCGCGGAGGGCAAGGAGCGCTTCGGTGAGCTGCTCGGCGACGCCGGGCCGCAGACCTGGGACGACGAAGGCTTCGGCGTTCACCTGGCCTTCTTCTCGCGGACCCCGGCCGACGTCCGGATGCGGATCCTCGAAGGCCGCCGCCGGCGCGTCGAGGAGCGGCGTGAAGGTCTGCGGGCGGCGCTGGCCAGGGCCGAGCAGAAGATCGATCGCTACACCCGCGAGCTGCACCGGCTCGGGCTGGAGACCAGCGAGCGGGAGGTGCGCTGGCTCAACGAGCTGATCGCGCACGAAGAAGCCGAACGGCGGGGTCCCGAGACCTGAGCCGGGCGGTGCGGGCCGCAGCGTCGCGGCACCAGACCTACTGAACAGACACGGATTGAAGGAGAAACCCCCATGGGCGAGAACCGCCGCGTTCGGGTGGCCATCGTGGGCGTCGGCAACTGCGCGGCGTCGCTGGTCCAGGGTGTCCAGTACTACCGCGACGCGGATCCCGCCACGCGGGTCCCGGGTCTGATGCACGTCGACTTCGGCGGGTACCACGTCCGCGACATCGAGTTCGTCGCCGCGTTCGACGTGGACGCCAAGAAGGTCAGCCGTGACCTGTCGGAAGCGATCTTCGCCTCCGAGAACAACACGATCAAGATCGTCGACGTGCCGCCGCTCGGCGTCACCGTCCAGCGCGGCCACACCCACGACGGCCTCGGCCGCTTCTACCGCGAGACGATCGAGGAGTCCGACGAGACCCCGGTCGACATCGTCGCGGCGCTGCGCGAGGCGAAGGCCGACGTGCTCGTGTCGTACCTGCCGGTGGGCTCCGAGGTGGCCGACAAGTTCTACGCCCAGGCCGCGATCGACGCCGGTGTGGCGTTCGTCAACGCGCTGCCGGTGTTCATCGCGTCGGACCCCGAGTGGGCCCAGAAGTTCACCGACGCCGGTGTCCCGATCGTCGGCGACGACATCAAGTCCCAGGTCGGCGCCACCATCACGCACCGCGTCCTGGCGAAGCTGTTCGAGGACCGCGGCGTCCAGCTCGACCGGACGATGCAGCTCAACGTGGGCGGGAACATGGACTTCCTGAACATGAAGGAGCTGGAGCGGCTCGAGTCGAAGAAGATCTCGAAGACCCAGTCCGTCACCTCGCAGGTCGACCGCGACCTGGGCAAGGGCAACGTGCACATCGGGCCGTCGG
This sequence comes from Amycolatopsis sp. NPDC104863, assembly GCF_055582965.1. Classification (NCBI taxonomy): domain Bacteria; kingdom Bacillati; phylum Actinomycetota; class Actinomycetes; order Pseudonocardiales; family Pseudonocardiaceae; genus Amycolatopsis; species Amycolatopsis sp. NPDC104863. Next base: position 1,368,866 of record NZ_JBVJOW010000002.1, read on the forward strand.
ACTACGTCCAGTGGCTCGACGACCGCAAGTGGGCCTACGTCCGGCTCGAGGGCCGCGCCTTCGGCGACGTGCCGCTGAACCTGGAGTACAAGCTCGAGGTGTGGGACTCGCCGAACTCGGCGGGCATCATCATCGACGCCGTGCGTGCGGCGAAGATCGCCCTCGACCGCGGCATCGGCGGCCCGATCCTGTCGGCGTCCTCCTACTTCATGAAGTCGCCGCCGGAGCAGTACGACGACGCGACCGCCCGCGACGCCGTGGAGAAGTTCATCCGCGGCGAGCTCTGATCCTTCCCAGCCGAGAAGGCCGTCACCGCTGGTGGCGGCCTTCTTCGCGTGGTGCACACTGAGTAGATCTTTACCCATCCGACCACAGTCACGGCCGATGGCTTGGGAGTGGAGGTTACGTGTCATGCGGGGGGCGGCCTACTTTTTGGCCGGATGGGTAAACCGGTGGGGCGGGGTGCGCGTTGGCGGGGTGTGAGTGCGAGCGTGGACGAGAGCGTGCCGGGGGACCTGGGCGCGCCGACCTTCCACGACCTGTTCCAGGAGTACTTCGCCCAGATGACCAGGCTGGCCCACCTGCTCGGCGCGGACGACGCGGAGAACGTCGCGCAGGAAGCCTTCGTCAAGCTCCACCAGCGGTGGGACTCGCTCACCGACCACACGCGGGTGGCCGGCTACCTGCGCACGACCGTGGTCAACATGTCACGGTCGCGCACCCGGCACCTGAAGGTGGTGCGGCGGACCCCGCAGGACCGGCCGCCGGACGAGCTGTCCGCCGAGGTCAGAGCCGTGGCCAACTGGGAGCACCAGCAGCTGCGCGCGGTGCTGGAGAAGCTGTCGAGGCGCCAGCGCGAGGTGCTCGTGCTGAGGTACTGGCTGGACCTGAGCACCACGGGCATCGCGGAGACGCTCGGCATCTCACCGGGCACCGTGAAGGCGACCACGCACCACGCGATGGAGAACCTGCGCAAACACTTGGGGGACGACCTGGGAGGTGAGCGATGACCGACCTCGAACGCAAACTGGCCGAGACGCTGCGAGGACAGGCGGAGGAGGTCACGCCCAACCTCGACGCGGCGTGGGCCGAGCAGATGCGAAGGCAGCGGAGACCACAGCGCCGAAGCCGCCGGGTCGCGGTGTGGGGCGCCCCGCTGGCCGCGGTCCTGGTGGTGCTGACGAGTGTCTTGCTGGTCACCCGGGTGAACAACGCCCCGGCGCCGGTCCAGCCCGCGAACCAGATCGTCGACCTGAACCTGGCCGGCTTCACCCGCGAGAACGTGGATTTCTCGCACGTGACCGACGTGGTCGAGCTCACCGAGTTCGCCGGCCAGACCGACAAGTGGACCTCCGTCGCCTTCCAGGCGAGCGTGGCCGGCACGGGGGCGGGCGTGATCTGCGTCGCGGCGGTGCCGTCGGGCCTGAAGTTCGAGGCCGGCACCCCGCAGTACGGCACCGAGTCGCCGCAGTGCACCCCGACCCAGGCGATGGCGGACGAGCCGGTGCGCGCCGGATACGTCGGCCATGCCGGCGGTCCGCTGCCGGCGGGCAAGGCCGTCTACTTCCTCGATGCCACGGTCCGCAGCGTGCTGCTCTTCGACCAGCGAGGTGACCTGAGCCAGGGGCGGTCCCTGGGGCAGCGGGTCATGCAGACCATGGTCTTCCTGGCCGATGTGACCCCCGGGGTCGATCCGGTCCGCTACAAGGTCATCTACGGCCCGCTCAGCTCGCCCCTAACGCATCCGGCAACGCGGTGATCTTCTCCACCACCGCCGTGGCCTGCTTCAGCACCTCGGGATCCGGCGGAAAGTGCGGGTTCGGCACGGCATAAACAGCCATCCCCGCGGCCAGCGCCGACTTCAGCCCGTTGGTCGTGTCCTCGACGGCCGCGCAGTCCGAGGGCGCCACGCCCAGCAGCTCGGCCGCCCGCAGATAGACATCCGGCGCCGGCTTCCCCGCCCCGACCTGCTCCGACGACACCGCCGCGCCCACCGGCAACCCCGTCACGTCCAGGAACCCCTTGATCAGGATCACCGGCGACGAGCTGGCGATCGCCACCGGCCAGCGTGCCGACACCTGCCGCACCACCTCGACCGCACCTGGGATCAGGGGCGGCTCCTCGGCGTACCGGGCCGCCATGCGCTTGACCACGAGCGTCGCGATCTCCGGTGGGGACAGCTGGGCGCCCAGCTCCTCCACCAGGTAGCGGGCCCATTCCGGGGTGCTCATCCCCTGCTGCGCCCGGGTCGCTTCCGGAAGCCACGTGCCGCCGTGTTCGGCTACGACCGCGCGGCGCACCTCGTCCCAGATCCGCTCCGAATCCACCAGCACGCCGTCGAGGTCGAAGATCACCGCGTCCATGACCTCGAGCCTAGCCTGTGAGCCGACTTACTTAGCTACCCTTACTAAAATTTGTTAGCCTGGCTAAGTGACTTCCCCGATCGCCGATCTCGCGCACCGGCTGCGGCCGCTGGTCTTCCGGCTGTACCACCAGGTCCGCCGCCAGACCCCGCAGCTGACGCTGACCCTCACCCAGGGCTCGGTGCTGAGCGAGCTGGTCAACGGCGGGCCGCGGCGGATGAGCGCGCTGGCGGAGTTCGAGCGGGTCAAGCTGCCGTCGATGACCGACGTCGTCGGCCGGCTCGAACGCCTCGGCCTGGCCACCCGCACGCCGGACCCCGCCGATCGGCGGGCGGTGCTCGTGGACGTCACCGACGAGGGTCGTCGCTTCTACGCCGAGATGGTCGCCGCCCGCGAAGAGTTCCTTCGCGAGCGCCTGATCGCGATGGACGACGCCGACCGCGCAGCGATCGAAGCCGCCCTTCCGGCTCTCGCCAAGCTACTTGTCGACACCAAGAAGGAGGAACTGATCAGCGATGAGCGCTGAACACCACTCGAGCCTGCTGGACGCCGTCAAGGGCCAGCCCAAGCAGGTGTGGATCACCGCGTTCGCCGCGGTCATCGCCTTCATGGGGATCGGCCTGGTCGACCCGATCCTGCTCTCCATCGCCAAGGGCCTGGACGCGACGCCGTCGCAGGTCACACTGCTCTTCTCGTCCTACCTCGGGGTCCAGGTCGTCGCGATGCTGGTCACCGGCGCGGCGAGCGCGAAGTTCGGGCCGAAGCGGACGGTGCTCGTCGGGCTGTCGCTGATCGTCGTGGCGACGGCGCTGTGTTCGGCCGCCGGGTCGATCGAGCAGCTCGTCGGGCTGCGCGCGGTCTGGGGCCTCGGCAACGCGTTCTTCATCGCGACGGCGCTTTCGGTGATCGTCGGTGCCGCGACCGGCGGCCAGTCCGGCGCGATCCTGCTGTACGAGGCCGCGCTGGGGGTCGGCCTGTCGGTCGGCCCGCTGCTGGGCGCGCTGCTCGGCTCGATCTCGTGGCGCGGCCCGTTCCTCGGCACCGCCGTCCTCATGGCCGGCGCGCTCGTGCTGTGCGCGGTCTTCCTCAAGAGCGACAAGCACGAAAAGCGTGACCCGATCAAGCTGCTCGACCCGCTGCGCGCGCTGAAGCACACCGGTCTGCTGCGCACCTCGGTCGCGTCCGCGCTGTACACCGCCGCGTTCTTCGCGGTGCTGGCCTGGTCGCCGTTCGTGCTCGGCTGGAACGCCATCGCCGTCGGGCTGATCTTCTGCGGCTGGGGCCTGTGCGTCGCGGTCGCCGGCGTTGCCCTCGCGCCGCGGCTGGCCGCCAAGCTCGGTGAGCGGCACGCCGCCGCGGCCGCCGTCTTCGGGTACGCCGTGCTGATGCTGGTCCTGGCCGTGCCGAGCAAGCCGGTGCTGGTCGCCGGGATCATCGTCTCCGGGCTCGTGTCCGGCCTGCTGAACACGCTGTTCACCGGCACCGCGATGTCGATCAGCGACGCGCCGCGCCCGGTCGCCAGCGCGGGGTACAACTTCTGCCGCTGGCTCGGTGGCGCCGTCGCCGCGACGCTCGTCGGGCACGTCGCCGAGTGGTTCGGTTCGCCGCAGGCGCCGTTTGTCGCCTCGGCCGTACTGTGCGTGATCGCGGGTGCACTGCTCTCGCTGAGGGAGCGCAAGGCGGACCCGCACTCGGTGCCGCAGGAGGCGGTGCTCGTCGGCGAAGAGTTCTGAGCCACGGCCATTCGGGTGAGCGGTACACCTACCGTTCACCTGAATGTCTGGCTTGGCTGTTTTTGGGCGCTTAGGTTCGGTTCGTTCCCGAACTCCCACCATGGAGGCGCTGTGCCCGACCGCCTGCTCCCGCTGTACCCCGCCGCCCACCCGGGCGGCCGCTCGCCGATCACCTGCGAATACCGCTGCGGCAACGCCTGTGCCCACCCCGAACCCAACGAGTCCGGGAACGAATACTTCGGCGACGTCGTCAAGGACATCTCCCGCCGCCGGGTCTTCAAGGCGGGCGCCGTGATGGCCGCCGCCGCGGGCGGGTTCGCCGCGCTGTCCGGCACCGCGGCCGCCGCGCCCGCCCCGCACGGCCACGACCACGGCCCGAAGCCGCGTCCGGTCCCCGGCACCGACTTCGACGCCGTGCCGCCGAACAAGCTCGACCAGGTCAGCATCCCCGACGGGTACGCCCAGCGCGTCGTCGTCCGCTGGGGCGACCCGGTCGTCCCGGGCGCCCCGAAGTTCGACTTCACCAAGCAGACCGCGGCCGCGCAGGCCAAGCAGTTCGGTTACAACAACGACTTCGTCGGCCTGATCCCGCAGGACCCGCTGGGGCTGAGCAACCTGCTGGTCGTGAACCACGAGTACACCACCGAGGTGCACCTGTTCCCGGCCGACCAGTACGACCCGGCCAACCCCACCGAAGAGCAGGTCAAGATCGCCTGGGCGGCGCACGGCCTCTCGGTGCTGCTGACCCGCCGCGACCCGATCCGCGGCGGCCTCGAGGTCGTGCCCAGCCGGTACGGGCGCCGCATCACGCTCGACACGGTCTTCGAGGTGCGCGGCCCGGCCGCCGGCTCGAAGTTCCTGAAGACGTCGGCCGACCCGACCGGGCGCAGGGTCCGGGGCACGCAGAACAACTGTTCCGGCGGTGTGACGCCGTGGGGCACCGTGCTGTCCGGTGAGGAGAACTTCCACCAGTACTTCGCCAACGCGGACAAGGTCACCGATCCCGTCCAGGCCGCGCGGCTCAAGCGCTACCTCGTCGGCACCGGCGCCAGCACCCGCAAGTGGGAGCGCTTCGACAAGCGCTGGGACGTCGCGCAGGAGCCGCAGGAGCCGAACCGGTTCGGCTGGGTCGTCGAGATCGACCCGAACGACCCGACGTCCACGCCGATCAAGCACACCGCGCTCGGCCGGTTCAAGCACGAGGCCGCGAACGTCAAGATCACGGCCGACGGCCACGTCGCCGTCTACTCCGGGGACGACGAGCGGTTCGAGTACATCTACAAGTTCGTCTCCAAGGGCAAGTACAAGCCCGGCAAGAGCGCGCACGCGCGTCGGCACAACTCGGCGCTGCTCGACGAAGGCACCCTGTACGTCGCCCGCTTCACCGGTGACAGCCCCGCCGCCGAGATCGACGGCACCGGCAAGCTCCCGTCGGACAACGAGTTCGACGGCTCCGGCGAGTGGATCCCGCTGGCGACCGGCAACAAGTCCTTTGTGGACGGTTTCACGGCCGAAGAGGTCTACGTCTTCACGCGCCAGGCCGCCGACAAGGTCGCCGCGACGAAGATGGACCGGCCGGAGGACATCGAGCCGAACCCGGTCAACGGCCGGATCTACGCGGCGCTGACCAACAACACCGACCGCGGCGCGGCGGGCAAGGCCGGCGTCGACGAGGTGAACCCGCGCGTGGCCAACAAGAACGGGCAGATCCTGGAGTGGGAGGAGGCCCGCGGCGACGCGGCGTCGACGAAGTTCTCCTGGCGGCTGCTGCTCGTCTGCGGTGACCCGGCGGCGGCCGACACCTACTTCGGCGGCTTCGACAAGAGCAAGGTCAGCCCGATCTCCTGCCCGGACAACGTCGCCTTCGACCGCCACGGCAACCTGTGGATCTCCACCGACGGCAACGCGCTCGGCGCGAACGACGGCCTGTTCTCGGTCCCGGTGACCGGGCCGGAACGCGGGCACGTCAAGCAGTTCCTCTCGGTGCCGGTCGGCGCCGAGACCTGCGGGCCGGTCGTCACCGACCACGTGGTGCTCGTCGCCGTGCAGCACCCGGGTGAGAATGCGGCGAGCTCGGCGAACCCGACGTCGCACTGGCCGGACGGCGGCACCGCGCAGCCGCGGCCGTCGATCGTCTCGGTGTGGAAGAAGGGCCGCTTCGGGCTGCCCGGCCGCATCGGCGAGCGCTGACGCACCGGGCCCGGACTGGCCGAGGTTCACTCTTAAGTGGACGGTTCTCGGCCGGTGCGGGCCCGGGCTCCGCGTCATAGTCGAGGCATGATCCGTTCGGCGCGCTTGGTGGCAGTGACGGTGGCGCTCTCGGGGACGGTCGTGCCCTCGGCCGCCGCGGACCCGCCGCCGGCCTGCGGGGGCGTCGCGGCGAACCCGAGCGTCGAGCAGGTGGCGGGCAACGGCGCGCCCGACGGGTACGTCTTCAGCCCGGCCGCGCCGGTCCCGCCGGGGACCCCGGCCGCGAAGGCGCCGAAGCTGCTGACCGAGCAGGCGTACGCCGTCGACGGGCAGCGCTCGGCGGTGATCCAGACGCCGGACGGCAAAGCGAGCACCGCCTTCCAGACCGAGCGGTTCGTGCCCGGCGGGGTGTACACGCTGAGCGTGTCGACCGGTTCCCACGCGCCGGCCGCCGGGCCCGCCACCGGCCTGCGGTTCTTCGACGCGACCGGCGCGCAGGTGCAGGAGACCAAGCTGGTCGCCGACCACAACGCGGGTGACGGGCACCTCGCCGAGCAGGACTTTCCGGCGGTGACGGCGCCGGCGAAGGCGACGGCCGTGAAGTTCTTCGCCACGACGAGCGCCGAACGGCTGCGCTGGGACTGCGTCGACCTGCGGCTGGCGGCGTACTCGGTGAAGAAGGAAGTGCAGAACCCGGCCACCGGCGCATGGGGCTCGTTCGCGACGGTCACCGCGGGCGAGACCGCGCACTACCGCGTCACCGTGACGAACGAGGGCACGCAGGACCTGACCGGGATCACGGTGCAGGACCCGTGGTGCGCGACGCCGTTCGAGCCGTTCCCGCTGGCCGCGGGCGCGAACAAGCAGCTGACCTGCGATCACCCGAACCTGACGGTGGCCGACACCGGCCACGTCAACACGGCGAAGGTGACCGGGGTGAAGTACCCGGGCGGCACGCTGGGCGACAAGACGGCGTCGGCGACGATCACCGTCGTGCCGCCGCCCGCGATCGCGAAGATCGGCGACTTCGTGTGGAACGACCGCAACCGCGACGGCATCCAGGACCCGGGCGAGCCCGGCGTCGCGGGGGTCAAGGTGACGCTGAAGGACGGCGCGGGCGGCACGGTCGGGACGGCGACCACCGACGGCAACGGCAAGTACGGCTTCGAGAAGCTGAAGGACGGCACCTATCAGGTGTGTTTCGCCGTCCCGGCGGACTTCACGGTGACCCGCAAGGACGCGGCCGCCGACGACCGCGACTCCGACGCCGACCCGGACGGCTGCACGGCGCCCCGCACCCTCGGCGGCCCGGCGCGCGAGGACTTCACGGTCGACCTCGGCCTGGCCCCGCCGACCAACCGCATCGGCGACTTCGCCTGGACCGACACGAACGCCAACGGCCTGCAGGACGCGGGTGAGCCGGGCCTGGCCGGAGTGAAGGCAACGCTGGCCAACGGCACAAGCGTGGTCACCGGCCCGGACGGCGCGTACGCGTTCACCGGGCTCGAGGACGGCAGCTACCAGGTCTGCTTCACGGCGGAAGGGCACAAGCCGACCACGAAGGACGCCGGCGACGACACGAAGGACTCGGACGCGGACCCGGCGACGGGCTGTGCGGAACCGCGGCAGCTCGGCCCGGGCCACCGCGAGGACACCACGGTCGACGCCGGGTTCGCACCCGCGTAGGGACGAGCCGCGCTGCGAGCCCGGCGTAGGTGGGGGCCGCACGCCGGCTCGCCGCCGCGTAAGGCGGGGCAGCCCGCAGCCGCGCCGGGGACCACCCTCGGCATCGCCGGGCCCGCCACCTCCCGGCCACTACGGTGGAGGGCATGACGGATCTCCCCCTCGCCCTCGTCACCGGCGCTTCCCGCGGCATCGGCGCGGCGGTCGCGCACCAGCTGGCACCGACCCACCGGCTCCTCCTCGGCGGCCGGGACGCGGATGCCCTCGCCGCCCTCGCGAAGGAGCTTCCGGGCGCGAAGCCGTGGCCCGTCGACCTCACCGATCCGGCTTCCCTCGCCCAGGCGACCGCGGACATCACCGCGCTCGACGTCCTGGTCCACTCGGCGGGCGTCGCGAAGCTCGGCCGGATCGCGGACCTCGACGCCGCGGCCTGGCGGGACAACTTCGAGGTCAACACCCTGGCCGTCGTCGAGCTGACCCGGCTGCTGCTGCCCGCCCTCCGGGCCGCGCGCGGGCACGTCGTCGTGATCAACTCCGGCGCCGGCCGCAACGCGCGGCCGGGGTGGTCGCCCTATGCCGCCAGCAAGTTCGCCGTCCGGGCCTTTGCCGACGCGCTGCGGGAGGAGGAGCCCGGGATCCGCGTGACCTCCGTCTACCCCGGCCGCACGGACACCGAGATGCAGCAGGAGATCTTCAAGGGCGAGGGCCGCGAGTACGACACCACGCACCTGCTGAAGGCGGACTCGGTGGCGACCGCGGTGGTGACAGCGGTGTCCGCCACCCCGGACGCCCACCTGACCGAGCTGATGCTGAAGCCGAACTAACGCAGCCGCGCGGCGGTCTCGGCCACGCCGGCCTGGACCTTCGCTCGGTCCACCTTCGTCGACTCGCCGTGGGCGACCACCTGCTCACCCGCGACCCACACGTCCCGCACCCGGCGCGAGCCCGCCGCCCAGACGAGGTTCGACAGCAGCTGGACGTCGGGGACGTCGAGGCCGCACGCGAACGCCGGGTCGTCGAGGTCGATGTGGACCAGGTCGGCCCAGCGGCCGGGCTCCAGCGCACCGATGTCGTCGCGGCCGAGCGCCGCCGCGCCACCGCGGGTGGCCAGCAGGAAGGCGTCGGCCGCCTTCAGGATCGTCGAGTCGCCCGTGGCCAGGCGGGCGAACATCGCCGAGAGCTGCAGCTCTTCCCAGAGGTCGATGTCGTCGTTGGACGCCGGGCCGTCGGTGCCGAGGCCGACCGCGACACCCGCCGCGCGGAGGTCCGCGATCCGCGCGATGCCCGAAGCCAGCTTCGCGTTCGAACCCGGGCAGTGCGCCATGCCGACGCCGTGGGCCGCGAACAGCGCGATGTCGGCGTCCGACAGGTGGATCGCGTGCGCGGCGAGCACCCGGCCGTCCAGCATGCCGAGCTTCTGTAGCAGCGCCGGCACCGAGCCGTGCGCCTCGCGGACGACCGTGTCCTCGAGCGCCGCCTCGGCGACGTGGATCTGCACCAGCGCGCCCCGCGCCGCCGCCGACTCCGCCGTCGCGCGCAGGCCCTCTTCGGAGAGCATGTACGCCGAGTGCGGGCCGTAGCCGAGCTCGACGCGGTCGCCGTGGCCGAAGCGCAGGCCGTCGGTGTCGATCCAGCGCTCGATCGCGGTCAGCTGGGCCTGCCAGTCGAGGCCGGGCAGCTGCATCACCGGCGGCGCGACCAGCACACGGCCGCCCGTCGTGAGCACCGCGTCGACCAGCTGCTCGCCTTCGAAGTACATCTCGGCGCTGGTCGTGACGCCGTGGCGCAGCATCTCGACCGAGCCCAGCAGCATGCCGGTGCGGACGTCTTCGGGCCGCAGCTTCGCTTCGGCGGGCCAGATGATCTCGTTGAGCCAGGGCAACAGCGGCAGGTCGCCGCCCATGCCGCGCAGCAGCGTCATCGGGCTGTGCGCGTGCGTGTTGACCAGACCGGGGAGCAGGATGCCGGTCAGGGTGGTGACCGGTGCGGCGGACTCGGGGGCGGTGGCCGCCGGTCCGCAGTAGGAGATGCGCCCATCGGCGTCCACATCGACGACTGCGTCACGAAGGAGCGAACAGGACGGGTCGGCGGGGAGAACAACAGGGGCGTGGAAACGGTGTGGCATCTCTGGATACTACGCACCCTCGATTACGAGACGACTCCACTCCGCCACGCCCACGCCGCGGTCTCCACCCGGTTCCGCGCGTTGATCTTGCCCTGCACCGAGGCCAGGTGGGTCTTCACCGTGGACAGCGACATGAACAGCTCGGCGCCGATCTCGGTGTTCGTCAGCCCGCGCGCGACCGCCTTCACGACGTCCATCTCCCGCGCGGTCAGCGGCTCGGACGGCGGCTTCGCCCGCGACTTCACCGAGCTGCCGTCGAAGTGCTTGAGCAGCCGGACGGTGATCTGCGGCGACACCAGCGCGTCACCGCGGTCGGCCGCGCGCACCGCCTCGATCAGCAGCGCCGGGCCGGCGTCCTTCAGCAGGAAGCCGGACGCGCCGTTGCGCAACGCCGTGTGCACGTATTCGTCGAGGTCGAAGGTGGTGACGACAACGACCTTCAGCGGGTCGGCGACGTCCGGCCCGGCCAGCTGCCGGGTGACCTCCAGGCCGTCGAGGCCGGGCATGCGGATGTCGAGCAGGCAGACGTCCGGGCGCAGCTCACGGGCCTTCGAGACCGCCGAGACGCCGTCCGCGACGTCGGCGACCACCTCGATGTCGTCGTGGGACTCCAGGATCATGCGGAACCCCATCCGCACCATCTCCTGGTCGTCGGCGATCAGTACCCGGATCACTCGTTCCCTTCCGCTTCTTCCGTGGCGGCCAGCGGCAGCCAGGCTTCGACGCGCCAGCCGCCGTCCGGGCCGCGCCCGGCCGAGAGCCGGCCCTTGAGCAGCGCGACGCGTTCGCGCATGCCGACCAGACCGTAACCGCCCGATCCGCCGGCCGGACGGCGTGCCGTCTCGCGTCCGTTGTCCGTCACCCGCAGGTGCAGCTCTTCGCCGCTCACTTCGGCGAGGACCACGGCGTCGGTCGCGTCGGCGGCGTGCTTGCCGACGTTCGTCAGCGACTCCTGCACCAGCCGCAGCGCCGAGCGGCCGACCTCGTGCGGCAGGTCCGGCGGCAGGTCGAGGTGCATCGACGTCGGCACGCCGTGGTTGGCGCCCTCGACCAGCTTCCGCAGGTCGGCGCCGAGGTCGGTGGTCGCCTGCTCGCTGATCCCGGTCGACCCCGCCGGCGCGTCGCCGCGCATCGACCGGACCAGCCGCCGCATCGCCGCGAGGGCCTCGACCCCCGCGTTCTCGATCCGGCCCATCGCCTCGACCGCGACCTGCGGGTTCTTCGCGGCCATCAGCCGCGCCGCCTGCGCCTGCACCACGATCCCGGTGACGTGGTGGGCGACGACGTCGTGCAGCTCGCGGGCCAGCGCCATCCGCTCGGCGGTCTGCGCCTCGCTCACCGCGGACTGGACGACGGTGGTCCGCTCGGAGTCCCGCGACCGCAGCATCAGGCCGACGGCGATCGAGATGCCGAGCAGCAGCGCCGCGGCGAAGGCCAGGACCGAGAGAGTCTGCGGATCGGTCTGCAGCCGGCGGATGGGCTGGTTCGAGTTGACGATCGCCGCGAGCGCGACCACCCCGGAGAGCACGGCGACCCGGGGCCACGAGTGGCTCAGCCCGCGGGCGCGGGTCAGGTTGACCACCACGCCCATCCCGGCGATGACCTGCACGAACGGCATCCCGCCCGGCATCGGGTAGGAGCTGCGCAGCTCCAGGAACGGCGTGATGACCGCCGACAGCAGCAGGATCCCGGCGAGGCCGAGGACCGCGTCCGCCGGCCGCCGGGGCGAGAGCACCGCGACGACGGCCGCGGCGAGCGAGCAGAACAGGATCGGGAAGCCGCGGGCGGTGTTGGAGTAGGTGTAGCCGAACTCGAAGATGAGCGCGAAGCCGAGCAGGCCGATCAGCGGCCACTGCCCCAGCGCCAGCTGGTTGACCCGGTGGAGCTTGCGCGCCCGCGGGTCGGCCTTCGGGCCGTGGTCCCGGTTCAGCACGGCCGGCAGCACCGCGCCGACGACGAGCAGGAGCCCGAACAGCATCGCCTGGACCACCGAGCTCGAGCCGATGCCGCTGACCGCGTTGTAGCGGCCGAACACCGCGACGAGACACCCGACGACCAGGGCGCTGACCACGCAGAACGCCACGCCGGCCCGGGCCCGGCGGGACACGTGGTAGACCATCAGCACCCCGGCGACGACCTCGGTGATGGTCACCTTCGGCAGCACGCTCGAGTACGCGGGGATGTCGAACGCGTGGATGGCCAGGGTGGAGAACACGAGCACGGCCGAGCCGGCCGCGCCGGCGACCGCGGCCCGCTTCTGGGCCCACAGCCCGCACGCCGCCATCGCGAAGATGCCGGGCAGCAGCCCGAAGTCGACCAGGCGCGGGCCGCTGTCGTCGAGCGCGGCCTGCGTCGTGTACACGATGTCGAACAGCAGCGCGGCGTACAGGACGGCCGAGGGCACGCCGATGCGCCGCACCAGGTTGGCGGCGCGTGTGTAGAGCGAGTTCGGCGGGGGCGCGGCGGTCACAACGTGACGTTAGAGGATCCGCCGCGGTTCGCACCTTGGCCGAGTGGCTCGCGCTCCCTCGGCCGATCGGCCGATGCGGCACCCCGCGGCACTGGCCGTCTGCCCGAAGTGGACACCCCCCGCCGTCGGCGAAGCTCAGCTCCACAAGATCCCGACCGACAGGGGAGAACCTCGTGGACCCGAACACTCCACAGTGGACGAACGGGCCGGTGCTGTCCGGCCGCGGCCTCGTGAAGCGCTACGGCGCGCAGTACGCGCTGGCCGGCATCGACATCGACATCCAGCCGGGCGACGCCGTCGCCATCGTCGGGCCGTCCGGCTCGGGCAAGACGTCGCTGCTGCACGTGCTGGCCGGCATCCTGCGCGCCGACGACGGCCAGATCTTCCTGGCCGGTCAGCGGGTCGACCACCTCGGTGAGAAGAAGCGCAGCGAGCTGCGCCGCACCGAGTTCGGCTTCGTCTTCCAGTCGGGGATGCTCGTCGCGGAGCTGACGGCCGAAGAGAACGTCGCGCTGCCGTCGCTGCTGGCCGGGCTCGGCCGCAAGGAGGCCATCGACGCCGGCCGCGTCTGGCTCTCGCGCCTCGGCCTGGCCGGCAAGGAGCGCCGCCGCCCCGGTGAGCTGTCCGGCGGGGAGGCCCAGCGCGTCGCGATCGCGCGGGCGCTGACCCACCGGCCGAAGGTGATCTTCGCCGACGAGCCGACCGGCGCGCTCGACACGCGCACCGGCCGCGACACGATGGACGCCCTGCTCGGCGCGGCCCACGAGACCGGCGCCGCGGTGCTCGTCGTGACCCACGACCGCGAGCTCGCCGAGTCGATGCCGAAGACCGTCGCCATCCGGGACGGCCTGATCGCCACGAGGCTCGCGGCATGAACTCGCTCCAGATCGCCCTGCGGGTGCTGAGGGTCGACCGCCGGACCCGGACGTCGGCGATCCTCACCGCGGTCGGGGTGGCCGTCGCGACCGGGCTGGTGCTGCTGCTGGCGACACTGCCGTTCGCCACCCAAAACCGCGAACAGCGTGCCCTCTGGCAGGGCGACCAGTTCTACAGCCGCAACTCCGACGGCCCGGCGAAACTGCTGTATTCCGCCTCGAAGGACTACTTCGACGGGCAGCAGATCATCCGCGTCGACGTCGCACTGGCGCCCGGCGCCACCACGGCGGGGCTCGAGCTGCCGGCCGGCGTGCCGCAGCTGCCCGGCCCGGGTGAGACCGTCGTGTCGCCCGCGCTCGGCCGCCTGCTGCAGGGCCACCCGGCCGACCAGCTCGGCGACCGGTTCGGCAAGCCCGTCGGCGCGCTCGGCGACGACGGCCTGCGGTTCCCCGAGCAGCTCGTCGCGCTGACCGGGCACACCCCGGACCAGATGCCGGAGTCCTCGTCGCAGGTCGCGGGCTTCCCGAAGGGCGAGGCCCGCCCGGACGGCCTGCTCATGCTGCTGTCCTGGGTCGGGATCATCGTGCTGCTGGTGCCGAGCCTGGTGCTGGTCGCGTCGTCGGCCCGGCTGACCGCGGCCCGTCGTGAACGGCGGCTCGCCGCGATCCGGCTGGCCGGCGCGACCCCGGGGCAGGTCACGAACATGGTGGCCGCCGAGACGACGTTGTCGGCGGGCATCGGCGCCCTGCTCGGGCTGGTGCTGAGCCCCGCGCTGCACGGCCTCGCGTCGTTCGTGCCGTGGGCCGGCGGCACCTGGCTCGCGGCCGACTTCGCGCTCCCGGTGGGCCTGACGGTGTTCATCGTCCTGGCGATCCCGATCCTCGTGGTGCTGGCCGGCGTCCTCGGCCTGCGGCGGGTGCTGAAGAACCCGCTGTTCGCGACCGGCGGCCACACGAAGAAGCCGTTGCGCTGGTGGCGCCTGCTCGCGCTGCCCGCGGCCGGGCTGTTCTTCCTCGTCGCGGTGACGACGGCGAAGGACACCGGCGGCATCACGATGGTCATGGCCGGGCTGTTCCTGCTGGTCGGGTCGGCCGCGATCGTCGGGCCGTGGGTGACCTCGGCGGTCGGCGGCACGTTCGTCCGGATCTGGCGCCGCCCGTCCTCGCTGCTCGCCGGCCGCCGCCTGCGTGACGACCCGAAGGGCGCCTACCGGGCGTCCGCCGGGATCGTGCTCGCGGTGTTCGCCGGGTCGATGGCGCTGACACTGCTGCCGACGTTCGAGTCGATGGCCGGCGGGGGCCGGTCCTTCCAGGACTCCGTGCTCTACGTCGACACCGACGGCCAGCACGCGAGCAAGATCGTCGACCAGGCCAACGCGTCGCTGCAGAAGTACGGCCAGCCCGACAAGGCGGTCGCGGTCGGCGAGGTCTACCTGGTCCAGGGTGAGGGCTCGCAGCGCACCGGCCACCGCGCGCTGGTGATGAGCTGCGCGGACGCGGTCAAGCTGACCCGGTTCGGGCTCGGCGCGGAGAACTGCACCGGCGGTCCGGCCGTCTTCGGCGACTCGGCGCTCGACCTGGCGCAGTACAAGATCGCCGGCAACTGGGAAGGGCCGGCGGTCGCGGTCAAGTCGGGGACGCGGGCGGAAGCCATCCACCTGCCGGACTCCGACCTCTCGAGCACGTCGATCATCGACCCGGCCGCGATGCCGGACGGCCTGGTGCCCAAGTTCGTCACGGTGGTCGCGCCGACGACCGACGCGAACCGCGAGATCG
Source organism: Amycolatopsis sp. NPDC104863 (assembly GCF_055582965.1). NCBI lineage: Bacteria > Bacillati > Actinomycetota > Actinomycetes > Pseudonocardiales > Pseudonocardiaceae > Amycolatopsis > Amycolatopsis sp. NPDC104863. The sequence continues at coordinate 1,384,081 of NZ_JBVJOW010000002.1, forward strand.
TCCGGACGGCGCTGGCCGGGCCGGCCGCCGGCGAGGAGGTCGGCAGCCGCGACCAGTACCTGTTCAACCAGCAGACCGAGCTCGGCGACCTGCGCCGGGTGACGGTGATCGGGCTGATCGCGGCCGGGGTCCTGGCCGGCTGCAGCGCCGCGGTCGCGACCGCGGGCTCGGTGATGGACCGCCGCCGGACGTTCGGGGCGCTGATGGCGGCGGGCACGCCGGTGCGGGTGCTCTCGCGGGCGCTGCGGATGGAGGCCGCGCTGCCCGCGCTGGTCGCCACGATCGGCGCGGGAATCGTCGGGGTGCTCGTCGGTGTTGGGCTCTACAGCATGGTCGACGAGCGGGGCATCGTGCTCAGCCCGTGGCTCCTGGCGCCGGTGGTGCTCGGGGTCGGGGTGGCCCTGCTCGGCGCGTCGGTCTGCACACCCGCCCTCAAGCGGGTCCAGGCCGAGCCGCTGGCCGACGAATAGGACGTTCGCCCCTCTGTCGGGGGAGGGGCGAGCACCGGGGGTAGTGAGCTGAAGGGGACCTTTCTCCGCGGGGATCCGGGGAGAGGTCCCCTTCAGCGTTTCTCGAAGATCAGGTCGTGCGAGACGCGGCCTTCGACGTCCGCGCGCTGCTCGAACTTGGTCACCGGCCGCCACTCCGGCCGCGGCGCCCAGCCGTCGTACCGGTTCTTCAGCGCGGGTTCCGCGGAGCAGACCTCGAGCATCTGCTCGGCGTAGTTCTCCCAGTCGGTCGCCATGTGGAAGGTGCCGCCGGGCGCGAGCCGCGACGCCACGAGCGCGGCGAACGACGGCGACACGATCCGCCGCTTGTGGTGCTTCTTCTTCGGCCACGGGTCCGGGAAGAACAGCCGGACGCCGTGCAGCGACCCGGGTTCGACGTGTTCGGTCAGCAGGATGACGGCGTCACCGTGCAGCAGCCGCAGGTTCTCGACGCCCAGCTTTTCGGCGCGCAGCATCAGCTGGCCGAGGCCGGGGTCGTAGACCTCGACGGCGACGTAGTTCAGCTCCGGCGCGGCGGCGGCGAGCTGCGACGTCGTCTCGCCCATGCCGGAGCCGATCTCGACCAGCACCGGCGCCTCGCGGCCGAACCACGCGGCGAAGTCCAGCTTCCCGCCGGGCAGCTCGCCGACGGTGCGGCCCATTTCCGGCCACAGCTCGTCCCACGCGCGTTGCTGCCCGACGGTCATCCGGCCGCCGCGTTTCACGTAACTGACGACGCTGCGCAGCCGGGTTTGGTCTTCGTTTTCCACCCACCGAGGTTAACGAACGGCTTCGAGCTCCCCGAGACGAGACCGCAGCCCCGCCAGCCCGGCGATCGGGATCGGGTCCGGCGTCGGCCCGCTGTGCGCGGGCAGGACGTCGATCCAGCCCGGGTGCCGGTCGGTGTTCATCACCGTGGTGGGAATCGCGTGTCCCGATTTCCCGCGCTCGGACGGCATGAACTCCCAGTAACCGGATTCCCCGTCCGCGGCCCACGGCACGAATTCCCAGCCCGGCCGCCGGCCGAGCAGTTGTGCGATGCGGTCTTCGACGCGGAAACCCTGTTCGCGGGAATCGAGCTTGCCGTCCGCGATGGCGCGCAGCCACCACGGCGCGGGGATCGGTCCCGCCATCCCCGCCGAGGCGCGGAACAGGGCCAGGACGCTGTCTTCGGGCGCGCGGTGCACCCACGCCCGGCGGAGCTCGGCGGGCGAGCCCGCGGTCATGGCGGCCTGCGGGAGCTCGATCGCCCGCGACCATTCGAGGTCCAACATCGGTTCGAGCCGGGGTGCGGCGTCTTCGACGCGGGCTCGGGGAATGGTGCTGCCCAGTTCTTGACCGGTGTCCACCGTCAAGGATCACCTCCAGGGGAGCTAGACGGTTCCGGTTCGCTCTCTTACGAATATTGCCTGGTCATAGCATTATGTCCGGTGCCTGTGAGAGAAGCCACAGCCTCTTCATCTTCTCTTAACGTGATTTTTTGCGGTACTGCGACGGCGGTCACGCTCAGGCGTCGCGCTGGGCCGTGACGAGCACTCCGGCCACGAAGAGTGCAACGCTGATCGCCGCGAAGTAACCGAGGTAGCCCCACGGCCCGAGCGGCGCCGGCGGCAGCTGGAACGCGCCGCCGGTGAACCCGCTCGCCCCGACGAACTCGTCGGCCGCGTGGAACGGCATCCACTGGAAGATGTGCTTGCCGGCGCCCGGGATGAACACGATCACCCCTTCGAGCACCTGGGTCCAGACGAGCACCACCGTCAGCCCGAAGGCGACACTGCGCAGCAGCAGGGCGACCCCGACCCCGGCGACGGCGGTCACCAGGAAGACCAGGCCCTGCCCGACGACCGAGCGCCAGTCCGCGCCCGAGTGCAGCGCCAGGTCGGCGTCCGGCTGCACGAGCGTCGCCAGGCCCCACGAGCCGAAGCCGACGACCAGCCCGAGCACGGCGGCGACCGCGCTGATCACCACGGCCTTCGCCACCAGCGCCGGCACCCGGCTCGGCACGGCCTGGAACGTCAGCCGCATCGTGCCCCAGTTGAACTCCGACGCCGTCGCGAGCACGGCGAACACCAGCAGCACGGTCCGGCCGTTGCCGCTGGCGAGCTGGGTGTTGCCGACGGTCGCCGGGATCTCGGGCCCGGCCAGCGCGAAGAACAACGCCGTGAAGCCGAGCGGCGCGACGAGCGCGATGGCCAGGCACCACCACGGCGCGCGGGTGCTGAAGAGCTTGATGCGCTCGGCGCGCAGGAGGTTCGTGGTCATGCTCATTTCGCGACCTCCGAGGGAGCCGCCGCCGGGAACTCGACGGCTTCACGGGTGAGATCGAGGTAGGCCTGCTCGAGCGAGCCGGCGATCGGGCTCAGCTCGTGCAGGGTCGCGCCGGCGTCGAAGGCGAGCTGCCCGATCCGGTCGCTGTCGAGGCCGGACACCACGAAGGCGCCGTCCGCCTCGGTGAACCGGGCCTGCCCGGTGAGGGCGGCCCGCAGCTCGTCGGCGTGCGGGGTCCGGACGCGCACCCCGTGCTCACTCGTGCGGTCGACGAACTCCTCCATCGTGCCCTGGTAGATCAGCCGGCCGCGGCCGATCACCACCAGGTCCTGCGCGGTCTGCGCCATCTCGGGCAGCAGGTGGCTGGAGACGAACACCGTCCGGCCTTCGGCGGCCAGCGCGTGCAGCAGCTGCCGGATCCAGGCCATGCCCTCGGGGTCGAGCCCGTTGACCGGCTCGTCGAACAGCAGCACATGCGGGTCGCCCAGCATCGCGGCGGCGATGCCCAGCCGCTGCTGCATGCCCAGGGAGTATTGCAGGACGCGGGTCTTCGCGACGCTCGTCAGCCCGACCAGCGCGAGCACCTCGTCGACCCGCTTGTCCGGGATGCCGTTGGTCGCGGCCAGCCAGCGCAGGTGCTCACGCCCGCTGCGGCCGGGGTGGCGCCAGGTGGCGTCCAGCATCGCACCGACCGTCCTGAGTGGATCTTTCAGCTGCCGGTAGGCGACGCCGTCGACCAGCACCCGGCCCGCGTCGGGCGAGTCGAGGCCGAGGACCAGCCGCATGGTCGTGGACTTGCCGGCGCCGTTCGGGCCGAGGAACCCGGTGACCCGCCCCGAGCGCGCGGTGAAGGTGAGGTCGTTCACCGCGGTGGTGGCGCCGTACCGCTTGGTCAGTGCCGTCGCTTCGATCATGTGCTCCCCCGTCGGTGTCCCCGGGGAGCCTACTGCGAAACGGGAATCCGGGCCGCCCCCCGACAGCGCGGCCCGGATTCCCGTTCCCTTCCCCTTGTTCCCCCTTTTACGCGTCCCGCTTCTTCGCGACCCCGAGCGCGACGAGCAGGAACACGATCGCGATGCCGGCGAAGTACGCCAGCGCCCAGCCGGGGCTCAGCGGCGAGTCCGACGGCGCCGGGCCGTCGACGATCGCCGAGCCGCGCAAGAACTTGTTCGCGACGTTGAACGGCAGCCACTCGTGGATGTGGGAGCCGATCTTCGGGATCAGCTGCACGAGCTCTTCCACGGCCAAGTAGTAGATGAGCAGCAGTGCGATGGCGCCGGCGCTGTGCCGGACCAGGATCCCGAGTGCGACGGCGAGCACGGCGCTGACGGCGAACACCGGGCCGAGGCCCGCGACGTTCATCCAGTCCTGCGCGCTGTGCAGGCCGAGGTTGTCGTCCGGCCGCATCAGCATGCCGAGACCGAGCGCGCCGAACGCGGCGATCTCGCCGATGACCAGCGCGACCAGCGCGACGACGACCGCCTTGGCGACGAGCGCCGGCGAGCGGTGCGGCACGGCCTGGAACGTGGTGCGGATGGTGTTGAAGCGGTATTCGGTGGTCACCGCGAGCGCGGCGAGCACCATCACGACGGCGATGCCGAACTGGGTGCCGCCGAACTGGAGGGCGGACACCGTGACCGGCGTGTCGGACGCGCCGGAGATGATGGCCGCGAAGCCGATGGTCAGGGCCAGGGTGATGAGCGCGCACCACCACGGCGAGCGGGTGCTGAACAGCTTGATGCGTTCGACCGCGAGCAGGTTCATGATCTTGGTTTCCCCGTTTACTTGGCGGACTCGAGCACGTGCTGCGCCTCGGCGTCGAGCCCGGTGTGGTACTCGACGGAGTCGCCGGTGATCTGCATGAAGGCCTGCTCCAGCGAGCCGGTCTGCGGGCTCAGCTCGTGCAGCACGATCCGGTTGGCCGCGGCGATCTCGCCGATCTTGTCGCTGTCCATTCCGGACACCACGAGCGCGCCGCCGTCGTCGGCGACCCCGGCGCTCGCCCGCTGCAGGAAGTCCCGCAGCTCGGCCAGCTGCGGCGAGCGGACCTTCACGGTGTTCTCCGCCGCACGCGAGACGAAGTCCTGCGTGGACGACTGCGAGATCAGCTGCCCGCGGCCGATCACCACGAGGTCGCTGGCGGTGAGCGCCATCTCCGAAAGCAGGTGCGAGGAGACAAAAACGGTGCGGCCTTCGTCGGCCAGGCGGTGCATGAACTTCCGGATCCAGAGGATGCCCTCGGGGTCGAGGCCGTTCACCGGCTCGTCGAACAGCAGCACCTCGGGGTCGCCCAGCAGGGCGGCCGCGATGCCGAGCCGCTGCGACATGCCGAGGGAGAACCCGCCGGCCCGCTTGCCGGCGACGCTCGTCAGACCGACGGTGTCGAGCACCTCGTCGACGCGGGCGTTCGAAATGCGGTTGGACTTCGCCATCCACTGCAGGTGGGCGCGCGCCGAGCGGTTGGGGTGCACCCACTTCGCGTCGAGCAGCGCGCCGACGGTGCGCAGCGGCTCCTTGAGATCGTGGTACTTCTTGCCCCCGATGGTGACCTGCCCGCCGGTCGGGTTGTCCAGGCCCAGGACCATGCGCATGGTGGTGGACTTGCCCGCCCCGTTGGGGCCGAGGAAGCCGGTGACCTTGCCCGCGGCCACGGAGAACGACAGGTTGTTCACCGCCAGCGTCTTTCCGTACCTTTTGGTGAGGCCGGTTGCCTCGATCATGGCTGCTCCTCTTCGCCCCTCGCTTACGACGAGTACATCGTCGCGGGTCGGCGGCCGTTCGCGCGTCACCCTGTAGGCCGAACCGGTCCCCCTACCTGAGTAGTACCTTGCTGGCTCTTCGGCCGATGCGCGATCCGTGATGACCCTGAGGCGACCCTGATTCGCGGTCATTAATGAACTGTGGTTCAATAATGACGTGGCCCGGCCGAAGAGCATCACCGACGAGCGGCTGCTGGCTGCGGCGGAGACCGTGATCGGCCGCTGCGGCCCCGGTTTCACGCTGGCGCAGGTGGCCGCCGAGGCGGGTGTCTCGGTCGGCACGGTCGGCCAGCGGTTCGGCTCGAAGAGCGGGCTGCTGCAGGAGATGAGCCGGCGGGCCACGCGGCGGGCGGTCGAGCTGATGCGGGAGTGCGCCGAGCGGGCGGACGACCCGGTCGTCGGCCTGCGCGACGCGGCGGTGGCGGTCTACGCGGTGCTCGGGGACGCCGAAGAGGCGGCGAACCACCTGGGCCAGCTCGGCGTGGACATCGGCGACCCGGTGCTGCGGGCGCTGCTCGGCGAGCACTTCACCGCCGTCGAAGAAGAGCTGCGACGGCTGGTGCGGGCGGCGGCTTCCGCGTTGCCGCACGCGCCGAGCGTGCCCCGGGCCGCGCGCGCGGTGCTCGGGGTGATCAACGGAGTGTCGATCGACTGGTCCATCCGGCCGCACGGGCGGTTGGCGGACCGGCTGGCGGAGGACGTCGACGCGGTGCTGTCCGCGTGGCGGGGACGGGAGGATTCATGAGTCTGGAAGGCAAAGTCGCCGTGGTGACGGGCGCGACCCGGGGCTGCGGCCGGGCGATCGCGGTGGAGCTCGGCCGCGCGGGCGCGACGGTGTACGTCACCGGCCGGACGACGCGCGAAACGGTGTCGCCGATGAAGCGCCCGGAAACGATCGAAGAGACGGGCGAGCTGGTCGAAGCGGCGGGCGGCAAGGCCGTCGTCGTCCGCTGCGACTTCTCGTCGCAGTCCGATGTGGACGCACTGAAGGCCCGCATCGAGTCCGAAGTGGACGGAATCGACATCCTGGTCGACGACGTCTGGGGCGGCGACATGTACTTCCACTTCGACGCGCCGTTCTGGGAGACGCCGCTCGAAGACGCGCTGAACCTGACGCACAACGCGCTCGACACCCATCTCATCGCGTTGCACAAGCTCCTGCCGCTGGTGGTCGCGCGGCGCGGGCTGGTGCTGGAGGTGACCGACGGCGACAACGACGACTACGTCGGCGCGGGCCTGCCGTACTACCTGGCCAAGTGCGGCATCCGCGCGCTCGGCCGGGCGTTGGGCGTGGAGCTGAAGAAGAACGACTGCGTCGGCCTCGCCGTGACCCCGGGCTTCCTCCGGTCGGAGTCGATGCTGAACGCGTTCGAAGTCACCGAGGACAACTGGCGCGACGCGGTCGGCAAGATCGCACCGGTCGACTTCAAGATCTCCGAGACGCCGTACCTGCTGGCCCGCGGCGTCGCGGCCCTGGCGCAGGACCCCGCCGTCTCCCGCTTCGCCGGCCAGACGCTGGCATCGTGGACGCTGATGAAGGAGTACGGCTACACCGACATCGACGGCGACCGCCCGGACTTCGGCCGCTGGCTAACCGAAGTCCGCCACGCGGGCAAGGACCCGGCGACGACCCCACCGGACGACTTCCGCTGACGCTCAAGCGAGGCCGGGGCGGGCGAGGCCGGTTTCGTAGGCCAGCACCACGGCCTGCACCCGGTCTCGCAGCTCCAACTTGGCCAGGATCCGCCCGACGTGCGTCTTCACCGTCGCCTCCGAGAGGAACAGCGCCTCCGCGATCTCCAGGTTCGACATGCCCTTCGCGATCAGCACGAGCACCTCGCGTTCGCGGTCGGTGAGCACGTCGAGCTCGGCGGTGTCCCGCATCGGCGAGCCGCCCGCGCCGACAAAACGGTCGAGCAGCCGCTTGGTCACCGACGGCGAGACGACGGCGTCCCCCGAGGCGACCGCGCGCAGCGCCGAGACCAGGTGGTCGGGCTGGGTGTCCTTGAGCAGGAACCCGCTCGCGCCGCCCTGCAGCGCCGCGTAGACGTACTCGTCGAGGTCGAACGTCGTCATCACGAGCACCCGCGCGGTGCCGGCGGCGACGATCCGCTTGGTCGCCTCGACCCCGTCGAGCACCGGCATCCGGACGTCCATCAGCACCACGTCGGGCCGCAGCTCCTCGGCCAGCCGGATGGCCTGGGCGCCGTCGCCGGCCTCGCCGACGACATCGATGTCGGCCTGCGCGCCCAGCACCATCCGGAACCCGACGCGCATCAGTTCCTGGTCGTCGACGACCACCACACGGATCACGGGGTCAACCTAACCGGCAGCGCCGCGCGGACCTGCCACCCACCACCCGGAGCCGGGCCGACCTCGAGCGTGCCGCCGTAGACGTGGGCGCGTTCGCGCATCCCGATCAGCCCGTTGCCGCCCGGCAGCCGGCCGCCCTGTGCCGTCGCGGCCAGCTGCGGGACGCGGCCCGCGCCGTCGTCGGACACCAGCACCTCGATCAGGTCGCCGGTCCGGTGCACCCGCACGGACGCGGTCGCGCCGCGCCCGGCGTGCTTGAGCGTGTTGGTCAGCGACTCCTGCACGATCCGGTAGACGCCGAGCGAGACGCCGGCCGGCAGGTCGCCGAGCTCGTCGGTCTCCAGCGCCACCGGCACGCCGGCCGTGCGCATCCGCTCGGCCAGGTCGGCGAGGGCGTGCGCGTCCGGCTGCGGCACGCGGGGTTCGCCGTCCGCGTCGTCGCTGCGGAGCACGTCGAGCAGGCGGCGCAGCTCGCCGAGCGCGCCGCGGCCGGTCTCGGAAATCGTTTGCAGGGCCCGCTGGGCGAGCTCGGGGTTGCTCTGGATCGCGTACGACGCGCCGTCGGCCTGCACCACCATGACGCTCACCGCGTGCGCGACGACGTCGTGCAGCTCCCGCGCGATCCGGCCGCGCTCCTCCGCCACCGCGATCCGGGTGGCCTGGTCCCGTTCGGTCTCGAGCAGGTGCAACCTGGCCTCCACTTCCACGTCGTAGGCGCGCCGGGCGCCGACGAACTCGCCGAGCGTCCAGCACAGGGCGATGCCGAACGCGAGGAACAGCACCTGCACGACCAGGCCCTGCGGCTCTTCGACCGCGAGCTGCACGGCGGACGCGACCAGCACCGCGCCCACGAACAGCAGGCCCTGGCGCCGGCCGGCGTAGACGACCACCGAGTAGATGCTCATCGCCAGCCCGGCGACACTGCCGATGCCGAGCAGCAGCGTCGCGTGCACGATGCTGACCACCAGCACCGAGTACGCCGACCACAGCGGCGACTTCCGCCGGAACACCAGCGGCGTCACCATCGCGAGGTTGATCGGCACCGCCACGTACCAGGGCGGCAGCTCCGGCACCTCGGCGAACCCGTCGGCGACGAACAGCAGCATGTCGACCAGGCCGAGCAGGACGGCGAGCACCGTGTCGCCCGCCATGGGGTGGGCACGCATCCAAAGACTCAGCCGTCGCACCAGACAACACTAGGTCCCGGGCCGCCGGAAGCGCGTCGGTCGGCGGTACCACCTTCGGTGCGACCCGAGGATGAGGGACATGGCACGATTCACGGGGTTGTCCGTACGACCGGGGAGGGCTGGGGGCCGTGACGTCACCGGAGCAGGGCCGGCTCGCGGGTCCGCTGTCGATGTCGGTGGCCACCCTGTGCCACCGGTTGCAGTCGCAGGTCTCCCCGCGCACCGCGGCCGGGTTCGCCGAAGTGCTGCGGCGGCTGGGCGCGCCGCTGCAGGTGGCCGTCGCCGGGCGGATCAAGTCGGGCAAGTCGACGCTGGTCAACGCGCTGATCGGGCGCCGGGTCGCGCCGACCGACATCGGTGAGTGCACGCGGCTGGTGACGCGGTTCCAGTACGGCACGGTCGACCGCGTCGAAATCGTCTTCACCGACGGCGCCAAGCAGGTGCTCCCCTTCGCCTCGGACGGGATGATCCCGGCCGAGCTGGGCGTCGACATCACGAAGGTTTCGCATATCGAGGCGTACCTGACCAACGCCGTCCTGCAGGGCATGACGGTGATCGACACCCCCGGCCTCGGCTCGCTCGACGCCGCTTCGGTGTCGCGCACCGAGCAGCTCCTCGGCGCGGCGAAGCACAGCGAGGACGAAGAGGGTTCGGACGAGCTCGACGACACTTCGCGCAACGCCGTCGCGGGCGCCGAAGCCGTGCTGTACGTCGTCACCCAGGGCGTCCGCGCCGACGACCAGCAGGCCCTCGCCGCGTTCACCGCGGCCACCGCGAGCCGCGAGGCGGGCCCGGTCAACGCGATCGCCGTGCTCAACAAGGCCGACACCATCGCGCCCGAGTCGGTCGAGGGCGCCGACGGCGACATCTGGAAGGCCGCGACGATCCTGTCGGAGAAGCAGGCGTCGACGCTGAAGCCGCGGGTCGCCGACGTGCTGCCGGTGATCGGGCTGATCGCCGAGTCCGCGGAGTCCGGCGGCTTCACCTCCGCCGACGCCGAGGCGCTGCGGCAGCTCGCCGCACTCGACGACGACATCCTCCAGACCATGCTGATCTCGGCCGACATCTTCACCAGCTGGGAGTGCGACGTCCCGGCCGGCACCCGGCTGCGGCTGCTGGAGAAGCTGGACCTGTTCGGCATCTCGCACGCCGTCGAGGCCCTCCGCAAGGAGCCGGAGCTCACGGCGGGTTCGCTGCGGCGGTCGCTGCTCGACGCGTCCGGCCTGGAAGCGGTGCGGCAGCGGCTTTCGGTGGTGTTCGCCGCCCGCGCCGACGGGATCAAGGCGGCCGCGGCGCTGGCCTCGGTCACCGCGCTCGCGCACACTTCGGGTGACCCCGGCGAGCGCCAGCGCGTCCACGACGCCATCGAGGTGCTGCTCGCCAAGCCCGAGGCCCACCAGCTGCGGCTGCTCGAAGCGCTGACGCTGGTCGCGTCGGGCGCGGTCGACATGCCGGAAGACCTGTCGGAGGAGGTGCTGCGGGTCGGCAGCAACGCCGACATCGGCGCCCAGCTCGGCAAGCCCGGCGCCCCGCGGCCGGAGCTGACCGCGCACGCGCTCGAACGCGCGGGCTGGTGGCGGTCGTTCGCGTCCTTCGGCGCGACGCCGGCGCAGAGCCGCGTCGCGCACGTCGTGCACCGCGCGTACTTCTTGATCTGGCAGCAGCTGCGGGAAGCCTGAGTTTGTTTCTGCTTGCCGACTTTCGCAGGTAGACCCCCTTTCCCGCGTACTGTGAAAAGGTGCGCCTAGAAAACACGACATCCTGGCGGGCCGGCTGGAGCAGCGAGACGGAGGTCGACGTCGCGCTGTACATCCGGGACGCCCTGGCCCTGTCCGTTTCCGAGGGACAGGTGCTGCCGCCCGTGGAGCCGCAGGTGCCGGTGCACGTTCCGCCCGGGATCGACCGGGCGGCCGTCCAGGCGCAGTGGGCCGACTGGTGGGTCGACCTGCTGGGGTTTCTCCGCAACCGCGAGGACCCCGACCCCCGGAACCCCCGCAGCCGCTACGGCCGGCCGGCGCTCGCGCCGGAGTCGGCGATGCGGCAGGCGGTCGACTTCTTCGGCCCGGAAGCGGCCCGGCACTTCGCCAACGCCCGCGGCCCCGCCCTGCGCGGCGCGGGTGAGCCGTCCGGCGGCACGCCGTGGGCGCCCGGTTTCTACCGGCGTCAGATCGTGGCCGGCGAACGGCTGGGCCAGCTCGTGCGCGAGGCCGAGGTGCGGCAGGGGCGGCGGGCGTACCCGTTCCGGCTCAACGTCATCGAGATCTCCGTGGCCGGGTCGATCTGGCTGCGCACGGCCGACGACCAGCTGCTGGTCTCCTCCCGGCTCGCCGAGGACGGCCCGGGCCTGGAAGCCGTGCTCCGCGACGTGATCGGCCAGCTGGTCTGAGCCCCCGGCTTTCATAAACCGAGTACGCGGTCTAATAATAGACGGCATGGAGACGACCGTCGACGAACCGTCGTGGCTGCGCACCGGGTCCTGGATCGGCTGCCCGCTGGCCGGCGCCGTGCTCGGGGTCGGCGTGTGGGCCATCGCCGCGTGGGTGGTGGGGCTGCCCGCCTTCCCGTTCCAAGGTGTGTTCAGGGTGCTCACGGCGTTGCCGCAGCCGTGGGCGACGCTGGCCGCGGTCGGCGGCGGGCTGGTGCTCGGCCTGCTGTTCGCCGCGGTCTGGGCGCACGAACGCCTGGTCGTCACGGTGTCGCCGACGCGGGTCACGCTGGTCCGCGGCGACAAGACCCGCCGCATCGAGGCCGACCTCGAGTCCGTCTACCTCGACGGCAAGGAGCTCGTCCTGCGCACGGTCGACGGCCGGGAGATCGCCCGCGAGAAGACCGACCTCTCCGGCCGCGAGCTGGCGCCGGCGTTCGCCGAGCACGGGTACCCCTGGCGCGACGAGCCGCCCGTCGAACGATGAGGACCGTCGACCCGGCCAAGCACGCGGCCAAGCGCCGCGCGATCGTCGACGCCGCGGCCGGGTGCTTCGCCGAGAAGGGCTTCGAGCGGACGACGACGGCGGACATCTGCCGCGTCGCGGGCATCAGCTCCGGCAGCCTCTTCCACTACTTCCCCAGCAAGCGCGCGGTCTTCACGGCGATCTTCACCGACGACGCCGCCGAGACCGGCGAGCTGCTGGCCGCGGCCGCGGAAGCCGACGACCCGTGGGACGCGCTGCTCGACGTCGTCGCCGAGCTGGCCGGCCAGATCGCGCACCCGGCCGTCGTCCGGCTCGTGCTCGAAGCCGCCGCCCAGGCCGCCCGCGACGACGAGTTCGCCGCGCTGATCCAGCACAACGACGGCGCCCTGCGCGACGGCCTGGCCGTCCTCGTCGGGCGGGCCGCCGACGCCGGGTTGATCAACCCCGGCGTCGCGCCGCGGGCGGCGGCAGGCTGGGTCGCCGGGCTCGTCGACGCGATGATCTCGCGGGCCAGCCTCGACCCCGACCTCGATCTGCCCGCCGAGCTGGCGATCCTCCGGACGATCCTGGTCCGGTTCCTTCGTCCCGTTTCGCCCCCGGATGGCGCCTGAGTCGGCCAAACTGGTGGAATCTGGCGGAACCGGGACGGGGTGGTGCGCATGGCGTGGTTTCGCAAGGACGGATCCGTGGATCCCGACGACACCCCCACCGGCCAGATCGCCGCGGTGAACCTCGCGCAGATCATCGAAGAGGCGGACGCGGAAAAGGGAACCACCGGGCCGTCCCTGGCGTCGGACACCGATGTGCACCCCTTGCAGCAGCAAGTAATGGACCTGGAGCGCGCACTCGCCGACCGCCAGGCGCTGATCCAGATGTGCCTCTACGCCCTGGACCGCGCCCGCAGTGGCGGAGTGGTCGAACGCCTCGAAGCCGGGCTCGCCGCGATCGGCGTCCAGGCCCTGCGGCCCGACGGCGAGCGGTTCGACCCGGCCCGGCACGAAGCCGGTGGCGCGATCCCGACCGACGACCCGGCGCTCGAGGGCACGGTCGCGGAAACCGAGGTCACCGGCTTCGCCGACCACGACCGCCTGCTGCGTGCCCCGATCGTCACCGTCTACGCGAAGAAGACCCCGTGAGCGCACCGACCGCGCCGAGCCTGCCCGCACAGGTCCAGGCGGCGCGCGACCAGCTGCTGACCGTCGTCCGCGACGCCGACCCGGCCGCCGCCAAGTGGGTCGAAGAGGTCCGGCGCGCGCGGCCGAAGAAGCCGGCCGTCGTGGTCGTCGGCGAGACGAACCGCGGGAAGAGCTCCCTGGTCAACGCGCTGCTCGCGCGGCCGGGACTGTCCCCGGTGGACGCCGACGTCGCCACCGCCACCTACCTCGTGTTCGACCACGCCGAGACGTGGGGCGCGCACGCCTGTTACCCCGGCCAGCTGGCGCCGGTGCCGATCGACCTCGGCCAGCTGATCAACTGGGTGTCCGCGGCGCACGAGCTGCCGCCGGGCCAGATCCCGCCGCGCTACGTCGAGGTCACCGGGCCGGTGCCGCTGCTCGAACGGCTGTCGCTGGTCGACACCCCGGGCGTCGGCGGGCTCGACTCGATGCACGGCGAGCTCGCCAAGGAAGCCGCCGCGGGCGCGACCGCGCTGCTGTTCGTCGTGGACGCCTCGGCGCCGTTCACCTCGACCGAGCTGCAGTTCCTGCGGGACGTCGGCGAGCGCGTCGAGACCGTCGTGTTCGCGCTGACCAAAGTGGACATGTTCCGCGGCTGGCGCGAGGTCCTCGAGGCCGACCGGCAGCTGCTGCGCGAGCACGCGCCCCGCTTCGCCGACGCCGTGTTCCACCCGGTGTCGGCGCGGGTGTTCGAGACCGCGGCGAAGGCGCCCAACGAGCAGGTCGCCGCGATGCTGCGCGAGAAGTCCGGGATCGCGGCGATCCAGACGGCGCTGCAGGAGCTGCTCGTCGGCCGCTCGGCGATGCTCGCCGAGGCGAACACGCTGCGCGCGTTGTCCAGCGCGCTGGGTGAGCTGAAGGCGAAGCTGCAGGCCGAAAGCCGGGCCCTGTCCGCGGGCGAGGCCGAGGCCGAGGTGCTGCGCGAACGCCGTGACCAGCTGCAGGCCGAGCGCCGGACGTCGACCCGCGGCTGGCAGCTGAAGCTGCGCGGCGAGGTGCAGCGCACCCGCGTCGAGGTGCTCCACGAGAGCAGCCGGCAGATGCGGGACGCGCAGACCCACTTCCGCCAGCTGATCGACGGCGCCAAGCGGGACGCGCTCGCCGCGTTGCCGCAGCAGGTGGACATCGCGCTGCAGACGACGTCGCAGCGGGTCTCGATGCTGCTCTCGCAGCGGCTCAACCAGGTCACCAACGTCTCGCTGTCGGAGCTGTTCTCCCCCGAAGAGCTCGACGTCATCCGCGCGCAGTTCGCCCGGGCCGGCGGCCCGCCGGTCGTGCTGCGGCCGCCGGACAAAAAACCGCCGACGGCCGAGGACAAGCTGCTCGTCTTCATGGGCATCTCGGGCGGCGTCGGCGCCGGCAAGGTGGCCGCGCTGCCGCTGGCCGGCGTCGCGATCCTCAACCCGGTGGTGCTGCCCGCGACGATCATCATCGGCCTCGGCGCCGGCTGGTGGATGGCCCGCACCCGTAAGCACGCGGCCGACAAGCAGCACATGAAGCAGTGGCTGGTCGAGGCCATCGCGGACGCCCGCTCGACGCTCGACCAGCTCGTCGCCGAACAGCTCATCGAGGCCGAGCAGCAGCTGTCGATGGCCCTCGACGAGGCGCTGGGCCGGCGCATCGACGCGATCGAAGCCGAGCTGAAGGAAGTCGACAAGACGATCAAGATGGGTGCCCAGGAGCGCGCCAAGAAGATCACGATCGTCTCGAAGCGGCTCAAAGAGGTCAGCGACGGCCGTGAGCGCGCCGAAGCCTTCCTGACCCGCATCCGGGCACTGCGGGACAAGGCGGCCTGACCGCCCGTCCGGTTGTGAACCGGAACCGAACGGGCCTACGGTGAGTCATACCCTCAGGCAGCAGGTCAGAGACGGCGTTACCCGGTTCGAAGGGGGAAGTCCCATGTGGGTCGACGAGAGTGGCGGCAGCGACACCGACGCGAGCGGTACGAACGCGATGACCGTCCACGTCGACGGCCAGGAGTACCAGGCCGAGGTCAACTACGACGTGAACGAGGACGGCGTCAACGACACCGCGATCGTCGAGCACGACGACGGCACGGCCCAGGCCTTCATCGACTCGAACCACGACGGCCAGGCCGACCAGTACGCCGTGCTGGACGAGACCGGGCACGTCGTCGAGCAGGCCGTCTACGACGAGGCCAGCGGTGAGTGGGTCCAGTCCGGGGGCGGCGGCCACGACGACTCCGACACCGGCGGCGGCCGCGACGACGGCTCCGGCGGGCACATCCACGCCGACCTGCCGGACGGCGAGATCGACGCCGGCGCCGCGACGATCGACACCGACCACGACGGGCACAACGACACCGCCATCGTCGAGACGAAGAGCGGCGGCACGATCGCCCTCACCGACAAGGACGGCGACGGCGAGGCGGACATCGCCGTGCAGACCGACGCCGACGGCACGACCACGACGTTCGAGCACAGCGGACCCGGCCAGTGGACCGAAGTCTCCAGTGGACTGATGGACTCGGGCGGCGGCGAGCCGATCGGCGACCCGGCGGGCGACGCCGAATGGGGCGGCGCCGGCACGCAGACGCTCGAGGGCGTCGCGCGCATCGACTCCGGCACCGGGCAGTGGATCTCCCCCAACTGAGGTTAGCCAGGTCACAGTTTGAAAGCCCGAGGCTCCGGCCTCGGGCTTTCTTCATGTCTTCAATGAAAGAAAATCCGCCATCTGAATCGATTCCCTTATCGGTCCTGTGAGAGAACGTACACGTCAGCTCTCGGTTACCTGCTGGTCATGCGGTTACTCTCGAAGAATCCCAAAACCCGCACACCGGTTGTCAGCCGGTGTGCGAAGCCATTCGGCCGCAGGCAATGAAGCCCGCACCGGAACAGCGTCGTTCCCGGTGCGGGCTCATTTGTCGTCGGAAGTCAGGAGTAGAGATGACCGCAGTCGCCATCCCCGGACTGGACACCGCGCCGACGACGCACACCGGCGTGCTGTCCTTCGTCCGGGAGGTCGCCGAGCTGACCACCCCGGACCGCGTGGTGTGGGTCGACGGGTCAGACGAAGAAGCCGCCCGGATCAACCAGGAGCTGGTCGACGCCGGCACGTTCGTGCAGCTCAAGTCCAAGCCCAACTCCTTCTGGGCGACTTCCGACCCCAACGACGTGGCCCGCGTCGAGGACCGGACCTTCATCTGTTCGGAGCGTCCCGAGGACGCCGGTCCGACCAACAACTGGATGGACCCGGCCGAGATGAAGGCCACCATGACCGAGCTCTTCCGGGGCTCGATGCGCGGCCGCACGATGTACGTCATCCCCTTCTGCATGGGTCCCCTCGCCGACGAGAACCCCAAGCTGGGTATCGAAATCACCGATTTCGCCTACGTCGTCGCTTCGATGCGCGTGATGACCCGCGCGGGTAAGGCGGCCCTCGACAAGTTCGTCGCACCGGATGGCAGCGAGCGTGAATTCGTGCCGGCGCTGCACTCCGTCGGGCACCCGCTCGAGCCGGGCGAGAAGGACGTTTCCTGGCCCTGCAACACGACGAAGTACATTTCGCACTTCCCCGAAGAGCGCGCGATCTGGAGCTACGGCTCGGGGTACGGCGGCAACTCGCTGCTGGGCAAGAAGTGCTACTCGCTGCGCATCGCCTCGGTGATGGCCCGCGACGAGGGCTGGCTCGCCGAGCACATGCTGATCCTCAAGCTGATCTCGCCCGAGGACAAGGTCCACTACGTCGCGGCGGCGTTCCCGAGCGCCTGCGGCAAGACCAACCTCGCGATGCTGCAGCCGACCATCCCGGGCTGGCGCGCCGAGACCCTCGGTGACGACATCGCGTGGATGCGCTTCGGCGAAGACGGCCGTCTCTACGCCGTGAACCCGGAGTTCGGCTTCTTCGGCGTCGCGCCGGGCACCGACTGGCACACCAACCCGAACGCGATGCGCACGATCGAGAAGGGCAACACGGTCTTCACGAACGTCGCCCTGACCGACGACGGCGACATCTGGTGGGAGGGCATGGAGAACCAGCCCGCCCACGCGACGTCGTGGAAGGGCCAGGACTGGACGCCCGATTCGGACGAGAAGGCCGCCCACCCGAACTCGCGCTACTGCACGCCGATGTCGCAGTGCCCGATCCTCGCGCCCGAGTGGGACGACCCGAAGGGCGTGCCGATCTCGGCGATCCTCTTCGGCGGCCGTCGCAAGACGACGGTGCCGCTGGTGAACGAGGCCCGCGACTGGCAGCACGGTGTCTTCATGGGCGCCACGATGTCGTCGGAGACGACGGCCGCGGCCGCCGGCGCGGTGGGCAACGTGCGCCGCGACCCGATGGCGATGCTGCCGTTCCTCGGCTACCACGCCGGTGACTACTTCAAGCACTGGCTGAACCTCGGCAAGAACGCCGACGCGAACAAGCTGCCGAAGATCTTCTACGTCAACTGGTTCCGCCGCGGCGACGACGGCCGGTTCCTGTGGCCGGGCTTCGGCGAGAACTCGCGGATCCTCAAGTGGGTCATCGAGCGCGTCGAGGGCAAGGGCAACGCCGTCGAGACGCCGGTCGGCTTCGTGCCGCGCGCCGAGGACCTCGACACCGAGGGCCTCACCGAGCCGATCGAGGACATCCAGGCCGCCCTGGACGTCAAGCCCGAGGAGTGGCGCGCGGAGCTGCCGCTGATCGAGGAGTGGTTCCAGAAGATCGGCGAGGTCCCGACCTCGCTGCGTGACGAGCTCGACGCGCTGGCCCAGCGCCTCAGCTAGTCCCTCGTGCAGAAGGGGACGCCTTCCGGCCGCATCCGGGAGGCGTCCCCTTCTTCCTGCGCCCGGTAGGTTCGCGCCATGAGAGCGTTCCGCTTCGGCGTGGCTTTGGTGGCGCCCGGTTCTCGCGCCGAATGGATGGCCAAGTGCCGTCAGGCCGAGGACCTCGGCTACGACGTCGTCGGCGTGGTCGACCACCTCGGGCGGGTCGCGCCGATCCCCGCGCTGCTGCTCGCCGCCGAAGCCACCGAACGGGTCCGGCTGAACACGTACGTCCTCAACGCGAGCTTCCACAACCCGGTGCTGCTGGCCCGCGACCTCGCCGGGCTCGACGAGTTCACCGGCGGCCGCCTCGAGGTCGGGGTCGGCGCCGGGTACGTCCGAGCGGAGTTCGAAGCCGCCGGGATCGAGTGGGGCACCGCCGGGCAGCGGTTCGACCGGGTCGTCCGCGTGGTGACCGAACTCGAGCGCGCGCGGGAGCCCCGGCCGCCGCTGCTGCTCGGCGGGCGCGGCGACCGCATGCTGACCTTCGCGGCCGAGCACGCCGACACCATCGCCTTCACCGGCACCGCCCCGGGCGCGGCCGAGGGACGGCTCGCGCTGGCCGGCCCCGCCGCGCTCGCCGAGCGCGTGGACTTCGTGAAACAAGCGCTCGGCGGCCGGGACGCCGAACTCAACCTGCTGATCCACTTCATCCGGATCACCGATGACCGCCGGACGGCGCTCGAAGCGGCCCACGGGCTCGTTCCGCACCTCGGCGCCGATGAGCTCGGCGAGCTGCCCACCGTCGTCATCGGCTCGGCCGAAGCGGCGGCCGAGCAGCTGTTGCGCACGCGGGAGACCCTCGGCGTCAGCTACTTCACCGTGGTCGAAGACGACCTGACCCGGCTGGCCCCGGTGATCGAGAAGCTCCGCTGAGTACGTTGTCGGTATGACTGGGGACTTCCGCTTCGGTGTCAACATGCACGTGCCCGACGACCGCGCGGGGTGGGTCGAGAAGTGCCGCAAGGCCGAGGACTTCGGCTTCGACGTGATCGGCGCGGCGGACCACCTCGGGATGGCGCCGCCGTTCCCGGCGCTGGTGCTCGCCGCCGAGGTCACCGAGCGGGCCCGGCTCACCACCTTCGTGCTGAACACGCCGTTCTACAACCCGGTGCTGCTCGCCCGGGACGTCACGGGCGCCGACCAGTTCACCGACGGCCGCCTCGAGCTCGGGCTCGGCGCCGGGTACGTCAAGGAGGAGTTCGAGGCCGCCGGGATGGCGTTCCCGCCGGCCCGCGAGCGCGTCGACCACCTCGAACGCGCGATCCTCGAGCTGAAGCGGGCGTATGCCGACCCCGAGCACAAGCCGGCGCCGGTGCGTCCCGCCGGGCCGCCGCTGCTGCTCGCCGGCCGCGGCGACCGGCTCCTGACCCTGGCGGCCGAGCACGCCGACATCATCGGCTTCACCGGCGCGGCCAAAACGCCGGACGGCGGTGCGCTGGCCCCGGCGAGCGCCGCGGAGATCGAGGAGCGCGTCGAGTTCGTCCGGTCGAAGCTCGGCGGCCGCGAGGTGGAGTTCAACCTGCTCTGCCACTTCGTGTACATCACCGACGACCGCGCGGGCGCGCTGGCCGAGCTCGCGAAGCAGACCAAGGGCGTGCTGGACGTCGAGCAGCTCGCCGAGCTGCCGACCGCGCTGGTCGGCTCGGCCAAGGAGGTCGCCGAGCAGCTCCACGCGCACCGCGAGCGGTTCGGGCTGACCTACTACACCGTCCTGGAGCAGAACATGACCCAGTTCGCGCCGGTGATCGAAGCACTCCGGTGATCGACGCGAAGGGGATCGGCGTCCGGGCCGGCGAGCACTGGCTGTTCGACGACCTGGACTTCTCCGTCGACCCCGGTGAGTGCGCGGCGATCGTCGGGCCGAACGGGGTCGGCAAGTCGACCCTGATGCGCTGCTTCTACGGCATGCAGACACCGCAGCGGGGGCGCGTGCTCGTCGACGGCCGGCTCCCGGACGAGCGGGACGTCGAGTTCCGCCGCAAGGTGTCGGTGCTGTTCGACGACTCCGACTTCTTCGCCGAGCTGACCCCGCTCCAGCACCTCGAGCTGCTCTCCGGCTCGTTCGGCGCCGACCTCGGCGACCACGAAGAGCTGCTGCGCGACGCGGGCCTGGGTGAACGCATGCGCGTCACGGCCGGGCACTTCTCCGCGGGCCAGCGCCGCCGGCTGCTCCTGCTCGGCGTCACCGCGCGCCCGCACCGGGTGCTGCTGCTCGACGAGCCGGAGCGCGCGCTCGACACCGCGGGCAAGGAGTGGCTGGTCGAGGTGATCGGCCGGTCGACGGCGGCGGGCGCGGCGGTCGTGGTGGCGACGCACCACCCGCCGCTGCTGGAGGCCGCGGACAGCGTCCTCGAGCTGTGGTGACGCTCGCGCCTCGCCGGATGCGGATCCCGGGCCGCAAGCGGTTCGGCGGGATCTTCAGCGGCGACACGGCGTCGTTCGTCTTCCTGTTCGGCTTCGGGTTCCTGTTCACCGCGTTCTTCCACGTCGACGCGTGGCGCCCGGCGGTCTACGGCTCGTCGCGGGTGGACTTCCCGGCGGTGCTCGGGCTGCTGACGCTCTGCTGCGCGGTGGGCTGGCGCGGCCTGCTGCGCCGCGGGTTCGCGTGGGTCGAACCGGCGGAGCTGACCTGGCTCGACTTCGCACCGGTCGACCGCGGCCGCGTCGTGACGCTGCGGCTGCTCGGCGCCTGGACCGGCGTGGTCGTGGTGACCGGCTACCTGGCCGCGCTCCTGCTCGCCGTCGGCGGCGCGGGCATCGAGCAGTGGCGGGCGGCGATCGCGGTGGTCGTCGCGACCGCGGTGACGGCGTTCGCCTCCGCCCGGCGGACGGCGCTGGGGTTCGACGCGGCCGGTCCGCTGGTGCTCGCGGTGCTCGGCCTGGTGATCGCCGCGTTCGGCCTCGGCCCGGTGACCGTGCAGCTCGTCGCGGCCGCGGTGCTGGTGGCCGCGTTGCCGCTGGCGTTCGGCGGTGAGCCGGTCTCGCGCGCGGGCCGCGCGGCGCTGCTGGCCGGGTGGGACGGCCGGGTGCTGCGCTCGGTCGCCGTCACGTTCCTCGACCCGATGATGCTGCTCCCGCCGTCCGCGCCGATCGGGCGGATCTCGCTGCGCCGCCCGACGGCGTTGCGCCTGGCCTGGGCGGGCACGCTCGGCCGGTTCCGCTACGCGGGCGCGGCGGCCCTGGTCACCTTCGCGGTCGTCGTCGCGCACATCGCGTTGCCGACGATGCCGGGCGCGGTCCTGATCGGCATCGGCGCTTACGTCGCGCTCACGCCGTTCGGCGCCGGGCTCGGCGAGCTCTGGCGCAACCCGGGCCGCCGCCGCTGGCTGGCGACGTCCAACCGCGAGCTGGTGCTGACCCACGGCCTGGTGCTCACCGGCGCCGGCCTGCTCTGGGCGGTGGTCCTGTTCGCCGTCATGCTGGCCGCCGGGACGTCGTTCGCCGGGCCGGCGTGGCTCGCCGTGCCGCTGTCGGTGCTCTCGATCCTGCGCACGGTCACCCGCAAGGCTGTCGACTACGGCAACCCGGCGTTTGTCGACACGCCGATGGGCCCGATGCCCGCCAACCTCGTCCGCCAGCTCTTCCGGGGCCTCGACCTGCAGGTTCTCGGGATCGTGGTGCTCTCCCTCGGCATTTGACCTACGCTCGTTGCGACGAAGGGAGCAGCCAGTGGGCGGCGGGCACGCACCGGGGGTGGGTCGCAGGGGCACCAGCGAGTTCCCGGCCGGCTGGAGCGACGAGCACATCATCGCGGTGGTCAAGGACGTCGCGAACGACCCGGGCGAGGCGCGCCGGCAGCAGCTGAACGGCCGCTGGCGCTGCGCGGGCGAGCGGTTCAACGTCCACCTGATCGTGCTCGTCGAGGAGGACGGAAACGTCCACACGGCGTACCCGGTGGCCGGCCCGGGAGTGGTCCGCAACCCGGACACGGCCCGCGACCCGGCGAACCCGACGGTCGCGGACCTCAAGGAAAACCGGATCAGCTTCTTCGCTGACAGCGTCCTGACCTGCCTGGCCGACCGGCTCTCCCCGGAGAACTACACGCACTACCGAACGTTGCTGTGGTCGGGCGAGTGGGAGGAACTGGCCGACGTCCTGTGCGCCCACGCGGTCAAGCTCGGCCTGAACCTGTCAGCGGACGAGTTCTCCGACTTCGAGAAGCTCCTCAACAGCTACGACCTCCCGGTGCCGGCGTGCGCGTTCCTCAACGACCGCGAGCACATCCTGACCCAGCTGCGCCCGGTCTAGGCGAAGTCGTAGCCGGTGACGTCAGCGAGCGGGAGGTATCCGATCCGCTGGTAGAGCGCGTTGCTGGCGGGGTTGCCGGGGTTCGTGTAGAGCACGACGTCGGTGGCCCCGGCGGCCAGCGCGGCCTGGCTCACCTCGGTCGTGACAGCGCCCGCGTACCCGCGGCCCCGGAAGCGGTCCGGGGTGTAGACGGGGTCGACCCGGACCATTCCGGCCACCATGGCCGTCGAACCCGCCATGGACACGGGGACGCCGTCGGGTGTCTCCCAGAACGTGAAGCGCTTGCCGGCGAAGGGCGAATCGCCCCAGGTGGCCGCGTCCACCGGCGCACCGCCGACGGATTCGGCGAAGGCGGCGCACCAGCGGAGGATCTCGTCCTGGTCCCGGCCGTCTCGGGCGTGTCCCGGGACCGGCGCCGGCGAGGTGAGCGTGCCGAGCCGGTAGAGCCGGACATGCGCACTGGGCGTCGGCACCACGCCGGTCTCCCGCTGCCATGCCTCGGCGAACGCGGTGGCGGTGGTGTCTTCGGCCGTGACGCCGGACAGCGCCCAGCCGCGTCCGGCCAGCTGCTCGGCGAGGGCTCCGGCTCGCGCCGGCGAGAGTGGGGTGAGGGCCAGACGGTGCGACGCGCGGCGGTAGAAGATCGCGTCGACCTCACCTTCGCGCTCCAGCCAGCCGAAGATGACCGCTTCCGGCTTCTTCCGCAGCTTCTCGACGGTCGTCAACGCGGTGGTGTGCAGCGCGGCGCGTGAGCGCAGGAAGTCTCCGGCCCGGCCAAGGAACTCCTCGACATCCCCGGTAGAACGCACCTAGCTCGCCTGGGAAAGCGGCGACGACCCAGCCGGCGCAACCACCGCCCGCAGCTCCTCCAACGACAGCCCCACGGCATCCGCGATCGCCGTCACCGTGAAGAACGCCGGAGTCGGAATCCGCCCGGTCTCGATCTTCCGGAGCGTCTCGACCGAAATCCCGGCCTCCCCAGCGACCTCAACCATGCTCCGGCCGCCCCGTGCCGTTCGCAGTGCCTGGCCGAGGCGCTCGCCCCGTTCGCGCTCTTCGTCCGTCAGCGGCACTCGAACCATGGCACCTATTCTAATACCACCCGGTTATCCACCGCCTGTGGACAACTCTGTGCACAGGTGTGGAAAAGCCCCCGCCGAACGTCCGTTCGGCGGGGGCTCCACTACTTCTTGTGGTGTCAGGCGCCCGCGGGCACCGGAAGTGGCATGCCGGGCAGGCTCTGGTCGTTCGGCACGACGCCGTCCACCAGGTAGGCCTCCACGACCTTGTCCACACCCGCGTTGCCGCCGGCGTAGATGCCGTGGTCACCCTCGCCGGTGATCGTCAGCATGCGCGAACCGTCGAACGCCTTGTGCGCGCGGCGCGCGCCCTCGATCGGCGTCGCCGGGTCGTGCTCCGACTCGACGATCAGCACCGGCGGGACACCCTTGCCGTTGAGCACGGGCAGCGGCGCCGGGGTCTTCTTCCAGAACAGGCACGGCTGGATGAACCAGCCCGCGCCCAGCAGCGGCTGCTGCTTGTCGATCAGCTTCTGCGAGTCCTTGATCGCGCTGTTCGGGGTGCCGGTCCACGGGCCCTCGTTGCAGGGGATGCTCCAGAACGACGCGTCGTAGGAGTCACCGTCGGCCGGGACCATCAGCGGCTGCGGGCCGTAGGTGACCGTGCCCTTGTCCGCGGCCTTGACCTTCTGCGCGGCCGAGGACTTGGCCTGCGCCGACGTGCCGCCCTGGGTCAGCGTGCGGACGCTGACCAGGTAGTCCGCCAGGCCCGGGAAGGCGCGCTTCGAGTAGATCTGCGACGCGATGAAGGCGTCCAGGCCGTTGGCCGACACGCTCGAACCGTCGGGCAGGGTGACCGCGCCCTGGGTCAGGGCGTAGCGGACCTGCTCGTAGGTCTGGCGAGCCGCCTCACCGGTGGTGCCGAAGTGGTAGAGCTTGTCGTACTTCGCCATCCACGGGAGGAAGTCCTGGCGCCAGCGGCGCTCGAAGCCGAGCGGCTGCCAGTCGAACGACTTCTGCCAGGTAGTCGTGAACTCCGTCGACGAGTCGAGGACGAACCGGCCGGTGCGCGTCGGGTAGGCCTGGGCGTAGTGCGCGCCCATCCAGGTGCCCGCCGAGTAGCCGACCCAGTTGATCTTGTCGCGGCCGAGCAGCACGCGCAGCAGGTCGATGTCCTTGACCGTCTGGTCGGTGTTGATCAGCGGGCCGAGCTCGCCGGACTTCACCTGGCACGACTGCGCCGCGTACTTCGTCGCCTGCAGGATCAGGTTCAGGTTCGCCCGGTCGCGGTCACGCGGGTCCAGGTCCGAGCCGGTGCCGATGGCGCCACCGCAGGTGATGTTCGTGCTCTTGCCGGTGCCGCGCGGGTCGAAGCCGACGATCTCCTGGTGCTCCCGCAGCTTCGGCTGGTTGCGCAGCCGCGCCGGGAAGTTGCGCCCGGGCGCGCCCGGGCCGCCGGGGTTGGTGACAACGCTGGCCGTCGCGTCCTTGGTCGCCTTCAGGCGGCTGACCGCGATGGTCAGGTCGATCTGGGCGTTGGCCTGGTACCAGTTGCGCGGCGTCTTGTAGGTCGCGCACTCCATGTCCTCGGCGCCCGCGGGCGGAGCCGTCGGCAGCTCGGAGGGGACTGCGCACTTGTGCCAGTCGAGCTTCTGGTTCGCGTACTGCGCCGGGATGTTCGTGGAGTTCAGCGGCTGCGTGCGCGCCGCCTCCTGACCTGCGAACGCAGGCGTGAACCCGGCCAGCAGGGTGCCGGCGACCGCCGGGATCACCACCGCGTAGCGAAGTCGTGTCATACAGTTGCCCCTTTGGGATTTCACGTAGTGGAGTCGCGCTATTGATATCGGGCGGGTAAGGGCGGGGCAACCGACGTTGGTCGGCAACGCGGTGCGTGGCGATCAAATCGATATCGGACAGACGTGACGTCCCGTCACCCAGGTTCTAAGGTCGGACGGTCGGTTACGGGAGTGTTAGGTGAGGTCCGATGTCGACTGTGAAGCAAGGCGGGAAGGTGCCCCGGAAGCCGTTCAACCCGTGGAACCTGCTCCTGATCGTTCCGCTGCTGGTCCTGGTCACGCCACTGTTCAACGTGGACGGTCCACGGCTGTTCGGGATGCCGTTCTTCTACTGGTTCCAGTTCCTGATGGTGGCGGTCGGCGTGCTGAGCACCTGGGTCGTCTACCTGATGACCCGGGACAAGCCCGCCGGTGAGGCGCCGGACCGCCTGAGCGTCGACGACCTGGACGAGGGGGACGCTCGATGAGCAACCTGCAGTGGCCCGAACTGATCATCTTCACGATCCTGTTCCTGCTGGTCACGGTGCTCGGGTTCATGGCGGCGCGCTGGCAGCGCGGCGGCGGGCTGGACCACCTGGACGAATGGGGCCTCGGCGGCCGCAAGTTCGGCTCGTGGATCACCTGGTTCCTGCTCGGCGGTGACCTCTACACGGCGTACACGTTCGTCGCGGTGCCCGCCCTGGTGTTCAGCGCCGGCGCGCTCGGCCTCTACGCGCTCCCGTACACGATCGTCGTCTACCCGATCGTCCTGCTCCCGGCGCTGCGGATGTGGTCGGTGTCGCGGGTGCGGGGGTACGTCACCCCGGCCGACTTCGTGCGCGGCCGCTTCGGCTCGCCGATCCTCGCACTGCTGATCGCGATCACCGGCATCGTCGCGACGATGCCGTACATCGCGCTGCAGCTGGTCGGCCTCGAAGCCGTGCTGCGGACGATGGGCATCAACGGCTCCGGCATCGTCGGGCACCTGCCGTTGCTGATCGCCTTCATCATCCTGGCGGTCTACACCTATCAGTCCGGCCTGCGGGCGCCCGCGCTGATCGCGTTCGTCAAGGACATCCTGATCTACATCGTCATCCTCGTGGCGATCATCTACCTGCCCTCGAAGCTGGGCGGCTGGTCGCACATCTTCGACACGGCGGCGGCGAAGCTCGGCACGCCGAGCCCGGCCACCGGCAAGCCGGCCGGCTCGATCCTGCTGAACGCCAACAACCAGCTGCAGTACGCGACGCTGGC
Source organism: Amycolatopsis sp. NPDC104863 (assembly GCF_055582965.1). Taxonomy (NCBI): domain Bacteria; kingdom Bacillati; phylum Actinomycetota; class Actinomycetes; order Pseudonocardiales; family Pseudonocardiaceae; genus Amycolatopsis; species Amycolatopsis sp. NPDC104863. The sequence continues at coordinate 1,410,248 of NZ_JBVJOW010000002.1, forward strand.
CCTGGGTTCGGCGCTCGCGCTGTTCCTGTACCCGCACTCGCTGACCAGCGTGCTGGCCTCGCGCGGCCGCAGCGTCATCAAGAAGAACATGGTCGCGCTGCCGGCGTACTCGCTGGTGCTGGGCCTGCTGGCGCTGCTCGGGTACGTCGCGATCACGGCGGGCGTCAAGCCGCTGACGAACGCGGCCACCGGCAAGCCGGACGGCAACACGATCGTCCCGGTGCTGTTCGACAACCAGTTCTCGTCGTGGTTCGCCGGCATCGCGTTCGCCGCGATCGGCATCGGCGCGCTGGTGCCGGCCGCGATCATGTCGATCGCCGCGGCCAACCTGTGGACGCGCAACATCTACAAGGAGTACATCCGCAAGAACGCGACCCCGCAGGACGAGGCGAAGCAGGCGAAGCTCGCTTCGCTGGTCGTGAAGCTCGGCGCGGTCGCCGTGATCATCCTGATCGACCCGCAGTTCTCGATCGACCTCCAGCTGATCGGCGGCGTGTTGATCCTCCAGACGCTGCCGGCGGTCGCGCTCGCGCTGTACACGCGGTGGTTCCACCGCTGGGGCCTGATCGCGGGCTGGGTCGTCGGCATCGGCTGGGGCCTGATCATGCTGTACGGCATCCCCAACCCGGCCAACGGAAAGCTCCACTTCGGCGGCTCGGCGCTGTCGCTCGGCAACCTGTCGATCTTCGGCTGGCACCCGTTCTCGGGCTCGCTGGTCCAGATCTACGTCGGGTTCGTGGCGTTGATCGCCAACCTGGTGGTCGCCGCGGTCGTGACGGTGATCGCGCGCCAGATGAAGGTGTTCAACGGCACCGACGACACCAATCCCGCGGACTACCTGGCCGACGAGCACGACAAGGACCTGCGCCCGATCGGCGCGGCTCACTAGTCCACTGTGGACGTCAAGCGCCGGATCATCGTGCGCGAGACGAGGTAGAGCACCAGGCCGTTGAGCAGGTGCCAGAGGAAGTGCGTGCCGACCGGGACGTAGTCACACACGTCCCGGTCGAGCGTGCGCAAGCTCAGCGACAACGCGAAGACGGCGCCAGTGACGGCGAAGTGCGTCCAGTAGGCGTCACGGCGGATGGCGAGCAGCGCGGCGAAGAGGAACAGGCCGATCAACGCGGACAGATAGAGCCCGCCGCCCAGCAAGGCGGTGACCACGGTGAACCCGAGGAAGATCGGCGCGGCGAGCCAAGCCCACCGCCAGTGGAAGAACACGCGCGCGAACAGCACGACGTAGACCAGCACAAAAACAAGGATGCTCAGCGAGTCGGCGGCGCCGGCCCACCGTGTCGCGAGCAGGTGAAAGACGGTGCTGGCGGCAAAAACGAGCCCGATCAGGATGGCGAGGAGCCGCCCGGTCCGGTTCCCGGCGGCCACCCGCCAGACGAGCACGGCGGCGAGGAGGAAGGCGAGGTTGCTGAGACTGTTGAGCGGCTCTCCCCAGATCCCGGGAGCGACGCGCTCGCAGTAGTCCGTCACGGGCCAAGCCAACCAGGAATCAGGTGCAGGCAGCCAGCCGTCGTTCGAGAAACCGTCGTTGGGGCTCGGAACACGGGAGGGTCAGCGCCCGCCGGTAGTGCGTGGCCGCGGCGAGGGATCAGGTGCAGGCAGCCAGCCGCTGCTCGAGAAACCGTCGTTGCGGCTCGGAGCACGGCAGGGTCAGCGCCCGCCGGTAGTGCGTGGCCGCCGCAGCGTGGTCGCCCGCTCGCAACGACAACGCCCCGAGCGCGGCGGGCAGCGGCAGGTGACCGGCCAGCTCAGCACCCAGCCGTTCCAGCTCCGCGATCCCAGCCCGCGGCCCCTCGACCTCGGCAAGCGCGATCGCCCGGTTCAACCGGACGACGGCGGACGGCCGCACGAGCAGAAGATCGTCGTAGAGCGTGAGGATCCGCCGCCGGTCCGGCGCCGGCGCGGTGTGGCACAACGCGATGGCGGCTTCGACGTGGAACGCCGACAGCGCGGGCCCGGCGCACGACCGCTCGAAGACCTGGGCACCTTCCCGCACCAGCGCGGCGTCCCACCGCGACCGGTCCTGCTCGCCGATCGGCAGCAGTTCGTCGCGCGCGGGCAGGCGGCTGGCCTGCAGCAGCTGCAAGGCGAGCAACGCTTCGACGCGCGGCAGGTCCGTCCGCGGGTCGGCGGTCAGCAACCGGGTCAGGCGGATCGCTTCGGCGCACAGCTCGCGGCGGACGGCCAGCTCCCCCGCCGTCGCCTGGTACCCCTCGCTGAACAGCAGGTAGAGCACGTCGAGCACACCGTCCAGCCGCGACTCGAGCGCCGCCGGCACTTCGACCGCCTCGCCGGACTCCCGGAACCACTTCTTCGCCCGCACCAGCCGCTGCGCGACCGCGGGCTCCTTCGTGAGCAACGCCGTGGCGATCTCGCGCACGCCGAGCCCGCCGACGATCTTCAGCGTCAGCGCGACCTGCGACGCCCGGGGCAAGGCGGGGTGGCAGCACAGGAACATCAACGCCAGCTCGCCGTCGCCCGCCTCGGGAACCTCCCCGGTGAGCAGCGGGAGCTTCGCGCGCAGCGTCCGTTCGCGGCGGACGACGTCGAGGGCCCGGTTGCGCGCGACCCGGAAGAGCCAGCCGCGGGGGTTGGCCGGCACGCCGGAGACGGGCCAGACGCGCAGGGCCAGCTCGACCGCGTCGGCCAGGCAGTCTTCCGCGAGGTCCAGCCGGTCCGCGCCGAAGGCCCTGGTCAGCGTGGCGAGCACCGGTCCCGTGCTCTGCCGGAACACGCGCTCGACCACCGCGCTCGTGGTCATCGCAGGTGGGCGTCCTGGTCGGTCAGCGCGATCTCGTGCAGCACGAACCAGCCGCTCCCGTCCTCGGCGATCGGGTGCTTGAGAAAGAGCTTCGCCGCTTCGTCGAGGCTTTCGGCCTGAACGACGATGTACCCCGCGATCAGCTCACTCGACTCCGTGAACGGCCCGTTCGTGACGCCGCCCGCGTGCACGACCTTCGAGTCCGGCGCCAGCCCGGCGGCGGTGACCAGGTGCCCGGCGGCCCGCAGCTCCTCCTGCCAGGCGAGGTACCGGTCGATCCCGCTCGCGACCAGCTCCGGATCGGGCTCGGCGGGGTCCGGCGGGAAGACCATGAACGCGGCGAATGTCGGCATGTCCGCTCCTTCGTCCGAGACGACAACAGCCCCCAGACGAACAAGACGCCCGGGAATCGACACGGCTAGCGTGAGGAGTATGAGCGAAGCGGTGAGCCGGTTCCCGGTGACGGAACTCGAAGACCTGCCCGACGACCTGCGCGAGCGGGTCGGCGTGATCGCGGAGAAGTCCGGCTTCACGCCGAACATCTTCCGCGCCCTCGGCCACCGGCCGGCCGAGCTGCGCGCGTTCCTCGACTACCACGACGCCCTGATGGAACGCTCCGACGGACTCAGCAAGGCCGAGCGCGAGCTCGTGGTCGTCGCGACGTCGGGCGCGAACCACTGCACCTACTGCGTGGTCGCGCACGGGGCGATCCTGCGCATCCGCGCGAAGGACCCGGAGCTGGCCGACCGCGTGTCGAGCAACCCGTGGCAGGTCGAGCTGGACGAGCGCGGCCGCGCGATCGTCGACCTCGCGCTCGCCCTGGCGCAGGACTCGGCGTTGTTCGGCGAAGACGACCTCGACGCCGCGCGCGACGCCGGCCTGACCGAAGACGAGATCTGGGACGTCGGCGCGATCACGGCGTTGTTCGCGATGTCGAACCGGCTCGCGCACCTGACCGCGCTCCGCCCGAACCCGGAGTTCTTCCTGCTCGGCCGCGTGCCCCGCTAAAACTCGACGCGCCAGACCTCTTCGGTCAGCTTCGGCCCCCAGGTGTCGAAGTCCGCTTCGCTGATCAGCTGGAACCCGGCCCCGCGGTAGAGCGCGCGGGCGGCGTCGAGGATCGACACCGTCGCCAGCTCCATCGCGCGGTAGCCGTGGCCACGAGCGAACTCGACGCACTCGGTCACCAGCCGCCGGCCGACGCCGTGGCCGCGTGCCGACGGCTCGAGGAGCAGCAGCCGCAGCTTCGCAACGTCCGGATCCGGCCCGGGCGCGCAGCCGATGCTGCCGACGCGCTCGCCGTCGAGCTCGGCGATCCAGAACGCCCGGCGCGGGTCGTCGTGCACCGCGAAGTCCGCGACAACCCGGGCGACGAGCCCCTCGAACCGGACGTCGAAGCCGTACTCGCGGGCGTAGAGGGCGCCGTGCCGTTCGACCACCCAGCCGAGGTCACCCGGTCGTGGCGGGCGGAGCACGAGCACCGGGTCGCGCGGGCGGTCGCCGACGACGTCGCCGATGGTGCGCATGGCGGCCAGCAGGCGCTGCTGCTGTTCGTCGTCGAACCGGCTGAGCAGCCCGCCGATCTGCTCGGTGGACCGGCGGTTGAGCACGGCGAACGCGGCGCGGCCCGCCGGTGTCGGCCGGACGAGCTGGCGCCGGGCGTCCTCGTCGGAGCGTTCACGGGAGATCAGGCCACGGGACTCGAGACGCCCGAGCAGCCTGCTGGCGTACCCGGCGTCGAGGTCGAGCCGTTTCCGCAGGTCGGTGACGGCCAGCGGGTCCTGCTGCGCGAGCTCGAAGAGCACGCGCGCTTCCGGCAGGGAGTACTCGGCGTCGGCCGGGCCCTCGTCGAGGACCCCGATGACCCCGGTGTAGAGCCGGTTGAAAGCCCGGACCGCGGCGACCCGTTCGTCGTTCATTGACCACCTCAACAAACTCGTTGACGAAGTCAAAGATTACTCGACGGGCCGGCGGCCGCAACCTGGGTCCGGACATGGGAAACCCCGCGATGCTGCCAGGTCGGGGGTCCGCCAGCATCACGGGGTCGTAGTGGGTATCGACGCGACTTAGCGCGGCGTTACACCTCGCACACTATGTGGCATAGGTCACTCTGATGGGCGACCGCCACGGGGGTGAGAGGTCAGCGCATGTAGCCCGAGCGCGCCTGGGAGATCGCGATGAGTTCCTGACGGACCGTCGCGGTCGCGGCGGTGTCGATCGCCCGGTTCAGCGCCCGGCGAGTGCGAGCCTCGGCGCGACGGGCACGGAGCTTGGCGGCGATGTTGTTCATCGGTTTCTGCATCCCCTTCGAGGGTTCTGGGTGGCTTGTGCCTCTAGTATGCACCTTTTTTCACAAGGAATCCAACGAATGTCCGGTGATGTGGCGCACTCGCCGATGAATCATCGGCAAATTTGGGTAAGCGCCGGAGAGATCGAGGGTGGCGGCCGTCACGACAGAGCAACCTCATCGGACTATCTACTAATGTCTAGCGATTTTCTGATAAAGAGTTAGGGACGCTCATAGACCGCGAGACAGCCGGAAAAGCCCAGGTCAGTCGCGGCTGAGCAGGTAGTGGCCGAAGTGCGGCACGGTGAAGGCGATCTGCCCGCGTTCGGCCGAGAACACGAGGCCCTTCTTCATCAGGCTGTCGCGCGCCGGCGACAGCGACGACGGCTTCCGGCCGAGGAACACGGCGACGTCGGCGGTGCCGGCGGGTTCGTCGCGGCCCTGGGTCAGCTCGGCCATCGCCTGCAGGTACTCCCGCTCGGCCGGCGTCGCGCGCTCGTAGCGTGAGCCGAAGAAGCCGACCGCCAGCTCCGACTCCGCCTCGGGCGCCGCGACCTGGACGTCCTTGACGGTGATCGGGTCGGACGGCGCCGCGTCCCAGGCCGCCTTGCCGTAGGCCTGGATGAAGTACGGGTAGCCGCCCGAGGCGTCGAAGAGCGCGTCGAGCGCTTCCGGCTCGATGCCGGCGTCCTCGCGTTCGATCGGCGCCATCACGGCGAAGTCGGCGTCTTCGCGGTCGAGCCGGTCGATGCGCGCGTAGCGGAAGAGCCGCTCGGAGTACGACTTGGACGCCGAGAGCACCGCGGGCACGTGCGGCAGCCCGGCGCCGACGACGACCAGCGGCGCCCCGGACTGCGACAGCTCGTGGCAGGCGGCGCAGAGCGCGGAGACGTCGTCGGGCTGGAGGTCCTGGATCTCGTCGATGAACACCGCGACGCCGGTGCCGACGTCCGCGGCCAGCTCGGCGACGTCCGTGAAGAGCTCGACGAGGTCGATTTCGATGTCGCCGGAGTCGGCGCGGCCCTGCGCGGCGGGCACGTCGATGCCCGGCTGCCAGCGGTCACGCAGCTTCGCGTCGGCCTTGTTGGCCCGCAGCGCAAACGCTTTCAGCACGCCGAGCACCTCTTCGACGCGGTCCGGCGCGCGGTGCCGCACGGCGAGGTCCCGGATCGCCCGGTGCAGTGCGGCGGACAGTGGCCGCCGCAGCTCGGCGTCCGGCCGCGCCTCGATCTTGCCCGCGCCCCACTTGTGCCGGACGGCCATCGCGCGCAGCTCCCCGAGCAGCACGGTCTTGCCGACCCCGCGCAGCCCGGTGAGCACCAGACTGCGTTCGGGTCTCCCCCGCGCGACCCGCTCCAGCACCACTTCGAACGCCTTGAGCTCACGCTCGCGGCCGGCCAGCTCGGGCGGCCGTTGCCCGGCGCCCGGCGCGAAGGGGTTGCGGATGGGGTCCACTCTGCCAAGTTATCGGCGTATCTAGCGCGGACCCGATATTCGACCATAGACGCCTAGCGCGTGTCGCCGAGGTTCGACCGGATGGCCGTACATAGAGACGAACAGGTCTGCAGCCCTGCTCGTCCCTACCCCCAGCGCGCACTACGACGTAGCGCTACTCGCTCAGGTTCCGTTCCGCGTAGATCTTCATCGCGTCGCGCACGAATTCCGCGCCCGGGCCTTCGAACCCGTAGCGCGGGTCGTCGACGTACAGCTGGCCCAGGCCCGCGAAGTAACCCGCGGACACGGCCGAAACCGCCGGCCGGAGCCACGCGTGCAGCCGTCGCGCGATCGCCTGGACATCGTCGGCGTCCGCCGCGAGCCCGGCCGAGTGGGCGGACCCGAAGGCCGCGGCGATGTCCTGCTGCTCCTGCTGGTGCGCCTGCTTCTCCTCGGCGGACAGCGAGCGCCACCACTGGTCCCCCGTCGCGTACGCCGAAGCGCCCCAGCGCTCGGTGACCTCCTTCTCGTACTTCGTGTGGTCGAAGCCGTCGAAGACTTCTTCTGCCATCAGTCGTTCACCTCCCTTCAGTTTCCGTAGTGTGGTGCGGACCGAGCCGATCTGCCGGTCGATCCGCCGCCGCTCCTGTTCGAGCAGCTCCAGGTGGGTCTCGAGCGCGGTGACGCTGTCCCCTTGCCCGTCCAGGACGCCGGCGATCGCCGGGAGCCCGAGGCCGAGCTCGCGCAGCAGGAGGATCCGCTGCAGCCGGACGAGCGCCTGCTCGTCGTAGTAGCGGTAGCCGTTGCTGCCGATCCGGCTGGGTTCGAGCAGGCCGACCGCGCCGTAGTGGCGCAGCGTCCGGCTCGTGGTCCCGGCCGAGCGGGCGATGTCCTGGATCGACCACTCCATGGCTTCGACCCTAGAAGTTGACGCAACGTCAAGGTCAAGCGCTAAGGCTTTCTAGCGCTCTCTAGCATTCACACGAGATTCGCGCAGAAACACCGATGAGGGTTCGAGCGCGGGCCGAGCGGGCACTCAGCGAGTAGGTTCGACCAGGCAGCGGCCCGTACGAGGAAGGCAACGACCGTGATACTCCGTCGACTGGCACGTCCCCTGCTGGCAGCGATGTTCGTGACCGGCGGGATCAATGCGCTGAGGCACGCCGAAGGGCACGCGAAGGCGGCGGAACCGTTCCTCAAGGGCGCTTTCGACAAGGTCGGTGACGTCGTCCCCGAGCAGGTTCCGCGGGACCCGGTGACGCTCGTCCGCATCGACGCCGCCGTCAAGATCAGCGCCGGCCTCGCGCTCGCCACCGGGAAGGCGCCCCGGCTCGCGGCCGGGCTGCTGCTCGGCAGCCTGGTGCCGACCACGCTGGCGGCGCACAGCTTCTGGACCATCAAGGACCCGGAAGAGAAGCAGAAGCAGCAGATCCAGTTCTTCAAGAACGCGAGCATGGCCGGTGGCCTGATGCTCGCCGTCGCCGACACGCACGGGAAGCCGTCGGCGGCGTGGCGCGCGCGTAATGCCGCGAAGGACGTCGGCCACAGCGCCGAGAAGCTGACCCGGAAGGGCCAGAAGCGAGCTAGGAAGCTCGCGAAGCGGGCCGAGAAGAAGCTGCCTGGCTGACACAGACGCACAAAAGGGCCGCCCCTCGTGAGGGGCGGCCCTTTTGTGGTCGCTACTTCTCCAGGATCGCGGTGACGCCCTGGCCGCCGGCCGCGCAGATCGAGATCAGGCCGCGGCCCGAGCCCTTCTCGTGCAGCAGCTTCGCCAGCGTCGCGACGATCCGGCCGCCGGTCGCGGCGAACGGGTGCCCGGCCGCCAGAGACGAGCCGTTGACGTTCAGCTTCGTCCGGTCGATCGAGCCGAGCGGCTCGTCCAGCTCCAGCTTCTCCTTGGCGAACGCCGGGTCCTCCCACGCCTTGAGCGTGGCCAGCACCTGCGACGCGAACGCCTCGTGGATCTCGTAGTAGTCGAAGTCCTGCAGCGAAAGCCCGGCGCGCGCGAGCATCCGCGGCACGGCGTACGCGGGCGCCATGAGCAGGCCCTCGTCACCGTGGACGTAGTCGACGGCGGCCGTCTGCGAGAACGTCAGGTACGCCTGCACCGGCAGCTTGTGCGCCTTCGCCCACTCGTCGGTGGCCAGCAGGACCGTCGACGCGCCGTCGGTCAGCGGCGTCGAGTTGCCCGCGGTCATCGTGCCTTCGGGACCGCCGAAGGCCGGCTTGAGCTTGGCGAGCTTCTCGGCGGTCGAGTCCGCGCGCAGGTTCTGGTCGCGCGCGAGCTTGAGGAACGGCGTCACGAGGTCGTCGAAGAACCCGCGGTCGTAGGCGGCGGCGAGGTGCTGGTGGCTGGCCGCGGCGAGCTCGTCCTGCGCCTCGCGGGTGATCTCCCAGACCTTCGCGGTCAACGCGGCGTGCTCGCCCATCGAGAGGCCGGTGCGCGGCTCTTCGTTGCGCGGGATCGCCGGGACGATGTGGCCCGGGCGGATCTTCGAGACGAGCTTGAGGCGGTCGCCGAGCGTCTTGGCGGCGTTGAGCTGAATGAGGATCTGACGCAGGTCCTCGTTGACGGCGAGCGGCGCGTCGCTGGTGGTGTCGACACCGCCGGCGATGGCCGAGTCGAGCTGGCCGAGCGCGATCTTGTTGGCGACGTTGACGATCGCCTGCAGGCCGGTGCCGCACGCCATCTGGACGTCGGACGCGGGCGTCGCGGGTGAGAGCTTGCTGCCGAGCACGCTCTCGCGGGCCAGGTTGAAGTCCTTCGAGTGCTTGAGCACGGCGCCGGCCGCGACCTCGCCGATCACCTCGCCCTGCAGCGCGAAGCGGCTGACCAGACCGTCGAGCGCGGCGGTGAACATGTCCTGGTTCGACGCCTTCGCGTAGGGGCCGTTCGACCGCGCGAAGGGGATCCGGTTGCCGCCGATGATCGCGACCTTGCGCACGGCGGGGGTCTTCCTGGGCGGCATGAACGTCACCTCTCTGGTCGGCTCTCTCACACTGTAACCTACTCCTGAGTAGGTTAGACTGCGACGTGACGCAGACTGCACGGGAGGCAACCGATGGCTGACAGGTACCAGCAGTTCACGAAAACCCCGTTGGGGAAGTTCGTGGTGCCGAAGCTCGGCCTGCCCAACCCCGCCACACTGCGCCGGTACAAGCCCGGGCAACCCGCCCTCGAGGGTCCCGCACTTCTCGGCGCCGCGCCCGGCGGCCGGCTGGAGAAGAAGGTGCGTGACCAGCTCGCGGACGCGGGCATCGACGTCGTCACCGCTTCGGGTGACCGGCACGCGGCGCTCGTCTTCGACGCCACCGGCGTCACCGACCCTTCGCGCCTGCGCGAGGTCTACGACTTCTTCCACCCGGTGATCCGCAGCGTCGGGCCGTCCGGCCGCGTAGTCGTCCTGGGCACCCCGCCGGAGCAGGTTGACGGCCGTGAGCGGATCGCCCAGCGCGCTCTCGAGGGCTTCGTGCGCTCCGTCGGCAAGGAGCTGAAGCGCGGCGCGACGGCTCAGCTCGTGTACGTCGCCGAAGGCGCCGAAGAGGCGACCGAGTCGACGCTGCGCTTCCTGCTCTCCGCGAAGTCCGCGTTCGTCGACGCGCAGGTCATCCGGATCGGCGTCGAGGGCAAGACGGCCGATGCGCCCGCGAACTGGGAAAAGCCCCTCGACGGCAAGGTCGCGCTGGTCACCGGCGCGTCCCGCGGCATCGGCGCGGCGATCGCCGAGGTCCTGGCCCGCGACGGCGCACACGTCGTCGCGCTCGACATCCCCGCCCAGGGCGGCGACCTGTCGAAGGTGGCCAACAAGATCGGCGGCTCGGCGCTGCAGCTCGACATCACCTCGCCGAGCGCGCCCGCGAAGCTCGCGGAGTACCTGAAGGAGCGTCACGGCGGCGTAGACGTCGTGGTGCACAACGCGGGCATCACGCGCGACAAGACACTGGGGAACATGAGCGAGAGCGCGTGGGACTCGGTGATCGCCGTGAACCTGGCGTCGCAGCTGGCGGTGAACGACAAGCTGCTCGCCGACCGCGTGCTGAACGAGAACGGCCGGATCATCGGCGTCTCGTCGATCGCGGGCATCGCCGGCAACGTCGGCCAGGCGAACTACGCGACGTCGAAGGCGGGGGTCATCGGGATGGTGAACGTCGGCGCCTCGCAGCTCGCGGCGTACGGCGGCACGATCAACGCGGTCGCCCCGGGCTTCATCGAGACCAAGATGACGGCCGCGGTCCCGCTGTTCATCCGCGAGGCGGGCCGGCGGCTGTCGAGCCTCGGCCAGGGCGGGCTCCCGGTCGACGTCGCCGAGACGATCGCCTGGTACGCGAACCCGGCGTCGGCCGCGGTGAACGGCAACGTGGTCCGCGTCTGCGGCCAGGCCCTGCTGGGGGCCTGACGTGGTGATCCGCGAACTCGACAGCACGCCGAGCCTGGCGACGCTGTACCCGAAAGCCCTGCTCGGCCTGCGCCGGACGGGCTCTTCGCTGCCGGACACGGAGCTGGTGCGCACGGGCGTGGTCGTCGACCCGGCCCACCTGGCGGCGTACAACACGGTGTGCGGCTTCCGGCTGAGCGACGAGCTGCCGGCGACGTACCCGCACATGCTGGCGTTCCCGCTGCAGATGGCGCTGATGACGGAGCCGGGCTTCCCGTTCCCGCTGCTCGGCATGGTGCACGTGGCGAACCGGATCACCCAGCACCGCGCGCTGCGCCTGGGCGAGCCCCTGACGATCCGGGTGCGCGCGGAGAACCTGCGCCCGCACGAGAAGGGGCGTCAGTTCGACGTCGTCAGCGAGGCGTGGGCCGGGGACGACCTGGTGTGGGCCGACGTGAGCACGTACCTGCGCCGCGGCTCTTCGTCGGGGTCTTCTTCACGGCGTGACCAGCTGGCGCCCCCGACCCCGGACGCGATCTGGCGAATCCCGGCCGACATCGGCCGCCGCTACGCGGAGGTGTCCGGCGACCGCAACCCGATCCACCTGCACCCGCTGACAGCGCGCCTGTTCGGCTTCCCCCGCGCGATCGCCCACGGCATGTGGACGAAGGCCCACGCCCTGGCATCGTTCGAAGGCCGGCTGCCGGAGGCGTTCACGGTGGACGTCCGCTTCAAGCAGCCGGTACTGCTCCCGGCCAAGACGGCCTTCACGTCCTGGGCGGACGGCGACGGCTGGGCGTTCGAGCTGTGGAGCAAGGCAAAGCCCCACCTGGAGGGCACGATCACCTCACTCTGACGGCTTCCAGACCTCGCCCTCGATGAGGTCGTTGAAGCCGAGCCAGACGAGGTTCATCAGCCACGACGCGAGCACGCCGTCGGAGATGTCGGGGTGGTCGAGGGCCCAGTCGGCCAGCGACTCGGCCGCCCCGACCAGGGCCGCGGACAGGCCTTCGCCGGAGAACTCGGCCTGCTCGCCGACCCCCTTGCGGGTGCCCGCGGACACCACGAGCGCCGCGACCAGCTGGATCGCGCGCGCCCGCATGTCGGTGATCTCCGCGGCGAACGTCCCTCCGACGGTGAGCGCCTGGCGGTGCAGGACCGTCCACGACTCGCGGTACTCCGCGACGAAGCGGTAGAAGGACCGCAGGCCGTGCCAGAGCTGCATGTCCGGCGGCAGGTCGGGCTGGACGCCGGCCTGGATGGCCTCGAGCAGCCGCGTCGCCTCGCGGCGGATGCACGCGCCGAACAGGTCCTCCTTGGACCCGAGGTAGGTGTAGATCATCGGCTTCGAGACCCCGGCGACGTCGGAGATCTCGTCCATCGAGGCCGCGTGGTAGCCGTGGCGCGAGAAAACCTGGACGGCCGCGTCCAAGATCTGCCGCTCGCGCACGGCGCGCGGCAGCCGCCGGGCCCGCTCCGGCGGACGCTGATCATCCTCTGACACGCTGGACCTCCCTGTTGCTGCCCGGAGACGGTACCGGGCGTTGCCCCGGGAGGGTGATTTCGGCACGCTTGCCCGCCTACCTACTGGCGGGTAGCCTACGTGTGAGTAACTTGAGAGGGAGTGACCATGGCCGACAACGCCGGGATGACCAGCGCAGATCAGGTCGCGAACCTCCGCGGAACGGCGCTGCTCGACGCCCTGGAGCGGCTCGACCCCATCGGCCCGGAGGCGCACACCCTCGACGTCAACACCCTCGCCGACGCGGTGAACCCCCGCGACCTAGGCAAGGACGACTTCCGCCGCCTCCTGAGCGCGCTGCTCCGGCTGGCCGAGCGCGCCCCGGCGTTCGACCTGAGCAAGGTCGACCCGGCGCGCTTCGCGACGTTGGTGTCCTCGGCGTCGCGCGCGCAGCTCGAGAGCGTCGTCGCGGAGCGGCCCCTGCGCGAGCGGGTGCTGGCCGAGATCTTCGCCCGCATGGGCGCCCACATCCGCCCCGACCGAGCCCGCGACCTGCACGCGGTCGTCCACTGGCGCATGTCGGGCGGCCTCGGCGAAGGCGGCTACGACCGCTACGAGACGCTGATTTCGCGCGGCTCGTGCACGGTGAGCCGCGACATGCGCTCAGTCCCCCGGGTGACGATCACGATCGCTCCGGCCGACTTCTTCCGGCTCATCACCCACCAGGCGACGCCGGCGGTGTTGTTCGTCACGGGAAGAATCAAGGTCAAGGGCGATTTGGCCTTCGCGGCGGGCCTGATCGGCTTCTTCGACCTCCCCCACCCGGGATAGTCTCGTCCCCGTGCCCCGAAAACCGAAGTGGCGCCTTTCCCGGCCCCGCGGCCTTCGTGGCGGCCACGCCGTCAACGCGTTCGCCGAGAAGCTGGTCATCGCCAACTTGACGCCCCAGCAGTTCATCCAGGTCCTCGAAACTCTCCACATGCTGGGCTCCGCTGGGGCGGGCATAGAGCTGAGCTCCCTGTCGACGGACGTCCTGGTCGACGTGGTCCGCCGAGCCTCCCGCGACCAGCTGAAGGCCATCGCCGAGCATCCTGAGTTGCGTGGCGTGTTCCTGGACGAGATTTTCCGCCGAATGTCCGAGCATTTCTTGCCGGAACGAGCGCGGCACGTGGATTTCGTGGTTTCTTGGCGCTTTTCCGAGGGAACCGGCGAAGACGGCTACGACCGTTTCCAGACGGTGATCGAGGACGGGGTGTGCGTCTCGTCAACGGACTTGTCCCGGACACCGGACACAACAATCACCCTGTCCGTGGACGACTTCATCAGGATGGCCACGGGGAACGCGGCGGTGGCGGCGATGTTCGTGACGGGCCGGGTGAAGGTGAAGGGCGAGTACGCGCCGGCGGTGCGGTTCTCGAGCTACTTCGACATCCCCAAACCATCCGTGGACTAGTGGTCGCGCTGAAACGTGGGCCGGACGGCTGCCCGACTGCGCCGCTCAGGCGTGTCGCGGCGCGGCGGCCGCTGTTGGCGGCGAGCTGCCAGTCAGAACTCGGATCTGGATAAGGACACCCCGGGAGGATCGAGTCGGTCACCGGCGACCTGAGCATCGTCGGCCTGGTCCGCGTGATCGGCAACATCCTTAAGGGCGGCGGGCTGAACGTGCTCATCGTGGGGTGATCAAAGCGCTCGACTTCTTCGGCGTCGAATTCGTCGCCACGGCTGAGACCATCCTCGTCGCGGCTAGTGGGGCGGTCACGATCACCCAAGAATCCACCGACCTCGCCGAAGAGCAGAAGCAGACGGATCGGATCGTCCTCAAACTGGCCGATAGTTGGTGGACCTCAACGCGATGCGTGCGCAACTACACGACTCGCCGATCGGCGTCCTCAAAAGAGGCCATCGCGATCGACAAACGAAGGTCGCCGACCCCACTTCGGACCTGGGGCCGCGTATCGCGGTGGCATTCAGCAGCTACAAACACGGCAAGTTTGCCGAGCAGCAGGATACGGTGTTCTCCGTCATGGAGGTCATCTGGCTCATGCGCCGCAACGGCGAACTGACCCTAAACGAGCGGGCGAGCGCCAAACCGAATCCGGATCAACTCTCGACGACGCGCCCCTCGATCACCGTCGGGGGCTGATCCCGGCGGGGCTCCTCCGATGGCGAAGACACCACCTCAGCATCCACCACCATCACTGGCCCCCGGCGCTGATTGGCGAACCGCACCGCTCGCTTCTCCATCCGGCGAAGCCATAGGCGGCGAGCCACCGCCCGCGATGGCGGCAGTATCAGTAACAGCCCCAGGACGTCGCTCACGAAGCCCGGCAGCAAGATCAACACGCCGCCGAGGCCCACCAGCATGCCGTCAGTGAGCTCCTTCTCTGAGGGGCGCCCCATTCGGGCTGACTCGACGAACGCCTTCATCGCTTTGGCGCCTTCACGGCGGGCGAGCCACGAGCCGATGAACGCGCCAGCAAGGAGGAGGCCCAGTGTGCCGAGCACGCCGACAGCTGAACCCACCGCCCAGATCGCGGCGATCTCGGCGAAGACGTAAATCAGGAACCCGACAGCCATAAACGCCCAACGAACGAGCTGTCCGGTTCGTTCCCAATGCGCGTCTGACCTGGGCCACATCCGGGGTGGATCACAAGATCGGGTGGTTAAGCGACGGGGCGTCGTTGCGCCGCCGGCTAGGTCGGACGACGGACGTTACGCTCCGAGCGCGTTCGCCTGCGCTAGGTGTTCGTGACTCTCATTGATAGGTGCAAAGTGTGGTGTTCAAGACATGACCGAAGCTGTTCAGGAGCTGGATCTCCCCACCTCGGACTGGGCGTCTGAGGGGTTGGTCACCGAGGTTCAAATGGTCGACCCTGCGATGGCGGCGGCCTTGAGCCGGTACAACCAGGGAAATCGGACCCTCAATCGCAGTACTGTCGACATCTATGCCGCTGCGATGAAGCGTGGAGAGTGGCGGCTAAGCCATCAGGGCATAGCAGTGGATCAGAAAGGCGTATTGCTGGACGGGCAGCATCGGCTCGCTGCTGTCATCAAGTCCGGCGTCACGGTGCCGATGCTGGTTATCCGTGGCGTGGAGCGAGAGTCGTTCAGTGTTGTCGATACCGGGCGGCGGCGAAGTGCTGGTGACAGCCTTCGGGCCAATGGTGCGACGGATGTGTACAACCTAGCGGCTTCGCTGCGCTCGGTGTTCCTCTACGACACATTTCCCGCTGATGCTCCTTGGAGTGGTACCCGGTCCAGATTGACTAACGATCAGATCCTCCAGCTGAATGATGTTTATCCCGAGATGCTCGAATGCATCAAGCAGGCGCGGCCCGTGGCTGGCGCCATCGGTGCGGTTGTCTCTTCGTGCGCTGCGGGCATCTACATCACCCGGCGGGCCGCGCCTGACCTGGATCAAGAGGAGTGGTTCACGGGGATCACCGTTGGCGCGAACCTCGACGAAGGGGATCCAAGGCTGAAATTCAGGGGGTTCTTCATTAATATGCGCGCACAGGGCGGACGCCGCCGAATGGAGGCGCGTGAGCATATTGCGATCTATATCAAAGGTTGGAATGCCTGGGTGCGTGGCGAGAAGCGTCAGCTCCTGTCATTTCGAAAGGGGGAGGCGATGCCCAAACCGGCGACGCCGTGAAGTGGGCGTTGAGCGAGGAAGGGATCCTCGCTCAACGCCAACGGGTCGCCATAAAAAATAGTCGATTCATGACGTGAGCACCCGTGAATCGACGATAACTCGAAATTCCGATCAATGCAATATATGGAAAGGTGAAGTGTGCCGCTAGCGCGTCGAGTTTCCGTCGAAGACCAGGTCGAAGCGGTCTTGGCCATCCTTGGTGGGCAAGCGACGGTGCGTGAGGTAAGCCGCCTTCATCGAGTGCCGCAAAAAACTGTCCGCGAGTGGCTTAGCTACTTCGCAACTGGCGGACGCGTGGCGCTCGAGGTAAGGGACGCGGCTTAAGCCGATGCGGCTAGGTGACTCTTGCTGTTTAGAGGTACCTAGCCGACCGTAGGAAAGGGCCGTTCACCAGGCTTGACTGCCTGGTGAACGGCCCGCCTAGATGCTCCCTAGCTCGGGATCTCGTCCAGGTACGCCTGCGCCTGAAGTGTGAACAGCTCCGCATACCCGGCCTTAGCCGCCATCAGCTGTTCGTGCGTTCCGTACTCCGCCACCTTTCCGTGGTCCAGCAGCAGAATCCGCTCCGCCTGCCGCACCGTCGAGAACCGGTGCGAGATGTACAGCGTCGTCCGTCCCTCGGACAGCTCACGCAGCCGCGAGAACAGGTCATGCTCCGCCTGGGCGTCCAACGCCGACGTCGGCTCGTCGAGGATCAACAACGGCGCCTCCCGCTGGAACGCCCGCGCCAAAGCGATCTTCTGCCACTCCCCGCCGGACAGCGAGACGCCCTGGTCGAACCACCGGCCCAGGGGGCTGTCGTAACCGCCGGGCAGGCGCTCGATGCGCTCGTCCGCGCCTGCTCGGCGGGCCGAATCCTCGATGTGGGGGCGGTCTTCCAGGCGAGTCAGGTCGCCCAGGCCGATGTTCTCCGCCGCCGTTCCTTGGTACGTCACGTAGTCCTGGAACATCGCGCTGATCCTCGTGCGCAGCTCCACCGGGTCGTACTCGCGGATGTCCACGCCGTCCAGAAGAATCCGTCCGGCCGTCGGGTCGTAGAGCCGGCACAGCAGCTTGAACAGCGTCGACTTGCCCGCGCCGTTGCGGCCCACCACCGCCACCGTCTCGCCCGGGCGGATCTCGAAGCTGACGTTGTCGAGCGCCGCCTCGTCTGCGCCCGGGTAGGCGAACGTCACCGAGTCGAACTCGATGTGTCCGTCCACTGTGGACGGCATGGGGCGGGGTGAAGCAGGCGCCGTGATCTCGGGTTTGGTGTCCAGGAAGCGGTACAGCGTGTCGAGGTACAGGTTGTTCTCGTACATCCCCGAAAACGCCGTGAACAGCCCGGACACCGACGTCTGCACGGACGTCGCCGCGGCCGTGTACAGCGCCAGGTCGCCCAGCGTCAGGTGCCCGCCGACCGCCTGTAGCGCGATGTACAACGCGATCGCCGAGCCCGCGAACGTGCTCAACAGCCCCCAGGACGTCGAGCTGATGTTGCGGTTGATCGTCAGCTTCCGCTGCCGCTCGTACGACACCAGGCCGAGCCGGCGGAACCGGTCGACGAAGTACGGGCCGAGCCCGAACAGCTTCGTCTCCTTGGCGTACGTGTCCGTTGTGACCAGCGAAGACAGGTAGTCCATCCGCCGCTTGATCGGCGACATCAGGAAGGTCAGCCAGAACGCGCGCGAGCCGTACTTGGACTGCGAGATGAACGCCGGGATCGGCGCCAGCAGCGCGACCAGCGCCAGCAGCGGGCTGACGGCCACCAGCAGCGCGATCATGCTGCCGAACGTGATCGTCGTCCGCACGAGCCCCAGCGCGGAGTTCATCATCGACAGCGGCCGCGTCGGCGCCTCCTGTGCGGCCTGGCGCAGCATGTCGTACGACGTCGAGCCTTCGAAGTACGCCAGGTGCAGCTCGCTGGCGTGCGCCATCACCTGGTGGCGGATGGTCAGCGTCATGCGCTCCTGCAGCAGGGACTGCGCGATCGACGTCAGCGCGCTGCTGATGGCCGTCGCGGCGAGCACGCCGAACTGGAACAGCGCGACGTTCACGATGTCGGCCGTTGTGCCGCGGTGCTGGATCGCCGCCACGACGGAGTCGAGCAGCAGCTTCGCGATGTACGCCGTCACCGTCGGCAGGAGCCCGGAAAGCAGCGTGATCAGCGCCAGCAGGATCGTCAGGATCGGGCTGGCCTGCCACGTCAGCTTCACGACCTTCGGCAGGCCGCGGACCGTGCCCGAGACCGACGTCTTCGCGCGCTTCAGCCGGGAGCGCCAGTCCTTCGGCTGGTTGTCCTGCTTGGGCTCCGGGATGTCGACCGGGCCGGTCAGGCCGCTTTCCGGAACCGTCGAGATGGCGCGCCGCCGGCCCCGCCGGGCCATCAGGAACTCCATCCCGCCCCCGCCGCCCGGGATCACGGGGCCTCCACGGCGCCGTGCAGGAAGACGTCGACCACCTGGCGCGTGGTGGGCGCGTCGTCGTCCGGGGCCATCCGGCGGCCGCCGAACAGCAGGGTCAGGAACAGGGAGGCCAGCTGCTCGGGCGGCAGGCGGAGCCGGTCCTTCTCGGGTTCGAACAGCTCGGTCATCGCGCCGCGCATGGCGGTCATCGATTCGCGGCGGCCGCCCTTCAACGTGCTGCGCTGATCCTTCAGGCGCTGCTCGGGGTCGCGGTGGCGGACGCGGCCGGACGCGTGCAGGGCGCCCATCAGCGCGCCCATCCGTTCGAGGTGGGCGCCGAGGGCTTCGGCGGCCTCGACGAGCCGGTCGTCGAGCGGCTGGTCGACGGGGATTTCGGCGATCGCGTCGAGCACGTGGTCGGGGCGCAGGGCCTCCGCCGTGCAGGCGTCGAAGAGCTCGTCCTTGTCCTTGAACGCGCGGAAGATGGTGCCCTCGCCGATGCCGGCGGCGCGGGCGATCTGGCTGGTCGTCACGTTCGCGCCGTGGTCGATCAGGAGCGGGAGCACCGCGTGCACGATCATGGCGCGCCGCGCTTCGACGCTCATGCCCGGCGCTCTTCGCCGGGTCTCTGGTGCTGGTGTCATGGCACCAGTGTGCGGAGTGAGTGCTCACTCCGTCAAGCGAGTATAGGTTGGCTCTCATGGGTGTGGTCTGGGCGATGGTGTTCCCGATGCTGCTCGTGCTGCTGTTCCTGCTGGCCGTGTTCGAGGTCTGGGGCCGCCGGTTCCTGCCATGGCACCGCCGCGGCGACGGCTCCCGCATGGCGAGCATGGCCGCGACCGAGGAGGTCGAAGCGATCCTCGGCGGCACCAAGCAGCACGAGCTGGAGCAGCGTCAGGTCCAGCTGATGCTGGTCGACGACGAAGCGGACGGCGCCCCGCCGCGCACCCACGTCGACCTCGACGCCGGGAAGATCGTCTTCCGGAAGCCGTGAAGGGGCGCCCTCGCGGCACCCCTCCACGGACCTCTCAGTACGTCATCGCCATGGCCGGGTCGGCCAGCAGGGCGCCGACGTCGGCCAGGAACTCCGAGCCCTGCTGGCCGTCGACCACCCGGTGGTCGAAGCTCAGCGACAGCTGGAGCACCTTGCGGACCTTGATCTCGCCGTCGACCACCCACGGCTGGTCCTTGATCGCGCCGAGGCACAGGATCGCGGACTCGCCCGGGTTGATGATCGGCGTGCCGGTGTCGACGCCGAAGACGCCGACGTTGGTGATCGTGATCGTGCCGTTCGCCATGTCGGCCGGGGACGTCTTGCCTTCGCGGGCGACGTCCGTCAAGGTCGTCAGCGCGCCCGCGAGCTCCTTCAGCGACAGCGAGTCGGCGTCACGGACCTTGGGCACGATCAGGCCGCGGGGCGTGGCCGCCGCGATCCCGAGGTGGACGTAGTCCTTGTAGACGATCTCCTGCGCCGCTTCGTCCCACACCGCGTTGATGTCCGGCGTGCGCTTCGCCGCCAGGCAGACGGCCTTCGCCGCGAACGTCAGCGGCGTGACCTTCACGCCGGCGAACTCCCGCGACTTCTTCAGCTTCTCGCGGAACTCCATCATCGGCGTGACGTCGATGGTCAGGAACTCCGTGACGTGCGGAGCGGTGTACGCGCTCTGCACCATCGCCGCCGCGGTCATCTTGCGGACGCCCTTGATCGGGACGCGCCGCTCGCGGGTGGCCGGGTCGTAACCACTGTCCACAGGGGACGCCACCGGAGCAGCCGAACCGTTCGCCGCGCGCTCGACGTCGTCACGCGTGATGACGCCACCCGATGCGGTGCCGGTCAGCGCGTGCAGGTCGACGCCGAGGTCCTTCGCGAGCTTCCGCACCGGCGGCTTGGCCAGCGGGACGTAACCGCCCCGAGGCGCAGGCGCAGGAGCAGGAGGAGCGGCGACGGCAGCCGCCGGAACCGGCTCGGGAGCAGCACCCTTCCGGGCCCGCCGCTGGGTCACGACCGCCTTGGAGCCGTAGCCGACCAGCGGCTTCATCTCCTCTTCCTCGGCAGGCGCGGCCGCGGGAGCAGGGGCCGCGACCGGAGCGGCCGCGCCTCCGGGGTCGACGTCGATGGTGAGGATCGGCGTGCCGACCTCCACCGTCTGTCCCGGCTCGACGTGCAGCTCCGTGACCACACCGGCCCACGGGATCGGCAGCTCGACGGCGGCCTTGGCGGTCTCGATCTCGACGACGATCTGGTTGACCGTCACCGTGTCACCCGGCTTCACGTGCCACGACAGGATGTCGGCTTCGGTCAGCCCCTCCGCGGTGTCGGCGAGGGGGAACTGTTTGTACGTGGGCATTACGCGGAAATCCCCCTTACCAGGCGAGTGAGCGGTCGACGGCGTGCAGCACCCGGTCCAGGTCGGGGAGGTAGTGCTCCTCGAGCTTCGCGGGCGGGTACGGCGTGTCGAACCCGGTCACCCGGAGGACGGGCGCTTCCAGCGAGTAGAAGCACTCCTGCTGGACACGCGCGGCGATTTCCGACGTCAGGGACGACTCGGACGGCGCCTCCGACAGCGCGATGAGCCGGCCGGTCTTGCGCACCGACTCGAACACCGGGCCGAGGTCCAGCGGCGAGAGCGTGCGCAGGTCGATGACCTCGAGGGACTTGCCCTCGTCCTCGGCCGCGGCGGCCGCGTCGAGCGCGACCTTCACGGACGGGCCGTACGCGACGACCGTGGCCGTGGTGCCCTCGCGGACGACCTGCGAGGAGAACACCCGCGGCGCCGCGGCGTCGGTGTCGATCTCCGCGCGCAGCGCGCCCGAGTGGTACAGCCGCTTCGGCTCGAAGAACAGGATCGGGTCGTCGGACTTGATGGCCTGCTGGATGCCCCAGTAGGCGTCGACGGCGTTCGCGATCGAGATGACCTTCAGGCCCGGGATGTGCGCGAACAGCGACTCGGGCGACTCCGAGTGGTGCTCGACCGCGCCGATCCCGCCGCCGAACGGCACCCGGATCACGACGGGCATCTTGACCTTGCCCTGCGTCCGGTAGTGCAGCTTCGCCAGCTGCGACGAGATCTGGTCGAACCCGGGGAAGATGAAGCCCTCGAACTGGATCTCGCAGACCGGCCGGAAGCCGCGCACGGCCAGGCCGACCGCGGTGCCGATGATGCCGGACTCCGCGAGCGGCGTGTCCAGCACGCGCTGCTCGCCGAAGTCCTTCTGGAGGCCGTCGGTGATCCGGAAGACGCCGCCGAGCTTGCCGACGTCCTCACCCATGATCAGGACCTTGGGGTCTTCTTCCATCGCGCGGCGCAGGCCGAGGTTGAGCGCCTTGCCGATGGTGAGTTTCTGGAGGTCGGTCATCAGTGCTCACCCGCCGATACGAAGCCGTCGAGGTAGGACAGGAACTCTTCGCGCTGCGCCTCGAGGACGGGGTTGCCCTCGGCGTAGACGTTGCTGAAGATCCGCTCCGGCGGCGGCTCGGGCATGTTGAACGTGTACTCGCGCAGGTCCGCGGCGAAGGCGTCGGCCTCGGCCTGGACCTGGTCGAAGAAGTCGTGGTCGGCGCCGCCCTTGCGGGCCAGGAACGCCCGGACGCGCTCGATCGGGTCCTTGAGCTTCCACTCTTCGAGCTCGTCGGACAGCCGGTAGCGCGACGGGTCGTCGGTCGTCGTGTGCGCGTCCATCCGGTAGGTGAACGCCTCGATCAGGACCGGGCCGTTGCCGTGGCGGCACTCGTCGAGCGCCCAGCGGGACACCGCGAGGCAGGCCAGGACGTCGTTGCCGTCGACGCGGATGCCGGGGAAGCCGTACCCGCGGGCGCGCTGGTAGAGCGGCAGGCGCGACTGGCGCTCGGTCGGCTCGGAGATCGCCCACTGGTTGTTCTGGCAGAAGAACACGAGCGGCGCGTCGTAGACCGCGGCCCAGACGAATCCTTCGTGGACGTCGCCCTGCGAGGTCGCGCCGTCACCGAAGTAGCAGATCGTCGCTTCGCCGTCGTCGTCGCCGACCTTGCCCTCGAACTTCTGGCCCATCGCGTAGCCGGCGGCGTTGAGCACCTGGTTGCCGATCACGATGGTGTACGGGTGGAAGCCCGTGCCCTGGTAGTCCCAGCCACTGTGGTCGGTGCAGCGGAAGATGCCCAGCAGGTCCTTCATGTCGACCCCGCGCGCGTACGCGACGCCGTGCTCGCGGTAGCTGGGGAACGCCATGTCGTTCTTCTTCAGCGCGCGGCCGGAGCCGATCTGCGCGGCCTCCTGGCCGAGCAGCGGGACCCAGATGCCGAGCTGGCCCTGGCGCTGCATCGCGTTGGCCTCGCGGTCCGCGCGGCGGACGAGCACCATGTCGCGGTACAGCTGGCGCAGGGCTTCGTCGTCGACGTCGTCGACGTACTTGTCGAACTGCGGCGACGGGACCCGCTCGCCTTCGGGGGTGAGCAGCTGAGTCAGCTCAGCGCCACCTTCGCTGGTCGCTCGCAATCCGGCGATCACCTGCTCGGGGGACGGCTGGGCCGCGACGGCGGCCGGCCCGTCTCCAGGCTCCGGGTGCGTCCACTGTTCGGACGGCATGGGCGGTACTCCTCGGTGTCGGTGCCTCTGGCGGCCGCTTGTGGCGACCACAGCGACTGCACCGGCGGGGACCAGCGTCTCGGGTCTCCGAAGCGCTCGGTCACCGTCGGCGTTGACGGTTCACGCCGACATCCTGGCACGAAGGTCGTGGCTTTGGTCAGACGCGGTTGCTGATTTGTTGCTGAGAAAGGGGCTCTGAACAGGGAAAACGCTAGGAAGCCCGAGCATCGGACCTACGAGAGTAGGGAATCGGTCCGCCCGTTCACCAGGCGTGGCCGCACGCGCACACGGCCGTGCGCCTGCGTGATCACCTGCTCGGGGGACGTCGTTGTGATGTGCCGCACGCCGGGACGCCCATGGCACGATGGATCTCGTGGAGCACAAATCCGTTCGTGAATCCGTCGTGTCCACCTGGACCGACGACGTCATCCCGAGTCTGTCCGGGCTGGTGGCGATCCCCGCCTTGTCCCCGGCCTTCGACGCCGAATGGGCGAAGAGCGGGCATCTGGCCGCCGCCGTCGACCACGTCCGCGAGTGGATCGCCGCGCGCGAGCTGCCCGGCGCGAAGCTCGAGGTCGTCCGGCTCGAAGACCGGACCCCCCTGCTGCTCGTCGACGTCCCGGCGACCCCGGGCGCGGCGGACCAGGGCACCGTCCTGATGTACGGCCACCTCGACAAGCAGCCCCCGGTCGGCGGCTGGTCCGAGGGCCTCGACCCGTGGACGCCGGTGATCCGCGACGGCCGGCTCTACGGCCGCGGCTCGGTCGACGACGGTTACTCCGGCTACGCGGCGACGGCGGCGATCGAAGCCGTCCACGCGGCCGGCGGCGAGCACGCGCGCATCGTCGTGCTGCTGGAGACGGGCGAGGAGTCCGGCAGCCCCGACCTCCCCGCGTACGTCGACCACCTGGCCGACCGCATCGGTGCGGTGTCGCTGGTGATCTGCCTCGACGCCGGCGGCAGCGACTACGAGAGGTTGTGGCTGGTCACGAGCCTGCGCGGGATGCTGCACCTGGACGTCACCGTGCAGCTGCTGGGCTCGGCCCAGCACTCGGGCATCGCGTCGGGCGTCGTCGCCAGCTCGTTCCGCGTGCTGCGGAAGCTGATCGAACGGCTCGAGGACAGCGCGACCGGTGAGCTGCTGCTCGACGAGCTCAAGGTCGACGTCCCGGCGAACCGGCTGTCGGAGCTGAAGGCCGTCTCGCAGGACTTCCCCGAGGCGCTGTCGAAGGCGTTCCCGCTGGTCGAAGGCGGGCGCGTGATCACCGAAGACGCGCTGGAGCTGATGCTCAACAACGCGTGGCGCCCGACGCTGTCGGTGATCGGCGCCGACGGCTTCCCGAAGCCGGCCGACGCGGGCAACGTCCTGCGCGAGAGCACGACGTTGACGCTGAGCTTCCGCCTCCCGCCGACGGCTGACGCCGCGAAGGCACTCGAAGCCGTGAAGCGGACTCTGACCACGGACGTCCCGTACGGCGCGAAGGTGACCTTCGGCGACAACCCGCAGTCCGAGGACGGCTGGAACGCGCCGACCGAGTCCCCGTGGCTGACGGCGGCCCTGCGCACGGTCAGTGACGACGTGTTCGGCCAGCCGCACCGCGCGACCGGCATGGGCGGCTCGATCCCGTTCATGGGCCTGCTCTCCCGGAAGTACCCGGAGGCGCAGTTCCTGGTCACCGGCGCGTGCGGGTCCGACTCGAACATCCACGTGCCCGACGAGTGGCTGCACCTCGAGTATGCGCAGCAGGTCACCGAGGCCGTCGCGCACATCCTGGACGCCCACGCCCGAGGCTGACTCCGTGAGCGGCGCTCTCCCGGGAGAGCGCCGCTCACGCCAGCCGGGTCAGGTGGACCGAGACGTCCAAAGTGGACTGACCGCCGCCGGTGAAGATGCCCTTCAACGGCGCCACGTCGGCGTAGTCCCGGCCCATCGCCACCCACACGTGCCGCGGGCCGACCGGGATCGCGTTCGTCGGGTCGTACGCCCACCAGCCGCCGGTCCAGACGTCGACCCAGGCGTGCGACTCACCCTCGACCACCTCGCCGAGCTTCGCGTCCCGCTTGGTGTGCAGGTACCCGGACACGTACCGCGCCGGGACGCCGATCGCGCGCAGCATCACCAGCGTCACGTGCGCGAAGTCCTGGCACACGCCTTCGCGCGCCTTCCACGCGTCCGTCGCCGTCGAGTGCACACCGGTGGTGCCCGGCTGGTACTTCAGCTGCTTGTGCACCCACTCGCACACCGCCAGCACCGCGTCCGCCGGATCCAGCCCGGTCCGCAGCGAACGGGCCTCGCGCGCCAGAGCGACGTCACGCGGGGTGTAGTCGGTCGGGGTCAGGTACTCCGTGCGGTGGTCGACGACCGTGTCCGACCGCAGGTCCTTCCACGTCGCCGTGCGGATCGGCTCGGCTTCGTCCGCCGTCTCGACCACCGACGTCGCCAGCACCGTGAACTCCGTGTGCGGCGCGTGGAGGTCGAACGACGTGACGACCGTGCCCCAGTAGTCGGTGTACCGGTAGGCGCGGGTCGCCGGGGTCGTCTCGATGCGCGTCGCGACCGTCGTCTGACGGCGGTCCGACCGCGGGGTCAGGCGCGCCTCGTTGTACGACTGCGTCGCCGGTGTCGCGTACCGGTACCCCGTCCGGTGCGCCACGCGCAGCTGCCAGGTCACAGCGAAACCTCCGCACCGCTCCACGCCACCCACGGCGACGTGCTGAAGTACTGCATCGACACGGATTCGCCGATGTCCTTGATCGACGTCTGCAGCGCCCCGAGCCGCCGCGGCAGGTCGGTCAGCAGGTCCGACGGGCGCAGGAACTCGAGCTCGCTGCGGGCGCGGCCGAGCTCCCGCAGCGCCTCGGACTTCTCGTTGCTGCGCGAGCCGCCGCCCGGGTCGAGCCGTTGCAGGCACTCCTCCGCCTGCCGCAGCGCGTGGAACACCGAGCGCGGGAACAGCGTGTCCCGCAACAGGAACTGGACAACCCGCCCGGCGTCGAGCGCGCCCCGGTAGGTCCGCAGGTAGGTGTCCTGCGCGCCGGCCGAGCGCAGCACCGTGATCCAGCCCGGCGACGACGCGCGGTCCGCGACCCGGGACAGCAGCAGCCGCACCACCATGTCGGCGCGTTCGATCGAGCGGCCGAGCACCATGAACAGCCAGCCGTCGTCCCGCGACATCGTCGAGTCGGCGAGCCCGGCGAACATCGCCGCGCGCTCCTCCACGAACGACAGGAACGCGTGCGGCCCGGCGCGGCGCGCGTACCGCTGCCGGTCCGGCACCGCGTTCCACGTCGCGTTCAGGCATTCCCACAGCTCGGTCGAGACGACCTCACGGGCGCCGCGCGTGTTCTCGCGCGCCGAGTTGATCGAGCCCACGATCGACGCCGGGTTGTCCTTCGCGTACGCCACCAGCTCGGTCAGCTTCCAGACGTCGAGCGTCTCCCCGTTGGGCGTGTCGATGCCCAGGACGGCCAGGAGCTGACGGCTCGCGTGGTCCGGGTCGACCGTCGCGTCCTCCAGCAGCTGGTGGACCGAGACGTTGAGGATCCGGGAGGTGTCGTCGGCGCGTTCGACGTACCGGCCGATCCAGTACAGCGACTCCGCGTTGCGTGCCAGCATTCGAACCTCCCTAGCTCTGCTGTTGCTGTTGCTGCTGCTGGGACGCCGACAGCTCGGGCCCCTGTTCGGCGGCCAGGCCGTCCACAGTGGACATCGCGCCGAGCGCCGGTTGCTCCAGTTCGCGTTCGACGCTCGAAGCGCGGGACGCCAGCACCCACGTGTCCTTCGAGCCGCCACCCTGCGACGAGTTGACGACCAGGCTGCCCTCCGGCAGCGCCACCCGTGTCAGCCCGCCCGGCAGGACGAAGATCTCCTTGCCGTCGTTCACCGCGAAGGGCCGCAGGTCGACGTGGCGCGGCGCGAGCCGGTCGTCCACCTTGGCCGGCACGGTCGAGAGCTGCACCACCGGCTGCGCGATCCAGCCGCGCCGGTGGGCGCGCACCTTCCGGCGCAGCGTGTCGAGCTCCTTCTTCGTCGCCTCCGGGCCGAAGACGATCCCGTACCCGCCGGAGCCTTCGACGGGCTTGACGACCAGCTCGTCGAGGTGCGCCATGACGTGGTCGAACTCGTCCGGCAGCCAGCACCGGAAGGTGTCCACATTGGGCAGCAGCGGCTTCTCGTTGAGGTAGTACTTCACCATTTCCGGCACGTAGGTGTAGACGAGCTTGTCGTCGCCCACGCCGTTGCCGACGGCGTTCGCGACGACGACGTTGCCCGCGCGCGCCGCGTTGAGCACCCCGGCGACGCCGAGCACCGAGTCCGGCCGGTAGTGCACGGGATCGAGGAACTCGTCGTCGATGCGCCGGTAGATGACGTCGACCTGGCGCTCGCCCTCGGTGGTCCGCAGGTAGACGACGTTGTCGCGGCAGAACATGTCACGGCCTTCGACCAGCTCGACACCCATCAGCCGCGCCAGCAGCGAGTGCTCGAAGTAGGCCGAGTTGTAGACGCCGGGGGTGAGCACCACGACCATCGGGTCGGCGACGTTCGCCGCGGCCGCCGCCCGCAGCGCCCGCAGCAGGTGCGACGCGTAGTCGCCGACCGGCCGGACGCGGTGCTGGGCGAACAGGTCCGGGAAGACCCGGGCCATCGTGCGCCGGTTCTCCATCACGTACGACACCCCGGACGGGTTGCGGAGGTTGTCCTCCAGCACCCGAAATGTGCCTTCCTCGTCGCGCACCAGGTCCACCCCGGACACGTGGATGCGCACGCCGTTCGGCGGGTTGATGCCGAACGCCTCCCGCTGGAAGTGCTCACACGAGGTGATCAGCCGCCGCGGCAGCACCCCGTCGCGCAGGATCTGGCGGTCGCCGTAGATGTCGGCGAGGAACGCTTCGAGCGCGCGCACGCGCTGGGCGACCCCGCGTTCGAGCTTCGACCACTCGGCGGCCTGGATCACCCGCGGCACCAGGTCGAGCGGGAACGGCCGCTCCTGGCCGGACAGCGAGAAGGTGATGCCCTGGTCGACCATCGCCCGGTCGAGCGCGAGCGACCGGGAGTTGAGGTCGTGCGCGTCGAGCGCGGCGATCGAGTCGTACAGCGCCCGGTAGGGCCCGCGGACCGTGCCGTCGGCGGCGAACATCTCGTCGTAGGCGCCCGCGTGCGGGCGTTCCGGGGAGAGGTACCCGTCGAACCGGGCCCCCGGCCGGGTGATCCTGCTGGTCGCCGCCTTCCGCGCACGTCGACCGGACGGGGGCAGCCGGGGCGGGGTCGCGTTCATGAACGACATCCTCACTCACGTGCCCCTTCGTGCGCGACACTCCCACACCGGTGGGCGCGGTGCGAAACGTCGCTGTAACTCGACAGTGCTGTGCTTTGGTATGGATGAGTGGCAATATGCGTGCTCTCACGAACTGAGAACTACGAGGAGTGACGACGTGGCCCGAGGACCCCAACTCAAGGCGCTCGCCCTGATCCCGGCGCTCGCCCTGGCGGCCGCCGCCCTGACCGCGTGCGGGGGCGACGACGGCGGCACGGCGGCCGGCGGTGTCCAGCTCATCGCGTCAGGCAAGCTCACGACCTGCACGCACCTGCCCTACCAGCCGTTCCAGGTCAAGCAGGGCGACAAGATCGTCGGCTTCGACGTCGACCTCGTGGACCTGGTCGCGAAGAAGCTCGGTGTGCAGCAGAACATCGTCGACATCGCCTTCGAGAACATCGAGTCCGGCGAGGCCATGAACAGCGGCCAGTGCGACCTGGCCGCCGCGGGCATGACGATCACCGACAAGCGCAAGCAGAAGTTCGACTTCTCGGAGCCGTACTTCGAGGCCACGCAGGCCCTGCTGGTCAAGGCCGGCTCGCCGATCAAGGACTTCAGCAACGTCGCGGGCAAGAAGATCGGCGTCCAGTCGGCCACCACCGGCGCCGACTACGCCAAGGAGAACGCGAAGGGTGCCGAGATCGTCACGTTCGACGACCTCGCCCTGGAAGAGCAGGCCGTGAAGAACGGCACCGTGGACGCCGGCGTCAACGACAACGGTGTGCTCTACGACTTCGTCAAGACGAACCCGGACACCGCCGTGGTGAAGGAGTTCAAGACGAACGAGTTCTACGGGATCGGCGTCAAGCAGGGCAACTCCGCCCTGGTGACCGCGATCAACGACTCGCTGAAGGCCTCGGTGTCGGACGGCACCTACGCCCAGATCTACCAGAAGTGGTTCGGCAAGGCGCCGACCTGGCTGCCCGGTAACCCCACCCAGTAAGACCCCCGCCTGGGGGGGGGGGGTGGGGGGGATGCGGCGAGGGAGTGGTGGTTTTTTTCTTTTTGTCTTCCGTGGAGGGGGGGAGGGAAAGGCGGACGGCACCAAACACCGAGGCGAGTGCG
>NZ_JBVJOW010000002.1:1439573-1444394 GCF_055582965.1 Amycolatopsis sp. NPDC104863
TCACCTGATTCAGCCCGACCCACCTGTCCGCTCCGGGCTGCGGCACCTACGTCCACTTCCCCCCCCCCCCCCCCCCCCCCCCCCTCCACACCCCCCCCCCCCCCCCCCCCCCCCCCCCCCCCCCCCTTCTTCTCCCCCCCCCCCCCCCCCCCCCCACAGCGGTGTTTCCGATGCCCTTTCCGGGCCTGCCAGAGGAGTGAAATGGCACTGAGCCGACGCCAGCGACGATCGGCGTTCCGGGGTGCACAGTACGTCCTGCTGCTCGTGATCGTCGTGGTCTTCGCGTTCCTGGCCAACTGGGGTCAGATCGGGCGGGCGTTCTTCGACCTGGACGTCGCCGCGCAGCAGTTCCCCGACGTCATCACGGTCGCGCTCAAGAACACCATCATCTTCACCGCGCTCGGGTTCGCGCTGGGCCTGGGGCTCGGGCTCGTGCTCGCGCTGATGCGGCTGTCCTCGGTGGGGCCGTACCGGTGGTTCGCGCGCGGGTACATCGAGTTCTTCCGTGGGCTGCCCGCGCTGCTGATCTTCCTCGCGGTGGGGGTCGGCGTCCCGATCGCGTTCCCGGACACGCACCTGCCGCGCAACGTCTCCATCATGATCGCGCTCGGCATCGTGTCCTCGGCCTACA
This sequence comes from Amycolatopsis sp. NPDC104863, assembly GCF_055582965.1. Classification (NCBI taxonomy): domain Bacteria; kingdom Bacillati; phylum Actinomycetota; class Actinomycetes; order Pseudonocardiales; family Pseudonocardiaceae; genus Amycolatopsis; species Amycolatopsis sp. NPDC104863. The sequence goes on from NZ_JBVJOW010000002.1 coordinate 1,440,205, forward strand.
TGGCGGAGACGATCCGGGCCGGCATCCAGGCGGTGCCGCGCGGGCAGGTCGAGGCCGCCCGGTCGCTGGGCATGTCGCCCACCCGGTCGATGATCACGATCGTCATCCCCCAGGCCTTCCGGATCGTGCTGCCGCCGCTGGCCAACGAGCTGATCATGCTGACGAAGGACTCGTCGCTGGCGTTCCTGCTCGGCACGACGCCGGCGCAGCAGGAGCTCGCGCAGTTCAGCCGCCAGGCCCTGCTGGAGGCGAAGGGGCTCACCCCGATCGTCGTCGCGGGCCTCTGTTATCTCGTCATCACCATCCCGCTGTCGATCCTGCAGCAGCGGCTGGAGAAGAAATACGGCGCCGGGGTGTCCGGCGGAGGTGCCACATGACCGACGTCATCGTCGAAATTTCCGGTTTGCACAAGGCGTTCGGCCCGCTGGAGGTGCTGAAGGGCATCGACCTGCAGGTCGAGCGCGGCCAGGTCGTCTGCATCATCGGGCCGTCCGGGTCGGGCAAGTCGACGCTGCTGCGCTGCGTGAACCTCCTGGAGGAGCCGCAGCAGGGCAAGATCGTGGTCAACGGCAACGAGATCACCGACGAGGACGTCGACATCGACGGCGCCCGGCGCAAGATCGGCATGGTCTTCCAGGGCTTCAACCTCTTCGCGCACCTGACCGTGCTGGACAACCTCACCGTCGCGCAGCGGAAGGTCCTCAAGCGCGGCAAGGAGGAGTCCGTCCGGATCGCCCGGGAGAACCTGGAGAAGGTCGGCCTGAGCGAGAAGGAGACGTCGTTGCCGGGGCAGCTTTCCGGCGGTCAGCAGCAGCGCGTCGCGATCGCGCGGGCGCTGTCGATGAACCCGGACGTGATGCTGTTCGACGAGCCGACGTCCGCGCTGGACCCGGAGCTCGTCGGCGACGTGCTCGCGGTCATGCGGCAGCTGGCCGAAGAGGGCATGACGATGCTGGTCGTCACGCACGAGATGCAGTTCGCCCGCGAGGTCGCCGACAGCGTGCTGTTCATGGACGGCGGCGTGGTCGTCGAGCAGGGCCCGCCCGGCCAGGTGATCGGCGACCCGCAGCACGACCGCACGAAGTCGTTCCTCAACCGGGTCCTCAACCCGACGCAGAGCCTCGACGGTGAATGACGCTGCTGCCGGCTCCGCGTCGGCAGCCCGTGCTTGATCGCCCGGCACGTCCGTGTGGACGTGCCGGGCGATCAAATCGGCGGCTATTCCGCCGCGGTCGTTCTAGTGGTGCGTGTTGTCATACGTGAAGATCCACTTGTCGTTGCCTGTTTCCAGTTGGAAGCAGCCCTGGACAATGGTGTAGTACCGCTGGTATTCCTGCTGCGTCCGGTGGCACGAGTCGTACCAGTCGAACGGGCCGGCGACGACGACCTCATTGGTGCTCGCGGCATCGGCGAACGCCGCCGTTCCGCCGAAAAGGAACGTGCCGCTGGTCGCCAAAGCCGCCGTGACCAGCGCTCCGCGCGCGATTGTGCGCATTTCTCCACCCCTCTGGAAAAGGAAACGGCTCCTCGGGTGCTCATGCGGAGTGGCTGATCACCATGACCGGCACCGGTGCAATACACACACTGGTCAATGGTTGCCAATTAGCCCCTCCCCCCGGGGATATTGTGAATCGATCACATCACGGATGATCGGCAGCGGCAATAGGCCAGGCCGGTGATCATCCGGTGTTATAGTCGGTGCGGGCAATGGGGTGGGGGAGACGATGACGACCGAAAACGCGCTGCCACCCCTCGACCCGTTCGCGGGCATCCCCGACCGCCGCTACGAGGTCAAGGCGTCCGACCTGCTGAAACCCGGCAACGGCGGCCTGCTGCGCTGGCGGCGTCAGGCCACCAACGCGCCGATCGTCTACGTCGAGGACGCCTACATCACCGGCACGCTCGACCTGCGCGCCGCGGACCTGAAGTACCTGTTCCGGTTCGAGCGCTGCCGGTTCGAGCAGCCGCCGGACGTGCGTGAGGCGAACCTGCTCGGCCTGGTCTTCCGCAAGTGCTGGCTGCCCGGGCTCAAGGCCCGCAACCTGCGCAGCCGCAACGACGTCCGGCTGATCCGCTGCGTCGTGCAGGTCGACGGCGCCGACCGCGAGATCGAGGAAACCACCGTGCAGCGCGGCGACGACCGCGAACGCGGGATGCCGAACGCCGCGGTCAACCTCACCGACGCCGTGATCGAGGGGTCGATGGTGCTCACCCGCACCGTCATCTCGCACCCGCACGGCAAGGCGATCCAGGCCGACCGGCTCGTCCTGACCGGCGCGCTGCTGGCCTACCGGATGGTCGCGAACGGCGAAGTCCGGCTCCCGGGCCTGCGCACCGGCGGTAACGTCAACTTCTCCGGCGCCACCCTGAACAACCCGGACGGCTTCGCGCTCAACGGCAACGGCCTGCACATCGGCGGCAGCCTGCTCTGCGAAGTCGACAACTACGGGCCGGCCAGCCAGCGCAAACGCTTCTCCGCGACCGGGATCATGTACCTGCCGAGCGCCACGGTGGACAGCGACATCGTGCTGCGCGAAGCGAAGCTGACGGTGTCGCAGCACGGGCCGATCGCCGTCGACGCGTGGAAGTCCAACGACCCGTACCTCGACCCGCGGCCCGCGCTGGTCGTCGACCGGCTGCGCGTCGACGGCAACCTGGAGCTGTCCGACGGCCTGCAGGCGCTCGGCACGCTGCGCATGGTCAACGCCCGGATCGGTGGCTCGCTGCGGCTGGCCGGCGCCGAGATCACCGTGGTGCGCGGCAAGTCGCAGCCGTACTACGACCGCGCGCTGCACCTCGACGGCACCGAGATCGGCGGGGACATCGAGGCGACGAGCCTGCGGGTGCCCGCCGGGCAGCTGCGCCTGGCCGACGTCACCGTCGGGGGCAACTTCCTGGCCTGGAACTCGATGTTCCGCCACCCCGGCCGGGACGTCTTCTCCGCGCGCCGGTCGAAGATCGCGGGCAACTTCCAGCTCACCGACGCCACGATCCACGGCACGCTGCGGCTGCAGGGTGTCGAGGTCGGCGGCAGCATCAACCTGGCAGGCACCCGGCTCACCGACCCCGGCCGCCGCGCCACCAGCAGTTTCTCCCTCGACGTCCGGACCGGCCGGATCGGCCGTGATCTCACGCTGCGTGACAACAATAGCCGTCCGTTCGTCGCCGAGGGCGGGGTCAACCTCGACGGCGCCCAGGTCGCGCGGCGCGTCGACCTGCGGGGATCGCAGCTCGGCTCGCTGCCGCCGTTCGCGGTGGCGCTGGACGCGGGGGACGTCGCCGCGGACGAGTTCACGCTGACCCCGAGCGTGCCCCCGGCCGGAAGGGTCGTCCTGCGGCGGGCGCACTGCGGCACGCTGAACGACAACGAGGCGTTCTGGGCCGCGTCCGAAGGCATCGAGCTGGAGGACTTCCGCTACGACGCGCTCGGCAAGGGCATCCCGCTCGCCGACGACAAGGCGCTCGACCACCGCATCGAGCTGCTGCGCAAGGCGATGCGCGGTTACCGGCCGGGCCCGTACGACCAGCTCGCGCACATGCTGCGCGCGGCCGGGAACGAAGAGCACGCGTCGACGGTGGCGCTGCGCAAGCAGCAGTTCCGCTACGAGGCGCTGGCCCAGGGCTTCAAGTTCTTCGGTCCGGGTGTGCGGACGTGGAGCTGGCTGCAGCGCTCGATGGTCGGCTACGGCTACCGCCCGGTGCGGGCGCTCGGCTGGCTGTTCACGCTGCTGGTGCTGGGCAGCCTGTGGTTCGGCCTGGGCACCGACGACTGCGTCAACTGGACAAACTCGAACCCCGCGCACCAGGTCATCGCGAACGGCCGGCGGTGCGTGGTGAACCAGCAGGACACGGGCCTGCAGTGGAACCCGGTGATCTACACGGCCGACCTGCTGGTGCCGATCGTCGACTTCGGCAACAAGTCGCGCTGGTACATGCACGGCACGGACAACTGGGTGGCCGCGGGCTTCACGGCGTCCGGCTGGATCCTGGCGACCACGGTCGCGGCCGGCGTGAGCCGCATGCTGCGTCGAGAATACTGATCTCTGGGCGTTTATCGGGCTGTCTAGTGTCTGACCAAGATTTACTGAGAAGCGGCTAGGCGCTGTCCTGTAAGTCATCGGAGCCAAAGAACGATCGCTGCGATGGTGAGTTCGGCCTGGTAGTAAGCAGCGCGTTTGGCGTAGCGGGTG
>NZ_JBVJOW010000003.1:0-163866 GCF_055582965.1 Amycolatopsis sp. NPDC104863
TCCTTTTGTGAAGGCCTCCCCCGTGGTTTCCTCCTGGGTGGGTGCGGGGAAGCTCGACTGGGCTTTCTTTCCTCGTGTGTTCGGTGGTTGTGCCTTCCTCCCCCCCCCCCCCCCCCCCCCCCCGACACCTGGCACCGCGCGAAACCCTTTGGTGGTACGGGATTCAACTATCGTGTGACAGGTACTTGATCTTGTGAACGGCGCGTTAACGACCTGTCCGATTTGTGACATTAGTGCTAAATATGGCCAGTTGTTCACTCGATCGGGTGGCGCATAGCGGACATTTCACACGATTTCCGGTTGCATGGTGATCATGAGACCCCTCGCCGTGCTCCGACACGACCTGCCGGCCTCACTGGTCGTCTTCCTCGTAGCTGTCCCCTTGTCCCTCGGCATCGCCCTCGCCTCGGGCGCGCCGGTCGCCGCCGGCCTGGTGGCCGCCGTCGTCGGCGGTGTGGTCGCCGGCGCGCTCGGCGGCTCCGCGCTCCAGGTGAGCGGGCCCGCCGCCGGCCTGACCGTCGTCATGGCCGAAACCATCCAGACGTTCGGCTGGGTCGTCACCTGCGCGATCACCGTCGCCGCCGGCGCGTGCCAGATCCTGCTGGGCCTGAGCCGCATCGCGCGCGCCGCGCTGGCCATCTCGCCGGCGATCGTGCACGGCATGCTGGCCGGCATCGGCGTCACGATCGTGCTCGGCCAGCTGCACGTCATCCTCGGCGGCAAGGCCCAGAGCTCGGCGGTGGAGAACGTCGCCGAGCTGCCCGGCCAGATCGTCGCCCACCACGACTCCGCCACCGTCGTCGGCCTGCTCACCATCGTGATCCTGCTGGTCTGGCCGAGGCTGCCGGCGGCGGTCCGCAAGGTGCCGGGCCCGCTGGCCGCGATCGCGCTGGCCACGGTCGTGTCGCTGGTGTTCGGGATGACGCTGCCGCGCGTCGAACTGCCCGGTGACCTGCTGAACGTCCACCTGGTCCCGCAGCTGCCCGACGGCGGCTGGGGCGGGTTCGCGCTCGCCGTCGTCACCATCGCCCTGATCGCCAGCGTCGAAAGCCTGCTGTCGGCGGTCGCGGTCGACAAGATGCACACCGGACCGCGCGCCAACCTCGACCGCGAGCTGGTCGGCCAGGGCGCGGCCAACATGGTCTCCGGCGCCCTGGGCGGGCTGCCGGTCACCGGCGTCATCGTCCGCAGCTCCACGAACGTCGCGGCCGGGGCCAAGACCCGGCTTTCGGCGGTGCTGCACGGCGTCTGGGTGCTGGTGTTCGTCGTCCTGCTCGCCGGGGTGATCCAGGACATCCCGCTGGCCGCGCTGGCCGGGCTGCTGGTGCACGTCGGCGCGAAGCTGGTCAACCCCGGGCACATGAAGCAGGTGCTCGCCCACGGCGACCTGCCCGTCTACCTGCTCACGCTCGCCGGTGTCGTGGTGTTCGACCTGCTCACCGGCGTGCTCGCGGGCATCGGGCTGGCGCTGGTGCTGATGCTGCGCCGCACGCTGTGGTCCGGCATCCACGTCGAGACCGAAGACGGCAACTGGCGCGTTGTCGTCGAAGGCGTCCTGACGTTCCTGTCGGTGCCACGGCTGTCGAAGATCCTCGGGGCCATCCCCGCGGGGGTGCCGGTGCGGCTGGAGCTGGTCGTCGACTACCTCGACCACGCCGCGTTCGAAAGCCTCACGACGTGGCAGCAGGCGCACGAACGCGCCGGCGGCACGGTGGACGTCGACGAAGTCGGCCACCCGTGGTTCGGCGAAGGCAAGGCAGGACGTCCGACGCGGTCCCGGCTGGCGGCGAGCCGGGCCGTGCCGCGCTGGCTCGCGCCGTGGTCGGAATGGCAGGCGGTGGAAGGGATTCCCGCCCAGCAGACCCGCCGCGGCGCGACGGAGTTCCACCGCCGCGCGGCGCCGCTGCTGCGCGACACGCTGTCCGGCCTCGCCGACGGCCAGCGCCCGCGCACGCTGTTCATCACCTGCGGCGACTCCCGCATCGTGCCGAACCTGATCACCACGAGCGGACCGGGTGACCTGTTCACGATCCGCAACATCGGCAACCTGGTGCCGGCCGGCCAGGCGGACCCGTCGATGAACGCGTCGGTGGAGTACGCGGTGGGGGTCCTCGGAGTGGAGGAGATCGTGGTGTGCGGCCACTCGGGCTGCGGCGCGATGGCGGCGCTCGCCGACGGGCCGCCCCCGGGCCCGCTGTCGGTGTGGTTGCGCCACGCGGAGCCGAGCGCCCACCGTCTCGGTTCGGCCACGCTGGACGGGAAGGTCCCGGATCGCGAAGGCGACCGTCTCGCGCTGCACAACGTGCTCCAGCAGCTGGAGCACTTGCGCGACTATCCATCGGTAGCGGCGGCCGAGGGGGAGGGAAGGTTGCAGCTGACCGGTATGTACTTCGCGGTCGGGACGGCGCAGGTGTATCTGTTCGACGCGGCGGAGCGCACGTTCCGGCCTGCTGGGGCCGCGGTGGTGGCTCCGGGGGCTTGAGGTCGGGGGGCCGCGCGGGTGCTTTGGTGGCCCGCGCGGCCCCGCCGGTCGGCCTGGGCGCGCTCGGACGCTGCTGTCCGGCGTGGTTGGGCTGGGCCGCGGTGGCGGCGCCGGGCGTGAGGTTCGCGGTCCCGCCGGTCGGCCTGGGCGCTGCTGCCCGGCGTGGTTGGGTGGCCTCGACCGGCCGAAGCGGCGGCGGTGGCGCGGTCCCACCGGTTGGCCCGCGCGACGTTGTCCGGCGTGGGTGGGTCAGGCTCGCGGTGGTGGTGCCGGTTCGCGGTCCCGCCGATCGGCCCCGGCGCCCAGCGCCGCTGTCCGACGCTGCCGGGTGGCCGCTGCGCCGAAGCGGCGGCGAGGACCGCCGGCGTTCCGGCGCCCCACGCGGTCCCGCCGTCAACCCGCCACTACCGCCGGTCGGCTCGAATCCGCCGCCGACCTGGTCACCCCATGCCCGCAGTGCGGGGCCGCGCACCCAGTCACTATGTTCATGGTCCGTGACCATGCTGGTGATGACGGGGACCGGGACCGGGGTCGGCAAGACGATCACCACGGCGGCCATCGCGGCGCTCGCGGTGGCCGGGGGGCAGCGGGTCGCCGTGCTGAAACCCGCCCAGACCGGCGTGCGCCCCGATGAGGCCGGTGACCTGCAGGACGTCCTCCGCCTCGCCGGTGGCGACGTCACCACCCGCGAGCTGCGGCGCTACCCCGACCCGCTGTCGCCGGAGGCCGCCGCGCGGCGGAGCGGGCTTCCCTCCCTTCATCCCGGGGAGATCGCGCAAGCCGCGTCCGAGCTGGACACCGCGCACGACCTCACCCTCATCGAAGGCGCCGGTGGCCTGCTCGTGCGCTTCGACGAGACCGGCTCCAGCCTCGCCGACGTCGCCTGGTCGCTCGGGTCGCTGGTGATCGTCGTGGCCGAGGCCGGGCTCGGGACGCTCAACGCCACCGCCCTCACCGCCGAGGTCGCCACCAAGCGCGGCCTGACCGTCGCCGGGGTGATCATCGGCTCCTGGCCGGCCGAGCCGGACCTCGCCGCGCTGTCCAACCTCGAAGACCTGCCGGTCGCGGCCGGGGCGCCGCTGCTGGGCGTGCTGCCCGCGGGCCTCGGCGCCGCCTCCCCGGCGGACTTCCTGGCCGCCGCGCGGGCCGGGCTCTCGCCGTGGTTCGGCGGTGAGTTCGACCCCGAACTGTTCGCAGGGTGCGCTTCCGCCGAGAAGTGACCTGCGTCGCTGTCCCCTCGCTGCGCCTTCGTGCACGATGAGGGACGCTGCCCCCACGATCAAGGAGACGCCGTGACCGCAGTCCCGGACACCGATGTCCTCGCCTACGCACGCGAGCAGGTCCTCGAAAACGGCGTCGGCCTGGGCGAAGCCGGGGTCCTCGAGGTGCTGCGGCTGCCCGACGACCGGCTGCCGGACCTGCTCGCGCTCGCCCACGAGGTGCGGATGCGCTGGTGCGGCCCCGAGGTCGAGGTCGAGGGCATCATCAGCCTCAAGACCGGCGGCTGCCCGGAGGACTGCCACTTCTGCTCGCAGTCCGGCCGCTTCCCGACGCCGGTGCGCTCGGCGTGGCTCGACATCCCGAACCTGGTCAAGGCCGCCCGCCAGACCGCCGAGACCGGCGCGACGGAGTTCTGCATCGTCGCCGCCGTCCGCGGGCCGGACCAGCGGCTGCTTTCGCAGGTCCGCGAGGGCGTGAAGGCCATCCGCGAGGACGGCAACGACATCCAGATCGCCTGCTCGCTCGGCATGCTCACCCAGGAGCAGGTCGACGAGCTCGTCGAGATGGGCGTGCACCGCTACAACCACAACCTCGAGACGGCGCGTTCGCACTTCCCGGCGGTCGTCACCACCCACACGTGGGAAGAGCGCTGGGACACGCTGCGGATGGTCGCCGACGCGGGCATGGAGGTCTGCTGCGGCGGCATCATCGGCATGGGGGAGACGGTCGAGCAGCGCGCGGAGTTCGCCGTGCAGCTGGCCGAGCTGAGCCCGCACGAGGTGCCGATGAACTTCCTCATCCCGCAGCCGGGCACGCCGTACGAGCACTACGAAATCGTCGAGGGCAAGGACGCGCTGCGCACGGTCGCCGCGTTCCGGCTAGCGATGCCGCGCACGATGCTGCGCTTCGCCGGCGGCCGGGAGCTGACCCTCGGTGACCTCGGCGCGGAGCAGGGCATGCTCGGCGGGATCAACGCGATCATCGTCGGCAACTACCTGACCAACCTGGGCCGCCCGGCTTCGGCGGACCTCGAGATGCTCGACGAGCTCAAGATGCCCATCAAGGCCCTCAGTGACAGCCTCTGACGCACCCGCGTTCTGTGTCCACTGTGGACAGCAGTCGGCCGGTGGCGCGGACCACCCGGCGTGCCACAACCCGAGGACGGCGCTCGAGCCACCGCGGTACTGCACGTTCTGCGCGCGGCGGCTCGTCGTCCAGGTGAGCCCGCTCGGGTGGACGGCCAAGTGCAGCAGGCACGGCGACACGGCGAGCGGCTGACGCTCGTCACGCACCGACCGGTTACCCTCGGTCGCACCGTGTCGCAGGAGCGCGGCGCAGGAGGGAGTCCGGGTGAGTGAGTCGTCGGGGCCCGCGCACCGGCCGTCGGCCGTGGCCGGCCCGTGGTCGGTGCCCGTGCTGGTCCGGGAGCGGCGGCCCCGGGTCGTCGTCAAGGGCGACATCCTGCCCGCCGTGAGCGTGTTCGGCGTGCTGAGCCTGCTCAGCTTCCCCCTCGCGTTCGTCTGGTCGCGGATCGCGCCGCCCGAGCGCGTCCGCATCATCGCCACCGACGGCACCCAGGGGCCCCTGGAGCTGGAGAGCTGGCACCGCTTCGACGACCTCGCCGTGTTCGGCTTCCTGACGCTGGGCGTCGGGATCGTGGTCGGGGTGGTCGTGTGGCTGCTGCGCGAGCGCCGCGGGCCGGTCGTGTTCCTCGGCGCGGTGCTCGGGGTCGCGCTCGCGAGCGCGCTGGCCATGCTGCTCGGCGTCGGCTGGGCGAACGCCCACTACGCCATCGACAGCGCGCCCGCGCTCGGCTCGGTGATCGAGCTGGCGCCGCGGCTGGAGTCGTGGTGGGTGCTGCTCACCGGCCCGCTCGGTGTGTCGGTCACCTACAGCATGCTGACCACCTGGAACGGGCGTGACGACCTGGGCCGCCGCCTCGGCTGAGCGTTTTCCCCTACTCTGGTGCCCTCGACACAGGGGGTTCAGTGACTGAAGACATCGAGGTTTCGCGGCACAACGCCGTCCGTTTCCCGGGCATCAGCCCGCGCGCCTACGAGCACCCGGTGGACCGCGGCGCGCTCGCCACGCTGCGCGCGGTGCCCGGGTTCGCCCAGGTCGTCAAGGCCGTCTCGGGCTTCTACAACGAGCGGGGCGAGCGGCTGATGGCGCTCGCGTCGTCGATCCGCGTCGGGCCGAAGCAGTACCCGGAGCTCGACCGGCTGCGCCACGAGTGCGCCGAGACGCTCGACCTGCCCGCCGTGCCGAACCTGTTCGTCTACCAGGACCCGCGGATCCAGGCGTCGGCGGTCGGCATGGACGAGCCGTTCATCCGGGTCAGCACCGGGCTCGTCGAGCTGATGAGCCACGAGTCGCTGCGGTTCGCGATCGGGCACGAGATGGGGCACGTGCTGTCCGGGCACACGGTCTACCGCACGATCATGGTGCGCCTGATCGGCCTGCAGCTGTCGATGTCGTGGACGCCGGTGAGCGCGCTCGGCATCCGCGCGATCATCGCGGCGCTGCGCGAGTGGTACCGCAAGGCCGAGCTGTCGTGCGACCGCGCCGGGCTGCTCTGCGGCCAGGACCCGACGGCCGCGCTGCGCGCGCAGATCCAGATCGCCGGCGGCGTCGACCCGTCCCGCATCGACATCCCGTCGTTCCTGCAGCAGGCGACCGAGTACGAGTCGGTCGAGGACATCCGCGACAGCTTCCTCAAGCTCAAGTTCGTCGAGACGGAGACCCACCCGTTCGCGGTGGTCCGCGCGGCGCAGCTGCAGCGCTGGGCGGCGTCGGAGGAGTACCGCGCGATCCTCGCGGGCGACTACCCGCGCCGCGACGACGACACCCCGGCGTCGGACTGGAAGGACGACCTGAAGTCGGCGGCCAAGTCGTACAAGGACTCGTGGAACAGCTCGGCCGACCCGCTGACGAAGGTGTTCAGCGACGTCGGCGAGGCGGTTTCCGGCGCGGCGGGCAAGGTGTGGAACAAGTTCGGCACCGGGAACGGCTCGGGGGAGGGCGCCTGACCGCGGGGTCAGTTCAGGCTGGCCGGGCGGCTCATGTCCGTGAGCTCGCTCGGCGGCAGGGGCACCGCGCCGAGCGTGTTCAGGAACCCCGCCTCGCGCGTCAGCAGGCGGCAGGCGATGCGCAGCCGGCGTAACGGGTGCCGCTCCTCGAGCAGGCGCTGGCGGTCCTCCAGGGGCAGCAGGCAGTCGGCGGCCAGTTGGTAGGCCAGCTCCGCCAGCTCGGTGTCCGCCGCCGGGGCGGTCCAGTCGTCGCTGCGCCACGCCGTTTCGCAGTAGCGCTGGTGCGCTCCGCGCGCGACCGTCGCCAGGCGCTCGGCCATGTCGCCGGCCGGGGCCACCGGGTCGTCGTCGACCCACTCCACCGACGCGATCAGGTACGGCGCCGAGACGCAGTCGAGGTCGGTCAGCCGGAAGCGGCGCTGGGCCTGCGTCACGACGTCGAAACGGCCGTCCGGCAGGCGTTGCGCCTCGCGCAGGATCGTGCTGCAGCCGATGTCGTACAGCTGGTCCAGACCACGGACCTCCCGCGTGAGGGACGACCGCAGCGCGACCACGCCGAACTCGCGGCCCGGCACCGTGCCGCTGACGAGGTCCGCCGTCAGCTGCCGGTACCGCGGTTCGAAGATGTGCAGCGGGAGCCGGGTGCCCGGGAGCAGCACCGTCTGCAACGGGAACAACGGCAGGATCGTCGTCGTCGCGCTGCTTTCCGGTTCCGGCTCGGTCACGGGTCAACCGTAAGGGGAGAACCGGTTCGGCGCAGGATGGTCACCGGTTCGGCGGCTTGAACACCGCGAACGGATCGGTGATCTGCATGCCCTTGCCGGCGAAGGAGAACAGGGCCGCCGGACGCCCGCCCGCGCGGCCCGGCGCGGCCGTGTGACCAGTGGGAACCAGCAGCCCGCGCCGGGAAAGCACCCGCTGCAGGTTGGTCGCCGAGACGCGGTAGCCCAGTGCCGCCGAATAAAGCCCGCGCAACGCGGAAATCGTGAACTCGTCGGGGGCCAGGGCGAACCCGACGTTGGTGTAGGAGAGCTTCGCGCGCAGCCGGTCGCGCGCTCGCAGCACGATCGCCTCGTGGTCGAACGCCGTGCGCGGCAGCTTCGCGACGTCGTGCCATTCGGTGTCCTCGGGCACTTCCGGGTCGACGTCGGAGGGAACCAGGGCGAGGAACGCCGTCGCGACCACGCGCGGGCCGGGGACGCGGTGCGGGTCGCTGAACACCGCGAGCTGCTCGACGTGCTTGAGCCGCCCGACGTCGACCTTCTCGGCGAGCTGGCGGCGGATCGACGTCTCGACGTCCTCGTCGGGCCGCAGCCGGCCGCCCGGCAGTGACCAGCGGCCGAGGTGCGGGTCGAGCGCGCGGCGCCACAGGAGCACCCGGAGTGTGTCCGAGCGCACTTGAAGGACCGCTCCCAAAACCTCGTGGGCCAGGGGGGCCTGGGTGTTAAGATGACTTCGCACGGTTTTCGATTATAAGGCGAAAACCCGCGACCGGTCCAGGAGGGCCACATGACCACCACGTTGGTTCCGGAAGGTCTCACCCCGTTCGGCGGGGTCGAGGCGAACGCGGCCTGGGCGGAGGAGGTGCGGCGCCTGGCGAACGAGCGCGACGCGGTCCTGCTCGCGCACAACTACCAGGTCCCGGAGATCCAGGACATCGCCGACCACACCGGCGACTCGCTCGCGCTCAGCCGCATCGCGGCGAGCAGCGACGCGTCCACCATCGTCTTCTGCGGTGTGCACTTCATGGCCGAGACCGCGAAGATCCTGGCCCCGGAGAAGACCGTCTTGATCCCGGACGCGCGGGCCGGCTGCTCGCTCGCCGACTCCATCACCGGCGCCGAGCTGCGGGCCTGGAAGGCTGAGCACCCGGGCGCGGTCGTCGTCTCCTACGTCAACACCACGGCCGAGGTGAAGGCCGAGACCGACATCTGCTGCACGTCCTCGAACGCGGTCGACGTCGTCGCCTCCATTCCTGCTGACCAGGAGGTTCTCTTCCTGCCGGACCAGTTCCTGGGCGCGCACGTCAAGCGCGTCACCGGCCGGGAGAACATGCACATCTGGGCCGGGGAGTGCCACGTCCACGCCGGGATCAACGGCGCCGAGCTCGCCGAGCGCGCGGCTTCGAACCCCGACGCGGACCTGTTCATCCACCCCGAGTGCGGGTGCGCGACGTCGGCGCTCTACCTGGCCGGCGAGGGGGCCGTGGCGCCGGAGCGGGTCAAGATCCTCTCGACCGGCGACATGGTCCACGAGGCCCGCGACACGAAGGCCAAGACCGTCCTGGTGGCCACCGAGATCGGCATGATCCACCAGCTGCGCAAGGCCGCACCGGGCATCGACTTCCGCGCGGTGAACGACCGCGCGTCCTGCCGGTACATGAAGATGATCACGCCGGCGGCGCTGCTGCGGTGCCTGCGTGAGGGTCTCGACGAGGTCCACGTCGACCTCGAAACCGCCGCCCGCGCGAAGGCGTCGGTGCAGCGGATGATCGAAATCGGGCAGCCTGGCGGCGGAGAATGACCACGCCGGTTAATGACTTACGGGCGAAAACCCCGGTTTGGGAAGCCCGTGCGGATCTGGTCGTGGTCGGCAGCGGTGTCGCCGGGCTGACGGCGGCGCTGCGCGCGCAGGCCCTCGGGCTGCACGTCCTGGTGGTCACCAAGGCGACGGTCGCGGACGGCAACACCCGCTGGGCCCAGGGCGGCGTCGCCGTGGTCCTGGAAGACCAGCACGACCTCGACGACTCGGTCGCGAAGCACGCGGAGGACACCTTCACCGCGGGTGCCGGGCTGGTCGACGAGGCGGCCGCCCGGTCGATCCTCGAGGGCGGCCCGGCGGCGATCGCCCAGCTCCGGGCGGACGGCGCGAAGTTCGACTCGGCCGGAGACGGCCTGCTGGCCCGGGCCCGCGAGGGCGGGCACAGCGCGTTCCGCGTCATCCACGCGGGCGGCGACGCCACCGGCGCCGAGGTCGAGCGCGCCCTGGTCGCGCAGGCCGGGCAGGCGCGGGTACCGGTGCTGGAGCACCACATCGCCGTCGACGCGCTGCGCACCCCGGGCGGGCGCGTCGCGGGGGTCACCGTGCTCGACTCGGGTGGCGTTCTCGGCGTCGTCCGCGCTTCGGCCGTGCTGCTGGCCAGCGGCGGGATCGGGCAGCTCTACCAGGCGACGTCGAACCCGGAGATCGCGACCGGAGACGGGCTCGCGCTCGCGCTGCGGGCCGGGGCGACCGTCGCGGACGTCGAGTTCGTCCAGTTCCACCCGACCGTGCTCTACACCCCGGGCGCTCGCGGCCGCTGCCCGCTGGTCACCGAGGCGGTGCGCGGCGAGGGGGCGACCCTCATCGACGGCGCCGGCGTTTCGGTCATGGCGGGGGTGCACCCGCTGGGCGACCTCGCGCCGCGGGACGTCGTCTCCGCGGCGATCACCCGCCGGATGGGGACGGCGCCGGGCGGCGTCGACGACCACGTCTTCCTCGACGCGACGTCGATCGCCGGGTTCGCCCAGCGGTTCCCGACGGTCTTCGCGGCCTGCGGGGTGCTGGGGCTGGACCCGGCCCGCGACCCGATCCCGGTGACCCCGGCGGCGCACTTCTCGTGCGGCGGTGTGGTGACCACTGTGGACGGACGCTCGTCGGTGCCCGGGCTCTACGCGGCCGGCGAGGTCGCGCGGACCGGCCTGCACGGCGCGAACCGGTTGGCCTCCAACAGCTTGCTCGAAGGCCTGGTCGTCGGGCAGCGGGTCGCCGAGGCCGTCGCGGCGGACCTCGCCGCGGGGCTGCTGGCGGATCCGTCGCGGGGGCGGCTGCCCTCGTGGACGACCGCGCCGGCCGCCGACCGCGACTCGCTGCAGCGGGTGATGAGCCGGTACGCGGCGATCGGCCGGGACGCCGACGGCCTGGCGGCCGCCGGTTCCGTGCTCGACCTGTCCGTCCAGGACAGTCCCTTGTGGACGCACGCGGCGGTGGAGGACGCCGCGCTGACCGTGGTGGCGCAGGCGCTGCTCGCCGCGGCCGTCCGGCGCACCGAGTCGCGCGGCTGCCACGTGCGCACCGACTTCCCGGCGCCGTCGGAGACCTGGCGGCGCAGCCAGCTGATCCGGCTCAGCCCGTCCGGCCAGCCGGTGCTGGCCGACCCGATCCCCTTGGAGGGCGTGGCATGACGTTCCCGATCTCCGAACCGGTCCTGCGCCTGGTCGCGGCGTCCGGTCTCGACGTCGAAGACGTGCGGCGCGTGGTCACCACGGCGCTGGGCGAAGACCTGCGGTACGGGCCGGACGCGACGACCGCGTCGACGGTGCCCGCGTCCGCTTCCGCGGTGGCCGAGCTGACCCCGCGGGTCGACGGGGTGGTGGCCGGGCTGCCGGTCGCGCTGGCCGTGTTCGACATGGTGCTCGGCTCTTCCGTCGAGGTGCTGGCCGGGCGCGAGGACGGCGAGCGGCTGGTGGCGGGGGAGCCCGCGCTGGTGCTGCGCGGGCCGGTCCGCGGGCTGCTCACCGCCGAGCGCACGGCGCTGAACCTGCTTTGCCACCTCTCCGGTGTCGCCACCGCGACCGCCGCCTGGGTGTCCGAAGTGGACGGCACGGGGTGCGCGATCCGGGACTCCCGCAAGACGTTGCCGGGGCTGCGGCTGCTGCAGAAGTACGCCGTCCGCTGCGGCGGCGGGGTGAACCACCGGCTGGGGCTGGGTGACGCGGTGCTGATCAAGGACAACCACGTCGTCGCGGCGGGGTCGGTGACGGCCGCGCTGGCCGCGGCCCGCGAGCACGCGCCGGAGCTGCCGTGCGAGGTGGAGGTCGACACGCTTTCCCAGCTGGAGGAGGCGCTGGCCGCGGCCGCCGACGAGGTGCTGCTGGACAACTTCACGCCGGAGCAGTGCCGGCAGGCGGTGGCGCGCCGCGACGACGTCTCCCCGAAGACGCGGCTGGAATCCTCTGGTGGGCTCACCCTCGACCGTGGTAGGGCCTACGCGGAGTCCGGTGTGGACTATCTGTCGGTGGGCGGCCTGACGCATTCTTCGCCGGCGTTGGATCTGGGCATGGACCTTCGCTGAACGGGCTTTCCGAGCTAGACTGGCGGTGGTGGGAAGTTCTTTCCCGCCACCGTCTTTCGGGAGGGATCGGGTGCGGATTCCGGCAGCGCTGGCGGTCGCGGGCCTCGTGCTCACCGCCTTGCCCGCAGTGGCCGTCGCGGCGCCCGAAGCGCAGTGCGCGAACCCGTCCGGCACCTACACCGGCGCGGTCCCCTGGGGCCAGCGCCTGGTCGACCCGGCGCGGCTCTGGCCGCTGACCCGGGGTGACGGCCAGCTGGTCGCCGTCATCGGCACCGGCGTCGACGGGCTCAACGGCCAGTTCGCGCCCGGGCAGCTCGAAGGCGGCGCCGGCACGGAATCCTCCGACTGCGACGGCCGCGGCACGATCGCGGCCGGGATCGTCGCGGCGCAACCGGATCCGTCGACGACGTTCGCCGGTGTCGCACCGGGCGCGCGTCTCCTGCCGATCCGGTACACCGACAGCTCGGCGAAGGACGGCGGCGACCCGGGTGCGCTGGCCGGCGCGATCGACACGGCGCTCGACCGGCGGGCGGGCGTCATCCTCGTGGCGGTGCCCGCGGCGTTCGACAACCCGGCGCTCTCCGGGGCGGTGGCGCGGGCGCGGTCGGCAGGCGCGGTGGTCGTCTCGGCGGCGTCGGCGACCCAGCAGGGCGCGCGGACGTACCCGACGGCGACCCCCGGTGTGCTGGCCGTCGGGTCGGTGAACCCCGCGGGCGAGCCGGTGCAGACCGAAGCCGGGGACTACGTCGGGATCGCCGCGCCGGGCGCGGAGCTGGTCAGCACGTCGGCGGGCGCGGGCGGCGCGGTCGCGCACCGCTTCCCGGTGACCGACCCGGGACTGCCGGCGGCGTACGTCGCCGGCGTCGCGGCGCTGGTCCGTGCATACCACCCGGACCTCACCGGCGACCAGGTCCTCACCCGCCTCACGCTCACCGCGCACCGCCCGGCTTCGGGCGGCCACGACCCGCGTCTGGGCTGGGGAGTCCTGGACGCCTACGCGGCGGTGTCCTCGACCCTGCCGGCCGACGCGGCCCCGCCGGGCTCGGTCGTCCAGCCGGCGGCGGGACCCGCGGTGGTCCCGGCCGCGGCCCCGGCCCCCACGCCGTCGGACCTCGCGGCGGGCACGATCGCGCTGGCCGGCGTGGCTCTCGCGGCCGCCGCCGGCCTGACGGTCGCCGCGGTCCGCCGCGCCCGCCGCCGCAACTGGCGCCCCTCCCGCTTCACCCCCTGACCCACGTGTCGTCCGTCCAGGCACGCGTGTCGTCCGCCGGTGTACGCGTGTCGTCCCTTCAATCACGAGTGATGCCCCTCCAATCACGCGAGATACCCCTTCAATCACGCGAGATACGCGCCCAATCACGCGAGTTACGTCCCTGATCACGCGAGTTCGGAGTACCGGACCGGACGACACGCGTACTCAGCCGGACGACACGCGTACCTGGATGGACGACACGCGTGATCAGACGCGGGATTCGCGTGACTGGAGGCGGAACTCGCGTGATTGGGGAGCGATCTCGCGTGATTGAGCGGGCATCTCGCGTGACTGGAGGGGCATCTCGCGTGATTGGAGGGGCATCACGGCGGGAGGGAGGGGTCAGGCGGGGACGGGGCGGGTGGAGCCGATGATCGCGACCGCGTGGCTCGCCCGGGCGACGTGCACCGTGAAGTCCGCGCCTTCTCGGCTGAACCGGGCGATCAGCTCACGCGGGGTGCTGCGGTCGTGGGCCTGCCAGCCACTCTGCTCCAACGTCGGGAGGACGACCTCGGCGAGCCGGCGTTCCGGCTCGCCGGGGTGGTCGAGCCGGACGCCGTACTGCCAGCAGAGCAGGTTCCCGGGCTGGGTGGGGTCGCAGTCCAGCTCGCCGTTCACCGTGGGGTCCGCCGAGGGGCCGAACACCGCCGCGACGCTGTTGATCACGTCCGTCAGCTCGGCCGCCAGGCGGTCCAGGTCCGAAGAAGTCACCGCAGCACGCCTCCGTCGTTGAGGAACTCGACGCCGTGCTCCAGGATGCCATCCGGCTGGAAGGAGCCGTTGGGCGTGGTCGGCCCGGAGGTGATGACGCGGTACATGTTCGTCCAGGACTCCGAACCCGGCTTGAGCACGTCACTGTGCGACGAGAGCCCCCACAGCTGGTCCCCGGACGCGGAGCGGCCCGTCTCCAGCTCGGTGACGCCGGGGAAGGTGTCCGGGTCCGCGCCGTGGCCGATGCCGGTCCACTCGAGACCCCACGCGTTGCCCTGCGCGATCTCGATCGGGTCGAGCGGCGCCGTCATCGAGAACCGCTGCACCCCCGCCTGGCTCGCCGGCAGGTCCGCAGGCGACCAGACGCCGTGGCCCATGCCCGCCGACTCGACGTGCAGGACGCGGTCGACGTCGAGACCCTGCGTCTCGGCCAGCCCGACCGTCGCGCCGCCGTAGCTGTGCCCGATCGCGGTCAGCGTGACGTCGGAGCCGGCGTGGCTCCCGATCTCGCCGCGCAGGTCGTCGGTGAAGTGCTTGAGGTCCGGCGCCATCGCCTCCGCATAGCTCGCGGACGGCCCCTGCACCACCGGGTTCTGCGGGAACACCCCGTCGGCCCAGACGACCATCGCGGTGCGCCCGGTCGGGTCCGCGGCCACCAGGCTGCGCCCGAGGCCGGCGTAGGAGTCGAAGTTGGACATCTGCGTGTTGACGCCGGGGACGAACAGCCCGACGTTGCGCGTGCCCGGCTCGATGTGCCCGACGAGCTCGGCGATCCGGCCGTTGCCCGCCGGGTCGAACTTCAGGATCTGCCGGTTGTTCGCGAGAATGTCTTCGTACAGCGAAATCCGCGCCTGGGAGCGTTTGATCTCGTCGGCGTCGGTCAACGAAGCCAGCCGGGAACGCTCGGCCGTCAACGCGTCGGAGACCTTCGTGCGGTTGGCCGCGATCGCCTGGCCCCACGCGCCGGTGTCGGCCGCGCCGCCGATCCCCGCGGGATTTCCCGCCGCAGGCAACGGATCCTCGGGAAGCAGCGAGCGGTACATCGCCGCCACCTGAGCGTCGGCCCGGCGGTACCCGACGGCCGACGACGTCAGTCCACTTTGGAGCGTCCGCAGCCGGGAGACCTCCGAAGAGAGCTTCGATCCCAGCTCCGTCATGGTCTTCTCGAACGTCTTCGCGGCGGCGGCCGACGCGTCGACCTTGCCGAACGCGGCCGCCGGCACCTTCTCACCCGCCACCGCCGACTGCGCCGAAGCGAGTGCGTCCGCCCGCGTGCCGAACTCGCCCGCCACGGTGTCGAGGCGGGCCGGGGCGACGCGGTATCCAGCAGCCGTCACGGCCCGCCTCCATGGTCAGAAGTTACTCAGTACGCTTCCGGCTCTTCGCCGATCACCGGCGGTGCGACCGGGGCCGACTGGCCCCAGACGTTCTCCGTCTCCACCAGCCAGGCCGGGATCCGGCGCCCGGACCCCATGTCCCCGCCGCCGCCCATGCCCATCGGCATCATGGGCATCATCGGCATCGCGCCCTTGGCGGCCGCCGCGCCCACGGCCCCGGCCGCGCCGCCGGCGAGCCCGGACAGCGCGTTGCCCGCGCCGCCGTCACCGGCCAGGCCGGAGTGCGCCGCGGGGCCGTCGCCGCCCCCGCCGATCCCGGCCCCGCCGGGGACACCGCCGCCGATCGACGGCGCGTCACCCCCGCCGATCGGGATGCCGCCGCCGGCGCCGCCTTCGACACCCGCGCCGCCACCGAGCTTCGTGCCGGGCGCTTCTTCCTTGCCGTCCTTGGGATCCTTGCCGCTGGCCCACGACGGCACCTTCGGCATGATCGAGCCGAACCGCCCGAACGCGGCGGCCGAGGCCGCGGCGAGCCCGGCGGTGAACATGTCGCCGAAGAGCGGGTTGGACGTCGGCACGGTCGTCCCCGGCTGCTGCGTCGTGCCGCCGCCGGGCAGCGGGTGCCCGTCGGTCGGGGTGACGACGACGCCGGGATCGGTGACGCCGTTGCCGACCAGACCGGGCGAGCCCACGGTGCCCGCGCCACCGCCGGCGGGCGGGGCCGTCGGCGTCTGCACGGCGTTGGGGGACGCCGGGATCGAGTCCTCGGCGGTGGTGTAGTCGCCGGCCAGCTGGGTCATCACGACGATCGCCTTGCCGTGCGCGGACCCGGCGGCGTTGGCCGCGGACTGCTGCGCCTCGACGTTCGAGATGGCCTGCTGCCGCTGCTGCGCGGCGGCCTGGACGACGGCGGGCGAGGCGTCCGGCGGCAGCAGCGGCGGGTTCACCGCGAGCGCGACGTCGGCGGGGGAGACGTCCGGCACCGAAACCGGCGGCGGCATCTCCTTCTTGGCCTTGACCAGCGCGTCCGCGGCGTCGTCGAGCATCACGTTCATCGCCTCGGCGGTCTGCGCCACCTTGGAGATGCCGTTCGCCAGGTCGACGATCATGTGCTGGTACTGGTCGGCCGCGCCGCCGGTCCACTCGTCCTTGAACTCGGTGAGCTCGGAGTTGAGGTTGTGGGCCTGCTCGTGCAGGTGCAGCGCGGCGGACTTCCACTTGTCGGCGGCGTGCCGCGCGCTGTTCGGGTCGCCCGCCTGCAGCATCGCGTAGAGCTGCTGGTGGCTGTACGCGGCGAAGTTGGTGTGCGCGGTGTTCGTCATCCCTTGTGGCTCCCGTTCGAGTCACCGAGGCCCAGCAGGCCGAGCACGGGGTCGAGCAGCCCGGTGACCGCACCCGAGCTGTGCAGGTCCCCGGCCACCGTCTGGTCGGCGTTCTGGTACCCGTCGGCGACCGTGGTGGTGACGTCCTGGGCGAACCCGATCGCGCTGCGGACCTGGTCGAGCAGGCCCTGCATCTCCGAGACGGCGGCGCGGTGGGCGTCGGCCAGCGACCCGGCCTCGCCGAACTCGCCGAACAGCAGCGGCTCTTCGCCGAGCGTGAGCAGGAAGTCGTTCGGTTTGGCCATCGCGTGGATCTGGGTCTCCAGCTCCCGCACGAAGTCCTTCAGCGATTCCAAGTGGACGTAGTACGACTGGTCGTGCATCGGGTCCCGGCTCTCTCGTCGCACGTGAAGAAGGCAAGCCGGTCGGCCGGTGCGAGCGGGGGGTTTCCCGCACCGGCCGACCGACGTCTGGGCGCGGATCAGCCCGCGAACAGCCCCTGGTTGCGGTTCTCCAGGCTCTGCTGGAGGTCGTGGGCCTCGCCGACCTTGCCGCCGAACTGCGCGATGATGGCGACGATGTCCGCGGTGGCCTGGCGCAGCCGGGTCTCCGACTGGCGAGCGGCGTCACCGGCGGAGCTGCCGGAGGCGTACCAGGTCGCGGTGATGGGCTGGAGGTTCTGGTGCAGCTGCTCCAGCTGCGAGGTGAGCGCCTTGGCCTTGGCGGCCAGGGAAGCCGAGCTGTGCTGCAGCGCGGCGAAGTTGATTTCGACGACGTCGGCCATGGTGGGCGTCCTCTCGGGTCAGGGGTTGAGGCGGGGGATCACGCCCGAGCCCTCGAGGGAGTTGCCGACCCCCTGGAAGCTCTGGTGGACGTCGGCGTCGCCGCGGCCGTAGTTCTGGTGGCTGGTGTGGACGAGCTGCGACATGGTGTCGAGCTCCTTCACGGCCACGGTCATCTTCTCCTGGAGCCGGCGCTGCAGGTCCCAGAACGCGACGGCCTGGTCACCCTTGTAGTTGCGGAGCGCCTCGGTCAGCTCGGACTCCAAGCTGGCCATCGTGGACTTGGCGTTCGTCGCGGTTTCCTCGAAACCCTGGACGGCGCGCGTCATGGCAGCGGAATCTGCCTGGAATCCCGGACTGGACATCGACGGGCCACCTCCCTTCCTCAAGCGAATTCCCCTGGCGCGGTGGTCCGCGCGGTGTGAAACTCACGCTAGAAAGAAGGCCGGTGTGGTCAAACGGCACAACTGCCGGTCGCGGTGACGGCTTTTATACCCACAGAGGACACCCGGTCGCCGGACGGGGGCGCGTGGCAGCGGTCGCGGTTCCGGCCCGGGGCAAACCCTGGCGGACAACGGAAAGCCGCTGTTCACGCACCGGCCATGTCGCGTCGCCGGGTCGCTGCCCGTTGATGATCGCACCCCGGTCAACCCGCCTCTGCCGAAATTCTGAGATCCGCCCGGTAGACCGGGAGCCCCCGGGCGAAAGGCGGTCGAGATGGTCCACCCGCAGGCTCTGCTGGACGAGCTGGGGCGCGCCCCCGGCGTTCCCGCGTTCGAACACGGCTCGCGCGTCACGTCGCGCCGCGAGCTGCGGGAGCTGGTCGGCCGGTTCACCGCGGGCCTGCGGGCGGCCGGGCTGTCGCCGGGGGACGGCGTCGGGATCGCCACCGCCGTCACCGCCGAGGGGTTCGCCGCGATCATCGCCGCGCAGGTGCTCGGCTGCCGGGTCGTCGGGGTGCGGCCGGGCCTGCCGGTGCCACAGCTGCGGCACGTCGTCGGGGACGTCCGGGCGCTGGTCGTCGACGAGGCTTCCGAGTCACCGGAGCTGCGCGGCACCGTCGCCGGGGCGGTGATCCTGCGGATCGGGCCGGAGCTGCTCGCGGCGTACGAAGAGCCGGAGCCGTGCGGGCGGCCGGACGACACCGCGACGGTCGTGTTCACCAGCGGCAGCACCGGCGTCCCGAAAGGCGTCGCCTTCAGCTACCGCGCCCTGACCGAAGGCCGCGTCTGGCGGCCCCCCGTGCCCGGTTCGGCCCACGAGCGGCTCGGCGCGGGGTTCGGCCGGTTCCTGCTGTTCGGCACGCTCACCAGCGCGGTGATGCTCGAACAGCTGGCCCTGTGCCTGTTCGCCGGCGGCACCGCGGTGATCCCGGAGGAGCTGCCGGACTTCCCGTGGGTGCTGCCGCGGCTGCGGGTGAGCGCGGCGCTGATGACCGTGCCGCGGCTGCACCAGGTCCTGGACGTGCTGCGCGCCGAGGACGTCGACCTGAGCGACCTGCGGACGCTGATCGTGGCCGGCTCGCCGGTGCCGCCGCACAAGCTGGCCGAGGCGGCCGAGCTGGTCGGGCCGGCGATGCACCACGCCTACGGCCAGACCGAGACCGGGATGCTGACGATCTCCGGCGCGGCCGAGGGGCCCGGCTCCGTCGGGAAGGCCTGCGACACCGTCGAGATCGAGGTTCGCGACGCTTCGGGCGTGCCGCTCCCGGCCGGGACCGAAGGCGAGATCTGGGTGCGGACGCCGTCGGCCTTCGTGGGCTACTGGCGCGACGAGGTGACGACGGCCGAGGTGCTGGACGGCGGCTGGGTGCGCACCCAGGACCTCGGGCACCTCGACGCCGCGGGGTACCTGCACCTGTCCGGGCGGGCGCGGGACGTGGTGATCGTCAACGCGATCATCCACTACACCGGCCCGATCGAGCGGGCGATCGCGGCGCACCCGGACGTCGACCAGGCCTACGTCGTGGCGGTGCCGGACGCGCGGACCGGCGAGGCCGCGGTCGCGTTCGTGGTGCCGTCATCCGGGCGCTCGCCGGACCTCGATGAAGTGCGCAAGGGCGTGGCGGCCGAGCTGGGGGAGGCCGCGGTGCCCGCGCGGTTCGCCGTGGTGGCGTCGGTTCCGGTCGCGCCGTCGGGGAAGCCGGACAAGGCGGCGCTGAGGGCGTCCCTACTGGACTAGCAGTACCGCCGGTCACGGTCGGCAAGTTACCGACTTCGGTAGGTTCCGACAAACCTCTCACGAACCTACTTTGGGCTCGTCGCCCGAATTCGGGACGGACATCCGGATCACCTGGCCGAAGGGCATTTTCATGCGAATGTCGAGGGCTGTCACCGCGGTCGGCGCCGCCGCCGCGGTACTGAGCATGGTCTCGGTGGGGGTTGCGGACGCCCAGGAGGACATCATCGGCGGGAGCACCGTCTCCTCCGCTCCGTGGGGCGCCCAGATCTACTGGAACAACGTCACCACCTACGGCGGTTTCGAGTGCTCCGGGACGATCATCGCCCCGCAGTGGGTGCTCACCGCCCAGCACTGCCTGAACTCGCCGGGCATGCACGTCAAGGTCGGCAACGTGACCCTCCAGCAGGGCACGAACGCCACCGTCGACCAGCAGAAGGCGTCGCCCAACGGCGACATCGCGCTGCTGCACCTGTCCACGGCGGTGAACACGACCTACATGAAGCTCGGCACCGGCAACCCGCCGACCGGGTCCACCAACCAGATCTACGGCTGGGGCCGCACGCAGGGCACCAGCCCGCCGTCGAGCACCCTCAAGACCGCCAACGTCCGCGTCACCGGCACCAGCACGGACGCGTTCGGCGGCACGGCCATCGCCAGCCAGGGTGTCAACGGCTCGGCGTGGCACGGCGACTCGGGCGGCCCGCAGCTCTCGGGCGGCGTCCAGGTCGGCGTCTGCTCCACCGGCAGCAACTCCGGTTCGAACCCGCAGGGCACGCAGAACTACGCGAGCGTCGCGTCGAGCCGCAGCTGGATCCGCACGACCGCGGGCGTCTGACACGCGTCCCGTGCCGGCCTCACCGCCCGGGAGGCCGGCACGGGGCATACTCGCCCCATGGAGTTCCGCACGACGGTCCTGCTCGGCGGCAAGACGGCGACCGGCCTGCCGGTCCCGGACGACGTCGTCGAGGCGCTCGGGGCCGGGAAGAAGCCCGCTGTCACGGTGACGCTCGGCGGCCACAGCTACCGCACGACGGTCGCGAGCCGCGGCGGGCAGTACCTCGTCCCCTTGAGCGCGGAGAACCGCGAGAAGGCCGGGGTTGCCGCGGGGGACGACGTCGAGGTGGCGATCGTCCTCGACACCGCGCCGCGCGAGCTGGAGATCCCGCCGGACCTGGCGGCCGCGCTGGCCGCCGACCCGGCCGCCCAGGCCCGGTTCGAAAGCCTGTCCTACAGCGGGAAACAGCGGTTCGTGCTGCCGATCGGCCAGGCGAAGACCGAGGAGACGCGGCAGCGCCGGGTCGCCAAGGTGATCACGGACCTGCGCGCCGGGAAGTGATGGACGCCCGCACGGTCCGGCGGGTGCTCGCGGCACTGGCCCCGGCCCGGGTGTGGCTGGCCGGCGGCTGGGGCGTCGACGCCCTGCTGGGCCGTCAGACGCGCGAACACCACGACCTGGACCTGCTGCATCGCCTCGAGGAAGAGCCCGACGTGCTGGCACGGCTCGGGGCGCTGGGCTACCGCGAAACCCTCGACCTGCGCCCGGTCCGGTTCGTCCTCTCCGACGGCGGCACCGAGCTGGACCTGCACCCGCTCGTCTTCGCTCACGACGGTTCCGCCACGCAGAAAGCCGACGACAACGGCGCGACTTTCCCCTATCCCACGGACTGTTTTGTCACCGGGCGGATCGACGGGGTCGAGGTGCCGTGCGTGTCCGTGGCGCAGCAGGTCTTCTTCCACCAGGGGTACGAACCGCGGCCGCACGACCTCGCGGACATGCGGCACCTCCGTGAGGCCTTCGGCGTGGCCACGCATTTCCAGTGGTGACAGTGGAGAAGACACTCAGGGTGCTGGCGGACTACGACTGCTGGGCGTTGTGGGCGTTCGCTCCGCCGAGAATGGAGAACCTCGATCCCGCGGATCCCGAGCTGGGGCTGAGCCCGGCTCTGGTGGGAGAGCTGAACCGCTGGGCGGACGAGTACACCGCGACCTTGAATCGTGACGACCCAGCAGCCTCCGGTTTTCCGTCCGAAGCGGAGGAGCGGGACTTCGTGGCCCGGGGCCGCCACCTGGCGGAAGAGGTGCACGCGCAAGTCGGCCCCGGCTGGCGAGTCACGTACTACGACAGTGAGCTCGGCCACGATGTCGAGGTTCAGGCTCGCGCTTGAGCCCGAAGCGCCGCGGCGGGTATACGCTGCCCGCTGACTTCGTCCCGGGGGAACCATGGCCGCACCCGAGCACGATCCTGTGCTCTTCGACGAGCTGATGCGCACCGAGCTGCGCCGTCAGCCGATCAGTCGTTACGCCATCGCCACGCTCGTGTCGGGGCTGCTCGGCGGGCTGCTCGCGCCGGTCTTCGGTGTCGTCGCGCTCGTGCGGATCCGGAAGCACCGGCAGCGCGGGCGCGTGCTGGTGATCTGTGGCCTGGTCGCCTTCGCCGGGTGGATGGGCGTGCTCACCTACCAGATCTCGACCGGGACGACGTGGTGGCAGCAACGCGCCGCGCTGGCGTCCGGCGAGCGGCTGCCCGAGGGAGTGACCCACGGCAGCGACCTCGTGGCCGGCGACTGCTTCTGGTCCCCGGCGGCTTCGGGCGGCGTCGACGTGCTGCGGGCGTCCTGCACCGAGCGGCACACCGCCGAGGCGTTCGAGGTGCTCCCGCTCGGCGACGGCCCGATGCCCGACATCGTCGAGGTCTACCAGCGCACGCTGGCCCGCTGCCAGGCCGACGCCCGGCCGGTCCCCGAGGTCCGCGTCCAGGTCGTGACGCCGACGTCGCAGTGGTGGGCCGAGGGCAAGCACCGCGCGGTCTGCTACTACCACTTCGCGGCCGAGCTGACCGCGCCGGTGCGCTGAGCCGTGTCCGGGAACCTCGTGCTGCCGGACGGACGGGTGTGGTCCGCCTCCAGCGGCGTCTACTACTGGGTCGTCGACTACCTCGCGGCCGCGGTCACCGACCGGGAGCTGGCCGAGGAGCTGCGTGCCGTGTCGGTGCACGGCTTCCGCACCTTCGACCTCGGCGCCCTCGCGCCCGATCGGCGGCAGGAAGTGCTCGACCTGGTCCTCGGCCCGCTGCTGCCGGCCGTGGCGGACGAGTTCCCGGACAGCGCTGCCGCGCAGGAGTTCGTCGCCGGGCTGAGGGACCTCGTGCGAGGCTGACCCCTCAGGACTCCGCCGGTTTGGTCCACGCCACCTGGACCAGCCCGGTCCCGTGCCGCCGCGACACCAGCGTTCCGCGGCCCGGCGGCTGCGGGGACGGCTTGACGTCCGCCAGCAGCGCGCCCTCGTCCTTCGTCCCCGACATGATCAACCCCGGTGAGCCCAGCTCCCGCAGTCGCTGCAGCACCGGCTCGAACAGCGCGCGCCCGGCGCCGCCGGAACCGCGGACGATGATCACGTGCAGGCCGATGTCACGCGCCTGCGGCAGGAACTCCAGCAGCGGCTGCAGCGGGTTGCGCCCGACCGTGGCCACTAGCTCGTAGTCGTCCACCAGGACGAACAGCTCCGGGCCGCGCCACCACGAGCGGTTGCGCAGCTGCTCCGGCGTCACCGACGGGCCCGGCAGGCGGTTGCGCATCGCCGTGGCGCACTCGGTGATCAGGTCGGTCAGCTTGCCTTCCGCGCCCGCGTAGCCCAGCAGGTGGTCTTCGGAGACCGCGCCGAGCAGGCCGCGGCGGTAGTCCGCGACGATGATCGCCGCCTCCTCCGGCGTGTACGCCGAGGTGATGCCGCGAGCGATCGCCCGCAGCAGCGAAGACTTCCCGGACTCGACGTCGCCGAAGGCCACGAAGTGCGGGTCCGCCGCGAAGTCCAGGCACACCGGGCGCAACGTCGACTCCGCGATGCCCAGGGTGACCTGCCGGGACGGGGCCGCGGGCAGCGTGTCCAGCGGGACCTCCGGCGGCAGCAGCCGCACCTTCGGCGCGCGCGCGCCCTTCCACGCGTCGGAGATCCGGCGCGTCAGGTCGACACCGCCGGCGCCGATCGTCTCCGGACGCTGGTCGCCGTCGATGCGCGGCAGCGCCGCCAGGAAGTGGAGCTTCTCCGCGGTGATGCCGCGCCCGGGCCGGTCGGCCGGGACGTTCACCGCGACCTTGCGGTCGATGGAGGAGTCCATCGGGTCGCCGAGCCGCAGCTCGAAGCGCGTGCCGATGGCGTCACGCAGCTGCGCGCGGACGCCGATCCACTGGTTGAGCGAGACGATCACGTGGATGCCGAACCCGAGCCCGCGCGCGGCCAGCCCGGTGATCTGCTCCTCCAGCTGCTCGTACTCCTGCCGGATCGTGGTCCAGTTGTCCACGAACAGGAAGACGTCGCCGAACTCGCGGCCGTCGGTGCTCTCGGTGAACTCCGCGCGACGCTGGCGGAACGTCGTCACCGACTCGATCCCGTTGGCGGAGAAGAACTCCTCACGCTGTTCGAGCAACGTCGTCAGCTCGGCGACGACCCGGCGGCAGCGCTGCGCGTCGCGGCGGGTGGCGTAGCCGGACGTGTGCGGCAGGCCGGCGATCGGCGCCAGCGCGCCACCGCCCATGTCCAGCACGAAGAACTGCACCTCGGCCGGGGTATGGGTCAGCGCGAGCATGCCCGCGATGTCCTTCATCAGCGTCGACTTGCCGGTCTGCGGGGCGCCGACGATCAGCGCGTGCCCGCCCGCGCCGGAGAAGTCGGCCCACAGCATGTCGCGGCGCTGCTCGAACGGCTTGTCCACCAGGGCGACCGGCACGGTCAGCTTGCCGTTGCCGCCCCAGCCGAGCGGGCACAGGCCACGCGCGGCGTCCTCGCCCAGCGGCGGCAGGAGCTGGTCCAGCGTCGGCGGCTCGTTCAGCGGCGGCAGCCAGATCTGGTGCGCGGACGGGCCGCGGCCCTCCAGCCGGGACAGCATCGCGTGGATGATCGTCTCGCCGGTGCCGTCGGGCGCGACAGGGGCGTCCGAGATCTCGGTCGTCACCGGGATCTCCACCGGGGCCAGGGAGAACGGCAGCACGCCGAGCTCCTGCCCGTCCTCGCGCACGACCGTGCTGCGCGGCGGCAGCTCACCCGAGACGTAGGCGGCCTTGAGGCGGATCAGCGTGTCGGTGTCGGACTTCAGGTACGCCGAACCCGGCACGGGCGGCAAGTGGTAGGCGTCGGCGACCCCCAGCACGGTCCGGCTTTCCGACGCGGAGAACGTCCGCAGGCCGATCCGGTACGACAGGTGGGAGTCCAGCCCGCGCAGCCGTCCTTCTTCGAGCCGTTGCGACGCCAGCAGGAGGTGGATGCCGAGCGAGCGTCCCAGCCGGCCGATCGCGACGAACAGGTCGATGAACTCCGGCCGCGCCGACAGCAGCTCGCTGAACTCGTCGATGATCACCAGCAGTGAGGGCAGCGGCTCGAGCGCGACGCCGTCCGCGCGCGCCTTCTCGTAGTCCCGCACGGACGCGTAGTTCCCGGCCGCGTGCAGCAGCTCCTGCCGCCGCAGCAGCTCGCCGTTGAGCGCGTCCGCCATGCGGTCGACGAGCGCGAGGTCGTCGGACAGGTTCGTGATGACGGCGCAGGTGTGCGGCAGGTCCGTCATGCCGGCGAAGGTCGCGCCGCCCTTGAAGTCGATCAGCGCCAGGTTGAGCGTCTCCGACGAGTGCATCACGGCCAGCGCGGTCACCAGCGTCCGCAGCAGCTCGGACTTGCCGGACCCGGTCGCGCCGATGACCAGGCCGTGCGGGCCCATCCCGCCTTCGGCCGACTCCTTGAGGTCCAGCTCCACCGGCCGGCCCTCCGGGTTGATGCCGAGCGGGATCCGCAGCCGGTCGCGGGCCGCGCGCGGCGCCCACGTCACGGTCGTGTCGGTGTCGCGCGGGTCGCCGATGCCGAGCAGCCCGGACAGGCCGAAGGTCGCCGACATCGGCTTCTCGCCGACGATCGCGGCCGGCGTGTGCAACGGCGTCAGCATCCGGGCCAGCGCTTCGGCGGCGCCGCGGTCGAGGACGTCCGGGCGGCCGAGGAACCCGAGGCGCTGCTCACTGGCGTCGCCGACGACCATCCCGAGGGAGTCCGCCGACGTCTGCAGGCTCAGCAGCCGCTCGGTCGAGTACGTCCGCGGGTGCTCCTGCCCGATCTCGATCACCGTGACGCCGAGCCGCCCGTCCTCGCCGATCAGCCGCGGCTCGCCGTGGGCGTTGCCGCCGTCCACGACGACCACCAGGTGCGGGAGGTCCAGCTCGGCCGCGGCGCGGCGGCTGAACGCGGGGCGTTCGCCGAGGTCCGGGCCGAGCAGCTCGGCCAGTCCCGCCGCCGAGTCGGCCGCCAGCCGCCGCGAGCCGACGGCGTCCGTGGCGCCGGCCGCGGTCGCGTGCGGCAGCCACTTCGCCCACTCCCAGTCGTGCTGCCGGTCGGGCGGCACGCACAGCGCGACACGCAGGTCGCCGGGGGAGTGGAAGGTGACGAGCTGGCACACCAGCGCCCGCACCAGGCCGAGCACGGCCGGGCGCCGGCCGGCCACGGTGACCGCGGCGAACGAGCGCAGCGACAACGCCACCGGCAGGCCGTCGACCGTCGAGTAGGTGCGGATGAAGTGCTTGAGGCTGGTGGAGGACACCGGGTCCAGGTCCTCCAGCGGCACGGTCTGCGGCGCCTTCAGCGGGGTCGCCAGCCGCTGCGGCCCGGACCCCGCGCGCACCTGCGCGAACTGCGCGTCGGTGCGCCGGCGGTCCCACAGCTTCCCGGTTTCGACGTAGGCCCAGAGGTCCGCGGGGTCGGGCTGGACGGCGACCATGGCCGCGCGCTGGCCGTCGGCGATGTCGCGGACCTGGGCCCGCAGCCCGGAAAGGTACCGCTGGTAGTCGCGGCGCTCGTCGTTGATCTGCGCCTTCTTCGCCATGCCACCGCGGCCCAGCGACATCACGACCATGCCGCCCATGGCGCAGATGAACAGCGCGCCGAAGATGTAGGTCATCACGCCGCCGTCGCGTCCGATGTAGACGAACGACATCGCGCCCATGCCGAGCATCATCGGCAGGAACATCATCAGCTGCATCATCCCGCCGGACGAGCTCTTCGGGAGCATCGGCGGGGACTGCAGCACGATCTCGCTCGGTCGTTCGGGCGACAGGCTCATCGGGACATGCTCCGGACTCGGGGATGCTCTGACCGGTATTTTGGCCACTCACCGCCCGCTCGCGGTGGGTACTTTTGCCGTCCGCCCGCTTCCTGGCGCGAACTTACGCTCTGCCGAGCAGCCACCCGCGGAAGGAGAGCCATGGCCGGCGAGTACCGGGCTGAGCCCGAGGCGATGCGCTCCGCCGTGGGCAACGTCGGCGGCATCATCGCCCACGGCATCAACGCCGTGGCCGACCTCGAACGGCTCATCGTGCAACCGACGTCGTTCGCCGGCTTCGGCACCGCGGTCGCGGCCGCCAACGCCGCGCTGCACTCCAGCCAGGTGACCGCCGTCCGCACGCTCCTGCAGCTGCTGCAGCAGGTCAACGGGCTCGTCAAGGCCAGTGCCGACGCCTACCAGGCGGCCGACCAGGACGCCGCCGCCGGTTACGGCGGGGGCACCGGGAGCGGGTCGACGCCCCCCGCGTCGTCGATCTGGGGGAGCTCGCACGCGTCCGAGCTGGCCACCGTGGCCATCAACGACAGCGCGGGCGCCCACGGCGAGCCGTCTTCGGTCGGCAACGTGCTGCGCTACCTCGGCGACGCGAGCTTCGGCAGGCTCGGCGACCACCCGATCACCGACGCCCGCTTCCACGGGGTCGCCGACTTCAACGACTGGCTCGCCGGGGACGCCGGCAACCAGGCGCGAGTCGGGCTGATCGAGGTCTACGCCGGCACCGCGCGCGCGTTCTCCGACGTCCCCGGCGGCGTGCACAGCGGTGACGTCGTGGTCGTGGAGCCGCTGCTGTTCTCCGACCGCCAGCCGGTCATCGGGGTCGCCGGGGACGGCGGCCGCCTCTACAACCACGGGCTCCTCGACGCCCGCATCAGCGGGCTGGCGAAGGTCAGCGTTTACCGGCCCGCGTCCGTCGTCTGATCGTCCGCTCCTTGAGAACTTGCGAGGTCCGATGCTGACTTTCCCGAACTCCAGCGCGATGGACGCGACCGCGTCCTCGGGCGGGCCGATCACCATCCTGCCGCAGATCGTCACCGGCCAGCCGGAGCAGATCGCGCAGCACGTGCTCGACCTGGTGAAGAAGGCCGAGCAGTTCCTGAGCATGTACACCGAGCTCACCAAGGCCGCCGACCAGCTCGGCAAGATCTGGTCGGGCGCGGCGAGCGAGTCGGCGCTGAAGAAGATCTCCGACTCCTTGAAGCAGCTCGAGACGATCATCACCGTCGTGCAGAAGGGCGCCGAGCTGCTCGGGGTGTCCGGCACGCTGATCAAGACGGCGCAGCAGGCCTACCGCTCGGTCGTGGCCGCGGTGAACCCGACGGTCGCGTCGCTGATGTCGAACCCGTGGACCTACGGCGCGGCGGTCGCTTTGTCGACCGCGACGAGCGCGTCGCTGCGGGCGTTCATCACCGCGATCGGCGCGCTGCTCAAGGCCCTCGGCGCGGTCGACCTCGCCCAGCAGGTCACCCAGCTGGCGCAGGTGATCGGCGCGATCGAGAAGCTGTTCCACCACGACTCCGGCAGTGCGGGCGCGACGACGCCGTCGATCGGGAACACCCCGGTCACGGCGCCCCAGGCCCCGCCGTCGGTGGCAAGCCCGGCCGGGCAGCAGGCGGTGGCGGGCGGGAGCGGCGGGGGGATCCCGCAGCAGCCTTCGTTCACCGACTACACCCCGCCCGCGCTCGCCACCGGCGGCGGTTCCAGCGCCGGCGCCGGCGCGACCGTCCCGGTGACGGCCAACGGCACCCCGCTCGACCCGTCGAACAGCTGGATCGCCGTGGACCCGGCGCAGCACGGCGCCACCGTGCCGACCCAGCCGGCGCCGGTCACCCAGCCCGCCCCGGTCGGCGGCGGCGCGAACGAGGTCACCATCCACACCAACCTCACCACCGGTGAGTCCACTGTGGAGGCTCCGGGCGGCCAGGACTTCGACCTCGACATCGCCTTGGACTACAACGGGAAGCACTTCAGCCAGCACGTCGGCTACGACGCGGCCGGGAACTGACCCGTGTGGGGCTCGGGGGTCGTCGACGCGTCCGGGGTGGTCAGCTCCGTGCTGTCCGGGTACCGGCAGGTGCTCGTCGAATGCCAGAGACGGGTGACCGGTGACCCCGGCGCCCTGAGCGCGGCCTCGCAGCGTGTCGGCACCCAGGCGTCGACGGTCTCGGCCAAGGCCCGCGAGATCGGCGACTCCGCGAAGAGCCTGCACGCGGACTGGGACGGCGACGCCTACACCGCGTTCGCGACAGCGGCCCAGAAGCTCGGCGAGGAGCTCACCGACGCCGCCACGAAGCTCGACGACCAGGCGAAGCGGCTCGCGACGGCGTCGCAGCTCGTGCAGTCGGCGAAGGCCGCGGTCGACTCGGTCATCGCGCAGTTCGACCAGTACGCCCAGCAGCTGACCGCGCAGGCCCGCGCGGTGAACTCGGGCTCGGTCGGCGCGTTCATCCAGGCCGCGCGCCAGCTCGGCGAACAGAGCGTGCAGGCCGCTCGCCAGGTCGTCGACGAGTTCTCCGAGGCGCTGGCCGAGCTGTTCCCGCCCGAGGGCACCCAGCGGCTGGAGTACAAGCTGGGCAAGAAGACCGGCGGCCCGCTGGGCTGGCTCAACGGCAGCCCGCTCGACGGGCGCAAGCGGCCGCGCGACGCGCCGTCGTGGTTCAAGAACTCGGGCTGGAAGAAGCTCACCTGGGACGGCCTCGAAGGCACGCGCGCGCCGAAGAAGGCGGACACGCCGTTCGGGCAGCCGAAGCCGGAGAGCGTCAAGGACAAGCTGGGCAACAACACCGAGATCACCTACTACAAGTTCAAGCACGAGCAGGACGGGCTCACCCCGGAGTACGACGGCAAGATCACGTCGAAGGGCTGGGACGTCGGCGCGTCCGGGCACACCGAGCTGGCCGCGGTGAAGGAAGAGGCCGAGCTCAAGGGCGACTGGGGTGTCTCTTCGGCGCACGCCAAGGGCACGCTCTTCGCCGGCGGCGAGGCGAGCGCGTCGGGCACCATCGGCGCCCACGGCGCCGGCGCGCACCTGAACGCCTTCGCCGGCGGGAAGGTCGAGGGCGAGGTCGCGGCGGACGTCGCGGGCATCGGCGTCGGCGCGAACGGCACGCTGCAGTACGGCGTCGGCGCGCAGCTCGACGCCCAGGCCGTCTACGACGCCGGGCACCTGAAGGTGAACTTCAAGGCGGGCGCGGCGCTGGGCCTCGGCGCGGGAGTCGGCGCGAAAATCGACATCGACCTGCCGAAGCTCGGCCACACCATCGGCGAGTACGGCGGCGCGGCCGTCGACTACGTCGGCACCGCGGCTTCCGACGCGGCGAACGCCGTCGGATCCGCTTGGGACGACGCCGTTTCCTACGTGGGGCTGTGATGACCCTTCCCCTCGACTTCGTCATCCCGGACGGCTGGACGGCCGTCGACCCGGGTGACTCCGGCGCGGTTTTTGTCGCCGTGCACGACGCTTCGCCGGGCGAGTTCGTCCCGAACATCACGGTGAGCGTGCAGCAGCGGCCGGACGACGCCTCGATCGACGCCATCGCCGCCGAAGCCGTCGAACGCCTTTCGCGCACGACGGCCGGGCTCGACGTGCTGAGCCGCCGCGACGTCGGCGCCCCGGCCGCGCCCGGTGTCATGCAGCTGCTGCACCTGCGCACCGGCGAAGGCGACGAGCTGATCCAGACGCAGGTGCACCTGACGGTCCCCGGCGCGACGCCGGAAGAGCGGCTGGTGCTCGAGCTCGCCTGCACGGCCGCGCCCGCGACCGCGCGGGCGCTCTCACCCGGTTTCCAGCGGTTCGTGGGCAGCGTCCACGTCCGCCAGCACGAAGGGAAGACGCGATGACCGATCCGTACGCGGTGCCGGACATGGACGAACTGCTGGCGCAGGTGCGCAAGCAGACCGAAGAGGTCCAGCGCATCCAGCGCACGGTCGAGGCGATGGAGATCAAGGCGCACTCGCGGCAGAACGAGGTCACCGTCACCCTCCGCGGCGACGGGCGGTTCACCGCCATCGACATCGACCCCCGCGCGATCCGCGAGTACGACGCCCGCAACCTCTCGGAGATCGTGCTGGAGGCGGTGAACGCCGGGCTCTCGAAGCTCGCCGAAGCCTCGAACGCGAAGTTCGCTCCGGTGATCTCGGCCGCGAAGAACGTCTGATGACCACCGCGTCTCTCACGGGGACGACGCGCCGGGTCACGGTGGTCACGCCCCGGGCCCGCGTCGACGTCGCGCTGCCACAGCAGTCGACGTTCGCCGAGCTGGTGCCGCAGCTGGTCCGGCTGGCCGGCGCCGCCGGGCAGGCGTCGGCGGAGCATCCGGGCTGGGTGCTCTCCCGCCTCGGCGGCGCGCCACTGGCGCTCGGCCTGAGCGTCGCCGCGGCCCAGATCCGCGACGGCGAAGTCCTCCACCTGACCCCGCGGGAACGCCCGCGGGGTCCGCTGCTGTTCGACGACGTCGTCGACTCGATCGCCAGCGTCGCCGACTCGTCCGGGGGCTGGAGTCCTTCGGTGGCACGGCGTTCCGGCCTGGTGGCGGCGGTGGTGCTGCTGCTGGCGGGCGGGCTGCTGGTGCAGTCGGCGGCGTCCGGCAGTGTGCTGGCCCCGGTGGGGACGGGGTTGCTGGCGCTGGTGCTGCTCCTCGGCGGCGGCGCGCTGAGCCGCGCGTACGGCGACGCCGAAGCGGGCGCGGCCGGGTCGCTGGCCGGGGTCGGCGTGGCGCTGCTGGCGGGGATGTCGATCCTGCCGCCGCACCCGCTGTTCTCGCTGTCGGCGGGCCCGCTGGCGGCGGGGCTCGCGGCGGTGACGGTGTACGGCGTCCTGGCGGCGGTCTCGGTGGCCGACCGCCTGCCGTGGTTCGTGGCGATCACGGTCGCGGCCGGCTTCGGCGCGGTGACCACGGGCGTGGTGCTCCTGTCGGGCGTCCGCCCGGTGGCGGCGGCGTCGGTGGTGGCGGTGCTGGCCACGGCGCTGGCGGCGGTGGCCCCGATGCTGGCCCTGCGCCTGGCCCGCCTGCCGCTGCCCCGCGTCCCGGACGACATGGAGGCGTTCCGCGCGGACGAACAGCCGTCCCTCGGCACGGAGATGTTCGGCCGGACGTCGCACGCGCAGGGCGTCCTGACGGGGTTGCTGGTAGGCCTGGGCCTGGTCGTCCTGGCGGCGTCGGTGGTGCTTTCCACGGGTGGGCCGTGGGAAGCGGGCCTGGCGGCGCTGCTGGGGGTGGCGTGGATCCTGCGGTCCCGCTCGTACGCGCGCCGAGCGCAACGGCTGGTGCTCATCGGTTTCGGGATCGTCGGCCTGGTGACCGCGGGAGTGTGGCTGGTGGCCTCAGGCCAGCGAACGGCGATCTTCGCGGCCGGCTGCGCGGTGGTTTTGGCCGCGGCGGTGTGTTTGGTTTACGCGACGCGGGTGGCGCGCGGGCTGCGTTCGCCGTACTGGTCGCGGCTTTTGGACGTCTCGGAGTTCCTGGTGCTGCTGTCGCTGGTGCCTTTTGTGGGGATGATCGCGGGGGTTTACGAAGCCGTCCGCGGCTGACGCCGAGCGCCCCAAGGCCACCTTGGGGCGCTGCTCAGCTGTCCAGGGCCAGCGGAAGGGTCTTCCGCACCGCGGCCCCATGCCGCCCGTGCAGCGGAACCGCCGCACCCGGCACGGGCACCGCAGCCCCGGGCCGACCCCCCACCCGGATCGTCACTTCAGCCTTCTCCCGCCCACCCGGAGTCCGCGTCAGCGTGTAAGACGTCGCCGTGAACGCCGCCCCCGCCACCGACGCATCCAGCACCCGCGACGACCGAGGCGTGAAGCACATCTGCGCGGCTTCCCCCCACGTCCACGACTTCCACCGGTCCGGCGCACCCGAAGCCGCGCCCTGGACACCGAGCGCCACCCGCAGCTCCTGCGCCAGCTCGCCGGCTTCGAGCACCGTGCTCTGGTACCCCGCCTCGGCCAGCGAGCCCATCAAGCTCAACGCCGCCGACGCCGTGCTCCGCAGCGCGCCCAGGTCGCCGCCGCCGCGGGCGAGGGCCGCTATCGGGGCCTGGTCCGGGCGGTAGCGGACGGCCAGCCAGCGGACCCGCAGCACCTGCTCGCCGCGCGGGATCGCCCACGTCAGCAGCTGGGCCGACGCCAGCGGGACGTCCGTGCGGCGGTACGCCTCGCGCAGGATGTCCACCAGCGCCGTCGGCGCGCCCGTGCCGGGGGTCAGGCGCACCAGCGCGCTCCAGCCGCCGTCGACCTCCGCGACGCCGAAGCGGTTGCCCGCGCGGTCGACGTGCTGGCGCACCTTCACCGGCCCGGCCACGCACATCAGCGGGTCCGGGCTCTCGCGGCGCGTGTCGTGACGCCGGAGCCGGTACGCCGTCCAGGTCAGCGCCCAGCCGGCCAGGTGCCGCCCGGCGAAGCGCACCGACGTCAGCAGCACCAGCAGCCCGGCGGCGACGCTCACGCCGATCCGCACCGGCTGGCCGACGGCGTCGACCGTCCACACGAGCAGGACGGCGATCGCGGCGATCTCCCACAGCGCGGCCTGCAGCGGCCGGACCGGCAGCAGCCAGGGCAGCGGCGCCGACGCGGGCCGGGCCGGGGCCGGGCGGACGGCGCCGGCGGTTTGGACGGACACGGGCTCCCCTTTCCCCGGGTCTCCGACGCTACTGCCTCCCCAGATGTCGCGTGGGCGTAAAAATTACCCTCCCCTTCGGCCAACCGGGTGCCTAGCATCGAGGCCTCTGAGGGCCGAGCAGGGACGACGCACACAGCCGGGGGCTAAGCAGCGTGTGGACGCAGCGGGACCAGATCCAGGCGTACCAGTTCCTCCGCCGCAGGCTCGTTTCGGCGCTCGTCGCCGCCGACGCCAACCACCCCGTCTCGCCCAGCCGCCGGCTCGTGCTCGGCACCGTGCTGGGGCTCGTGGCCGCGCTGCTGGTCACCGCCGTCTTCGGGATCATCGGCCTGCTGAACCCCTCCGGCGGCAAGGACTGGCTGGAAGGCGGCAAGGTGATCGTCGAGGAGGGCACCGGCGCGCGGTTCGTCCTCGGCGCCGACGGCGTGCTGCACCCGGTCCTCAACTACGCCTCCGCGCGGCTGCTGGCCGGCGGCGCCGGCGACGCGACCGTGTCCGTCTCGTCGGAGAACCTCGGCAAGGCCGGCCGCGGCGCTCAGATCGGCATCCCGGGCGCGCCCGACTCGGTGCCGGTGGCGGCCGCGCTGGTCACCACGCCGTGGACGAGCTGCAGCCGCACCACGCAGGACGCGCCCGCGTCGGCCGAGCCGCGCACCGCCGTGCTGCTCGCCGCGCCCGCGTCCGGGGTCGAGCTGCCGCGGGACCAGGGTGTGATCGTCCGGCTGCCGAAGGGCGACCGGTTCCTGCTCGCCGGCGGCCGCCGCTACAAGCTGTCCGACGAAGCCGCGACGGCGTTGCAGTTCGACAGCTACCCGACGATCGCGGTGTCCGCGCGCTGGATCGACACCGTCCCGGCCGGGCGTGACCTCACCGCGCTGCCGGTCGACGGCGCCGGCGACCGGGGCCCGTCGATCGGCGGCCACGACTCCCGCGTCGGCCAGGTGCTGGCCGTCGTGGACGCCATGGCCGCGCCCGGCGCCGCGGCTTCGTACTACGTCGTCCGCCGCGACGGCCTCGAGCCGGTCGGCCAGACCGAGGCGAGCCTGCTGGTGACGACCGAAGCCAACGCCGCCGCCTACCCGGGCCCGCCGGCGCCGGTCGAGGTGCGCGCGGCCGACGTCGCCGCCGCGCCGAAGGCCGGGGCTCCTCGCGCGGGTGGGGCCGACCCGGCGGCCTTCCCCGACCGCATCCCGGGGAAGGCGCCGATCACCGGGAACTCGGTGGTCTTGTGCATCCAGGGCAACCGGTTGCTCGTTTCGGCCGAATTCCCGCTTCCCGCCGGCGCCAAGGCAATCCAGGTCCCGATGCGGACCGAAGCAAGGGTGGCGGACGAGGTGTTCGTGCCTCCGTCGGGGGGCGCCGTCGTCGTCGAGTCCGGCTCGGCCACCACTTACCTGGTGACCGACTCAGGCCGGAAGTACCCGGTGGTGAACGCCCAGGCGTTGGCGTCGCTCGGCTACGGAAGCGTGGCCAAGTCACCGGTCACAGGTAGTTTGCTGGCATTGGTGCCGACGGGCCCCGCGCTGGACCCGGCCACGGCCGGGCAGCCGGCTCCGTCGGGTGGAACGGGGTGAAAGTCGTGCACATGACAGAAGAGCGTTCGACCGAAGACGACTTGGGCCAGGGGCGCGTCCGGGTCGCCGTCATCGAAGACCACCCGCTGTACCGCGTTTCGGTGGAACGCGTGCTGGCCGAAGCCGACTTCGTCGAGCTCGGCGCGGTGGTCGACTCGGTCGCCCGGTTCCACGTGCACCGGCAGCCGCCGGGCAGCGTGGTCCTGCTCGACCTGGGCCTGCCCGGGGTGGCGGGCGCGGCGGCGGTGCTGGAGGTCTGCGAGCTCGGCCACCACGTGCTCGTGGTGTCCGCGCAGGCCGAGCCGGAGGTCGTGCTCGGCGCGATCGCCGCCGGCGCGCGCGGTTTCCTGTCGAAGGACGTCGACGCCGACGAGCTGCTGATCGCGATCAAGACGGTCGCCGGCGGCGGCGCGTACGTCTCGGCGGTGGTCGCCGGGATGATCATGAAGGACAACGCCGACCGGCCGGCGCCGTCGGCCGAGGTCGAGCTCTCGCCGCGCGAGGAACAGGTGCTGCGGCTGGTGGCGGCGGGGGAGCGGGACGTCGACATCGCCCTGATCCTCGGGATCGGCGTCCGCACGGTGCGCGGCTACCTCGACCGCATCCGCGACAAGACGGGCGAGCGGCGGCGCCCGGGCCTGGTCAAGGAGGCCATCCGGCGCGGTCTCATCGGCGGCTCGGGCCCCCGGCGCGGCGGCCGCAAATGAGCCAGCCGCGGTCGATCCGCGTCGGCGTGATCGAGGACCACCCGCTCTACCGGTACGCGCTCACCCGCGTGCTGACCGAGGCCCCGGACATCGAGCTCGGCGCGGTCGCCGACTCGGTGGCCCGGTTCGCGGTCCAGGACCAGCCGGCCGGCAGCGTGGTCGTGCTCGACCTCAAGCTCCGCGGGGTCCAGGACGCGGCCGCGGTCCTGGAGGTGGGGCACATGGGGCACAAGGTGCTGGTGGTGTCCGCGCACGCGGAGCAGCCGGAGGTCCTCGGCGCGATGCAGGCGGGCGCGAAGGGGTTCCTGTCGAAGGACGTCGACGGCGACGAGCTGCTGCGCGCGATCCGCACGATCGCCGACGACAACGCGTACGTGTCGCCGACGCTGGCCGGGATGATCATCCAGGACAGCGAAGAGCGCCACGCGGGCCCGAAGATCGTCCTGTCGGAGCGCGAAAAGCAGGTGCTCCGGCTGGTGGCGGCGGGCGAGCGGGACGTCGACGTCGCGGAGATCCTCAACATCAGCGTCCGCACGGTGCGGTCCTACCTGGACCGCATCCGCGACAAGACGGGCGAGCGGCGCCGGGCGGGCTTCGTCCGGGTCGCGATCCGCGAAGGCCTGCTCCGCTAGAGCCTGCGGTTGGCCAGGGCTCCCGTCGCCGTGCGGGCCTTGGCCGGCACCGCCGGGTCGACGTCCACCAGCAGCATCTCCGGGGCCGCGCCCGCGGCGGCGTGCACCCGGCCGAAGCCGTCCGCGGCCAGCGAGTGGCCGATCCCGGTCGGCGCCTTCGGGTTCACCGTGACGCCCGTCGCCGCCGGGTCGGCCTGGCCGCAGCCCAGCACCCAGCAGCCGGAGTCCAGGGCCCGCGCCCGCACCAGCACCTCCCACTGCTCGCGCTTGCCCTCGCCGGCGCCCCACGACGTCGGGAGCAGCACGACGTCGGCGCCGTCGTCGGCCAGCGCGCGGAACAGCTCCGGGAACCGGACGTCGTAGCAGGTCGCGACGCCGTAGACGACGTCGTCCAGCTCGAACGTCGCCAAGGTGGCGCCGGGCGCCACCGTGTCGGACTCGGCGAAGCCGAACGCGTCGTAGAGGTGGATCTTGTCGTAGCCGCGGTGGTGCCCGCCGCCGGTGATCAGCAGCGTGTTGTGCACGCGCCCGGCGTCGGCCGGGGTGAACATCCCGGCGACGACCACGACGTCGTGCTCGGCGGCCACCGCGGCGACCGCGGACGCCCACGGCCCGTCGAGGGGCTCCGCGACCGGCTCCAGCGGACGGCCGAAGCGGGCCATGGTCGCTTCGGGGAAGACGACGATCCGCGCGCCCTCGGCCGCGGCCGCCTCGACCCCGGAGCGGACCAGCTTCAGGTTCGCCTCCGGTTCGTCACCCGAGTTGACCTGGCACAACGCGATTCGCGCCACCGCTGCCTCCTGCATGCTGGGATCCGCCGTCACCGGGGAGTATCGCTGAAAACCCGCTCGGCGTGACCTCGTACCCTGGGGGCATGTTGAACCGCACCGACCTGCGCGGGCAGGTCCCGACCGCCGCCGAACTGCGCGCCACGCTGCCGCGTGCCGAATACGACGTGGACGCGGCGCTGCATCACGTGCGCCCGGTGGTCGAGGCGGTCCGTGACCGCGGTGTCGAAGCCGTCCTCGAGTACACGGAGAAGTTCGACAAGGTCCGCCCGATGAGCGTGCGCGTGCCGCGGGAGCGGCTCACGCAGGCCCTCGCGCAGCTCGACCCGGCGGTGCGCGCCGCGCTGGAGGAGTCGATCACCCGCGCGCGCAAGGTGCACGCGGAGCAGCGCCGCACCGACGTGACCACGACGGTCGTCGACGGCGGCACGGTCACCGAGAAGTGGGTGCCGGTCGAGCGTGTCGGGCTGTACGCGCCGGGCGGCCTCGCGGTGTACCCCTCGACCGTGGTGATGAACGTCGTCCCGGCGCAGCTCGCCGGCGTCGGCTCGCTGGTCGTCTGCTCGCCGCCGCAGGCCGGGTTCGCCGGGCTGCCGCACCCGACCATCCTCGCCGCGGCCGAGCTGCTCGGCGTCGACGAGGTGTGGGCGGTCGGCGGCGCGCAGGCCGTCGCGCTGCTGGCGTACGGCGGCACGGACACCGACGGCACCGAGCTGACCCCGGTCGACGTCGTCACCGGGCCGGGCAACATCTACCTGACCGCGGCGAAGCGGCTGCTGCGCGGCCTGATCGGCATCGACTCCGAGGCCGGCCCGACCGAGATCGCCATCCTCGCCGACGAGACGGCCGACCCGGTGCACGTCGCCGCCGACCTGATCAGCCAGGCCGAGCACGACCCGCTCGCCGCGAGCGTCCTGGTGACGACTTCGATGGAGCTGGCCGACGCCGTCGACAAGGAGCTGGTCGGGCGCGTCTCGGCGACCAAGCACACCGAGCGCGTCACCGAAGCGCTGGGCGGCAAGCAGTCCGGCGTCATCCTGGTGTCCACAGTGGACGACGGCCTGCGCGTGGTGGACGCGTATGCCGCCGAGCACCTGGAGATCCAGACGGCGGACGCGCGCGAGGTCGCCGCCCGGGTCCGCAACGCGGGCGCGATCTTCGTCGGCGCGTACGCCCCGGTGTCGCTGGGCGACTACTGCGCCGGCTCCAACCACGTCCTGCCCACCGGCGGGTTCGCCCGCCACTCCTCGGGCCTGTCGGTGCAGAGCTTCCTCAAGGGCATCCACGTCGTGGACTACAGCGAAGACGCGCTGCGCGAGGTCGCCGGCCGCGTCGTCGCGCTGGCGAACGCCGAGGACCTGCCCGCGCACGGCGAGGCCGTGACGGCGCGTTTCGGAGGTTCGGTCCGATGACCATCGGCGAAGAGGTCACCCTGGACGAGCTGCCGCTGCGGGACGACCTGCGCGGCAAGTCGCCCTACGGCGCGCCGCAGCTGGACGTCCCGGTCCGGCTCAACACCAACGAAAACCCGTACCCGCCGCCGCCGAAGCTGGTGGCGGACGTCGCGGAGGCGGTCCGCGCGGAGGCGGCCGAGCTGCACCGCTACCCGGACCGCGACGCGCTCGCCCTGCGGCACGACCTGGCCGACTACCT
This sequence comes from Amycolatopsis sp. NPDC104863, assembly GCF_055582965.1. Taxonomy (NCBI): domain Bacteria; kingdom Bacillati; phylum Actinomycetota; class Actinomycetes; order Pseudonocardiales; family Pseudonocardiaceae; genus Amycolatopsis; species Amycolatopsis sp. NPDC104863. The sequence goes on from NZ_JBVJOW010000003.1 coordinate 38,423, forward strand.
CAGCGTGTCGACGCGTGTGGTGCTGACCGAGCGGAACGTCTGGGCCGCCAACGGGTCCAACGAGGTCCTGCAGCAGATCCTGCAGGCGTTCGGCGGTCCCGGGCGCAGCGCGCTCGGTTTCGAGCCGTCGTACTCGATGCACCCGATCATCGCGTCCGGCACCCGCACCGAGTGGGTCCCGGCGCCGCGCCGGGACGACTTCACGCTGGACACGGCCGCGGCGGCGGCGGTCATCTCGGAGCGGCGTCCGGACATCGTGTTCGTCACCAGCCCGAACAACCCGACCGGCGGCTCGATCCCGCTTTCCGAGCTTCGCGCGATCCTGGACGCGGCCACCGGGATCGTCGTGGTCGACGAGGCGTACGCGGAGTTTTCGTCGCAGCCGAGCGCGGTGGAGCTGCTGGCCGACTACCCGGCTTCGTTGATCGTCTCCCGCACGATGAGCAAGGCGTTCGCCTTCGCGGGCGGCCGGCTGGGCTACCTGGCGGCGGCCCCGGCGGTCGTCGACGCGTTGCAGCTGGTGCGCCTGCCGTACCACCTCTCACGGCTGACGCAGGCGGCGGCTCGGGCGGCGCTGCGGCACGCAGACGCCACTTTGGACAGTGTGCACAAGCTGGCCGCCGAACGCGACCGCGTCGTGGAGGCGTTGGCGGGCCTGGGATTCGACCCGGTGCCGAGCGACTCGAACTTCGTCCTCTTCGGACGGTTCGCGGCGCCCTCGGTGGCGTGGAAATCCTATTTGGACAAGGGTGTGCTGATCCGCGACCCGGGTATTCCCGGACACCTGCGCGTGAGCATCGGCACCCCGGAAGAGAACGACGCCTTTCTCGAGGCGAGTAAGGAAGTGGCCCGATGAGCCGCATCGGCAAGGTCGAACGGACCACCAAGGAGTCCTCGATCTTCGTGCAGCTGGACCTCGACGGCACGGGCGAGGTCGACATCTCGACCGGCGTGCCGTTCTACGACCACATGCTGACGGCGTTCGGCGTGCACGGCTCGCTGGACCTCAAGGTCGAGGCCACCGGCGACGTCCACATCGACGCGCACCACACGGTGGAGGACACGGCGATCGTGCTCGGCCAGGCGATCCGCCAGGCCCTGGGCGACAAGAGCGGCATCCGCCGTTTCGGCGACGCGTGGATCCCGATGGACGAAACCCTCGCGCACGCGGCGATCGACGTCTCCGGGCGGCCGTACTGCGTGCACGTGGGGGAGCCGGAGCAGTTCAACACCTTCACGATCGGTAACAACTACCCGTTCGTCCTGACGCGGCACGTGTTCGACTCGCTGGCGTTCCACGCGCAGATCGCGTTGCACGTCCGGGTGATCCACGGCCGCGACCCGCACCACATCGCGGAGGCGGAGTACAAGGCGGTGGCCCGCGCACTGCGCGCCGCGACCGAGCCGGACCCGCGCGCGGGCGGCATCCCTTCCACGAAGGGCGTGCTCTAAACCGCGAACACCGCGCCGGGCGTCGCGACTTCGACCTGTCCGGAGTGGACGGCCGAGGCGCGCGCGACGGCGTCCCCGGCGGTGAGGAACGGGCCGAGGTGAGTCAGCACGAGCCGCCCGGAGCCACGGGCGGCCCGTGCGGCGTCCTCGGGCGTCAGGTGGACTTCCGACGGCTCGGGCCCATCGGCCTCGCAGAGGAACAGGTCGGCGCCGGTGGCCAAATCGGTGAGCGCGGCGCACGGGCCGGTGTCCCCGGAGTAGGCCAGCACCCGGTCGCCGTCGGTGACGCGCACGCCGAACGCCGGAAAGCCGTGCTCCACCGCGGTTGTCGCCAGCGTCAGCCCGCCGACGGCGGCGAAGTGACCGTCGTGCAGTTCGTGCACCTCGAATGCTTCCCCGATCGGTGCCGCCGCGGCGTTGGTGAGGAAAGCGCCGAGCCGCTCGCCGATGCCGGGCGGCCCGTACAGCGGAATCGGCCGCACCGGCCGCAGGTCGGCGAACAGCAGCGCGTACACGGCGGGCAGCAGGTCGGCGACGTGATCGGCGTGCAGGTGCGAGACCCAGATCGCGTCGACGTCGGTCAGCATGGTGTGCTCCTGCAGCGCGGCCAGGGTGCCGGGCCCGGCGTCGAGCCAGACTGTGGTGCCGGCACCGCGCACGAGGTAACCGGAGCACGGTTCGCCGGGGCGCGGGTAGGGGCTGGCGCTGCCCAGCACGAGCACGTCGAACGGCATGTGGCACCCTAACCGGCGTGAGCAAAGAAGTCGTTGGCGTCCTGCTGCTGGCCCTGGGCGGTTTCCTGGTGGGCGGGGTCTACTCGGCGTGGAAGACGGCGAAGTTCATGGCGGTGGTCCTGGGCATCGCGGCCGTGCTGGCCATCGGCGGCGCGATCTTCTGGTTTGCCAGCTAGCGGGCCGCCTCGAACAGCCCCAGCCCCGGCCGGTCACTCCAGCGGAACGTAGTCGCTCCCGGCCTGAGCCGTGGCGAGATCGGCGTGCGTCGACGCGCTGGTCAGGAAGCGGCCCTGGACGACCCGGACGAAGGACCCGTCGAGCGGGAAGACGAGCACGAACCTCCGCCCGTCGTTTCCGCGCAGCACGAGCCCCTTCCGCAGGTTGTCGAGGAACTCGACGATGTCGCGCTCGATCGCCGCCGCGAACTCGCGCTGATCGGCCCGCGTGATGTCGTAGAGGTCCGTGTCGATGTCGTACGTGGTGCGCCGGCCCGACACCGGGTCCCACGCCTCGAATTCCAACCCCAGCCAGCGTTGCGGGTCGACGACCACGGTGGCCCGCCACGTCCGTCCGGCGAGCTGCCACCTCGGTCCGGCGCCGGTGGCCCGGAGCTCGCGAAGGAGGTCGAGGAGGCGGTGGCCCGTCATCTACGTCATCCTCGCGGAAATCCCCCGGCCGGCAACCGAAAAAGGCCCCCCCGGGTGAGGAGGGGCCTTCTTCGGCTAGCGGCTCGCGCCCACTAGTTCGCGCTCGTCGTCGTCCGGAGCGGCGTCGAGCTGCTTCGTGAGCTTCTCGCCCTCGACGTCGACGTCCGGCAGGATGCGGTCGAGCCACTTCGGCAGCCACCAGGCGCCGCGGCCGAGCAGGGACATCACCGCCGGCACCAGCGTCATGCGGACCACGAACGCGTCCACCAGCACCCCGAACGCCAGCGCGAAGCCGATCGACTGGATCAGCGACGACTCCGCGAGCACGAACCCGGCGAACACGCTGATCATGATCAGCGCCGCCGCGACGACCACCCGCGCGCCGTGGCGGAAGCCGGTGACCATCGCCTCCTGCGGCTCCGCGCCGTGGACGTGCTCCTCGCGCATCCGCGTCACCAGGAACACCTGGTAGTCCATCGCGAGTCCGAAGAGGACACCGATCAGCAGGATCGGCAGCATGCTCATGATCGGCCCGGTCGACTCGACACCGAGCAGATCGGTCAGCCAGCCCCACTGGAACACCGCGACCACCGCGCCGAACGTCGCCGCGACCGAGCCGAGGAAGCCGATCGTCGCCTTCAGCGGGACGACGACCGAGCGGAACACCAGCATGAGCAGCACGAACGCCAGCCCGACGATCAGCGCGAGGTACGGCAGCATCGCGTCCGAGAGCTTCGCGGAGACGTCGATGTTCGCCGCGGTCTGCCCGGTGACGGCCAGCTTCGCGCCCGTCGCGTTCTCCAGCGTGCCCGACTCGGTGCGGATCGCCGCGACCAGGTCCTCGGTCTGGGTGCTGCTCGGGCCGCTCTTCGGGATCACCGTGAGCAACGCCGTGTCACCGGTCTGGTTGACCTTCGGCGGAGTGACGGCGGCGACGTCGGGCAGCTTCTGGATGTCGGCCGCGGCCTGGCCGAGCGCGGCCTGGCGGTTCGTGCTCGAGCCGACGTCGACGACGACCAGCAGCGGCCCGTTCGAGCCCTCGCCGAAGCTGCGGCTCGCGATCTCGTACGCCTTGTGCTGCGTGGACTCCGGCGCGGCGGTGCTGTCGTTGGGCAGGCCGAGCTGCATGCCGAGCGCGGGCAGCGCGACCACGGCCATCCCGGCCAGCGCGACGAGCAGCACCGGGATCCGGTGGCGCGCGACGAACCGCGCCCAGCGCTCGCCGTGCGTCGGTTCGACCGGCTTGCGGCGCAGCCGGATGCGGTTCCCGGCGACCTTCGCGCCGGCGAAACCGAGGATCGCGGGCAGCAGCGTCAACGCGATGAGCACGGCGATCGCGACGGTGACCGCGGCCGCGACGCCCATCTGGCCGAGGAACGGGATGCCGATGATGGTGAGCCCGGCCAGCGCGATGATGACGGTGAGCCCGGCGAAGACGACGGCCGAGCCGGCGGTGCCCGCGGCGCGTCCGGCGGCCTCCTCGGGTTCGCGGCCGATGCTGAGCTCGTGCCGGTAGCGCGAGACGATGAACAGCGCGTAGTCGATGCCGACGGCCAGGCCGATCATCAGTGCCAGGATCGGCGTGTTCGAGTTCAGTTCGGTGACGCCGGAGGCGAGCAGGATGCCCGCCATCCCGATGCCGACGCCGACGAGGGCGGTGAGCAGCGGGATCCCGGCCGCGATCAGCGAGCCGAAGGTGATGATCAGCACGATGGCGGCGACCGCGACCCCGAGGCCTTCGGTGGCGCCGGTGGCCGGGACACCCTGCACGGCGTCACCGCCGAACTCGACGGTGAACCCGGCGTCGCGGGCCGCGTCGGCGGTCTTCAAGAGGGCTTCGCGGTCACCATCGGTGAGTTCGAAGGCCTTCGCGCCGTAGCTGACCTGGGCGAGCGCGACGCGCTTGTCGGGGGAGATCGACTGCGCCTGGAACGGGTCCACGACGCCGGCGACCTTGGGCGCGGTCTTCAGCTGCCCGACCAGGGCCTCGACGGTGGCCTTGCCCTTGGTGTCGGTCACCGAGGTGCCGGCCGGGGCCTCGATCACGACGCGCGCGGTCGCGCCCCCGGCGTTGGCCTGCGGGAACTTCTCGGTCAGCTGGTCGATGGCCCGCTGCGACTCGGTGCCGGGGATCGTCACCGAGTTCGACAGCTGGCCCGAAAGCGTGAGGGCGCCCAGCCCGAGCGCCACGAGGACGGCCGCCCAGACGGCGGCGACCAGCGCTCGCCGTCGGAAGGACAACCGGCCGAGCCGGTACAGGAAGGTCGCCACGCGTCAGCTCCGTTTCCCCCGAAAGGGGTCGGTTCACTCCATCTGGTTACGACCCACGCTAGCCGATCGGCAAGGAGACCTCCAAGCCGATCGGCAAGTATGTGACTTGCCGAACAGCAAGGTTTATCCCAGCCGATCGGCAAGTAAGCGGTTTGCCGATCGACAGGGAGTGACGTACGCTCCGACCGCTCGCTGAGGAGGAAGAATGACCGCCGGCCCGGCCGAGGACACCCGGACCCGACTGCTGCACACCGCGCTGCGGCTGTTCACCGAACACGGGGTCGAGGGCACGTCGCTGCAGATGATCGCCGACGCGCTGGGGATCACGAAGGCGGCCGTCTACTACCACTTCAAGACGAAGGCGGAGATCACCGAGGCGGTGGCCGAGCCCGGTGTCCGCGACCTGGACGAGCTGGTGCTGCGCGCGGCCGCGCAGAAGCGCCGGGGTGCGCAGGTGGACCTGCTGCTGGAGGGGTTCATCGACCTGGTGATCCGCCACCGGGCGCTGGTGGCGCTGTTCTCGAGCGACCCGGGGCTGATCCGCGCGATCGAGAAGTCCGCGCACGGTGGCATGGAGGGGTTCGGCCAGGCACTGCTCGGCATCCTGGCGGGCCCGGACCCGGACGCGGCGGCCCGCGTCAACGCGATGGTGACCCTGACGGGCATCGCAATGGCCGGCGGTTCCCCCGACCTGGCCCGCCTCGGCGACGAAGAGCTCCGCACGGAACTGCTCGATGTAGGCCGCCGCCTCCTGGGCCGCCCCCGCCGCCGAACCCTAACCCCCCTCTCAACCCCCTAACCCCCTTTCGCCCCCTCCACCCGTCTCGACCCTCCCCCCCCACGTGTCGACCCTCCCCGCCCACGTGTCGACCCTCCCCGCCCACGTGTCGACCCTCCCCGCCCACGTGTCGACCCTTCCCTCACGCGTGTCGACCCCCCAATCACGCGAGATGCCCGCCCAATCACGCGAGATGCCCGCCCAATCACGCGAGATGCCCGCCCAATCACGCGAGATGCCCGCCCAATCACGCGAGATGCCCCCCAGTCACGTGTGATGCCCGCCCAAACACGCGAGATGCCCCCTCAATCACGAGATGCCCCTCCGATCACGCGAGATGCCCGCCCAATCACGCGAGTTCCGTGCGCAATCACGCGAGTTTCGGGTTCAATCACGCGAGTTCCGTCTCTGATCACGCCAGTCCCGGGCCCAGTCACGCGAGTTCCGCGAACCCCGGCGGACGACACGCGTACCTGACTGGACGACACGCGTACTCGGCCGGACGACACTCGCGACCCGAGCCGATCTCGCGAAGCCCTAGCCCGATCTCGCGTGTGACCCGCGCCGGATCTCGTGTGATCCGGGGCGGGTCTCGCGTGTCTGAAGGCGGAACTCGCGTGATTGGAGGCGGAACTTGCGTGATTGGCGGGTCGACACGCGTGATTAGGGGGTCGACACGCGTGATTGTGGGGTCGACACGACGTGTCGTCCGGCTGGGTACGCGTGTCGTCCGTGCAGGGACGCGTGTCGTCCGGATGGGTGCGGGTTAGGTGAGTTGGTGGAGGTAGGTCGGGGGGACTGTGGCCGTCAGCCAGACTCCGTTGGCGCTCACCTGGAACGCGTGGCCCGCGGCGGCCATGGCGGCCGCGTCCACCCGCAGGATCACCGGCTTTCCGCGCCGGGCGGCGACAACACGCGCCGTGTCGATCGTTGCCGACAGGTGGACCGCGTGGCGCTTCATCGGGCGCAGGCCCTCGCGCAGGATCGGGGCGAGGAACTTCGCCACCGTTCCGTGGTAGAGCGCGTCCGGCGGCGGTGTGTCCGGCAGGCCGAGCTCGACGGCGACGCTGTGGCCCTGGCTCGCGCGGATCAGCGTGCCGGTCTCGTCGAAGGCGAAGCGGCGCTTGTTGTTCGTCTCGACGACTTCGTCGAGCTGCTCGCGGGTGATCCTCAGCGCGCGCAGCAGCGCGTCGACCGGCGCCCAGCCGTCCGGGGTGAGGGTGAGCCCGATCGCGGCGGGGTCGTGACGCAGGTGCAGCGCCAGCCGCTTCGAGATGCGGATCATTTCTTTCTCGTTCATTTCCTCCCCAGGATCCCGCCCGGGGCAACCGATTTAGATGCCACCCTCGACGGCGGGACGCAGTTTGCCGGCCCCCGGGCCGAAGCGCGCCAGCTCGTCGTCGTTGTTGTAGAGCGAGCAGCTGCGCAGCGACAGGCACCCGCAGCCGACGCAGCCGGTGAGCCGGTCGCGAAGACGTTGGAGGGCGTCGATGCGGGCGTCGAGCTCGTGCTGCCAGTCGCGGGACAGGCGCGCCCAGTCGGCCTTCGTCGGGGCGTGGTCGGCGGGCAGCGTCGCCAGCGCGGAGCTGATGTCCTCCAGGGAGAGCCCGACCCGTTGCGCGGCGCGGATGAACGCGATCCGGCGCAGCACCGAGCGTGAATAACGGCGCTGGTTGCCCGCCGAACGCTCCGAGCTGATCAGGCCTTTCTCCTCGTAGAACCGCAGTGCCGTGTGCGGAACCCCGCTGCGGTCCGCCACCTGTCCGATGCTGAGATGTTCAGCGAGCCTCGTCACCAGCTCAGGCTAGCCTTGACTTCGAGTTTAGTCGAGGTTGCATCGTCGGAGGCATGACCACTGCGACCGAACCGGGCCACGCGGAGCTGCCCCGCCTGATCTCCCTGATGACCGGCGACGACAAGCACCTCGCCGCCGCCGAGTCCACTGTGGACGTCCTGTGGGTGCTCTACGACCGCGTGCTCGACATCACGCCCGAAAACTTCCGCGAGCCCGACCGCGACCGGTTCCTGCTGTCCAAAGGGCACGGTCCGATGGCTTACTACGCCGTGCTGACCGCGAAGGGCTTCATCGACGAAGCCGAGCTGGAAACGTGGTCCGACCCGGTGTCGCGGCTCGGCCACCACCCCGACCGGCGGCGGATCCCCGGCGTCGAGATCTCCAGCGGCTCACTCGGCCACGGGCTGCCGATCGCGCTCGGCTCGGCGCTGGGCCTGCGCGCCCGCGGGCTGACGTCGAAGGTCGTCACCCTGGTCGGCGACGCCGAGCTCGACGAAGGCTCCAACCACGAGGCGATCGTCGTCGCCGCGCGGTTCGGGCTGGAGAACCTGACCACCGTGGTGGTCGACAACCAGTCCTCGACGCGCGGTTGGCCAGGCGGCATCGCCCGCCGGTTCGAGGTCGAGGGCTGGGAGACCCGCACGGTGTCCGGCCGCGACCACGACGCGCTCTACGACGCCTTCACCACCGCCCACCCCGGCCGGCCGCTCGCCGTGGTCGCCGTCGTCGAACCGAAGGGCTGACATGCTTTCGATGCGGGACACCTTCCTGGCCACCACCGAGCAGATCCTCGACGCCGACCCGGACGTCGCGATCGTGCTCGCCGACATCTCCGCCGCGCAGCTGGCCGGCGCCGCGCGGCGGCACCCGGACCGGGTGATCAACGTCGGGATCCGCGAGCAGCTGCTGGTCAGCGCGGGCGCCGGGCTGGCGCTGGCGGGGCTGCGGCCGATCGTGCACACGTTCCCGTCGTTCCTGGTGGAGCGCGGGTTCGAGCAGATCAAGCTGGATTTTTCCCACCAGGACGTCGGCGGGGTCCTGGTGTCGTACGGCGCGTCGTACGACATGCCGACGGCGGGGCGCACGCATCAGTCGCCGGGAGATGTGGCGCTGATCGATTCGTTGCCGGGCTGGACGGTCCACGTGCCGGGCCACCCGGACGAGGCCCGCCGCCTCCTCCTGGAGTCCATCCCCGGCGACGGCCGCGTCTACCTGCGGCTGTCGGCGCAGGAGAACTCTTCGCCGCACCTGGGAGTGGGTTTCACGCGGTTGCGGTCGGGTTCGCGTGGGGTCGTGGTGGCGGTGGGGCCGATGCTTGATCGGGTGCTGCGGGCTACGGCGGGTCTTGACGTCACGGTGCTGTACGCGTCGACGATCCGGCCGTTCGACGGGGCGGGTTTGCGTGCGGCCGTGGATTCTGTTGCTTCGGTGGTGCTGGTGGAGCCGTATTTGGCGGGGACGTCGGCGCATTGGGTGGCGGAGGCGCTGTCGGACGTGCCGCACCGGCTGCGGTCGCTGGGGGTGCGGCGGGATGCGGAGGTGCGGACTTACGGGGATGTTGCGGACCATGATCTGGCGCATGGGCTGGATGCCGGGTCGTTGGCGTTGTCGATCAGGGAGTTCCTGGGGGAGTAGGGGCAGTGCCGCCGGTGCTGGGGGTACCGGCGGCGGGCTTGCGATACCGGAGATCGACGACTTCGCCGTCCAGCAACCGCATGAGCTTCCGGTTGGTTCTTCGTTCGTCGGCCGTGTCCTGGGGACGCTCGACGTTGAGGCTTTCGTACAGCGTGAACCGGTTCAGGTCGATCATGCTCTTGACCGCGGTGGTGTACTCGTCGGCCGCCGCGACCGCGGCGCGGTAGGCGAGGTACGCCAGCGCGTAGGGAGCCAGGGCGATGAGCAGCCACCACCCGTCGGTGGCGAGGCAGGCGGCCGCTTCCGCCGCGCCGAGCAGGGACACGACACACAGCCGGATCGAGGTGTCCATCTGCTGCCGGGTGTCCCGGAGGTACTGCACGTGCTTGTCCGCTGAGACGAGGACGAACAGCGGGACGGTCAAGATCGCCTCGAGACCGTACTGCCGACCGGCACGGTCTTCTTCGCGCCGAAGGGCGTTTCCCAGCCGGGTGGGCATGATCCGCTCGATCTCGGGGTAGCGCTCGGTCGCGTGCGCCGCGGCGTCCCAGGCGGCGATCAGCCCACCCAGCCGGTTGCCGTGCCCGGAGTTCAGGATCGCGTGCCGTCGCCCATCCTCGTCCAATCCGGCGAGCATTCCCGGATCCACTTGCTTGATCTGCCTGGCTTTCTTGACGACGGCGGCTTCGAGGAGGTCCTCGAGGCGGGTCGCGTCGTCGTTCGCGCGAAGTGCGCGCTTGCGGTGGTGCCCGATGCGGATGCGCAGAAAGGCGCGGGCCGGCCGGGTGTGGCCCCAATACCCTTCGAGGACCTGGGTCATGGCGAACTGCAAGGGATGCAGGAAGAGCCCGGTCGCCAGGCTCGCCAGCAGCAGCCAGGCGACACCGGTGAGCGACCAGCCGCCGATGCGCGGCCCGATCCACTCCGGGTGCGGCGCCCCTTGCCAGGCGCCGCTCGTCGCGAGCGCGGCCGACCAGAGCACCAGGAACAGCGCGGGCAGCATGCTCACGAGCCCGAAGTAGCGGCCGATGCGGCTGCCGATGTTCAGAGTGCCTTCGGCGAACGAAGGCGCACTCATCGGTTGGTCCCGGCGGAGCGGTGACCGCACCTCGTGCAGGTGTATCCGCCGTCGTTGTTCCGGCGCAGGCTCCCGCTGCACCCCTCGCGCGGACAGTGTCCGCCCCCGGCGCGCCGCCGCCGGCCGGGCATGCGTGCGGGCGGGTCGTTGAAGCCGAGTGCGGCCATCCCGCCGGTGAGGGCGAGCAGCAGCCGCAGAGACCACATCCGCTTCACCCCGCCCTCCAGGATCCGACCATGTTAGGCCAGCATTCAGGTGCAGTCGACAACGTGGGACGAGGTGGGGATGGGCTTCTCGCCCTGGGTGGTGCCTGCTGTGGGCATCGTCGTGGTCGCGGTTGCCGGGGGGTTCGGGGGTGGTGGTGGGGCCTGGGTGGCCGTCGGGGTTCTGGCGGTCTCGGGGGGTAGGTGGCTGGTTTGGGTCGTGCTTCGGGAGCTGCGAGCCGATAGCGTTGGCCCCATGGGGTCCAGTATTCGGCCGATCGCGCTCGGGATCATTCGGCGGGGAGACGCGTTGCTCGTCTTCGAAGGCCGCGATGACGGCCAGACCTTCTACCGGCCGCTCGGTGGGGGTATCGAGTTCGGTGAGCGGGGCGAGGAAGCCCTCAAACGCGAGTTCCTCGAAGAACTCGACGCCGGGATCGAAGTCCGCGGACGGCTCGGTGTCCTCGAGAACGTCTTCACCTGGCGCGGCAAGGCCGGTCACGAGATCGCCTTCCTCTACGACGCCGAGTTCACCGATCCCGGCTTCTACGCCAAAGACGAGATGAAGATCCTCGACGACCCCGCCACCGCTCGGTGGGTCGACGCCGAGGACTTCCGCGACGGCAGCAAGATCCTCTTTCCCGACGGGCTCACCGAACTGCTCTCACCGGAGCAGTGACCGCGTCGTCGGCTCCAAGGCTTCCCCCGGACCCGAACGGCTGAACGACACCGTGAACGGCCCGTCCTCCCGCACCGGCAGCTGGGGGAAGTTGTTCGGCGACGGCTCCGTCTCGAACACCGCGAACGCCGACGGAGCCGCAGCACCGACCGTCAAACACAGACCGGAACCCGGCGGCGGCGAAGCAAGACCACGCCGGACCGAACGGAGCAGCAGCACGTCGTCCGAGTCCACCATCGTCGCGTTCGCCGCGTCTCGGTGACGACGCCACACCGGGCCGGTATAGAACGCCTCCAGCGCCGACTTCCGGGCAGCGAGCGAAGAAAAACCCCGCAGCCACACGAACTGGTCCGGGGACGCCGGAGACCGGAACAGCCCGAACAGGTGCGCTCCCGCCTCCTCCTGCGGTTCGACGAACTCCCGCTCGAACAGCTCGATCAGCTCGTCGCGCCGCCCGGGGTGCAGGGTGTAGCGGCGCAGCTCCAGCACCGTCTCGAAAGAAGAAAAGTCCACGGACCGCAAGCTACCGGCCACCACCGACAAAAACGGATCAGCGGAACGCCGCCAGCCCCGTCACCGCCTGGCCGAGCGACAGCGCGTGCATCTCCTCCGTGCCTTCGTACGTCAGCACCGTCTCGAGGTTCGCCATGTGCCGCATCACCGGGTACTCCAGCGAAATCCCGTTCGCGCCGAGCATCGTCCGCGCCGTGCGAGCGACCTCCAGCGCCGAGCGCACGTTCGCCAGCTTCCCGAAGCTCACGTGGTTGTGGTGCAACGACCCCGCGTCCTTCAGCCGGCCGATCTGCAGCGCCACCAGGCCGGCGCGGTTGACCTCGACCAGCAGGTCGGCGAGCTTGCGCTGGGTCAGCTGGAACCCGGCCAGCGGCTTGCCGAACTGCGAGCGCGCCAGCGTGTACTCCAACGCCGATTCGTAACACGCCCGTGCCGCGCCGACGACGCCGAACAGGATTCCGTAGCGAGCCTCGTTCAGGCACGAAAGCGGCCCGCGCAACCCCCTGACCTCGGGGAACGCCGCCGAAGCAGGCAGCCGGACGCCGTCCAGCACCAGTTCCGCCGTCAGCGAAGCCCGCAGGGACAGCTTGTGCTTGACCTCGTTCGCCGTGAACCCCGGCGTCGACGTCGGGACGACAAAACCGCGGATGCCGTCGTCGGTCTGGGCCCAGACGACCGCGACCTCGGCGACCGTTCCGTTGGTGATCCACATCTTCGTGCCTGACAGCACCCAGTCGGACCCGTCGCGCACCGCGCGCGTGCGCATCGAGCCCGGGTCGCTGCCCGCGTCCGGCTCGGTCAGGCCGAAGCAGCCGAGCGCGTCGCCGGTGGCCATGCGCGGCAGCCACTCCTTGCGCTGCTCTTCGCTGCCCCACTTGTGGATCGCGTACATCGCCAGTGAACCCTGCACCGAGACGAAGCTCCGCAGCCCAGAGTCGACGGCTTCGAGCTCACGGCACGCGATGCCGTACGCGACCGCGCTGGTCCCGGCGCAGCCGTAGCCCTCCAGGTGCATGCCCAGCAGCCCCAGCGAGCCGAAGCCCTTCGCGAGCTCGGCGGCCGGGAGCACGCCCGTCTCGTACCAGTCGGCGACGGCGTCCAGCAGGTTGTCCTTCGCGTACGCGCGCACGGCGTCGCGGATGGCGCGTTCTTCCTCGGCGAGCCCGGCGTCGAGGTCCAGGAAGTCGTGCGGGTCCGGAGTGCGGCTCATGAGGGCTCCAAGGGGGACGCGTCGGTGCGGCCCTCGCAGGAAACCACAGTCAGGCGTCTGTTCCCCGAGTGGCGTTCGTCACGCGGACGGCAGACGCGGTCGGCGAGCGCCGCGGCCGGGTCTGCTGCCGCGGGATCAGCAGCTCGCTGAACTGCGGGAACGGCACACTCTCGATGTCGTCGCGCCAGGCGTGCAACATCTGGGACAGCACGTCGTCCTCGGCCATGTACGCCTCCCTGGCGTCCGGTCGTGGAGGCTGACCTCACACAATCGAGTGATTGGATACCCAGCTGCCGGGACGGCGAAACGTGTCTCTTCAAGATTCTTCCGCGCCGTCACCCACCCATGGCAGAATCGCGTCGCCGCCGCCATGGCCTCTACTTCCGAGGAGCGCACATGCGCGCGGCCAGTCTGCTCGCTCTCACCACCGCCGCCCTGCTCACCGCCACCGGTGTCGCGTCCGCCCACGACGCCCGCTGGCGCCAGGTCGGGCACACCACCGCCGAAAACCGGGTCAGCGGCGAGGGCATCACCACGCTCCGGCTGCCCGGGCAGCCGCCCGAGATCGTCTACCGCAACGGCGCGACCATCCCGCAGCCGCTCAAGGACGAGGGCTGGGGCCACGTCGGCGACCCCGACTCCCTGCGCGGGTACGTCTTCGACGTCTACCAGGACACCGTCACGCCGACGCCGACCAAGAAGATGTACCTGGTCACGAAGCCGGACGGCACCACGACCGAGTTCGTCCACCCGCTGCAGGCCGACGAGCCCGCCGCCAACGCGAACGCCCAGGTCGCGGCCACCCCCGACGGCCAGTGGCTGGTCTCCGGCCCGCTCGGCGAGACCGACCGCTTCTACGTCTCCGCGACGCCGTTCCTCAACCCGCGCGGCCCGAAGACCGCGGGTGACCTCCCCGTCGCCGCCCGGATCCACCTCGACCACCACATCCGCAGCGCCCAGGGCTGCGACTTCGTCAGCCCGACACGCTTGGTCTGCGCGACGTCCGACCCGAACAACGACCTCTACCCGACGAACCTGCAGCTGCTGCAGGTCGACCTCGCGCGGCCTCTGAACGGCCGGGACGTCACCGCCAAGGTGCACGAAATCAGCCAGGTTCCGCTGGTCAGCACCTGCACCGGCACGTTCACGCCGGAAGGCGTCGACTACGACGCGGGCGTGCTGCGCGTCGAGGTCGTGCCGCCGGCGCCGTGCAACACCGTGACGGACGTCTATTCGTTCGAACGCCGCTGAGGGCGACGGCTACGCTGGGTGCGTGTCTCGTGTGGTGATCCTCGACTACGGTTCCGGCAACCTCCGCTCCGCCGAACGCGCCGTGGCGCGCGCCGGGGCCGAAGTCGAGGTCACCGCCGACCCGCATGCGGCGGTCGAGGCCGACGGCCTGGTCGTGCCCGGGGTCGGCGCCTACTCCGCCTGCATGGCGGGGCTGCTGGCGGTGAAGGGCCACCGGATCATCGGCAAGCGCCTCGCCGGCGGCCGTCCGGTGCTCGGCATCTGCGTCGGCATGCAGATCCTCTTCTCCCGCGGCGTCGAGCACGGCGAGGAGACCGAAGGCACGGCGGAGTGGCCCGGCACCGTCGACCGGCTGAAGGCCGACGTGCTGCCGCACATGGGCTGGAACACCGTGCGCGCGCCGGCGGACTCGCAGCTCTTCGCGGGTCTCGACGCCGAAGAGCGCTTCTACTTCGTGCACTCCTACGCCGCCCGCACGTGGGAGCTGGAGTCGGGACTGGCCGGTCAGGAGCCGAAGGTGACCTGGGCGAACCACGGTGAGGACTTCGTCGCCGCGGTCGAGAACGGGCCGCTGTGGGCCACCCAGTTCCACCCGGAGAAGTCCGGTGACGCCGGCGCGCAGCTGCTGCGCAACTGGCTCGCGACCCTCTGACCGGGTGACGGGCGTCTCCGCCTTACAGTTACCGGCGTGACTTTCACGCTGCTTCCCGCTGTTGATGTGGCCGATGGCCAGGCCGTGCGACTCGTCCAGGGCGAGGCCGGCACCGAGACCTCCTACGGCAGCCCGCTCGACGCGGCGCTCGCCTGGCAGCGCGACGGCGCCGAGTGGATCCACCTGGTCGACCTCGACGCCGCGTTCGGCAAGGGCGGCAACCGCGAGCTGCTCGCCGAGGTCGTCGGCAAGCTCGACGTCCAGGTCGAGCTCTCCGGTGGCATCCGCGACGACGCGTCGCTGACGGCCGCGCTGGCCACCGGCGCCCGCCGCGTCAACCTCGGCACCGCCGCCCTCGAGGACCCGGAGTGGACGGCGCGGGTGATCGGCGAGTACGGCGACCGCGTCGCGATCGGCCTCGACGTGCGGATCACCGAGGCCGGCCACCGGCTTTCGGCCCGCGGCTGGACCTCCGACGGCGGTGACCTCTGGGAGGTCCTGGAGCGCCTGGACCGCGACGGCGCGTCCCGTTTCGTCGTCACCGACGTGAGCAAGGACGGCACCCTGCAGGGCCCGAACCTCGACCTGCTGCGCGAGGTCGTCGCCCGCACCGACTCGCCGGTGATCGCCTCGGGCGGGGTGTCCAGCGTGGCCGACCTGGTCGCGTTGGCCGGCCTGGCCTCCGACGGCGTCGAGGGCTCGATCGTCGGGAAGGCGCTGTACGCCGGGGCGTTCACGCTGCCCGAGGCGCTGGCCGCGGTCGCGAAGGTCTAGTACGTGTAGCGGCGGACCCGCTCCGGGTGGATGACCAGCCGGAGCTGGTCCGTCGCGAGGATCTCCGCGAGGTCCTTCGCGCGCACAGGGTCCTCGAGATCCCAGTAGCGGGCCGCCAGCCGGGACGCGAGGTCGTGCGCGCCCTCCGGTTCGAGGGTGACGCTCCCCGCCGCCGACACCCAGCGTTCACGCTCGCCCACCGGCGCGGCGACGACGAGCGAGGCGCGCGGGTCGCGGCGCACACGGCGCACCTTGAGGGCGTCCGGTTCCGTGAACAGCTGGATCGTGCCGTCGTCGGTGGCTTCGAACCACACGGGCCGGGGCTCGCCGCCGGCCACCGTGAGGAAGCCGTGCAGTGGGCGGTGGAGGAACTCGAGGTCGTCTGGGGTGAGCATGCCCCCGATTCAACCGGCCCGGTTCGGACGATTCCATGGGTGAGAAGCCGGATCGCCTGTCCGTTCGTCTAGCCTCGGTGAGGTGGACGCCTTCAGTGACCTGATCCGCGGGGTGCGGGCCCACGGCTCGCTGTTCGGCAGCTCGGCCCTCTCGCCGCCCTGGGCGTTGCACTTCGTCGACGGCGCGCCGCTGACCCTGTGCACGGTCCTCGGCGGGTCGGGCTGGATCGTGGCCGAGGGCGAGCCGCCCGAGCCGCTGCGGGCCGGTGACACGATCATCGTGCGCGGGCCGGCGACGTTCACCTTCGTCGACGAGCCCGGCACCCGCGCCGAGCCGGTCGCGTGCGGCGAGTTCTGCGCGACGCCGGAAGAGGGCGGCACCCGGCACCGGCTCGGCTGGCACGACACCACCGGCGGCCCGACCACGCTGATCGTCGGCGCCTACCCGGTGCGCGGCGAGCTGAGCCGACGGCTGTTGGAGGCGTTGCCGGTGGTGCTGCGCGTGCCCGGTGGCGGCACGGGCGACGCCGTGCTCGACCACCTCGCCGCCGAGGTCGCCGTCGACACGCCGGGCCAGCAGGTGGTGCTCGACCGGCTGCTGGACTGGATGCTGGTCTGCACGCTGCGCGACTGGTTCGACCGGCCCGGCGGCGAGCCCCCGGCGTGGTGGGCGGCCCAGCACGACCCGGTGGTCGGCCACGCACTGCGCCTGCTGCACGCGGAACCGGCGGCGCCGTGGACGGTCGGGACGCTGGCCGGGCGCGCCGGGGTGTCCCGCTCGACGCTGGCCAAGCGGTTCGCCGAGCTGGTCGGCGAACCGCCGTTGACCTACCTGACGCACTGGCGCATGACGCTGGCGGCCGACCTGCTGGCCGGCTCCTCGACGGTCACCGACGCCGCCCGCGCCGTCGGGTACGCCGACCCGTTCGGCTTCAGCGCGGCCTTCAAGCGGGTCCGCGGGGTGACGCCGAGCGACTTCCGCGCGGCCGCGGTATTACCTCCGGCGTAATCGACGCCGGGCGATGCGCGCGACAGGATTCCTTCGTAGCCAACGAAAGGAACGTCATGACCGCCTACGGACTCGCCCACCTCCGCCCGCCCGCCGTGCTCGCGGAGGAGGTCTTCCAGTACCTCGAACGCATCCAGGCGACGCTCGACCCCTTCGGCGGCCGGTTCGTTGTGCACGGCGCGCCGGTGGTGGTGAAGGAGGGGGAGTGGCCGGGCGCGCTGGTGATCATCGAGTTCCCGAGCGCCGCCGCCGCGCACGAGTGGTACGACTCGCCCGCCTACCAGGCGATCCTGCGGTTGCGGGCCGACCACATCCCGGGTGACCTGGTCATCGTCGAGGGCTGTGGACCGGACCACGACTCGGCGGCGATGGCGGCCGCGATGCGCGCGGCGGCGTGACGACGCGGCGGGCCGAAGCGACCGAAAAGCGGCTGACAGCGGCACCCGCAGCCCGTAGGTTGCCGCGGTGGAGGAGATCGTCACCCAGCTCGAAATGACCGCGGCCGACCGGCTCAACCCGGCGCCGCCCGTCGACGGCGTCGCGCTGCGGGCCGCCGGGCCGGGGCCGGACATCCGGGAGCTGCACGTCCGGATCGGCACGCCCTACCAGTGGCCGAGCGCCTCGCGAAGCGACGAGGCGTGGGAAGCCTGGCTCGCCGAACCGGACCGCCGGTACCGGCTGATCGAGTACCGCGGTGAGGTCGCGGGGGTCGCGGACTTCGAGCGGCGCCACGAGGACGTCGAGATCACCACCTTCGGCCTGCTGCCCGAGTTCGTCGGGAAAGGCCTCGGCGGGTACGCGCTCACCCTCGTCGTCGCCGACGCGTGGGCGGTGCCGGGTGCGCGGCGCGTCTGGCTGCACACCTCGACCCTCGATCACCCGAACGCGCTGCCGAACTACCTGCGCCGCGGCTTCCGCAGCTTCAGTCGTCCAGCTTGACGGCGATCCCGATCGTCCGGTCGGCCGGGCCGCGCAGCTTCGAGAAGAACATCGACACCCGCCCGAAAACGCCGTACTTGCGCCCGATCACCTGCTGGATCCGCTGGGTCTCGTCGAGGTCCAGCAGCCGCGCCTGCCCGCTCGCGACGGCACCGTGCGTCTTCTTGCCGCGCAGGTCGCACGCCTGGACCTCGACGCGCCCGCTGTTGCGGATGCGCTTGACCTTGCCCGTGTCCCGCACCGAGTTGAAGACGAGCTCGCCGCCCTCGCCGGCCACCCAGATCGGGGTCGGCACGGCGCGGCCGTCGCGGCGGAACGTGGTCAGGACGACGTAGCGCTCGGCCGCGAGCCGGTCCGTTTCGGAAGCCATGCGCCCACGGTAGTCACGGCGTGCGCCGCCGCAACGTCGCCGCGCCGAGCACCAGGGCCAGCAGCGCGCAGCACGCGACGACCAGCAGGTTCCGCAGGATTACCGCGTCCACCGTCGACGACGCCGTGACGCGCGTCAGCGCCTCGACCGCGTAGGACAACGGCATCACGTCGGACAGCCACCGCAGCAGCCAGCCCATGTCCGCGCGGGGCACGAAGAGCCCGCACAGCAGGATCTGCGGCAGCACGAACACCGGCATGAACTGGATGGCCTGGAACTCGGTGCGCGCGAACGCGCTGACGAACAGCCCGAGCGCCATGCCCAGCAACGCGTCCAGGACGGCGATCAGTAGCAGCATCACCACCGACCCGGCGAGGTCGAGGCCGAGCCACCACAACGAAACGCCGGCCGCGAGCGCCACCTGAACGACGGCGATCGAGCCGAACGCCAGCGCGTACCCGAAGAGCAGGTCGAGCCGGCCGATCGGGAGGGTCATCAGGCGTTCGAGGGTGGCCGTCGTGCGCTCCCGCAACGTCGTGATCGACGCGATCAGGAACATGATCAGGAACGGGAACACCCCGAGCAGCGCGGGCGCGACGCGGCTGAACACCAGCGGCGAGTTGAACACGTACCGCAGCAGGATCATCAGCAGCGTCGGCACGAGGACCAGCATCACGACGGTGCGCGGGTCGTGCCGCAGCTGCGTCAGGATGCGCCGGGTCGTGGCGAGCGTCAGCGCGGGGTTCACGACGCGGCCCTCACCAGGTGCAGGAACGCCCCTTCGAGGTCGGCGGCGCCGGTGCGCTCGCGCAGGGCGAGCGGCGCGTCGTCGGCCAGCAGCGCGCCTTCGCGCATGAGCAGGAGGCGGTCGCAGCGGGCCGCCTCGTCCATGACGTGGCTGGACACCAGCAGCGTGGCGCCGGCGTCGGCGAGCCGGCGGAACAACGTCCAGAGCTCGTCGCGCAGCACCGGGTCGAGCCCGACGGTCGGCTCGTCGAGCACCAGCAGCTCCGGCTCGCCGAGCAGCGCGACGGCGAGGTTCGCGCGGTTGTGCTGCCCGCCGGACAGCGAGCCGACCAGCTTCCCGGCGCGGTCGGCCAGCCCGACCTCGTCGATCACTCTGTCCACATCGGACGCCGGTGCGCGCAGCACCGCGGCGAAGTAGCGCAAGGCTTCCCGGACGGTCAGGTCCGCGTAGATCGCCGGGTTCTGCGTCGCGTAGCCGATCCGGCGCCGCAGCGGCGGGCTGCCGGCGGGCAGGCCCAGCACGGTGACGGCGCCGCCCTCGACGATCTGCACACCGACGACGGCCCGCATCAGCGTCGTCTTGCCGCAGCCGCTCGGGCCGAGGAGCCCGGTGACGCTGCCGCGGGGCACTTCGAAGCTCACGTCGCGCACCACCGGCCGGCCGCCGCGCCGGACCCGCAGCCCGGAGACCACGAGCGCAGAATTAGTCATGTGTTTAATTCTGCGCCCGAGGTGAAGTCCGCGTCAAGCACGCACCCGGCGCAACCGGATGGGGCACATCGGCAGAAGCGCTTCAACACTCCTTCTTGCGACGATCGAACGGCTGGGTTTACCCGCACACTGGAGGGAAGACTTGATGGCCGTCACCCACGAAGTCCCCGTACATCCGCAGGCCGGCTTCTTCGGCGCGGGGCCGTATCCTTCGCGCCGGGCCGTGATCGCGCTCGTCGCCGTCCTCGCCGGCTTCGCCCTGACCGCGCTGTGGTCGGCGCCGTTCGTCGACTCCGTGATCGGCGACAGCGTCGCGAACGGCCTGCTCGGGTACGACGCCAAGGCGACCCCGATCAGCGGCGTGCTCGCCGGGACGCTGTTCGCGTTCGTCTCCGGCCTCGCGGGCTCCTTCACGGCCTGCAACATCGCCGCCTTCGGCGCGGTCGCCCCGCTGGTCGGCGGCCAGGCCGGGGAGAAACGGCGCTTCGCGACCACGCTCAAGCCGCTCGGCTGGATCGCCGCCGGCATGCTCACCGTGTCGGTCGTCTACGGCGTGGTCGTGGCGCTGGTCGGCACGCGCATGCCGCAGTTCTCCACCGCGACCGGCAGCGGGCTCACCCCGCGCAGCATCCAGTCCATGATCGCCTTCGGGGTGGTCGGGCTCGTGTTCCTGGTGATGGGCCTGATCGCGCTCGGCATCCTGCACAACCCGTTCGCCGGCTTCGTCAGCCGCCACCCGGCCGCGCCGCTGGTGCTGATGGGCGCGCTCATCGGCGGGTTCCTCATCGGCCGGCCGTACCCGCTGTTCCGGATCATGTTCCGCAGCGCCGCCGAGCAGCACAACGTCTTCTACGGCGCCGCCGCGTTCGCCCTGCAGTCGCTGGGCAACATCGTGATCATGGGTGTGCTGTTCCTGATCCTGACGCACGCGACGGGCGGGCGCGTGCAGCGCTGGCTGGCCGCGAAGCCGGCCCGGATCGCGACCGTGACCGGCGCGGCGCTGCTCGTCGGCGGCACGTTCACGCTGCTCTACTGGGACGTCCGCGTGCTCGGCCGGCTCGGGATCATCTGGTTCCCGGCGGTCAGCTGGTAGGCCGCCCGAGCCAGCGGTAGTCGGGCGCCGGGTCGAGCTGGACGCCGTCGGCGACGGCGACCAGCTCGGCCTGCGGTTCCGTCCCGGCGACCGTCAGCCACCGGCCCGACGGCAGGCGGACGGCGACCGTCCCGGCCTGGCCGTTCGCGGGCGCCAGCCAGAACCCCGGCCCGCCGCGGACCGCGATCGGCGCGGCGCCGTTGACACCGGGGGAGCCCGCGCTCGCCGTGACCCGCACGGGCGCCCGCCCCGGGGCCGCCGCGGTCAGCTCGGTCGAGCCGTCGGCGGGGCCGGTGCCCTTCACCGCGGCCGAGCGCTCGGCCAGCCCGGCCGGGAGCGGGCCGAACCGCAGCTCACCGCGGACGCCGACGGCCTGTGTCGTGACGCCGTCGGCGATCCGCTGGGCGACCGCGCGCGCGTCCGGGACCCCCGAGACCCGCGCGGTCAGCACGTGGTCGTCGTCGGCCAGCCAGGTGAGCAGCGCGGAGCTTTCCGCGTCGCCGGTGACCATGGCGACGCGGCCGTGCACGAGCGTCTGGTCCTTGAGCGCGGCGATCCGCAGCGCGGTCCGCGACCACTCGGGATCGGCGGTCGAGTACGCCGACAGCGTGACCTCCGCCGGCCCGGCGAACCAGCGCCGGACCTGCGGCGCGGTGCCGGGACCGCCCTCGCGGTACTGCTCGGTGAAGCCGTCCGGCAGCCAGCCGGGGGAGTACCCGAGCACCGGGCGCCCGGCGGCCGGGTCGAGGCCGGGCGGTGTCGTGAGCAGCTGCGTCCCGGTGATCACCCCGGCCACCAGCGCGACGACGGCCGCGGCCACCAGCGCGAGCCGCACGGGCGCGCGCCGCCGCGTCCGCCGGGCGAGCGCTTCGCGGACGGCGTGGCCGTCGGGGGCGCGGGCGGCGAGCCGGTCCAGGCTTTCCCGGATCAGCGTCTCGGTGTCGTGGTCGCTGCGGGTCATGCGTGGTCTCCGGTGGTGAGGGCCGTCGGCTGCGGGGCCTGGCGCAACGTGGCCAGCGCACGGGAGATCTGGCTGCGCACGGTGGAGACGCCGCAGCGCAGGACGGCGGCGATCTCGGCGTCGGAGTAGCTCTCGTAGTAGCGCAGCACGATCGCCGCGCGCTGCTTGCGCGGCAGGGTGGCGAGCAGGCCGAGCATGGCGTCCCGCTCGTCGTAGGCGGCCGAGGGGTCGGCTTCCGGCGGGCCGAGCGCGTCGAGGACGTCGTGGCTGCTCGGCACCACGCGCCGCACGGCCCGCCGCCGCCACGACAGGTACTCGTTGGTGACCATCCGCCGCACGTAGGTCGGCGGGGAGTCGATGCCGTCCCACCGTTGCTGGGCGCGCAGGAGCACGTCCTGGACGATGTCCTGCGCCAGGTGCGGGTCGTTCGTCAGGACGGTGGCGTAGCGGAGCAGCCCGTCCAGCCGCTCCGCCACGAACTCTTCGAAACCCACGCAGTCCCCTTCGTCACCCCCATGGACGCGTGAGAGGGCGGGGTTGATGCACGGGTGTGAGATGTATTTAAAGAACGTCTTCGAGCCGCAGGAACGCGAAGCCGGTGCCGGCGTCGCCGCGCTCGCCGTCGTGGACGACCAGGAGGCCGCGCGGGAAGCGGCGGCCGAGATAGGCCGTGCTGATGGCCGAGCCGTCGGAGTGCTCCACCGAGTCCGTGCCGCGGCCGGCGACGATCCGCAGGTCACGCGTGCGCTTGCCGCCGTAGACGACGAACCGCGAGTCGCCCTGGCTCGACGCGAACAGCTTCGGGCCGGCCACCGCCACCCCTTCCGCGTCGGCCTCCAGCCACTGGCCGCCGAAGCCGGGGTCCGGTCCGGACGGCACACACTCTTCGGTGGCGGCGTCCCACCGGGCCGGGACGCCGTACGAACGCACCCGGTCGACCAGCTCCGGCCGCCCGAACCCGCCGCTCGACAGGGGGATCCGCCAGATCCCGACGTTCTCCTGGGCGGTGTAGAGCACCCGGCCGTCGATGACCGAGCCCTCCAGCTGCGGCCGCTCGCCCGGCTCCTCGCACGGCGACCACGTGCCCCCGTCCGGCAGCCGGAAGGACGCGGGCAGGTCGACCGTGGCGAGCGGCGCCGTGCCGATCTTGCCGCCGGGCAGGTCGACCAGCCGCAGCAGCGCCACGCGCGTTTCGTGCCGTTGCGTGACGGCCACCCAGCGGACGCCGGTGCGCGGGTCGCGGCCCGCCGCGAGGCCGTACGCCGTTCGCTGCTCGGACAGCTCGGCCCCGAACACCGGCGGGGCCGCCGGGTCGGTCACGTCCCGCAGGACCGGCGTGTGGCCGGGGTCGATGCGGAAGACGCGGATCCGGTCCTGGCCGCGGTCGCTGACCACGGCCAGGTCGCCCAGGACGTCGACGTTGTTGAACCGCCCGCCGGGCCCGGCCGGGACGACCTGCAGCGTCCGCGCGTCGAGGTCGAACGCCGCGAGGCCGCCTTCCTTCAGCGTGCCGAGCACGATGCTGCGGGACGGGTCGTGCGGGTGGACCCAGATCGCCGGGTCGTCGGCGTCGGCGGGTTCCCCGAAGGTCTGGGTCTGCACCACCGGCGACGGGTCGCGGGGGGTGGCGGAGGCGGGGACGGCGGTCAGCAGGGTGGCGGCGGCGACGGCCACCGGGAGGAGTCTGCGCACGCGCGGCAAAGTAGACGAATCGGATGGCCGCGAGGTGAACGCGCCGGCCTACGAGGGGTCGGCTTCCGGATCCAGGTAGTACTGCGCGACCGGCGCCAGCAGCGCGACGATCTCCTCGTCGGACGCCTCGGCCAGCGGCGGCAGCTTGATCACGTACCGCAGCAGCGCGACGCCCATCATCTGCGCCGCGATCCCCGTCACGCGAATGCGGGGCACCTCCAGCGCCCGCGCCACCTCGGCCAGCACCGCGCGCTCGATGAACTGGCGCATCATCAGCGCGACCTGCTCGTTCGTCGCCGCCGCGCGCAGCATCGCGACGAACGGCGTCCGCCCCTCCGGCGACGCCCACACCGCCAGGAACGCGCGCACCAGCCGTTCGCCCAGGCCGGAACGCGGGCCCGCGAGGATCAGCGGGACCAGCTCGGCCGGGTTCACCGGCAGGTTCATCGCCGCCGCGAACAGCTGCTGCTTGCTGCCGAAGAAGTGGTGCAGCAGAGCCGCGTTGACGCCCGCGTCGGCGGCGATCCCGCGGACCGTCGCGCCGTCGTACCCCAGCTCGGCGAACCGGTGCCGCGCCGCGTCGAGGATCTTCTCCCGCGTGTCGGTCTGCCCCGGCCGCCGCCCCGCCCGTGCCATTGGCCGAGCTTAGAACGCTCTTGACTACGCTGGTGGGCATGTCTGTCGCGGTGCGGGTGATCCCCTGTCTCGACGTCGACGCGGGCCGGGTCGTGAAGGGCGTCAACTTCGCCGGCCTGCGGGACGCCGGCGACCCCGTCGAGCTGGCCCGGCGTTACGACGCCGAAGGGGCCGACGAGCTGACGTTCCTCGACGTCACGGCGTCCTCGGGCGACCGCGAGACCACCTACGACGTCGTCCGCCGCACCGCCGAGCAGGTGTTCATCCCGCTCACCGTCGGCGGCGGCGTCCGCAGCAACGACGACGTCAACCGGCTGCTGCGCACGGGCGCGGACAAGGTCAGCATCAACACCGCCGCGATCGCCCGGCCGGAGTTCCTCCACGAGGCCTCACGCCGGTTCGGCGCCCAGTGCATCGTCCTGTCGGTCGACGCGCGCCGCGTGCCCGAGGGCGGCGAGCCGACCGCGTCCGGCTTCGAGGTCACCACCCACGGCGGCCGCCGCGGCACCGGCATCGACGCCGTCGAGTGGGCCGCCCGCGGCGAGGAGCTCGGTGTCGGCGAGATCCTCCTGAACTCCATGGACGCCGACGGCACCAAGAACGGCTTCGACCTCGAGCTCATCGAGCTGGTCCGCAAGGCCGTGCGCGTCCCGGTGATCGCGAGCGGGGGAGCGGGGGCGCTCGAGCACTTCCTGCCCGCGGTCCGGACGGGCGCGGACGCCGTGCTCGCGGCCAGCGTGTTCCACTTCGGACAGCTGAAGATCGGCGACGTCAAGGACGCGCTGCGCGAAGGCGGGGTCGAGGTCCGATGAGGTCCTGGCAAGCCCCCGTCGAGGTCAAGGTCGTCGCCGGCCTGCTGGTCGGCCTGCCGGTCGCCTGGGCGCTGCTCGACCTGATCCCCGTGCTGAGCGCCGGGGCGGGCCTGGCGATCTACCGGATGCCCGCGCTCGCGCTCATCCTCGGCGGCGTCGTGACGACCGGCCTGGTGCTCAAGATGGGCAGCGCCCGCATCGGCGGCCTGGTCGTCACCGTGGTGTTCGCGCTGCTGCACGCGTTCCTGCTGCTCGGCGCGGCGCTGTGGTTCAACAAGCTGTTCTCCGGCCTGTCCTTCGCCGGGTACGGCTACGCATTCGTCCTGCTGAACTCGATGCCGCTCAAGCGGCACATCCTGGGAGCCGAAGCATGACCCTGGACGCGGCCGTCTCGGCGCGCCTCAAGCGCAACGCCGACGGCCTGATCGCCGCCGTCGTCCTCGAGCACGCCACCTCCGACGTGCTGATGATGGCCTGGATGAACGACGACGCGCTGGCCGCCACCCTGGCCACCCGCCGCGGCACATACTGGTCGCGCAGCCGGCAGAAGCTGTGGGTCAAGGGCGAGACGTCCGGGCACTACCAGCACGTCCGCGAAGTGCGGATCGACTGCGACGGCGATACGGTCCTGCTGCGCGTCGACCAGACCGGCCCGGCCTGTCACACCGGCACGCACACCTGTTTCGACACCGAAGAGCGCCTGCTCCTGGCCGATGAGAAAGAGAACGCGTGAGGATCGTCGCGGACGTCCTGGTCGGGCTGGTGGCCCTGATCCACGTCTACATCGTCGTGCTGGAGATGTTCCTCTGGACGACCCCGCGGGCCCGGGCGGCCTTCGGCACCACCGAGGAGTTCGCGAAGGAGAGCGCGCCGCTGGCCGCGAACCAGGGGCTGTACAACGGCTTCCTGGCCCTCGCGCTCGTGTGGGGGCTCATCGCGAGTGATCCGACGGGCTTCCAGCTCAAGCTGTACGGCATCGTGTGCGTGATCGTCGCGGGCCTCTACGGCGCGGCGACGGCGAACAAGCGCATCCTCTTCGTGCAGGTCCTGCCCGGGACCCTGGCGCTCATCGCGCTGCTGCTGGCGCGCTGAGCGGGCGTACGCTGCCCGGATGCGACGGGCTTGTGACGTGGTGGTGGGGCTGTGGTGTGCGCTCGAGGTCGCGACGGTCGTCGTCCTGCTGGTGCTCGGCCGCTGCCGGACCGCCGCCGTCGCGGGGGCCTGGGTGTCCTCCTGACGCTGTTGTACGTCGAGACCAAGCGGCTCCGGGACTACGGCACCTGCGCCTGGCCGCTGGCCGAGTGTCGCCGTCATCGCGACGGTCACCGCCGCCGGCGCGCTGCCGTCCGTCGAGCACGTGCCGAAGGGCGCAGGCGGGATCGCGCTCGGTCTGGTGCTGGGCGCCGGGGTGATCGCCGTCCTGGGTTTTGCCGACGCTCGCCGAGGCGCTGATCTTCACCCCGGAGAACCGGTCCGGCACGAGCAAGGTCAGCGTCCGGTACCGCGACCACAGCCGGATCCTGTTGTGTCGCAGGAGCTCTACGCATTCCTTCAGCAGGCGGCGCGGGACGGTTCATGGTCGTGCTCTTCCCGCCCGACGAGTCCGACCCGTGGCCGTACGCCGTCCCGGTGGTGGCGCACGAACCCCGGATCACGAGCTAGGCTCGGGTGATGGCGCTGGGGAAAGCCGAAGTGAGCCGACGGCTGCGGAACTTCACGATCACGACCGGGCTCGCGGTGGCGGTGATCATCGTGGCGTTCGTGGTGCTGCTGACGAACGACGTGCTGTGGGGCGCGTTCGCCGTGGTGGTGGGCGGCATGCTGGCCGTCCTGGGGTACGCGTGGCTTTTCGCCTCGCGGTTGAAGCGCGACGCCCGGCTCAGCGGGACCGAAGCCGCGCCAGCGCGGATTCCCAGGCACGGGCGGAAACGCTGAGCTGACCCGCCGAGCGCGCCTTGGTGTCCCGCACGCCCACGACCCGCCCGAGCGCCACCTCGACACAGCTGCCTTCGTGGCCGCTGTACGACGACTTCCGCCAGACACTCATGATTGCCTCCATTATTGTGCGGTCTTCAGTAGCAAGTCTCGCGATGCGTCTTCGCTCAAAGCCAGGCCACGAATCACCTTGGCGAGCTTCTTCTGTTCCCCAGTCTGAGACTCATCGTGGAGGAATGCGGTCGAATTGGTGTGCTCGACCGAGATGATCGGCGGTGCATCGGCGAACTCGTAGATGTCGAACGGACCGATAAGGCCAGGATGGTAGCCGATGCCGGCGGGCACGATTTGCAGGCGGATGTTGGTGCTCCCGGCCATCTTCACGAGATGGTCGATCTGGTCGGACATCACCGCTGGGCCGCCGAAATTCTCGTGGAGCGCATGTTCGCCGAGCAATGCGGTGAACCGCACCGGATCCGGGCGGGTGAGGATCCGCTGGCGCTTGAGCCGGACCTGCAGCCGTGTGTCGGCTTGCTCGACCGTTACGGGGGCGTTGTCCATGATCGAGCGGATGTAGTCGGGAGTCTGCAGCAGTCCCGGAACGATCAACGGCGACCATGCGGTGATGGCCGTTGCCGTACTTTCGAGGCTCAGGCGCGTTGTGAGCGCGAAAGGAGGTCCGGCGGTGCTCGAGACAAGCCAGTTGGACTCGCGGGCGTGCCGGGCCAATGTTCGGATCCGATTTCGGTGCTCACCGGTTACTCCCAGTAATGCGAGGATCGCCGACACGTCCTCGACTGTCGGCAACCGTTGCCCCTTCTCCCACGCAGACAGCAGCTGCGGGATGATCCCGAGCATCTCCGCGAGCTGACGAAGGCCGACGTCGCGTACCTCGCGTTCCTCGCGCAGTAGGGCGGCGAGGGTTCGGGCCGCTGGTCCCGATGAGGTGGGCTTCATGGGAAAAGGATACGAATCCCGTCGATTCCCCGAATGCGTGAACGGTGTCCGCGAACCGCGATGACCAACGTTCTTTCGCGCATTCGGGTGATGCGATGCGCCTGGTCCCTTACACGCGCGGGGAGCCCGTCCGGTTGCCTCGGCCGCCTATGCCGTTTCTCGCAGCATCGGCCCAGGTCAACGCGCCTACGATCACTCCATGCGGGCATTCTGGGTGGTCGTCTTCGTCGTCTTCTCGCTCCTCTCCACGCTCCTCGCCGGGGCCACGGTGTACTCGCTCTTCTCCGGCGACGACGATCTGCCGGGCAACGCGCTCTTCCTGACCGGTTTTCTCGCGTTCGCCGCCCTCGGCTGGTACAGGTTGCGGCTTCTGGACCGCGATGCGCAGGCCGCCGTCGTGGACTTCGGCCCGTGGCTGCCCGCGGCGGATCCCGCCGAGGGTGACCACCCGGAACGGGACGCCCGCCTGCGCCGGCGTTCCCGCCGCGCGACGGGCTTCGTCGTGGGCTGGGCGGTGGTGCTCGCGGCCGGGTTCACCGGCGTCGCGCTGGCCGGTGCGGCCGCCGACGACCTGCTCGCCACCGGCGTCCAGGAGCCCGGTGTGGTCGTCAGCGCGCACCACAGCTTCAGGGGCACGTCGTACATCCACGTGCGCCACGGCGACCGGACCGACGCGATCATCTGGAATTCGGACCACGACTACCAGGTCGGCGAACGGGTGATCGTCAGCTACGACCCGGCCGACCCGTCGCGCGTGCGCACCGCCGACGAACCGAACGAAAACCAGGTCGTGCTCGGCTCCGGCGCGGTCCCGATCCTGGCCGCCCTGTTCGGCCTCCCGTTCTCGATCGGGGCGGCGGCGAGCTGGCGGCGCCGGATCCGGGCTGTCGGGCGCACCGGGTGGCGGCGGGCCGAAGTGAGCGACCTGGAAGGGAGGACGCTGCACGCGAGATTCCACGACGGGACGGTGATCGGGCTGCACCGCACCTCGGGGGTCCTCGCCCTGTCGCCGACGGCCGGCTGGAAGAACCGGCCGGGCTGGGTCGGCGGCTGGGGCAGGACGATGGTCGTGCTCCTCGAGAACGACCATCCCATCGTGGCGGTCCGCGCGATCCGGGAGCGGGTCAGCCGATCTCCCCGGTGAGGTAGCGCTGCAGGTTCGGCGCGACCGCCCGCACGAGGACCTCGACGTCTTCGCTCGCGAACGGCTCGAACTTCGCCACGTACCGGATCATGCCCATGCCCACCATCTGGGAAGCGCAGAGGTTCATCCGCAGCGACACGTCGTCCGCGCCCATCGACGCGATCAGCGACGTGAAGAACTGCTGGAAGAAGTCGCGCAGCACGTGCCCGGCCTGCTCGTGGCCGGCGACACTGCGGATGAGCGCGACGAACACCCCGCCGCCCGCGCCGTCCCAGCGGGTGATGAAGGTGCGGACGATCCGTTCGCCGAGCTCGTCGTCGGGGCCGTCCCGGAGGATCTTCTGCAGCTCCAGCGGGTCGAACGGCAGCTTGAGCACGGCCTGGGCGAAGAGGCCCTCCTTGCTGCCGAACCAGTGGTTGACCATCGCCGCGTCGACCCCGGCGCGGGTGGCGATCGCGCGCACGGTCGCACCGTCGTAGCCGTTCTCGGCGAACACGGCCCGCGCGGCTTCGACCAGCGCGGTGCGCGTGTCCTGGCCGGCGGGCCGCCGGCCCCGGCGGCGCGCAGTACTCTCGGTGCTGTCGGTGGTGCTCACCGCCCCATCATGACCCAGGCGTCCGCTTAATTCAACATTCAATGAATTAAGACCCCGCGTGGCCGGTCCGCGCCGGGGCGGCACAATGAGGTCCATGGTCAGCGCATCCGCCGGTCCCGGCTCGGTCAGCCCGTCCCGCGAGGACTTCCGCGCCCTCGCCGAGAACCGCCGCGTGATCCCGGTCGTGCGCCGGGTCCTCGCCGACGGCGAGACGCCGATCGGGGTCTACCGCAAGCTCGCCGCCGACCGGCCGGGCACGTTCCTCTTCGAATCCGCCGAGAACGGCGCCTCCTGGACGCGCTGGTCGTTCATCGGCGTCCGCAGCCCGGCCGCGCTCACCGTCCGCGACGGCGAAGCGGTCTGGACCGGCACGCCGCCGGTCGGCCTGCCCTCGGAAGGCAACCCGCTCAACGTCCTGCGCGAAACGATCGAAGCGTTGCACACCGAGCAGCTGCCCGGGTTGCCGCCGCTGACCGGCGGCATGGTCGGCTACGTCGGCTACGACGCCGTGCGCTGGCTGGAAAAGCTGCCGGAGCTGGCCGAGCGCGACCTCGACATCCCCGAGCTGACCATGCTCCTGGCCACCGACCTCGCGGCGTTCGACCACCACGAGGGCACGGTCACGCTCATCGCGAACGCCGTCAACTGGGACGACTCGCCCGAGCGCGTGGACGCGGCCTACGACGACGCTGTCGCCCGGCTGAGCGCGATGACCGAGCAGCTGCAGGTGCCCGCGCCGGCGACCGTCGCCGCGTTCGACCGGCCCGCGCCGGAGTTCGTGCGGAAGCGGTCCAAGGAAGACTTCCACGCCGCGGTCGAGAAGGCCGTCGAGGCGATCAAGGCCGGCGAAGCGTTCCAGATCGTGCCGTCGCAACGGTTCGAGATCCCGACCGCCGCCGACGCGCTCGACATCTACCGCGTGCTCCGGACGTCCAACCCCAGCCCGTACATGTACCTGCTGCGGCTCGACGGCTTCGACATCGTCGGGTCCAGCCCCGAGTCGCTGGTCACCGTGCGGGACGGCAAGGCGACCACCCACCCGATCGCGGGCACCCGCTGGCGCGGCGCCGACCCCGAGGAGGACGCGCAGCTGGCCAAGGACCTGCTGGCCGACGAGAAGGAGCGCGCCGAGCACCTGATGCTCGTCGACCTCGGCCGCAACGACCTCGGCAAGGTCTGCAAGCCGGGCACCGTGCGCGTGGTCGACTTCTTCCAGATCGAGCGCTACAGCCACGTCATGCACATCGTGTCGACCGTCACCGGCGAGCTGGCCGACGACAAGACGGCGTTCGACGCGGTCACGGCGTGCTTCCCGGCCGGGACGCTCTCGGGCGCGCCGAAGGTCCGCGCGATGGAGCTGATCGAGGAGCTGGAGCCGGTCCGCCGCGCGCTGTACGGCGGTGTGGTCGGCTACCTCGACTTTGCCGGTGACGCCGACACCGCGATCGCGATCCGCACCGCGCTGGTCAAGGACGGCATCGCGCACGTCCAGGCCGGCGGTGGCGTGGTCGCCGACTCGGTGCCGGACTACGAGGACACCGAGTCGTTGAACAAGGCCAGGACCGTGCTTTCGGCGGTCGCCGCCGCCCAGACGATGGTGGCGGCGGGCGCCCTCGACCCGGCCGCGGACTCCGCTCATGTCTGAGCCCGCGCAGAAGCCGGCCCGGCGTCCACTGTGGATGATCGTCGTCGCGCTGCTGCTGGGCGCGCTGGCGCTGTGGGGCGCGTCCCGGCTGACGTGGTTCGCCGAGTTCCGCGACGGCGGCGTGCGCGGGACTGTCCTCTACCGCGAGACCGGTGAGCAGCGCGCGACCGCGCTCGTGCCGCTCGCGCTGCTCGCGCTCGCGGGTGTGGCCGGGGTGATCGCCACCGGCGGCTGGGCGCGGCGCGTGCTCGGCGTCGTGCTGGCGCTGGCCGGCGTCGCCGCGGTCTGGTCCGGCGTGGCCGGGGTCCGCTTCGGCGGCTACGCCGACGGCCTCCCCGTGACGCAGATGCTGCTGGGGCGCGGCCTGGCCGTGCTCGGGGGAATTCTCGTCGCGGCGGGCGGGTTGGCAGCGGTCAAGGGCGCGGGCAAAGCCGCGCGGCTCGGCGCGAAGTACGCAGCGCCGGCAACGCGGAAGAAGGTGCGTGATCCGGACGCCGAGCTGTGGGAAGCGCTGTCGGAGGGGGAGGACCCCACCGACGTCCGGGCCAGGCATTCGGAGTAACGCACGCACCCGGAACCGAGCGCTCCAGATGCGGGGGTTAGCATCGTTTCGGCGGGAAGGGGAAGGTTTTTGTGAGCGACCTTGCGAGTGAATCGGTGACCACGTGCCCGGGCGGGGGCGCCCGGTGAGCGTGCTCGAAGAGATCGTCGCCGGCGTGCGGGAAGACCTCGCCGTGCGGGAGTCCGCGCTGCCGTTCGACGAGCTGAAGATCCGCGCGGCCGCCGCGCAGCCGCCCCGCGACGTGATGTCCGCGCTGCGCGAGTCCGGCATCGGCGTGATCGCCGAGGTGAAGCGGCGCAGCCCGTCCAAGGGTGACCTGGCCGACATTCCCGACCCCGCGGCGCTGGCGAAGGACTACGAGGTCGGCGGCGCGCGGGTGATCAGCGTGCTGACCGAACAGCGCCGCTTCGGCGGATCGCTGGCCGACCTCGACGCCGTCCGCGCCGCCGTGGACATCCCGGTGCTGCGCAAGGACTTCATCGTCAGCCCCTACCAGGTGCACGAGGCCCGCCTGCACGGCGCCGACATGGTGCTGCTGATCGTCGCCGCGCTGGAGCAGAACGCGCTCGCCGCGCTGCTCGACCGCGTCGAGTCCCTCGGCATGACCGCGCTGGTGGAGATCCACAACGCCGAGGAGGCCGACCGGGCCCTCGAGGCGGGCGCCAAGGTCATCGGCGTCAACGCGCGCAACCTGCACACCCTCGAGGTGGACCGCGACGTCTTCTCGCGGCTGGCCCCCGGCCTGCCGATGGACGTCTACAAGGTCGCCGAGTCCGGGGTCCGCGGGCCGGGCGACCTGATGTCCTACGCCGGGCACGGCGCCGACGCGGTGCTGGTCGGCGAAGGGCTCGTCGCCTCGGGTGACCCGAAGGGCGCCCTGGTCAAGCTCGTCACCGCCGGTTCGCACCCCGCCTGCCCGAGGCCGTCGCGGTGACCGCTGAGCACGGCGAGCACGACCCGGACGAGCGCGGTTACTACGGCCCGTACGGCGGCCGGTTCATGCCGGAGGCG
Source organism: Amycolatopsis sp. NPDC104863 (assembly GCF_055582965.1). Classification (NCBI taxonomy): domain Bacteria; kingdom Bacillati; phylum Actinomycetota; class Actinomycetes; order Pseudonocardiales; family Pseudonocardiaceae; genus Amycolatopsis; species Amycolatopsis sp. NPDC104863. Next base: position 71,309 of record NZ_JBVJOW010000003.1, read on the forward strand.
CTGATCGGCGTCGTCGACGAGGTCGCAACCGAGTACGACAAGGCGCGCAACGACCCGGAGTTCCTGAACGAGTTCAACCGCCTGCTGCGGGAGTACGCGGGCCGTCCGTCGCTGCTGACCGAGGCCAAGCGCTTCGGCGAGCACGCCGGCGGCGCGCGGGTGTTCCTGAAGCGGGAAGACCTGAACCACACCGGCTCGCACAAGATCAACAACGTGCTGGGCCAGGCGCTGCTCACCAAGCGGATGGGCAAGAAGCGCGTCATCGCCGAAACCGGCGCGGGCCAGCACGGCGTCGCGACGGCCACCGCGTGCGCGCTGCTCGACCTCGACTGCATCGTCTACATGGGCGAGGTCGACACCGAGCGCCAGGCGCTGAACGTGGCCCGCATGCGGCTGCTCGGCGCCCAGGTGATCCCGGTCAAGACGGGCTCGCGGACGCTGAAGGACGCGATCAACGAGGCGCTGCGCGACTGGGTCGCCAACGCCGACACCACGCACTACCTCTTCGGCACGGCCGCCGGCCCGGCGCCGTTCCCGGCGATGGTCCGCAACTTCCACCACGTCATCGGCGAGGAGGCGCGGGCGCAGATCCTCGAGCAGGCCGGCCGCCTGCCCGACGTCGTCGCGGCGTGCGTCGGCGGCGGGTCGAACGCGATCGGCATCTTCTCGGGCTTCTACGACGACCCGTCGGTGCGGCTGGTCGGCCTGGAGCCGGGCGGCGAGGGCATCGAGGGCAACCGCCACGGGGCGACGCTGACCAAGGGCTCGCCGGGCAACCTGCACGGCGCGATGACGTACCTGCTGCAGGACGAGGACGGCCAGACGGTCGAGTCGCACTCGATCTCGGCCGGGCTGGACTACCCGGGCGTCGGCCCGGAGCACGCGTGGCTCAAGGACACCGGCCGCGCCGAGTACCGGCCGGTCACCGACGCCGAGGCGATGGACGCGTTCATGCTGCTGTCCCGGACCGAAGGCATCATCCCGGCGATCGAGTCGGCGCACGCGCTGGCCGGCGCGCTGGTGCTGGGCCGCGAGCTGGGGCCGTCCGGGCTGATCGTGGTGAACCTCTCGGGCCGTGGCGACAAGGACATGGACACGGCGGCGAAGTGGTTCGGACTGGTGAACGAATGAGCGGGCTGGACGACCTCTTCGCGGCGACGCGCGCGGAGGGCCGCGGTGCGTTGATCGGCTACCTCCCGGCCGGGTTCCCGACGGTCGCGGGGTCCAAGGACCTGATCGCGGCCTGCGTCGACGGCGGCGCGGACCTGATCGAGGTCGGCGTCCCGTACTCCGACCCGGTGATGGACGGCCCGACGATCCAGGCGGCGTCGGTGACGGCGCTGGACAACGGCTTCCGCCTCAAGCACGTGTTCGAGGTGGTCGAGTCGGTCTCGGCGCGTGGTGGCCGCGCGGTCGTGATGACGTACTGGAACCCGGTGCACCGCTACGGCGTCGACCGTTTCGCGCGTGACCTCGCTTCGGCGGGCGGGCTCGGCATGATCACACCGGACCTGATCCCGGACGAAGCGGCCCCGTGGATGACGGCGTCCGACGAGCACGGCTTGGACCGCATCTTCCTGGTGGCGCCGTCGTCGTCGGAGGAGCGCATCGCCCGCACGGTGGACGCGGCCTCGGGGTTCATCTACGCAACGGCGGTGATGGGCGTGACGGGCGCGCGCGACCAGGTGGGCGTCCACGCGGAGGACCTGGTCCGCCGCACCCGAGCGCACACGTCCCTGCCGATCGGCGTGGGGTTGGGCGTCCGGTCGGGCGACCAGGCGGCCGAGGTGGCGTCGTTCGCGGACGCGGTGATCGTGGGATCGGCGCTGGTGACGGCCGCGGCGGAGGGACCCTCGGGCGTCCGGGCGCTGTCGGCGGAGCTGGCGGAGGGTGTGCGCCGGACGGTTGCCAAGGCTTGAGTCTTTGGTCTGTGGAGGCCTCCTCACCGGGTTTTGCCCGGGAGGAGGCCTCCACGGCTTTCCGGGCCCCGCCGGCCGCGCGAGTCGCGAATGGGTCATTGGGGACGTCTGGCGTCCCGAATGGGTCATTGGCGACACTCCGCGCCAGAGCCCAGACCGGACCTCGCCCCTTGACCCGGAGTGCACTCCAGGTGTCACTCTGGGTCGGTGACGTCCTACACCCCGGCTCAGGTGACCGAAAAGACCGGCTTCACCATCGACACCCTCCGCTACTACGAGCGCATCGGCCTGCTCCACGAGGTCGGCCGCACCGCCGGCGGGCGTCGCACCTTCACCGACCACGACATCGAGTTCCTCCAGCTCCTGCGCTGCCTTCGCTACACCGGCATGCCGGTCGCGGAGATGCTGCGGTTCGTCGAACTCCTCCGCTCTGGTGACGCGACGCAAGACGAGCGTCTCGAAGTCCTCCGTGACCACGAAACCCGCGTCGCCGGGCAGATCGAGCGGTTGCGGGAACACCAGGAGCACATCCGGTTCAAGATCCGGCTCTACAGCGGGGCGGGTGAACTCGCGACCGCGGGCTGACGCCGGGAGGCCGGATCTCGCTCTCCGTGTTCTGATGATGAGCACGGACGAGAGGGGAACCGGGTGACCACCACACCGCCGCCGGGCTGGGTGCCCGTCGAGCACCGGCTGTTCGGGCTCGACCGCCGGACCTTCACACCCGCGCTGGTCGCCCTGGTGATCGCGGTGCTGCTCGCCTACGGGCTGCCCGCGCTGAACGCCGCCATCCCGTGGCACAACGAGATCCGGGCCGGCGACCGGCTCGACCTCGGGGACGGCGCGACCGCCGTCCCGCCCGTGGGCTGGCAGCTGCAGAACGGCACGCTCCTCGGCGCCGCCGCGACGAACCCGGCGACCCTGCAGACCGACCTCGCCACCGGCGGCGCGACCATCGCCCTGCGCGGCGCGCCCTACCGCGGTTCCGCCGAAGACTTCCTCGACCAGGTCGAACGCTCCGAAGGCGACGTGCCCGGCGTCAACGGCGCCCGGGGCACCGTGACCACCGCCGCCGGGCTGACCGGCGTCGGGCAGAGCGGGACCGGGCCGGGCGGCGACGCCCTCGACGTCGCCTTCAAGATGGCCGCGCCCGGTCAGGACGCCGATGCCGCGCCCGCGCTGCTCTTCCGCGTGCGGACCGCGCCGGGCCAGTTCGAGCGCTTCCGCGACGAGATCAACGGCGTCCTGCGCAGCATCACCCCGGGAGCGGGCCGGTGACCGCGCCGCCGGGGACCAAGGCGGCCCAGCTCACCGCCATCGAAGAGTCCGGCTGGGGGCAGCCGTTCCGGTTCTTCCAGCCGCACAACCTGGCCTTCTGGGTCTACCTCGTCGGCGTCGGCGGCGGCGCGCTCGCCATGCTGCGGTACTTCGGCACCGGCGGTGAGTTCTACACCCCGGCCCTGACCGGCGGGATCCTGCTGTTCGGGCTCTACCTCGTGCCCTGGTTGCTGCTGCTGCGCCACCAGAACCGCTACACCGCCCAGCCGGGCGGGCTGCTGGCGGCGGCGTTCGCCTGGGGCGGGATCGCGGCGGCGTTCTGGGTCGCGCTCCCGGCCAACACAGCCCTGCTGGAGATCTGGACGAAGCTCGGCGGCACCGCGTTCGCCTCGAACTGGGCCGCCGGCCTGACCGCGCCGATCGACGAGGAGTTCGCGAAGGCGCTCGGGCTGGTGCTCCTGATCGGGCTCGCGCCGCGGCTGGTCCGCAGCGTCTACGACGGCTTCATCATCGGCGCCTTCCTCGGCCTGGGCTTCCAGGTCTTCGAGGACGTCCTCTACGTCTACAATGGCGCCGCCCAGACCTTCGGCGCCGACCAGCTGAGCTCGTCCCTGCAGATCTTCGTGGTCCGCGGCGCGTCCGGGATCGTGTCGCACGCGCTGTTCAGCGCCATCTTCTGCGCCGGCCTGATGTGGGTGCTGGGCCGGGACCGGGCCGACCGCAACGTCGTCCGCGGCGTGCTGACCATGCTGACGGCGATGGTCTTCCACTTCGCCTGGGACGACATGACCGGCCTCGGCGGCAACGGCCCGCTCGTCGGCGTGCTGCCGTTCGTGATCGCGGCGGTCGAGCTGACGTTCCTGTTCTACGTCCTGCGCCACGCCGCCCGCCGCGAACGCGGCTGGACGCGCGAGCTGCTCGGCCCGGAGGCCGAGGCGGGGGTCGTCGACCCGCCGCTGCTCGACGCCGTCAGCGGCCTGCGGAAGCAGCGCAAGGCCTACCGCAAGCACGTCCGCAGCCGCCGCGTCGCGCGGCACCGGATGGCCGCCGCGAGCGACCTCGCCCGGGAGATCGCCCGCGCCGGCGGCCAGGAGACCGCCCGCGTCGCCCACGCGCGCGCCGAGGTCGTCCGGCTCCACCGGCACTGACGTTTGTACAAAAGCTGTACGCGGCCGCGGCAGAGTCCGCCGCATGGACCTCAGCCACCTCCCGCGGCGCACCTTCCTCCGCGGCGCCGCCGGGCTAGCCGTCGCCGGCGCGACCGGTCTCGTGCTGCCCCGGGCCGCCCAGGCCGCCACCGCGCCCCGGATCTACAGCTGCGCCGAGTGGGGCGCCCGGCCGCCCGCCGACGCGCTCACCACCCTCGACCACCCCGCGAACCGCATCCTCATCCACCACATCGCGAGCGCCAACAGCACCGACTACTCGCTGGCGCACGCCTTCCAGGTGGCCCGCGACGACCAGCACGACCACATGGACAACAACGGCTGGTCCGACACCGGCCAGCACTTCACCGTCAGCCGCGGCGGCTACCGGCTGGAAGGGCGGCACGGCAGCCTCGACGCCCTGCGCGGGCGCACCACGATGATCCAGGGCGCGCACTGCCCCGGCCAGAACACCAACGCCATCGGCATCGAGAACGAAGGCCTCTACACCAGCGTCGAGCCGCCCGAGGCGCAGTGGGCGTCGCTCGTGGTGTTCTGCGCCTACATCTGCCGCCAGTACGGCATCGGTGTCGAGGAGATCAAGGGCCACCGCGACTTCTACAACACCGAATGCCCCGGTGACCGCCTCTACGCGAAACTCCCGCAGTTGCGCGAAGAAGTGGCCGCGTCAATGTAGGTAACGCACGAGCGCGCAGAGCTCGGCCGGGGGCAGCGCGCCGAGCCGCGCGATCTCGCCGCGTCGCACGTCCATCAACGTCGTCGCGAACTCGGCGCCGAACGCCGAGGTCAACGCCGGGTCCGCCTCGAACGCCGTCACCGCGTCGGCCAGCGAGGTCGGCAGGCGGACGGCCGAGGGCAGCGTCCCCGGGTCGACGTCCACCGGTTCGGGCAGCGTCGCCTCGTCGGCGAGGCCGGCCAGGCCGGCGAACAGCAGCGCGGCCGCCACCAGGTACGGGTTCGCGGTCAGGTCGAAGCACTTGACCTCGAAGTTGGCCGTCCGGTCGCGCTGCCCGGCCGGGCCCTGCACCAGCCGCAGCGGCGCCTCGCGGTTTTCCAGGCCCCACACCGAAAACACCCCGGCCCAGTGGTGCGGCTCCAGGCGCAGGTAGCTGACCACCGACGGCGCGCCGATCGCCAGCAGCGCCGGCAGCCGCGCGAAGATCCCGGCGCCGAACGCCTCCGCCGTCGACGTCAGGCCGAACCGGCCGTCGCCGCCGGCACACAGGTTGCGGTCGCCGTCCCAGAGGCTGAGGTGGACGTGGCCGCCGTTGCCCACGCCGTCCGGCGCGAACTTCGGAGTGAACGACGCGCGCAGCCCGTGCCGGGCGCTGACCATCCGGATCGTCTCGCGGGTCAGCACCGCGACGTCCGCCGCGCGCACCGGGTCCTCCGGCGCGACCGACAGCTCGAACTGCCCGGCCGCGTACTCCGGGTGGACCTGTTCGACCACCACGCCCTGAGCGGACAAAGTGGACACCAGTTCCCGCAGGTAGCCCGCCTGCGCGGAAAGCCGCGCGAAGCCGTAGGCCGGGCCCGCGGTGGCCGAGCGCGGGTCGTCCGGCGCGTCTTCCGCGGTGATCACCCACTCGATCTCGAACGCGGTCCGCACGTTGTAGCCCAGCGCCGCGAGCCGGGCCGTCGCGGTGGCGGCCAGCGCCCGCGCGTCCAGCGGGTGCGGCTCGCCTTCCTGGTCGTACTTGCGGACCGGCGCCCACGCCCAGCCCGGCTGCGCGGCCAGCGGCACGAGCGCGTCGAGGTCCGGGTGCAGGCGCAGGTCGCCGACCGGACCGCGGCTGTAGGTCCCGTCGGTGATGTCGTCGGTGGCCAGGAAGAAGTCGAAGGAGTTCGACGCGCCGACGCCCCACGCCGCCGCCGACCACAGCCGGTCCACCGGGACGGCCTTGACCCGCGCGATGCCGCTGTTGTCCACGAAGGTCAGCGCGACCAGCTCGACGCCGGCCGCGCGCAGGCCGTCGGCCCGGAGCGCGCCCTGCTGTGCGAGTTCTGCCCGATCGAGCTGGCTCATCCTGCTCCCGTCGATGTTCACTTGAGTTTTCACCGCAGAAAAGAGGTGGAGATCGTGTCAGACACCGTCGAAACCCGTCCAGGCCTGCGCCGGTCGCTGTCCGTCTGGCAGGCCGTCGGCCTGTCGGTGGCGCTGATGGCCCCGAGCATGGCCGCCAACATCAACCCCCAGCAGACCGCCGCCTCGGCCGGGCGCGCCGTCCCGCTCGCGTTCCTGCTCTCGGCGGTCGGCGTGCTGCTGGTCGCGTACGGCTTCGTCAAGCTCTGCCAGTACTACCAGCACGCCGGCTCGGTGTACGCGTTCGTCGGCGCGACGCTCGGCCCGCGCGCCGGTGTCGTCTCCGGCATCGGCCTTCTCGGCACGTACACGTTCTACGCCGTCGTCACGAGCTCGGCCGCGGGCACGCTCGGCACGGCTTTCCTCACGCAGGTGGGGATCTGGCCGAACCCGCCGTCGTGGGGGCCGTTCGTGCTGACGGCCGTCGCGCTGATTGGCGCTTGGCTGCTCGCGGTGGTCCCCGCGCGTCGTGGAACGAGCACGCTGCTCGCGGTCGAGGGCGCGACGATCGCGGTGATCCTGCTGGTCACGGCGGTGATCCTGGTCCGGCTCGTCGCGGGCAACGCCCCGGACGGCGCGCGCTTCACCCTGGACGTGTTCGTTCCGGACACGGGAGTGTCCGGAGTGTTCCTCGGCGCGGTGTTCGGCTTCTTGTCTTTCGCCGGCTTCGAAGCCGCGGCAACGCTCGGCGAGGAGACCCACGACCCGAAACGCAACATCCCCCGCGCGATCCTCGGCACGGCGATCTTCGGCGGCGTCTATTTCGTGGTGGTCACGGCGGTCGAGATGATGGCGTTCCGCACGGACGCAACGGCGTTCCACGACTCGCCGTCCCTGCTGGGCGACCTCGGCAGCCGCTACGCGGGAGGCTGGGTCGGCGACGTCATCAGCGTCGGCGCGGCGATCAGCGCATTCGGCTGCTGCCTGGCGTGCATCGTCGGCGGCTCACGGCTGCTGTTCGCCTTGGGCCGCGACGCGGTCGGCGGCCGCGGCATCGGCCGGACGTCCCGCCGGGGCACCCCGGTCACCGCGGTCAGCGTGGTCACCGGCGCGGCAGTGCTGATCATCCTGGTGTGCGCGCTGTTCTTCGGAGCAACGGCGTCGGACACGTTCGCCTGGAGCGGCTCGATCGGCACGTTGGTGTTGCTGGTGATCTACCTGCTGACGACGATCGGCGCGATCCTCCTGCTGTTCGTGAAGCGCCGCATGCGAGTACCGGCGTGGCACCTGGTGTTCCCGATCGGCGCGCTCGCGGTGCTGGGGTACACGGTGTACGTCAACGTGGTCCCGTACCCGACGGAGGGCCCGGCGCGGTGGTTCCCCGTGGTGGCTGGGGCGGTGCTGGTGCTGGCGGTGATCTTGGTGCTGGCCGCGCCGGGGTTCGCTCGTCGGGTGGGGGAGAGGTTGAGCACGGTGGATGGAGGCGCATGACGGAGGTGCCGAGGCGTGTTCGTCACGCCGCGGCAGCCGGAGGACGCCCGGCCCGTTCGGGGCGGCGTACCACCAGCGCGCCGGCCAACACGATCCCGCCGAGCGCGAGCAGGCCCCAGCCGAAACCGCGCCGCATCGACAGCGCGCTGTCACACGCTGCCTGGTAACCGGCGGTGCCGTCGGAGAGTCTCCAGCCGGCACCGGCGTCGGCGGCGTAGGCGTTCGTCAAAGCGTTGACGTTCGAATCGTGCGCGGCCTGGCTCATGTCGGTGTGGAACCCGGTCCCGCACGCCACGGACTGCCCACCCGTGGCGGTCGCCTTCACGGGGACCCCGAGCAGGACCAGCGCACCCAGGGCGACGGCGGCTGCGACGACGGCGACGAATGTGCGGGGCGTCATGACGTCCTCCGAGGGAATAGGCGGCGTTTCGGCACAGGTCGCCCCGATCAGCGATCTTGTTACGCGCGTCCGCGACCTGCTCGTCGGTGGATCTTCGCCCTGTCCACACCCGCCCTCGCTCGTAAGGTGGAGCAGAGCCTGACCACCACGAACGGAGGCCCATGACCGACCTGCTCCCGTTCGTCGCGGACCTGCCGCTGGTCGACCACCACTGCCACGGCGTGATCACGAAAAACGTGGCCCGCGCGGACTTCGAAGCGATGCTGACCGAGGCCGACACCACCTCGCCGCTCGGCACCAGCCTCTTCGACTCGCTCATCGGGCTCGCCGTGCGCGAACGCTGTGCACCCGTCCTCGACCTGCCGAAGCACGCCGAACCCGACGCCTATCTCGAACGCCGCGCCGAGCTCGGCGCGGCCGAGGTGGCGCGGCGGTTCCTGCGGACCACCGGCACCACCGACTTCCTGCTGGACGGCGGTTTCCTCCCCGACGCGCTCACCACGACCGGCGACTTCGCGGACCTCGCCGGCGCTCGCGCGCACGACGTCGTCCGGCTGGAACAGGTCGCCGAAGCCGTGATCCGCGGGAGCACGGCCGAAGGGTTCGCCACCGCCTTCACCGACGAGCTGGGGAACCGGGCGAAGACCGCCGTCGGGCTCAAGTCGATCGCCGCTTACCGGGTCGGCCTCGAACTGAAAGCAGAGCCGCCGACGCCGGGGGAGGTCGAAGCCGCCGCGGGGCGGTGGCTGCGCTCCGGAAAGGCCCGGCTCGCCGACGAGGTCCTCCACCGCTTCCTCGTCTTCACCGGGCTCGACCTCGGCTTGCCCGTGCAGTTCCACGTCGGCTACGGCGACGCCGACGTCGACCTGCGCCGGTGCGATCCGCTGCTGCTCACCGGCCTGCTGCGGGCCACCCGCGACCGCGGGGTGCCGATCCTGCTGCTGCACAACTACCCCTTCCACCGCAACGCCGCGTATCTGGCGCAGGTCTTCGAGCACGTGTTCGTCGACGCCGGGCTCATCACGCACAACGCGGGGTTCCGGGCGCCGGCCGTGCTGGCCGAGCTCCTGGAGATCGCGCCGTTCGGGAAGGTGCTCTTCTCGACCGACGCCTTCGGCCTGGCCGAGCTGTACCACCTGGGCACGGCCCTGTTCCGGCGGGGACTGTCCGACTTCCTGCGTGCGGCGCTGGCCGCCGGCGCGATGTCCGAAGTGGACGCCGTCCGGATGTGTGCTTTGGTGGGACACGAGAACGCGAAGAGGATCTACCGCTTGGAGCGCGTGTGAGTGACCTGTGGGCCCGGTGGACACGGGCGATCGCCGAGGAACTGCCCGCCGCCGTCGAGCTCCGGCACGCCGTGCACGCCGACCCGCGCGGCTCCGGCGACGAGGAGGACACCGCCCGCCTGGTCGCCGAAGCCCTCGGTGCGGGCGACGGGACCCGGGTCGCCAAGACCGGCCGCGCGATCCGGCTGCCCGGTGGCGAAGGCCCGGCCGTTGCGCTGCGGGCCGAGCTCGACGCGCTGCCGGTGCTGGAAGGCACCGGCGTGCCGTGGGCGTCGGAGTCGGACCTGATGCACGCGTGCGGCCACGACGTCCACCTCGCCGCGCTGGTCGCGGTCGGCCGCGCGGCGGTGCGCGTCGGCGTGCCGCGCCCGATCCTGGCGCTGCTGCAGCCGCGGGAGGAGACGTCGCCGCCCGGCGCGCTCGACGTCGTCGAGTCCGGGGTGCTGGCCGAGGCGGGCGTGGACACGGTGATCGGCGCACACGTCCAGCCGCGGATCGCGCACGGGGTCGTGTCGGCGGTGCCGGGCCCGGTGAACGCCTCCACCGACGAGTTCGAGGTGACGATGCACGGCCAGGGCGGCCACGCCGGCTACCCGCACCTGCTGCGCGATCCCATCCTGGCGCTGTCCCAGCTGGTCGTGAGCCTGCAGCAGCTGGCGTCGCGCCGGATCGACCCGGTGCACGGCGCGGTCTGCTCGGTCGGCCGCATCCAGGGCGGCGCGGCGGCCAACGTCGTCCCGAACAGCGCGTCGGCGTTCGGCTCGCTGCGCCTGATGCGCGCGAAGGACCGCGAGCGCGCGCTGGCGACGCTCGCGGAGATCGTCCACGGCACCGCGCAGGCCCACGGCTGCACGGCCGAGCTGCAGATCAACCCGTGCGAACCGGTGCTGGACAACGACCCGGCGCTGGCGGCGGCCGCGCAGGGCTGGCTCCGCCACGGCGGGTTCGCCGTCGACGACGAGTTCCGCTCCTTCGGCGCCGACGACTTCGCCCACTACTGCGGCGGCCCGACCCGCGGGCTGATGTTGTTCGTCGGCCTCGGCGACACGGCCGGCGTGCCCAGCCTCCACGACGAGCGCTTCCTCCCGCGCGACCAGGCCGTCACCCAGGTCGCGCACGCGCTGGTGGCGGGCTACCTGGCCGCCTTGGAGGCGCCGGACAAGCGAGGCTGAGGTCCCGGCCTGTACCCCGGTTGTCGCACTGGTCAGCGCTGCGACGGGGTTCTACTTCGGTGCGCATGTCGCGGGCTCGAGCGGACGAGGTAGAGGAATCCGACGCCGGCTGAAAGTTGCGGCCGGGATCGAGGCGAGTTCCCGTTCTTCCAGCCCAGCGGCCGCTAGTGGGACAGACACGCTACGGTGACCGCGTGATGACCGCCTACCTCGCGACGTTCCCGAGCCCCGACCGCGGGGTCTGGCACCTGGGACCGATCCCGATTCGCGCGTACGCCCTGTGCATCATCGCCGGCATCATCATCGCCATCTGGTGGGGTGAACGGCGCTGGGTCGCCCGCGGCGGCACCAAGGGCACGGTCATCGACGTCGCGGTGTTCGCCGTGCCGTTCGGCCTGGTCGGCGGCCGGTTGTACCACGTCATCACCGACCCCGAGCTGTACTTCACCGAGGGCAAGAACCCCTGGAAGGCCTTCGCGATCTGGGACGGCGGCCTCGGCATCTGGGGCGCCATCGCCCTCGGCGCGGTCGGCGCGCTCATCGCGTGCCGGCGCAAGGGCGTCCCGCTGCCGGCGATGGCGGACGCGATCGCCCCCGGCATCGTCGTCGCGCAGGCCATCGGCCGCATCGGCAACTACTTCAACCAGGAGCTCTACGGCGCGCACACCGACCTGCCGTGGGGCATGGAGGTCTTCCAGCGCTTCAACCCGGAAGACCCGGAAAACCTGCTGAACGGCGTCGCGACGGGCCACATCCCGCTACCGGAGAGCCCGGTCCACCCGACGTTCCTGTACGAGCTGATCTGGAACCTGCTGGTCGCGCTGCTGGTGGTCTGGGCCGACCGCAAGTTCAAGCTGGGCCACGGGCGCGCGTTCGCGCTGTACGTCGCCGGTTACACGGTCGGCCGCGGCTGGATCGAGATGATGCGCACCGACACGGCCAACCACATCCTCGGCCTGCGGGTGAACGTCTGGACGTCGATCCTGCTGTTCGCGGCGGCGGTGGTGTACTTCGTGCTCGCCGGGAAGCGCGGGCCGCGCGAGCTGCCGGAGACGCTGCGGAGCAAGGACGCGCCGGGCCCGGACGAGACGCCGGTCGAGGACGCCGCCCCGGAGGGCGAGGAGCCCGAGCACGCCAAGGTGGCGGCCGAGGCCCCGGCGGAGAAGCCCGCCGAAGAGGCCCCGGCGGAAGAGCCGAAGAAGACCGACGAGAGCTGAGCGTCAGAGGTCCGGCAGGCCCAGGTCCAGGTTGGGCGCCTGCAGCCCGCCGTCCACCTCGAGCACCTTGCCCGTGATGTACCCGCCGGCCCGCGAGGCCAGGAACACCACCGTCGCCGCGATGTCCTCGGCCTCGCCGAGGCGCTTCAGCGGTGTCGCCGACTCCATCTTGGAGCGCAGCTCCGGGTTGCCCGCCACGATCTCCAGGGCCGACGTCAGGACCGAGCCCACCGAGATCGCGTTCACCCGCACCTTCGGGGCCAGGTCCGCCGCCGCGAGCCGCGTGTAGTGGGCCAGGGCCGCCTTCGCCGTTCCGTACGCCGCGAAGCCGCGGCCGCTGACCCGGCCCATCACCGACGAGATGTTGACGATCGAGCCGCCCGACTCCGCCAGCGAGGGGGCCGCCGCCACCGTCAGCGCGTGGGCCGTCGCCACGTTGAAGCGGAACGCCTCTTCCATGAAGTCCACCGAAGACTCCAGCAGGGGCCGCGGGTATGTGCCGCCGACGTTGTTGACCACCAGGTCGAGGCGGCCGAGCTCGGTCACCGCCGTCGACGCCAGTGCCGCCGTGGCCTCGGGCGAGGAGAGGTCGCCCGGCACGGGCACTGCACGGCGGCCAAGAGCCGTAACGCGCGAAGCGACCTCGGAAAGCTGGGAAGCGGTGCGGGCCGCGATGACCACGTCGGCGCCCGCTTCGGCGAGGGCCACGGCCGTGGCCGCGCCGATCCCGCGTCCCGCGCCGGTGACCACCGCGACCTGCCCGTCGAGCCGGAACCGGTCGAGGATCATGGCCGGAAAGGTAACACGTTCTAGTGATCGGCGACACAGCTCCACTGTGCTGCGTCGGGCCGGTCACGTTAGGCTTGACGGACGTTTCCCAGCCGTATACTTAGCAGAACGAACTACTGGGAACCCATCAGGAACTATGTCGTTCCGCGCAGCCAGATCGTTACCGTCCGACGCCGTTCGGCGCGCTCCGAAGTGCTGCTGGCGTGTTTCCCAGGTGTTAAAGTCGCGCTAACAAGCGGGCCATCGTCGTCCCGTGCGCTCCCCGGCCGGTAGCCCGGCCCGCACGAACAGACGACGAAGGAGGTCCCTTCATGATCTTCTCCGCCATGCCCGGCAAGCAGGGTCTCTACGACCCGGAGACCGAGCAGGACTCCTGCGGTGTGGCCATGGTGGCCGACATCCGCGGGCGCCGTTCCCACGGCATCGTCACCGACGGCCTGGCCGCGTTGACCAACCTGGACCACCGGGGCGCCGCCGGCGCCGAGCCGACCAGCGGTGACGGCGCGGGCATCCTGCTGCAGCTGCCCGACACGCTGCTGCGCGCCGAAGCCGGCTTCGCGCTCCCCGAGCCCGACGAACACGGCCACCACACCTACGCCGCGGGCATCGCGTTCCTGCCCGAAGACGCCGAGCAGCGCCGCAAGGCCGTCGAGCTGGCCGAACGCATCGCCGTCGAAGAGGGCCTCGAAGTCCTCGGCTGGCGCGAGGTGCCGGTGGACGCCGACCGGGCCGACATCGGCCCGACCGCCCGCTCGGTCATGCCGCACTTCGCCATGCTCTTCGTGGCCGGTGACGGAAAAGCGGGCGTGAAGCTCGACCGCCTGGCCTTCTGCCTGCGCAAGCGCGTCGAGCACGAAAGCGCGAACTCCGGCTGTGGCACGTACTTCCCGTCGCTGTCCTCGCGGACCATCGTCTACAAGGGAATGGTGACGCCGGAGCAGCTGCCCGCGTTCTTCGCCGACCTGCGTGACGAGCGGCTGGAAAGCGCCATCGCCCTGGTGCACTCCCGCTTCTCCACCAACACGTTCCCGTCGTGGCCGCTGGCCCACCCCTTCCGGTTCGTGGCCCACAACGGCGAGATCAACACCATCCGCGGCAACCGCAACCGCATGCGGGCCCGTGAGGCGCTGCTCGAGTCCGAGCTGATCGACGGCGACCTGAGCCGGCTGTTCCCGATCTGCTCGCCGGATGCGTCGGACTCCGCGTCCTTCGACGAGGTCCTCGAGCTGCTGCACCTCGGCGGCCGGTCGCTGCCGCACGCGGTGCTGATGATGATCCCGGAGGCGTGGGAGAACCACGCGACGATGAAGCCCGAACGCCGTGCGTTCTACCAGTTCCACGCCAGCCTGATGGAGCCGTGGGACGGCCCGGCCTGCGTCACCTTCACCGACGGCAGCCTGGTCGGGGCGGTCCTCGACCGCAACGGCCTGCGCCCGGCGCGCTGGTGGCGCACGGCCGACGACCGCGTGGTCCTCGCCAGCGAGGCCGGCGTCCTCGACGTCGCGCCGAAGGACGTCGTCGCCAAGGGCCGCCTCAAGCCCGGCAAGATGTTCCTGGTCGACACCGCGGCCGGCCGGATCGTGGACGACGAAGAGGTCAAGTCCGCGCTGGCCAAGGACCTCCCGTACGAGGGCTGGCTGCACGCCGGGCTGCTCCAGATCGCCGAGCTGCCCGACCGCGACCACGTAGTGCAGAGCCACGACTCGGTGCTGCGCCGCCAGCTTTCCTTCGGCTACACCGAAGAAGAGCTGAAGATCCTGCTCGCGCCGATGGCCGAGAAGGGCGCCGAGCCGATCGGCTCGATGGGCTCCGACACCCCGCCCGCGGTGCTGTCGAAGCGATCTCGGCTCCTCTACGACTACTTCAAGCAGAACTTCGCGCAGGTGACCAACCCGCCGCTGGACGCGATCCGCGAAGAGCTCGTCACCTGCATGGCGCGGATCATGGGCCCGGAGCGCAACCTCCTGGCGCCGGGGCCGGCGTCGTGCCGGCACCTCAAGCTGCCGTACCCCGTCATCGACAACGACGAGCTCGCCAAGCTCATCCACATCAACGACGACGGCGACCTCCCCGGCTTCGCGTGCAGTGTCCTTTCCGGACTGTACGAAGTGGACGGCGGCGCCGAGGCGCTGGCCGGTGCGATCGAGCGGGTCCGGCGTGAGGCGTCCGAGGCGATCGCGGCCGGCGCGCGCACACTCGTGCTGTCCGACCGCGACTCCGACCACCGGATGGCGCCGATCCCGTCGCTGCTGCTGGTTTCCGCGGTGCACCACCACCTGGTCCGCACCAAGGAACGCCTGCGCGTCGCGCTCGTCGTCGAGTCCGGCGACGCGCGCGAGGTGCACCACATCGCGCTGCTGCTGGGTTACGGCGCCGCCGCGGTCAACCCGTACCTGGCCTTCGAGACCATCGAGGACATGATCGCGCAGGGCGCGGTCACCGGCATCGAGGCCGGCAAGGCGATCCGGAACTACGTGCAGGCGCTCGTCAAGGGCGTTCTGAAGATCATGTCCAAGATGGGCATCTCGACGGTCGGCGCGTACACCGCCGCCCAGGTCTTCGAGTCCCTCGGCCTCGGCCAGGACCTGCTCGACGAGTACTTCACCGGGACGTCGTCGAAGCTCGGCGGCGTCGGGCTCGAGGTGCTCGCCGAAGAGGTCGCCGTGCGGCACCGCCGCGCGTACCCGGACAACCCGACCGAGCGTGTCCACCGTGGACTCGACACCGGTGGCGAGTACGCCTACCGCCGCGAGGGCGAGCTGCACCTGTTCACGCCGGAGACGGTGTTCATGCTGCAGCACGCGTCCAAGACCGGCCGCGAAGAGGTCTACCGCTCCTACACCGACGAGGTGCACCGCCTCTACCGCGAAGGCGGCACGCTGCGCGGGCTGTTCTCCTTCCGCAACGGGGTGCGTGAGCCGATCCCGCTCGACGAGGTCGAGCCTGCCGAAGCGATCTTCAAGCGCTTCAACACCGGCGCCATGTCGTACGGCTCGATTTCGGCCGAGGCGCACGAAACCCTGGCCATCGCGATGAACCGGCTCGGCGGCCGGTCCAACACCGGTGAGGGCGGCGAGGACCCGGAACGCCTCTACGACCCGGAGCGCCGCAGCGCGATCAAGCAGGTCGCTTCGGGCCGGTTCGGCGTCACCAGTGAGTACCTCGTCAACGCCGACGACATCCAGATCAAGATGGCGCAGGGCGCGAAGCCCGGCGAGGGCGGCCAGCTGCCGCCGAACAAGGTGTACCCGTGGATCGCGCGCACCCGGCACTCGACGCCGGGGGTCGGCCTGATTTCCCCGCCGCCGCACCACGACATCTACTCCATCGAGGACCTGGCGCAGCTGATCCACGACCTCAAGAACGCCAACGAGCACGCCCGCATCCACGTGAAGCTGGTGTCCTCGCTCGGGGTCGGCACGGTCGCGGCGGGCGTGTCCAAGGCGCACGCGGACGTCGTGCTCATCTCCGGGCACGACGGCGGCACCGGCGCGTCCCCGATGAACTCGCTCAAGCACGCGGGCACGCCGTGGGAGATCGGCCTCGCCGAGACCCAGCAGACGTTGCTGCTCAACGGGTTGCGCGACCGGATCACCGTGCAGGTGGACGGCGCCATGAAGACCGGGCGCGACGTGGTCATCGCGGCGCTGCTCGGCGCCGAGGAGTACGGCTTCGCGACGGCCCCCCTCGTCGTCGCGGGCTGCATCATGATGCGCGTCTGCCACCTCGACACGTGCCCGGTCGGCGTCGCCACGCAGAGCCCCGAGCTGCGCAAGCGGTACACCGGCCAGGTCGAGCACGTGATCAACTTCTTCAAGTTCGTCGCCGAAGAAGTCCGGGAAACCCTGGCGTCGCTGGGCTTCCGGACTCTCGACGAGGCCATCGGGCACGCCGAGCTGCTCAACACCGACGAGGCCGTCGACCACTGGAAGGCGTCCGGGCTGGACCTGGCGCCGATCTTCGAAATGCCTTCGGAGACCCCGTACGGCGGCGCGAAGCGGCGCACCCGCGGCCAGGACCACGGCCTCGAGCACGCCCTGGACCGCACGCTCATCCAGCTCGCCGAGGCGGCCCTGGAAGACGCGCACAGCGTGAACATCGAGCTGCCGGTGCGCAACGTCAACCGGACCGTCGGCACGCTGCTCGGCTCGGAGATCACCCGCCGCTACGGCGGGGAGGGCCTGCCCGAGGGCACGATCACCGTCAAGCTGACCGGGTCGGCCGGGCAGTCGCTCGGTGCGTTCCTGCCGCGCGGCATCACCCTCGACATGGTCGGCGACGCGAACGACTACGTCGGCAAGGGCCTCTCGGGCGGCCGGATCGTCGTCCGCCCCGACCCGGCGGCCGCGTTCGCCGCCGAGGCGCAGACGATCGCGGGCAACACGATCGCCTACGGCGCGACCGCCGGCGAGATCTTCCTGCGCGGCCAGGTCGGCGAACGGTTCTGCGTCCGCAACTCCGGCGCCACCGTCGTCGCCGAGGGGGTGGGCGACCACGCCTTCGAGTACATGACCGGCGGCCGCGCGGTGGTGCTCGGCCCGACCGGGCGCAACCTGGCGGCCGGCATGTCCGGCGGCATGGCGTTCGTGCTCGACGTCGACCGCAAGAAGGTCAACCAGGACATGGTCGACCTGCTCAAGCCGGGCGCGGACGACCTCGCCTGGCTGAAGAAAACCGTGCAACAGCACTACGATCTCACCCGCTCCGCGGTGGCGGCCTCGCTGCTCGGCGACTGGCCGCGCCGCTCGGCGGCGTTCACGAAGGTGATGCCGCGCGACTACCAGCGGGTCCTGGACGCGGCGAAGGCGGCGCGCGCCGCCGGCCGCGACGTCGACGAGGCGATCATGGAGGCAGCTCGTGGCTGACCCGACGGGCTTTCTCAAGTACGACCGCGAAGAGCCGAAGAAGAAGTCCAAAGAGGACCGGCTGCACTCGTGGGGCGAGGTCTACGCGGACGTCGATCCCGGCGAGCGCAACGAAAAGGTGCGCAAGCAGGCGTCGCGGTGCATGGACTGCGGCATCCCGTTCTGCCACTCCGGTGGTTCGGGTTGCCCGCTTGGCAACCTGATTCCCGAGTGGAACGACCTGGTCCGCCGCGGTGACTGGGCCGCGGCCAGCGACCGGCTGCACGCCACCAACAACTTCCCCGAGTTCACCGGGAAGCTGTGCCCGGCGCCGTGCGAGGCGGGCTGCGTCCTGTCCATCTCGCCGGACTCGGGCGGGCCGGTGGCGATCAAGCGCGTCGAGCAGACGATCGCCGACCAGTCCTGGGAAGCGGGCTACGTCCAGCCGCAGGTGGCGGAGGTGTCGTCCGGCCAGCGGGTCGCGGTCGTCGGCTCAGGCCCGGCCGGGCTCGCCGCCGCCCAGCAGCTGACCCGCGCCGGCCACGAGGTCACCGTCTTCGAGCGCGACGACCGGCTCGGCGGGCTGCTGCGCTACGGCATCCCCGAGTTCAAGATGGAGAAGAAGGTCCTCGACCGCCGGCTCGCGCAGCTGCGCAAGGAGGGCACCCGGTTCGTCACCGGCTGCGAGGTCGGCGTCGACCTGACGGTGGAAGACCTGCGCGCGCAGTACGACGCGGTGGTCCTCGCGGTCGGCGCGCTGCGCGGCCGCGACGACACGGTGACCCCGGGCCGCGAGCTGGCCGGCGTCCACCTGGCGATGGAACACCTGGTGCCCGCCAACAAGTTCGTCGAGGGTGACGGCCCGCCGTCGATCGACGCGCACGGCAAGCACGTGGTGATCATCGGCGGCGGTGACACCGGCGCCGACTCCTACGGCACGGCCACCCGCCAGGGCGCGCTTTCGGTGACCCAGTTGGACCAGTACCCGACCCCACCGTCCACAAGGGACGACGAGCGCTCGCCGTGGCCGACCTGGCCGTACATCCTGCGCACGTACCCGGCGCACGAGGAGGCGGGCGAGCGGAAGTTCGCGGTGGCGGTCAAGCGGTTCGTCGGCTCCTCGGACGGTCGAGTGACGGCGGTGGAGCTCCAGCAGGTCCGGGTGCAGAAGGACCCGTCGACCGGCCGCCGTGAGGTCATCCCGGTCAACGACGAGATCGAGACGCTCCGGGCGGACCTGGTCCTGCTGGCGATCGGCTTCGAAGGCGTCGAGGAGATGCCGCTGCTGGAAGGTCTCGGCCTGTCCCTGACCCGCCGCGGCACGCTGTCGTGCGGCGCGGACTGGCAGACGGAGACCCCAGGGGTGTTCGTTTGCGGCGACGCCCACCGCGGCGCGTCCCTGGTGGTCTGGGCGATCGCGGAGGGCCGTTCGGTGGCCAACGCGGTGGACGCGTTCCTGACGGGCGCGTCGGACCTGCCCGCGCCGGTCCACCCGACGGCGTTGCCGCTCGCGGTCGTCTGATCGCAGGGTTCCGGAAGCCCCCTCGCCGCTGGTGAGGGGGCTTTCGACCGTTTCGACCCATTACGCCGAACGGTGGCTGCGCTCTGCGTACACGGACAACTACTTTCGAGTAACCGTGCCGGTTTCGCGGTAATTCACCTCGGCGGAAGGTGGGCGTCTTGAAGCACACGGCTCTCCGGACAGCGGTCGTGACCGCAGTCCTCTCCCTAGCGTTCGCCCTGGTCGGCGTGCCCGCCCAGGCCGCTCCGAAACCCTTCTGGACGCCCGAGGCCATGCGGTCGGCCGTCCCGATGGACACCCTCGTCCAAGCGCCCGCCTTCACCCCGAAGGACGTCGAACGCGGGCAGAGCGCGATCATCCGCAGCATCCCCAACGGCGGGGGCGTCTGGACCGGCGGCGGCCAGGTCACCCACACCGCCGGGCGCGTGTTCTTCGTCTTCAACGGCCAGAACGCGTCCTGCTCCGGGGACGCCGTCACCAGCACCAACGGCAGCGTGGTCGTCACCGCCGGGCACTGCGTGAAGTACCAGGGCACCTGGCACACGCAGTGGACCTTCGTCCCGGGGTACGACAACGGCAACGCGCCCTACGGCCAGTGGGCGGCCAAGTCCACGCTGACCACACCGCAGTGGGAAGCCAGTGAGGATATGAACTACGACGTCGGGATGGCCGTGGTGAACCCGCTGAACGGGCAGCGGCTCACCGACGTCGTCGGCGCGCAGGGCATCGCCTTCAACCAGCCGAAGAACCAGAGCATGTACACCTTCGGCTACCCGGCCGAGGCGCCCTACGACGGCACCAAGCTGGACTACTGCAGCGGCACCACCTTCACCGACTTCCTGCTCACGAAGGACCACGGCATGCGCTGCACCATGACGGGCGGCTCGAGTGGCGGCCCGTGGTTCCTGTCGTTCAGCGAGGCGACCGGCACCGGCGTCCAGGCCTCGGTGAACAGCTTCGGTTACGTCTTCCTGCCCGGCTACATGTTCGGGCCGTATTTCGGCGCCGACGCGCAGAACCTCTACAACCGCGCGCAAGCCGCGTGAGGCGCGTCAGCCCAGGGGAGGACAACGGAGTCCGGCCCTTGGGCTGACGTCCGCGCGGGCTTGCCGGGCCAGGCTCGGAGCATGCGAAGACTGCCGGCCCTCCTGGTTTTCCTGCCCCTGCTCGCCGCGCCGCCGGCGGCCGCGGCGCCACGGCTCACCTGGACGACCCCCTGCCCGGACTACGGCATGTCGCCGTCACCCACCGCCGGACTCGAATGCGCGACCCTGCGTGTGCCGCTCGACTACGCCCATCCCGAACGCACCATCGAGCTGACTCTCTCCCGGCACACTGCCGTCCCCGGCAAGCGGCGCGGCGTGCTGCTGATGAACCCCGGCGGCCCGGGCAGCCCCGCGCTCGCCATGCCCGCGCAGCTGCTGGCGAGAATGGGCGGCACCGGCCTGCCCGACGCCTACGACGTCATCGGCTTCGACCCGCGCGGCACCGGCTACAGCGCGCCGGTGACCTGTGACATGACTCCCGAGCAGCGAGGCGCGGTGCTCGGCCCGTACGCGGACGGCCCGCGTGACGTCGTCACCACCGCGGCGAAGGCGCGTGTGGTGGCGCAGAAGTGCGGCGAAGCGGCGACGGCGGACCTGCTGCCGCACATGACCACCGCGAACACCGCCCGGGACATGGACCGGATCCGGGAAGCGCTGGGGGAGAAGAAGATCTCCTACTACGGCGTCTCGTACGGCAGTTACCTCGGCGCCGCCTACACGTCGATGTTCCCCGCCCGCAGCGACCGGATCGTGCTCGACAGCGTCCTCGGGCCGCGAGGCCTCGACGTCGTCGCGAACCAGCGTTTCGCCGAAGGCTTCGCCGACCGGTTCCCGGACTTCGCGGCCTGGGCCGCCGCGCGTGACGACGTCTACCACCTCGGCCGGACCCCGGAAGCGGTGACGGCGAAGTTCGCCGAGCTGGCCGCCGCGCGGAGCCCGGAGTTCCGCTCGGACACCTGGAACGGGCTCTACGACGACGCGTTCTTCCCCGCGCTGGCCGCGGAATGGGCCGGCCCGGCGCGGGCCGCGGCGGGGCCGCTCGACGGCGACACCCGCGCGGCACTGCAGCTGCAGGTGATCTGCAACGACTCCGACTGGCCGGAGCAGGTCGGTTACTACCAGCGCGCCGTCGAGCGCGAACGGGTGCGGCACCCGATGTTCGGCCCGGCCGCGGCGAACGTGAACCCGTGCGCGTTCTGGCCGGTCGAACGCACCGAGCCGCCGGTGCGGGTGGGCGGCCCCGGCCCGGCGGACGTGCTGCTCGTGCAGAACCGGCGTGACCCGGCGACCCCGCTGTCGGGAGCACGCGAAACGCGAGCGGCTTTCGGGAACCGGGCGCGAATGGTGACCGTCGACGCCGGCGGGCACGGTGTCTTCACGCGGGACAACGCCTGCGGCAACACCGTGGTGCTGCGCTATCTGCGTGACGGGGTGTTTCCGGCGAGCGACGGCTCCTGCCCGCCGGGGAGGTGATGGGCCGACCGGGGGGAGCGATGCGCGGCGGGAACCTTATCCTGGGTGTCGTGAACTGGACTGTGGACGTCCCCGTCGACACACTGCCCGAACTGCCGCCGCTCCCGCCCGAACTGCGGGAACGGCTCGACAAAGCACTGGCCCTCCCCGCCGCGCAGCAGCCGGAGTGGCCCGATCCGGACGCGACCCGCCGGGTCCGCGGTGTCCTGGAGAGCGTGCCGCCGATCACCGTGCCCGCGGAGATCGACCGGCTCAAGGACCGGCTGGCGATGGTCGCCAACGGCGAGGCCTTCCTCCTGCAGGGTGGCGACTGCGCGGAGACGTTCGAGTCCAACACCGAGCCGCACATCCGCTCCAACCTGCGCACCCTGCTGCAGATGGCGGTCGTGCTGACCTACGGCGCGAGCCTGCCGGTCGTCAAGGTCGGGCGCATCGCCGGCCAGTACGCCAAGCCGCGCTCGGCGGCCACCGACGCGCTGGGCCTGCCGGTCTACCGCGGCGACATCATCAACTCGCTGGTCGCCAAGCCCGAGCTGCGCGTGCCCGACCCCGGCCGGATGATCCGCGCCTACGCGAACGCGGGCGCGGCGATGAACCTGGTCCGCGCCCTCACCGGCGCCGGCATGGCCGACCTGCACCAGGTGCACGACTGGAACAAGGACTTCGTGTCGGCGTCGCCGGCGGCGCAGCGCTTCGAGGCGCTGGCCAACGAGATCGACCGCGGCCTGCGGTTCATGTCGGCCTGCGGCGTCACCGACACGTCGCTGCAGTCGACCGAGATCTTCGCCAGCCACGAGGCGCTGCTGCTCGACTACGAGCGTTCGATGCTGCGACTCGACAAGGCGGACGCGGCCAACCCGAAGCTGTACAACCTGTCGTCGCACTTCCTCTGGGTCGGCGAGCGCACCCGCCAGCTGGACGGCGCGCACATCGCGTTCGCCGAGCTCCTGTCGAACCCGATCGGCCTGAAGATCGGCCCGACGACCACGCCGGAGCAGGCGCTCGAGTACGTCCAGCGCCTCGACCCGCGCAACGAGCCGGGCCGCCTGACGCTGATCGCGCGGATGGGCAACGGCAACGTCCGCGAGGTGCTGCCGGCGATCGTCGAGAAGGTCGAGGCGTCCGGGCACAAGGTCATCTGGCAGTGCGACCCGATGCACGGCAACACGCACGAGTCGTCCACCGGGTACAAGACCCGCCACTTCGACCGCATCGTCGACGAGGTCCAGGGCTTCTTCGAGGTGCACAACAAGCTGGGCACCTACCCGGGCGGCATCCACGTGGAGCTGACCGGCGAAGACGTCACGGAGTGCCTGGGCGGCGCCCAGGAGATCTCGGACATCGACCTCTCCGGCCGCTACGAGACGGCGTGCGACCCGCGGCTGAACACCCAGCAGTCGCTGGAGCTGGCTTTCCTGGTCGCGGAGATGCTCCGCGGCTGACAGCGCTCGGCGTCAGGAGGCGTCGAGCAGGCGGGACGCGGACTTCAGCACCGCGTCCCGCAGCGACCCGACGTCCGGGACCGCCTCGCCGTTGACCTGCAGTCCGATGTGGACGGCGTCGCGGTAGGTGGCCACCGCGATGCCGACCGCGTGGCGCGGGGCCAGCGGGACGAACGGGTAGATCTCGGCCAGCCGGGCGCCGTCCAGGGAAAGGCGGGCCGGGGGGACCGGGACCGTCGTGATCACCAGGTCGAACAGCATCGGCGCGGCCTGGCCCGCCCGGCGGGTGCCCAGGCGGTGCAGCAACGGCGGCACACGGCCGGCCAGCAGCGGGAGCGCCCCGGCGCCGCGGCTCGGGCCCGCCGCCTTGTTGCGGGTCATCGCGCGGCGGACCACGCGCAGCCGCTCGACCGGGTCGTCCTCGCCGACCGGCAGGTCGCAGAGGTAGCCCGAGAGCTTGTTGCCACCGAGCTGGTCACCCGCGCGGCCGCGCACGCTCACCGGGATCAGCGCGCGCAGCGTGCGGCCGTCGGCGCGGTGGCCGCGGTTCACCAGCCACTCGCGCAGCGCGCCGGAAAGCACCGCCAGCACGACGTCGTTCGTCGTGCCGCCGTGGGTCCGGCGCACCTCGCGCAGCTCCGCCAGCGGCAGCCGGACGAACCCCAGCCGCCGTTCGGCCGACGGCGGCGCCGACACCGGCGACAGCGGCGGCCGCGCGGCGCGCACCAGCGACGACGCGATCCCGGCCGTCTCGTTCGCCTGCCCCCACGCCGTGCCCAGCGCGTCCTTCACCGTGTCCAAAGTGGAGCGCGGCGCGGGGATCGACCGCGACGGCGCCGCGATCCGCTCCGGCAGCTTGACGCCGTCGAGCAGCCCGGCCGCCACCGCGTACGCCCCGGCGCCGTCGGTGAGCGCGTGGTGCAGCTTCAGCAGCAGCGCGAACCGGCCGTCGGGCAGCCCGGTGGCCAGCGTGAGGTCCCACAGCGGACGGCCGGTGTCGAGCGGCTCGGCGATCCACCGCGACGCGAACGCCGCCAGCGGGTCCGGTTCGTACAGCGAACTGAGCGGCGCGTGGTGGATGTGGTGCGCGGCAACGAACTCCGGGTCGTCGGCCCAGCTGGCCGAGCCCGGCGGGAACAGCTCCGCGCGCGCCCGCTGGCGCAGCTTCGGCAGCTGGGCGGCCCGGTCGGCGAGCAACTCGGTCAGCACAGCGGGATCCACCGGGCCACGCGGGGTGAAGGTGACCACCGCGCCCATGTGCATGGGGGTGGTTTCGCTTTCCAGGCAAAGGAAAGCGACATCGAGTGCGCTGAGCGGCGAGCCTGCCATAAGCGACCTTTCCCATCCGGGTTCGCGGGTGTGCACGGCCACGTGCGTCGGGGGGAGGAGATTCCACTGCACCAGCCCGACATGACGAACGGGTGGTCGAAGTGTTTCCACGACGCTAACTACCCACCCCATTCATCCATTCGAGATACCCCGGGCCGCGGTGCCCGGGGTCACAGATCAGGAGTTTTCACTCACCGGGGGCGGGATCGGGCTGCTCCGCCCGCACCACCGCCGCGGTCCCCCATTCGGGGGTGAGCGTGACCTGCTTGCCGACCCGGCGTACCGGCAGGCCGTTCGCCTGCCGCTTGCCCAGTCCCGGCCAGATCTCCGCGGCGTCCTTCGCCGCGGCGCGGATCGCGCCGCCGTCCAGCGTCGTCCGCGTCTCTTCGATGCCCCGGTCGTGCCACTGGACGACCAGCTTGAGCGGCCCCGCCGACGGCAGCGGCCAGAGGAACACCTCGTGCTCGACCGCGAACCGCGTCCCGCCGACGGCCTGCGCCCGCAGCACCGGCCCGTCCGGCTCACTCGCCGAGGGCACGGAGACGGTCTCCGAGCTGGCCCGGCTCCCGTCGGCGTAGAGCACGCCGATCAGCAGGCCGTTGTAGTCGGGTACCCGGCGGTGGTCGATCAAACCCTCACCGGGGTCGTCGACCAGGCTGTCGCGGGAGTACACCGTGATGCGCAGGGTGACCGCCTCCGGCCACACCTCGACCGCCCGCAGCGCGACGACCGTGCGCTCGGACCGGCCCAGCGGCTGCGCCCACGGCAGCACGGCCGGGACGATGTGCTCGCGCGGGGCGTCGGTCCAGTGCCGGCCGCTGAACGCGTACAGCTCCTGCTCCGGGACGGGGAACAGGGGACGCTCACGAGGACCGCCGTTGAAGAAGGTCATCGGGCGGTCCGCGACGAGCTGTCCGGCACCATGCGCCCACGGTAGGACAACCGCCCGGGAATTTCCGCCCCCGAACGGGCGTACGGCCCCTGCCTCCCGTGATCCGGGACACAGAGGCCGTACGCAGCGTGACGAACTACTCGCTCAACTTGAGTTCCCCGTTGCGCCGGGCGGACTCGTCGAGCTCCTTCTCGGTCGGCTTCCCCATGGAGTCCATCAGCTGGCGGGCCAGGCCGAGACCGGTTCCGCCGAGCGACAGCGCCTTGGCGAACATGTCGGACATGCCGTCGGCGCCGTTGAGCACGACCATGTGGTCGATGTTGCCGAACGCGCTCGCGCCCGCCTCGACGATCTCCGGCCAGCGCTCGGCGAGCTGCTGGGCGACGACCGCCTCCTGGTTCTCGGCCAGCGCCGCGGCGCGCGCCTTGATGGCGTCCGCCTCGGCCAGGCCCTTCGCCCGGGCCGACTCCGCTTCGGCGAGACCCTTCGCCTTCGCGGCTTCCGCGTCGGCGAGACCGCGTGCCTTGGCCGCGGCCGCCTCCGCCTCACCGGTCGCCCGGGTCGCCCCGGCCGCCGCCTCCGCACGGGCCTTCGTCGCCTGCGCTTCGGCCTCGGCCGCGGTCTTGACGCGGGTCGCGTCCGCCGCCGCCCGCAGCTCCGTCTCCTTCGCCTCGGCCTGGGCCTTCGCGATGGAAGCGTCACGGGCCGCGTCGGCCGTCGTACGCGTGTCGTACGCCTTCGCGTCGGCCGGCTTGCGGACCTGCGACTGCAGCCGCTGCTCCGCGAGCGCCGCCTCCAGCTCGGCCGCCCGCGTCTCCTGGACGACGACCTCCTGGCGCGCGGTCGCCTCGGCCAGCGGACCCGACTGGGACATCTTCGCCCGCGCCTGGTCGACCTCGGCCTGGTAGCCGGCCTGCTGGATCTGGCTCTCGCGGACCGCGGCCGCCTTCTTCGCCGCGGACATCTGCTCGACCTCGGCGGCTTCCTGGTCGCGCTGCGCCTCGGCGATGCGGGCCGACGCGGCGATCGCGGCGGCGTGCGGCTTGCCGAGGTTGAGGATGTAGCCGGACTCGTCGTCGATCTCCTGGATCTGCAGGGAGTCCACGATCAGGCCGAGCTTGATCATCTCCGTGGCCGAGGACTGGCGCACCTCGCCGGTGAGCGCGTCCCGGTTGTGGATCATCTCCTCGATGGTCAGCCCGCCCACGATCGAGCGCAGGTGCCCGGAGAACAGCTCGTGGATCGTGTCGTTCATGCCCTTCTGCTGGTCCAGGAACCGGCGGGCGGCGTTGGCGATCGACGAGAAGTCGTCGCCGACCTTGTAGATCACCACGGCCCGCACGGTGACCGGCAGCCCCTGCCGGGTCACGCACGAGACCTGCAGGTTGACGCCCCGGGTGTCCAGCGACAGCCGCCGGGCGGTCTGGAACCCCGGGATGACGTTCACGCCGCGACCGGTGATGATCTTGAAGCCCAGGCTGTCCGCGGTCTCGCTGCGCTCGACCCGGATCCCCCAGCCGGACACGATCAGCGCCTCGTTCGGCTCCGCCACCTTGTACAGGATCCGGAGCAGTCCGAAGATCACGATCACGGCCACGACGGCGATGCCGACGATCAGCAGGATGTTCATTGGCCTCCCACACCCCTCGCTCTTCTGTTGTTGGTAGCCCTTCGACGCCGCTAGCGGCTCAGTGGTTGCCACCGTTCGACATAAACCGTGCGAGGGGGCTCGAAGTCGACGACGAGCACCTGCGTGCCGGAGGTGAAGGTGGCGTCCGGGTCGACCGGGTAGGCGTAGAACGCCTCCGTGCCGCCCCGGACGTTCAGGAGCACCTCGCCGATGAGGCCCGGGCCGATCGTGCCGGTCACGCGGCCACGGCTGCCGATCATCCCCCGAAGCCCTTCAGCTTGACCTTGCTGCCCTTCTGCACGAACGTGCCCGGCTGCGGGTCCTGCTGGAAGACGAAGTCGAACCCGCCGCCGTTGCCGCGCCCGCGGCCGCCGTCGCGGTCGGCCTTCAGCCCGGCCTGCTCGAGGATCTTCTGGGCGTCGTCGAACGAGCGGAACCGGACGTCCGGCACCTGGACGGCGTTGTTCACGAAGACGCCGATCCGCTTCTCCTTGGCCTGGGAGTTGGCCGGCGGGTCGGTCCGGGTGACGGCGCCGCCCGGGACCTCCTGCTTGAACTCCTCACCCGCCTGGAACGGCTCGAAGCCGGCCTGCTGCAGCAGCTGGAACGCCTCGTCCTTGCTCCGCCCGGTGACGTCCGGGACCGGCGGCAGCGGGATCGGGCCCTTCGACACGATGATCGTGACCTGGCCGCCGATGTTCAGCTGGCTGCCCGCGGCCGGCTCGGTGCGGATCACCGCGCCCTGCGGGACGTCGGCGTCGAAGTCGTCCGTCCCGCGGACCGGCGTCAGCTGCGCGGTCTTGATCGCCTGCTCGGCGTCGGGCAGCGCGGTGCCCGGCCGGATGTCCGGCACCGCCGGGCGGCCCTTCGACAGCACGACCGACACCGTCGAGTTCGGCTGCAGCGTGGTGCCCTCGGCCGGCTCGGCGCGCAGCACCGTGTTCGACGGCACGGAGTTGTCGAACTCCTGGCTGAACTGCGGGGTCAGCTTCGCCGCCCGCAGCGCGTCACCGGCCGCGGCCTGGTTCAGCCCGACCAGCTTCGGCACCGTCGAGGTCTTGTCGCCGCCGGTGTCGGTGAGCATGAAGACGAACGCCGTGATCAGCCCGCCGAACAGCAGCACCGCGGCGGCGATCACCGCGATCCGCTTCCGGTTGTCCTTCGGCTTCTCCGGTTCGGGCTCGCTTCGGCGGCGCGGCGGCCGCACCGGCGGCACCTGCTGGGTGATCCCCGGGGCCGGGGTGGCCGGGTGGCTCAGCGCCCGCGTCGCGTTCGGGCGGTGCACCGGCATGGTCCGGTCGACGTCCGGGCGGACCGCCGGGATCCGCGTCGTCTGCTCGGTGTCGGCGACGTCGTCCCCGCGGCCGTGCGTCACCGGGATCGGCACGGTCACCGGCAGCAGGCCCAGCTGGGCGCGCACCGCGGTCAGCTCGGTCAGGAACTCCCCGGCGTCGGCGGGCCGCAGGGCGGCGTCGCGCCGGGTCGCGCGGGTGATCAGGTCGTCCAGCGCCGGCGGCAGGTCCGGGCGCAGCTCGCTCGGGCGCGGGACATCGTCGTTGACGTGCCGGTAGGCCACCGAGATCGCCGTGTCGCCGGTGTAGGGCGCGCGGCCGGTGAGCATTTCGTAGAGCAGGATCCCGGCCGAGTAGACGTCGCCGCGCGCGTCGGCCGCGCCGGTGGTGACCTGCTCGGGGGAGAGGTAGGCGACCGTGCCGAGGATGACGCTCGAGGAGGTCGTCCCGGCGCTGGCCACGGCCCGCACCAGGCCGAAGTCGGCGACCTTGACCACGCCGCCGCCGCTGTGCGGCCCGGCCCGGCCGATCAGCACGTTCTCGGGCTTGACGTCGCGGTGCACCAGCCCGGCCCGGTGCGCGGCGGCCAGCGCCGACAGCACGGGCTCGGCGACGCTCAGCGCGAGCGCGACGTCCAGCGGGCCCTGCTCGTCCAGCAGGTCGCGCAGCGTGCCGCCGTCGACGAGCTCCATCACCAGGAAGGCGAGGCCGCCCTCTTCGCCCTGGTCGTGCACCGCCACCACGTTCGGGTGGTGCAGCTGGGCGGCGGACTGCGCCTCCCGCACGAACCGGTCCACGAAGGACCGGTCGTCGGCGAAGCGCGGATCCATGATCTTGATCGCGACCGGGCGGTCCAACCGGGTGTCCGTCCCCTGGTAGACCGACGACATGCCACCGTGCGCGAGCAGCCGGTCCACCCGGTAGCGCCGCTCGAGGAGCGTGCCGGCCAGGCTGGGATGGGTGCGTGTCACGAGTAAGGATCGTACGGAACCGCACACGCGTCGTGGAGGAGACCTCGCGGGTCACCCGTGCGCACTAGCGGGTGAGGGGACGGAATGTGGCACAGTGTCACCTGTGAGTGGGATTCCTGTCGCCGAAGACATCCTCGACGCCGCTGTCGCAGTCCTCCCGTTGCCGGAGGTGGCGACGGCCCTCGGGACGTCGACCAACAAGGTCCGGCAGATGCTGCGCGACGGGCAGCTGATCGCGCTGAAGCGCGGTGGTGAACTCTGCGTGCCCGGGGCCTTCTTCGTGAAGGACGGCGTCGTCAAGGGGCTCGCCGGCACGATCACGGTGCTCGCCGACTCCGGGTTCTCCCGGACCGAGATGCTCCGCTGGCTCTTCACCGCCGACGACACCCTGCCGGGCAGCACCCCGGTCAACGCGCTGCGCACCAGCCACGGCACCGAGGTGAAGCGGCGCGCGCAGGCGATGGCCTTCTGACCGGCGGAGATACACCGCCGCGGCGCCTAATTGGATGGCCGCCGCGGCGCTGAGGCACGCCGGGAGCGACCAGGTCGCCAGCGGCCCGGCGAGAGCTGCCCCGGCCGCCAGCCCGGTGATCTTCACACTCGCGGCCGTCGTGAACACCTGGGCGCGCACGTGCGCGGGCGCCTCACGGTGCCGGATCGCGAACAACGCCGTGAGCTGCGGTCCTTCGGCGAGCCCGGCAAGCGCGGCCGCGGCGACCAGCGCGACGACGTCGTGGGCGAGCGCCGCCAGGCCGAAGCTCGCCGCGAGGACCAGCGTGCTCAGCCAGACCGTGCGATCCGGCGCCCACGGCAGCGGGTGCTTGGCGAAAACCGCGTTGGCCAGCAGGGACGCCGTCGCTAGCACGGTCAGCAGCAGCGCGCCGTCGGCCGGGCCGCGCAGGTGCGCCGCGCCCAGCAAGGGGTAACAGACGGTGACCATCCCGATACCGGTGCAGGAGAGCGTCGACGCGAGGGTCGCCCGCCGCAGCGGCGTGTTGGTGACCAGAACCGTGAAGCCGTCCTTGAGGTGTGTCCTCGCCGCGGGCTTGCTTTTCGGGAGCTTCCACGCCACCGGGACGGCCACGGCGACCAGGACGACGGCGACCTCGAGTCCGGCGTCACCGAGAAGCCCGGCGAGCCCCGGCCCGGCGAGGGCGGCGGCGGTGAAGGTCAGCGCGTCGAGCCGGCTGGCCTTCTGGATCCCGGCGCCGGCGACCCCGGGCAGCTGAGCGGTCCACCCGCCCGCGACGGCGGGGTTGAGCAGCCCGGTGACCACGGCCACGGCGACCACCGCGACGAGCGGAAGGTGCCCGAAGGTGGCGGCGACCAGGGCGATCCCACCCGCGTACCCGGCAAGGGCGGCGGCCAGCAGCCGTCCCGGCGCGGCACTGCGGTCGAGGAAGGCGCCGAAGACGGGCCCACCCACGGCGGCGGCCGCGGTCAGCCCGGCGAGCAGCGCCGACCCGGCGTGCGGACCGGCGGTCAGGCCCAGCAGGAGCAGCGCGGGCCCGGACAGCTCGTCCCCGGTCCGGGCGAGGGTGGCCCCGAGCAGGTAACGCCTTATCATGAGCAAGACGTTACAGTGGGGTATGGCCTTTCCGCACCGAGATTCCGTGCAGCGCGCCGTCGACCTGCTGGAGGTCCTGCTGGTTCCGGACCCCGACCCGGCTTCGGTGGCTCGTGTCCTACGTGCGCACGGGGAACCGTCGGTCCGGTTGTCTCTGTCTGAAGTCGCGGAACTGCGTTCGGCGGCGCTCGAGCTGCGCGAGGTGTTCGCGGCGCGCGACGCGGCTTCGGCGGCTTCGGTGTTGAACCGGTTGTTCGCGGCGTACGCGAGCCCGCCGCGGCTGACGGACCACGAAGAGGGCTACGGCTGGCACCTGCACGCGGACGCGGCGGACGACGGACCGTGGGGAGCGTGGCTGGTGACGTCCTCGGCGCTGGGGTTGGCATCGCTGCTGGCGGAGCGCCAGGACGTCCCGGGCGGGTTGTGCGCGTCGGCGTCGTGCGGGAAGCCGTTCGCGCATACGGGCGGGGGGAGTACGCGGCGGTTCTGCTCGTCGCGGTGCGCTACGCGGGAGCGTGTTGCGGCGCATCGGGCCCGGACCGGGGAGTCGCTCGAGTAGGGTCTTTCGCCCTGTATTGGTTGCGGAGCGTAACAACGGGCCGGAGGCGGGCGACCGGAGTGGGGAACGCGTCGGCAGACCACGAATCGAGCACGCATGTCCGTCCCCGTCACCCAGCCACCGGCAGCCGGCCGGAAGAAGCACCCCAAGTGGCCCTGGATCACCGCCGCGGTGGCCGCGGTGGTCCTCGTCGGGTCGATCTCGGTCGCCACCTCGCCGAAGCCGGCCTTGACCGCCGGCGCGACCTCGGCGGAAACCACGACCGCGCCCGTCCGCACGACGGATCCGGTGGCCGCGGCCGCCGAAAGCTCCGCCGCGAAAGCGAGCTGGGAGGCCGAGCAAAGCCGTTATTCGGAGGCGGCCAAAGCGTCCTCGGAAGCCGCGGTGGAATCTTCGAAGGCCGCGGCCAGTTCGTCGGCCGCGGCGGAGGCCCAGCAGAAGGCCGAGGAGGAGGCCCGGCGCAAAGCGAACCAGATCACCTACAGCGTCACCACGACCGGCTCCGGGATCTCGATGGTCACCTACCTGAAGCCGGGCTTCAACATCTCCCAGGAGACGAGCGTCCGGGGGAAGAAGTGGTCGAAGACCATCGACCCCGACGGAGACACGCTGGGCATCAACATGAACGCCCAGAACGCGGGCGGCGGCACGATCACCTGCCGGATCACCCGGGGTGACGGCAGCGTCGTCGCGGAGAACAGCAGCTCCGGCCAGTACGCCGTCGTCAGCTGCGGCTGAACGGCGTCGAGGCCGCCCCGGAACCCCGGGACGGCCTCGGCAAGACCAACCTCAGCCGTTGTTCTTGTCGCGCCAGGCGACCCACGCCTCGAGCTTGCTCAGGTCGTGGTCCGGCCCGCCGACACCCACGGTGAACGTCGTGACACCCAGGTCCAGCAGCTTCGGGCCCAGCTCGTCCGGCTCGCCCTGGACACCGCACGAGCGCTCGATCTCGGCCGGGTCGCGGCCGACGTCCGCGCAGTGCTGGTCGAGGATCTTCACCTTGCGCTCGACGACCTCCGGGTCGCCGAAGCCGTGCCAGATGTCGCCGTGCTTCGCGACGAGCTTGAGCGTCTTCTTCTCGCCGCCGCCGCCGATCAGGACCGGGATCTTGCGGGTCGGCGCCGGGTTCAGCTTGCCGAGGCGGGCCTCGATGCGCGGCAGGGACTCCGCCAGGTCGTCGAGGCGGCCGCCGGCCGTGCCGAACTCGTAGCCGTACTCGTCGTAGTCCTTCTCGAACCAGCCGGAGCCGATGCCGAGGATGAGCCGGCCGCCGGAGATGTGGTCGACCGTGCGGGCCATGTCGGCCAGCAGCTCGGGGTTGCGGTAGCTGTTGCAGGTCACCAGGGCGCCGATCTCCACCCGGGACGTCGACTCCGCCCACGCGCCGAGCATCGTCCAGCACTCGAAGTGCTTTCCGTCGGCGTCGCCGTACAGCGGGTAGAAGTGGTCCCAGTTGAAGACGATGTCCGCCCCGAGGTCCTCGGCGGCGGAAGCGGTGCGCCGGATGGCGTCGTAGTCGGCGTGCTGCGGCTGGAGCTGCAGGCCGATCCGGATGCGTCGTTCGGTCATGATCCGAGCCTACGACCGCCCCCGAAGGTCTCGCGCGCCCAGACCACGGCCAAGGGGGGTAGTGCGACCACCAGCCTGCGGGACTTCGGCACCACCGCGCGCCGCGTGAGGATGTCGTAGTCAAGCCCGACGATCTCGTCGAGAATGCCTTCGTACAGCGTCAACGCCGTCCGCACGCACGGCCGCGACTCCGGGCGCAGCAACGGAACACCCGCTTCGGCCCGCCGGTACACCGCCCGCGTCCGCGCGACGAAGTACGCCAGCGCCGCCCGGATCCGCGGGTCGGGCCGCCGCTGCTCCAGCAGCTCACGCGTGACGCCGAACGCCGCGAGCTCCGTCAACGGCAGGTACAGCCGGCCGCGGTCGAGGTCCTCGCCGACGTCACGCAGGAAGTTCGTCAGCTGGAACGCCTCGCCCAGCGCGATCGCGCCCGGCTCGGCGTCGGCCAGGGCGCCGACCGTGCCGAACACCGGCAGCATCTGCAGCCCGATCACCGCGGCCGAGCCGTACATATACTCACCGAGCTCGGCGAACGT
Source organism: Amycolatopsis sp. NPDC104863 (assembly GCF_055582965.1). Lineage (NCBI taxonomy): Bacteria > Bacillati > Actinomycetota > Actinomycetes > Pseudonocardiales > Pseudonocardiaceae > Amycolatopsis > Amycolatopsis sp. NPDC104863. The sequence goes on from NZ_JBVJOW010000003.1 coordinate 104,722, forward strand.
CGTGTACTCGAGCGGCTTGAGGTCCATCCGCATCGACGTGAGGAACGCGTCGAACAGGCCACGGGCAATGCCGTAGCGACGCACCGTGTCGGCCAGCGCCACGAGCACCGGGTCGGCCGGGGTGCCGCCCTCGAACACGACGTCCACCATCGCCGCGACGCGGTCCAGCTCGGCCGCCGGGTCGCTGCCCGGGGACGGGTTGTCGACCAGCTCGTCGGCCATCCGCGCGAACCCGTAGAGCGTGTGGGCGGCCGGCCGGGCCCGCGCCGGCAGCAGCCGGGTGGCCAGGAAGAACGTGCGCCCGTGGTGGGCGTTGATGCGGCGGCACTCGGTGTAGGCGGCCCGCAGCGCGGGCCCGGTGATGCCCGCGGCGTCGAGTTCGTTCACCGGCCGGTGATCCTTTCCGCTGCCAGTCGTCCGGAGATGAGCACCGGCGGGATGCCGACGCCGGGGGTGGTGCCGCAGCCGGCGAGCACGACGTTGCCCGCCGCGCGCACCAGGTTCGCCGGCCGGAACGGGCCGGTCTGGGCAAACGTGTGCGCCAGGGAAAACGGCGTCCCGGCCGCGAGGCCGCGGGCCGCCCAGTCCGCCGGGGTGATCGTCTCGTTGACGCTGAAGTCGTCGCCGAACCCGGTCAGCCCTCGCGCTTCGAGAGTCCGAAGCAGCTCTTCGCGGTACGGCTCGCGTACGCGCTCCCAGTCGATCGGCCCGCGACGCAGGTTCGGCGCCGGCGCGAGCACCGAGACGATCTCACCGCCGCGCCCGGCCAGGCCGGGGTCGGTCGCCGTCGGCCGCGTGACCAGCAGCGACGGGTCGCTCATCAGCTTCCCCTCGCGGATGATCTCGGCGAACGTCCGCTCCCACGCGTCGCCGAAGAAGATCGTGTGGTGCCCGAGGTCCCACGCCCGCGTCGTCCGGCCGTGCAGGACCACGGCCGACGGCGAGTACCGCAGCGGCACCGGCCGCCGGGGCCGCGCGCCGATCAGCCGGTACGCCGAGCTCAGCTCGGTGGCGAGGACGACGGCGTCGCAGGCGATCCGCTCACCCGAGCGCGTCCGGACCGCGCGTACCCGCGAGTCGACCCGCTCGAGCCACGCGGCCTCGGTGCCGAACCGCACGTCCGCGCCCGCCCGCGCGGCGGCGGCGGTCAGCGCCCGGCCGATCTCGCCCATCCCGCCTTCGGGGTAGTAGACGCCGCCGACGGTGTCCATGTACGCGATGACGCCGTACGCGCCGATCGCGCGGGCCGGGTCGAGACCCGCGTAGAGCGACTGGAACGAGAAGAGCCGCCGGACGCGCTCGTCGAGCAGGTACCGGCCGACACGCGGGCCGAGCCGGCCGAACCCGCCGAGTGCGGCGAGCTTCGCCAGCTCGGGCCGGGCCAGGTCGAGCGGCGAGTCGAAGTTCGTGCCCAGGAACCGGTCCTTCTGCACGGTGTACAGCTCGGTCAGCCAGCGCCGCAGCGCCCGGTAGCCGGCGGCTTCCCGCGCGCCGGCGAAGGCGCGGATCTCGGCCTCCATCGCGTCGCCGTCGGTGTGCAGCGCCAGGGTGCTGCCGTCGGCGAAGCGGGCCCGGTACGCCGGGTCGAGCCTGGTCAGGCGCAGGTTCTTGGCCAGCGGCTCGCCGACCGCGGCGAACGCCTCCTCCAGCAGCTCCGGCATGGTGAGCACACTCGCGCCGGTGTCCACGGCGTTGCCGTCGAAGCTCTCCTGCCCGGCCCGGCCGCCGGGGACGTCCGACTGTTCCAGCAGCGTGACGCGCCGGCCCGTGCCGAGCAGGTGCAGAGTCGCCGAAAGGCCGGCCAGCCCGGCCCCGATCACGACCACGTGGTCGGTGGGCCCGTCCGTCCGCCGCACGTCAGTACGTCCGCTGGGTGGCCTTGACGACCAGCCCGGTCAGCGCCTCCGGCGCGGGCTCGGCCAGGTGCGCGCGCTCGAGCGCGGCCATCGCCGCGGTGGTCAGCTCGTCGATCCGCCGCTCGACGGCGTCGACCGCGCCGACCTGCTGCAGCGCCATCCGGACGGTTTCGACCTCTTCGTCGGAGAGGTCGGCGTCGCCGATCGCGTCCGCGATCACGGTGGCCGCGGCCTCTTCGCCCTTCTCGGCGGCGAGCTGCAGGCCGAGCGCGACGAGCAGGGTGCGCTTGCCCTCGCGCAGGTCGTCCCCGGCCGGCTTGCCGGTGACCGACGGGTCGCCGAAGACGCCCAGCAGGTCGTCACGCAGCTGGAACGCGACACCGACCTCGCCGCCGAACTCCAGCAGCGTCTCGATGAGCTCGGGAGACGCCCCGCCGAGCGCGGCGCCCAGGTGCAGCGGCCGCTGCACGGTGTAGGCGGCCGTCTTGAGCCGGTCGATCTTCAGCGCGGCCTCGGGGGAGGCGTCGCCGGTGGCCTGCGTCCGGACGTCGAGGTACTGCCCGGCGAGCACTTCGGTGCGCATCGCGCGCCAGGCCGGGCGGGCCGCGGCGAGCGTCTCGGCGGGCAGCGGCGCGTCGGCGAACATGTCGTCGGCCCAGGCCAGCGCCAGGTCGCCGACCAGCACCGCGGTGGCCAGGCCGAACGTCGCGGGGGAGCCGAGCCAGCCCTGGTCGGCGTGCAGCTTCGCGCCCGCGATGTGCACGGTCGGGAACCCGCGGCGGGAGTCGGAGGAGTCGATGAGGTCGTCGTGGATCAGCGCGCACGCCTGGATCAGCTCCAGGCTGGACACCGCCTGCAGCACCCCTTCGGCGTCCGGGCCCGCCGGGTCGCCGCCCGCGCCGCGCCAGCCCCACCAGGCGAACGTCGGGCGCAGCCGCTTGCCGCCGGTCAGCACGAACCCGCTCAGCGCGTCGATCCCGGCGGCCACGGTCGGCTCGGTCCCGACGATCCGCGCGCTCGCCCGGCCGAGGAACCCGGCCAGCGCGCGCTCGACGTGGGCGGGCAGCTCGGCGTCGGAAACGGGCGTGTCCATGCCCGTAATACTCGCCGAACCCGCGCCCGGCCGGGCCGCCGGGGCTCCCGGATGTGGCGAATCAGACTCTGGCCGGAGCCGCCCAGAACGGCCCGCTCAAGCCCGCCTCGGCGAAGTACTCCACCGCGCCATCGGGCTCGCGACGCCGGTAGCCGCGCTCGAGCCGGCCCGCGTACCAGCCGCGCGCGAGCCGCCAGAGCGTGCCGAGGTCCATCACGTACCCCTTGTCCTGCCCGGTCCGCGCCAGCCACTCGTCCACACAGGACTCGCCGCAGAACAGCCGCTGGTGCCCGCAGGTGTGCAGCACGTCGTCCCACATCCGCGCGGCGGGCACCAGGAAGTGCGCCACCTGCGCGCCTGCCGGCGGCGCGGCCCGGTTCACGACCAGCGCGTGCGGCTCCTCGCAGCCGGGGCACCGGGTCGCGACGAGCACCTCCGGTTCGGCCTCGACCAGGTGCGGGATCGCGAAGGAGTCCCACGCGCAGCCGCCCCACCACAGCGTGCGCGAACCCATCACGGAGAAGCCCAGCGACTTCGCGGCGAAGGGATGCGCCAGCACGACGTGCTCACAGTCGTCGAGCACCAGGTGGTGGGCGTCGGCGAGGCGGTGCAACGCCTGCTTCGCGACGGCCAGCGACCCGCCCGCGGCGTCGGCCAGCTCCGGCGCGGTCGGCGCGCGGCCCCGATCGGCGAAAGCGTGGTAAACGGCGAGGCGCACGTCCTCGTCCCAGCTGGCGTCGTCGTCTCTCATCGCGCTCTCCCCAGGGTGAGAGCACAGTCTAGTCTCCCGCCCGCCGGGCACGGCCCCTTAACATTCGGGTATGACATCGGTGATCGAGCGGTTGCGCGGCGACGGGCCGAAGTTCTCCATCGAGTTCTTCCCGCCCCGGGACACGGCGGACGAAGCCGTCCTGTGGAAGGCGATCCGCGAGCTCGAACCGTACGACCCGGCCTACATGTCGATCACCTACGGCGCCGGCGGCTCCAGCCGCGACGGCACGATCCGCAGCATCGCCCGCGTCGCGACCGAGACCACGCTGGTGCCGATGGCGCACCTGACCGCGGTCAACCACTCCGTCGCCGAGCTGCGCAACGTGATCGGCTGGTACGCCTCGGTCGGCGTCCGCAACATCCTCGCGCTGCGCGGCGACCCGCCGGGCGACGTCTATGGCGAGTGGATCCCGCACCCCGAAGGCCTCAACTACGCCGAAGAGCTGGTCCAGCTCGTCCGCGAGCTGGGCGACTTCTGCGTCGGCGTCTCGGCGTCCACCTACGGCCACCCCCGCTCGGCCGACCTCGAAACGGACACGAAGTACCTGGTCCGCAAGCTGCGCGCGGGCGCGGACTTCGCCATCGCGCAGCTGTTCCACGACGCCGAGGACTTCCTCCGGCTGCGCGACCGCGTCGCCGCGACCGGCTGCGACGTCCCGGTGCTGCCCGGCGTCATGCCGCTGACCACCCTGCGGACCCTGCAGACGACGATCAAGCTGTCCGGCGCGCCGGCCCCGGCGAAGCTGCTCGACCGGCTCGAGCCGCTCGCCGACGACCCCAAGGCGTTCCGCGCCGCGGGCATCGACGTGATCACCGAGCTGTGCGAGAAGCTGATCGCCGAGGGCGTGCCGAACCTGCACTTCTACACGTTCAACCGATCCAAGGCCACGCGCGAGGTGATCGCCCGCCTCGGACTGGTCCCGGCCCGCACTTAAGTCCGTACCACCGGCCGGTAGTGGACCGGTAGCGTGCGCCACATGGCTTCTACTGCTACCGAGGGCGTAAACGGCATCTGCGACCGCTACGTCGAGGACTACGCGGCCGCGGACCCGGTCGCGGCGACGTCCCACGGCATCATCGGGCACGACCACCGGCTGACCGACTACTCGGCGGACGGGTTCGGCGAGCGCGCGACACTGGCCTCGCGGGCGCTCTCCGCCGTGACCGCCGCGCAGCCGCGGGACGCCGCCGAGCGGGCCGCGAAAGCCGTCTTCACCGAGCGGGTCGGCCTGGAGCTGGAGATCCACGAAGCCGGCCTCGACGTGGCGAGCCTGAACGTCATCTCCAGCCCGGTGCAGGAGCTGCGGATGGCGTTCGACCTGATGCCGCTCGACACCGAGCAGGACTGGTCGGTCGTCGCCGCCCGGATCGGCGAGGTGCCGCAGGCGCTGGCGGGCGTCCGCACCGGCCTGCTGGCGGGAGCCGACGCGGGGCGCGTCGCGGCGCTGCGTCAGGTCGCGAAGGTGGCGGAGCAGTGCGAGACGTGGGCGGGCCTGCAGGAGGAGAAGGGCTACTTCAGCGAGCTCATCGGCGGAGCGGCTTCGCAGGGTGAAGCGCTGAAGGCCGATCTCGCCCAGGGCGCGCGGGCCGCCGAGGAGGCGTTCGCGGAGTTCGCCGGGTTCCTCCGCGCGGAGCTGGCCCCGAAGGCCCCGGTCAAGGACGCCGTCGGCGAGGACGTCTACCGCCTGTGGTCGCGGTACTTCGTCGGTGCCGCGCTGGACCTGCGGGAAGCCTACGAATGGGGCTGGGCGGAGTTCGCCCGCATCGAGACCGAAATGCGCGCGGTCGCCAACCGCGTCAAGCCGGGCGCGACCCCGGCGGAGGCCGCGGCCCACCTCGACGCCGACCCGCGGTACCGCATCCAGGGCCGCGCCGAGTTCGAGGCCTGGATGCAGCGCCTCTCCGACGACGCGCTGAAGTCGTTGCGCGGCAAGCACTTCGAGATCTCCGACCGGGTGATGGCGCTGGAGTGCCTGATCGCCCCGCCGGGTGGCGGCGTCGGCGCGTACTACACCGGGCCGAGTGAGGACTTCACCCGTCCGGGCCGCATGTGGTGGTCCCTGCCGGCCGGGCGCGAGGAGTTCGTCACCTGGCGCGAAACGAGCACGGTCTACCACGAGGGCGCCCCGGGCCACCACCTCCAGATCGCGACGGCGGTCGACCAGTCGGAGGTGCTGAACAAGTACCAGCGCCTGATGGCGTTCACCTCGGGCCACGCGGAGGGCTGGGCGCTGTACTCGGAGCGCCTGATGGAGGAGCTGGGCTACCTCTCCGACGACGGCGACCTGCTGGGCATGCTGTCGGAGCAGCTCTTCCGCGCCGCGCGCGTGGTCGTCGACCTGGGGATGCACCTGGAGCTGGAGATCCCGTCGGGCACCGGCTTCCACGAGGGTTCGCGGTGGACGCCCGAGCTGGGCCTGGAGTTCATGCTGACGAGGACGATCACGGACCCGGCCCACGTCCGCGACGAGATCGACCGCTACCTCGGCTGGCCGGGCCAGGCCCCGGCGTACAAGATCGGCGAACGCCTCTGGCTGGCGGCGCGCGCGGAGGCCCAGGGCCGGGCCAGCGGCGCGTTCGACATCAAGCGGTTCCACACGGAGGCGCTGAAGATGGGCGGTATGGGGCTCGACACGCTGCGAGAGCAGCTGGCCCACCTGGACTGAGACGGGCGGACGCGGCCACCGGAAAACCGGTGGCCGCGTTTCGCTGTCGCCACTACGTTCGCCCTCGTGCGCCGAATCCTGTTCGTCACCCCACCGCCCCGCGCCTGAGCGGGGTGGTCCTCCGCCGCGTGGCCTGAGTGCCCGCGGCTTTTTCGGTGTGCCCGCCGCCCCACGTCGTCGACTTCCGTTTTCCTTCGACGCAGGAGCGTTCTTCCGATGTCTCTCGCCCTACCCGTGCGCGCCCGTTCGTCGGCCGCGCTCGTCCTCGCCGGTGTCCTGTGGGGCACCGGCGGCCTCGCCGGCTCGCTGCTCGGCCGGCTCGCCGACCTCCACCCACTCGCCGTCGCCGCCTACCGGCTGCTCGTCGGCGGCGCGGTCGGGACGCTGTTCGTCCTCCTCAACGGCGGCGCCGTGCCGCGCAGCCGGGAAGCGGTCATCCGGCTGCTCGCCGTGGGTGGCCTGTTCGCCTTGTTCCAGGCGAGCTACTTCGCCGCCGTCGAGCTCAGTTCGGTCAGCCTCGCGACGATGACGACGATCGGCGCCGCGCCGGTCATCGTCACCCTCGCCGGCGCCCGGAAACCCCGCGGCTGGACGCTGGTCTCGGTGGCCGGCACCCTTGCCGGGCTGGTGCTGCTGCGCTGGTCGCCCGACGAACCCGCCCACCTCGTCGGCGGTCTTGTGTTCGCCCTCCTCGCGGCGGCCGGGTTCGCGGTGTTGACGATGCTCACCGCGAAGCCGGTCGAAGGCCTGGAACCGTTGCCCACGACGGCGTTCGGCTGCCTCGTCGGCGGTGTGCTGCTGACCCCGCTCGCGAGCTGGTCCGGCATGGCGCTGCCGCTGCACGCGGATGTCCTCGTGGTGGCCTGCTACCTCGGCGCCGTCCCGACCGCGCTCGCCTACGCCGCGTACCTGCGCGGCCTGGCGGACGCGCACCCGGTGCTGGGCGCGCTGTCGGCGGTCCTCGAACCGCTGACGGCGGCGGTGCTCTCCGCGGCGCTGTTCGGGGAACGGCTGGGCGTCACGGCGTGGTGCGGCGCGGCCGTGCTGGTCGCGGCGCTGGCCGTCGGCTACTGGCGGCCCGAACCGCGGTGAACCCCGGCGCTGCCCCTCGGCGCCGCTCTCAGCGTGGCTCGAGGGGCAGCGCCCGCCCGAGGATCGCGAACGGCCGTGGGTCGCCGGCGAAGTGGTAGTCGCGCAGGACGTCGACGAAGCCCGTGCGGCGGTAGAGCTTCCACGCCCGGCTGGTGCCTTCCGGCGTCGAAAGCAGCACGTTCGCGCTCGGCACGCCGTCGAGGAGGGCGCGCAGCAGGTCCTCGCCGATCTGGTGGCCCTGGTTCTCGGGCCGGACGTGGATCTCGGTCAGCTCGAAGTAGTCCGCCAGCCAGCGCTCGGCCTCTTCGGGCCCGGAGCGGCGGCTGAGCCCGTGCCGCACCTGCTCGTGCCACCACTGCCCGGCGCGGCCGCGGTAGCCGTAGGCGACCCCGAGCAGGACGTCGTCGGCGTCGAGGGCGGCCATGCAGCGCCAGCCCTCACGCAGCGCGTGGGTGAGCCACATCGGCGCACGCTGCTCGGCGGTGCCCGCGGGGTACCGCATCGCCCGGACGTAGATGGCGAGCGCCTCGGGCAGGCGCGCGCGGAACTCGTCCGCGGAGAGCTGGACGTAGCGGGAGCAGCCGGCGGGCATCGCGGTCACGGGTGCCCATCTTCCTCCGCGCCGGAGAGCGCGCCCGGGGTGCCCCCGGTCAAGGCCACCAGCCCGGCGAAGGTGGTGGGGAAGACGGTCTTGGGGTGCCCGGCCGCGGCCCACACGACGTCGTGGGCGCGCAGCGCGGTGTCGACGAGCGTGGGCAAGGGTGCCGGGTGCCCGACCGGGGCGACCCCGCCGATCGGCTGCCCGGTGACCGCGCGCACGAAGTCGGCGTCGGCCTTGCCGGTTTCGGCCCCGGCCAGCCGGGCGAGCGTGGCCGGATCCGCCCGGTGCGCGCCCGAGGTCAGCGCGAGGAGCGCTTTTTTGTCGGACCCCAGGCGGAAGATGAGGCTGTTGGCGATGGCCCCGACCGGCACGCCGAGCGCTTCGGCCGCCTGCGCAGCGGTCCGCACCTCGGCGGGCAGGACCCGGATGCCCTCGGCGGCGGCCTGCTGCCCGGCTTCGGCGAGCGCGGCCGCCACCTTGGCGACGGCGGGGTGGTCCAGCGAACTCATGAGCCTATGAGATCACGCCACCGACCTGGTGTCCCGCACCACGTCCGGGGATTCCACCCGTGGGGTTGAGCGGACGCCGGGTCGGGGGTTACTCTGGAAATCGTTCGAACAGGCGTTCGACATTCGGTGAGCGCGCACCGGTCAGGCGTCCGCCGCCGGGACGGGGGAAGCGTCTCGGCGGCGGGCCCGGATCGGGCTCACCCCGCGCAGGAGGAGGGTCGTCATGTCCGTCAAGGTCGTGTCCCCCACGGATCCCGGGCAGCCTCAGCTGCCCCTGTCCCCGCACCCGGCCACGGTGCCGGCGGTCACCCGCCGCCACTCGACGGAGCCTGCTCAGGCGCAGCTGCCCCTGTCAGCCCCGGCGCTGGCGACCCCACCCCAGACCCGGCGGCGCTTGTCGGCCCCGGTGGTGGACTCGCCGCGGCCGCCGTTGCCTGCGCTGCCCGCGCGGTCGTGTTCGACGGCGGTGCAGCCAGGCCGCCGACGCCCGGCGGCTTCGGCGGTGGAGGCTGATCAGCCGCAGTTGCCTTTGTCACCGCGCTCGACAGCCCCGACCTCGGACCCCGCCCAGCTTCAGCTGCCTCAACCGCCGCGCCCGGCAGCGGTCCGCGAGCACCCCGCGGATCCGACCTCGGACCCCGCACGGCAGCCCTCGGCTGCCGATGAGCCCCGCCGGCAGCCGACGACTCCGGCTGTGGCCCAGCCGCTGCTGCCTGTGCCGTCGCGTTCGGCCGCGGTCTCGGCGGCCACCGGCGAGCCCCATCAGCAGCCGTCGGCGGCGGTGGACTCGGCGCAGGCCCAGTTGCCTCTTTCGCCGCGCCCGGCGGTCGCGGCGACTGCCCCGGTGGTGGACCAGCCGCCGCTTCCCGTGCCGTCGCGCTCGGCAGCCCCGACCGCGGGCCCTGCCCAGTCGCAGCTGCCTGCGCCGCCGCGCCCGGCCGCAGTCCGCGAGCACCTCGCAGCCCCGACCGCGGACCCCGCCCAGTCGCAGCTGCCTCTGCCGCCGCGCCCGGCAGCGGTCCGCGAGCACCCCGCGCAGCCGCCCGCCGATCCCACGCAGTCCCAGCTCCCCATGTCCCTCCGCCCTCCCGCCCCGCCCGTGGCCGCCGGTCTGCTCGGTCAAGCGCGTCGGATCCTGGCCGAGGCCGAGCGGGAAACCGACCCCGCCGAACAGTTCATCGGCGCGTACCTCGCCGCCCTGCGCGGCGCCGCCGCCGTGCTGGCCGCGCGGGGGCGGCCGCACCGGGGGCGGGCGCGGCCGGCCAGCACCTGGGTGCTGCTCGACTCCGTTGCGCCCGAGCTGCGGGAATGGTCCGCCTTCTTCGCGGGCAACTCGGCCGCGCGCGCCGCCGCGCAGGCCGGGATCACCGGGAAGGTCACCGCCGAGTCGGCCGCGCAGCTGGTGCGTGCCGCCACGCCGTTCCTCGAGCTCGTGCGCCGGCTCGTGCACGGCCTGCCGATCACCGGGGAAGCCCATGTCGCGTGAGCACGGCCCGGTCGACCAGGGGCGGCTGCTCACCGCGTTGGGGATCGAAGGCCGGGTGCTGGTCGAAGCCGTCGACGCGGCCCCGGCCGAGGCGCCGGTGCCGGCCTGCCCCGGCTGGACGCTCGGCGAGATCCCCCGGCACGTCGGCAGCCTTTACCGGATGGTCCGCCGCCGGCTCGTCGAGGGCCGCGTCCCGGAAGAGTGGCAGCGCGACCCCGAACCCGGCCAGGGCCTGGCCGAATACCTCGAGACGGGCCTCACCGAGCTGCTCGACGAGCTCGCCGCCCACGACCCCGAAGAGCCCGCCGACACGTGGTGGCCCGCCGACCCGACGTTCGGGTTCTGGCGGCGCCGGATGCTCCACGAGACGCTGGTCCACCGCGTCGACGTCGAGCAAGCGGCGGGCACGCCGGAGCGCGGCATCGACGAAGACCTCGCGGTCGACGGCATCGACGAAGCGCTCACCCTGTGGTTCGGCCAGAAACTGCCGATGCTCGGGCTCACCGGCACCAAGGCGGGCTCGGTCGGCGTCCGGACCGGCGCCCACAGCTGGATCGCGCGAGCGGGCCCGGAAGTGACGGAGGCCTGGCGCTGTTCGGCCGAGGAGGCCGAGGCCGCGGACGACGTCGTCACGGCCGAACCCGGGCGGCTCTACCTGTGGCTCTGGGGCCGGGCGTCCCTGACCTCTGTGACCGTGCGAGGAGTGCACGACCAGGCGGCCCAGCTCTGGGCGCTGCTGCGGCTCGCAACCCGATGAACCCGGCCGGTGGGGAAGCCGAACCGGAACTGTCGGAGGTGGCGGCTAGCCTGCGCCGCATGAGCACGCGCCTGGTGAACCTGGTGATCGACGCGGCGCGGCCGGAGGCCCTGGCGGGCTTCTGGGCCGCGCTGCTCGGCTGGCGCGTCGCCGTGGAGCCCGATGGCGAGGTCGACGTCCGGGCTCCGGCGACCGACGGCTGGGACCTGGACCTCGTCTTCCTCCCGGTGCCCGAGCCCAAGGAGGTGAAGAACCGGACCCACCTCGACCTGGCGAGCAGGACCGCCGCGCACCAGGCCGAGCTGGTGCGGCGCGCCCTGGAGCTGGGCGGGCGCCACGTCGACGTCGGGCAGGGTGACGTGCCGTGGGTGGTGCTGGCGGACCCCGAAGGCAACGAGTTCTGCGTCCTCGAGCCGCGCGAGAAGTACGCGGATTCGGGCGCGGTGGCGGCGATCCTGGTCGACACCCACCACCCGGAGCCGCAGGCCGCGTTCTGGGCGCGGCTCACCGGCTGGCCGATCCAGGACCGGGAGGGTGACGTCCTGGTCGGCCTGCGCGCGCCGTCGGGCCGCGGGCCGTGGCTGGAGTTCCTCCGCACCACCGACGTCAAGAGCGTGAAGAACCGGATCCACCTGGACATCGCGCCGCCGGCCGGCGCGGACCACGCGGCGGCGGTGGCGGAGATCGTCGCGCTCGGCGCGGCGCCCGCGGACCTGGGCGGTCCCTCGCTGCCGTGGCGGATGCTGGCCGATCCGGAGGACAACGAGTTCTGCGTGCTGACCCCACGCTGACCTAGCTTGGGATCATGGAGACCTTCGAGTGGCACGGGCGCCGGATCGCCTGGGACCGCGCCGGAGCCGGGCCCGCGGTGGTGTTCTGCCACGGCACGCCGTGGTCGTCGTGGCTGTGGCGCCCCTTCGCCGAAGCGCTGAGCGACGACTTCACCGTCTACCTCTGGGACATGCCCGGCTACGGACGGTCGTCCAAGGACTCCGGTCACGCGGTCGACTTCGGCGTCCAGGCCGAGGCGTTCCAGGCGCTGCTCACGCACTGGGGTCTCGACCGGCCGCACGTCGTCGCCCACGACTACGGCGGCGCCGTGTCGCTGCGCGCCCACCTGGTCCACGGGGTGCCGTACGCGTCGCTGCTGATGGCCGACGTCGTGGCGATCCCGCCGTCGGGCTCGCCGTTCTTCCGGCTGGTCAAGGAACACCCGGACGTGCTCGCGCAGGTGCCGCCGTACATCCACGAGGCACTGGTCCGGGCCTACATCGGCAACGCGAGCTTCCGCGAGCTGCGGGAAGCCGACCTCGCGGAGCTCACCGCCCCGTGGCTGGGCGACGAGGGCCAGCCGGCCTTCTACCGCCAGATCGCCGCTTACGACGAGCGCTACCTGGTCGAAAACGAGGAGCGGCTCGGCGGGATGGACCTCCCGGTGCGCGTGCTCTGGGGCGTCGAGGACACGTGGATCCCGGCCGAGACCGGCGAACGGCTCGCCGCCGGCATCCCCGGCGCGACGTTCACCCCGCTCGCCGGCGCCGGCCACCTCGTCCAGCTGGACGCCCCGGTCGCGCTGGCGACCGAGCTGCGGTCCTGGCTGACGCGTGTTTCGCCCGGGTTGCCGGGGCGCGCCGAACGCTGACCTGCGCGAAACACCGGCGTCCTGGCGCGGCAACAACCCCGCGGGACCGTGGTGACATGGAGACCTCTCGAGCGTTGCCCCAGCCGGGCCGGACGGCCGTCGTCGAGGAGCCCGCCACCCGGTCCGCCTGGCGGGTGCGGGTCCGGATGCACGACCACCCGGGCACGCTGGCCCGCCTCGCGATCCGGCTCGCCGACCTCGAGTGCAACATCCTCGGCCTGTCCGTGCTGCCGGTGCCCGGAGGTGTGCTCGACGAGATCGTGCTGCGCCCCGCGATCGGCCTGCCCCGGCGCCGCCTGGTCGAGGCCCTCCGCGCCGAGGGCTGTGAGTGCACCGCGATCATCGACGCCGACGTCCACGAGCTGGTCGACCCGTCGTCGTCGACGCTGCTGGCGGCCCGCCGCGCGATCGACGACCCGGCCCGGCTCACCGAGGTGCTGAAGGAGGTGCTGGCCGCCGACGTCGTCACGCTGGTTCCCGCCGCGGAGGCCAACCCGGCCCGCACCGAGAGCGGGCACCGGGCGGTGTTCGAGGTGGGCGCGGGCCAGGCGCTGGTGGCGCGCCGCCAGTGGGCGCCGTTCGTGCAGCTGGAGCTGACCCGCGCCGAAGCGCTGGTGACGCTGCTCGCCGCGACGGTCCGGAACGTCGCCGGCCCGGTGGTCCTCGACCGCCCCGACGGCGCCGCGATCGTCCTGCGCAAGGGACTGCCCGGCGACGCCGACGCGGTGTCCGAGCTGCACCGCCGTTGCTCGATGGCCACGCTCTTCCGGCGCTACCACACGGGAGTGCGGACGGTCCCGCGCCGCTGGCTGCACCGGCTGCTGGTGCCGCCGCGCGGCACGAGCGTGCTCGCCGTGTTCGGCCGCGAGGTGATCGGCCTGGCCCAGCTCATCCCGGCGGCCACCGGCGAGGCCGAGATCTCCCTGCTGGTGGAGGACGACTGGCAGCGTCAGGGCATCGGCACGGCGCTGCTGTCCCGGCTGGCGGTGCTCGCCGAGGCCCAGGGCATCACCGAGCTGAAGGCCGACTGCCTCCCGGGCGACGACGTCCTGCCCCGCACCGCGGCCCGCGCGGGCCTGCGCACGGAACGCGGCCCCGAGGACGAGGCGAAGCTCAGGCTGTTCCTGCCCGCTTGAGCCGGGTCAGCGCTTCCAGAACCAGTCCTTGTCGCGCGCTTCGCGCAGGGCGGTCTTCTTGCGCTCGGCGGTGAGCCGGTCGAGGTAGAGGACGCCGTCGAGGTGGTCGGTTTCGTGCTGCAGGCACTGCGCCAGCACGTCTTCGCCCTCGACCTCGATGGGCTGGTTGTGGATGTCGACCCCCCGGACCTTGGCGTGCACTGCCCGCTTGGTGGGGAACCACAGCTCCGGAACGGACAGGCAGCCCTCGTTGATCTCGTGCGTCTCTTCGGACAGCTCGACGACCTCGGGGTTGACGACGTACCCGCTCAGCCCGGCGACGTCATAGCTGAAGATCCGCAGCCCGACCCCGATCTGCGGCGCGGCCAGCCCGGCCCGCCCGTCCGGCTTGACGGAGTCGACCAGGTCCCGCACGAGAGCCTCGAGCTTCTTGTCGAAGACGGTGACCGGATCACAGACGGACTTGAGGATCGGGTCCCCGAAATAGCGCAGTTCGCGCATGGCCATGAGCAGAACATCCTTCGTGCGAGTCGGACTGGCAGCTTAGGCCAGCCCGGAACCGGCCCGCCGGGCAATCGGAAACCGGCGGCCACGGGGCCGGGCTTGCGGTCCGCGGCGGGCGAAGCGAGGTTGGTTGCGAAGCTGAGTTGGCCACGAGGCCAGGCCTGCGGTGAGGCCGATTTGGCCGCGCGAGGCCGGCCAGCCGCGAAGCCTGGCCAGCGAGGTCATGCGTGCCGCGAAGCTGAGTTGGCCGCGCGCAGCTGAAGTCGGCCGCGAAGCTGAACCGGTCGCCGCGCCAAGCCGGCCGTGGTGCCGAGATGGCCGCGAGGCTGGGTTCCTCGCGCTCGCCAGGCCAGCCGCGAAGCCGGACCTGCGGCGAGGCCGGGCCAGCCGCCAACCCGAGCTGCCGCTCGGCCGGAGTCGGGGGCCGTCGCTCAGGCTCGTAATCGTAGGCCGGAGGGGGTTGCTCGGAATCCTGCCTCCCTCAGTACCTCCGCCAGCTCCGAAGTCAGCGCCTGCTCGCCGTCCGCGCGTTGGACTGACAGCTGGCCCAGCCAGCCTTCGCGGACCGCTGCCGACAGGGCCTGGGCCGCGTCCGACAAGGGTTGGCGTTCCTCCGTGAAGCTCAGCAGTGATCGTCCTCCTCGCTCTACGTACAGCGCCGGGACTCCGTCCACCAGTACCGCCAAAGCTCCGGCCTTACGGGCCGGGCGGTGCTTTGTGTCGCCTGTTGCGGCCGGCCAGGGGAGTGCCGCGCCGTAGGGCTGGGCCGGGTCGGCTGCTGCCAGCACCACTGCTCGTCCGGGCGCTGGGCGGCCGGGGCCGGAGAGGGCGCGGAGGCGGTCGACCGCTCCCTTGGCCGCGAACTGGGCCGCGCCCAGGCCCTCCACCACGTAACCGCGGATCACCTGGCCGGTGTCTTCCATGCCGCGGAGCACCTTGTAGATCCCGGAGAACCCGCCGGTGACCCGTTCGGTGTCCAGCGCGCCCCGGGTCAGGACGCCGTGGCGCTCCAGGAACGCCTCGGTCCGCGCGTGGGCTCGCCGGGTCGCGTCGGTTTCGCGGACCGGGGTCAGCGCCCAGCGGCCGGCGACCGTCGGCGGCCCGGACCGCGAAGGCATCTGCGGCCGCCCCGCCCGCAGCCGTGCGTACCGGCCGCGGGGTGCTTGCCGCCGCGGTTTGTGGGCTCCGTGCCCGGCGACCTGGGCCCGCAACGGCCCCAGTGTGTCGCCCGTGACCAGCCCGGCCCACACCAGGTCCCACAGCGCGGCCACGACTTCAGCGTCACTCGGCGCCTTCTCCACCAGCACGGTCGCGCGGTCCACCAGCTGGCGGAAGAACAGTGCTCCACCCTCCAAAGTGGACACGATCGCGTCGTGCAGCGGGCCGGTCGGGATGTCCTCGACCACCTCGGGCAGCAGCAGGTCGGCGACGTCGGTAGGGGCGAGGGCGATCCAGCCGTCCCCGCCGGACAGCGCGCCGCAGCCCGCCCACGTGACCTCGCCCGCCGTCGTCAGCTCGTCCAGCAACGCGGGGGAGTAGCCCGGCAGCCGGCCGGGCAGGATCAGCGACTCCACCGCGCTCGCCGGCAACGGCGCCCCGGCGAGCTGCTCGACCACCGACAGCACGTCGTCCGCCGTCGGCGCCGCCCGGACGCGGCCGCCGAACCCGTGCCACGACGGCAGGAACCGGCCCAGCGCCGCCGGTTCGACCGGCTCCACCTCGGCCCGCAGCTTCGCCAGCGACGCCCGCCGCAGCCGCCGCAACACCGCCGAATCGCAGTATTCGATGCCGACACCATGGGTGTCCGGATGTCCGACCGGGCTCAGCTCGCCTCGGACGAGACGCCCCTCCCCGGTCATCCGGTCGAGGACACCGGTGACGACCGCCATGCCGAGCCCGAACCGCTCGGCCACCGTCGCGGCCGCGAACGGGCCCCGGCTCCGGGCGTAACGCGACAGCAGGTCGCCGAGCGGGTCCGCGACCGGTTCGGTGAACGCCTCGGGCACGCCCACCGGCAGCGCGGTGCCCAGCGCGTCCCGCACCTTGCCGGAGTCCTCGATCGCCAGGAACCGTTCCGTGCCGCCGATCCGCACCCGGATCGCCCGCCGCGCCGCTTCCAGCTCGGTGAGCCACTCGGCCTGGATTCCGCGCTCGGCCGCCTCTTCGACGGTCAGGTCGCCGAGGAACCGCAACAGGTCGGCGGCGTCTTCGGCCGAGCGCGCGTGGCGGTCGGGATCGAGCCGTTGCAGCGACCGCTCCACCTCGGTGACCGCTTCGGGATCCAGCAGCTCCCGGATCGCCTCGGTGCCCAGGAGCTCGGCCAGCAACGCCGAGTCCAGCGACAGCGCCGCCGCCCGCCGCTCGGCCAGCGGCGCGTCCGTCTCGTACAGGAACATCCCGACGTAACCGAAGAGCAGGCTGCGCGCGAACGGCGAGGCGGCCGGCGTCTCGACCTCCACCAGCCGGACCTTGCGCGCCCGGACGTCGGCCATCAGCTCACGCAGCCCGCCCACGTCGTAGACGTCCTGCAGGACTTCGCGCATCGCCTCCAGGACGACCGGGAACCGCTCGTACTTCGCCGCGACCGACAGCAGCTGCGACGCGCGTTGCCGTTGCTGCCACAGGGGAGTGCGGCGCCGCGGGTCCCGGCGCGGCAGCAGCAGCGACCGCGCCGCACACTCCCGGAACCGCGCCGCGAACACGGCCGAGCCGCCGACCTCGGCGACGATCAGCTGCTCGACCTCTTCGGGATCGAGCAGGATGTCGTCGGCGCTGATGGTGACGTCGGCGCCCTCGGCGTCCAGCGCGTCCGGGAGCCGCAGCACGATGCCGTCGTCGGAGTGGGCGATCTGCGCGTCGACCCCGCGGTTTTCCCGCAGCCGCGCGGCGATCGCCAGCGCCCACGGCGCATTCACCTGCGCGCCGAACGGCGAGTGCACGACGATCCGCCAGTCGCCCAGCTCGTCGCGGTAGCGTTCCAGCAGGATCGTCCGGTCGTTCGGCACGTGGCGGGTCGCGGACTTCTGCTCCGCCAGGTAGGCGAGCAGGTTGTCACACGCCCGCTCGTCCAGACCCGCCGCGGTGGCCCGCTCCCGCGCCTTGACGTCGTCCGATGTGGACAGTTCGCGGACGAACTTCCCCAGCGCCCGGCCGAGTTCCAGCGGACGGCCCGGCGCGTCGCCCTTCCAGAACGGCATCCGCGCCGGCTCGCCCGGCGCGGGCACCACGATGACCCGGTCGTGCGTGATGTCGGTGATCCGCCACGACGACGTGCCCAGCAGGATGGTGTCGCCGACCCGCGACTCGTACACCATCTCCTCGTCGAACTCGCCGACGCGCGAACCGGGCTTGTCGTCCCCGCCCGGGGTCATCACGGTGAACAGCCCGCGGTCCGGGATGGTGCCGCCGGAGGTGACGGCCAGCCGCTGGGAACCCGGCCGCCCGCGCAGCTCGCCGCTGATCCGGTCCCAGGTGATCCGCGCCCGCAGCTCGCCGAACTCCTCGCTCGGGTAGCGGCCCGCGAGCATGTCGAGCACCGCGTGCAGCGCGTCGTCCGGCAGGGAGGCGAACGGCGCCGCCCGCCGCACCAGCGAGGCCAGGTCCGGCACGGCCCACGGTTCGAGCGCCACCATCGCGACGACGTGCTGGGCCAGCACGTCCAGGGGGTTGCGCGGGTAGCGGACCGCCTCGATCGCGCCGCTCGCCATCCGCTCGGCGACCACCGCGCAGGAGACGAGGTCACCGCGGAACTTGGGGAACATCACCCCGGAGGACACCGCGCCGACCTGGTGCCCGGCCCGGCCGACACGCTGCAGCCCGGACGCCACCGTCGGCGGCGCCTCGATCTGCACCACCAGGTCGACCGCGCCCATGTCGATGCCCAGCTCCAGCGACGACGTCGCCACCACGCACGGCAGCCGCCCGGACTTGAGGTCCTCCTCGACGTGGGTGCGCTGCTCCCGCGACATCGAGCCGTGGTGCGCCCGCGCGATCACCGGCGCCGCGCCGGTGCTCACCCCGGACTGCCCGACGGCTTCGGCCGGGAACGTGTCGCTCGGCGTGAGCTCGGTCTGCTCGGCGGCGAGCTCGTTGAGCCTCGCGGTCATCCGCTCGGTGAGCCGCCGCGAGTTGGCGAACACGATGGTCGAGCGGTGGGCCCGGATGAGGGCCAGCACCCGTTCCTCCACCGCGGGCCAGATCGACGGCCGCTGCACCGGGTTGCCCTCGATCTCCTCCAGCGTGCCCAGGCCGCCGGGCGCGATCTCGCCCGGCGGGAACACGGTGGTCAGCGACTCCAGCTCGTCGAGCGGGCTCGGCGCCGGCCCGCCGCGGGGCGCGTCGAGGTTGCTCATGTCCTCGACCGGGACCTCGACCCGCACCTCGATGGTCTTCGCCAGCTTCGGCTGGACGACCCGCACCGGACGGCCGCCGGCCAGGAACGCGCTCACCTCGTCGACCGGGCGGACCGTCGCCGACAGGCCGATCCGCTGGGCCGGCTTCGGTAGCAGCGAATCCAGCCGCTCCAGCGAAAGCGCGAGGTGCGCGCCGCGCTTGCCGCCGGCCACCGCGTGCACCTCGTCGACGATCACGGTCTCGACGCCGCGCAGCGACTCCCGCGCCGACGACGTGAGGATCAGGAAGAGCGACTCCGGCGTCGTCACCAGCACGTCCGGCGGGGTCTTGCCGAACGACCTGCGCTCGGCCGCGGTGGTGTCGCCGGTGCGCATGCCGACCTCGATCTCCGGCACCGGGAGGCCGAGCCGCCGCGAGGCCTGCGAGATGCCGGCGAGCGGCGCGCGCAGGTTCCGCTGGACGTCGACGGCGAGGGCCTTCAGCGGCGAGACGTAGAGGATCCGGCAGCGTTTGGTGGCCTCCGCCGGCGGCGGCTCCACCGACAGGCGGTCCAGCGCCCAGAGGAACGCCGACAGCGTCTTGCCGGACCCGGTCGGCGCGACGACGAGGGCGTGCTCGCCCGCGTGCGCCGCCCGCCAGGCGCCTTCCTGCGCCGCGGTGGGCGCCGCGAAGGCCCCCGCGAACCAGTCCCGGGTCGCGGGGGAGAAGAGGTCGAGCACGTCACCTGCCACGTCGTCCATCATGCGCGGCACCACCGACAGTTTCCGGCGAGCTTGCCAGGATCACGCTCTCGGCGAACTGCGGATAAGTGACGTCGACCTTCGGCTCGTCGGTGATCAACCGGTACTCGCGGTCGAGCGGCGCCCAGTACGAAAAAGGTGCCTGGCCCAGCTTGGAGTGGTCGGCCAGCACGTACGCCTCGCCACCCGCGTGGAGCATCGCGTGCTTGACCACCGACTGCTCGAGTGAGGGGCAGCACAGGCCACGCTCGGCCACCAGGCCGTCCGCGCCCAGGAACACCCGGTCGGGTGAGATGTGCCGCAGCTGCGCCAGCACGCTCTCGCCCAGGATCGCTTCGTTGGGGTGCCGCAGCCGGCCGCCGAGGACGATCAGGTCGATCCCCGCGAAGCCGGCCAGCTCGCGGATGGCGTTGACGCCGTTCGTGACCACGGTCAGCCCCTCGCGGTGGGCGAGGTGACGGGCGAGCCGCCCGGTGGTCGTGCCTGCGTCGAGCAGCACGACCTCGCCGTCGCGCACCAGCGCGGCGGCTTCCCGGGCGATGGCGTCCTTCGCCGCCGCGTGCTCGTGGTCCTTCTCGCGAGGACTGCGTTCGGTGTCGAGCGCGCCGCCGTACGTGCGCACGACGTGCCCGGCCCCGGCGAGCGAGGCGAGGTCGCGCCGGATCGTCGACTCCGAGACGCCGAACTCTTCGGCCAGCTCCGTGATGCCACCCGAGCCGTCGCGGACGGCTTCGAGCAGCATCGCGCGCCGGTCACGGGTTCCTGGTCGCGGCTGGGACATGCGCCAAGTCTTCCACGGGAGCGGGCTTGAGCCCGAAGAACGCCAGCGCCGCGGCCACGGCGAGGAATGCGGCCAGGACGACGAACCCGGTGGTCGCGCTGCCGGTGACGTCGGTGAGCCAGCCGACCAGGTAGGGCCCGGCGAAGCCGCCGAGGTTGCCCAGCGCGTTGATCAGGCCCATCGCCACGGCGACGACCTCGATGCCGAGGATCCGGCTGGGGATGGCCCAGAACGGCCCGTACGGCATGTAGACGCCGGTCGCGACCACGCAGAGCAGCACCAGCTGCACCGCCGCCGGCCAGTGGACGAGGTTGCCGAGCAGCAGCCCGGCGATCGCGACGAGCAGCGGCACGGTGACCGCGAGCCGCCGGTTGCCGGTCTTGTCCGACCAGTGCGCGCACGCGACCATCCCGGCCAGCGCCAGGACGTACGGCACGGCCGACAGGAACCCGACGGCGGTGGCCGAGCCGCCGGTCATCGTCTTCACCACCGACGGCAGCCACAACGAGAACCCGTAGAAGCCGGTGATCCAGAAGAAGTAGACGCCGATCAGCAGCAGCACCTGCCGGTTCGCGAGCGCCTGCCGGTAGCCGAGCTTCGCGAACGCCGGCTTCGCGTCTTCTTCGGCCTTCAGCGTGGTTTCGAGGTAGTCGCGTTCCTCGGACGAGATCCACCGCGCCTTCGACGGCCGGTCGGCCACCGCGAACCACCAGACGACGGCCCACAGCAACGGCGGCAGCCCTTGGATCACGAACACCCAGCGCCACGACATGTGGTCGAGCATCAGGCCCGACAACGGCGACATGACGATCGCCGAGATCGGCAGGCACGTCATCCACAACGCGTTCGCCCGCGCGCGTTCCGCCTGCGGGAACCACGACGCCAGGAGAATCAGCACCGCGGGCCAGACGCCGCCTTCGAACAACCCCAGCAGCAGCCGCGCGAGGTGCAGCTGGGTCTCGTTCTGCACCAGGCCGCACAGCACCGCCGCGACCGCCCACGCGACCATCAGCACCAGCACCGTCTTGCGGGCGCTCCACTTCACCGCCAGCACGGCCGCCGGGATCTGCAGCACGAGGTAGCCGAGGAAGAAGATGCCGCTCGCCAGCCCCTTCGCGCTGGCGGACAACGGGAAGTCGTCGCCGATGTAGGGCAGGATCACCGCGACGTTCGTGCGGTCGAGGTAGGCCAGCATGTACATGACCACCGCGACCGGGATCACGTACGCCCAGCGCTTGCGGGGGATCACCGGACGCCCGGTGGGTAGATGGCGGGCAGCTTCCGCGCGTACGGCGCCAGTGTCGCCGCGGCCTTGAACGCCGCGACCATCGTGCCGTGCGAGGCCCGGCCGGTGCCGGCGATGTCGAACGCCGTGCCGTGGTCGACCGACGTGCGCAGGATCGGCAGGCCGACCGTCACCGAGACCGTGCCGTCGAAGTCGTACGTCTTCGACGCGATGTGCCCCTGGTCGTGGTACAGCGACAGCACACCGTCGAACCGGCCCTGGATCCCTTGGTGGAACACGGAATCGGCGGGGATCGGGCCGACGACGTCGAGCCCGGCGACCCGCGCGGCGGCCACCGCGGGGGCGATCGCGATGATCTCCTCGTCGCCGAACTTGCCGTTCTCCCCGCCGTGCGGGTTCAGCGCCGCCACGGCGAGTCTCGGTTTCTCGGTGCCGAACACTTCGAGCGCCGTGTAGGCCTCCCGGATCGCGTGCTCGATGTTCTCCCGGGTGATCTGGTCGATCGCCTGGCGCAGCGAAAGGTGCCGGGTGGCGAAGAAGATCTTCAGGCCGGACACCCAGAACATCGTGTTGAACCGGGTCGACCCGGTGAGCTCGCCGAGCATCTCGGTGTGCCCGAGGTGCTGTGAGCCGGCCGCCCAGATCGCCTCCTTGTTGATCGGCGCGGTGACGACCGCGTCGACCTCGCCGGCCAGCGCGAGCCGGGTGGCCACTTCGATCGCGCCCACGGCGGCGGCGCCCGCGGTCGCGTTCACCTCGCCCCACGGCAGGTCCTCCCGGACGACACCGAGGTTGAGGATGTCGATCACCCCCGGGGTGAAGCGCGCGTCGGCGACCGTGGCGATCGGGTTGATCTCCAGGTTCAGGCCGAGGTGGCGGACCAGGCGTTCCAGCACGATCGCGTCACCGACCGCGACCCCGTGCGCCAGCTGCAGGGACTCGGGCTCGGCGAGGGTCTTGAGGGTGATCTCCGGGCCGATGCCGACGGGGTCGCCGAGGGTGACGGCGAGGATGGGGAGGTCGCTCACGGGTTCTTCCTTCCGGTGGCCAGCACGTGGTTCAGGTGTTCCAGACAGGCGACGGCGGCGTCGCGCCCGCCGATCAACCCGCCCTTGGTGGCGAAGGGCAGCCCGGTGTGCGGGCCGCCGGAGAGCCGCCCGGCGACCGCGAGCGGCAGCACTTCGGTGTCGATCTCGAAGCCGTCGGCTCCGAGCGCCTTCGTGATCTCGACGGCGATGTCGCCGCCGGTGGCGTAGAGGCCGCCGATCCGGTGCGCGCCGAGGACCAGCCGGGCGGCTTCCCCCAGCGCCGGGGGGATCTTCGCGGCCACCTCCGGATCCACCGGCGTGCCCGGGGCGGGCGCCCGGGTCCGGATACCCACCACACGGTGCCCGGCGGCGAGGAGTTCGCCCGCGGCCGCGGCGATCGACGGCGGATCGAGCTTCTCCGGATCGACGTCGACGTACCGCGCGTCCAGCACCAGCTCGGTTTCCAGCAGCTGGTCGTGCGTTTGCCCGGTGATGCTGCCGACCACGGCGAGCACCGGCGGGACGGTGCCGTGGCCGGGCGCGAGGCCGAGCGCCGCGGCCAGCCGGACGCCGAACGGGCCCGAGTCCACCGAGATCCACCGGGTGCCCTCGGCGGCCAGCCGGGCGGCGGCGCGGGCCACGGTGGTCAGGTGCCGGTTCGTGGTGGCGTCGCAGACGACGATCGCGGCCGGGCGACGCAAGGCCGCCTCGACCGCGTCCACCCCCTCTTCGACGACGTCCAGTGGTAGTTCGGCGATCTCCCGGTCGGTGGGCTGCAGGAGCGCGCGGATCCGCGACGTCTTCACCGGGGCCAGCGGGTCGCGTGACGCGGGGCTTTCGGCCAGCGGCACGCCGTCGACCAGGTGCAGCCCGCCGAGGGTGACCCGCCCGGCGTCCGGGAACGCGGGCACGACAAGGGCGCGGGCGTCCGGCGCCGAGGCCAGGACGGCTTCGGTCTCCACGCCGACGTTGCCACGCAGTGTCGTGTCCACGCGCTTCACCGTCAGCTCCACCGGCCCGGCCACTTCGATCGCGGTCCGCACCGCCTGCGCGGCGTGTGGTGGCGAGGCGTGGCGGGTACCCAGGTTCACCACGAGGGCGTCGATCCCGCTCTCCGCGCGGAAGCAGGGCGCGTCCGGTTCGAGCGGCGCGTTGACGGAAACCGCGCGCAGCCCGAACCGCGCATACAGCGCTCCGGTCGCGTTGCTGCCGGTCAGGTCGTCCCCGAGGACGAGCAGCTTCGGCACCGAACCCTCCCTTCTGCGCGATCTGTGCAACTCGGATGATCGAACTGCGCAACTATCGTGCACCGAGATCACGTCCCGAGTCAAGGAGCGGCGACTTTCGCGGGTCCGCACGCACGGTCACCGCGCGCATGGCAGCATCACGGCGAACGCCGTCAAGGCGTGTTTTTCGTGAAGGGGAGTGCTGTGCGGATCCTGTCGGTGGACCTCGGGACGTCCAACACCGTCGCCGTGCTTTCGGCGCACGGTATGCCGCCCCGGGTCGTCGAGGTGGACGGCTCGGCCAACATGCCCTCGGCGGTGTTCGCCACCGAAGAGGGCACGATCATGGTCGGCCGCGACGCCGAGCGCCGCGCCCGCCTCGACCCGACGCGCTTCGAGC
Source organism: Amycolatopsis sp. NPDC104863 (assembly GCF_055582965.1). Taxonomy (NCBI): domain Bacteria; kingdom Bacillati; phylum Actinomycetota; class Actinomycetes; order Pseudonocardiales; family Pseudonocardiaceae; genus Amycolatopsis; species Amycolatopsis sp. NPDC104863. The sequence goes on from NZ_JBVJOW010000003.1 coordinate 128,609, forward strand.
CGAACCCCAAGCGCCGCATCGACGAGCAGACCCTGCTGCTCGGCACCGACGTCGTCCCGGTGACCGACGCGCTGGCCGCCATCCTGCGCCGCGTGCTCGAAGAGACGTCCCGCCAGCTCGGCGGCGAGCAGCCCGACGAAGTCCGGCTGACCCACCCCGCGCAGTGGGGCCAGACCCGCCGCAACGTGCTGATGTCCGCCGCCCGGCTCGCCGGGATGGGCCCGAACATCCTGCTGGTGCCCGAACCGGTCGCCGCGGCGGCGCACTTCGCGTCGTTCCCGGGCAAGGCGCTGGCCCCCGGCCAGGCGCTCGCGGTCTACGACCTCGGCGCGGGCACCTTCGACGTCGCCGTCGTCGGCGCCACGCAGAACGGCTTCACCGTGCTCGCCGAGGACGGCCTGCCCGACCTCGGCGGCCTCGACGTCGACCAGGCGCTGATGGTGCACGTCGGGCGCGAGGTCTCGCACTCCGACCCGCAGCGCTGGCAGCGGCTGCTGCGGCCGGAGTCGACCGCGGACCGGCGCACGCGGCGCGCGCTGCAGGAGGACGTCAAGGCGGCCAAGGAGGCGCTGTCGCGGCACCCGCAGACCGAGGTGCCGATGCCCGAGCCGTTCAAGGACGTCCTCGTCACGCGCGGTGAGCTGGAAGGCCTGGTCCGCCCGGCGATGCTGCGCAGCGTCGAGCTGCTGTCGCGGACGCTGCGCTCGTCCGGGCTGGCCCCGGACCGGCTGGCCGGCATCTACCTCGTCGGCGGGTCGAGCCGGCTGCCGCTGGTCGGCACGATGATCGCGGAGAAGCTCGGGGTCGTGCCGGGCAGCCTCGACCAGCCGGAGACCGCCGTCGCGCTCGGCGCCCAGCACGTCGCCCGCGACGGGCTGGGGACGCGCACCCAGAACGTCGAAGGGGCGGTGGCCGCCGGCGCGCCGCCGCAGCGCCCGCAGTACGCGCCGCCGTCGCCTCCGCCGCAGTACCCGGGGTACGCGCCGGCGAACTTTCCGCCCAACGGCCCGCAGCAGATGTCGAACTTCCCCTCGTACTCGCCCGCGCCCGAGCCGGCCGAGCCGAAGCCCGGCGGGAAGAAGAAGCTGTTCATCGGCATCGCGGTCGCGGTCGTCGTGGTGCTCGCCGCCGGGCTGACCTTCTTCCTGACGTCGTCGTCCGCCACGACCACCTACACCGCCGACCAGTGCAAGACGCCCGGCCAGGCCGACGACAAGGGCCTCACCGGCTGCCTGCGCCAGCTCGCCGGGAAGATCGCCGACACCGGCGACTGCAAGCCGGGCATGGGCAACGGCCCGGCGGCGCCGGCGGAGAACCTCGGCGCGGCCTCGACCTGCTCGGCGCCGGGCCGCGCGGGCACGCAGGTCACCTACGTCCAGGGTGACAGCGCCGACGCGCTCAAGCAGTACACCGACGGCCTGCTCAGCTCGGCGGGCGGCGACCGCACCGAGGCCGACTGGGGTGGCAACGGGCTCAAGGGCCACTACTCGTCGGCCGCCGGCAAGACGTCGGCGGTGCTCGTGTTCACGGTGTCCGACCGGCCCCTGGTGGGATTCATCTACCAGCTGAACTCGAGCGACCAGGCCGCGGCGACCACACCGGGCACCCTCGCCGACTACTTCGAGGCGAGCGTCCAGCCCGGCGAGTAGCCACCGGGCGCGAACGGGCCGTTCGCGCCGCCCGGATACCATGGGTCCGATGCGGATCACGGTTTTCCGGCGCCTGATGGCCGAGGAGTTCGGCCCCGGCCGGGCCCAGGTGCTGGCCAGGGACCACGTGCTCAGCGCGCTCGGCGGGCGCACCGTCGACCAGGCGCTGACCGCGGGAATTTCGGCGAAAGAGGTCTGGCGGGAGGTCTGCGCCGCCTTCGACATCCCACCCGAACGGCGCTGACCTGCGCGGATCCGCCCAGGTCATGACCCGGGCGGGCGAAAATCCTAGCGCAAGGGTGTGTCGCTGCCGACCTCGAACAGGTGTTCGTCTATGGTGTTGTCCACATCGGGTCCAGCGATCCACAGATTGGGCGCCGCGCCTGGAATTGTCGGTCCCCGCCGCTAGCGTCGGACCGGACAGCTGAAGAACAGACAGACAAGAGCCCTCGACGGGGCTCGGACCAGCGAGGTGGACTTCCATGCCTGCAGCACCCGACAAGGACAAGGCGCTCGAGCTCGCGCTCGCGCAGATCGACAAGCAGTACGGCAAGGGCTCGGTCATGCGGCTCGGCCAGGACGGCCGCGCGCCCGTCTCCGTGATCCCGACCGGCGCGATCGCCCTCGACGTCGCCCTCGGCATCGGCGGGCTGCCCCGCGGCCGCGTGATCGAGGTCTACGGCCCGGAGTCCTCCGGTAAGACCACGGTCGCCCTGCACGCCGTGGCGAACGCGCAGAAGAACGGCGGCATCGCGGCGTTCATCGACGCGGAGCACGCGCTGGACCCGGAGTACGCCAAGAAGCTCGGTGTGGACACCGACGCGCTGCTCGTGTCCCAGCCGGACACCGGTGAGCAGGCGCTCGAGATCGCGGACATGCTGATCCGCTCCGGCGCGCTCGACATCCTGGTCATCGACTCGGTGGCCGCGCTCGTGCCGCGCGCCGAGATCGAGGGCGAGATGGGCGACTCGCACGTCGGCCTCCAGGCCCGCCTGATGAGCCAGGCGCTGCGCAAGATGACCGGTGCGATGAACAACTCCGGCACCACCGCGATCTTCATCAACCAGCTGCGCGAGAAGATCGGCGTCATGTTCGGCTCCCCGGAGACGACGACCGGTGGCAAGGCGCTGAAGTTCTACGCTTCGATCCGGCTCGACGTGCGCCGCATCGAGACGCTCAAGGACGGCGGCGAGCCGGTCGGCAACCGCACCCGCGTCAAGGTCGTGAAGAACAAGATGGCCCCGCCCTTCAAGCAGGCCGAGTTCGACATCCTCTACGGCCACGGCGTCTCCCGCGAGGGTTCGCTCATCGACATGGGTGTCGACCAGGCGATCCTGCGCAAGTCCGGCGCCTGGTACACCTACGAGGGCGACCAGCTCGGCCAGGGCAAGGAGAACGCGCGGAAGTTCCTGCGCGACAACCCGGACATCGCCAACGAGATCGAGAAGCGCATCAAGGAGAAGCTGGGCATCGGCGCGCAGGTCGACGCCGAGGCCGTCGAGGCTGTGCCGGCGCCGGTCGACTTCTGATCGAGGTCGTCGGGGATGGGGGAAGTGAGCTCGCGGAGTGCGCTCGCCTTGATCCCCGCCGCCGTGTTTTCCGGGGGTCGAACCCCGGACCCCCGCCAGGGGGGCAAGCCCCCTGGACCCCCGGTGTGGTCGCGCTGTGTGGTGAGCGCGGCTTTGAAGGCTCTGTGAACAACGAGGAGTGATCGAGGTGGCGAGGGCGCCCAAGGTCCCGCCGGCCGAGTTGCCTCCCGAGGAGCGGTACAAGAAGGCCAAGGAGATCTGTTACGACCTCCTGGCCGTGCGTGCGCGTACTCAGGAGGAGCTCCGGCAGGCGTTGCGCCGCAAGGGGTTCGACGAGGAGACCAGCGAAACCCTGCTCGGCAAGCTGGACCGGGCCGGGTTGGTGAACGACGCCGAGTTCGCCGAGCTGTGGGTGAAGTCCCGGCACGAGACCCAGGGGCTCTCCCGCACCGCGCTGATGGCCGAGCTGCGGCGCAAAGGCGTCGACGACGAAGTCGCGGCGCAGGCGGCGGGTGAGGTCGACCGCGAGTCCGAGGAGCAGATGGCCAGGGAGCTGGTCCGCAAGCGCCTCGGATCGCTGGGCAACGTCGACGAGCAGACGGCGCTGCGCCGGCTGCTCGGCTTCCTGGCCCGCAAGGGTTATCCCCAAGGGCTGGCGTACACGGTGATCAAGGAGGAGCTCCGCGAGTACGGCGCGGAGTCCACCCTTCTCGACGACGCCTACATCGACTGACCTCGCGGTTGTCTCACGCCGTGGTGACCGGCACCGCCTCCCGCTCGGCCGGCCTGCGCCGGTCCGAGCGGTGCTTGCGGACGACCAGCAGCAGCACCGCCAGCAGCGCCATCACCACACACGTGACCACGGCCGAAAGCACCAGGAACTCGTCCAGCTCACCCGCCGCCAGGTACGCGCCCAGCGCCACGGCGACCAGTGCGCACACCGCTCGGTCCACAATGGACTCCATCGACAGCAGCGTCGCGCGGTAGCGGGAGTCCGGGATGGAGTCGTTCAGCAGCTGCTTCTGGACGGGGAACGAAATCCCCGTCGCCACCGCGAAGACGCACAGCAGCACCACCGTCGGGAAGGAGCCCAGCGGGACCACAAAACCCAGGCACAGCGCCATCACGACCGTCAGTGTGAACACCGTGCCCACCGGGCCGATCGCCCGGCGGAGGCGGTGCGGGCGGGCCGCGCCCAGGGCTTCGAACACCGTCATCGCGGCCAGGACCGCGCCGTACCAGTTCACCGACAGGGACTTCGACTCCAGGATCGGCTGGAACAGGTTCACCTGGCAGATCCGCACGAGCGTGAACATCGCGATGCCCTGCACCATCAGCAACATCAGCCACCGCGACGAACGCAGCGCCGACAGCGCGCCGCCGACTCCGGCCAGCAGCGACGCCGTCTTGCCCGCGGCGCGGCGGCCGCCCGGGATCGCCGGGAGCTTCAGTGCGAACAGCAGGGCCACCGCGGCGTTGATCGCCGTCAGCCAGTACGGGGAAGGGAGGTTCCACGTCATCAACAGGCCGATCACCGGCCAGTACACGATCTTGCCGACCAGGCTGTACGCGCGGCCGACCCCTTCCACGCGCAGGTAGTGTTCCCCGGAGCCGTGAGCGTGCAGGTACTCGTACAGGTACGCGCTCTGGGCGCCGGAAACCAGTGAGCGCGCCAAGGCGATCAGGATGAAGTGCACCAGGAACCCGGTGTACGAGCCGGAAAGCACCGGCACCAGGTTCGCCGCCACGAGTACGCCAGCACCCGTGGCCAGCGAGGTGCGGTAGTCGAACCGGTCGGCGATCATCCCGGTCGGGATCTCCAGCAGGCAGAACACGAGGTAGTAAATGCTCTGGATGCCGAAGATCTCGCCGTCGGAGAGCCCGGAAAGCTTCTGGTACTGGTAGAAGATCGGCACCCACAGCAGCAGGCCGAAGAAGAACTGGAACCCGTAGGTCAGCCGGACGGTGCGCTGCACGGCCGGTGGTGCGGGCAGGCGAAGGCCCAGCATGGTGAGGTCTCCCGGAAGAAGGTCAGGCCGAATAGGGGCGCAGCTGCACGATGTGGACGTGGTCGCCGTCGGCGAGCCACTCGATGTCCACCGGCGAGCCGAACGTGTAGTCCGGCGAGAAGTGGCCCTGCAGCAGCCGGCCGGCGATCGCCAGGCGCTGCAGCTGGTCGTGGGCCCGCGCGTCGAGGTCCGCCGCCGCGTCGCCGAGCGACACCGTGCGGCCACCGCCCTCGACCGTCGAGTACAGGTACTGCATGGGCAACGCCGAACCGTCGACGACGTCGGTCACGCGAGGCGACACGTTGACGTACACCGTGCGGAAGTCCGCGCGGTTCATCGGGTTCGTCGTCACGAGCACACCGCCGAAGTCGGCCGAGACCTGCTCCTGGATCACCACGCCCATGTAGCACTCGTCGAGGGAGATCCCGGCCTGCCGCCGCAGCCGGACGCTGCGCACCGACACCAGTGAAGCCCAGACTTCCTTGACGCTGGCGAAGATCCGCTCGGCCGTCGTGACGTGGTTGAGCGACTCGTAGATCCCGGCGGCCGAGAACCCGGCGAGGTCTTCGGCGTTCGACGAGCTGCGTACGACGAACGTCCGCACGCCCGCGAGCTGGGACACCAGCGCCGAGTCGATCTCGCCGGCGAGCGCGCCCGGCATCCGGGCCGACCGGATCAGCGCCTGCAGCTCGACGCACAGCGGCTCGATCTCCCGCGCGTCCAGCTCCAGGGCCATCTTCAGCTTGCCGATGGCCTGCTGGATCCGCGGTGACGACTCCAGGAACCGCCGCTGCAGCGAGAACGGCAGCGCGATGCCGCGGGGCACACGGACGTGGTCGTCGAGCAGCCGGTGGGCCGCGGCGGCCAGGTCGGTCGCCGAGGCGCAGGCGGGGATGTCCAGCAGCCGCGCCAGGTGAGGGAGGAGGTTGTCCCGCGGCGGCCGCGGCACCTGGTAGAAGCCGAGCAGCCGCTGCGAGCCGTGGGCCAGCACGTGGTGCAGCTCGCCGAGGTTCGCCGCCTTCGTGCCGTAGCGGTACCGGTCGGCCGCGCGCAGCCGCGCGAGGTTCAGGATCGGGCTGTGCTCGGCTTCGGGCTCCTCCAGCGTGACCCGCTGGGCGTACCAGGACGGCGGAGTCGTCCCGGCCGGCTCCTCGACCTCCCGCCAGGACACCGCCGACGCCTGGGCGTCCACCGTGTACTCGACCCACTTGCCGTCGAGGCCGCGGCGCTCGATCTCGGCCAGCGCGCCGAGCTGGACGGCGTTCGGGATCTGCCAGCCGGTGGCCAGCACGTTGGTGTGCGACAACGGCGTGGTGTGCCGGGCGTTGACGATGCCGGCCAGGCGCGGGACGTCGTCGGGCACGCGGTCCATCACGATGATGTCCGACCAGTCCAGCGTCGCGGCCCGGTACTCGGCCTCGCTGCGGAACGCGCGTAGCCGGCCCGTGGCCGTGCCCGGGTTCAGCGCGACGAACGGCGCCGTCGAGAACAGCTCGTGCGCGAACACCCGCGGCAGCTCGGCGGCCGGGATCTCCCGGACGAGCCGTTCCTGCCGCTGGTTGGCCGGCTTGAACAGCAGCGGCAGCGCCGGGTCGACGTACCGCGCGACGAAGGCGTGGAACTCGCGGATCAGCTCGGCCGGCATGGTGTCGACCTCGACCGTCTCCAGCGAAAGCATTCGCGGGTGCTGGGCGAGGATGCCGAGCAGGAACCGGCGGTCCGGCGCGTGGTAGAACGCCTGGTTGTACTCGTCGATCTCCGCGCGCACGCGTTCTTCGGGGATCCCGAGGATCTCTTCGCCGATATAGATCGCGTGAAAGGAATGGCGCGCGTCGTTCAGGAAGTGGATGACCGACTTTTCGCGGTCCACCACGACCTTGACGAAGGAATAACCACCGAGGGTGCCGCCCAGCTGGTGGAGGGCGGACAGCGAAAGACGTTCGCCGATGAGTGCGGCGACGTTCTCGGGGGCGGGACTGGGGGCGACCACATCGGTCAGGGACACCGGATCTCCTCGCTCGAAACAGCGAGGAGGAACGATAACAGGGTGTGAATCACCGACCGTGGCGCAAATGGCCCGCTCACTGGCACAAACGGGCGAACGCATGACCGCCGCCACACCCGTTGGGAGCACCGTTCCAGCGCGTGGGAACGGTGCTCCCGGAATCCGGACGTCGATTCCGCCGTTCGGGTCCGTAATTCCGCGGGGTGATCTCGGCTACAGCTTCGCGGCTTCCGCGGCCAGTTTCTCGATCGTCGCGGAATCGAGCGAGGCCGTCAGCCACGAACCGCCGATGCAGCCGACGTTCGGCAGCGCCAGGTACGAAGGCGCTGAAGCGACCGTGATCCCGCCCGTCGGGCAGAACTTCAAGCCGGGCAACGGACCCGCGATCGACTTCAGGTACGCGACGCCGCCGGACGCCTCCGCCGGGAAGAACTTCAGCGCCGTGAGCCCGCGTTCGGCCAGCTTCATCGCCTCCGACACCGTGCTCGCGCCGGGCAGGAACGGCAGCCCGGTCTCGAAGCACGCGTCGACGACCGCGTCGGTGCAGCCGGGCGTCACGAGGAACTTCGCGCCGGCGTCGGCCGCCTGCTTCGCCTGGTCCGGCGAGGTGACTGTGCCCGCGCCGAGGACGATGTCCGGCACCTCGGCCGCGACACGCTCGATGGCGGACAACGCCGCCGGGGTGCGCAGGGTCAGCTCGATGACCCCGATCCCGCCGGCGAGCAGCGCCCGCGCCGTGGGCACCGCGTCGTCGGCGTCGTCGATCACCACGACGGGCATCACGGGGGACAGCTCGAGCAGGTCCTGACCGGTGGTCACTGACCGACCTCCTGGGTTGCGAAAGCGGGCGTTCCGAAGTGCTCCGGCGTCAGGCCGCCGAACACCGAAGCGCCCTGGTCGGCGGGGCCGACGGCACGGCGCAACGCGGCGAACAGCTCTCGGCCGGTGCCGGTCCAGGATGCTTCGGACGGCGGTGCGTCCACAAGCTCACGCCGGGCGAGTTCTTCGTCACCGACCAGCACGTCCAGCGAGCCCGAAGACGCGTCGAGCCGGATGACGTCGCCGTCGGCGATGCGCGCGATCGGGCCGCCCGCCGCGGCTTCCGGCGTCACCTGGATCGCGGCCGGGATCTTGCCCGACGCGCCCGACATACGTCCGTCGGTGAGCAGCGCCACGGCGTGCCCGCGGTCCATCAGCACACCCAGCGCGGGGGTGAGGCCGTGCAGCTCCGGCATGCCGTTCGCCTGCGGGCCCTGCTGCCGGAGCACCACGACGACGTCGCGGTCCAGCTCGCCGGCCTCGAACGCCGTCTTGAACGCCTCCTGGGAGGTGAACACCCGGGCCGGCGCCTGGACGACCCGGTGCTCGGGCGCCACGGCGGACACCTTGACCACCGCACGGCCGAGGTTGCCCTCGACCATTCGCAGCCCGCCGTCCGCGGCGAAGGGCCGCCACGCCGGGCGCAGCACCTCTTCGTCGAGGCTGCGGGTGGGGACGTCGCGCCAGACGAGCTCGCCGTCGGACAGGATCGGCTCGGCGCGGTAGCGCTGCAGCCCGAACCCGGCGACCGTGTGCACGTCCTCGTGCAGCAGCCCGGCGTCGAGCAGCGTGCCGACCAGGAACTGGATGCCACCGGCGGCGTGGAAGTGGTTGATGTCGGCGCTGCCGTTGGGGTAGACCCGCGCCAGCAGCGGCACGACGGCCGAGAGGTCGGAGAAGTCGTCCCAGGTCAGCTGGATGCCCGCCGCCGCGGCGACGGCGACCAGGTGCATCGTGTGGTTGGTCGAGCCGCCGGTCGCGAGCAGCGCGATGACGCCGTTCACGAACGCCTTCTCGTCGAGGATCCGCGAGACCGGCGTGTACTCCTCGCCGCGCGAAATCGCGACGATCCGCCGTCCGGCCTCCTCGGTCAGCGCCTGACGCAGGGCCGAACCCGGCTGGACGAAGCTGGCGCCGGGCAGGTGCAGGCCCATCACCTCGACGACCATCTGGTTCGAGTTGGCCGTGCCGTAGAAGGTGCAGGTGCCGGCGGAGTGGTAGGACGCCGCTTCGGCGTCGAGGAGGTCTTCGCGCGTCGCGAGGCCCTCGGCGTACAGCTGCCGGACGCGCGCCTTCTCCTTGTTCGGCAGGCCGGAGTTCATCGGCCCGGCGGGAACCAGCACGGCCGGCAGGTGCCCGAACGACAGGGCGCCGATCAGCAGGCCGGGCACGATCTTGTCGCAGACGCCCAGCAGCAGGGCCGCGTCGAACATGTCGTGCGAGAGGGCGATCGCCGTCGACATCGCGATGACCTCGCGGCTGAAGAGGGACAGCTCCATGCCCGCGCGGCCCTGGGTGATGCCGTCGCACATCGCGGGGACCCCGCCTGCGAACTGGGCGACCCCGCCCGCGGAGCGCACCGACTTCTTCAGCCAGGCCGGGTACTCCTGCATCGGCTGGTGCGCCGAGAGCATGTCGTTGTAGGACGAGACGATCGCGACGCCCGGGGCGCGCGCGGCCCGCAGGGCTGCCTTGTCGCCGCCTTCCATGGCGGCAAAGCCGTGGGCGAGGTTGCTGCACGCGAGGCCGCGGCGGACCGGGCCTTCTTCGTGCGCTTCGGCCGTGCGGCCGAGGTAGGCGGTGCGGGTCGCGGCACTGCGCGCGGTGATGCGGGCGGTGACTTCGGCGACGGTCGCGTTCAGGGAGGTGGGGCTCATGTCCGGCTCCGGATCACTGGTGTGTGGTGGTCCGCGGGACGGCAGCGCTGACGCCTCTGGGTCGTGACACTGGCCACAGTACCTCGGGAAAACGCCGAATCAAAATCGATTCAGAAGATCCACCCGCGTGACCCCGATCACCCCGGGAACCGTTAGTGTGCTAGTTGTCACATCTGCACGACGCGTGGCAAAGCCCTACGGCGAGCGATCGCCCGGCCGGCTCCCTGCCAGCCCCACCACCACCGGGAGGAATGATGTCCACCTCCGAGATCGCCGAGCTGCGGCGAACCATCGGCCAGCTCAGGCAGTGCGTCGGCGCACTGCGCTCTCGTTACGGCGACGCGTCGGCGGTGCGCCGGCTCGCCAACGACGTGGAGCGCCTCGACATCGACACCGCGGACCTCGACGGCACGCCGCTGGCCGTGCCCGCCCAGGCGAAACCCGCCGAGCGCGTCCCGGTACCCGACACCCCCTACGACCCGTCGCTGTGGCACGGCGCGGACGACGAAGGCGTCGGCGGCTACAAGCGCGACCAGCGGTGAGCGCTCCGGCTGACAACGGCGTCGGCACCGGCGTCCGGTCCCCGAAGCGGGCCCGGATCGCCGAACGCACCCTGCGGACCGACCGATGGTGGCTCCAGCCCCTGCTCACCGTGCTCGGGCTGGGCGCCTTCATCATCTACGCGACGGTCCGGTCGTTCGTGCGCACCGCTTACTGGGTGCCGGACTACCACTACCTGACGCCGTTCTACTCCCCGTGCCTGTCCACCTCCTGCGTCGAGGGCTCGAGCCACTTCGGACACTGGTTCGGCGACCTGCCTGGGTTCATCCCGCTCGGGTTCGTCGTGTTGCCGTTCCTGCTCGGGTTCCGCCTGACCTGCTACTACTACCGCAAGGCCTACTACCGGGCCGTGTGGTTCTCGCCGCCCGCGTGCGCGGTCGCCGAACCGAAGGCGAAGTACACCGGCGAGACGCGGCTGCCGCTGATCATCCAGAACGTCCACCGCTACTTCTTCTACGTCGCGCTGGTCGTCTCGCTGGTCAACACCTACGACGCGATCACCGCGTTCCACGGCAAGACCGGCGGCTTCGGCTTCGGGCTGGGCAACCTCATCCTGCTCGCGAACGTCGTCCTGCTCTGGGCCTACACGCTTTCCTGCCACTCGTGCCGGCACGTCACCGGGGGCAGGCTGAAGCACTTCTCCAAGCACCCGGTGCGGTACTGGATCTGGACCCAGGTGACCAAGCTCAACACCCGCCACATGGCGCTGGCCTGGACGACGCTCGGCACGCTGGTGCTGACCGACTTCTACGTCATGCTCGTGGCCAGCGGCGCGATCTCGGACCTGAGATTCGTCAACTAGCGCTTCCCTCTCCCGACAAGCGACGTCCCCAGTTCCGAGGTGGAATTCTTTTATGACCGAGGTCGAACGCCACAGCTACGACGTGGTGGTGATCGGGGCCGGCGGCGCCGGTCTGCGCGCCGTGATCGAAGCTCGCGAGCGCGGTTTCCGCGTGGCCGTCGTGTGCAAGTCCCTGTTCGGCAAGGCGCACACGGTGATGGCCGAGGGCGGGTGCGCCGCCTCGATGGGCAACGCGAACTCGAACGACAACTGGCAGGTCCACTTCCGCGACACCATGCGCGGCGGGAAGTTCCTCAACAACTGGCGGATGGCCGAGCTGCACGCCAAGGAGGCGCCCGACCGCGTCTGGGAGCTGGAGACCTACGGCGCCCTGTTCGACCGCACCGCCGACGGCCGGATCAGCCAGCGCAACTTCGGCGGGCACACCTACCCGCGGCTGGCGCACGTCGGTGACCGCACCGGGCTCGAGCTCATCCGCACGATGCAGCAGAAGATCGTGTCGCTGCAGCAGGAGGACTTCGCCGAGACCGGGGACTACGAGGCGAAGATCAAGGTCTTCGCCGAGTGCACGGTCACCGAGCTGCTCACCACCGACGGGAAGATCGCCGGCGCGTTCGGCTACTGGCGTGAGAGCGGCCGGTTCATCCTGTTCGACGCGCCCGCGGTCGTGCTCGCGACCGGCGGCATCGGCAAGTCGTTCAAGGTGACGTCGAACTCGTGGGAGTACACCGGGGACGGCCACGCGCTGGCCCTGCGGGCGGGCGCGAAGCTGATCAACATGGAGTTCGTCCAGTTCCACCCGACCGGCATGGTCTGGCCGCCGAGCGTCAAGGGCATCCTCGTCACCGAGGGCGTCCGCGGTGACGGCGGCGTGCTCAAGAACTCCGACGGCAAGCGGTTCATGTTCGAGTACGTGCCCGAGGTGTTCAAGGGCCAGTACGCGGAAAGCGAAGAGGAAGCCGACCGCTGGTACGCCGACGCGGACAACAACCGGCGCACGCCGGACCTGCTGCCCCGCGACGAAGTGGCCCGCGCGATCAACTCCGAGGTCAAGGAAGGCCGCGGCTCCCCGCACGGCGGCGTCTTCCTCGACATCGCGAGCCGGTTGCCAACCGAGGAGATCAAGAAGCGGCTGCCGTCGATGTACCACCAGTTCAAGGAGCTGGCGGACGTCGACATCACCGCGGAGCCGATGGAGGTCGGCCCGACCTGCCACTACGTCATGGGCGGCATCGAGGTCGACCCGGACACGGCGGCGGCGAGCGTGCCCGGCCTGTTCGCGGCCGGCGAGTGCTCGGGCGGCATGCACGGCTCCAACCGGCTCGGCGGCAACTCGCTGTCCGACCTGCTGGTGTTCGGCCGCCGCGCGGGCCTCGGCGCGGCCGAGTACGTGGACGGCCTCGCCGACCGGCCCGCGGTCGCCCAGTCCGATGTGGACGCCGCGGCGAAGATGGCGCTCGCGCCGTTCGACCCGCCGTCCGGTGCCACGGCGGAGAACCCGTACACCCTGCACACCGAGCTGCAGCAGTCGATGAACGACCTGGTCGGCATCATCCGCAAGGCCGGCGAGATCGAGCAGGCCCTGACGAAGCTCGCCGAGCTGCGGCAGCGGATCCTGCGCGTCACGGTGGAAGGGCACCGGCAGTTCAACCCGGGCTGGCACCTCGCGATCGACCTGCGCAACATGCTGATGGTCAGCGAGTGCGTCGCGAAGGCGGCCCTGACGCGGACCGAGAGCCGCGGCGGGCACACCCGCGACGACTTCCCGGGCATGGACGCCGAGTGGCGGCACAAGCTGCTGGTGTGCTCGGCGTCCGAGGGGGACAACCCGGTCGTCCCGGACATCGGTGTTGTGGTCGAGGAGCAGGTGCCGCTGCGGCAGGACCTGCTGGAGCTGTTCGAGTTCGGCGAGCTCGGGAAGTACTACACCGACGACGAGCTCGAGGCGCACCCCGGGAGCAAGGCATGAGTTATAAAGCGAGTTTCCGGGTCTGGCGCGGCGACGACACGGGCGGCGAGCTGCAGGACTTCACGGTGGAGGTGAACGAGGGCGAGGTCGTCCTCGACATCATCCACCGGCTGCAGGCCACCCAGGCGTCGGACCTCGCGGTGCGCTGGAACTGCAAGGCGGGCAAGTGCGGCTCGTGCTCGGCGGAGATCAACGGCAAGCCGCGCCTGCTGTGCATGACGCGGATGTCGACGTTCACCGAGGAAGAGGTGATCACGGTGACACCGATGCGGACGTTCCCGGTGATCCGCGACCTCGTCACCGACGTGTCGTTCAACTACACGAAGGCGCGGGAGATCCCGTCGTTCACCCCGCCCGCGAACCTCAAGCCCGGTGAGTACCGGATGCAGCAGGTGGACGTCGAGCGGTCGCAGGAGTTCCGCAAGTGCATCGAGTGCTTCCTGTGCCAGAACACCTGCCACGTGGTGCGTGACCACGAGGAGAACAAGGAAGCCTTCGCCGGCCCGCGGTACCTGATGCGGATCGCCGAGCTGGAGATGCACCCGCTCGACGTCGCGGACCGCCGTGACGCCGCGCAGGAGGAGCACGGCCTCGGGTACTGCAACATCACCAAGTGCTGCAGCGAGGTCTGCCCGGAAGGCATCCACATCACCGACAACGCGCTCATCCCGATGAAGGAGCGCGTCGCCGACCGCAAGTACGACCCGATCGTGTGGCTGGGCAACAAGCTCTTCCGCCGCGATCAGTGACGCTGTCCCGTTCGACGCTCGCGAACCGTGTGCTTGCCGCTCTTGAGGCGGCGGTTGCCGGTTCGCGAGCGTCGTTACGGGGTTCGCTCGCGCTGGGGACTGCGGACGCCTACAGCGACATCGACGTCGAGTGGCAGGTGCCCTCGGCCGCGTTCCCTTCCTGTGTGGACCTCGCGCCGGTGCTGGCCGCGGTCCAGCCGGTCGTCTCGGTGCGGTTCTCGCCGGACTTCCTGCACTCGCCGGTCCAGCGACTGGTTTTTGTGCGCTTCCAGGGAGTTCCGCTGTTCTGGCGACTCGACCTGGACGTGCGCACCGAGGCGGCCGACGACGTTCCCGTGCCCGCCGCTGACGGCGAGTGGTCGCGTCCTGCCAGTGCGCTGGCCAATGCGCTCGGCGCGGTGAAGGCCGTCGCGCGCGGCCGGTTCGACGATGCACGGGGGCTGCTCGACCGGGGTTTCGAGCGGATCGGCTCGGCCGACCGGGCCACCGGCGAATGGGCCGCCGACATCGCGCGGCTCGCGGACGCGTGCTCGCGCCGGGAAGCGGACCTCGGTGGGTTCGCGGCGGAGATCGTCGCGCTCGCGTGACAAGGTGGCAGCATGGAGATCGAGCTGCTGCCGCCGTCCGCCGGGCCCGCGCTGGTCGCGCGGATCACCGCTCTTGTCAACCAGGTCTACGCCGAGTCCGAGAAGGGGCTCTGGCTCGGCAGCACCGACCGGACCTCGGCCGACGAGGTGGCCGGGTTCGTGCGGGCCGGGGAGATCGCCGTCGCCTTCGTGGACGGGGACTTCGCCGGGTCGGTGCGGGCCCGGCGGCTCGACAGCACCACCGGGGAGTTCGGCATGCTCGCCGCCGATCCCGCGCGGCGCGGGCTTGGCCTCGGGCGGGAGCTGGTGGCCTTCGCCGAGCGGGTGAGCCGGGACGCGGGCTGTCGTGAGATGCAGCTGGAACTGCTGGTGCCGCGCGAATGGACCCATCCGTCGAAGCAGTTCCTCGCCGAGTGGTACGACCGGCTCGGCTACCGCGTGACCCACCGCGCCGACCTCGCCGAGGACTACCCGCACCTCGCGCCGTCGCTGGCCACGCCGTGCGACTTCCTCATCTACCGCAAGGATCTCGCGTGACGCTGCTGGCCGGCGCGCGCGTCTTCGACCCCGAAACCGGCGAGACGACCCGCGCCGACGTCCGCCTCGACGGTGACCGGATCGCCGAAGTCGGCACGGGTCTCGACGGCGAGCGGGTCGACTGTTCCGGCGGGCTGCTGATCCCCGGGCTCATCGACTGCCACGTGCACATCGCGTTCCGGCGGCCCGGGTCGTTGCCGCGCAGCGCGCGGATCCTCGAAGCCGTGCCGGTGCTGCGCGGGTTGCTAGCCCGCGGGGTCACCACCGTCCGGGACGCCTGGGGCGCCGATGCGGGCTTCAAGCACGCGCTGCGCGATGGCTGGATCACCGGGCCGGACCTGCTGGTCAGCCTGCGTCAGCTGGGGCCGACTGGCGGTCTCGGTGACACCTGGGACGCGACCGCGGGCGCCGTCGACAACTACGGCGACCCTTCGCTGCCGGACCCGCTGTTCGACGGGCCGGACGCCGCCCGCGCGGCTGTGCGCCGGATGGTGCGCGCGGGCGCCGACTGGATCAAGGTCGGCGCGAGCGGCGCGATGCGGGCGATCCGCGAGGGCGTGGACGTCCGCCCGACCGACGACGAGCTCACGGCGCTGGTCGACGAAGCCCGCCGCTGCGGCCGGGACGTGCTGGCGCACGCGCACACGGCGGAGGCGGTGGTATCGGCCGCTCGCGCCGGGGTGCGCAGTGTCGAGCACGGCACGTTCCTCGACGACACAGCCGTCGCCGCGCTGGCCGACGCCTGGTACGTCCCGACACTGTCGCCCCTGCACGACAGCGAGTTCGCCGGCACACACCAGCGCTCGCTCCGGCTCGCGGTGGAGGCGGGGGTCCGGATCGCCGCAGGCTCGGACCTGGCCCCGCGTCCCCATGTCGACTTGACGACCGAGCTGCGGCTGCTGGCCGCGGTGCTCGGCGACGCGGCGGCCCTGAAGGCAGCCACCTCCGAAGCGGCGCGCCTGCTCCGCCTCGACGACGACCGCGGTCGCGTCGAGCCCGGCCTGCGCGCGGACCTCGTGCTGCTCGACGGCACCGACCTGGACGTGTCGGACCTGCCCGGCCGGATCCGGGCGGTCTGGCACGACGGGATCCGGGTTGTCACGTCTTCATGAGGTCGAACTCCTCGGTCAGGCGGACGAGGAACTCCCGCGACTCCCGTTCGGACAGCGCGGCCTGCTCCAGCCGGGTGCCGAACCCGTAGAACGCTTCGACCGCCGCCCGCTCGTCGATGAACAGCCCGGCGGAGAAGGTTTCCTCGTAGGCCACCGACGGGTGTTCGGCGAACTCCAGGATCGTGAAGCGGCTGCCGACGAGGTGGTACGGCGGCGCCGACGCGGGGACGACCCGGATCGTGCAGTGGGGCAGGTTGGTCGCCAGCACCAGGTACTGGAGCTGTTCGTGCATCAGCGCCGGGTCGCGCAGGATCGATCTCAACGTGTGTTCGTAGAGGAAGTAGACGCACTGGGGCGGGTTTCGGCGCTGCAGCAGCCGTTGGCGGTCGATCCGCTCCTGGGCCAGCAGCTTCAGCCGGTCGGTCGGGTACTGCCCGGACAGTTCGTGGAGCGAGCGGACGTAATCCTCGGTCTGGAGCATGCCGGGCAGGGCCGCGGGACTGTTCGAAATCACCTTGGTGGCGAGGTTTTCCTGGACGATCAGGGACTTCGCCGGGTCGACGAGCGGGTCGAAGTACGGCCGTACCCAGTACAGGTCACCGGGGGGTTTGGTCAGTTCGAGGAGCCGCGCGCGCTCGGCGGCCTTCGTGCCGCAGTGGGCGAGGTAGATCGCGGCGTCGACCGGGGAGATGCGCCGGCCGTTCTCCCAGGCCGACACCTTCGACGCGGACCAGTCCGCGCGCCGGGCCACCTCGCGCAGGCTCATCCGCTTCAGTTCCCGCTGCCCCTTGAGTTCGACGGCCATTTCCCGGGTCCGCACGGTGCTCTTTTCGGTCATGCCCGCACGCTAGAGGGGACCCCCGACAAAACGCCCCGTGCCGCGCAGGGATTCACCGCAAGGAGGTCAGTGTTCCGCCTGTGTGACAACGGATTCCGCTCGCGAAGCGCTGCGAAGCAGCTTCGCATGGTGAAGCGCGCTTCGCGCGTGAGAGAGTGGTTGATAGGCGAGTTTCTTTGGCGGTGGCGGGTAAGGAAATGAATCGTTCGGTGAAGGTCGTCTCCGGAATGGAACTGAGCCGCCGGTCGTCGCGACACTCGAAGACGGGCCGCGAACCGGCCCGCCGGGTGGTTGACTTCGTCCATGGCTGAGACGAAGGCGCGGAACCTCGCCGCGCTGCTGCTGACGCTGACCGTGGTGACCGGGGTGGTCGACGCCGTCAGCTTCCTCGGGCTGGGGCGCGTGTTCGTCGCGAACATGACCGGCAACGTCGTGTTCCTCGGGTTCGCGGCGGCGGGCGAGACGACGTTGTCGGTGCTCGCGTCGCTGACGGCGGTGCTGGCCTTCCTCGCCGGCGCGCTCGCCGGCGGGCGCCTGGCCCGCACCGAAGACGAGTACGACACGCTTCGCCAGGCAACGGCGGTCCAGGCGGCGCTGGTGGCGGTGGCCGTCGTGCTGTCGGCGACGCTCGGCAGCGGGACCCGGCTGGGCAGCGAGCTGCTGATCGTCGTGCTGGGCGTCGCGATGGGCCTGCAGAACGCCGCGGTCCGCCGGATCGGCGCGCCCGACCTGACGACGACGGTGTTGACGATGACGTTGACCGGCTTCGCGGCCGACTCGAAGGCGGCGGGCGGTCAGGGGGCGCATCCGGTGCGGAAGGTCGCCGCCGTGGGCGCGATGCTGGTCGGCGCCTTCGCAGGCGGGCTGCTGCAGCTGCACGTGGCGATGTGGACCGCGTTGACGCTGGCCTTGATACTCATCCTCGGCGTGCTGGTGGTGCTGCAGCTCAGCCGAGGGCGCGCCCGCCGTCCACCAGCAGACGTTGGCCCGTGATGAAGCCCGCCTCCTGCGACACGAAGAAGCTCACCGCCGCCGCCACGTCGTCCGGGGTGCCCAGGCGGCCCACCGGCACGCCCGCGCGGTAGGCCTCGCGCTCGGCCTCCGGGACCTCCGCGTGGCGCTCCACCGGGACGAACCCCGGGGCCACCGAGTTGACCGTGATGCCGTCCGGCGCCAGTTCGCGGGCCCACGAGCGGGCCAGGCCGACCTGGGCCGCCTTCGCCGTCGCGTACGCCGAGCGGCCGACCGGCGGGCGGTCCGCCACCTCCGAGTCGATGTGGACGATCCGGCCGTACCCGCGGGCGCGCATGCCCGGGAGCACCGCATGACCCAGCAGCACCGGGGACCGCACGAAGAAGTCCAGGTGCCCCAGGTGGTCCGGCCAGTCCACTTCGGACAGGAAGACGTCCGGCTGCGGGCCCGTCGCGTTGACGACCAGGACGCTGATCGGGCCCAGCAGCGCCGTCACCCCGTCGACCAGCTCGCCCACCTGATGGCGGTCGGTGACGTCGGCGGCGAACGCCGCGGCCTTGCCGCCCTCGGCGAGGACCTCCTGGGCGGCGGTCTCGAGGTCGGGGTCGTCGTGCAGCGCGTTCACCGCCACCGCGAACCCGTCGCGGGCCAGCCGCCGGGCGATCGTGCGGCCCAGCCCTCGTGAGCTTCCGGTCACCAGTGCGACACCCATGCGCCCGACGCTAGGGGAGACCCCGGGACAGGACAAGGCCCCCGGGACGGATCCCGGGGGCCTCGAACGGGTGACTCAGGCGGCGGAGACGAGAGCAGCCTCGCCCGTGGCCGGGGGTGTGGCGCCCACGACCTTCTTGTTGCGGCGGTTGCGCCGCTCCAGGTACGTCGCCAGCGCCGTCAGCAGCAGGCACATCACGATGTAGATACCGGTGGCCACGATCGTCGACGGCACGATCGGCCGGCCGAACGCGCCCTGCGAGCCGATGTAGCGCGCGTAGTACAGCAGCTCCTGGTACGTGATGATGAACCCGAGCGCGGTGTCCTTCAGCAGCACGACGAGCTGGCTGATGATCGTCGGCAGCATCGCCCGGATCGCCTGCGGCAGCAGCACCAGGAACATGACCTGCGTCTTGCGCATGCCCAGCGCGTACGCGGCTTCGCTCTGGCCCTTCGGCAGCGACTGGATGCCCGCGCGGAAGACCTCCGCGAGCACCGAGCCGTTGTACAGCGTCAGGCCGAAGACCACACCGAGGAACGGCGTGATCGGCACGCCGAGCGTCGGCAATCCGAAGTAGAAGAAGAACATCAGGATCAGCGCCGGGATGGCGCGGAAGAACTCCACGACGAACCCGCAGATCCCCCGGATCCAGGCGTGGTCCGACAGCCGTCCGGCCGCGAAGACCGCGCCGAAGATCAGCGCCAGCACCGTCGCGGCGGCGAACGCCTCCACCGTCGCGAGCACCGCGTTGGCCAGGTCGCTCTGGACCTGCGCGTACTGCAGCCACTCCCACTTGCGGGCGGTGAACTGGCCGCTGTCGTAGAAGCGCCACCCGATGTAGCCGACGAACGCGACGACCACGATGACGCCGACGACCGCGTAGGTCCGGTAGCGCAGCCGCGCCTTCGGACCGGGGACGTCGAACAGTACGTTGCTCATCGGGCCACGCTCCAGCGCTTCTCCAGGCTGCGTTGGACGAACGACAGCACGGCGACCAGGATGATGAAGCCGAGGGCCACCCACAGCAGGCCGACCAGCTGGTTCTCACCGCGTTCGGACAGGTACGAGCGGATCGCGCCGGCCTCCGCGACGGAGAAACCGGCGGCGATCGTGGTGTTCTTCAGCAGCGCGATCAGGGTGCTGATCAGCGGCGGCACGACCGAACGCAGCGCCTGCGGCAACACGACCTGGCCGAGGATCTGGCCGAAGTTCAGCCCCAGCGCCCGGCCCGCCTCGGCCTGCCCGACCGGCACCGTGTTGATGCCCGAGCGCACGACCTCGCAGATGAACGCCGAGGTGTACACGGTCAGCGCCGTCACCGCGGCCGGGAAGTAGTCGAGCTTGACGATGTCGAGCAGCGGGTACGCGAACACGAAGAACGCGAAGACCAGCGTGAGGGGCGTGTTCCGGGCGATCGTCACGTACGCCGTGCCGACGGCGCGGAAGACGGGCACCGGGCTCACCCGCAGCATCGCGAGGATGGTGCCCAGGATCAGGCTGCCGATGGCCGAGAGCACGAACAGTTCGATCGTGCGGAGGAAGAACGGACCGAACAGGTCCAGGTTGTTGAAGAGGACGTCCATGGAGCCTTCCCCGCGTCCGTGGTCAGGTGGATGTGATGAGGCCGGTGGACCGGGCGCACCCGATCCACCGGCCTCGTGTCACGTCAGTACTTCTCGAGGGTCGGCTTCTTGGCGGCCGAGCCCGACTTGCCGAGGGTCGCGTCGTAGATCTTCTGCCAGGTGCCGTCGTCCAGCGCCTTCTGCAGGATCTCGTTGACCTTGTCGCGCAGGACCTTGTCATCCTTGTTCAGGCCGATGCCGTACTTCTCCGTGGAGAACGGCTGGCCGACGACCTTCAGGCTGTCCGGCTCCTGGGCCGCGTAGCCCTTGAGGATCGCGTCGTCGGTCGTGACGGCGTCGACGTCCTTCGACTGCAGCTTCTCGACGCACTGCGAGTACTTCTGGAACTCGACGATGTTCGCGGCCTCGGTCAGGTTGTCCTGACGGATCTTCTGGATCGGGGTCGAACCGGTGACCGAGCAGACCTTCTTGCCCTTGAGGGTGTCCTTGCTGGTGATGGACGAGTCGTCCTTGCGCACCAGCAGGTCCTGGCCGGCCACGAAGTACGGGCCGGCGAAGGAGACGAGCGCCTTGCGCTTGTCGGTGATCGAGTAGGTGCCGACGTAGTAGTTCACGTCGCCGTTCGCGATCGTCTGCTCACGGGCGCCCGAGTCGACCGTGCGGAAGGTGATCTTCTCCGGGTCGAAGCCGAGGCCGGCCGAGACGAGCTTCGCGATCTCGATGTCGAAGCCGCCGAACTTGCCGGTCGTCGGGTCCTTCTGGCCCAGGCCCGGCTGGTCGTCCTTCGCGCCGACGGTCAGCGCACCGGCCGACTTCATCTTCGCGAACACCGGGGAGCCGGCCAGGTCGACGCCGGTCGCGACCGGGTAGGTCGGCAGCGCGGCGGCGTTCGAGCCGCTCTGGTCACCCGCGCCCGGCGAGGCCGGGGTGCCTTCCTTGCCGCAGGCGGTCATGGTGGTCAGCGTCAGACCACCTACGAGCAGTCCCACCGCGAGGGTGCGGATCCTCATGTGAATCTCTCCTGTGTGTCGTCACCCGTGACGCGAACGGCGTCGCGGAACGTTTCTCAGTGGGTCAAGATCTTGCCGAGGAAGTCCTTCGCGCGCTCGCTCTTCGGCGCGGTGAAGAACTCTTCGGGCGTCGTGTCCTCGACGATCTCGCCGTCGGCCATGAAGATCACCCGATCGGCGGCCCGGCGGGCGAAGCCCATCTCGTGCGTGACGACGAGCATCGTCATGCCGTCCTTGGCCAGGCCGGTCATGACGTCGAGGACCTCCTGGACCATCTCCGGGTCCAGCGCCGAGGTCGGCTCGTCGAACAGCATCACCTTGGGCCGCATCGCCAGCGCCCGCGCGATGGCGACGCGCTGCTGCTGGCCGCCCGAGAGCTGCGCGGGGTACTTGTCGGCCTGGTTGGCGATGCCGACGCGCTCCAGCAGCTCCATCGCGGTCTTGCGGGCCTCGGCCTGCGCGGTCTTGCGGACCTTCACCGGCGCGAGCATGACGTTCTCGACGATCGTCTTGTGCGCGAACAGGTTGAACGACTGGAACACCATGCCGACGTCGGCGCGCAGGGCCGCGAGGGCCTTGCCCTCGGCGGGCAGCGGGACGCCGTCGACCGCGATCTCGCCGGAGTTGATCGGCTCGAGCCGGTTGATCGCGCGGCAGAGGGTCGACTTGCCCGACCCGGACGGGCCCAGCACCACCACGACCTGGCCGCGGGGCACCTCGAGCGTGATCTCCCTGAGCACGTGCAGGTCGCCGAAGTACTTGTTCACGGCGGCCGCCTTGATCATCGGCGCCGCCACCTCCGCGGTCATCTGGCCTCCAGGGTCGTTCGAATGCGGCGTGGGTCACCCGCGATGGCGAGAACCTACCGTTGCTTTACCGGCTCGCAAGGCGGCTTGACCAATACTTAGGGTTTCAACTGAGTATCGATGTCCGATTCGGCGGCCGCCGCGGTGAGGTCCTAGAGTTCGTCGATACCGGCCGGGGGTGAACCAGGTCACCAGGGAGGGTGAACGGTGCGGGTGCTGCTGGTGGAGGACGACGACCGGGTCGCGGGCGCGCTGATCCCGGCCCTGACCCGCCGCGGCCTGGCGATCGCGCGGCTGGCCACCGGCGCCGGGGTGCTCGACCGGGTCCACGAGGTCGACGTCATCCTGCTCGACCTCGGCCTGCCGGACATCGACGGCGTCACGCTCTGCCGCCAGATCCGCGCGGTCAGCGACGTCGCGATCATCGTCGTGTCGGCGCGCGGCGAGGTCGACGACCGGATCCAGGGCCTGCGCGCGGGCGCCGACGACTACCTCGTCAAGCCCTACGACGTCGAGGAGCTGCTCGCACGGGTCGAAGCGGTGCGCCGCCGCCGCGGCGAGCACACCACGGCCGAGCCGGTGGTGATCCGGGCCGGCGACGTCAGCGTCGACCTCTCCCGGCACGAGGTGCTCGTCGACGGCCAGGCGGTCGCGTTGTCCCGCAAGGAGTTCCAGGTGCTCGCGCTCGTCGCGGGCGCGCGCGGCGCGGTGTGCTCGCGCGAGCACGTGCTCACCGAGGTGTGGGGCCACCGCGGCCCGGCGGAGAGCCGCTCGCTGGACGTCCACGTCGCGACGCTGCGGACGAAGCTGGGCCGCCCGGCGCTGATCGAGACGGTCCGCGGGGTCGGCTACCGGCTCGGCGGCCAGGTCGCCCGGAGCTGACGGCGTGCGCGTCCGCCTGCAGGGCATCGTGCTGACGCTGGTCGCGTTGCTGGTGTTCGGCCTCGGCATCCCGCTGGCCATCTCGATCGCGGCCGGCGCGCAGCAGGACCTGTTCCTCGACCGGCTGACCGACACCGCCCGGTTCGCGTCGCTGGCGCAGCGGCCGCTGCTGGACAACAAGCCGTGGCTGCTCGAACCCGACCTGACCCGCTACACCGAGGTGTACGGCGTCGAGGTGATCGTCGTCGACCAGGACGGCAAGCCGGTCACCGGCTCGGCGGGCGCGGACGCCGTCGACCTCAAGGCCGAGCGGTTCAGCGACCCGGTCCACGAGGCGCTGGCCGGCCGCCGCTCGCAGCCCGCCGGCGTGCTGATGCCGTGGGACGCGACGCCGCTGGTGCTGGCCGAGCCGGTGCTCGCCGACGGCGAGGTGCGCGGGGCCGTGCTGAGCGTGTCGGACACCGGCACCGAACGCGCCGACGTGCTCTGGTGGTGGCTGCTGCTCGCCGCGGGCGGGATCCTCGCGTTCGTGCTGGCGCTGGCCGTGGCCATCCCGGTGGTCCGGTGGATCCTGCGGCCGGTGCACCGGCTCGACGACGCGACCGGCGCGCTCGTGGCGTCCGTGGTCAGCGGGCGGGAGGCCGAGCCGGTGGGGGAGAGCGGCGGGCCGCCGGAGCTGCGGCAGCTGGGGCGTTCCTTCGACCGGATGGCCGAGAGCGTGTCCGGCGCGCTGGCCGCGCAGCGCGCGTTTGTCGCCGACGCCTCCCACCAGCTGCGCAACCCGCTGACGGCGTTGAAGATCCGGCTCGGCAACCTCGACGGCCACGTCGTGGACGAGCAGTCCGCCGCCGACCTCGACGCCGCGCGCGTCGACGCCGGGCGGCTGCACCAGATCCTCGACGGCCTGCTCTCGATGGCCCGCGCCGAGGCGTCCGGCGGCGAGCTGGACCCGGTGGTGCTGGACGAGGCCGTCGCCGAGCGCGTCGCCGACTGGACGGTGGTCGGCGAAGCCCGTGACGTGCGGCTGGTCGTCGACACCGCCGGCGACGGCGCCCGCGTCCGGATGCCGCCGCGCGGGGCCGAGACGATCCTGGACGCGCTGCTCGACAACGCGCTGAAGTTCACCGCGGCCGGCACCGAGATCCGGATCGCCGTCGAGCACGAGGCGGAGAAGGTGCGGCTGTCGGTCCGCGACCACGGCCCCGGCCTGCCGCCCGACGAGCTCGACCGCGCGCTGGACCGCTTCTGGCGCAGCCCGGCCCACCAGAACGTGCCCGGTTCGGGGCTGGGCCTGGCGATCGTCAGCGAGCTGACCGCGCATTCGGACGGCGAGCTGGCGCTCGACCTGCCCGAGGGCGGCGGCCTGCGGATCACGATGACCTTCCCGGCCGCCTAGGTCTTCTGCCCGCGGTAATAGCGCAGCGCGCCCGGGTGCAGCGGGATCGGCTGGGTCTCGATGCCGGGGTGCACGTCGATCGACAGCGCCGCCGGGTTGGCCGCGGCGAGCTGCTGGCGGGCGTCGAACAGGCCGCGGACCAGCGCCTCGGCGACGTCGTCGGACATCGACTTCGGCACCACCAGGACGTTCGGCACCAGCAGCGTGGTCACCGGGCCGGCCTGGTTGTAGGTGCTGGCCGGGATGGACGCGGTGCCGTACACCTGGTTGAGCTCCTGCATCTTCGGCATCACGTCGGCGATGTCGAGCAGGCGCAGCGACTTCGAGTCGTTGTAGTCGGCCAGGAACGGCGTCGGCAGGCCCCCGGACCAGAAGAACGCGTCGACGTCGCCGTTGAGCAGCGCCCGGACGGAGTCGGGAAGGCCGCGCGTGGACGTCGTGACCGATCCCTGGAGCCCGGTGACCCGCAGCAGCCGGTCGGCGATGTACTCGACACCCGAGGACGGCGAGCCGATCGCGATCCGCTTGCCCTTCAGCTGCCCGACGGTCCGGATGGGGGAGTCGGTCCGCACGACGATGTGCAGGTAGTCGTCGTGGATCCGGGCCAAGGCGGCCAGCCGCGGATCGGTCTTGTACCGGTCGGAGGCGACGTCGGCGGCGACGAAGGCGACTTCGGCCGCCCCGGCCAGCACCTTGTCGACGTTGTCGGGCGAGCCCTGGGTCTGCAGCACCTGCGGCCGCCCGATGTCCAGGCCCGCCTGCCAGGTGGTGGCCAGCGTCTGCGCGAGCTTGTCGTAGACCCCGCCGGGGTTGCCCGCCGCGATCCGCAGCCGGAGGTCGCCGAAGCCGGCGGTGCAGGCGGAGAGGACCAGCAACAGGGCGGCCGCCAGCACGAGTCCACGGGTCCGCCGGGTCCTGACCATCGCCTGATCGTGCCAGATCCCCGCGCCGATCGGGGCCGAAGCCGGGTCGGCCACCGGCTGTCGCGGCTAGGATCCCGCTCCGTGACCGCGCCGCCCGCATCGCCGACCGACGTCCGCACCGAGTCCGGCGAGGAGGACGCACTGCTCGGCGAGCTGCGCGAACGCCTGCCCCGGCTGGCCGGGCAGGTCCTCGAGGAGCGGGTGTCCGGGCCGGACGGCGCCCGGGTGAACGAGGCTGTCGTCGCCCGCGTGGTGGCCGGCGGCGACTTCGTGCTCCGGGAGACCAACCAGCAGATCTCCGTGCTGCGCGGCGCGCGGGAGAAGCTCGCGGGGTTCGAGTCGCCGCCCGAGCGCGCGCCCCGGCTGCCGGACCCCGACGACCGGACCGGGCACGCCGTGCTCGGGTTCCTCTCGTGGCTCGGGATCCTCTTCCCGCTGCTCGTCTGGCAGCTCGGCCGGCTGCCCGTGACCGGCGGAGCATGGGTCGGCGTCCTGGCCGCGCTCCTCGTGGGTCTGGTCCTCGCGCTCGTGCTCGCCCGCCGGCTCGTCATGGGGCTCGGCACGCGGTTCGGCGGCAAACCGGCGGTCGGCGGGGGCAAGTGGCCGATCGTGACGGGGCTGGCCATGACGTACGCCCTGCTGCTGTGGCGCCTCTGGTCGTCGTCGCAAGCGGCGATGGGGACGATCCTGGCCGTGCTGTTGTGGGTGGTCGCGGGCTGCGTCGCCTTCTTCCTGTCCCTGGCCTTCTATCTGCCGGACTCGCGTGTCGCGGAAGACGAGCAGCTGCCCCGGGCCGTCGGCCAACGCGCGTTGTTCGGCGCGGTCCTGGCGGCGGCTGCGGCGTTCGCCGTGCTGGCCTTTCCCCCGCCGCTGCCGGAGTGGGCGGTGTTCGTCGTCGCGGACGTCGTCGCCCTGCTCGTCTCGCTCCTGGCGGCGCCGGTCATGGCCAGCCCCGGGCTGTTCCCGGCCGCCCTGTCCCTCGATCCCGGACGGCGCGGCAGTCCACAGTGGAACCAGCTGCTGAGGACGTTGCGCGAGGAGGTCGCCGAGGCCGAAGCGGACTGGGACACCGCCGCGCTGGAGACCGTCGGGCAGCAGGTCACGCAGTACCTCAACGAGCTGGTACACCCGTCGTTCGGCACCACGCTCGGGGTGCTCGACCCGCAGGCGCTGGGGCAGATGCGCGCCGGCGACCGCGTGGTGACGTCGCTGGCCTCGGCCGACCGGCTGAAAGCGCTGATGGCGGGGATCCGCGGTGGCGCCGTCGGCATGGCCGGGCCGCGCGGCGCGGGCAAGTCCACCCTGCTCGAGGCCTAT
Organism: Amycolatopsis sp. NPDC104863; assembly: GCF_055582965.1. Taxonomy (NCBI): domain Bacteria; kingdom Bacillati; phylum Actinomycetota; class Actinomycetes; order Pseudonocardiales; family Pseudonocardiaceae; genus Amycolatopsis; species Amycolatopsis sp. NPDC104863. The sequence goes on from NZ_JBVJOW010000003.1 coordinate 155,253, forward strand.
CAGGCGGGCCGGCTCAGCACGGCCGGCCGCACTCACATCGCGGTGCTGGAAAGCGTCCCGGTCCGCTACGACGCCCGCGAGTTCGTCCTGCACCTCTACGCCCGGACCTGCGCGGCGGTGATCGAGTTCTGCGACGAGCGCCGTGCGACCGCCGCGCCGCGGCCCGGCCGGTGGGCCGAGCGCCGGGCCCGCTGGCGGCGGTGGTGGCCGTTCGCCGCCGTGGTCGTCGTGGCGGTGGCCGCCGGGGTCCTCGGTTCGCTCGCGACGCGCGGCGCGCGGTTCGACCCGGCCACCTGGTTCACGGCGATCTGGTGGCCGCTGGTCTGCCTGCTCGGCGCGGCCGGCCTGCTCGCCGTCGCCGCGCGGCGGCGTCCGGCGGTGGTGCCCACACGGGTCGAGCCGGCGCCCGCGGTGCCACCGGGAGACCTGCAAGCCCTGCGTGTCCGCGCCGAGTGGGCGATCGGCGACATCGAATTCCAGCAGAAGCACACCTCGGGCTGGTCCGGGAAGGCCGGCGTGCCGGCGGGCGCCGACATCGGCGTGACGAGGACGCACGAGGTGAGCCGCCAGCCGCGCAGCTACCCGCAGATCGTGCACGGCTTCGGCGAGTTCCTCCGCGCCACGATCGGCGGTGTCGCCCCGCTCGAGGGCATCGCGACGCCGTCGGTGGTGATCATCCTCGACGAGCTGGACAAGATCGTCGCCCCGGACGCGGCCCAGGACTTCGTCAACGAGGTCAAGGCGCTGTTCAACCTCGACGTGCCGGGTTTCCTGTTCCTCGTCTCGGTTTCGGAGGACGCGCTGGCCGCGTTCGAGCGGCGCGGGCTGCCGGTGCGCGACGCCTTCGACAGCGCCTTCGACGTCATCTTCCGCGTGGAGTACTTGAAGCTCGAAGACGCGCGGCAGGTGCTGTCCCGGCGCGTCCTCGGCCTGCCCGACCCGTTCGTCTGCCTGTGCCACTGCCTGTCCGGCGGGCTGCCGCGCGAGCTGATCCGCGTCGCCCGCCAGGTGATCTCCGGCGGCGGCGCGCTGGCCGGCGTCGCCCGCCGCGTGGTCGCCGAGGACCTCGCGGACAAACGCGCCGGCCTGCGCACGATCGTCGCCCGCGGCGGCTACGACGACGTCCTGGTCGGCGACCTGGTCCGGCACGTCGACGCGCGCGCCGCCGCCGACCCGGCCGCCCTGGTCGAAGCGGCGGCCACCCCGCCGGTCGAAGGCGGGGACGAACCCCTCCGGCGGCTCCAGGTCGAGACGCTCGGGTACCTCTACTACCTGGGCACCGTCTTGGAGGTGTTCGGCCCCGCGCTCGACGAGGCGGACATCGAGCGCGGCGGGGTGGCCGGCGACGGGTCGTTCGACGCGCTGGCGTCGGCGCGCCAGCTCTTCCCGGTCAACGCCCGGCTCGCCTGGCTGACGATCAGCGCGTTCCGGACGGTGTGGGACCTGCGCGTCATCCCGCCGCCCGGGCGGTGAGGCTGCGCGCCTCGATGTCACCGCGCGCGGTAGTGGCGTGGATGCGCAGCTCGGCGGCGCCGGTGCTGGTCAGGCTGTTGCTGATCCGGCCGTGGGAGGTGCCGGCGTCCAGCGAGGCGGACACGCCGGCGGCGGCGACGACGGAGATGTCCCCGGACTGCGAGCTCAGCTCCACGGTGCCCGGCCCGGCCTCGCTGACGCGGATGTCGCCCCGGGCGGTGCTGATCCGGGCGGACCCGCCCAGCCGGCCGACCTCGACGTCCCCGTCGGTGGCGGTGAGCTGGACGCTCGCGGCCTGCTCCAGCTTGATCCAGCGGTAGGCGCCGTCGAAGACGACGTCCCCCAGCGGGCCGGTGCCGTCGAGCTCGGCGCTGCCGGCCTTGGCCTCGACCCGCGAGCCGGCGGGCAGTTCGACGGTGACGTCGAGGGCCCCGGAGGGACCGAAGTACTGGTGCTTGGCCTCCGGAGCCTCGATCCGCAGGACACCGTCGGCAAAGCTGACGCTGGTCTGCTCGGCGGCCTTGACATCCCGGCTCTTCCCGGCATCGGCGGGCCGAACGTCGACGCTGGTGTCGTCCCGCTCACCGGCGACGAGCCGCACGCGCCCGGCGGGGATGGTGAGGAAGGCGGTGATCGGGGCGGGGGTGGCGAAGTTCTGCATCGTGCTCTCCTGTGGTTTCCGGCCCCCTCGGTGGGGCTGTGAGGACCACATTCGCCGGGCCCGCTGACATGGAGCGGCCACGCTCCTGACACGCCGTCGCGGACGCGTGTCAGGAGGGCAGCAGCCTCTGCCAGCTACCTCCGGAGCCCGGCGACGGCTCGTCCGTGGTGGTCGCCGGAGCCCAGCCCGGCGGCCACAACGAGCGGCTGGTGGGACGGGCCCAGGCGTCTCTGAACATCTTCGGCTGGTCCCGCCGGTCGAAGGTCGCGTCGTGGAAGCGCGCGTTGCCCTCGAACAGGGCGCCGTCGAACCGGACGTCCTGCCCGAAGTGGGTCTGGGTGAACCAGACACCGCTGCGGAAGACGGCGTCGCCCAGCCAGACGTTGCCGTGGAAGTGGGATCCGGTGAACCGGGCGTCCCCGCGGAAGGTGGTGGCCCGGAACCGGGCGGCGGCCAGGAACCGCACGGTGCGGAACCGGGCCTCGTCGGCGAAGGTCGCTTCGCTGAACCGGGCTTCGCCGTGGAAGGTGGTGCGGTCGAACTCGGCGCGTTCGAGGAAGACGGTGCCGCCGAAGTTCGCGGCGCCGTCGAACGTCGCCTCGGTGAACTGCGCGGACCGGACCCGGCAGTGGTCGAACCGGAACTCGACGAGCGCGGCGCCCATGAGGTCCAGGTCGGTGTCCGCCCAGAACGTGTCGGCGGGCGCTGCCGGGTCCGATCCCGGGCGCAGGTGCTGGGTGAGGATGCGCTGGGCGGCGATCCGGACGTGCCGTTCCTGCACCGGGTCGCGCGACGGCTCGGCCGCGTCGCCGGCCGGTTCGAACGGCATCCGCAGGTACGCGCACAGCACGTTGACGACGGTGGTCCGCTGCGACCGGGTGGTCTGCGCGAGCCGCTCGAGCGCGTACAGCCCGCCCAGCCGGACCGGGGCCTTGTCCGACCCGAGCTGTTCGACGGCCTTCGCGTACAGCTCGGTGATCCGCCGCTCGGCGGCGTCGGTCTCGGTGTGCTGCTGCACGTGCTCCTTGAGCACGAGATCACGGCGCTTCTCCACCAGGTCCTGTTCGGCGGTCTGCTGCCGGCGCGCGGCCAGCAGCAGCCCGACGGCCCCACCGGCGCCGAGCACGATGGTGCCGACGGTCCGGATCGCCTCGAGCCCGAGCCCGTAAACGGCGAGCAGCGGCCACCCGACCCCGGCGGCGACCAGCACCAGCCCCACCGCGCACCAGGCGATCACCCGGTTCGACAGCACCTTGCCGGTGGCCGGGGGCGGTTTCACCCGGGACTGGTCGTCGCTCATGCCCGCCATCTTCGCCGATCCGGGGTGAGGGACGTGCCGGTCCGCGGGGCAACGGCGATACTGGAACCGTCGGCGAGGGGAGCAGTTGTGGGAGAGAACCAACTGTTCGGCGCCGAACTGCGGAAGCTCCGGCAGGGCGCAGGGCTGTCGCTGGCCGGCTTGGCCGCTCGCACCTACTACAGCAAGAGTTATCTCAGCAAAGTCGAGAATGGGCTCAAGCCGCCGAACGCGACGCTGGCGGCGGTGTGCGAGACCGAGCTCGACGCTCAGGGTGTACTCATGGCCTTGGTCCATTCAGGCCCGCGCCGCGCCAGCTCGCGATCCACGGTCGGCGTGGTGCCCTCCGGGTTGCCGCCGGCGACCACTTCCTTCGTCGGACGGTCGAAGGAGCTGCGCGCGATCCGCGACGCGCTTGGGACCGAATCCGCGACGTGCGTGATTTCCGGGTTCGGTGGCGTCGGTAAGACCGCACTGGCGATCCAGTGCGCGCACAGCTTCGCGGACGGCTTCGCGGACGGTTGTGTGTTCGTCGATCTCGGTGGGCGAGGCGAGGCCGCCGTCCCGCCGTCCGTGGTGCACGACCGGTTGCTGCGCATCCTCGGTGTACCCGTCGAGCGAATCCCGGTCGATCCGGATGATCGCGCGGCTGTGTACCGGTCGGTCTTGCGGGAACGCGCCATGCTGCTCGTACTGGACAATGCGGGAAGTGCCACGCAGGTCCGATCCCTGCAGCCCGGCGGATCGAAGTGCTGTGTGCTGGTCACCAGCCGCTCGCGGCTGGCGGCGCTGGACGATGTGGAGCACGTCTCGGTGGACGTCCTTCCGGACAGTGCGGCGGCCGAGCTGTTCGCGGCGCTGACCGGTGTCGACGCGGTCGAGGAGGCCGTCGTCCGCGTCGTGGGGCGGTGCGGGCGAATTCCGCTGGCCATCCGGATCGCGGCCGCTCGGTTACGTGCGCACCCCGCTTGGGACGTGGGCGAGATCGACCGCCGGCTGGCCGACGAATCCGCCCTGTTCGCGGAGCTGGACGACGGCGAGCGCAGCCTCGCCGCCACGCTCGGGCTTTCGGTGCGGGACCTCGATCCCGCCGAAGCTCGGCTGCTGGGCCTGCTCGCGTTGCACCCTGGTGCGGATTTCGACGTCGCTGCCGCCGGTGCCCTCGGAGGACTGGAGTCGCGAGAGACCGACCGCATACTCGATCGCCTCCACGACGCTCACCTGATCAGGCAATCGGCTGCGAACCGCTACGGCTTCCACGACCTCGTGCGAGCCTTCGCCGGGACGTTGACGATCGGGCGTGACGAAGATCCAGCCGCGCTCCGCAGGATGTTCGGCTACTACCTTTCGACTGCCGCTCAAGCCGACCGGTTGATGACGCCCGGCCGGTTCCAGGTGGTCGAGAGCTCCGAAACCGAAGTCCGCCGTGACTTCCGAGGCGTCGACGACGCCCGGGAATGGGTCCGCTCCGAACTGCCCGCCCTGGTTGCCCTCGTACGTCATGAAGAGCACGGCTTCGATGTGCAGCGCTGGCAGCTGGCGTTCACCCTGCGCGGCTATTTCTACCTGGCCAAGGAGATCGATGCCTGGTTGGAAACCCACGTGGCCGCCTTGACGGCCGTGCACCGGCTCGGCGATCTCTACGCCCAAGCCGTCACCCGGAACAACCTGGGCATGGGACTGGCCGCTGCCCAGCGGCTGGACGAAGCTGTCGAGCAGCACACTTTGGCTTACGAGCTCTTCGAGCGGCTGGGAGACCAGCACGGTCTGAGTGACTGCCTTGCCAATCTAGGCGCTGTGCTGGCTCGGCGGGGGCGCTTTGACGACGCGTTGACACACCAGCGAAAAGCGTTGGCGTACTACTCCGGTGCAGGGCTCGCCCGCAACACCGGCATCACGCTGCGAAGCATGGCTACCGCCTACCTCGCTCTCGGAGAACTGCGCGACGCCGTCCGGTGTGCGGAAGAAGCGCTGGACATCGCGATCGCGCGGGATCACGACATGGACATCGCCCAAGCTGCCAATGCCCTCGGCGCCGCACGGGAGCTGGAGCAGGACCGCAAGCGCGCCGAAGCCGCATGGCGGCGGGCCTTGGTACACGGCGAGCGATGTGGCAGTGCTCACGAGCAAGCCGCGGCGCATTGGGGACTGGGCAGGATCGCGGCGACGGAAAACAGGTTCGCGGAAGCCGAGAATGCGCTTGTTGCCGCCCGGGAACTCTACGACCGCATGAATTCCCCCCATGCTGCCGAGGTGGCGAAGATCCTCGCGGCGTTGCGCGAGCTGTGAAGGGCGAAACACATCAAGATGGGATATCCTTCGTGTGTGCCGTTCGCTTCCAGTGCAGGTCAAGAAAAGATCTTCATTTCCTACTCTGGCGAAGAGTATCCCCGCATGGAGCAGTTGATCGACCGACTCAGGGATCGAGGGCACCTCGTCTTCGTCGACCGGCAGGGAAATCATCTCGGTGACCCGGTGACGTCGAAGCTCGAGCAGGAGCTGCTCGGCAGCACGATCTGTCTGGTGTATTACTCACGTCGGTACGCGGAGCGGCACGCCTGCCAAAGCGAACTGATGCAGGTGCTGGTCGCCGATCAGCGCGAAGGTGGCCTGGCGCGGACTTTGGTGATCAATCTTGAGCCGACCAAAGCCCATATACACCCGGCGGTTCTCAGAGATCAGATCTACCTTCCCGACGACCAAAGCGAAGCTGCGCTCGAGCGGATCGTCGGTGAGGTGGAACTCCGGTTGTCGCGACTGACCGGTACCTACCAGGGTATCGACTTCACTTCGCTGCCGCGCACGGTAGGCGGCCGGCCGGGCGTCACGTCCTTGGTCCGGCGCTACGGTGCCATGTGGGAGTTGCACACGGCCCTGCACTCACAGAGATACGCGCTGACGCACCAGGCGACAAACGGGATCGCCGTGCTCACCGGCCTGCGCGGAGCCGGCAAGACCACACTCGCCGACGACTACTTGCTCCACTTCGCTCACGAGTACGAACTGGTCGTGCGAATCGATCTCAGCGACGTCGACGGTATGGCGGCGAAGTCCGCGTTGGCTGAGGCGGGAGCGAGGATGGAAGCGAGGCTCAGGGCGTCCACCGGACAGGTGCTGGTCACCATCGACAACATCCCGGCCGGTGTCCCGCGCGACTTCTTCACCGCGGTCCTCGACGATTCGGACGTGCTGGTGCTGCTCATCACCGAGCACCCCGAGTACGCCAAGCTGGGAACGAAAGTGCGTCTCGCCGGATTGACCGACGGTGAAGCCCGCGCGTTGTTCAACCGTCTCCATCCGTTCGATCGGAACGATGAGGCCACGCTGCGGCTGGTGAACGAACTGATGGCCGCCGTGGACAATCATGCGCTGGCCATCGCACTGGTGGCCGCCGCCGCGACCACCGAGCATGGGCTCACCACGTTGACGGAGCTCGTGGGACGAGTGCTGGACGGCTCGTCCGGCACCACCGATCGGCTGGCCGATCTCGTCACCCGGCAAGTGGAGGCCGTCGACGGTTACGAGCTGACCGTACTGCGGCTCATGGCGGCTTGCGGTCCGGCCCCGATGCCGGTGCGGCTGATCCGGGACATGGTGAGTACGTTGGGGATGGAGCCGAGCAGAGTGCCCGACGTCCTGGATCGGCTGCGCGCCAAAATGATCGTCACCCCGAATGAGGGCTTGTGGTCGTTGCACGCGCTGTTCAGGCCGGCGGTAAGACGATCGCACGGCGAGGCCGCGGTGGACTGGCTCGCGGCGGCGTGCGCCGAACACCTGGCCGGCGTACTCGAGGCCGGGAGCGAAACCCACGCGATCGGCGAGTGGAGACTGCTGGTCCGGCACGCCCGATACGTCGTGGACCGAACGACACTGTCGCCCGCTACGACGAACACGCTACTCGCTTCGATCGCCAAGGGCCTACGGGAAGACGGGCAGCAAGCGTCTGCCGCACGCTACCTGGACCGGCTGCTCGCCTCAGGCGCCGCCGAACCGAGCCTGCTCGTTGACGCGGCCTCGGACCACTACGAGGTTGGCGAATACCAGGACGTCGTGAAGATCGCCCAGAACCCTCCGCCTTCGTGTCCGCCGCGGGAACGCGTTCTCCTCGCGTGCCTTGGCGCCGCGGCCTTGGACGCGATGGGTGATTTCATTGGCGCCGACCCGTACTGGCGCCAAGCGATCGACCCGGCGAGAAGCGGTCTTCTGCCCGAGACCGATCGGATCCGGATCCGGATCCTTTGGCTACGCGGCCGTCGCCTGCGGGGGATCGTGCGGGAGAACCTCGTCGAGCTCCAGGAAATCCTTGAGGTCGAAGCGCGGCTGCCGGAGCACTTCGTGCACCTCGCCAGGCTCGAAGCCGCACACCTCTGGTCCGTCACGGGAGATCAGCGCAGAGCCCGCGAGCACGCGCGGCGTGTTGTCGACTATTACGCGCGCGAAGCGCAGCAACACCACCCGATCGCCGTCGAGGCGGAGTACGTGCTGGCCACCGCGGAGCTGCGACTGCATTTCACCGATCTTAAAGTCGATCAGGAGCAGTGGACCAGAGCCGAGACGGCGCTACGCCGCGTTCTGCGACAACGCGAAGAAGGCCTGGGAGCGCGCAACGTCGACGTCCTGGCCACCAAGGTGAGCATCGATCTCGCCGTAGTCCAGCAGGGCCGGCCCAAGGAAGCTCTCGCCGGCACCGATGTCCTGCTTCCCGTGCTCGCCGGCAAGCTGGATGAGAACCACCCGATCGTCTTGCGCGAATACTACGTTCGCGGCCTCGCCTGCTCGCAGCTCGGCCGGTTCGGCGACGCGGTCGAGGCCCTCGATCGGGCCCATCGAGGGCAGCTCACCGTTCTCGGCATCGCCCACCCGGACACCTTGCAGACACAGTTCGAGCTGGCGATGGCCCTCAGCCTCCGGAATGAGCTCGGTGACAAGCAGCGCGCGAGCGAATTGGCGAACCAGGTGCGTCAGCGGGCTCCGAAGGCGGTTGGACTGCTGACCGATCTGCCGTGGCAAGCCTTGATCTCCACGCTGACCAGGTTCGCGCCGGCCGGGTTCGCGCGATGGGTTCACAAGCAGAGCCACCAAGACAAGTGGTGAGCTGGCGGTGGGGGGGGGGGGGGGGGGGGGGGGGGGGGTGGGGGGGTGAGGGGAGCAACGAGGGGGGGGGGGGGACGGATGCAGATGAG
>NZ_JBVJOW010000003.1:163876-198753 GCF_055582965.1 Amycolatopsis sp. NPDC104863
CCTGGATCCCCCCGCTAACCGTGTCCGCGCCGTTGGGTTTCGCGCGGTGGGTCAAAAAGAAAAACCACCAAGAAAGGGGGGGGGTTGGCGGTGGCGGCCCCAAACCGGCCCCGCCACAGGTGATTCAGCAGTGGCCCACCGAGGGCTGGTGCGACACGACGCCGGAGCTGAGGTACCCGACCTGGGAATAGTAGGTGGCCTTGAACCAGCGGTTCGACCCGAACCCGTTGTCGCCGGCGTCCAGCCAGCAGTTGATGTCCACCCACTGGTTGTAGATCGTCACCTTGATGCCGGCACCGAGGTTCGGGTCCTGACGTAGGTTGCCCTGCGACACGTAGCCCTGTGCGGCCTGCGCGGAATCGCTGCCCGCGGTCGCGGCGGAAGCGCTCGCCATACCACCGGCGACAGCGGTTGCCGCGATCGCCGTCACGGTCAACGCCCTGGTCACGATGTTCATCGTTCCTCCTCGTGGTCAACGGTCGAGTACCGAAGCTAGGACGCCGGCGCCGCCGACCGAACCGTTGTTGCCGGCGTCTGAGAACCTGCAACGCGACCTTCCCCCTTTTCTTGTCCCTTTACTGTCAACAAATATCCCGGGAAAAACGTGCTACGAATGGTGAATGGTTCCCTTCGGACGCAGTGAGAGCACCCGGAGACTGGGTTGGCTGTTGCGGGTGAACCGCGGGCAGCGGGGACTTCGCGAATTCGCGAGCGTCATGAACGGCACACTCGCACCCAGCACGCTGAGCCGCTGGGAACGCGGGGGTACCGAGGTGAACCACTTGGCGGTCAAGAGTTACGCCGACACTCTGGACCGGCCCGATCTGCTGGCGGTCGCCGACAACATGGCTCGCTACTACGGCAACCGGCTGGGGGCGTCTCCGGCCCTCGCTCGTCCGGTCCTTGACCCGGCCGAGGTGTCCGTGCGGATCGACTGCCTGATCGACCGGGCAGTCGGAGAAGACCTGTTCCCCGGACAGGATTGGGACACGCTCACCGACCTCCTTTCCCGGGGTCTCGTCGTCTTGAGTCCTCGTTCGACGTGGGAAAAGCTGACTGAGCGGCTGCTCACGGAGCTGGCCATCGCCGACGGGGTGAACTGGTTGTGGCGCGCGGAGGCGCTGCATCGCCTGCTCGCCCATCCGATCGGTGGGCGGATCGTCGTGGCGACAGCGGCTGCGGCCGCGGCGGATCCGGCCGCTCAAAGCCTGGTCGGCGCGGTTTCCGTTCTCGACGCCACCTCGTCTCCACACGCGGCCTCGGTCGTGCTGCGCCACCTGACGAACCCGACGTCACGGCGGACGTTTTCCGGCGCTCTCCTGTCCTGCCACCGCAAGGTCCGCCTGGGGCACTTCACTCCCGGACAGCTCCTGCGCGTCGGTAGCACCTTGGCCGACGTCCGGGACCAGCCGCTGGTCGCCGCCATCGCCGCCAGCTTCCCCCTCCCACTGCGGAGCCGCTTCGGGTTCACTAAGCCCGTCTGCCGAGACCGCCGCTTCGGGCCGGCCGAAGCCGCGTCCACGATCCAGGCGACGATCGCCGCCGATGACGTCTTACTGTCCACCCTGGTGAGCGAAGCTCTCTGCAGCGAAGTCTTCGACGAACGGATGCACGCGCTCTTCCTCATCAAAGCCAGCCCGTATCGGAAGACCATCGCCCGGGAACTGGGTCGTGCGGTCATCGGACGCCACCACGCCCCCGACTCCGTGGCCGTGACGGAGGCCCTGCGCTGCCTGGGCGGGCATCACGAACGCACATTGGTCGAGGGCCTGGTGCTCGCCGCCGACACCAGGCCGGAGGTCCGCGAGGCGGCGGCGTTCACACTCGGGCACGTGGGCGGCACAAGTGACCAAGCGTTCTGGTGCGCCGCCCTCGCGGCCGCCCGGCGGTGGCCATCCGGGTCGATGGCCGCCGCTGCCCTCGACCGCCTCGTGTACGCGGCCGGTCGTGTCGATGAACGGCGCTTCCTGCATCAGGTTTCGATCAACCCGCGCCTGCCACGGACGGTGCGGGTTTCGGCGCGCTGGTGGCTGGAGATCCCGACGCATATCCGGCTGAGCGCCACGGTGTGAGGAGCGGCTGGACAGCGCTCCTCAAGAGTGCACCACGGGGTTTCCCCAGCCGAGCTCAGGCAGGTTGTTGGACAGGCCGCTTGCCATCCGGGCTCCCGCCAGTAGCGGGGACACCGTCATGCCGGGCCGGTAGGACTCCAGCTCCAGACGAAGTACATCGGTGATATCGACCCGGAGCACACGTGGTTCCCCGTGCCTCACCGTCACTTCCTTCCGGGGCACGCCGTCCACGATGACGCGGAAGACTCCGGTCTGGCCGGCCTCGGCCGCGTCGTCGAGGACGCCGACCGTCGACTCGAAGCTCCGGTAGCTCAGCCCGAGGTTGAATCCGATCGATCCCCGCGCGCTCTGTGCGAAATCGCTGCAGCGATGGATGACGCTGTCGCTGAACAGGCGGTTGCCGATGGTGACCGGGCCGAGCCGCACGTCCGACGAGCGACTGACGGGTGTGAGTCCGGCCAGCAGAACCGAATCGGGAACGTCGGGCATGGGAGCACCGGAGGGAACGATGTGCTCACGAATCGAGTGGACGAGATGCGTCAGGTCCCAGTCCGCCGTGCGGGCGTGGATCCGGATGTACTGGCGGCGGGCCAGCTCGGTGATCGTCACCGGTAGCTGTTCGGCGGTCGGCATCGCGCAGTCGCCGACTAGGACGGGGATGACCGGCTTCCCGCCGGCGAGCGCCAGCTCGATCTCGGTGCGCACCCAGTCGGCGGGCGCGTCGATCCGTCGCACCCCCGCAGAGTCCTCGACGAACCAGTTCGGTCCGATCACCGCCAGGAACACCGAGCAGTTCGACGCGGCCTCGATCAGGGCCGAGTCGAACGCAAGCCCTTTCGGGATGGTCCTGCTCGACCGGAAGACGTTGTCCCCGCCGAAGGCCCGGCGGAGCTTCTGGTCGATCAGCACGGCAGTGTCCTGCGCGTCACCGTTGCGGAAGTTGATGAAGATCGTGTTGATGGTCGCGGCTCCGCTCTTCAAAACGTCAGCTCCCCGCGGCGACTACGTACGGTGATCCCCAGACAGCATTGCCCTTGCGGCAGGGTTCCCCGGTGGCGGTGGTGAGTGACGTCCGGAGCTTCAGCGCGAAGACGTTCGACGGCAGGTCGACCGAGAGTTCTTTCGTTTCCCCGGGGTTCACCACGACGGTCTGGACGGCGTTGACCGCGTTGTCGTTGACGAAGACTTCGAACTTCACCGCGAGGCCCGCGGACGAGGTCGAGTCCGTTCCGATCGCCTTCACGACCAGCTGTGAGAAGCCTTTCAACCGGAACTGCTGCTCGCCGTGGTAATAACTGCTGTTGCACGTCGACAGCTCCTTCCACAACGAGGCCGCGTACTGCTTCAGCTGCACGTCGTGATCCCCGTGGTAGAAGTTCCAGTCGTCGTCGGGGCGTGGCAGGTCGAGCAGGGAGACCGGTGTTTCCTTGGGCACGCTGCTGCCGTCGCCGGGGACGGCGGGGACGTCGGAGCCGGTGGTGGTCGCACTCGTCGAGGTGGGCGTTTCGGAGGTGTCGGCGGCCGGCGGGCTGCTCGCCGTCGTGCTGCCGGGCGTCGGTCCGACAGTCACCGTCGTCGGAGCAGCGGCGGCTTGCCCGGTGTCCGGATTGGTCGTCCGGCCGACCACGAAGGATAGGACGAGCAGCACCGCGACGGTGACGGCCACGATGCCTGCCCGGCTTCGCCGCCCGGGATTTCGCAACTTGCTGACCTGCCGTCCGGCAAGAGCCGACTTCAGGTCGCGGGCGAACTTCGGATCACGCGAGACCTCGCGGCCCAGGTGGAGCTGCATCGTTCCCGCTTCGACCGATTCCGACGGTTGCTCGACGAACCTTCGGAACATCTCGTTGAGAAACGGTTCCGAGAATCGCGCTTCTACCCGGCCGAGGGTGTCTTCCAGCTGTCCGTTGTAGGCGGCGGACCCCTCTGTCGACTTCCGCCGGAGATAGTCCGACAGCACGGACACCGCAGTGCGGGCCAGTTCCTCTTCGGTCATCTGCACCTCCGAAAACCCGGTCGGCCGCTCGTCGACCGGATGGTTCACGCGAAATTGGTCTTTCGCAGCACAAGGTACTGGTTCCAGTCCGCTCGCGACCGGTTTTTCGGAGCCGCAATAGAAGCGTGCCGAAGATGACCAGAATGTGTCCTCTTTCTGTCCAGAATTGATTTTCCGGACCATGCGGAGGTGGCAGGCGGTGACCGAGCCGGCGCAGCGGGTTCGACGACCGCTCGCGTGGCGAACACGAGCGAGGCGGGCGGGCGCTCGAGCTGGTCAGCCGAGGGTTACCCTGAAGAGCGATGACCGAGACACAGGCACCCAGGGCGTACCAGATCCGCACCTTCGGTTGCCAGATGAACGTGCACGACTCCGAGCGCCTCGCCGGGCAGCTCGAAGCGGCCGGGTACGTGCCCGCCGTCGAGGGCGGGAAGCCCGACCTCATCGTGTTCAACACCTGCGCCGTGCGGGAGAACGCGGACAACAAGCTCTACGGCACCCTCGGGCACCTGCGGCCGGACAAGGTCGCGAACCCCGGGATGCAGATCGCCGTCGGGGGGTGTCTGGCGCAGAAGGACCGCGGGGACATCGTCAAGCGCGCTCCCTGGGTGGACGTCGTCTTCGGGACGCACAACATCGGGTCGCTGCCGGCGCTGCTGGAGCGTGCGCGGCACAACTCCGAGGCCGAGGTCGAGATCCTCGAGTCGCTCGAGACCTTCCCCTCGACGCTGCCCGCGCGCCGCGAGTCGTCCTACGCGAGCTGGGTGTCCGTTTCGGTCGGGTGCAACAACACCTGCACCTTCTGCATCGTGCCCGCCCTGCGCGGCAAGGAGCGCGACCGGCGGCCGGGCGAGATCCTCGCCGAGGTCGAGGCGCTCGTCGCCGAGGGCGTGCTCGAAGTCACGCTGCTCGGCCAGAACGTGAACTCCTACGGCGTCGAGTTCGGCGACCGGCTGGCGTTCGGGAAGCTGCTGCGCGCCACCGGAGGCATCGACGGCCTCGAGCGCGTGCGCTTCACCTCGCCGCACCCCGCCGCCTTCACCTCCGACGTCATCGACGCCATGGCCGCGACCCCGAACGTCTGCCACCAGCTGCACATGCCGCTGCAGTCCGGGTCCGACCGGATCCTGCGCGAGATGAAGCGGTCCTACCGCTCCGCGCGCTTCCTGAAGATCCTCGACGAGGTCCGCGCGGCCATGCCGGACGCGGCGATCACCACCGACATCATCGTCGGCTTCCCCGGCGAGACCGAGGAAGATTTCCAGGCGACCCTCGACGTCGTCGAGCAGGCCCGCTTCGCCAGCGCGTTCACGTTCCAGTACTCGATCCGCCCCGGCACGCCGGCCGCGACGATGCCGGACCAGGTGCCCAAAGCGGTCGTGCAGGAGCGCTACGACCGGCTGGCCGAGCTGCAGAACACGATCTCCTGGGAAGAGAACAAGAAGATCGTCGGACGGCGGGTGGAGCTGCTCGTCGCCGCGGGCGAGGGCCGCAAGGACGCCGAGACGCACCGGATGAGCGGCCGCGCCCGCGACGGCCGTCTGGTGCACTTCACCCCGGCCGGCCCGCTGGTCGACCGCGCGGTGCGGCCCGGCGACGTCGTCGAGACGGTCGTGACGTACGGCGCGCCGCACCACCTGGTGGCCGACGGCGACCTGCTGTCGCACCGGCGGACGCGCGCCGGCGACAACGCGGAGGCCGGGCTGCGGCCGAAGACGAGCGGCGTCACGCTGGGACTGCCGGGCTTCGGCGCGCCGGCCGCCCAGCCCGAACCGGTGAGTGGGTGTGCGCTGTGACCGAGCCAAAGGGCAACGGTGACCTGGCCGAGCTGGCCGCCGAAATCGACGAGGTGGGCCACCACGCGTCGCGCACGGTGGAGCTGGGCCGGCGCGGGTTCACCATCGCCGTGTTCTCGTTCGTGCTGCTGATCTGCCTGCTCCTGCCGTGGGTCGGCGAGCACGCGGGCTGGCAGGTGCTGGCCGGCGAAGGCGGCGGCATCCCGCAGCTGTTCGCGGCGACGTCGACCGGTGTCGGCATCCTCGCCTCGGCACTGGCCCTGGTGACGCGGCGCTGGTGGCTGGCCTGGGTCTGCGCCGCCGGCGGCTGGTTCGCCTCGGTGGACGGGCTGCTCGCGATCTGGTCGCAGCAGTCGTCGCACGCCAGCGGCGCCGCGGGCGGCGGACCGGGGTACGGCCTGATCATCGCCTGGATCGCGATGATCTGCCTCGCGGTGTCGTGGATGCGGACCGCGTTCTCGCGGGACTAGTTCACGACGATCCCGATCAGGCCCGAGACGACACCGACGTAGAGCTCGGTTTCCGGGTGGAAGACCCGGAGCGTGACGTTCGCCCGGACCTTGAAGCTCACGCTGAACTTGAACACGCCGTTCGGCTTGCAGGTGCCGGTGGTCAGGTCGACCCAGACCCCGGCCTTGAGCTGCTGGACGACCACGGGCTCACCACCGGATACGCTCTCCTGCCCGCCCAGGTCGGCGAACGAGCCCTTGATCTTCGTCTCTTCGCCGACCTTGACGCGGTTCTTCTCGGCCTTGGCTTCGAGCTTGGCCTTGTGCTTCTTGCCGTCAACGACGGCCGGAGCCGGCCCGGCGGCCGCCAGCGCGACGGCGGGAGCGGCGAGCGCGACGGTGCAGGCGATGACCAGTGCGGACACGAGGTTCGATGGCTTGCTCATGATCGAAGTGCAGCACCGGAGGCGCGGGAAAGCGCCGGAAGCCACCTGGCCGTGCAGCGCGTCACACCGCTTCGGGTGACGCGTTAACCGTCCGCTTGCCCGGCAGGTGGCGACCGCGCGTCACTCGTTGTGAATGACTCTCTCCTGGTCGGACGAGATGAACGAGTCATTCACAGCATCGCCGCGGCGGCACCACGTTGGTCGAACGGTGCTGCGGGCTCTCGAGCACCAGCAGAGCCCGGTCCGCCGGACAGCCCCTCGCCGCTTCGAAAGCAGCCCACGCGCTCGGCGGTTCCGCGCGGTCATCGCAACTCTGCTGGTCAGTGACCATCGCGACTGTTCGGGCAGGGGCGCGAGGTTGGCGATGAGGGCGATGCGGAGCGGACTCGGGCGGGGGCATTCCATACCGGGTGCTGCGTTCGACCAAGGCCGCGATCGCCAATTGTCGTGCGCGCCCGTGATCAGATCACCTTCGCAGCATCCCGGTATCGCTCGGCACCCTCGGACGAACAGCCCTGGAAACCCACCGGAGCAGCCGCCTTGTCCACACACGATGGCCCTGTGGACAAGCCGCCGAAGGCCCCCTCGCCGGAGCGAAGGGGCCTTCGGGGAACGTGAACCTCAGCGGTCGGCGACCGCGGCCTCCGCCGCCTGCAGCCACTCACGCCACTGCGCCGCCTGCTCGTCGGCCTTCTTCGCCCGGCGCTCGTCCCCGGCCGCGCGGGCCTTCGCCGCCTGGGACTCGAACTGCTCGACGCGCTCGCGGAACTGGGCCGCGCGGGCCTGGGCCTCCGGGTCGGTGCGGCGCCAGCGGGAGTCCTCGGCCGACTTGACCGAGTCCTGGACCGCCTTCAGCCGGCCGTCCAGCTCGCGGATGCGCTCGCGCGGGACCTTGCCGATCTCGTCCCACTGCTCCTGGATCTTGCGCAGCGCGTTCTTGGCCGCCTCGAGGTTGGCCGCCGCGTCGATCTTCTCCGCCTCGACCAGCAGCTCCTCCTTGCGCGCCGCGTTCTGGGAGAACTCCGCGTCGCGCTCGGAGAACACCGCGGACCGGCGGGCGAAGAACTTGTCCTGCGCCGCGCGGAAACGCTGCCACAGGGCCTCGTCGCTGTCCTTCGGCGCGCGCCCGGCGGCCTTCCACTCGGTCATCAGGTCCTTGTAGCGGCCCGCGGTCTCGCCCCAGTCCTCGGACTCGCTGATGGCCTCGGCCTCGGCGATGAGCTCTTCCTTGCGCTGCTTGGCCGAGGCGCGCTGCTTGTCCAGCTCGGCGAAGTGCGACCCGCGCCGCCGGTTGAACCCCTCGCGGGCCTTCGAGAACCGCTTCCACAGCTCGTCGTCGGTCTTGCGGTCGACACCCTTGACGGTCTTCCACTCGTCGAGGATCGCGCGCAGCCGGTCGCCCGCCGCCTTCCACTGGGTGGAGTCGGCGGCGATCTTCTCGGCTTCTTCGGCCAGCTCCTGCTTCCGGGCGACGGCGGCCGCGCGGGCCTGCTCGCGCTCCTGCTTCGCGCTGGCCAGGGCCTTCTCGGCGTGCGCGATGACGTACTCCAGGCGCGCGCCCAGTGCGGCCAGGTCGCCGACCAGGGACGACTCGGCCAGCCCGTCCCGCAGCTGGGTGGCGCTCGACAGCGCGTGCTTCGGATCGCCTGCGCCGGAAACCAGGCGCGTCTCCAGCAGCTCGACCTCGGTGCGCACGTCGTCGAAGCGGCGGGCGTAGTGCACCAGGCCCTCGTCGGGGCTGCCGGCCTGCCAGACGCCGACAGCGCGTTCGCCCTCGGCGGTGATGACGTAAACGGTGCCCTCTTCGTCGATGCGGCCCCAGGTGGACGGGGTGGGCTCGGCGGGCGGCACGGGCGGGGCGGCGTGCCCGGTGTGCTGCGCGTGCGGCACCGGGTGCGGGGCCGGGGTACCGGTGGAAGTGTTGTCCTGGGCCATCGCAGGCTCCTTATCGCCTGTACGCCCGCTCGCGCGGGCGCCCCGCCGCGGAAGCGGGGCCGGGTAATGCGGTCGTCACGGGCCGTGCTCGGATGCTACGGCCCCACGCGGCATTCAAGCAGCTCAGCGCGCACCGTGGTACTGGATGAGCCACTCGAAGCTCGTGATCCTACTTCCGGTGGACGCTCCGTGGCGGCCCGCCGGTATCGTCAGCCGTCGTGACCAGCCCCGCCGCCCCGCCCGGAGCCCGCCCGGTCGCGGTGGTCGGGCCGACGGCCACCGGCAAGACCGCACTGGCCGTCGACCTGGCCCTTCAGCTCGGCGGAGAGGTCGTCAACGCCGACGCGCTGCAGCTGTACCGGGGGATGGACATCGGCACCGCCAAGGCCACGTCCGAGGAGCGCCGAGGCGTCCCCCACCACCTGCTCGACGTGCTGGAAGTGACCGAAACGGCCTCCGTCGCGGCCTACCAGCGCGACGCGCGCGCCGAGATCGAACGGCTCCTCGCGGCCGGCCGGGTGCCGGTGCTCACCGGCGGGTCCGGCCTGTACGTCCAGGCCGTGCTCGACGACCTGAAGTTCCCGGGCACGGACCCGGTGGTGCGCGCCCGGCTCGACGCGGAAGCGGCCGAAGCCGGCACCCCGACCCTCTACACCCGGTTGGGTGAACGCGATCCGGTCGCCGCGGCCGCGATCCTGCCGACCAACACCCGGCGGATCGTGCGCGCCCTCGAGGTCATCGAAATCACCGGCGAGCCGTTTTCGGCGAACCTGCCCAAGCCGGGCCCGGCGCGCTACGACACGGTGGTCATCGGGGTCGACCGGGCGCCCGAGGAGCTCGACGAGCGGGTGAACGAGCGCGTGCGGCGGATGTTCGCCGCCGGGCTCGTCGACGAGGTCCGCGGGCTGGTCGAGCGCGGCCTGCGCGACGGGAAGACGGCGTCGCGGGCGCTGGGCTACCAGCAGGTGCTCGCCGAGCTCGACGGCGAAGGCGACTTCGAGGCCGCCGCCGCGGCGACGGCGCAGGCCACGCGGCGCTTCGTCCGGAAGCAACGGTCCTGGTTCCGGCGCGACAAGCGGATCCACTGGTTCGACGGCGCCGAAACCGGGCTGGCCGCACGCGTCCTGGATACCCTGGGCCGGTAATCTTGCCCCTATGGGCGGAATCGAGTTCCTCAAGGGGCACGGCACGCAGAACGACTTCGTGCTGCTCCCCGATCCGGCGGGCCGCCTCGAGCTGACCGAGGCGAGGGTCGCCGCGCTGTGCGACCGCCACCGCGGGCTCGGGGCCGACGGCGTGCTGCGCGTCGTCCGCGCCGCGGCGCTCGACGTGCCGTCGGAGGGCGAGTGGTTCATGGACTACCGCAACGCCGACGGCTCGATCGCCGAGATGTGCGGCAACGGCACCCGCGTCTTCGCCCGTTACCTCGTCGAGTCGGGGCTGGAGACCGAGGGCGAGTTCGTCATCGGCACCCGCGCCGGCGACCGCCCGCTGGTGGTGCACCCGGACCGCTCGGTGACCGTCCAGATGGGACCCGCCACGATCACCGGGACGTCGGTCACGGTGGTGGCCGGCCGGCCGTTCTCCGGGGTGGCGGTCGACGTCGGCAACCCGCACCTGGTGTCGCTGCTCGACGACGACGTCGCGGACCTCGACCTGCGCGACCAGCCCGACTTCGACCACGACGTCTTCCCGCACGGGGTCAACCTCGAGTTCGTCAACCGGCTCGGCGAGGGCGCGCTGCGGATGCGCGTGCACGAGCGCGGCGTGGGGGAGACGCGCGCGTGCGGCACGGGCACGGTCGCCGCGGTGGCGGCGGCGTTCCACCTGGCGGGCACCGACACGGGCGCGTCCACTGTGGACATCCCGGGCGGCCGCGTCGAGGTGACGGTGTCACGCGGCGCGTCGACGCTGTCCGGCCCGGCGGAGATCGTGGCGCGCGGCGAGATCGACGAAGCCTGGTGGGCCGCCGCCGGTTCCTGACGGCGGCCCACCGGCGTCAGACCGTCGCTTCGACTGCGAAGTCGCCTTCGCGGGTTGTCACGTCGGCGACCGCGCCGGCGATCCGGATGTCCGGCTCGATCGCCGCGAACCGCGCCAGCACCTCGGCCGGCCCGGTCACCGTCAGGGCTTCCACCGCCGAGCGCATCGAGACCTTCGCGTCCGTCTTCGCGCGGCGGACCGCGGCGATCACGTCGCCGGCCAGCGTCAGCAGCTCCGGGTCACCGTCGACCGTCGACACCGAAGGCCACGGCGCCCGGTGCACCGAACCCTCCTGCCACCAGGACCAGACCTCCTCGGTCGCGAACGGCAGGAACGGCGCGAACAGCCGCAGCACCGCCGACAACGCCGTCACCAGCGCGGCTTGGGCCGACGAAGCTCCGGAAGGACCACTGTCGCCGTAGGCCCGGCCCTTCACCAGCTCGACGTAGTCGTCGCAGAAGGTCCAGAAGAACGCCTCGGTCACCTGCAACGCCCGCGCGTAGTCCAGCGCCTCCAAAGCCGCTGTCGCCGAAGAAACGACGTCCGAAAGCGACGCCAGCAGCGCCCGGTCCAGTGGCTCGACCGCCACCGCGGAAGACGAAGGCACACCCAGGCCCAGCACGAACCGGCTGGCGTTGAGCAGCTTGGTCGCCAGCCGGCGGCCGACCTTCATCTGGCCTTCGTCCACCGCCGTGTCGACGCCCGGGCGCGCGCTCGCCGCCCAGTACCGCACCGCGTCCGAACCGAAGCGCTCCAGCATGTCCACCGGCGTTGTCACGTTGCCCTTGGACTTCGACATCTTCTTGCGGTCCGGGTCGAGCACCCAGCCCGCGATCGCCGCCTCGCGCCACGGCAGCACGCCGTGCTCCAGCTCCGCGCGCACCGCCGTCGAGAACAGCCAGGTGCGGATGATCTCGTGCGCCTGCGGCCGCAGGTCCATCGGGAAGACCCGCGCGAACAGGTCGTCGTCGAGGCTCCAGCGGCCGACGATCTGCGGTGTCAGCGACGACGTCGCCCACGTGTCCATCACGTCGGGGTCCGCGGCGAACCCGCCGGGCACGCCGCGCTGGTCCGCGGTGAAGCCGGGCGGGACGTCGCTGCTCGGGTCGACCGGCAGGGACTCCGGCAGCAACCGCGCGTCGTAGTCGGGCTCGCCGTCGGCGTCGAGCCGGTACCACAGCGGGATCGGCACGCCGAAGAACCGCTGACGGCTGACGAGCCAGTCGCCGGCCAGGTTCTCCACCCACGACGAGTACCGGACGCGCATGTGCTTCGGCACCCAGTTCAGTTCCTCGCCACGCTCCAGCATCCGAGCCCGGAAGGACGAGTCGTTGCCGCCGTTGCGCAGGTACCACTGCCGGCTGGCGACGATCTCCAGCGGCTTGTCGCCCTTTTCGTAGAACTTCACCGAGTGCGTGATCGGCCGCGGTTCCCCGCGCAGCGCCCCGGCGTCCCGCAGCAGGCCGACCAGGATCTCGCGTCCCGTGTGGACGGTCTTGCCGACGAGCGGCGCGTAGACGTCGGCGGGGACGTCGTGTGGCGCGTCGGGCAGGAACCGGCCGTCCCGGCCCAGCACCACGCGCGTCGCGAGCCGCAGCTCCCGCCACCACGTGACGTCCGTCGTGTCGCCGAACGTGCACACCATCGCGATGCCGCGGCCCTTCTCGGGATCCGCCAGGTGATGCGCCACGACCGGGACTTCGACGCCGAACACCGGCGTCCGCACGGTCTTGCCGAACAACGCCTTGAAGCGCTCGTCGTCCGGGTGCGCCACCAGCGCGACACACGCGGGCAGCAGCTCGGGCCGGGTCGTCGCGATCACGACGTCGGAGCCGTCCTCGGCCGTGAAAGCGAGGTCGTGGAACGCGCCCGGGCGCTCACGGTCCTCCAGCTCGGCCTGCGCGACGGCGGTGCGGAAGGTGACGTCCCAGAGCGTCGGCGCTTCGGCCTGGTACGCCTCGCCGCGCTCGAGGTTGCGCAGGAACGCGCGCTGCGAGATCAGCCGTGAGTCGTGCCCGATCGTCTGGTAGGTCATCGTCCAGTCGACCGACAGCCCGAGCTGCCGCCACAGCGCTTCGAAGACCTTTTCGTCGGTCACGGTCAGGGATTCGCACAGCTCGATGAAGTTGCGCCGCGAGATCGAGACGGCGTCGCGGCCCGGCTTCTCCGGCGGCGCGAAGTCCGGGTCGTAGGGGAGCGACGGGTCGCAGCGGACGCCGAAGTGGTTCTGCACGCGGCGTTCGGTCGGCAGGCCGTTGTCGTCCCACCCCATCGGGTAGAACACCTCGAACCCGCGCATCCGCTTGAACCGCGCGACGACGTCGGTCTGGGTGAAGGAGAAGACGTGCCCGATGTGCAGCGAGCCGCTGACCGTCGGCGGCGGGGTGTCGATGGCGTAGACGTCGGCGCGGGTCTTGGTGCGGTCGAAGCGGTAGGCGCCGGTGGTTTCCCATACGGGTACCCACTTGGCCTCCAGACCGTCGACACCGACCTTGTCCGGGACTCGCGGGCGCTCGTATGGGGTACTCATGAACCAACTCTAGGCGGCGGGAGAACCGCTTTTCGCCGCGGTCGGCAGATCTCGCATGCGCCGCAGCGGTGAGCACAGCACCCACAGCACCGCGGCGGCCTCGCCGGCGACGGCGACCCAGACCGCGCCGCGCAGGCCGAGCCCTTCGCCGAGCCCGCCGCCCAGCAGGCCGCCGAGCGGGATCGTGCCCCAGACGACGAAGCGCACGCTCGCGTTCATCCGGCCGAGCAGCCGGTCCGGGCAGATCGCCTGCCGGTAGGAGACCTGCGCGATGTTGTAGACGATGATCCCGAAGCCGCTGACGACCAGGCCGACCCCGGCGAGCACGACCGCCGGGCCCGGCGCGGCCAGCGGCACCAGCAGGCTCGCCGGCATGGTGACCAGCGGGAGCAGCCAGATCGCGCGCGCCTGGCCGATCCGCCGGGTCAGCACGCCGGAGCACACCGCGCCGAGGATCCCGCCCGCGCCGCCGGCCGCCAGCAGCACGCCGACCGCGGCCGGCGGCAGGCCGACGGTCCGCGTCAGGAACAGCACCTGCACCGCGTTCAACGCGGCGTTGAAGAGGTTGGCCGTCGCCGTGCACGCCACGATCGCGCGCAACGGCTTGTCCGAGAAGACGAACCGCAGCCCTTCGGCGATCTGCGGCAGCAGCCGGGCGTGGGCCTCGGGTTCCGGACGGGGTTCGGCCGCGCGGATGCGGAGCAGGCACAGCGCCGATGTCAGGTAGCCGAGGCCGGTGATGAGCACGGTGCTGGCCGCGCTGACCAGCTGGACCAGCACACCGGCGGCGCCCGGCCCGGCGACCTGTGCCACCGAGTGGACGGCCTGCAGCTTCGCGTTGCCCTCCAGCAGGCGCTCCCGGCCGACGAGCGAGGGCAGGTACGACTGGTAGGCGATGTCGAAGAACAGCGTCGCGACGCCGACGAGCAACACGACCAGCAGCAGCTGGGCGAGGGTCAGCACCCCGGCCCACCAGGCGAGCGGCACGCTGAGCAGCAGCGCGAAGCGGGTGAAGTCGGCGGTGAGCATCACCCGGCGGCGGCGCATCCGGTCGACCCACACCCCGGCGGGCAGCCCGATCAGCAGGAACGCGAGCGTTTCGGCCGCGGTCAGCAGGCCCATCTCGAACGGCGTCGCGGCCAGCGTCACGGCGGCGAGCAGCGGGATGGCGGTGTTGCCGACGAACGTGCCGAACTGGCTGGCCGTGTCGCCGGCCCAAAGCCGCCTGAAGTCGGCGTGGAAGAAGAGCGATGACCCCCTGGACATGTGCCCGAGTGTGCCGCGAGTGATTGGAAAGTGTCAATCACTGTTCGCTCTAGGCTGGGCGCGTGTCCGCTGAGAAACGACGTGTCGCGACCGAAGCCGAGGCTGCCGCGCTGGCCTCCGGAATACGGCTGCGCATCATCCGGTTGACGTTCTCGCAGGCGTTGACGAACAAGGAGCTCGCCGAACGCCTGGGCCGGGACCCCGCGACGACCCTGCACCACGTGCGCAAGCTCGTCGACACCGGCTTCCTCACCGCCCAGCCGCCGCGGCGCGGCACCCGGGGCGCACGGGAAATTCCGTATCTTTCGACCGGGCTTTCCTGGACACTCGACTCATGCGGTGACAAGGACGTGGAACAGGCGGTGCTCGAGGCCTATCTGGCCGAGATCGCCGAAACCGGATTCGAGGGCGTGCACCAGTCGCGCCTGGTCGTCCAGGTGGCCCCCGAGGAGCGAGCGGAGCTGGAAACCCGGCTCGACGCCCTGCTCGAGGAGTTCCGAGCGCGCCCACGCCGTCCCGGCGCCGAGCGCACCGCGATCTACCTCGCCACCTACCCCAGCACGTAAAAGTTCGGTTCCCGCGGCGAATCGTGGGAACATGGAGGCACGATGACAGAACTGACACACACCGAAGACCACGACGACGACCTGTACGACGGAGACCCGTCGACAGGCGAAATGGAGCTCGAGGACCGGGCGTCGCTCCGCCGGGTCGCGGGGCTGTCCACCGAGCTTGACGACGTCACCGAGGTCGAGTACCGGCAACTGCGGCTCGAACGCGTCGTGCTGGTCGGCGTGTGGACCGAGGGCACCGCCCTGCAGTCCGAGGCGTCGCTGGCCGAGCTGGCGCGCCTGGCCGAGACGGCGGGCTCGGAGGTCCTCGAAGGGCTCATCCAGCGGCGGACCAAGCCGGACCCGGCTACCTACATCGGCTCGGGCAAGGTGCGGGAGGTGCGCGAGATCGTCGGGTCCACCGGCGCCGACACCGTGATCTGCGACGGCGAGCTCTCGCCGGGCCAGCTGCGGCAGCTCGAGGAGAAGGTCAAGGTCAAGGTCATCGACCGGACCGCTCTGATCCTCGACATCTTCGCCCAGCACGCCCGGTCCAAGGAGGGCAAGGCGCAGGTCGAGCTGGCCCAGCTGCAGTACCTGATCCCGCGGCTGCGCGGGTGGGGCGCGTCGCTGTCCCGGCAGGCCGGTGGCCGCGCCGGGGGCGCGAACGGCGGCGTGGGCCTGCGCGGTCCCGGTGAGACCAAGCTCGAGACCGACCGGCGGCGGATCAACAAGCGCGTGGCGAAGCTGCGCCGGGAGATCGCCGCGATGGACACCATCCGCGAGACCAAGCGCGGGCGGCGGCTGGCCAACGAGGTGCCCAGCGTGGCGATCGTCGGCTACACCAACGCCGGCAAGTCGAGCCTGCTCAACGCGCTGACCGGGGCCGGGGTGCTGGTGGAGGACGCGCTGTTCGCCACCCTCGACCCGACCACGCGGCGCACGCAGACCGCGGACGGGCGCACCTACACGCTGACCGACACCGTCGGGTTCGTGCGGCACCTGCCGCACCAGCTGGTGGACGCGTTCCGCTCGACGCTCGAGGAGGCGGCGGACGCCGACCTGCTCGTGCACGTGGTGGACGGGTCCGACCCGGCGCCGGAGGAGCAGGTCAGCGCGGTGCGCGAGGTGCTCGGCGAGATCACGCGCAAGCGCAAGGAGCCGCTCCCGCCGGAGCTGCTGGTGATCAACAAGATCGACGCGTCCGACGAGGTCAGCCTCGCCCGGCTGCGGCACGCGCTGTCCGGTTCGGTGCAGGTCTCGGCCCGCACCGGCGCGGGCATCGCGGAGCTCGTCGAGGTGATCACCGACCGCCTGCCGCGGCCGGAGGTCACCATCGAGGTCCTCGTGCCCTACTCGCGCGGCGAGCTCGTCGCGCGGGCGCACGCGGACGGCGAGGTCCTCGAAGAGGAGCACGCCGAGGAGGGCACGCGCCTGCTGGTGCGGGTCCGTCCGGACCTCGCGGCGGCTTTGCGCGAGTTCGAGACCAACTCGACCAGGGCCTGACACGTCTACATTCCAGTGTGCGATCGGCGTGATCGCACACTGGAATGTTTTCGGAGGTGGCTGGGTGCGCTGGGTGGTCGCAGGTGCGGCGGTTTTCTTGGGCGTGCTCGGCGGGCCTGTTCCGGCTTCGGCGGCTCCGGCCGCTCCGGAGCCGCTGTGCACGATGAAGGACTCACGCATCGGCGAGCTGTCCGGCCTGGTGTCCGACGGCTCGAAGTTCTACGCGATCAACGACGGCGGCACCAAGGTCCAGGTGTTCGTCCTCGGCCGGGACTGCAAGGTGCAGAAGGTCCTGACCGACAAGACGGACCCGTTCGACGTCGAGGACCTGGCCCGCACCGCGGACGGCCGGCTGTGGCTGTCCGACACCGGTGACAACGAAAAGGGCCGGCTTACGGTCGCGCTCCTGGAGATGAGCCCGCAGGGCAAGGTCACGCTGCACCGGCTCACCTACCCGGACGGCCAGCACGACACCGAGGCGCTGATCATGGACAAGGCGGGCACGCCGTACCTGATCACCAAGGACATCCTCGGCGAGGCCAAGGTGTACCGGCCGTCGGGGCCGCTCGCGAGCCCGGGGCCGACCAACCTGGAGAAGGTCGGCACGGTGAAGATCAAGGAGACCGACACCCCGGGCGGCCCGGTGGGGTCGTTCGGCTCGGTCCTGGTGACCGGCGGCGCGTCTTCGGCCGACGGAACCGTGGTGGCGCTGCGGACCTACACCGACGCCTACGTGTACCCGGCCCCGGACGGTGATGTCCTCGCCGCGTTGCAGCGCACGCCGGTCCGGATCCCGTTGCCGGGGGAGAAGCAGGGCGAGGCGATCGCGTTCGACCCCGACGGCACGCTGGTGTCGGGCAGCGAAGGCGTGGGCCAGCCACTCCGCACGGTCAAGGGCGCGGCGGCATTGGCGGCCGCTTCGGCTTCGGCGTCGACGGACGGAAAGCCTGCTTCGAGCGCGAGCGGCGCCGGCTCGTCCGGGAGTGGCGGCGTGCCGTTCCTCCCGGCGGCGGGGATCGCGGTGGCGGTGGTGGGGCTCGGCTGGTTCGGGTTCAGCAGGCTGCGCCGACGCCGGAGCTGAGCGGGATCGGCCTTCGCGCGGTGCGGGGCGCGGCGGCTCAGGCCGCGCAGTCCGGCGCACCGCGCGAAGGAAACCTCGATCGGCGCGAGGCGGACGGGCCGGGCATCCCGTCCACTCCCCACACCGCGACCAGGTTCGGCTCCCCACGGCCGAAGATCATCCGATCCGGTGAACCTCCCGGGCCGTGCGATAGCCCGGAAGGCACTCCCTCAAAGGCGTCGCAGGACCGCGACCACCTTGCCGAGCACCGTCGCGTCGTCGCCGGGGATCGGCTCGTACGCCTCGTTGTGCGGCATCAGCCAGATGTGGCCGTCCTTGCGCTTGAACGTCTTGACCGTCGCTTCGCCGTCGATCATCGCCGCGACGATCTCGCCGTTGTCCGCGTCCGGCTGCTGCCGGACCACGACCCAGTCGCCGTCGGTGATGGCCGCGTCGACCATCGAGTCGCCGGTGACCTTGAGCAGGAACAGCTCACCCTCGCCGACGATCTCCCGCGGCAGCGGGAAGACGTCCTCGATCGCCTGCTCGGCCAGCACCGGGCCACCGGCGGCGATCCGGCCGACCAGCGGCACGTACGCCGCCTTCGGCATGACCGGCTGCTGGTCCATCTCGATGCCCATGGGGTTGTCGTCGGTCGCCGACAGCACGCCGACCGCGCGCGGGCGGTTCGCGTCCCGGCGCAGGTACCCCTTGCGCTGCAACGCACGCAGCTGGTGCGACACCGACGACGTCGACGTCAGGCCGACCGCTTCGCCGATCTCCCGGACGCTCGGCGGGTAGCCGAACCGGCTCACCCACGAGCGGATGACGTCGAGGACCTGCTGCTGGCGGACGGTGAGAGCGTCGTCCACGTCGTACACCTCGGGCATGGCGTGCACCTTGCCCGAGCCACCAGGGGACCCACTGGTCCTGCCGGCCTTGTTCTCCTTCGCCACTGCGTCGCCTCCCAGACGTTCGCTGCACGTATCTGCGCGCCGGCCGCCGCCCGCGGGTGCGGGCAGCCTCGCCGGCGGCATCTGCCCGGCAGATGCCCTGGTCACCGACGTTAGCCCCCGGGCACGACGATTTCAAACATCTGTTCGATCGACACGCCGTGTCCGCTCGATTTTGTCGGTGGTAGGTGGTAGACCTTCGCACGGGCGTTCGATAGAACGCTTGTTCGACCTTGATCCACGAGCCGCGACCGGTTCGGGATCCGGGCGGACACCAGGGTTTCGAGGAGGTTCGGATGTCCATTCTGGCCGAACGCGGTCCGGCTCGCCCGGCGGCCCCGGTTCCGGCGCAACCCCGCCCGGTGCGCGTCTTGCGCGGGCGGCGCGGCGAGGTGCAACGCCCGCCGACACGCGCCCGGGTCGTGGCGGGGCGCCGTCCGGCGGGTCAGCCGTGCGCGACACCGCGCCGGGTGCCGGTGCGCTGGCCGTGGCTCGCCGCGCTCGCCGTCGCGAGCTGCCTCGTGATCACCGGTTTGGGTCTTCTGAACAGCGGAGTTTCCGGCGCCCCGGTGCCGGAGTCGACCGCGACGGTGTCGGTCGGGCAGGGCGACACGCTCTCTTCGCTGGCCGCGCGATTCGCGCCAGCGAGCGAGCCTGGCGCGGTTGTCGCCCGGATCAAAGAGCTGAACCGCCTGGACCAGGCCGTTTTGGTCCCCGGGCTGCCGCTCACGGTCCCGGTCGCCGACCCGGCCGCCGTCCCCGCTCCCTGATCCGCGCCGGGCGTCAACCGGTCTCACCCGGGCGGGGATCCGCCCGGCCGCGCCGCTTGCGCGCACACCGCTCGAGTTCTACTCTTCGCCGCTATATGTAGTAGTTACACCGCTGTAGTTGGTCCACAGGTTGGGGTAGACTGGACAGCAGTTGTCCACAGCTGGTCGGCTCTTACCCACCGGATGTCCACAATTCGATCACCAGGTGCAGGGGTGCCGGTGCTCGAGGCACGGCCACGCGTGGTGGCCGGCGGACGTCGACCGGGGCGGCCGGCGCGGAGGGGAAGGTGATCGGCGGATGAGGTGCCCGTTCTGCCGGCATGCGGACTCTCGGGTCGTCGACTCCCGAGAGGTGGATGAAGGCCAGGCGATCCGCAGGCGGCGCTCGTGCGCGTCGTGCGGCCGCCGGTTCACGACGTCGGAGACGATGGTGCTCGCCGTCGTCAAGCGTTCGGGCGTCACCGAACAGTTCAGCCGGGACAAGGTGGTGAGCGGCGTCCGCCGCGCCTGCCAGGGCAGGCCGGTCGACGACGACGCGCTGCAGCAGCTCGCGCAGCGCGTGGAGGAGTCGATCCGCTCCGCCGGGCTGGCGGAGATCCCGAGCCACGAGGTCGGCCTGGCCATCCTGGGCCCGCTGCGTGAGCTCGACGGAGTCGCCTACCTCCGGTTCGCCAGTGTCTACCGCTCCTTCTCCTCGGTCGAAGACTTCGAGAAGGAGATCGCGGACCTCCGTGAGGCCATGGCGGGTGCTGCTGCGCCCGAGGAGAGCGAGCAGCGCGACGACGGCGATTGACCGCGCCGCTGCGGGAGTGAGGGTTCGACCGATGACCGAAACCGTGGGAACCGGGGCCGGCGCGGCCGCCGGCAAGAAGAGCAAGGCGGCCGGCGGGCTGAGCGTGAAGCGCGTCTTCACCACCGAGGGGAAGCACCCGTACGACCAGGTGACCTGGGAACAGCGCGACGTCGTGATGACGAACTGGCGCGACGGCTCGGTCAACTTCGAGCAGCGTGGCGTGGAGTTCCCGTCGTCCTGGTCGGTGAACGCCACCAACATCGTCACCAGCAAGTACTTCCGCGGCGCCGTCGGCAGCCCGCAGCGCGAGCGCAGCCTCAAGCAGCTGATCGACCGGGTCGTGAAGACCTACGTCAAGGCCGCGGGTGACCACGGCTACTTCGCGACGCCGCAGGACCTCGAAATCTTCGAGCACGAGCTCACCTGGATGCTGCTGCACCAGGTGTTCAGCTTCAACTCCCCGGTCTGGTTCAACGTCGGCACGGCGTCGAAGCAGCAGGTCAGCGCGTGCTTCATCCTCGCCGTCGACGACACGATGGAGTCGATCCTCAACTGGTACCGCGAGGAGGGCCTGATCTTCAAGGGCGGCTCCGGCGCCGGCCTGAACCTCTCCCGCATCCGCTCGTCGAAGGAGCTGCTGACCTCCGGCGGCACCGCGTCCGGCCCGGTCTCGTTCATGCGCGGCGCCGACGCGTCCGCGGGCACCATCAAGTCCGGCGGCGCCACCCGGCGCGCGGCGAAGATGGTCGTGCTCGACGTCGACCACCCGGACATCGGGGAGTTCATCCGCACCAAGGCGCGCGAAGAGGAGAAGATCAAGGTCCTCCGCGACGCCGGGTTCGACATGGACCTGTCCGGTTCGGACATCTCCTCGGTGCAGTACCAGAACGCGAACAACTCGGTCCGCGTGACCGACGAGTTCATGCAGGCGGTCGAGAACGGCACCGACTTCGGCCTGCGCGCCCGGCTCACCGGCGAGGTGATCGACCGGACCGACGCGAAGACGCTGTTCCGCGACCTGGCCCAGGCGGCGTGGGAGTGCGCCGACCCGGGCATCCAGTACGACGGCACGATCAACGACTGGCACACCTGCCCGGAGTCGGGCCGGATCACCGCGTCCAACCCGTGCAGCGAGTACATGCACCTCGACAACTCGAGCTGCAACCTGGCTTCGCTGAACCTCCTCAAGTTCGCCACGCCCGAGGGCACGTTCGACGCGCCGCTGTTCGCGCGCGCCGTCGAGCTCGTGATCACGGCGATGGACATCTCGATCTGCTTCGCGGACTTCCCGACCGAGCCGATCGCCGACACCACGCGGAAGTTCCGCCAGCTCGGCATCGGTTACGCGAACCTCGGCGCGCTGCTGATGGCGCTGGGCCACGCGTACGACTCCGAGGGCGGCCGCGCGCTCGCGGCGGCGATCACGTCGCTGATGACCGGCGTGTCGTACCGGCGTTCGGCCGAGATGGCCCAGGCGGTCGGCGCGTACGAGGGTTACGCGCGCAACGCGGAGGCGCACCAGCGCGTCATGCGCAAGCACGCGGCGGCGAACGAGCTCGTCCGCACCTATCACTCGAACGACGCCGCGGCGCGCGCGCTCGCGACGGAGGAGTGGTCGAAGGGCATCGAGATCGGCACGAAGCACGGCTGGCGCAACGCGCAGGCGTCGGTGCTCGCGCCCACCGGCACCATCGGCTTCATGATGGACTGCGACACCACCGGGATCGAGCCGGACTTCTCCTTGGTGAAGTTCAAGAAGCTCGTCGGCGGCGGCTCGATGCAGATCGTCAACCAGACGGTGCCGCGCGCGCTGGAGTCGCTGGGCTACCCCACCGAGCAGGTCGAGGCGATCGTCGAGTTCGTGGCGCAGAACGGCCACGTCGTCGACGCGCCGGGGCTGCGCCCGGAGCACTACGAGGTGTTCGACTGCGCGGTCGGCGAGCGCTCGATCGCGCCGATCGGGCACGTCCGGATGATGGCCGCGGTGCAGCCGTTCCTCTCCGGCGCGATCTCGAAGACGGTCAACATGCCGGAGTCGGCGACGGTCGAAGAGGTCGAGGACATCTACTTCCAGGGCTGGAAACTCGGCCTGAAGGCACTGGCGATCTACCGCGACAACTGCAAGGTCGGCCAGCCGCTGTCCACGGCGAAGAAGGACAAGGCCGCCGCCGTCGCGGAGCCGGAGAAGGTCGTCGAGTACCGGCCGGTGCGCAAGCGCCTGCCGAAGAAGCGCCCGAGCCAGACGGTGTCGTTCACGGTCGGCGGCGCGGAGGGTTACCTGACGGCGGGCTCGTACCCGGACGACGGCCTCGGCGAGATCTTCGTCAAGCTGGGCAAGCAGGGTTCGACCCTGGCCGGCGTGATGGACGCGTTCTCGATGTCGATCTCGGTGGGCCTGCAGCACGGCATCCCGCTCGAGTTCTACGTCTCGAAGTTCTCGAACCTGCGCTTCGAGCCGGCGGGCATGACCGACGACCCGGACATCCGCATCGCGACGAGCGTGATGGACTACCTGTTCCGCCGCCTGGCCCTGGATTACCTGCCGCACGAAAAGCGGTCGCAGCTGGGAATCCTGTCGGCGGACGAGCGCTCGGCAGAGGTCGAGGCCGGCTACGGCGGCGGTGTCGACGTCGAAATGCTGAGCTCCACAGTGGACTCCTCCCCGGAGCCGCACACGGCGGAAACCGAGCACCCCCACCGCGAAGCCCAGACGACAACGGAGCTGATGGAGCTCCGCCTCGGCAAGGCGGCGGACGCCCCGCTGTGCATGACGTGCGGAACAAAGATGCGCCCGGCAGGCTCGTGCTACGCCTGCGAAGGCTGCGGCGCGACGTCGGGTTGTAGCTGACGGTCCGGGTGGAGCAGGCCGGGTCTCGTCACCCGGCCTGCTCTCCGTGCGCGGTGGGTCAAGAATCGGTCGACCACGCGCCTGAGGTCCCTTGGCCGGTGGGCAACGTGAGCTGGGTGCCGATGAGGTCCGATGTAGACAAATCGTCGCCGAATTCGAGTTTGGGCTGAGCTGCGTCCTCGACGGCATTCCGGCCCGCGCCCGGTCGTGAGCGGCACGGCTATTCGTCGTGGTCGTCCTCGGCCTCGGTGTCCCAGTGCTTGGCCTGCCGGCGCAAGGATTCGGCATGGTCGCGGAGTGCTCCGGCTGTGAGCGGCCACCCGACCTCGATCTCGGCGGCCCAGACGAGATAGGTCTCCGCGGAGTTTCGTTCCTGATTGCCGCCGTCGTACTCCCCGCGCGTCGTGAAGCCGATGTTGTTGGCGATTCCTCTCGCGAACCCTCCGCGGAGATCGTCGCCGTCGTCGAGTTCGAGGACGTCCCGGACGGCCTCGGCAGGCCAGGCGCCATCGGCCCCGGCAGGACCGGCGGCCAATAGCGTGCCGATGGCGTCATCGCCGGTGCGCGCCATGCCGATTGTGTCGAGGAGTTCGCGCGCGCGGCGCACCCAGTCGAGCAGCCGGGCCCGATCCACCTGGTCGCCCGCTTGGCCTGGGATGCACCGCATGTGCTCTCCGGTCCACAAGAACCCGTAGGCCTTCGGGTTGATCTTCTCCGTCGGGAGGTAGCGGAACTGGTGCAACTCGACGAAGACAGCCGGATCGGCGGCGATCAGTTCCAGCAGTGCCCGCGGTGCACGCTCGTGGAACAAGGGCGCAAACGCTATTTCCCAGCGCGCCACGGCGTGCAGGCTATGGCCGATGACGTGCAGGTAGTCCAGAAGGCGGCCAACCGCGTATGCGGTGTGGGAAGAAACTTGGCTGGAGGTCTTCAGCAGGCGGTCGAAGGCTGCCTCGACCAGCTCGGCGGTCGGGCGCCAAGGTTGGTCGTTGCCGTGCAATGCCCCTGACAAGGCGTCGATGACGTCCACGGCGCGGCCTTGTCCGAGGATCTCGGCGAGGTACGCCTCCGGCTGCCCGGCAGGAAAGGGAAAAGCCGGCATCAAGGACCAGAAACGATCGCGGACGTCCGGCTCCTCCTGAGCCACCAGGTCGACGGCCCAGTCACTCGGCAGGGCCAGCAGGAACGCCGTCCGACGGGCCGGATCGTCGGGAAGAGAGCTGAACAGGTCGGTTGCCCAGCTTTCGCCCGCGGTCCTGGCCCAGTACCAGATCCAGCCCTCCGCCAGCGGTTCGGTGAGCCTCGCGATCATTTCGTCCCGGACGGTGTCGCCGGCCACCTGGGCGAGCGCCCATCCCACGGTCTGGCCCCG
Organism: Amycolatopsis sp. NPDC104863; assembly: GCF_055582965.1. Classification (NCBI taxonomy): domain Bacteria; kingdom Bacillati; phylum Actinomycetota; class Actinomycetes; order Pseudonocardiales; family Pseudonocardiaceae; genus Amycolatopsis; species Amycolatopsis sp. NPDC104863. The sequence continues at coordinate 188,203 of NZ_JBVJOW010000003.1, forward strand.
GTCACTCGCGTCCGCCAGCCGGGCCAAGCCGCTGGTCCCGTGTTTGGCCAGTTCTTCTGTCACCACTGCGACGCGAAGCCTTTCGACCGCGGCGCCGTGTGCTTCGAGGTCGGTCAGCTCGACATCGGGGAGGTCCGGGTGCCAGGTGAACAGCCATGCGTGCCGGGTCGGGTCGTCGGTCGGCTCGATCGTGGTGAGGAAGGACGACAGACGGTTGATGGTTTCGATCGGAAGGAACTGTGGCAAGGAAGATCGTTTCCGCTCGAAGTTCACGAGCTTGCGGCCTTGGTCCCACAGCGCGCGCACGGCTTCCGGCTCCGCTTGGCTGAAGTCGGTGGCTTCGAGCGCCGTGAGCAGCGACTCCTGGTGGGAGGCCGTGAGGCCGGTCAGCCGGGGGAGCCAGGTGGCCCACCGGTCCGGGACGGTGCCCAGGTCGGTCAGCACGGCGTCGAAGACGGAATCCCAGTAGATCTTGAGCGAATCTGACGGTGTGGTGGCGGGGCCGAGCCAGTCCTGCCGGACCCGGGGGCGAGCCAGGGGCAGCAGGAAGGGGTCCCGGTCGGTGAGGTCGCTCAGCAACCGCCACCCGACCTCGGGGTACTTGGTGCGAACCTGGCCGATGATCGCGGTCCGGCGCTCGAGCGGTAGCGGGCTTTCCGGTACAGGTGCGATCACTGTGAGCAGAGAGCGGTCTGGCCGGTTGCTCAGCCGGCCACGGGGATCGATGCCGGCGAGTCGCGCCAGCAGCAGCGTGGCTTCCGTACTGTGCTGCGGTGCCCAAACAACCGTTTCGAGTGCCCAGAGCAGCCATGTGTGCGCGGAGTGCCGGTTGAGCGTCCGGCCTTCCGTATCTTCGAACATGACCCGCAGCAGTGGGTCCTGTCCTCGAAGCCCGGCACTCACGGCGTCCAGGAACACGCGTGGAGCGGCCTCCGCGAGCAGCGGGAGAACGTCACGGAGCGAACGCCAGGCCAGTCCGGTTCGGTCGGCGTTGGCCTGCCGCAGCAACTGGTGGACGATCGTCGCGGCGATGTCACCGGCGGTGCTGCCGGCGATCCCGGCGGATCCGGAATCTCCGAGCCGGGCCAAGCCGTGCGCGATTCCTTGCCGCAGGTCGTCCGACCAGGTCCGGACCGCGCCCTTGACCTTTGCGGTCGGCACCTCCGAGTCAGGCAAGGAGAGCACGGGGTCGCTCTCACTCAGGACGTCGATCGCCGCGGCGCTGAACTGGCGGATGTCCGTGTCGCTGACCTGGGTCAGCAACTGGGACCACGCGTCCGAGGGATCGGCGAGCTGCCAGCGTGAACCGCTGCGGTGGAGGAAAGGATCCCGGGAAACCTTGGTGGCCGTGGCGAAGCGCTCGACCCGCGCGTACGTCTCGCCGGTGATCCCGGCGATGACCTCGTGGTCGGCCTTGGTGGTCGTAGACCACCTGCTGACGAGTGACAGCGGTGCGGCGATGGCCGAATCCGGTGGCCGGCCCCACGGCGGACGAGGTGCGTTCGGGCTCAGCCGCCGGATCAAGGCCTGCGTGCTGCGCCGGGCGAGGCCGGCGAGCTCGTCGGCCTGGTGCAGTGGCACACCCATCGCCAAGAATGCGTCGCGTGCCTTGTCCCTCGGGATGCGCGGCAGGACCAGCACACCGGAGCGCTGCTCGAACCCGTCGCGGGCGATGACGACGTGGCGGCTGGTCTGCCCCTCGGCCACGGGGACGTCGTCGCTCACCACGACCACGGGAAAGGACGGAGGAATCTTGGCCGCGTGCTCCCAGCCCGCCGCCGAAGTCACCCTGACCGCGCGGTGGTGCGGGTCGTGCCGGTCCAGGACAGCGGCGGCGAACACTGCGACCTCGTCGGAGGTCTGACCGCGGATGATCAAGTTTCCCGGCGGCCCGGACAGCCAGGACCGTACCTGCGCCGCCTGCTCGTCGCGGCCGAGCAGGTCGAGCTCCGCAGGTAGCCGGGAGCCGGTCAGCTCGGTGCGCTCCCGAGACCACGTAGCCAGGTCCTTGATCCCTTCCCGGACACCGATGCCGAGGTCGGGTGCGGCGTCGATCAGCCGGTCGACCAGACCGGGGAAGGCGTGCGCGTCGCGGTAGGTGAGCCGCACGTACTGGCAGTTGGCCAGCCCAGCGAGGTCCGGGGGAAGGTCATCGGCCGCGGGCATGGGAGTAGTGAGCCCGAGGACCGGGATGACCGGCTTGCCGGCTGCGAGCGCGCGGGCGATCTCCTGCCTGACCACGTCGTCGGGTTGGAACAGCCGACGACCGAACTCGGGCAGCCAACCGTCTCCGATCACGGCGATCATCGCGGGGCAGTCGTCGACCGCGTCCCACATGATCGGCTCGTAGTCGTGGCCGAGGTCGATCGACCGGCTCGATCGGAAGATCTTGTCCTTGCCGAAGACGGCGCTCAGTTCGGCATCCAGCCAAGCAGCCTTGTCGGCACCGTCGCCGCGGCGGAAGTTGATGAACACCATGCCGTTGATCGTGTCCGGTCCTGGTGCGCGGCTCAAGGTGTTTCCCGTTGCCTACTCGAGCGGAACAAGACACTTCACCGGATCTCCACGGAAGCGGCGCGGTTCCGCCACACCGATCCGGCATCATCGAGGCGATGACGGACGAACGCTGGCTCCAGGACTTCGAAACCGAGGCCGAACGCAGGCGGCGGCGCGAAGATCCGCCGTGGTCGCGCGGAGCCCGGTTGCACCCCGACGTCGCGCGGAGCGTCCAGCGGTTCCAGGTCGGCGAGGCCGGCGACGGCGCCAACCTCATCGCGAAAGCCGGCGGGGGCAGTTATCTCGCCGCCGTCAAGCTCTTCGTCGCCGAGGAGCAGAACCATGCTCGGATGCTTGACGGACTGCTGCGCGCCGCCGGGGTGGCGACCATTGCGAGCCACTGGTCGGACACCGTCTTCGTGTGGTTGCGGCGGGCGCTCGGGCTGCGGCTGGAGCTGATGGTTCTCCTCATCGCCGAGGTCGTCGCGCTGCGGTACTACCGCGCGCTGCGGGACGGGACCGGCGATCCGCTCGTCACGCAGGTCGCCGCCCGGATCCTCGCCGACGAGGAACGGCACGTGCCGTTTCACTGCCACCGGCTCGAAATCGGTTTCCGCGGGCTCGGGAAACCGCTGCGTGCCGCGGTTTTCGCGGGCTGGCGGGTGCTGCTGCTCGGCGTTGTGATCACGGTCGCCGTCGATCACGGGCCCGCGCTGCGCCAGCTCAACGTCGGACGGCTGGTGTTCGTCGCCGACGTGCTCACCGCCTTCGAGGCCGCGCTCGCGCGGATCCGCGGGGACGCGCCGAAGCCGAAACCGCGGCACGTCCCGAGGCGGGCGAGGCCGCGGGGACTCGTCTAGAGCGACCGAAGCGCCAGCTCCCGCAAAGCCGCGGTGATGCGTTCGGGGGAAACGCCGCGCGCGGTCTGGTGCAGGAACAGCTCCGGCGCCAGCGGAGCCAACAAGACGTCCGCCAGCACGTCGGGGTCTGGAGCGTCCGCCGCCAGAGCGCGGACATGGGCGCGCCAGAAGCCGTACGCGCCCGTTGTGAAGCGGGAATGACCCACCTCGGCGCCCAACACCAACGGTGCATGGCGGGTCAGCAGCTCCACCATCGCTTCATAAAACGCCGCCAAGCGCGACGCCGGGGGAGCGCCCGGGCCCAGCGGGGGATCCCCGCGCAAGAGGGACTCCTGCAACCTGCGCTCGTGCTCGTCCAGCAGTGCCACCGCGATCGACGCGCGGTCCGGGTAACGGCGGTACAGCGTGCCGCGGCCGACGCCCGCCGCCTGCGCTATGTCCTCCATTGTCACCTCGGCCGCTCCACGGACTTTGAACAGCTCTTCGGCCGCCGTGAGGATCTTGGCGCGGTTGCGGGCCGCGTCGGCGCGTTCGGGCATTCGCCCAGCCTAGGAATAACCGGACACGGCGTCCAGTTGAGCGAAGTGGACGCTGTGTCCACCTAGGAGGAGGACCTGATGGGATGGTTCACGCTGGTCGCCGCCGGGCTGGTCGAGATCGCCTGGTCGCAGAGCATCAAGCCGACCGAGAGCTTCACCAGGCCGTGGCCGACGCTGCTGTGCTTCGTCCTCGGCGCCGCCGCCGTCTACCTGCTGTCACGCGCGATGGACACCGTCCCGGTGGGCACCGCCTACGCGGTGTTCACCGGGATCGGCGCCGTCGGCGCGATCGTGCTCGGCGTGGTTGTGAACAAGGACCCGCTGAGCCTCGGCCGGGTGGCCGCGCTCGCCCTGATCGTCGGCGGCGTGCTGCTCGCCCGCGTCACTTCGTGAGCTGCTCCCACAGGAACTCGAACACCAGCGCCCACTTGAACGCCAGCTGCTCGTTGTCGGCCGCCGCGCCATGGCCGCCTTCGATGTTCTCGTGGTACCGGACGTCGTGGCCCTGCTCGCGCATCCGCGCCACCATCTTGCGCGCGTGGGTGGGGTGCACCCGGTCGTCGCGCGTCGAGGTCACGAACAGCGACGGCGGGTACAAGCGTCCACTGTGGACGTTCTGGTACGGCGAGTACTTCGAGATGAACTCCCACTCCGCGGCCTCGTCGGGGTCGCCGTACTCGGCCATCCACGACGCGCCGGCCAGCAGCAGGTGGTAACGCCGCATGTCCAGCAGTGGCACCTGGCTGACGATCGCGCCGAACCGCTCCGGGTAGCGCGTCAGCATCACGCCCATCAGCAGACCGCCGTTGCTGCCGCCCTGGATGCCGAGCTTCTCCGGCGTCGTGACACCCCGCGAAACCAGGTCGGCGGCCACCGCGCCGAAGTCCTCGTACACGCGGTGCCGCTCGGCCTTGATCGCCTGCGTGTGCCAGCTCGGGCCGTACTCGCCACCGCCGCGGATGTTCGCGACGACGTACGTGCCGCCGCGGGCGAGCCAGCCGCGCCCGATCATGCCGCTGTAGGACGGCGTCAGCGACACCTCGAAGCCGCCGTAGCCGGTCAGCAGCGTCGGGCCGCCTTCGGCGCCGGACGGCCGCACGACGAAGTACGGGATCTTCGTGCCGTCCTCGGACGTCGCGAAGTACTGCGCGACGTCCATCCCCGAAGCGTCGAAGAACGCCGGAGCCTGCTTCAGCACTTCGACCTCTTCGCCGACGTGGCCGTAGCTCAGCGTGGATGGCTGGAGGAAGCCGCTGGAGTTGAGCAGGTACTCGTCGCTGACGTCGGGGTCGGTGTCGAAGATGTCCGCGCTGCCGAACTCGGGACCGCCGGACAGCGGCTCCTCGGCCCAGCCGTCCGGGCCGGGCGTGAGCGTCCGCAGCTCGGTGCGGACGTCGCGCAGCGTGCCGAGCAGCAGGTGGTGGCGCGTCCAGGCCCAGTAGTCGAGCGAGGTGTGCTCGTCGGGCGTGAAGAGCGTCGTGAACGCGCGCTCGCCGGCCATGAAGTCGTCGAAGCGGATGCCGATCAGCGAACCCGCCGGGTGCTCGGCGCCGCCGACCGTCCACGCCGTCCGCGGCCGGACCAGCAGCCACTCGCGGTGCACGGACGCGCTCGCGTCGTCGGGGACGTCGATCTTGACCAGCGCGTCCGGCGTCCGCAGGTACAGCTCGGAGCGGTAGAAGTCGACGGCGCGGCTGACGAAGTCACGCTCGAAGCCTTCGGTCGGGTCGTGGGACGCGCCGATCGAGACGTCGTCGGGCTTGCCCTCGTAGACCGTGACGGCCTCCTCCAAGGGCGTGCCGCGCCGCCACTCCTTCGACAGCCGCGGGTAGCCCGAGCTGGTCAGCGTGCCGGGGCCGAAGTCGGTGCCGACGTAGACGCGGTCTTCGTCGATCCAGCCGATCCGCGTCTTCGCCTCCGGCACGGTGAAGCCGCCCTCGACGAACTCGTGCGCGTCGAGGTCGAACTCGCGCACGACCGTCGCGTCCGCGCCACCGCGGGACAGCTCGACCAGGCCGCGCCGGTAGTCCGGCCGCAGGACGGTCGCGCCCTGCCAGACCCAGTTCTCGCCCTCGGCCTCGGCCAGCGCGTCGACGTCGAGCAGCAGCTCCCACTCGGGCTCGGCCTGCCGGTAGGACTCCAGCGTCGTCCGCCGCCACAGGCCGCGCGGGTGGGTCGCGTCCTGCCAGAAGTTGTAGAGGAGCTCCCCGCGGCGGCGGACGTACGGGATCCGGTCGTCGGCGTCGAGCACCTCGCGCAGCTCGTCACGCAGCTCGGCGAACCGCGCGCCGCGGGTCAGCTCCGCCAGCGTCTCGTCGTTGCGGGCGCGCACCCAGCCGAGCGCGTCGTCGCCGGTCACGTCTTCCAGCCACAGGTACGGATCCTCGACACTCATGACCACAGTTTCGTACGCCCGCCCACCTGGTGGCCACCGGGCGGCGTTTTCGTTTCGTGATCCTGCCCTCCCCGGTCGTCCGTATGCTGGTCACAGCGAGCAGGGGGAGAACGTGAACAACGCCGACGGCCCGGCCGGGCCCGGGGAATCCGGTCTTGCCGGGCCGCCACCACCGCCGCCGATGGTGGCCCGGTCACCGGAACCCGCCTGGACGCCGGATCCCAGCCCGTGGGCGCCCAACTGGGCCGCCGCGCCTCCCGTTCCGATCGCTCCGCCGCGCAGCCGGCTCTGGGGCGCCGTGGTCGGGGTCATGATCGTGGTGCTCGCCATCTCGCTGATCGCGGCCACCATCCCGCGCCGCGTGGACGGCCGCGCGTTCGCCGCCCAGGGCGCCGACATCGGCCGGGCGTACGGCGGCACCGGCTCGACGTCGAACGCGAAGCCCGTGCCGGAGCTGGCCCGCAACCCGCTGCTCGCCGCCGGCATCGCACCGGGACCCGCGACGTGCACGCTGCCCGACCTCGGCCGTGCCCCCGAGCAGCTCAAGGCCTACTACCGCGCGCTGGCCGACTGCCTCGAGCAGTCGTGGCGCCCCGCGTTGCAGAAGGCGAACGAGCCGACGCTGACCGCGACGGTTTCGGTGACGCTGCCCGAGCACAGCGCGTGCGGCGAGGCGCCGACGGAGAACGAAGCCGTCGCCTACTACTGCGGCGGCGACACCACGATCTACGCCCCGACCGACTGGATGCTCTCGGACGCGGGCCTGAACAAGGCCCGGCACATCGCGACGATCGCCCACGAATACGGCCACCACGTGCAGCGTGAGAGCGGGATCCTGTCCGCGGCGGCGGACAAGATGACGTCGCCGAACGAAGACAGCGCGGCCGACAAGGAGGTCGTCCGCCGCATCGAGCTGCAGGCGAACTGCTTCGGCGCGTTGTTCCTGGCCGCCGTCGCCGGGACGGGCTCCATCAGCCGCTCGCTGGCGAACGCCGCCGTCGCCGACTACGGCCGCGCCAACAACAGCGACACGCACGGCTCGCGCGAGCACCAGCTGTCCTGGGCCAAGGCGGGCTACGACGGCAAGGCGACCAAGGCGTGCGACACGTGGAGCGCGCCGGTCACCGAGGTCGGCTGACCGTCCATCCGGGATCGCGGCCGAGCAGGGCGAGGAACCGGTCCAGCTCGCTCGCGTCCGCGGGCACGTCGACGCTGTGGGCGAACGAGTTGTTCTTTTCGCGGCCTTCGTCCGGAATCCGTTCGGCCAGCTGCAGGGCGGCGTGGACGGCGTCGGCGTCCGGCTCGTAGGGCAGGCCGAGCGTGCGGGCCAGGTCCCAGCCGTGCGCGACGGTGTCGACGAGGTGCATGTGCGCGGCGATCGTGCCGGGGAACGTGCCGAAGTGGTTGATGGTGAGCTGCCGGTCCAGGACGGCGTCGTCGGTCATCGCGTCGAGGAAGTCGTCGACGGACGCCTGGTACGTGGCGACGGCGTCGGCGCCGAGGTCACCGGCGTCCCAGTCCGGGGCCGAGCCCTCGCGGGCCGCCGTCGCGAAGGCGTGGTTCTCGCTGACCTGGTGGCGGAGCAGGTCGGCGAGCGTCCAGCCGGCGCACGGGGTGGGCCGCGCGAGGTCGGCGGGCGTGGTGGTGGCGACGATCTTGTCGAGGACGAGCAGGGTGCGGCGGTCGAGTTCGCGGAGATCCATGCTTCGCACGCTAGGCGGGGGATCGGTCCACGAAAAGTGCCAAATAAGTGCCACCTCGGGTGTGCCAATCTGGAGCGGTGGACGTTCACATCGATCTGACCGGGACGCGCGGCCACCGCGACGCGATCTACCGGCAGCTCCGCGCGGCGATCCTCGACGGCCGGATCCGCCCCGGCGAGGCGTTGCCGCCGACGCGGGAGCTCGCCCAGCGGCTGGCGGTCTCCCGGACGACGGTCAGCGCGGCCTACGACCGCCTCACCGCCGAGGGGTTCCTCGCCGGGCGCGTCGGCGCGGGCACGTTCGTCACCGCGTCGCCGGCGACGCGACCCGAGCCGTCACACGTCTCCGGCGTGCGGCCGCTCCCGGAGTGGGACGCGGTGCCGTCGCCGCCCGCGCCGTTCGCCCCGGCGCCCGAGTTCGACTTCCGGCCCGGCGTCCCCGACCTCACGCGGTTCCCGTTCGACACCTGGCGCCGTCTCGTGACGCAGCGGCTGCGCGCCGGCCAGGCCGACCTGATGACCTACGGCGACCCGCAGGGGCACGCGTCCCTGCGTGAAGAGATCGCCCGGCACGTCGGGGTGTCGCGCGATGTGCGGGCGAACGCGGCGCAGGTCGTCGTCACCGCCGGGGCCCAGCAGACGACCGACCTGGTCGCGCGGGTGCTGCTGCGCCACGGCGACCTGGCCGCCGTCGAGGACCCCGGTTACCCGCCGCCACGGCTGGTGCTCAGCGCGCGCGGAATCCGGGTGGCGCCGGTGCCGGTGGACGCGTCCGGGATCGTGGTCAGTGCCATCCCGGCGGGGACGCGGCTGGTGTACGTGACGCCGTCGCACCAGTACCCGCTGGGTCTGTCGATGTCGCTGGAGCGGCGGCTGGAGCTGCTGGACTGGGCCGAGCGGAACGACGCGGTGCTCGTCGAGGACGACTACGACACCGAGTTCCGCTACACCGGCCGGCCGCTGGAACCGTTGCACAGCTTGGATTCCCGGGGCCGGGTGGTGTACGTCGGCTCGTTCTCGAAGGTGCTCTCGCCGGCGCTGCGGCTCGGCTTCCTCGTCGCGCCGCCGTCGCTGGTGCCGGCGTTGGTGAAGGCCCGGTACCTGACCGACTGGCACGCGCCGAACGTCGAACAGGCGGCGCTCGCGGCGTTCATGGCCGAAGGCGGGTTCGCGCGGCACGTCCGGCGGATGCGGAAGGTCTACCGCGAGCGGCACGAACTACTGTCGGGACTGCTCGCTGCCTCGTTCTCGGACTTCCTGACGCCGCTGCCGTCGACTGCGGGCCTGCACCTGAGCGCGACTTCGTCGTCCGATCTCTCCGGCCTGGTCCGCCGCGCCCGGCACGACGGCGTCCGGCTGTATTCGCTCGGCGACTTCAGCGTGGGCGAGCGGCGGCACGGGCTCGTGTTCGGTTACGGTGCGGTCGCGGCCGAGCGGATCGGCCCGGGGCTGGCCCGGCTGCGGGCGCTGGTGGACGAGGGAGCGGCATGACCGACGACGTGATGGTGGCGATCGACGCCGGTCTGCGGCAGCACATCGGCGGCGACCGGGAGGGCGCGTACGCGACCTTCACGGCGTTGTGGGCGTCGATCGGACCGGACGGCGACCCGCTGCACCGCGTCGCGCTCGCGCACCACATGGCCGACGTCTGCGACGACCCGGCGGAGGAGCTCGAGTGGGACCTCCGCGCGCTGGCGGCGGCGGACTCGCTGACCGACTCGCGGGCGCAGGAATACCATTCGTCACTGGCCGTGCGCGGGTTCTACCCGTCCCTGCACCTGAACCTGGGCGAGGACTACCGCAAACTGGGTGATCTTCCGGCGGCTCGCGAGCAGCTTGACCTGGCTCGACGCCGTCTGGACGCCCTCTGCGACGACGACTACGCGGCCGGGATCCGCCTGGCACTGGACGGGTTGGCCGAACGGCTCGGCTGAATCGTTTTCAATACCACGAATTCGCCCCGTTTGCCGGACTTTCGCCCAGGTCCCGGTGCCCTTAACCTGTGGTGATCCAGCTCACCGACGGGAAGGATCGCCATGCGGATTGCGGATCTGCTGCGCAAGAAGGGGTCGGCGGTCGCAACGGTCACCCCGGAGACGACGGTGACCAGGCTGCTGGCCGGCTTGGCCGAAAACAACGTGGGCGCGATGGTGGTGGTCGCACCGGACGGGTCGATCGCCGGAATCGTCTCCGAACGCGACGTGGTCCGCCGCCTCAACGAGCACGGCCCCGGCCTGCTCGACGGACCGGTGTCGGAGATCATGACGAAGCTGGTCGCCAGCTGCGGCCCGGACGACTCGGTGGACCAGCTCTCGGTCCTGATGACGGAGCGGCGCATCCGCCACGTGCCGGTCCTGGTGGACGGTCGCCTCGCCGGGATCATCTCCATCGGGGACGTAGTGAAGAACCGGATGGAGGAGCTGGAGAAGAGCCAGGAACAGCTGGAGGCCTACATCTCGCAGGGCTGACCCCGGGTGGGGGGGGGGGGGGGGGGGGGGGGGGGGGGGGGGGCGGGCGGGGGTTTTCCTCTCTCTCCCCTCTTTTTTGCGACTCCTCTTG
>NZ_JBVJOW010000003.1:198763-252144 GCF_055582965.1 Amycolatopsis sp. NPDC104863
ATACGCAGGAGAGACAAAAGACGCGCCACCCGCACCCCCCCCCCCCCCCCCCACCCCCCTCCCCCCCCCCCCCCCCCCTCCCCCCCCCCCCCCCCCCGGGACCTCATGACGTTTCCACTCCGCTCACCGCTTCTCGAATACTCCGTCGCGGGTCGGTCGCCAGGATCTCCCGGACCTGCGTGTGTTCCGGCCGATCGGTGAGGGAATCGGCCAGACTTGCTCGGACTATCCGAGCGGGATCACGCGCCAAGGACAACCCGGGCTCCGGTTCTTCAGGCGCCTGAGCCCACAGCACGGCGGCCAGCGCCCTGACATGTTCGCTGACGTGGGTCGCCAAGAGAGCCGGTGGCAGGTCCTCCGCCGACGAATCCAGAGTCAGCAACGTCCGGACGATGTTCTTCACGTCGATCTCGTCCGGGCGGCCGAGCAGGCGGATCGCGTGTTTCCGGACCGCTGCCCGCTGCTCCGCTGTGTCCGCCAAGTAGGCACAGGCTTGGACAGCCCCATCGGCTGTCGTGCTGGGACCCATGTCGACCCGCATCGCACTCAACGGATGCCTCATTCCCGCCATCAGCAGGTCATGCGCGCCGAGGGCCTGGTCCCCGCCGGTCAAGGGAAACACGGCGTCGAACGCGCGCTTGCGTTCTCCGGGGGGTAAGTCCGGCGCGAGGCCGGCCAGCTCGGCCAGGGAATCCCGGCGGTTGGTCATTCCCGTTGCGGGGTCGAGAGAAGACCGCAGCAACGCTGACACGACCTCACTTCTCAGTCCTTCGTCCAGAAAAGCGGCGGAATGAACCAGCGACGCGTCGTAGCCCCAGATCGACATGACGCCGGGCTTCGGGCGTTCGCGATCGATGAACGCTCGTGCCGCGGTCGCCATGTGCTCGCGAGTCCGTTCGGTGGCGACGCCGATGGCGGCGAGGATCGAGCGCGCCCACCGGTTTCTCGCTTCGGCGGGACCGGTCAGCACAGCCTCGGCTCGCTGTCGGTGCTTCTGCAGAACCGGTAGTCCCGGACCCAGCGCTCGTTCACCGAAATGCTGACTGAAGATCGCACCTTCGAGCAGTTGCCGGATTGCCGAGTCGGCCAGGTCGGCGTGCTGTTCTGCGATACCGAGCAGCAGCCGTGAGTGATCACGATCCGTCAGCCGGTACCGGTTCTCGTCGCTGGGCAGCCACGGTTCCGTCGCGGTCAGGACCCGACGTGCCTGGGCCTCGTTCAGCTGCGAACAAAGCGCCGCGAGGACCGTCGTGCCGCGCTCGACGAGATAGCTGAAGAAGGTAGGGCGCGGTCCGCCGCCTTCGATCAGGTCCAGCGCAACGGTGATCCAGGCCCCTGCGTCTTCCTCGTCGAGGAGGTCGGCTACGACCGCTGCGACTTCCAGAGCTGCGCCCAGCTGACCAGCGGTGCCACCGCCGACCGAAACCGGCCAGCCGAGCGGTGCTTCCGGAAGGGCGGCTGCCGCTGTCGCGGCTCTCTTTCCAGCCTCCCCTCGGACCAGTTCTCGCAGGCCTGCGACGGGCTCGCCGTTGTCCTTCAGCACGGCGCCGAGCCGTCCCGAAGTCTCGTTCTCCCCGACGAGGTCGGCCCGGATGCAGGCCTTCCACCGCCATTGCGTGAGCAGCCTCACGGCGCTGCGGCCCTTGCCTTCGGTCAGGCTGCGGAGCGCTCGTTCTTCGAGCATCGGGCTGCCGGGGAGCTGATGTGACACGCTGCCGTTGCGCAAGTGCTGGGCGAACGGGTGCTCCGTGTCGCCGGTTGCGAACAAGGCGCCGCAGCGGGCTCGGAGTCCCCTGAGCGAGTAGAGCCAGTCGGCAGCCTCTTCGTTCATCCGTTGGGTGAGCGCCTGCGAGATCGCTTCCTGGTAAGTGCGAATTGCTCCGGCGAAGTCGTCCGTGAACGACAGGCAGCGCGCCTCGCGGGCGAGGATCCACGTTCGTTGCACAGGCGTGAACAGGCGAGCTCGATCGTGCAGTTCCGTCCATTCCCCGGTGACATCGGCAACACACATGCTCAGCCGTACCACCAGAGCCTCTTCGGGCGAACCGCTCGGGTGCAACGGAAGAGACAGGGGAACCAGCCGTTCGAGGCGCTCCTCGAGCACGTCGTGCTCTCGTTCCGCGATCGAGTGTTCGGCCAGGAACACGGCCGCCTCCAGCAAGTAAGGATCGTCTTGCCGCAGCGCATCGAAGGAAGCCGCGAGTTCGCCGGCGCCGAGCAGTCCGGTGAGGACGCGCTCGGCAGCCCGGGCGGCGGCGATTGCCCGGCCGAACCCGCAATCGCCGGCGTGCCCCTCGTCCGGTCGTTCGAACAGGGGAAGCCTTTCCGTGGTGTCCCCGATCTGGTTCATCGACGTCCACATCAGGCCGAGGCGGACGTCCGCGCCTTCGTCGAGGCAGCCGGCCTCGTCCAGTGCTTTTGCTTGTTTTGACCGGAGGTCTCGCGCATGCACGTCGAAGCCCGCTTGGACGAGGACTTCGGCGGCCCTGCCGTAGCGACCCGCGGCCCCCAGCGGATCCGTCTTCGCCATCTCGTCGGCCTCGGCGCACTCGTGGTCGATGCCGAGGTGGCGCAGCGGTCCCCGGTTGACGGCGTCGGCCAGGACCTCGTGGTCCGACGGCAAGGCTTCCACCGGAGCGGACTGTGCGGTTGTCGAGTACTTGCTCCGGAACTCGGCCACCGACCGGCGGATCATCGGGGCGACGGACTGCGCGAACGCGGGTGTCGTGCCGGCCGCTTCGAACGCCGCACGGACGTCGTCCTGCCGCAGTGGAGGGATCCGCAGTGGTTCGGAGGGCAGGTTGCGGCCGGGACCGGTGGGCAGCAGAACGTGGTGGCCGCGCTCGATGGCCGCATCGATGTCAGGGTCGTCGTACCGAGGTACCAGGACGCACGGGCGCGCAACGGCGATGCACCGTGACCAGGCTTCGGCGTCGAACACCAGGATGGTCCGCAGATCCTGCCGCACTTCGACCGAGAAAACAGCGGCGATGAAGGCCAAGGTCAGTTCCTCGGACTCGCCCTGGACGACAGTGGACGCTGCCGGTCCTGCCGGCAGCTGCCGAACGGCATCAACGGCCGCCGAACGGCCGGCCAGCAGGACAGCGGCCGGCAGCGCCGGCTCAGTCTGCTTCGACCACTCCGCCCACCAGGCGGTGAGCTCCTGGCTTCCGGGAAAGCGGCCTGCTGCCAGTTCGGGGACTTCGTGGATCAGCTCGGTGACCACGCGCTCGATGTCCTGGGGTGTGCTTCGCCGGTTGATCGGGCGATATTGGCGGTCGAGGAGGCCCCGGATGTCGTCGGGCAGCTGCTCGCGCGCCGGCATCGTCGTGTTGACCAAGAGCGGAACGACTCGCTTTCCCGCGGTCAGGGCGAGCCGGATCTCGCGACGGACCCAGTCTCCCTCAGCATGCAGCTTGCCGAGGTTGACCTCGTCCAGCCAGCGGTCTCCGATGACGACGATCAGCACCGAGCAGTGCGCGATCGCCTGTTCGATCTCGTCGGCGAACAGGCTGCCGGCGGGCGCCTCCTGCGAAACGTGAAAGACCTCTTGCTGGCCCAGCTTCGCCTTCAGGTGCTCCGCCAGCAACGCCGCGAACGCCGCCTCGTCGCCGACCCGGTAGTTCACGAAGACGGTGCCTTCAAAGGCGTTCATCAAGTCTCCTTCGGCTCCGGACGGATCAGCTCATGGTTCACGACCGGTGTCCGGCCGCGCCATGCTACGGGCGAGTAGGCAACGGGAAACACCTGTCCCTCACCAGGAAACCCCAGGAGACTCGGCGAAGCTCGTCCACGGCTCTCGAAGGAGTCCGCTGTGTACTCGAAATCGCATTCCCGGTCGTTGCAGGAAATCCGGCGGCAATGCTTGGTGGTAATTGCCGCCTCCTCTGTCGCGCTGGAGGGCTGGAGGCTTTCCGGCGACCTGCCGGACCGTGCCCTGACCTGGACCGAGCTGGTCGAGCTGGCACAGTCGGCGACGACTTCGCCGGAGGCCAAGGCAGCGATCTGGGCGGAAGCCGTCAGACTTGCGCAGACGGACCCGCGGTCCTGGCTGCCGGCGGCCGTGGCATTGATGGTTCCGCAGTTCCTGTTCGCGGTCAGGAAATCAGCCGAAGAAAACGGCCTGGACCCCGACGACGTTGCGGGAGACCTCGTGGTCGGGTTCCTCGAAGACCTACGGGGAGTCGATCCCGACATGCGGAGGCTGTCGGCTCATCTCAAGCGCCTGACCAAGGCGAGGGCGACACGCCCGTTGGACGGTCGCACCGCGGGGTACGGAGCCGTGCCGGCAGTACGTGCGGTCCCGTTGACACCTCCGGCCGGTCACATCGACCTGGTGCTCGCCGAGGCGGTGGCGCACCATTTCCTGACCCGTGCCGAAGCTGAACTGGTGGCCCGAGCGCACTTCGAAGGTCAGCCCGTGTCCGTCGCGGCTCGGGAGCTCGGTTTCCCGCCAGGACAGGGACCGACGGCGCTGCAGCACGCCGGGCGCAAGTTGATCGAGTACCTCGGGTGCGCGGCGAACTGGTCTGTCCGTACCGGGCGTGGGCGTTAGCGAGCCGGCTGCAGGGCCAGGCTCAGTGCCGGCTCGAGCGCGCGCACTTCGGAATGACCGTGCCACCGCCGGAGAGTCTTGGCCAACAGGTGGAGATCGGAGCGAATGGTCGCGGAATCGATGCGTGCTGCGTCGGCGACGATCGCACGCGTCAGTGTGCAGGCCTTGTCCAGTTCACCCGATGCCGCGCATGCCAACGCCCTTCGCGCGCCGAAGCGGGTGCGTGCGCGGACCGCGCCGGGCAGAATCCGGGGTACTTCCCGGTCGAGGATCTCGGTGGCCGCTCGCGGTCGGCCCAAGTCGTACAAGCACCACCCGGTCACCACGCCGACCGGGTCCGAGACGTGCGCAGTGCCGATCACCGGCCCTGACGGCCGATCCGCCGACGCGAGCGCCAGCTGTTCGCGTGCCCGGTCGAGAGCCCGCATGCAGGCGTCGTAGTCGCCGGCCAGTGCGTGTCCTTGCGCTTCTCGTTGGGCGGCCAGGCCCAGAATGCGGTGCGGTACACCGCGTTTTGCCTGCGCTTCGCGGGCGAGTGCCACGGTGGCCGCGGCGTCTCCGCGGTAGAGCGCGATCAGGCCACGCCGCACGAGCGCATAGCTCGCCACATGGTGGTCGCCCGCGGCGGCGGCGACTTCAACCGCTTCGTTTGTCCACCACACGGCTTTGTGGTCGTTCCCGGATTCCTGAGCCATCCACCCCGTGTATTCCGCCACGCGCGCGGCGAGGGTCGCCAGGGGGAGGGGTGGCGTGCCGCCACTTCGGCCGATCAGCGCACGCAGAGCGTGCGCTTGGGCCGTCACCATGGGAAGAACCGCGGCCGGCGAGGCCACCTGTCCCAGCTCCCGTAGCCCCGCGAAGATCTCGAGGTGACTGGTGAGCTGGTCAGCGGTCTCGACCGGACTGTTCCGGCGAATCGAACCCGGCCGATCGGACTGGCGCGACATCCTGACCAGAGTGGATTGCCAGGCTTCTTGGCACGCCGCCGGTTCCGGGAGACCTTCCGGAACCGGCGGGGAGACCAATGACGACAACATCCCCTTCGCGTCGAGTTCAACGTCGCAACGACGTGCGAAGAGCACGGTGGGGCGCTGGTGCCCGTTCTCGATTTTGCTTAGGTGACTACTACTGTAGTTGAGGCGGCGGGCGAACGCGTTGAGCCCCAGGCCGCGCTTCGTCCGCAGGACCCTGAGTCGTGGACCGAACTCGTTCGGAAGACCCGATGCGACATCGTCGTTCTCGATGTCGTCCGCCATGGTTCCTCCCGGGCGCTGGATCGGTCACGCGGATGTTAGGGGAGGCCGTTCCGCCGTTGTTCGGTTTTTCGTGCCATCACCCGCTTGCCGCAGACGATTCGCGCGCCCGGGTGAACCGGTCACTCCCGCCAGCCGGACAGCTCCACGCCCTTCGCGACATCCACCCGATAAGACAGCGTCACCACGCCCGTTTCCCCAGGCGCCAACGACAACTGCCACGTGAACTCACCCAGCGCCGACGTCTCCACCGGATCCGGCGACGTCTTCACGTCCCGCACCGTGATCGTGTCGTCGCGGGACACCGGCGCCTGGTCCAGCACCGTCACCGTCGCCGGACGCGGCCCGTGGTTGCCCACCGAAATCCGGTACTCCGCTTCACGCCGTTTCTGCCCCGACAGCGTCGCCTTCGAAGCCGTGCGGCGGACCAGCTCGCGCTCGATCCGGATCCG
Source organism: Amycolatopsis sp. NPDC104863 (assembly GCF_055582965.1). Lineage (NCBI taxonomy): Bacteria > Bacillati > Actinomycetota > Actinomycetes > Pseudonocardiales > Pseudonocardiaceae > Amycolatopsis > Amycolatopsis sp. NPDC104863. The sequence goes on from NZ_JBVJOW010000003.1 coordinate 205,024, forward strand.
GTCGTCGACGCCCAGGGCCAGCTCGAGGTCTTCGCCCGGCGCCCACGCCTCCAGCACCGTCGTCCCGACGAACTCCGCGTCGTGGAACACCGAAGCGCGCCCAGGCCGCAGCGCGTGCTCCGACGTGTTGACCACCGTCGCGCGCAGGTACGCCTCTTCGGCCAGCACCGGCGCCGTCACGTAACCCAACGAGGCCGTGAGCGAAAGCTGCGCCAACGTCGTGCGGTGGCCCTGCGCCCCCGACGGGATCTCCACCGGGCGCGAAGGCCGGTACGTCACCGCCGTCGTCCCCTGCTCGACCGCGGCGAACTTGGGCGCCATCGCCGCGAAGCGCATTCGTGAACCCTCCGGGACGCCGCCGCCGGAACCGCCGTACGCCGCCGCCGGGGCGGCTGGGACCGGGTGGACGCGGTCCAGGTACCACGGGGACAGCTCCGGGACCACCACCGAAACCGCCGGCCGCGCCGTCGACAGCGCCAGCTCGCACTCCGGCCAGTCCTCACCCGTGTGCTGGGTGACGAGCCCGTACGACAGCACCGTGACTTCGGTGCCGCGCACGCGGATGTCGTACCCCGGCTCCCAGCTCGCTCCGGGGACCACATAGGACAGTTCCAGCTCGGCCGACCCGGCCGGGTCCGAAATCTCCAGCTCCACCACGACCGACGTACTGTCCTCTTCGGACCGGGTGCTGTGGGACTCGATCCGGCGGTCGAGCGCCGCCAGGTCCTCGCGCAACCGCGTGATCCGATCCGAAAGAACCCGCCGGGCCTTCAACGCCGAGGCCAGCCGCGAGCCCAGCGCGTCGGTCACCTCGCTGACGCGTGACGGCTCCGCGGTCCCGGCGGCCAGCGCCTTCGCGAAGCTGCCGCCACTGCGCTTCGCGAGCGAAGTCAGCAGATCCACCTTCATCGCTTCGGCCGCTTCGTCGTCGACGACGCCGTCGAGCGTGGCTTGGTCCGCACGCCGTTGTTCGACGAGCTCCCGCAACCCCGCGTCGGCCGGCGCGGCGTGCCGCTCGGTGCGCACGTCGACGCCGGTGATCAGCGCGGGCCCGGTCCCGGTGACGCGCACCGAGCCCGCGTCGAGGGCCAGGGGGAGCCCGGCGAAGGTCAGGCGCGGCCCGCCGTCGAGCGGGGCCTTCCCCCGGCGGGTGATCCGGGCCTGCTGCGGGTAGACGGTCACGGCTGCGATCGGCGCTTCCACGGTCGGCATGCCCCCGACGTTAGTCGCTTGACACCCCCTCGGCCCGGACGGAAGTCTCGACAGGTCGTCCGCTTCGCCCGGCTTGGGGGTTTGAGTGAAAGCCGCACGAACCGCAGTCCTGCTCCTCACCTTGGCGGTCCTGCCGCTGACAGCGGTCACCGCCGAAGCCGCCGATCCGCCCGGCCCGGTCTTCACCGGCGGCCAGGCGCAACCGGTGTTCGACCCCGCCGACGTCATCCGCGAGGACGTCTGGGTCACCGCGCCGGTCGACAGCGACCACGACGGCGCCGACGACCTCGTGCACGCCCAGGTCGTGCGCCCGCGCGCGACGCAGCAGGGCCTGAAGGTCCCCGTCGTCTACCAGGCCAGCCCGTACTACGCCGGCGGCAACGACGTCGCGAACCACGACGTCGACGTCGAGCTGTCCGCACCCGGCTACGCCCGCGAAGCCGAAGGCCCGCGCGTCGCCGCGCACGGCGTCGGCCCGGCCGCCCCGATCACCTGGCGCTACCAGGACTACTTCACCGCGCGCGGCTTCGCCGTCGTCTACGGCGAATCGCTCGGCAGCGGCCTCTCGACCGGCTGCCCGACCACCGGGGACGTCAACGAGACGATCGGCGCGCGCTCGGTCGTCGACTGGCTCAACGGCCGCACGCCCGCCCGGGACGCCGCCGGCGCCGCCGCGAAGGCCGACTGGAGCACCGGCAAGACCGGCATGATGGGCGTGTCCTACAACGGGACGCTGCCCAACGCCGTCGCCAGCACCGGTGTCGAAGGCCTCGAGACGATCGTCCCGATCGCGGCGATCTCCAGCTGGTACCAGTACTACCGCAACGACGGCGCGGTCGTCGCCGCCGGCGGCTTCCAGGGTGAGGACGCCGACGTGCTCGCCGAGTACGTCTACACCCGCGCGGACCGGCAGGTCTGCCGCTCGGTCATCGACGGGCTGACCCGCGACCAGGACCGCGTGACCGGCGACTACACGCCGTTCTGGGACGTCCGCAACTACCGCAACGACGTCGCGAAGGTGCACGCGTCCGTGCTCGCGGTGCACGGCCTCAACGACTGGAACGTCAAGACCGACCAGGTCGCCGAGTGGTACGAAGCCCTGAAGGCCCACGGCGTCGAGCACAAGATCTGGCTGCACCAGTCCGGCCACGCCGACCCGTACTCGCTGCGGCGCGACGTCTGGCTCGCAACGCTGAACAAGTGGATGTCGCACTACCTCTACAGCGTCGACAACGGCATCCAGAACGAGCCGAAGGCGACGATCCAGCGTGAAGACCTCTCGTGGGTCGACGAAGCCGACTGGCCGGCGCCCACGACGGCCGACGTCCGGGTCTACCCGTGGCCAGGCGGCAAGGCGAAGGGCACCATCGACACGCGCAACCCGGTGCCGGGCTCGTCGACGGTCGAAACCCTCGCCGACGACTCGTCGAAGACGATCGAGCAGCTGGCCGGCCTCGCGTCTTCGGGCAACCGCCTGCTGTACGCGACTTCGGCGGCGAAGCAGTCCGTACGGCTTTCGGGGACCGCTCGTGCCGACCTGGCGCTGGCGTTCGACCGGCCCGCGGCGAACGTCTCGGCGATCCTGCTCGACCGCGCTCCTGACGGCACGTCCCACGTGATCAGCCGCGGCTGGACCGATCCGCAGAACCGCACGTCCCCCGCCCGCACCGAGCCGATCACGCCGGGCCAGACGTACAAGATCGGCGTCGAGCTGATGCCGAAGGACTACGTCCTCGCGGCGGGGCACCGGCTGGAGTTCCTGCTGGCCTCCAGCGACCACGACTACACGCTGCGGCCGAGGCCGGGCGCGGGGCTGGCGCTGGATCTGACGAAGACGTCGGTGACGCTGCCGGTGACGGGAGGCAAGCCGGCCCTGCGAGCCGCGTTCGGCTGATGCTGCCCGCGCACCTCCACGCCGACGTCCGGACGTTGTGGGACTACCACGACCTGCGGCACCCGTTACGTCGGTCGGACGTCGGCATCGGGCTCGGCAGCCGTGACCCCGGCGTCGCCGTCCACACGGCGGAGCTGTTCCACGCCGGACGGTTCCCGCTGGTGGTCTTCACGGGCGCCAACGCGCCGACGACGGTGGACCGCTTTCCGCGCGGCGAAGCGGTCCACTACCGCGAGATCGCACTGGAGCTCGGCGTGCCCGACGAGGCGATCCTGGTCGAGCCCGAGGCCCGCAACACCGGTGACAACATCACGTTCACCCGCCGGCTGCTCGACGAACGAGGGCTTCCGGTCCGTTCGGTGACGCTGGTGTCCCGGCCGTACCAGCAACGTCGTGCGTACGCGACGGCGAAGCGGCTCTGGCCGGACGTCGACATCGTCTGCGCGGCGACGGCGGTCTCGCTCGAGGACTACTTGTCCGGCAGCGAGGACGCCGAGCGGGTGATCGGCATGCTCGTCGGCGAAACCCAGCGGATCACCGAGTACGCGGCGCGCGGGTTCGCGATCCCGCAGCGGGTCCCGACGGGGGTCGAGCGGGCGTTCGGCCGCCTGGTCGACGCCGGGTTCACCCAGCGGCTGATCCCGGCGGCTCAGTCCGCGATGCCCGCCCGGTAGGCGAAGGCGACCGCCTGCGCGCGGTCGCGCAGCCCGGCCTTCGTGAACAGGTGGTTCACGTGGGTCTTCACGGTCGCCTCGCTCACCACCAGGGTCCGCGCGATCTCGGTGTTCGACAGGCCCGCCGCGATCAGCCGCAGCACCTCGATCTCCCGCGCGGTCAGGCCTTCGACCTCCTTGACCCGCTTGGGTGTGCTGCGCGTGGCCGCGTCGACGAGCCGCCGCTGCAGCTCGCCGTCCACTGTGGACTGGCCGGCGGCGGCCGAGCGCAGCGCCCTGGCGATGGCCTCGGCGTCGGCGTCCTTGGTGAGGAACCCGCGGGCGCCGGCGCGCAACGCGGCCAGCAGCGACTCGTCGTCGGCGTAGGTGGTGAGCACGACGACTTCGGTGCCCGGGTGCTCGGCGCGGATCCGTTCGGTGGTCTCGACGCCGTCGCAGCGCGGCATCCGCAGGTCCACCAGCACGACGTCGGGATGGTGCTCGGCGACGAGGTCGAGCGCGGTGAGCCCGTCGGCGGCGGCGCCGACCACCTCGACGCCGGGCAGCAGCCCGAGCAGCGTGACCAGGCCTTCCCGGACGACCGCCTGGTCGTCGGCCAGCACGACCCGCAGGCTCACGCCGGCACCGTCAGGTGAATCCGCCATCCGTCCTCCCCCGGCCCGCTTTCGAGCTGTCCGTCGAGCAGCGCGACCCGTTCGCTCATCCCGCGCAAACCGTAGCCTGCCGCGGGCGCGTCCGGCGGGCGCCTGCCCTGGCAGTCCGTGACGGTGAGCGCGACGGTTCCGGCGCCGAAGTCCAGGGTGACGTCGACGTCGGCCTGCGCCGCGTGCTTGCGCGTGTTGGCCAGCGCCTCCTGCACCGCGCGGACCAGCGCGGTGCCGACCGCCGCGTCGAGCTCCCGCGGCTCGCCCTCGACCGTCAGGTCCGCCCGGGCTCCGCTGTCCAGCCGGTACGCGGCCAGCAGGTCCGCGATCGTGCGTTCGACCGGGACCGCGTCCTCGCGCAGCGCGGCGACGGCCTTGCGGGCTTCGGCGAGGCCTTCCGAAGCGAGCTTCTGGGCGCGTTCGATCTGCGCGACGGCGTCCGGGCTCGCCTGGTCGCGCACCATCATGAGCCGCGCGCCCTGCAGGTTCAGCGAGAGCCCGGCCAGCGAGTGCGCGAGGACGTCGTGCAGCTCGCGGGCGATCCGGGCGCGTTCGGCCAGCGCCGCCGCGCGGGCGTGCTCCTCGGTGGCCGTCTGCGCGCGGGCCAGCGCCAGCTCGGTCTGCTCGACCCGGGCGTTGCGCGTCCGCCGGTTCAGCCCCATGAGCACGATCACGGCGAGGACCGCATAGGTCGACAGGGCACTTTCCCAGACGTCCTGGCGGGCCACCCAGACCGTGGTGATCAGCGCGGCGTCCAGCACGACCGCCAGCACGACCGGCACCGCGGACTGCCGCAGCACCACGAAGAACGTCGTGCTGAACATCGCCACCGTCGCCCAGCTGCCCGGCAGGACCACCCACAGCGCACCCGCGCTCGCGATCACGGCGAGCGAGAGAACCGCCGACAGTGTCCGGGCCCCGAGGTCGGCGATCCACGGCATCGGGGTCGCCAGAACGAGGGTGATCCCGATCAACGCCCAGGCGAGCGCGTTCGCCCGGGGCATCGCGGTGACCATCGGCACCGCGATGAGCCCCCAGCGCAGCCAGCCCTGCGCCGAGGGGAACGGGAGTCGTCGGGATGTCATTCTTCGGTGTCCTCCGCGGGGTCCTTGTACGGAAAATGTACCGACGCGGGCTTCCCTTCGTGGTGTCAAGCTGTCCCGTTTGTCAGGAGGTTCCCCCATGTCCAGGTTGCGACGGCTCGCCGTGTTCGCCGCCGCCGCGGCGCTGCCCGCGCTCGGCCTCACCCTCTTCGGCCAGGCCGCCGCGTCGGCCGCGCCCAACTTCCAGGTGCCGTTCAAATGCGGCGTCACGGTGACCGCGGCGACGTTCAGCGGCCACAGCCCGGAGTACTCCGTCGACTTCCAGAAGTCGGGCATCACCGGGATGCCGGTGCTGGCGGCCGCTTCGGGCACCGTGACGCGGGTGGCGAACGAGGGCAGCACCAGCTACGGCAAGTGGATCGAGCTGGACCACGGCGGCGGCTGGCGCACCCGGTACGCGCATCTGTCCGACCAGGAGGTCTCGGTCGGGCAGTCGGTGGCCGGTGGCAAGGAGATCGGCAAGGCGGGGGCGACCGGCGGGGTCACCGGGCCGCACCTGCACTTCGAAGAGCGGCTCGACGGTGTTGTGCAGAAGGCGAAGCTGAACGGCGTCGCCGTGCCGTACTACGGCCACACGGACTTCACCAGCAAGAACGGCTGCGGCGGCAACCCGTACTCCGCCGAAGAGGTCTGCGGCGCCGGCTTCTCCGTCGTCGACCAGCAGGCGCTGGCGAACTCGTCGGGCACGGCCTACCTGCTGTACAACGCCTCGACGAAGGCGAACTGCGTGACGACGCTGAAGGCGACGTCGCTCGGCACGGCCAGCCCGGTTTCGGCGTTCCTCGAGGTCCAGGGTTCGGCGCGGACCACCGACTCCGGCAGCTTCACCTACTACGCCGGGCCGGTGAAGAAGACCGCCGAAGCGACCTGCGTGAAGTGGGGCGGCTCGGTGGGCAGCAACACCTACGAAAGCGGGTTCGAGCACTGCGGCTGAGCGGGACCGTCCGGTGGGGCCGGGCAGCATAGCCCGCCCCACCGACAAGAACCCGCCGTCCGGCCGGCTCCCGCCCGGTTCCGTCCACATCGGTCCCGGCGATCCACAGATTTGCCGCCACCGCCCCAGCCGGCCCCGTGCTGCCCCACGCTGGAGGCATGACCACCGCCACCCCGGCCGGCCGCACGCCGGTCGACCTCACGGAGCCCGCCCAGCTGCTGGCCGCGCTCCCGTACCTCGTCGGGTTCCGGCCCGAACGCTCCGTCGTCCTGCTCGGCCACCGGGCCCCGGCGGGCAACCGCCTGGGCCTGGTGCTGCGCGGCGACCTCCCGCGCGCCGAGCACCGGACCCACCAGGCCCGCGCGCTCGCCCCGAAGTTCGCCACGGGGGAGCACGCCGGCGTGACGCTGGTGATCGTCGGCGGCCGGCGAAGACCCGGCAACCCGCCACCGCACGCGGGCTTCGTCGACGAACTGGCCGAAGCGCTGGGGGAGTTGGGTCTCCCGGTGCTGCACGCGATGTGGGCCGAGGAGATCACCGAAGACGCGCCATGGGGCTGTTACGCCGACGAGGAGTGCGGCGGCACGCTGCCGGACCCTCGCGCGACCGTGGCGGCTGCGGCGGCCACCGAGCGCGGCACGGTGGTGTTCGCCAGCCGTGACGAAGTCTTGGCCCTGCTCGCCCCACGGTCGCCGGAGGCGCTCGACCGCCGTGCTTCCCGGCTGGCGCAGCTGTCTTCGCTGCCCTGGCCGGAGGCGAGCTGTGTCTCCGACGCGGCGTCGGAGATCCGTGCGGCGTTCGAGCGCCAGCTCCGCGACGACGGACCCCCGACGGACGAAGAAGCCGTCCTCCTGGCCTGTGCGCTGACGATCCCCGAGATCCGCGACGTGTGCCTGGCGATGGCGGTCCCACCCGACGTGCCGGCGGCCCGCGAAGCCGAGCGCCTCTGGCTGACGCTGGTCCGCGAGCTGCCGGCCCCGGAACGCGCGGAACCGGCGGCCCTGCTGGGGTTTTCGGCCTTCATGCGCGGCGACGGCACCTTGGCGGGCATGGCCCTGAACATCGCGCTGGAAGCCGCGCCGGGCCACGTCCTGGCCACCCTCCTGACGAGGGTGCTGAACCGGGGCACCCCGCCGGAGGTGCTGCTGGGCCTGACGCTGGCCGCCGCCCCGGGCCTCACCGGCTTCGGCCTGGAGCCCGCGGACCTGGACGCCTGTGAGACGTCCTGAGGCTCAGCACCATCGCGCACGCGCCGTCGGAAGACGGGCAACGTCTCGTCGTAGCGGCGCGCCCGAGCGCTCAGCCCCGGGCGGTCTGCCGCGACTGGGCGAAGGCCCAGGCGTCGCGCACGATGTGCGTGAGCTCGGTGCGTTCCGGCTTCCAGCCCAGCTCTTCGCGGGCGCGGTCGCTGGCCGCCACGAGCACGGACGGGTCGCCCGCGCGGCGCGGGGCCACCGCCGCCGGCACCGGGTGCCCGGTGACCTCGCGGCAGGCCTCGATCACCTCGAGGACGGAGAAACCGGTGCCGCTGCCCAGGTTGTAGATGCGGTGCTCACCCGCGGTCGCGTGCTTCAGCGCCAGCTGGTGGGCGTCGGCGAGGTCTGCGACGTGGATGTAGTCGCGGATCGCGGTGTGGTCGGGCGTCGGGTAGTCGTCGCCGAAGATCTGGATGCGCTCGCGGTCGCCCGAGGCGACCTGGAGAACGAGGGGAATGAGATGGGTTTCCGTGGTGTGGCGCTCGCCGAAGGCGCCGTACGCGCCCGCGACGTTGAAGTAGCGCAGGCTGACCGCGGCCAGGCCGTGGGCGACGGCGAAGCTGGTGATCGCGGCGTCGATCGCGAGCTTCGTGGCGCCGTAGGTGTTGGTCGGCTGCGTCGGCGCCGACTCCGGGATCGGCGACTGCTCCGGTTCGCCGTAGGTCGCCGCGGTCGAGGAGAACACGAGCCGGGGCGTGCCGTGCTCGTGCATGGCCTCGAGCAGCCGCAGCGAGGTGACGACGTTGCCTTCCCAGTACTTCGCCGGCTCCGCCATCGACTCGCCTACCAGCGACTTCGCCGCGAAGTGCAGCACGCCGTCAAAACCCTCGCGCAGCAGGCTGCCCGCCACCTCGGCGGCGTCACCCTCGATGAACCGCGCGTCCGGGTGGACGGCGTCGGCGTGGCCGGTGGACAGGTCGTCGACCACGGTGACCTGGTGCCCGGCCTCGATCAGCCGGGCGGCGCAGACACTGCCGACGTACCCTGCTCCGCCCGTCACGACCAGCTTCAGGGCGTTGCTCTGCTCCGACACATCCAGGCCTTCCTGCCGAGGGTGACTGTGCGCGACAGTCTTCCCCTAGGGCGACGCGCGGGTCCGGGCGGGGGTTGCCCCACGCGGACCCGCGCGGCCTCAGAGCTCGTCGCGCCCGGCGCCGCGGGAGGGGACGGCCGTGAACATCCGCGGCCGCCGGTAACCCGCCTTCTCGTACGCCGCTTCGACGGCCGCCTTGACACCGTCGAGGTCGGCGTCGCGGACCAGCGCGATCGCCGAGCCGCCGAAACCGCCGCCGGTCATCCGGGAGCCGAGGGCCCCGGCCGCGCGGGCCGAGTCGACCGCGAGGTCCAGCTCGGCCGTGGAGATCCGGTAGTCGTCACGCATGCTGACGTGCGAGGCGTCCAGGTACGGGCCGATCTCGGCCAGCCGCCCGGCGCGGAGCAGCTCGACCACCTCGAGCACCCGCTGGTTCTCGGTGACCACGTGCCGCACCAGCGGCGCCAGCTCGCCCGGCAGCCGGTCGAGGGCCTCGGCGAGGCCCTCGACGGTGACGTCGCGCAGCGCCTTCACCCCGAGCAGCTCGGCCGCCCGTTCGGTGCCGCGGCGGCGCTCGCCGTACCCGCCTTCGGCGTGCGAGTGCTTCGTGCGGGTGTCCATGATCAGCACCTGCAGCCCGGCCTCGGCCAGGCCGAAGGGCACCTGCTCCTGCTCGCCCGACCGGACGTCGAGGAACAGCACGTGCGACTCGGTGCAGCAGAGGGACGCCGTCTGGTCGAGCAGGCCGGTCGGCGCGCCGACGAAGTCGTTTTCCGAGCGCTGCACCCACCGGGCCACCTCGGGCCGGGGCGGGACGCGCTCGCCGGTTCCGTCGAGCTCCAGGCCGGCCAGGCCGAGCAACGCCAGCGACACCGCGCACTCGAGCGCGTGGGAGGAGGACAGCCCCGCCCCGGACGGCACGTCCCCGGCGATGACCAGGTTCGCGCCGGCCGTGAAGCCCTGGTCGCGCAGCACCCAGGCGACCCCGGCCGGGTACGCGGCCCACCCTTCGACCCGGCCCGGCGCCAGGTCGGCGATCTTGAGCTCGCCGGAGCGCTGGAGCTGGCCGTCGTCGCCCAGGGTGGCCACGGACAGCACGCCGTCCTCGCGGGGCGACGCCGCCGCGGCCAGGCGGTGCGGCAGGGCGAACGGCAGCACGAAGCCGTCGTTGTAGTCGGTGTGCTCGCCGATCAGGTTGACCCGCCCGGGCGCCGACCAGACCCCGGCCGGCTCGGCGCCGTGCACGGTGCGGAACGCGGCCGCGGCCTCCGAAGCCGGGCTCACCTGGCCTGCGCCAGGACGGCGTGCAGCGCGGAGCTGGCGACCAGGGCGGTGGTGTCCCCGCCGGTGACCTCGATGGTGGCGCCGTTGCCCTTGCCGATGGTGACCGTGCCACCCGGCACGATCCCGACCGACTTGAGCTCGGTCATCAGCGACTCGTCCAGCTGGACGTGCTCGGCGATGCGCCGGATCTCGACCCGGCCGCCGCCGGTGCGGGCGAACTCGTCCAGCCGGACGAGGTCGGCCTCGGCGGGCGGGGCGGGGTCGCCGTCGCCCAGCTTGTCCAGACCGGGGATCGGGTTGCCGTAGGGGGAGGTGGTCGGGTGGTCGAGCAGCTTGACCAGCTTGCGCTCGACGGCCTCGCTCATCACGTGTTCCCAGCGGCAGGCCTCGTTGTGGACGTGTTCCCACTCGAGCCCGATGACGTCGACGAGGAGGCGCTCGGCCAGGCGGTGCTTGCGCATCACCGCGATGGCCAGTTCACGGCCGTGGTCGGTCAGCTGGAGGTGCCGGTCGTCGGCCACCACGACCAGCCCGTCGCGCTCCATGCGGGCGACGGTCTGGCTCACGGTGGGGCCGCTCTGCTGCAGGCGCTCGGCGATGCGGGCGCGCAGCGGGACGACACCCTCTTCTTCGAGCTCGTAGATCGTACGCAAGTACATCTCGGTGGTGTCGATGAGATCGTTCACGCTGTCCCCTTCGTCCGCGTTGCTCATCGTAGTCGTTGGCCCCGACAGCGGCGGGGGGCCGTGCGGATACTGCGCCGACGGTTACCGATCCGACCGGCGGCCACGGCGGAACCCGCCACCGCAGGCGCGCCCGCTGCGGTCCGTCTCCGCCTGATTTCGGCCAAATCGGTGACAACTCGCCGGTGGGGGATATGTCCGCACCCCGGCGCGGCCGGGCAGTCGGCCGCTGGAAGATGGGAGGCATGCGTCCGCTGATCAGCACCACCGACCTCGCCACCGCGCTCGCCGGGCCGGCGGGTGACCGGCCCGTCGTCCTCGACGTCCGCTGGCGGCTCGCCGGGCCGCCCGGCGCCGAGTCCTACCGGGAGGGGCACCTGCCCGGCGCGGTGTTCGTCGACCTCGACCGGGTGCTCGCCGGGGAGCCGGGCGAGGGCGGCCGGCACCCGCTGCCCGACCCCGCCGACCTGCAGCGCGACCTGCGCGCGGCCGGGGTCCGGGCGGGCGCGCCGGTGGTCGTCCACGACGACGCCGACGGGTCGGTCGCGGCCCGGGCGTGGTGGCTGCTGCGCTGGGCCGGCCACGACGAGGTCGCCGTCCTCGACGGCGGTTACGCAGCGTGGACTTCGGAAAGGCGGCCGGTGAGCACGGAGCCGGCGCGGCCGGAGCCGGGCGACCTCACCGTCCGGCCGGGCGGGATGCCGGTGCTCGACGCCGACGAGGCCGCGGCCCTGGCTCGCGACGGCCTGCTGCTCGACGCCCGGGCGACACCGCGTTATGCGGGGGAGACCGAGCCGGTCGACCCGCGGGCGGGGCACATCCCGGGTGCGGTGAACGCGCCGTTCGCCGGCCACGTCGGTGAGGACGGCCGCTGGCGGACCCCGGCCGAGCTGGCCGAAAGGTTCGCCGGGCTGGGGCTGCGCCCGGGCGAGCCGGTCGGGGCGTACTGCGGCTCCGGCGTCACGGCCAGCTCGGTCGTGCTCGCGCTGGAGCTGGCCGGCCACGCGGGCGCCGGCCTGTACGCGGGCTCGTGGTCGCACTGGTCGCGGGACCCGGCGCGTCCGGCGGCGACGGGCACCCTGCCGGGCTGAGCGCCGCGGACGCTTCGACTCCACGATCTCCGGCGATCGGCACTACAGTCGGGCGGTATGGCGCCGGCTGTCGTGTGGGATCCCGCCCTGCTGGGTTACGACCTGGGCGGGGAGCACCCGTTCAACCCCGTCCGGCTGGAGCTCACCGTCCGGCTGGCCACCGAGCTCGGCGTGCTCGACGACGTCGAGCTGCTGGTCCCGACCGCGGCCGGGGACGAGGAGCTCCTCCGGATCCACGCTCCCGAGTACCTCGCCGCCGTGCGGGAGGCGCCGCTGGTCGGATGGGACGTCGGGCACGGGCTCGGGACCGCCGACAACCCCGTCTTCTCCGACATGCACGACGCCTCCGCCCTGGTCGTCGGCTCGACGCTGCTGGCCGCCCGCAAGATCGCCGAGGGCGAGGCGACGCGGGCGGTCAACATCGCCGGCGGCCTGCACCACGCCATGCGGGACCGGGCGTCCGGGTTCTGCGTCTACAACGACTGCGCGGTCGCCATCTCGTGGCTGCTCGACCACGGTTTCGAGCGGATCGCCTACATCGACACCGACGTCCACCACGGCGACGGTGTCCAGGCCGCCTTCTACGACGACCCGCGCGTCCTCACGATCTCGATGCACCAGCACCCCTTCACGCTCTGGCCGGGCACGGGCTACTCCGCCGAGACCGGCCGCGGGAAGGCCGAGGGCACTGCGGTCAACCTCCCGCTGCCGCCGCGCACGCGGGACCCGGGGTGGCTGAGGGCCTTCAACGCCGTTGTCCCTTCGCTGCTCGCGGACTTCGAGCCACAGCTGCTGTTCACCCAATGCGGTGTCGACTCGCACGAAGAGGACCCGCTGGCCGACCTCTCGCTCAGCGTCGACGGCCACCGGACCATCTACAGCACGCTCCGGGACCTCGCGCAGACGTACGCGGGCGGCAAGTGGATCGCCGTCGGCGGGGGCGGGTACCAGCTGATCCGGGTCGTGCCGCGGTCGTGGACGCACCTGATCGCGACGGTGCTCGACCGGGACGTCGCGCCGGCGACGCCGTTGCCGCCGGGCTGGGTCTCCACCGTCACGAAGGCCGCGCCGAACGCCGAGCTGCCGGCCGCGATGACCGACGACCGCGACACGGAGTTCAAGCCGTGGGGCGACGGTGCGGACGACCCGGTCGACGTCGCCGTCCGGGACACGCGCCGGGCCGTCTTCCCCTTGCACGGCCTCGATCCGGACGACCCCAGGGACTGACCATGGCCGGACGGGACCCCTTCGACTACCCCCACGCGTGGGAGGCCGACGTCGTGCTGTCCGACGGCGGCACCGTCCACCTGCGTCCGATCGTGCCCAGCGACGCCGACGGGCTCGTCGCCTTCCACGGCAAGCTTTCCGAGCGCACGCGGTACTTCCGCTACTTCGGTGCCTACCCGCGCATCCCCGAGAAGGACCTCAAGCGCTTCTCGACCGTCGACCACCACGACCGGGTCGCGTTCGCCGCGTTCCTGGGTGACGACATCGTCGCGGTCGGCCGGTACGAACGGCTCGACCACGGGCCGTCGGCCGAGGTCGCCTTTGTCGTCAGCGACGCGCACCAGGGCCGCGGGCTCGGCTCGATCCTCCTGGAGCACCTCGCCGCGGCGGCGTCGGAGTGCGGGCTGCGCCGGTTCACCGCCGAGGTGCTCGCCGAGAACGCCGCCATGGTGCGGGTCTTCCGCGACGCCGGTTACCAGGTCAGCCGCGAGATCGAGGAAGGCGTGCTGCACCTGGAGTTCGACATCGACCCGACCGAGGAGTCCCTCGCCGTGGCGCGCTCGCGGGAGCAGGCCGCCGAGGCGCGCAGTGTGCACAACCTGCTGCACCCGACGTCGGTCGCGGTGATCGGCGCGTCGGCCGAGCCGGGCAAGGTCGGTCACGTCGCGTTCGTGAACCTGCTGGCCGCCGCGTTCACCGGCACCGTCTACCCGGTCAACCCGGAGCACCGCTCGATCCGCGGTGTCCGCGCCTACCCGTCGGTGCTGGACATCCCGGACCCGGTCGACCTGGCCGTCGTCGCGGTGCCCGCGGAGGCCGTCGAGTCCGTTTTGGACGCTTGCCTCGCGAAGGGCGTCAAGACGCTGCTGATCCTCTCCAGCGGCTTCGCCGAGGCCGGGCCGCACGGCCTGCACGCCGAGCTGCGGCTGGTCGGCGAGGCGCGGGCGCACGGCATGCGTGTGGTCGGCCCGAACGCGCTCGGTGTGCTGAACACCGCGCCGGGCGTCCGCCTCAACGCCACCCTCGCGCCGCGGCTGCCGGCCCGCGGGCGCACCGGGTTCTTCTGCCAGTCCGGCGCGCTGGGCACGGCGATCCTCGCCGACGCCGAAGCGCGCGGCCTCGGCCTCTCGACGTTCGTCTCGGCCGGCAACCGCGCCGACGTCTCCGGCAACGACCTGCTCCAGTACTGGGAAACCGACCCGGACACCGACCTCGTGCTGCTGTACCTCGAGTCGTTCGGCAACCCGCGCAAGTTCGCGCGGCTGGCCCGGCGGCTCGCGCGGACGAAGCCGATCGTCGCGGTGAAGTCCGGGCGGCACGCGGTCCGCCCACAGCTCGCGGCGACGTCGACGGAGATCGACGAGGCCAGCGTCCAGGCGCTGTTCGAGCAGGCGGGCGTGGTGCGCGTCGAGTCGCTGGCGCAGCTGTTCGACACCGCGCTCGTGTTCGCCCACCAGCCGCTGCCGGCCGGGCCGCGGGTCGCGATCGTCGGCAACTCCAGCGCGATCGGGCTGCTGGCCGCCGACACCGCGCGGATGCAGGGGCTGCGGCTGGCGTCGGACCCGGTGGACGTCGGCCCACAGGCCGGGCCGGAGGACTTCGCGAAGGCCGTCGGCGAAGCGCTCACCTCTCCGGACACCGACGCGCTGGTCGTCGTGTTCGCGCCGCCGGTGGCGATCCCCGGCACCGCCTATGCGCGCGCCCTGCGCGAAACCGTCATTGAACTGGGGCAGCGCAAGCCGATCGTCTCGACGTTCCTCGCGGCCGAAGGTGTGCCGGCCGAACTGGCCGTGTCGAGTGACGACGGCGTGCCGACGCGCGGCTCGATCCCGTCGTACCCGAGCCCGGAACGCGCGGTGAACGCCCTGGCCCGGGTCGTCCGGTACGCGGCGTGGCGGCAGCGGCCGCAGGGCACGCTCGTGACGCCGCCGGGGATCCACACCGAGCAGGCGCAGGTGATCGTCCGCGAGCTGCTGGAAAGCGAGAGCGGCAAGACGACGTTGCTCTCGGACACCGACGTCGTGCGGTTGCTGGGCTGTTACGGCATCAACGTCGTGCCCTTCCGGGTGGTGTCCACAGTGGACGACGCGGTCGCCGCGGCGGCCGAGCTGGGGTACCCGGTGACGCTCAAGGCGGTCGACGAGCGCCTGCGCGGGCGTCCGGACCTGGCCGGCGTGCGGCTCGACCTGGCCTCCGAAGACTCCGTGCGCACGGCCTACCGGACGCTGCGCGAGATCTCCGACGACGACGACGTGTACGTCCAGCGGATGGCCCCGAAGGGCCTGTCGTGCGTGATCGGGCTGCAGGACGACCCGTCGTTCGGCACGCTCGTGTCGTTCGGGCTGTCCGGGCTGGTCAGCACGCTGCTGGGGGACCGCGCCTACCGGGCGGTGCCGCTCACCGACGTCGACGCGGCCACGCTGCTGCGCGAGCCGCGGACCGCGCCGCTGCTCACCGGCTACCGCGGCGACGAGCCCGCCGACCTCGCCGCGCTGCAGGACATGGTGCTGCGGGTCGCCGCGCTGGCCGAGGACAACCCGGAGGTGCGGTCGCTGGTGCTGGACCCGATCCTGGCCTCGCCGGACGGCGCTTTTGTCGCCAACGCCCGGCTCGTCCTGGGGCCGCCCCCGTCGCGGCCCGACACCGGCCCGCGGCGCCTGCGCGCCATCAACCCCCTGGACTGAAACGATGCTGACCGAACTGCTGAAGCAGCACGCGGCGGACGTGCCCGGCGCGGTGGCCCTCGTCGCGCGCGGCGGCCAGGTCGAGGTGGCGGTCGTGGGCTCGGCCGACGCCGAAGGCACCGTGCCGATGGCGCGGGACTCGGTGTTCCGCATCGCGTCGCTGACCAAGCCGATCGTCGCGGCGGCGGTCCTGCTGCTCGTCGACGAGGGTGAGCTCGCGCTCGACGACCCGGTCGCGCAGTGGCTGCCGGAGCTGGCGTCGCCGGTGGTCGTGCGGACGCCGGCCGGGCCGGTCGACGACGTGGTGCCCGCCGTCCGCCCGATCACGGTGGCCGACCTGCTCACGTTCCGCTGTGGGTACGGCTTCGCGGCGGACATGACGCTGCCCGCGGTCGACCTGCTGCTGCAGGTGCTGGGCCACCCGGCGGCGGCGCCGCGCGACCTGACGCCGGACCAGTGGACGGCCGCGCTGGCGCAGGTGCCGCTGCTGCACCAGCCGGGGGAGGGGTGGCTCTACGGCACCGGCTCGGCCATCCAGGGTGTGCTGATCTCCCGTGTGTCGGGCCGGCCGCTGCCGGAGTTCCTGGCGGAGCGGCTGTTCGAGCCGTTGGGCATGGCCGACACCGGGTTCACCGTGCCGACCGCGGCGCTGGGCCGGTTCACGAGCGCGTACCGCCCCGGCGAGGAGGGCCTGCGCCTGATCGACTCGCCGGAGGGCCGGTGGAGCAGCCGGCCGTCCTTCCCGTCCGGTGCGGCGGGCCTCGTCTCGACGGCCGACGACCTGCTGACGTTCGCTCGGTTCCTGCTGGCCGAGGGGGTCGCCGGCGACCACCGGCTGCTGACCCCGGAGTCGGTGCACCGGATGACGACCGACCACCTGACCCCGGCCCAGCGCGAAGCCGGGCGGACGTTCCTGCAGGGCCAGGGCTGGGGGTACGGCGGCTCGGTCGACGTCGAGGCGACGCGGCCGTGGGAGGTCCCCGGCCGCTACGGCTGGATCGGCGGCGCCGGCACGGCCTGGCACGTGGTCCCGGCGACCGGCACGGCCACGGTCCTGCTCACGCAGGTCGAGATGACCAACCCGGCGCCGACCCCGCTGATGCGCGAGTTCTGGACCTACGCCGCGAAGTAGCGCTCAGTCCGCGGCCAGCTCGTCGCCGAGGGCCAGGAGCTGCGGAGTCGCCGAGCCCAGCAGGAACTCCAGGCGCTTCGCCGCCGTGAAGTACCGGTGCACCACGTGGTCGACGTCGATGCCGACACCGCCGTGGACGTGCACCGTCGTGTGGGCCACCCGGTGCCCGGCCTCCGCCGCCCAGAACTTCGCCGTCGCCACCGCTTCCGCCGACGGGAGGTCCGACGCCAGCCGCCAGGCCGCCTGCAGGGACGTCAGCCGCACGGCTTCGACGTCGACGTACGCGTCCGCGAGGCGCTGGCGGACCGCCTGGAAGCCGCCGATGACGTGGTCGAACTGCTTGCGCTCGGCCGCGTACGCCGCCGTCAGCTCCAGCGCCCGCTCGACCACGCCGAGCTGCTGCGCGCACACGCCGACCGTCCCGCGCAGCCGCAGCCACTCGCCGATGTCGCCCAGCGACGTCCCCGGCACCCCGGACAGCTCCAGCAGGGCCGCGTCCGCGTGGTCGGTCGTCTGCTGCGGCCGCACCGTCACCCCGGGCGCGGCCGCGTCGACCAGGAAGACCTCGCCGGACGCCGCCACGAGGAAACCGTCGGCGAACGCGGCGAACGGCACCGCGGACCGGGACCCGGACACCCGGCCGTCCGAAGCGGTGAAGCCGAACAAAGCGACCGTGAGCACCCGCGCGCCTCGCAGCACCGGCAGCACCCAGCGGTCCACCAGCTCCGGTGTGCCGAACTCGGCCAGCGCCGACGCCGCCATCGTGATCGACGTCAGGTAGGGGACCGCGGCCACCGCGCGGCCGATTTCGGTGAGCACCGCGCACTGCTCCAGCAGCCCGAACCCGCCACCGCCGAGGGACGACGGCAGGGCCGCGTCCAGCACGCCGGCCTGGCCCAGCGCCGTCCACAAGGGAGCGTCGAAGCCGCCGGTGCCGTGCGGGTCGTGGGTGGCCTTGTCGGCGAGGATCCGCCGGGTCAGCGCGGCGAGGTCGGCCGACGCTTCGGAAGGGGTGAAGTCCACTGGACGCTCCTAGCGCGTGACGGGCAGGCCGAGGGCGGTCGCGGCGATCATGTCCCGCTGGATCTCGTTGGTGCCGCCGCCGAAGGTGAGGATCAGCGCCGAGCGGTGCAGCCGCTCGATCCGGCCGGCCAGCAGCGCGCCCGGCGAGCCGTCACGGACGACGGCCGCTTCGCCGAGCACCTCCATCAGCAGCCGGTAGGCCTCGATCGCGAACTCCGTGCCGTACACCTTCGTCGCCGACGCCTCGGCCGGGCCGAGCTCGCTCGCCGCCGCGGCCCAGGCGATCCGCCAGTTCCGCAGCTTCAGATACTCCGCGCCGGCGTGCACCCGCGCGAGGTGCGCCCGCACCCATTCCTGGTCGATCGCGCCGGTCTCCTTCGCCCACGCCAGGACGTCGGAAAGCGCCTTGCGGACCGGCGCCGACGACGTCAGCGCGACCCGCTCGTGGTTGAGCTGGTTGGTGATCAGCGGCCAGCCCGCGTTCTCCTCGGCGACGCGCGCCGACACCGGCACGCGCACTTCGTCGTAGTAGGTCGCGCTGGTCCCCGCGCCCGCCACGGTGCGCACCTTGGTCCAGGAGAACCCGGGTGCCGACGTCGGCACGATCAGCATCGACAGGCCCCGGTGCTTCTTGGCGTCGGGATCGGTCCGGACCGCGAGCCAGACGTAGTCGGCGTACTCGATCAGGCTCGTCCACATCTTCTGGCCGGTGACGACGTACTCGTCGCCGTCGCGCACCGCGCGTGTCTTCAGCGACGCGAGGTCGGTGCCCGCCTCCGGCTCGGAGTAGCCGATCGAGAAGTGCAGCTCGCCGGCGGCGATCTTCGGCAGGTAGAACGCCTTCTGCTCGTCGGTGCCGTAGCGCATGATGGTCGGCCCGACGGTGTTCACCGTGAGGAACGGGACCGGCACCCCGGCGATCGCGGCCTCGTCGGTGAAGATGAGCTGGTCGAGCATCGGCCGGCCCTGGCCGCCGTACTCCGGCGGCCAGCCGAGCGCCAGCCAGCCGTCTTTTCCCAGCTGCCGCACGATTTCCTTGTACGCGACGCCGTCGCCGTACTCGTCACCCGCGCGGAGGCTGTCCCGCCGCTCGGGCGTCATCAGCTCGGCGAAGTACTCCCGGAGCTCCGCGGCCAGTGCCCGCTGCTCGGCCGTGTAGTCGATCCGCACCCGTCACCTCGATCCGGCGTTATAGTAGAACCTGTTCTAGTTGTACCAGGACTCACGCGGCGGAGGAAGCATGGAGATCGACGTCGACCGCTCGCTCTGCGAGGCGAACGCGGTGTGCGTGGGGTTCGCCCCGGACGTCTTCGACCTCGACGACGACGAGGAGCTGGTCGTCAAGTCGGGCGAAGTGCCCGCCGACCAGGTGGAACGTGTTTCCGATGCGGTCAAGGGCTGCCCGAAGAACGCCCTGTTCATCACGGGTTAGCACCGTTTACTGAAAGGCTTGCCCAGAACGAGAACAGATTCTAGTGTAGGCGCGAGATCCGGGACTCGACGAGGAGGCCTTGCGTGAGCCTGACCGGCAGGACAGCGATCGTGACGGGTGCCGCCGCCGGGCTGGGACGGGCCGAAGCGCTCGCCCTGGCCGCGCGGGGCGCCTCGGTCGTCGTCAACGACATCGGTGAGCCGAAGGACGTCGTCGAAGAGATCGAAGCCGCTGGTGGCAAGGCCGTGGCGGTCGCCGGGGACGTCGGCGAACGCGCCACCGCGGACGCCCTCGCCGCGGCCGCGCTCGACCTCGGCGGGCTCGACATCGTCGTGAACAACGCGGGTGTGCTGCGCGACAAGATGCTGTTCTCGATGTCGGACGACGACTGGGACACCGTGCTGCGCGTCCACCTGCGCGGCCACTTCCTGTTGTCCCGCAACGCCGCGAAGCACTGGCGCGACAAGTCCAAAGAGGACGGGAAGCCGGTGTACGGGCGGCTGGTCAACACCGCGTCGGAGGCCTTCCTGATCGGCTCGCCCGGCCAGCCCAACTACGCCGCGGCGAAGGCCGGCATCACCGCGCTCACCATGTCGGCCGCCCGCGGCCTGGCCAAGTACGGCGTCCGCGCCAACGCGATCTGCCCGCGCGCGCGGACGGCGATGACCGAGGGCGTGTTCGGCGCCGCCCCTGCCGAAGGCGCCGATCCGCTCTCGGTCGAGCACGTCGCCCCGTTTGTCGCCTACCTCGCCTCGCCGGCGGCCGAGCACGTCAACGGCCAGGTCTTCATCGTGCACGGCGGCGCGGTCTCGCTGGTCGCGGCGCCCCGGATCGAGCAGCGCTGGAGCCTCGGCGAGCTCGACACGACCGTCAGCGCGTACTTCGCCGAGCGCGACCCCGCCCGGATGTTCGCCGCCACCGAGATCTTGGAGGAGCCGTGAGGCTTGCGGGAAAGATCGCCCTGATCACCGGCGCCGCGCGCGGCCAGGGTGAGGCCGCCGCACGCGCGTTCGTCGCCGAAGGTGCGAAGGTGCTGCTCGCCGACATCCTCGACGACGAGGGCAAGCAGCTCGCCGCCGACCTCGGCGAGAACGCCGTCTACCAGCACCTCGACGTCGGCAGCGAGGACGACTGGGCTGCGGCCATCGAGCGGGCGACCACGGAGTTCGGCGCGCTGAACGTGCTGGTCAACAACGCGGGCATCCTCCATTTCTCCGAGCTGGGCAAGACGACGCTGGCCGACTACGAGCGCGTGATCCGGGTGAACCAGATCGGGGCGTTTCTCGGGATGCGCTCGGTCGTTGAACCGATGACCGCCGCCGGCGGTGGCTCCATCGTCAACGTGTCCTCTGTGGAGGGTCTGGCGGGGATGCCGTACCTGATCGCCTACACCGCGAGCAAGTTCGCGATCCGCGGGATGACCAAGGTCGCGGCGATGGAGCTCGGGAAGAAGCACATCCGCGTCAACTCCGTCCACCCCGGCGCGATCGACACCCAGATGGTTTCGACCGCCGCCGGCGGCCAGAAGGTCGACATGTCCTACGTCGGCAAGAAGGTCGCGCTCGGGCGGGTCGGGCAGCCGGAGGACATCGCGAAGCTCGTGTTGTTCCTGGCCAGCGACGAGAGCGGGTACTGCACGGGATCGGAGTTCGTGGCGGACGGCGGGGCGACGGCGTCCCACGCCCTGAACTTCTAGTTAACACCGCTAACGAAAATCGGGCACCGGGTGTGGAGAAGACTCGGAGGTCAGCGACGACCTACTGGGAGGTGTGGTGAGCGAGAGCACGGGCACGCTCCCGGGAACCGCGGCCCTGACCCAGGTCGGGCGCCTCGCGACGCTGTCGTGGGAGGTCCTGCGCGCGATCTTCAAGCGCCCGTTCCAGGCCCGCGAGTGGATCCAGCAGTGCTGGTTCTTCGCCAGCGTCACGATCCTGCCGACCGCGCTGGTGGCCATCCCGTTCGGCGCGGTGATCGCGTTGCAGCTCGGTTCGCTGACCGCGCAGATCGGCGCCCAGTCGTTCACCGGCGCGGCCAGCGCGCTGGCCATCGTGCAGCAGGCGAGCCCGCTGATCACGGCGTTGCTCGTCGCGGGCGCCGGCGGCAGCGCGGTCTGCGCGGACATCGGCGCGCGCAAGATCCGGGAAGAGATCGACGCCATGGAGGTCCTCGGCGTCAACCCGATCCAGCGCCTGATCGTGCCGCGCGTGCTCGCCGCGATGGTCGTTTCGGTGCTGCTGAACGGCTTGGTCAGCGTCGTCGGCGTGCTCGGCGGGTACTTCTTCAACGTCGTCCTGCAGGGCGGCACCCCCGGCGCGTACCTCGCCAGCTTCAACGCGCTGGCGCAGGTGCCCGACCTCTGGGTCAGTGAGATCAAGGCGCTGCTGTACGGCTTCGTCGCGGGTGTGGTCGCGGCCTTCCGCGGGCTGAACCCGCCGCCCGGGCCGAAGGGGGTCGGCGACGCCGTCAACCAGGCCGTCGTGATCACGTTCCTGCTGCTGTTCCTGATCAACGTGGTGCTCACCGCGATCTACCTGCGGATCGTCCCGCCGAAGGCCATGTGATGACGGCGGAGCCCCTCGAACGCGACCGGACGCTCGAGTACATCGCGCGTCCCGGCCAGAGCCTGGAAGGCCTCGGCAAGCAACTCGCCTTCGCGGCGAAGGCGCTCGCCTGGTCCCCGCGCACGATCCGCCGCTACGGCCGGGAAACGCTGCGGCTGCTCACCGAGGTCTGCTTCGGCACCGGCGGGCTCGCGGTCATCGGCGGCACGCTCGGCGTGATGATCGGGATGACGCTCTTCACCGGCCTGATCGTCGGCCTGCAGGGCTACTCCGCGCTCAACCAGCTCGGCACCGCCGCGCTCACCGGGTTCATCTCCGCCTACTTCAACACCCGCGAGGTCGCGCCGCTGTCGGCCGGGCTCGCGCTGAGCGCGACGGTCGGCTGCGGTTTCACCGCGCAGCTCGGCGCGATGCGGATCTCCGAGGAGATCGACGCCCTCGAGGTGATGGGCGTGCCGAGCATGCCGTACCTGGTGACGACCCGGGTGCTGGCCGGGGTCGCCGCGGTGATCCCGCTGTACGCGGTCGGCCTGCTGTCGAGCTACCTCGCGTCCCGGCAGATCACCATCTGGCTCTACGGCCAGTCCGCCGGCACCTACGACCACTACTTCACGCTCTTCTTGCCTCCCGGCGACGTGCTCTGGTCGTTCGGGAAGGTGATCGTCTTCAGTGTGCTCGTGATCCTTTCCCATTGTTACTACGGCTTCACCGCCAGCGGCGGCCCGGCCGGGGTCGGCGTGGCCGTCGGCCGCGCGGTGCGGACGTCGATCGTGCTGATCTCGGTGCTCGACTTCTTCCTGTCCCTCGCGATCTGGGGCGCCAACACCACGGTGAGGATCTCGGGATGAGGCGCGAGCTCTGGCAGCGGCTCCGGTACCAGGTGCTGGGGCTGGCCTTCCTGCTCGTCGCCGCGCTGTTCATCGCCTTCACCCTCGCCGTCTACCAGAAGGCCTTCACGCCGGTGACGCTCGTGAAGCTGGAAACCGACCACGTCGGCAGCCAGCTGCGCACGGGTGGCGACGTCAAGGTCCGCGGCATGCTCGTCGGCGAAGTCCGGTCGGTGCTGGCGAAGGGCGACCACGCCGAGCTGGAGCTGGCGCTCGACCCGGACAAGACGAGCGTGATCCCGAAGAACGTCTCGGCGCGGCTGCTGCCGAAGACGCTCTTCGGCGAGCGGTACGTCTCACTGCAGCTCCCCGAGACGTCGCAGGGCGCGATCAAGGCCGGCGACGTCATCCCGCAGGACCGCAGCAGCACCGCGATCGAGCTCCAGAAGGTGCTCGACGACGTGATGCCGCTGCTGCAGGCCGTCCAGCCGGAGAAGCTGGCGAGCACGCTCACCGCGGTGTCGACCGCGCTCGACGGCCGGGGCAAGCAGCTCGGCCAGACGCTGGTGCAGCTGTCGGACTACCTCGGCAAGCTGAACCCGTCGCTGCCGGACGTCAAGGCGGACATCACCGGCCTGGCGAACGTCGCGAACACCTACAACAAGGCGGCGCCTGACTTGCTGCAGGCATTGTCCGACCTGACGACGACGAGCCGCACGATCGTCGACCAGCGTGCCCAGCTCAGCGACCTCTACGCGACGGTCACCGCGGCTTCGGTCGACCTGACGAACTTCCTGCAGGTCAACAAGGACAACCTGATCCGGCTCACCACGGCCGTCCAGCCGACGCTGGACGTGCTCGCCAAGTACGCGCCCGAGTACCCGTGCCTGATGCGGCAGCTCGCGGAGTCCGTGCCGCGCGCGGAGCTGGCCTTCGGCAAGGGCACCGCGCACCCCGAGGTCAGCCGGGTCACCATCGAGTTCGCCGCGAGCCGCGGCAAGTACCTCCCCGGCGTCGACGAGCCCAAGTACGAGGACAAGCGCGGGCCGCGCTGTTACCCGTCGGTCCCCAAGCCGGGCGTGTGGCCGCAGTACCCGCCGGACGGCGCGATCAAGGACGGCTCCAGCAAGCCCCCGCCGCCGAAGTCGCCGCCCGAGTCACTGCCCGCGGGCGGTGGCGCCCTCGGCTCTTCCGGCAGCATCATCGGCTCGGCCGACGAGTCGGACCTGATCGCGCTGCTCGCGTCCCCGGCGCTCGGCGCGTTGCCGGACCAGGTGCCCGGCTGGGCGGGGCTGCTGGTCGGGCCGCTCTACCGCGGGGCGGAGGTGGAGCTGAAGTGAGGACCTTCGTGCCGTCGCTGATCAAGCTCGCGGTGTTCGCCGTCGTCACCGTGCTGCTCACCGGCGTTCTCGCGGCCACCATCGCGAACACCAACTTCGGCGACACTTCGGGCTACCTGGCGAAGTTCACCGACGCGTCCGGCCTCAAGGAAGGCGACGACGTCCGCATCGCCGGGGTCAAGGTCGGCCAGGTCGACACGATCGAGGTCGTCGAAGGGGACCGGAACCTCGCCCAGGTGCGGTTCGACGTCGAGCAGGCCTACCGGCTGCCGGAGTCGGTGACCGCGACGATCAAGTACCGCAACCTGGTCGGGCAGCGGTATCTCGCGCTCGGCACCGACGTCCCCGGCGACAAGGCGCTGCCGGACGGCGGCACGATCCCGCCCGAGCGCACCAAGCCCGCGCTGAACCTCACCGTGCTGTTCAACGGCTTCAAGCCGCTGTTCAAGGCGCTCAGCCCGAAGGACGTCAACCAGCTCTCGGCCGAGATCATCAGCGTCTTCCAGGGTGAGGGCGGCACGATCACCAGCCTGCTGCAGCACACCGCGTCGCTCACCACGGCGATCGCGAGCAAGGACCAGGTGATCGGCCAGGTCATCACGAACCTCAACACGGTCCTCGGCACGGTCAACGCCCACGGCCCGCAGCTCGGCGACCTCATCGAGCAGACGCAGAAGCTGGTCAGCGGCCTGGCCGAGCAGCGCAAGCCGATCGGCGACGCGGTGACCGCGCTCGGCGATCTCGCCGTGTCGACCACCGGCCTGCTCGCCGACGCGCGCCCGGCGCTGAAGGACGACGTCGCGCAGCTCGGCGTGCTGTCGCAGAACCTCGGCGACTCGGGCGAGCTGCTCAACCACCTGCTGGAGGTGCTGCCGGGCAACCTCCAGAAGTTCACCCGGACCCTGTCCTACGGCAGCTGGTTCAACTACTACCTGTGCGGGATCACCGGCACCATCGGCATTTCCTCGCTCGACATCACCCTGCCGATCATCCCGATCCCCGGCACGCAACGCGCGGAGAGGTGTGGTCCGTGAAACGGCTGAAGGATCGCAACCAGGCCGCGGTCGGCGCGGTCGCGCTCGTGCTGATCGTGCTCGTCACGGCCACGACGTACTTCTCCGACCAGCTCCCGTTCTTCGGCAACGGCACGACGTACTCGGCCTACTTCGGCGAGTCCGCCGGGCTGGCGCCGGACAACGAGGTCGAGGTCGCCGGCGTGAAGGTCGGCACGGTGTCGTCGGTGGCGCTGGCCGGGAAGCAGGTGCTGGTCCGCTTCCGCGTCAAGGACGTCCGGGTCGGGGATAAGACGACAGCATCTATTGAGATCAAGACACTCCTGGGGGAGAAGTACCTCGCGCTCGACCCGAAGGGCGGCGGCGCGCAGGAACCGGACGCGACGATCCCGCAGGCCCGCACCCGCACGCCGTTCCAGCTGCAGGACGCCTTCGAGCAGCTGTCGACAACGGTCGGCGACATCAACACCCAGCAGCTGGCCGACAGTTTCAACGCGTTGTCCGACAGTCTCAAGGACAGCCCGCAGTACCTGAAGGACACGCTGAACGGGCTGTCGTCGTTGGCGCGCACGGTGTCCTCCCGCGACAACGACCTGCACACCCTGCTCGCCAACACGAGCCAGGTGTCGAAGACGCTCTCGGACCGCAACGCCCAGCTCCAGCGGGTGATCAGCGACGGCAACCTGCTGCTCACCGAGCTGCAGAACCGCAAGACCGCGATCCACGCCCTGCTCACCGGCACCCAGCAGCTCTCGCAGCAGCTGACCGGGCTGGTCCAGGACAACCGCGCGCAGCTGAAGCCGACGCTGGACAAGCTCGGGAAGGTGACCGACATCCTGCAGCGCAACCAGGGCAACCTCGACCAGAGCCTGGCGCTGATGGCGCCGTTCGCCCGCGTCGGCGCGAACGCCACCGGCAACGGCCGCTGGTTCGAGGGGTACCTGTGCGGCCTCCTGCCGCCGACGATCACCGCGGCCGGGCTGTCCATCAACCCCGAGGGCTGCACCCCGCCGATCGCGGCGCCGAACCAGGGGGTGGGCGGCCGATGACCATCCGCACCTACCGCGGGCGCAGCCTGGTGACGTGGCTGGCGTTCGCCTGTGTGCTGGCTTTGCTGGTGACGGCCGGGCTGTGGCTGGTGTTCCGCGCCTCCACCGGCACGACGCTGTCCGCCTACTTCGGCAAGACCGTCGGGCTCTACGCGGGTTCGTCGGTGAGGGTGCTCGGTGTGCCGGTCGGGCAGGTCACCGACGTCACGCCGGCCGGGGACGCGGTGCGCGTGGACATGCAGGTCGATTCCGCGGAGCTGCCCGCCGACGTCGGCGCGGTGGTCGTGGCGCCGAGCCTGGTCAGCGACCGGTACGTCCAGCTGACGCCCGCGTACGACAGCGGCCCGACGCTGGCGACCGGGACGGTCCTGCCGCGCGACCGCACGGCGACCCCGGTGGAGCTCGACGACCTGTACTCCAGCCTGGACAAGCTGTCGACGGCCCTGGGTCCCAACGGCGCGAACAAGGACGGCGCGCTGTCCGGCGTCCTTGACACCGCTGCCGGCGCGTTGAAGGGCAACGGCGCTTCGCTGAACTCGACGGTCGGGCAGCTCGCCGGCCTCGCGAAGACGTTGGACGGTTCGAAGGACGACCTGTTCTCGACCGTGCAGAACCTCAACTCCTTCACCGGTGCCCTGGCCCAGAGCGACCAGCAGCTCAACGAGTTCTACGGGCGTGTCGCCGACGTCAGCCAGTTCCTGGCGGCGGACTCGTCCGACGTCGGGGCGGCGCTGCAGTCCCTCGGCGGGGCGCTCGGCGACGTCCAGCAGTTCGTCAACGACAACAAGGGCGCGCTGGAGTCCAATGTGGACAAGCTGGCGTCGCTGTCGAAGGTCCTGGTCGACCAGCGCGCCGCGCTGGCCGAGGTGCTCGACATCGCCCCGACCGGCGCGACCAACTTCATCAACTCCTACGACGCCGCGTCGGGCACCATCGCCGTCCGCGACAACCTGAATGAGCTGACCAACCCGCCGATCCTCACCGTGTGCCGCCTGATCAGCGCGGGCACCCCGAAGCAGATCCCGGACACACTGGGGAACATCTGCAAGCAGCTCGCGCCGATCCTGGACGGCGCGCTGAAGCTGCCGACGATCCCGCAGGTGCTCAACTCCCTGCAGAACGGCACCCTGCCACCGTTGCCGCTCCCGCTAGTCGACGTGATGGAACAGCTTTCCGGCGGTGCGAAGTGAAGCGGCTCGCGGGCGTGCTCGCCGGGGTGCTGGTGCTGGCGGCCTGCAGCGACGGCGGGTTCAACGGCCTCTACGGGACGCCGCTGCCGGGCGGCGCCGACGTGGGCGACCACCCGTACCACGTCACGGCGCTGTTCACCGACGTGCTGGACCTGGTGCCGCAGTCGAGCGTGAAGGTCAACGACGTCGCGGTCGGGCGGGTCGACAAGATCACCCTGACGCCGGACACGCGGTCCGCGCAGGTGGCGATGACCGTCAACGGAGACATCGCGCTGCCCGCCAACGCGCACGCCGAACTCAAGCAGTCTTCGCTGCTGGGCGAGAAGTTCGTCGAGCTGAGCGTGCCGACGGCCGAACCGGCGTCCGGTCAGCTGGGGGACGGCGCGCAGATCCCGCTCGGGCGCACCAACCGCAACCCCGAGGTCGAGGAGGTGCTCGGCGCGCTTTCCCTGCTGCTCAACGGCGGCGGTGTCGAGCAGATCCAGAAGATCAGCCACGAGCTGAACGATGCGTTGTCGGGCAACGAGCCGGAGATCCGCGCGCTGCTGTCCCGAGTGGACGATCTCGCGACGCAGCTCGACGGGCACCGGACCGAGATCCTGCGCGCGATCGACGGGCTCGGGAAGCTGTCCCAGACGTTGACGGGGCAGACGCAGAACCTGTCCAACGCGCTCGACAACCTCGCGCCGGGCCTGAAGGTCGTCACCGACCAGCGTGACCAGCTCGTGGGGATGCTGAACGCGCTGAACTCGTTGTCGGGCGTCGCCGTGGACACGGTCACGAAGAGCCGTGACCAGCTCGTGGCGAACCTCAAGGCGCTGCAGCCGTCGCTGACCAAGCTGGGCGAGGCCGGCTCGAACCTGCCGAAGGCGCTGCAGATCCTGCTGACCTACCCGTTCCCGGACTACGCGGGCAACGTGATCAAGGGTGACTACGCGAACGTCGAGGCGAACGTGAACCTCGACCTGGACACGCTGATCCAGAACTTCACCAACTCGTCGCAGCCGCCGATCGCGCTGCCGTCCGGGCAGCCGTCCGCCCTCGCGCCGCCGTTGCCGCTGCCCGACCTCGGCTCGGGTCCGCAGTCGGCGGGCCCGAACCTCCTGGGCGGGCTGCTCGGCCTGATCGGGGGCGGCAAGTGACCACCCGCAAGATCCGGATCCAGCTGATCGCGTTTGTCGTCATCGCCGTGGTGTCGGTCGTCTACGCCGGCGGCCGGTACGCCGGGCTGGACCGGCTCTTCGGCAACCGCGGCTACGTCGTCACGGCGCAGCTGACCGACTCCGGCGGGGTCTTCGTCAACTCCGAGGTCGCCTACCGCGGGGTCACGGTCGGCCGGGTGACGGGCATGACGCTCACCGAGCACGGCGTCGACGTCGCCCTCGACATCGACGCCGGCGCACCGGACATCCCGGCCGACGCGCACGCGCAGGTGGCGAACCGGTCGGCGGTGGGGGAGCAGTTCGTCGACCTGCTGCCCCTGCACGACGGCGGGCCGTTCCTCAAGGACGGATCGGTGATCACCACCGACAAGACGTCGCTGCCGCCGTCGCCGGACACCGTGCTGACGCACCTCGACGACCTGGTGGCGAGTGTGCACCCGGAGTCGCTGCGGACGGTCGTCGACGAGACTTACAACGCGTTCGCCGGTTCCGGGCCCGAGCTGCAGCAATTGCTGGACAGCACGGGCTCGCTGACGGCGGTGGCCGCGCAGTACGTCCCGCAGACGCAGGGGCTGCTCGCGAACTCGCGGATCGTGCTGGACACCCAGCAGCGGCAGGAGGCGAACATCACCGACTTCGCCTCCGGGCTTCGCACTATCTCGGGTCAGCTCAAGAAGTCCGACCCGGACCTGCGGCGCGTGATCGCGGAGGCGCCGCAGCTGAGCCGTCAGATCAGCGACGTGCTCGCCGCGTCCGGCACCGATCTGGGGGTGCTGTTCGCGAACCTGCTGACCACGGCGCAGATCACGTCGTCACGCAAGGACTCGGTCGAGGAACTGCTGGTGGCGTACCCGATCATCTCGGCGTTCTCGCCGTCGACGTCCCCGGACGGCACGGGTCACCTCGGTGTGGTGCTGAACTTCTTCGACCCGGCTTCGTGCACGAAGGGCTACGAAAGCACAAAGCAGCGTCCGGCGAACGACACTTCCGAGGCGCCGGTGAACATGAACGCGTACTGCGCGGAGCCGCCGGGCAGCCCGACGGGGGTGCGCGGCTCGCAGAACGCGCCGTACGCGGGCAAGCCGCCGGCGATCCCGGCCGCGCCTTCGCAGACGGCTGCTTCGGCTCCGCAGCCCCTGCCGGGAATGCTGAGCCTGCTGACCGGGCCGTCCGCGGGCGGGCTCGGCCGGTTGCTGGGCGCGCCGTGAAGGTTCTGGTCGCGGCCGCGGTGCTTTCCGTGCTGGCTGCGCTTTTTTCGGGGTGGTCGTGGTGGCGGGCCGCTTCGGACGACTCGGCCGCCCGGGGGCGGGACCGCGACGCCGTGCTGGCCGCGGCGGGCCCGGAGCTGGTCACGCTGAACACGATCGACTACCGCTCGGCCGGAGCGGACGTCGACCGCTGGATCGCGGCGACGACGGGTCAGTACGGGAAGGACCTCTCGGGCGATCGGCAGTTGCAGATCGACCGGGCCACGACGGCGCGGACGGTGTCGACGGCTTCGTTGGTGCAGGCTGCGGTGACTGAGGTTTCCGCTGACTCGGCCCGGTTGCTGGCCGTTCTGGATGTGCGGGTGTCCACCGGTGGTTCGGCTGCCTCGCCTCGGCTCAACCGGTTGACCGTGGATGT
The DNA here is from genome assembly GCF_055582965.1 of Amycolatopsis sp. NPDC104863. Taxonomy (NCBI): domain Bacteria; kingdom Bacillati; phylum Actinomycetota; class Actinomycetes; order Pseudonocardiales; family Pseudonocardiaceae; genus Amycolatopsis; species Amycolatopsis sp. NPDC104863. Next base: position 235,099 of record NZ_JBVJOW010000003.1, read on the forward strand.
TCTGCGGTCGTCGGAGGGGTGGAAGATCTCGGGTGTGCAGGCGGCCGGGTCATGACGCGGGTGTTGGCTGCTGTGGTCGTGGTGGCTTTGGGGTGTGCCGTTTGGTTCGGCGTTGAGGCGGCTTCGCTTTCCCCGGGCGACAATCAGGCTTTGGTGGATACTGCGGCTACTGCTTCCGTCTCTTCTGAGGTGAGTGACGCGGTGAAGGCCGTGTTCTCTTACGACTACGCCAATCTGGCTCGGACTGAGCGGGCTGCTGCCGATCTGTTGACCGGGGATGCTGTGGGGCAGTACCGGGATCAGTTTGCTTCGGCTCGTGCGCGGGCTTCGGCTGAGAAGCTGGTTCGGACTACTACTGTTCGGGCTGTTGGAGTTCGTTCTCTGCAGGGGGATGACGCTTCGCTCTTGTTGTTCTTGGATCAGCAGACTGTTGCTCAGGGTGGGGGTGCTCCTTCGTCCTCTGTTGCCCAGTTGGCTGTTACCGCCAAGCGGGTTGATGGGCGTTGGAAGCTTGCTGGGCTTACTGCTCTCTGAATTCCCGTGCGTTCATCCCATTGAGTGATGACCAGATGTTCGAGCTGTCGGTAATCTTGTTGCGTGGACAGCGAAACGATGCGGCAAGCAGACGCGACGGTCCTGGCCGCCAAGGCTGAATCGGTTCGCTGCTCATGGAAATCGAAACATGGGGCGTGCTCGAACTCTTCGGATACCGCTCGGTCACGCGGTTGTTCGAGCACCTCGCCGACATCCCCGCGCTGCCATCCCGACGGGCCGCACTGCGCTCACTCGTCGTCGCGACCGAGTAGCCGATGATCGCTACTCGAGTCTCGCGGCCTTGGCCCGGCCCGCGCCGCCTGCGCCCCAACCCGCCCAGGCGAAACCGCCACTTGCGCCGATTCCCGCGCCGCTGTCCGGGCTAAAGGGGAAACCGGTCCGCGCCGGCACTCACCTGTCGGCGTGACCGCGAAGCTGCGCCCAGCCCACACCGCGAACCCGAACTCGACCTAACCGTCCCAGACTGAAGCGCCCTGCCTCAAGACCTCAACCCCTGACGGAGCCGCCACCGGCCACAGCTCCACCACATACCGGTAATGCTCCCCGAACTCATGATCATTCCACTCGGCCGACGGCGGCCCAGCCGGCACGTACGAAACCCGCGCCCGGTACAAACCCGGCAGCACCGAAAAGAACTTTTCCTGCGACGGATAGTCAACAGGACCGGAAATCACCAGCTTCCCGCTCGGAACCGGAAGATCTGCTTCCACGACGTGCTCCGCATCGGCCATCAGAGCCGGCGCCGACGGAACCAGCGTCACCGACGACTCGACCAGGTCCGACCGCGCCGTGGCGATGGCCACGCCGCCCGGCTCCGCCCCGATGCGGTGGTCCACCGCCGCCGGGGTCCAGCCGCTTCCGGTCAGGCGGGAAGCTGAGTCGCGCAACGAGAACTGTCGCTGGTCGGCGTGGACTACCAAATGCACACCAACCACCCTAGCCAGGACCCGCCCCGAAATGGTATCGACGCCGGGTTTAGCGTAAACGCCATGACCACTGCTTCCGTCGACGTCGACTCGGCCCGCCGCGACTACGCGGCCCTGGTCGACCGCGGCCTCTCCCTCGACATCACTCGCGGCAAGCCCTCCCCGGAGCAGCTCGACCTCGCGAACGGCCTGCTGACCCTCCCCGGCGAGGGCGCCTTCAAGGCCGAAGACGGCACCGACGTCCGCAACTACGGTGGCCTCAAGGGCCTGCCGGAGCTGCGTCGCATCTTCGCCGGGCCGCTGCAGGTTCCGGCCGAGCAGCTGCTCGCCGCCGGCAACTCCAGCCTCGAGCTGATGCACGACGCCGTGGTGCAGGCGCTGCTGAGCAAGCTGCCCGGGGCCGAGCGCCGGTGGGCCGACGAGCCGCAGGTGAAGTTCCTCGCTCCCGTCCCGGGCTACGACCGGCACTTCGCGCTCACCGAGCGGTTCGGCATCGAGCTGGTCCCGGTCGCGATGACCGACGAAGGCCCCGACATGGACGCCGTCGAGACGCTGGTCGCCGAGGACCCCGCCGTCAAGGGCATCTGGTGCGTGCCGAAGTACAGCAACCCCACCGGGGTCACGTTCAGTGACGACGTCGTGCGGCGGCTCGCCACCATGACCACCGCGGCGCCCGACTTCCGGATCTTCTGGGACAACGCCTACGCCGTGCACCACCTGACCGACGCCGAGCCGGAGCTGGCCGACGTGCTCGCGCTGGCCACCGAGGCCGGCCACGCCGACCGCGTCTTCGTCTTCGGCTCGACCTCGAAGATCACCTACGCCGGCGCCGGCGTGGGCTTCTTCGGCGCGTCCGAAGCCAACCTCGCCTGGTGGACCGGCAACATCGGCAAGCGCACCATCGGCCCGGACAAGGTCAACCAGCTGCGCCACGCCGCCTTCCTCAAGGACGAGAACGGCGTCCGGGCGCACATGCGCAAGCACGCCGAGGTCATCGGGCCGAAGTTCGCGGCCGTCGACCGCATCCTCACCGAGGAGCTGTCCGACCTGGCGTCCTGGACCAAGCCGACCGGCGGGTACTTCATCTCGCTGACCGTGCCCCAGGGCACCGCGAAGGAGGTCGTGCGGCTGGCGAAGGAGGCCGGTGTCGCGCTGACCCCCGCCGGGGCGACCCACCCGCACGGGAACGACCCCGCCGACGCCGTCATCCGCATCGCGCCGACCTTCCCGAAGCTCGCCGACGTCGAAGCGGCCGTCCGGGCGCTGGCCGTCTGCGTGCGGCTCGCCGCCGCGCAGCGCTCCTGACCTGCACAAACAGAATCCGGAAGAACTTTTTCCCGATTTGACCGAGCCGGGGGCCGTCCGGGTACGTATGACCGGTGGGTGAGGTGGACGAACTCGTCACGAGAGGACGTCCCCCGGTGTTCGGAAAACGCTACACACAGCAGCTCGTCGAGCGCAGCGCGGAGAACGCGACCGACCGCCGCCGCTTCCTCAAGGCTGCGGGAGCGGCGGGGCTCGGCGTTGCGGGTGCCGGCGCGCTCGGAACCGCGCTGTCGCTGGGCCTCGGCTCGGCGGGCGCGACTTCGCAGTACCCGGAGCAGAACGCGCAGGACGCCGCCGCCAGCGACGCCGCGGTGCTGAACTTCGCGCTCAACCTGGAGTACCTCGAGGCGAACCTGTACTCGTTCGCCGTCTACGGCTACGGGCTGAACGAGAAGTACGTCAACGGTGTCGGCAACCTGGGCAAGGTCTCCGGCGGGCACGCCGTGAAGTTCAAGAGCGAGCACACCAAGCAGATCGTCCAGGAGATCGCCGGCGACGAGGTCGCCCACGTCACCTTCCTGCGCAAGGCGCTCGACAAAGCCGCCGTCGCGCAGCCGGAGATCGACTTCCAGAACAGCTTCACCGCCGCCATGCAGGCCGCGGGCGTGATCAAGGAAGGCCAGACCTTCGACCCGTTCGCGAGCGAGAACAACTTCCTGCTCGCCGCGTTCCTCTTCGAGGACGTCGGCGTGTCCGCCTACAAGGGCGCGGCGCCGCTGGTGAACAACAAGACGTTCCTCGACGCGGCGGCGGGCATCCTCGCGGTCGAGGCCTACCACGCGGGCATCGTGCGCGGGCAGCTGTTCGAACGCGGCCTCGGCGACGTCACGAACAAGATCTCCGACGCCCGCGACAGCCTCGACGGCAAGGCCGACGACGACGAAGGCGTGCTCAAGGACGGCAAGGCCAACCTCGTCCCGGCCGACGCCAACGGCATCGCGTTCGGCCGCTCCGCCGACCGCGTGCTCAACGTCGCCTACCTCAACCCGGACAAGGTGAGCTCGGGCGGCTTCTACCCCCGGGGCCTCAACGGCGACATCGCCACCAGTGGCGCCAAGGAGTGAGCGCCGCGTGCCGCCGTCACGGTAACGTCGTGGACGGCGGCACGCGGAGTCCACGAGGGGGAGCACGGTGCGAGTTCTGGTCGCGGGTGGCGGCATTTCCGGCACGGTCACGGCGATGGCGGCGAAGCTGGCGGGGCACGACCCGGTCGTCTTCGAGGCCTACCCGGCCGGCGGGGACGACATCGGCGCGTTCCTCACGATCATGCACAACGGCATGGACGCCCTGCGCGCGATCGGCGCCGACCGGCCGGTGATCGACGCCTCGTTCGCCGCGTACGGCGTCGAGCTGGTGGCGCCGACCGGGGAAACCGTCGGACGGCGTGAGTTCGACACCGAAGGCCTCGACGGCCCACGCACCCTGACCCGCGCCACGCTCTACCGCGTCCTCCAGGACGAAGCCACGCGCCGCGGTGTCCCGCTGGAGCGTGGCAAACGCCTGGTGGACGCTCGGACCGGGCCCGGCGGAGTCACCGCGGAGTTCGCCGACGGCACCACCGAGACCGGAGACGTCCTGGTCGGCGCCGACGGCCTGCGCTCGGTCGTCCGGCGGCTGATCGACCCGGCGGCGGACGAACCGCGCTACACCGGGCTGACCGTCGTCTACGGCTACACGCGCGCTGCGGGCCTGCCGTCGGCGCCGGGGATCTACCGGATGGTCCGCGGCAGCAAGGCGGCCTTCGGGTTCACGACCGACCCGGACGGCGCCACGTTCTGGTTCGCCCGCATCCCGGACGCCGAGCGCTCCCGCGAGGAGATCGCGGCCGTCACCCCGGCCGGCTGGCGCGAGTTCGCGCACACGACGTTCGCCGACGACAACGCGTTGCCCTGCGCGGAAATCATCGCCGCCACGGGCGACGAAGTGTTCGGCGGGCACTCCTACGACGTCCCCGAGACGCGGATCTGGTCGACGCCCGAGATGGTCCTGACCGGCGACGCCGCGCACGCCGCGTCCCCGGCCGCCGGGCAGGGCGCGTCGATGGCGCTGGAGGACAGCGTGGTCCTCGCGCAGTGCCTGCGCGACCTCCCGGATCCGAAGACGGCTTTCGCGGCGTACGAAGGGTTGCGGCGCGAGCGGGTCGAGAAGCTGGTGAAGGCGAGCGCCGGTGGCGACGTCGGTGAAGAGCGCGGCTGGCTCTACTCGCACCACATCGACTGGGACACGAAGATCACCGGCTAGGTGCCGCAGGAGTCGCGGACCACCAGTTTCGTCGGCAGGTGCACCGGATCCGGGGCCGTCCCGGTTTCGATCATCGCCAGCAGTGCGCCCGCCGCCGCCGTGCCGAAGCCCGGTTTGTCCTGGGCCACCGTCGTCAGCGCCGGGTCGACCAGGGACGCCACCTCGATGTCGTCGAAGCCCACCACCGCCAGGTCCGCCGGCACGCGCAGGCCGGCCGCGCGGGCCGCCAGCAGGGCGCCGACCGCCATCTCGTCGCTGGCCGCGAACACCGCCGTCGGCGGGTCCTTGCGGGCCAGCAGCCGGCGCATGCCGACGAACCCGCTTTCGCGGTAGAAGTCGCCGGTGACCACGTAGTCCTCCCGCGCCGGCAGGCCCGCTTCGGCCAGGCCGCGCCGGTAGCCCTCGGCGCGGGCGGCGGCGGGGGTGTTGCCGCGGGGGCCGGTGATCGTCGCGATGCGCCGGTGGCCGAGCGCGGCCAGGTGCCGGACGGCTTCCGCCGCGCCCGCCGCGTTGTCCGACGTCACGTAGGTCGCCCGCGGCCCCGACAGCGCGACGTCCACCGCGACGCACGGCAGCCCGGACTGGGCGAACGTGGTGAACGCCTCGGCGTCGGTCCCGCTGTCGATCAGCACCAGTCCGGCCAGGTGGTGCCGCCGGGTCATGCCGATGTAGGCGACCGGGTCGGCCAGCGACACGCCGGGGTTGCGGTCGCGGGCGTCGTCGCTCGTGGCGAGCAGCAGCAGGTGGTACCCGTGCGAGCTGAGCGCGGACTTGAGGCCCAGCAACAGGTCCTGCAGGAACGGGTGCCGCCAGCCGGGCCGCCGGTGGTCGGTGTCCCAGACCAGCCCGACCATCGCCGACTGCTGCCGGGACAGCGCCCGCGCCGACTCGTTGGGGGAGAAGTCGAGCTCCCGGGCGACGCGCTCGACGTGTTCACGCGTGGCCGCGCTGACCGTCGCGGGGCGGTTGAACACCCGGGACACGGTCGCGACCGAGACCCCGCAGAGCTGGGCGATTTCGCGCGCGGTGACCATGGCGACCTCCTGAGCTGTAACCGGTTACATCTGTAGCACATGATCTCTGTCTGCGGAAACCCGTCAGCAAGTTACCTTTTCGTTACTTGACGAACCAGGCCTGGGAGCGCTCTCATGGGTCCCGCGTTTTCCGATCGGCCCGCAGAACAACGGAGATCTCATGCGCCCGAAAACGACAACCCGCCGGATCCGCCTGATCGCCGGCCTGGTGTGCGCCGGCCTGGCCGCGGTCACCGCGCTGAGCGCCTGCGGCAGCAGCGACGCCGGCGGCGGCGGGAAGGTCAAGCTCAGCCTCGGCCTCTTCGGCAACTTCGGTTACACCGACCTGATCAAGGAGTACCAGGCGGCCCACCCGGACATCGAGATCACCGAGCGGACCGCGTCCTACTCCGACCACCACAAGAACCTCGCCGCCCACCTGGCCACCGGCGGCGGCGCCGCGGACATCGAAGCCATCGACACCGGGTACGTCGCCCAGTTCAAGGCGACACCGGACAAGTTCGTCGACCTCAACACCGTCGGCGGCGACAAGCTCAAGGACCGCTGGCTGGGCTGGAAGTGGGCGGCGTCGCTGGGCAAGGGCGGCCAGCAGATCGGCTACGGCACCGACGTCGGCGGCCTCGCCATCTGCTACCGCCGTGACCTGCTCCAGAACGCCGGGCTGCCCGCCGACCGCGACGCCGTCTCCGCGCTCTGGCCCACCTGGCAGGCGTTCTTCGACGCCGGTAAGCGCTTCCAGGCCAAGGCGCCGAACGGCGTCAAGTGGATGGACGGCGGCCCGACCGTGCTCAACGCGATCTTCGGCCAGGCGCCGGTCGGCTACTACGACCAGAGCGACCAGCTCGTCGTCGCCAGCAACCCGGCGCTGCGCACCGGCTGGGACCAGGTCGTCGACGCCGTCAAGGCGAACCTGAGCGCCGGCCTGCTCTACAGCACGCCGACCTGGAACACCGGCTTCACGCAGAGCCAGTTCGCCACCGTCACCTGCCCCGCCTGGATGATGACCAAGATCAAGGACCAGGCGCCGGACACCTCGGGCAAGTGGGACGTCGCGAGCGTGCCCGGCGGCGGTGGCAACTGGGGCGGCTCGTACCTGACCGTCCCCAAGCAGGGCAAGCACACCAAGGAAGCCGCCGACCTCGCCGCGTGGCTGACCGCGCCCGAGCAGCAGGCGAAGGTCTTCACCAGCCAGGGCCTGCTGCCCTCGACGCCGTCGCTCTACGACGACCCGAAGATCACCGGCTACACCAACCCGTTCTTCAACAACGCTCCCGTCGGCAAGCTCTTCACCGACGCCGCCAAGAAGCTGAACCCGCAGTACCAGGGCCCCAAGGCGGGCGACGTCCAGACCGAGTTCGGCAACGCGATGCAGCGCGTCGAGCAGGGCAAGCAGGACGGCGCGGCGGCCTGGCAGCAGCTGGTCGGTGACGTGGCGAAGATCAAGTAATGGCGCTGACGTTCGCCGACCGGCGGCACAAGTGGGACGTCAAGCTGTCGCCGTTCGGCTTCATCAGCCCGTACTTCCTGATCTTCGGCGTCTTCGGGCTGTTCCCGCTGCTCTACACGGCTTTCGTGTCGCTGCAGAAGCGCAACCTGCTCGACGCCGAGGGTGCGACGTTCATCGGGTTCGGCAACTACGACCAGCTGCTGTTCCACGACGCGTACTTCTGGAACGCGATGGGGAACACGGTCAGCCTGTGGTTGCTGACCACGATCCCGCAGATCCTGTTCGCGCTCGGCATCGCGCACCTGCTCAACCGCCGGCTGCGCGGGCGGACGCTGTTCCGGATGGGGATGATCCTGCCGAACATCACCTCGGTGGCGGCGGTGACGATCATCTTCGCGCAGCTGTTCGGCCGGGACTTCGGCCTGGTGAACTGGGGCTTGAGCTGGTTCGGCGGCGGGCACGTCGACTGGCAGGCCGGCACGGCCAGCTCCCACACCGCCATCGCGGCGATGGTGGTGTGGCGCTGGACCGGCTACCACGCGCTGATCTTCCTGGCGTCGATGCAGGCGATCCCGTCGAGCATGTACGAGGCCGCGACGCTCGACGGCGCCCGCGGGTGGCAGCAGTTCTGGCGGATCACCGTCCCGTTGCTGCGGCCGCAGATCATCTTCTCGACGGTGATCGCGACAACCGGGAACATGCGGCTGCTCGCCGAGCCGCTGCTGTTCAACCCCGGCACGGCCGCGGCCACCGGCGGGTCGGACCGGCAGTTCCAGACCGCCGCGCTCTACCTCTACGAGCAGGGCTTCACCAAGTACGACTTCGGGTACAGCTCGGCGATCGCGCTGGTGCTGGCCGTGGTCACGATGCTCGTCGCGGGCCTGTCGTACCTGGTGACCCGGCGCATCCAAACCGACTGAGGAGCGGACATGACCACCGTGCTGACCCCGGCCGCGCCCGCGCCGCCTGCGGCCCCAGGGCGGGCCCGGCGCCTCGTGCGCCGGGTCGCGAGCCCGTGGACCTACGCCGCGCTGATCGCGATCCTGGCCGGCTCGGCGTTCCCCGTGTACTGGTCGTTCGTCGTGGCTTCGCAGACGACGGAAGCCGTCGGCAGCGTGCCGCCGGTGCTCGTGCCCGGCGGGCACCTGTTCGAGAACATCGCCCGGGTCTTCGACGAGTCGGAGTTCGCGCTGGCGCTGGGGAACTCGATGATCGTCGCGGGCACGATCACCGTGTCCGTGGTGCTGTTCTCGACGCTCGCCGGGTTCGCCTTCGCCAAGCTGCGCTTCCGCGGCCGGACCGTGCTGCTGCTCGTCGTCATCGCCACCCAGGCGATCCCGACCGAGCTGGGTGTCGTGCCGCTCTACATGATGATGGCCGACTTCGGGTGGGCCGGGCAGCTGCAGGCGGTCATCGTGCCCGGCCTGGTGACCGCGTTCGGCGTGTTCTTCATGCGCCAGTACTTCGAGCGGGCGCTGCCGCTGGAGCTCCTGGAGGCCGGGCGGATGGACGGCTGCAACTCGCTGCGGCTGTTCTGGCACGTCGCGCTGCCGGCCGCCCGCCCGGCCGCGGCGGTGCTCGGGCTGTTCACGTTCATGCAGGCGTGGAACGACTTCTTCTGGCCGCTGGTCGTGCTGGTGCCGGAGAACCCGACCGTCCAGACCGCACTGTCCACCCTGGCCAGTGGCTACACCACCGACTACACGCTCGTGCTCACCGCCGCCACCATCGGCACCGTCCCCGTCCTGCTCGTGTTCCTGCTGTTCGGCCGCCAGATCGTCGGCGGCATCATGCAGGGCGCGCTCAAGGGCTGACCTCCCGGAGATGACCGTGACCAGCTGTGACAACCGGGGCTTCGCCCCGGGCCAGGGGCTTCGCCACCCGGACCCCCGAAAAGCGGTCTTCCCGCCCGGCTTCCGCTGGGGTGTCGCGACCTCGGCGTTCCAGATCGAGGGCGCGACCACCGCGGACGGCCGTGGACCGTCCATTTGGGACACCTTCGCGGCGGTCCCCGGCGCGGTGGCCGGGGGTGACACCGGCGAGCCGGCGGCGGACCACTACCACCGCTGGCCGCGTGACGTCGCCCTGCTCGCCGCGCTCGGCGTCGACTCCTACCGGTTCTCGGTGTCCTGGCCGCGGATCCAGCCGTCCGGCCGCGGCGGCGCCGCACCGAAGGGGATCGGCTTCTACCGGAAGCTCGTCGAAGCCCTGCGGGAGCACGGGATCGAGCCGTTCCTCACGCTCTACCACTGGGACCTCCCGCAGGCGCTGGAGGACAACGGCGGCTGGCGGTCGCGCGACACGGCGGCCCGGTTCGCCGACTATGCCGCGCTGGTGCACGCCGAGCTCGGCGACGTCGTCGACCACTGGACGACGCTGAACGAGCCGTACCCGTGCGCGGTCGCGGGGTACGGCGAAGGACGGCACGCGCCGGGCGCGCGGGAAGGGCACGGCGCGCTCGCCGCCGCCCACCACCTGCTGCTCGGCCACGGCCTGGCGGTCCAGGCGATGCGGGCGCAGGCACCACCGCAGCACCAGTTCGGGATCGTGCTCAACCAGTCGCCCGCGGTGCCGGTGACGGACTCGGCCGCCGACGCCGCTGCGGCGGCTCGTCAGGACACGCTGCTGCGCCGCCAGTTCACCGACCCGCTGTTCGGCGGCCGCTACGCGCCGGGCCTGGCGGCGATGTTCGACGGCGTCACGGACTTCTCGTTCCGCCACGACGGCGACCTGGCGACGATCGGGCAGCCCCTGGACTACCTGGGCGTCAACTACTACTACCGGCTGCACGTCGCGGACGCGCCGCACCGCGAGCCGGTCCCGGCCCGCCGCACGGTGGCCGACATCGGCGTCGACACGACGCGTGTGCCGGACGTCCCGCGCACGGGCATGGGCTGGCCGGTCGAGCCCGAGGGGCTCACCGAAGCCCTGGTCGGGCTGCACAACCGCTACCCGGGCCTGCCTCCGATGTACGTCACCGAGAACGGCTGCGTGTACGCCGACCGGAGCGATCTCGCCGACTACGAGCGCATCTCGTTCCTGAGCGAGCACATCGAGGCGGCGCGCACGGCCGCGGCGGCGGGGGTCGACCTGCGGGGGTACTTCTGCTGGTCCCTGCTCGACAACTTCGAGTGGGCCCACGGGTACAAGCACCGGTTCGGCCTGGTGCACGTGGACTACGCGACGCAGGCCCGCACACCGCGGGCGAGTTTCCGCTGGTACCGCGACTTCGTCGCGGCCCAGCGGCTCGAGTGACGCCTACTTCTTGTACAGGCCTTCGATGTCGTTCGCGTAGTTCTTCGAGACCACGTTTCGCTTCAGCTTGAGGCTCGGGGTGATCTCGCCCCCGGCTTCGGTGAAGTCGTTGGCCAGCACCGTGAACTTCTTGATCGCCTCGGCCTTGGACACCTGCTTGTTCGCCTCGTCGACCGCGGCCTGGATCTCCGCGAGCAGGTCGGCGTCGGTGGCCAGGTCGGCGACCGTGGCCGCCGCCGGCTTGTTGTGCTGGGACTTCCAGGACGGGAAGTACTCCTCGTCCACCGTCACCAGCGCGGCGATGAACGGGCGCTGGTCGCCGACCACCATCGCCTGGCTCACCAGCGGGGCCGCCTTGATCGTGTCCTCGAGGCCGGACGGGGCGACGTTCTTGCCGCCCGCCGTCACGATGATCTCCTTCTTGCGGCCGGTGATCTTGAGGAAGCCGTCGACGTCCAGCTCGCCGAGGTCGCCGGTGTGGAACCAGCCGTCGGTGAGCGACTCGGCCGTCGCCTGCGGGTTGTTGTAGTACGCCCGGAAGACGACGTCGCCCTTGAGCATGACCTCGCCGTCGTCGGCGATGCGGACCGACGTGCCGTTGACCGGCTTGCCGACCGTGCCGACGCGGAACGCCGTCTGGGTGTTGACGTTCGCCGCCGCGGACGTCTCGGTCAGGCCGTAGCCCTCGAACACCGGGACGCCGATGCCGCGGAAGAAGTGCGCCAGCCGCGCACCCAGGGGAGCGCCGCCGGACACCGCCGCCACACAACGGCCGCCGAGGGCCGCGCGCAGCTTGCCGTAGACGAGCTTGTCGAACGCCAGGTGCTTCAGCTTCAGCGCGACACCGGCGCCGCCCTTGTCCTGCGCCTCGCTGTAGGCGACCGCGACGGCTTCGGCGGCGTCGAAGATCTTGCCCTTGCCGTCGCCGTGGGCTTTCTGCTTCGCTGAGTTGTAGACCTTCTCGAACACCCGCGGCACCGCGACGACGAACGTCGGCCGGAAGGTGCCCAGGTCGGCGACCAGGTTCTTGACGTCCGGCGTGTGCCCGAGGGTGACCCGGGCGGTGAGCGCGGTGACGGCGATCGCGCGGGCCAGCACGTGCGCCAGCGGCAGGAAGCACAGCAGCGAGTTGCCCTGCTCCATCAGCTGCGGGAACGCCTCGATGTCGGCGCGGATCTCGGCCAGCAGGTTGCGGTGGGTCAGCTCGACGCCCTTGGGGCGGCCGGTGGTGCCCGAGGTGTAGACGATCGTGGCCAGCTCGTCGGCGACGACCTCGCGGCGGCGCTCGTGCAGCTCGTCGTCGGACAGCCCGGCGCCCAGCGCGGCCAGCTCCTCGACGGCGGGGGAGTCCCCCTCGATCTGCCAGGTGTGGTCCAGGTCGATGAGCCGGCTCCGGACCTCGTCGACCGCGGCCGCGTGGCCGTTCGTCTCGACGAACACGGCCTTCGCGGCCGAGTCGGAGAGGATCCAGTGCACCTGTTCGGGGGACGAGGTGTCGTAGATCGGGACGGTCACCGCGCCGGCCGCCCAGATCGCGAAGTCGATCAGCGTCCACTCGTAGCGGGTCTTCGACATGATCGCGACGCGGTCGCCGCGGCCGATCCCGGCCTGGGCCATGCCCTTGGCGACGGCCAGCACCTCGCCGGCGAACTCCTTGGCGGTCACGTCCAGCCAGCTGCCCTCGACCTGGCGGCGGAAGCTCACCACGTCGGAGAACCGCTCGGCGTTCGCCCAGACGACGTCGGACATGTTTTCGTCGTCGGCCACCGGCTTCCCGGCGGGAGCGCTGTATTCGCGCACGTGGACCTCCGTGTTCAACGCGTGCGGCAGGCGACACCGCTGTTACCCGCCAGTCAACTTAGCGTGGTGAGCACCTTAAGACCATGCTGATCGCCGTCGCACGGCGAGGGCGTGACATTCTTCGCACGTGAACGCGCCACCCTCACTCGACATCGTCGACGAGACGTTCCTCGCCGTTCCGCCGGCCACCGTGGCCGCGGTCTTCGCCGCACCGGCGTCCTGGCGGCGCTACTGGCCCGACCTGGTCCTCGAGGTCTACACCGACCGGGGGGACAAGGGCCTGCGCTGGACCGTCCGGGGCGCGCTCGTCGGTACGATGGAGGTGTGGCTCGAGCCGGTGCTCGACGGCACCCTGCTGCACTACTTCCTGCGGGCGACCCCCGCCGACGCGGCCGGGACGCCCCGGGCGCTGGCGCCGCGCGACCTGCGCCGGGAGTTCGACCGGCGGGCCCGCGCGGCGAAGGCGATCGCACTCGGGCTGAAGGAGATCCTGGAGGACGGGCGTGAGCCCGGCGTTCCTCCTCGGGGCGAAAGCTAAGGGGAAGCTGGGTGCGGGTACACGTCGTCTCGGACGTGCACGGCAACGCCGACGCGCTGAAGCGGGCGGGGGACGGGGCCGACGCGCTGGTCGTGCTCGGCGACCTGCTCGACTTCGTCGACTACCGGGAGCACGACAAGGGCATCATGGGCGCGCTGTTCGGCGCCGAAAAGGTCGGCGAGTTCGCCCGGCTGCGCCGTGAGGGCACCCGTGACGAAACCGTTGCCTACTCGCGGACGCTCTGGGCGAGCCTCGACGACCCGGCCGCCGCGGTCGACGAGGCCATCCGCGCCCAGTACGCGACGCTCTTCGCGGCGATGACCGCGCCCACCTACGCCACGCCCGGCAACGTCGACACCCCGGCGATGTGGCCCGAGTTCACCGGCGAGGGCATCCGCGTCCTGGACGGCGAGGTGACCGAGATCGGCGGCCTCCGCTTCGGGTTCGTCGGCGGCGCGCTGCTGCCGGACGGGGTCGTCCCGCGCCGCCGCAAAGGCGCCGCCTGGCGTCCCTACCTGCGGGATCGTGAGGACTACGACCGCGGGGTGGCCGCGCTCACCGACGTCGACGTGCTCTGCACGCACGGCCCGCCCGCCCTGCCGGAGCTGACCTACGACGTCGTCGCGCGGCGCAACGAGATCGGCTCCACGGCGCTGCTGGAGCTGATCCGGGAGCAGCGCCCGCGCTGGTCGGTGTTCGGGCACGTGCACCAGCCGCTGTCCGCGCGCGCCCGGGTCGGGCTGACCGAGTGCCGTAACGTGGGTCACTTCAAGGAGACCGGGCAGCCCTACGTGCTGCGCTGGTGACCGACCGCGGCGGCTACGCTTCGTCCCATGGCCGAGCAGTCCACACAGTCCATCGAGGTCGACGCCGAGCCCACGCGGGTGATGGCCGTGATCGCCGACTTCCCCGCCTACCCGGAATGGGCCAAGGCGGTCCAGCAGGCCGAGGTCCTCGACACCGATGGTGACGGGCGGGCCAAGCAGGTCAAGCTGACCCTCGACGCGGGCCCGATCAAGGACGTCTACACCCTCGAGTACGACTGGGACGGCGACGGCCTCGGCGTCAGCTGGCACCTGGTCAAGGGCCAGATGCAGAAGGCGCAGAACGGCCGGTACGCCCTGGAGGACCTCGGCGGCCGCACCCGCGTCACCTACACGCTGTCGGTCGAGCTGGCGCTGCCGATGATCGGCCTGCTGCGCCGCAAGGCCGAGAAGATGGTCATGGACACCGCGCTCAAGGAGCTCAAGAAGCGGGCCGAGGGGTAACCGGGTGCGGATCCTGCTGTTCACCGGCAAGGGGGGTGTCGGGAAGACCACGCTGGCCGCGGCGACCGGCGCCGCCCTGGCCGCCCGCGGCAGGAAGACCCTCGTCGTGTCCACCGACCCGGCGCACTCGCTCGGCGACGCCTTCGGCCACACCCTCGGCGCCGAACCGTCCGAAGTGGACGCTCTCCTCTCGGCCGTCCAGCTGGACTCCCGGACGCTCGTCGACACCATCTGGCACCGGCTGCGCGCCGAGCTGCAGACCGTGCTGTCCGGCGCGGGACTCGACACCCTCGATGCCGAAGAACTGACGGTCCTCCCCGGCGTCGACGAGCTGCTCGCGCTCACCGAGGTCCGGCGGCTCGCCGAGGACGGGCCGTGGGAGACCATCGTCGTCGACTGCGGGCCGACGGCCGAGACCCTGCGGCTGCTCGCCCTGCCCGAAGCCGTCTCCGGCTACCTGACCCGGCTGTTCAACCGCCGCGTCAGCGAGTCCGTGCGCCGCCTCGGCACCCACCTCGACGGCCTGCGCGCGCTGCTGACCGAGCCGTCGGTGACCACCGTCCGGCTGGTGCTGACCCCCGAGCGCGTGGTGGTCGCCGAGGCGCGGCGCACCCTCAGCTCGCTCGCCCTGCGCGGCATCGCCGTCGACGGCCTGGTCGCCAACCGGCTGATGCCCGCGCCCGGGTTCTGGCGCGGCGGGGCCGCGTCGTGGCTGCGCACGCGCCGGACCCAGCAGGACGCCGTGCTGGCCGAGCTCACCGCGGCCGGTTTCACCCGGGTCGCCCGGGTCGAGCACCGCGCCGTCGAGCCGGTCGGGCTGCCCGCGCTGCTGGAGATCGCCGCCGAGCTGTACCGCGACGGCGACCCCCTCGACGGCGACGGGACCCCCGTCACCCCGCTGCTGCGCGTGCGGCCGGCGGCCGGCGGGTACACCCTGCGCGTCGCGATCCCGCTGGGCCGGGACGCCGAGGTCGACCTCGCCCGCGTCGACGACGACCTGGCGATCACCGTGGACGGCTTCCGCAGGCTCATCGCCCTGCCGGAGGCGCTGCGGCCGTGCCGGATCACCGGCGCGGAATCCGACGCCGACGGCCTGCTGGTGAGCCTGGCCGGGAACCGGGGACGCGGGTGAGCGAAGACGAACACGGGCCGCGGCTCGCGGAGGAGATCCGCCTGCTCGCCGAGCTGGTCGTGGAGAAGGCGGCGCCGTGGCTGGAGGGCGTCCTCGCCGCCGGGCACGGTGACCCTGACCAGGCGAACGCGGACGGCTCGGCGTGCGGCTGGTGCCCGCTGTGTGCGATCGTCGCCGTTGTGCGAGGTGAGCGCCCCGAGCTGGCCGCCCGGCTGGTCGAGCAGCTCGCGCAGCTGGTCGCCCTGCTGCGCGCGGTGCTCGCGGACCGCTGGGAGCCGGACGAGGGTGTGCACATGCCCGGGTTCCGGCCCGCGCCGCGGCCGCCGGCGGACGCTTCGGCGGCGTCGCCGCGGGTGCAGCACATCACCGTCCGCAGACGGGACGAGTGGCGGCCGGATCGGGAGAGCTGAGTGCGGACGATAGGGGTGGACGTCGGCGGGACGAGTGTCCGGGCCGGCGTGGTGGACGAGCGCGGCTCCCTGCTCGACACGGCGCGGGTCGCGACGCCGAGCGAGGAAGGCGCCCTCGAGGACGCCATCGCGGGTGTGGTCGAGGACCTGCGCAACCGGCACGAGGTGGCGGGCGTCGGCCTGGCCGTGGCCGGGTTCGTGGCGCGCGACCGCCGGTCGGTGATGTTCGCGCCGCACCTGGCCTGGCGCGGCGCGCCGGTCGCGGACCGGATCGAGAAGCGGGTCGGCCTGCCGGTGCTGCTGGAGCACGACGTCAACGCGGCGATGGTGGGCGAGCACCGCTTCGGCGCGGCCCGCGGCGCCCATGTGGCGGCGCTGGTGGCACTGGGGACCGGGATCGGAGCGGGTCTGCTGCTGGACGGCAAGCTGTTCCGCGGTGCGTACGGCGTGGCGCCGGAGCTGGGACATTTGACGGTGGTCCGCGGCGGGCGGCCGTGCCCGTGTGGCAAGTACGGCTGCTGGGAGCGTTATTGCAGCGGGACGGCGCTGGCGGCGACGGCGGTGGAGCTGCTCGCGCGGCACCCGGGGCGGTCGACGGTGCTGGCCCCGCAGGTTGCGGGTGACCCGGGCTCGGTCACGGGACGGCGCGTGGCGGGAGCGGCTCGCGACGGTGATCCGATTGCCCAGCTGGCGATGGCCGAGCTGGCCAAGTGGCTCGGTGAGGGCCTGGCTCTGGTGGCGGATGTTTTCGACCCGGAGATCATCGTGATCGGTGGGGGTGTTTCGGAGTCGGCGCCGTTGTTTTTGGATGAGGCTCGGGAGCATTACGCGGGGGCTATCACCGGGGCTCGGCATCGGCCGTTGGCTCGGATCAGGACTGCTCACTTGGGTGATGACACGGCGATTGTCGGTGCGGCTGCGTTGGCGCTGGAAGCGGCGAAGACTCCGGTTTGACCGCTTGCGGATGGCGGCTGCCCCGTTTCAGGCCGTGGCTGACCCCTTCCGGGTTTCCCGCCACCCCGAAGCCTGATTGTGACTACGGCCGGGGGGGGGGGGGGGGGAGGGGGGGGGGGGGGGGGGCGGGGGGGGGGGGGGGGGGGTTTGGGGTTGGGGG
>NZ_JBVJOW010000003.1:252154-317855 GCF_055582965.1 Amycolatopsis sp. NPDC104863
CGGAGGCGTGCTAGTTCGACCAAGCCCCGACGCTAACCACAGAGCCCCCACCCCCCCCCCCCCCCGCCCCCCCCGGCCGTGTTCTGGCTTCGGATCGGGGTTGCGGGGGGTGTGGGCTCCTGCCGTCTTCCGGTCGTCTGCTGCCGTGGCCTTTCCCGGCTTCGCCCGTGGCCGTCGGAAGTGCGCGGAGCGGTGATTCGGGGCCGACTGTGAAACGCTGGACACGTGAGCCAGCCGTCCGCGAGCGTCTTTGTCCGGTGCTCCTGCGGGCATCTCCACTGGGGGCGCTACGGTGCCGCCGGGCTGCTGCTCTTCGATCCCGCTCGGGGTGTTCTCCTGCAGCGCCGTGCCTGGTGGGTGCACCACGGCCGGACCTGGGCGCTGCCTGGCGGGGCCATCGAAGCCGGTGAGACCGCCGTGACCGCCGCCGCGCGTGAAGCCTTCGAAGAAGCCTCCGTTTCCGCTGATGCCTTCCGAGCGGTCTCTGCCTCCGTGGTGGACCATGGGGACTGGAGCTACACCACCGTCCTCGCCCTGGCCGATGGGGCCGAGGCGCGGGTTGCCAACACCGAAAGTGCGGAGGTGCGCTGGGTGGATCCCGACGACGTCCCCTCCTACCGGCTGCACCGCGACTTCGCCGCCGCGTGGCCGCGCCTGCGTGACCGCGTCGGGGAGGAGCTCGTTTTTGTCGTCGACGCAGCGAACGTCGTCGGCTCGCGGCCGGATGGCTGGTGGCGGGATCGGCACGGGGCCGCCGAACGCCTGCGTGACCAGCTCGTGAAACTCGCCGAGGCCGGCGTACCGGACCCGGATGACCCGGCCGTGACCTGGTGGCCGCGCGTTGTCCTGGTTGTCGAGGGCAAGGCCAAGCACGTCGAGTCCGTGCCCGGGGTCGAGGTTGTCGCCGCGGACGCCGATGGGGACTCGAAGATCGTCGAGGTCGTCGGGCAGCAGAAGGGCCGGGTGCTCGTCGCGACGGCCGATCGTGAGCTGCGGGGCCGGGTCGAGGCCCTCGGTGCGTCGATTCTCGGCCCCGGCACGCTGCGTAGCCAGCTCGACGAGCTCTAGTCCTTCGAGATGCCGTCGCGCATCTCGGCGACCAGGGACGCCATCACGGCCTTCAGGCTGCCCTTGTGCTGCTGCGCCACCGCCCGCTGCCGCCGGTAGCTCGGGCCGTACTCCAGGATCGTCTCGACGTCGCGCAGCTCGGCGACGCAGTCCAGGCGCCGCGCCACCGGCTCCAGGCGGTCCAGCAGGTCGGCGACGTCGTCGGTGACCAGGCGCTCGCGTCCGGCCGCGTCCAGGATGATGATCGCGTCGGTGCCGTAGCGGGCCGCGCGCCACTTGTTCTCCTGGACGTGCCACGGCGGGAGCGTCGGCAGGATCTCGCCGTCGTCGAGGCGCTCGCTGAAGTCGTCGACCAGGCACTGCGTCAGCGCCGCGATCGCGCCGACCTCCTCCAGCGTCGGCAGGCCGTCGCAGACCCGCATCTCGATCGTGCCCAGGTGCGGGGCCGGCCGGATGTCCCAGCGGATCTCCGAGAAGTGGTCGATCACGCCGGTGGTGAACATGTCGTCGACGTAGCTCTCCAGCTCGGCCCACTTCCGGAACTGGAACGGCAGCCCGGCCGTCGGCAGCTGCTGGAACATCAGCGCCCGGTTCGACGCGTACCCGGTGTCCTCGGCGCCCCAGTACGGCGACGACGCCGAGAGCGCCTGCAGGTGCGGCGCGTAGTTGAGCAGCGCGTCGAGGATCGGCAGCACCTTGTCGCGGTGGTCGACCCCGACGTGCACGTGGACGCCGTAGATCAGCATCTGCCGGCCCCACCACTGGGTGCGGTCGATCAGCTTCGCGTACCGCTCCTTGTCGGTGACCTTCTGCTGGTACCAGTTGGAGAACGGGTGCGTCCCGGCCGAGAACATCTCCACGCCGAGCGGGTCGGCGACGCTGTGCAGGACGTCGAGGGAGTCGTTCAGGTCGGCCTTCGCCTCGGCGATCGTGTCGCAGACGCCGGTGATCACCTCGATGGTGTTGAGCAGCAGCTCCTGCTTGATCTTCGGGTGCTCGGCCGCGCCGTCCGGGCGCACCGCCTCGAGGATCTGCCCGGCCACCGAGGACAGCTCGCCGCTGCGGCGGTCCACGAGGCCGAGCTCCCACTCCGCGCCGACGGTCGACCGCCGCGAGGGACTGAACTCGATGGTCATCGCCCGACCGGTCAGACCTGGGCGCCGTTGCTCGGGTCGGCGCCGGGCGGCGGACCTTGGCGGACGCGGAGCAGCAGCAGCGCGATCGCCGTCGCCAGCGCGAGGATGCCCAGCGGCGTCGCGACCGTCGGGCCGACGCCGATGGCCCCGGGCAGGATCAGCAGGAACAGCCCGGCCAGGAACAGCAGCAGGATGAGGAACGCGCCCATCTTCGGCCGCGGCAGCGGCGGCGGCTCCGGCGGGACATAGTGCTCGTCGTCGTCGGCCGGGTCGTCGGAGAACATCGTGGCGTCCCACGTCGTGCCCCCGGACCGCCAGCCGGTCTCCGGCGGGCTCTCGGCCGCGGGCGGCTCGGCCGGCCGGTCCGGCGTCTTGCGCGACTCGGTCCCCGGGCCCGCGGCGTCGGCGGTGTCCGCCGCGTCGACGGTGTCCGCCGTGTCCGCGGTGTCCAGCTCGGGCAGCCCGAACCCGCCGGCCCGCAGGTCGGCGACGATCTCGGCGAACGTCGCGTCGACGTCCTCCGGCCCGTCCTTCCCCCGGCTCATGCGGTCTCCTCCGGCTGTCCGGCGTGCGCCTTGGCGAACTCGACGCTGCGCGTGAAGATCACCTCGGCGTCGTTGTCCTGGGTCGCCACGTGGTAGCTGTTCTCCAGCACGACCTCGGTGACGTCGGTGCTGGCCACGCCCTCCAGCACCAGCTGAGAGTTCACCGGCTCGACGACGTGGTCGACCGACGAGTGCAGCAGCAGCACCGGCTGCGTCACCTTGCCCAGGTCGGCGCGCACGACGGCCCACAGCTTCGCCAGGCTCGCCGCGGCGCGCACCGGCGTCCGCGGGTAGGCCAGCTCCGTCTCGCCCGGCTTCTTGATGTCGTTCGCGATCGCCGGCACCGACGGCACGATCTTCCCCAGCACCGGCAGCAGCTTCGTGTCCCACTTCAGCCGGGTCACCGACGGGTTGACCAGGACGATCCCGGCGATCCGGTCGCCGAACTCCTCGGCGAGGCGCAGGGTGAGCGTGCCGCCCATCGAGAGGCCGCCGACGAAGACGGTCTTGCACGTCGAGAGCAGCTCGAGGAGCGCTTCGCGGACGGCGCCGTACCAGTCTTCCCACGTCGTGCGGTTGAGGTCCGGCCAGCGGGTGCCGTGACCCGGCAGCAGCGGGCAGCGCACGGTGAACCCGGCCCCGGCCAGGTGGTCACCCCAGGCCCGCATGCTCGCCGGGGTCCCGGTGAACCCGTGGCAGAGCAGGAACCCGGTGTCGGCCGAACCGGTGTGGCCGAACGGTTCCGCGCCGGCGAGCACGCCCATGCGATCGCCTTTCGTGTGAGCGGTGGATCTGTCCATGCTCTCACGGCCGACGGGCCTTGTGGGGCTCCGCCCGGACCGGGAATTCGCTGTGAGATCGATCGCTGACCGAGTGGTAACCGGGTGGCCGCCGTTGTGCGGCGGGCCCCGGGGTTCGTAGGCTGGCCGACGCGGGTGACAGGGGCTACAGCTGCGATGGAGGACTGAGGCACCGGTGCTGTACTGGCTCATGAAGTGGGTGTTCATCGGTCCGCTGCTCAAGACGCTGTGGCCGACGAAGGTCGTCGGCGCGGAAAACATCCCCGAGACCGGGGGCGCGATCCTGGCCGGCAACCACCTGGCGGTCGCGGACTCGTTCTTCATGCCGCTGCGCGTCAAGCGCAAGGTGACCTTCCCGGCCAAGTCCGAGTACTTCACCGAGCCCGGCTTCAAGGGCCTGCTCAAGAAGTGGTTCTTCACCGGCGTCGGCCAGTTCCCGATCGACCGCTCCGGCGGCAACGCCGCCCAGGCCGCGCTCGACACCGCGACCCGCCTGGTCAAGGCCGGCCACCTGCTCGGCATCTACCCCGAGGGCACCCGCTCCCCGGACGGCCGGCTGTACAAGGGCAAGACCGGCGTCGCCCGGATCGCGCTGGACTCCGGCGGCGTGGTCGTCCCGGTGGCGATGATCGGCACGGACAAGGTCAACCCGATCGGCTCCAAGATGTGGTGGCCGCGCCGCCTCGAGGTCCGCTTCGGCAAGCCGCTCGACTTTTCGCGGTACGAGGGCCTCGCGGGCGACCGCTTCATCGAGCGGTCGATCACCGACGAGATCATGTACGCGCTCATGGAGCTCTCCGGCCAGGAGTACGTCGACATCTACGCGGCGAAGGCGAAGGAACTGCTCGCCGCGGAGGCGTCCGGCGTCAAGCCGAAGGTGCCGGCCCAGCCGTCGGCCTCGGACGCGGCCCGGGTGCCGGACTCGAAGGTCGGCTGACCCACTAGGGTTCACCGGTGCGTTTCTTCTACGACACCGAGTTCATCGAGGACGGCGTGACGATCGACCTGGTGTCGATCGGTGTCGTTGACGAACAGGGCCGCGAGTTCTACGCGGTTTCGACCGATTTCGACCCGGCCAAGGCCGGGCCGTGGGTCCGCGACAACGTCCTGGACAAGCTGCCGTCCCCGGCGGATCCGGCGTGGCAGAGCCGCGAAAAGATCCGCGCGGGGCTGCTGGAGTTCTTCGGCAAGCCCCCGGGCGGCATCGAGCTGTGGGCCTGGTTCGCGGCCTACGACCACGTCGCGCTGGCCCAGCTGTGGGGCCCGATGCCGGCGTTGCCGCGGCAGCTGCCGCGCTTCACGCGCGACCTGCGCCAGCGGTGGGAGGACGCCGGGAAGCCGAAGCTCCCGGCGGCCCCCACCGACCAGCACGACGCTCTGGCGGACGCGAAGCACAACCTGGCCCGGTGGGAAGTCATCGAGGAGTACTTCCGCCGCCGCTGAGCGGGACCGCCGTCAGCGGCGCGCCCGGACCGCCCCGGCCAGCTCGTCCAGCAGCGGCGCGGTGTCGTCCCAAGCCAGGCACGCGTCCGTGATCGACTGCCCGTACGTCAGCTTCTCGCTGTGCCCCAGGTCCAGGTCCTGGCGCCCCGCCGCCAGGAAGCTCTCCATCATCAGCCCCACGATCCCGCGCTCGCCCTCGCCGATGCGCGAAGCCAGCTCCCGCACCACCCCGGCCTGCCGGACGTGGTCCTTGCCGCTGTTGCCGTGCGAAGCGTCGATGATCACCCGCTCCGGCAGCCCCGACCTGGCCAGCCGCGCCAGGGTGTCCGCCACCGTCGCCGCGTCGTAGTTCGGGCCGGCGTTGTGGCCGCGGAGGATCACGTGGCAGTCCGGGTTGCCGGACGTCGTCAGCAGGGCCGCGAGGCCGTCGGTGTTGATGCCGGGGAACACGTGGCTGGCCGCGGCCGCGCGGGTCGCGTCGACCGCCACCTGGACGTCGCCCTCGGTGGAGTTCTTGATCCCCACCGGCATCGACAGCGCGCTGCACAGCTGGCGGTGCACCTGGCTCGCCGCGGTGCGCGCGCCGATCGAGCCCCACGTCACGACGTCGGAGATGAACTGCGGCGTGATCGGGTCGAGGAACTCACAGCCCACCGGCAGGCCGAGCGCGGAGACGTCGAGCAGCAGCTTCCGCGCCATCCGCAGGCCCTTGTTGACGGCGAACGTGCCGTCGAGGTCCGGGTCGTTGATCAGGCCCTTCCAGCCCAGCGTGGTGCGCGGTTTCTCGAAGTACACGCGCATCACGATGTGCAGTTCGCCGCGCAGGTCGTCGGCCTTCGCGGCCAGCCGGCGGGCGTAGTCGAGGGCGGCTTCCGGGTCGTGGACCGAGCACGGGCCGACCACGACGAGGAGGCGGTCGTCGCGGCCTTCGAGGATGTCGACGGTGTCGGCGCGGCCGTGCCGCACGACCTTCGCGACCCCGGCGTCGGCCGGATGGTCCTCGCGCAGCATCGCGGGGGAGATGAGCGGGCTGATCGACGTGGTGCGCGCGGCGTCCAGGTCACCGATGGTGGTCGCTGGACCGGCGGAGAGCGTCATGGCGGGGGTGTTCCTTCCTGATGGACACCGACCCGCGCGGGGGACCCTCGCCGAGCCGGTTCACGAATCCGGCTCGGGGGTGGACGTCAGCGCAGGTTCACGCCGCCGAGCCCACCCGGGGCCGGCTTCGTAAACCAGTAATAGCGCTGCACAGCCCCAAGTTAGCACAACCCGGAGCCGGACCGATTCGGCAGGTGGTACGGGCTGCACCGATCCAGACGAAAGCCGCTACGCTGGCGCTCGACGAACTGTGACTGTCATCTCCAGAGAACAGACGGAGGCTTCTCATGCGTGTCGGTGTGCTGACCGGCGGCGGCGACTGCCCGGGGCTCAACGCGGTGATCCGCGCCGTGGTGCGCAAGGGCGTCGAGGTGCACGGCTGGGACTTCGTGGGCTTCCGCAACGGCTGGAACGGCCCCCTGACCGGCGACAGCCGCCCGCTCGGCCTGAACGACGTCGAGGACATCCTGACCCGGGGCGGCACCATCCTGCGGTCCTCGCGCACCAACCCGTACAAGGTCGACGGCGGCGTCGACAAGATCAAGCAGGTGCTCGCCGACCAGGGTGTCGACGCCCTCGTGGCGATCGGTGGCGAGGACACCCTCGGCGTCGCGAAGCGCCTCACCGACGACGGCGTCGGCGTCGTGGGCGTGCCCAAGACGATCGACAACGATTTGGGCGCCACCGACTACACCTTCGGCTTCGACACCGCGGTCTCCATCGCGACCGAGGCGATCGACCGGCTGCACACCACCGCCGAGTCGCACCACCGCGCGCTGGTCGTCGAGGTCATGGGCCGGCACGCCGGCTGGATCGCGCTGCACTCCGGCCTGGCCGGCGGCGCGAGCGTGATCCTGGTGCCGGAGCGGCACTTCAACGTCGACCAGGTCGTCTCCTGGGTCGAGCGCCGCTTCGAGAAGGAGTTCGCGCCGATCATCGTCGTGGCCGAGGGCGCGCTGCCCGAGGGCGGCGAGGAGAAGCTGCTCACCGGCGAGAAGGACGCCTTCGGGCACGTTCGCCTCGGCGGCATCGGCACCTGGCTGGCCGACGAGATCGCCCACCGCACCGGCAAGGAGTCCCGCGCGGTCGTGCTGGGCCACGTCCAGCGCGGCGGCACCCCGACGGCCTACGACCGCGTGCTCGCGACCCGCTTCGGCCTGCACGCCGTCGACGCGGTCGCCGACGGCGACTTCGGGGTCATGGTCGCCCTGAAGGGCACCGACATCGTCCGCGTGAAGCTGTCCGAGGCGACGGCCGAGCTGAAGACGGTCCCGGTCGAGCGTTACCAGGAAGCCGAAGTCTTCTTCGGCTGAGGTTCCCGTCTCCGCGGTCGGCGTCAGATCCGGGCGAGTGAGTCCAGGACGCCGACCGCGGCGGCGATGTCGTCCGTCAGCGGCCGGTCCTCGACGCTGAGGTCGAGCACCGCCGACGCCGCTTCGAAGGCGTCGCGCACCGGGAGGTCGACCAGGTCCGCGTCGCGCATCCGCAGCGCGCGGACCGCCGCGACCAGCTCGCACGCCAGCACCTGCTGGTACGCCGTGCAAGCCGCGGTCGCCGCGCGCGCCGCCTGCGTCGAGAAGCTCGCGTGGTCCTCGATGCCGCGGGACACCACGGCCGTGCCGAGCGTCGCCGGGAGCGCCGCCTGCCGCAGCTCCGTGAGCGCGTCGTGCGCCACGTACTCCAGGATCATCACGCCGGAGCTGCCCGCCGGGCCCGCCGCGAGGAACGGCCGCAGCCCGGTGAACTCCGGCTCGACGAGGTCGCCGAGGCGTGCCACCGACAGCTCCGCGACCTGGTGCACGGTCGCGCGGGCCTGGTCCAGCGCCGTCGAGACGTACGCCGTGTGGAAGTGCGCGTGGTGGTAGGCGTCCCCGTGCACCGTCGAGATCATCGGGTTTTCGGTGCTGGCGTTGATTTCCACGGCCAGCACGTCGCGCAGGTAGTGGATCGCGTCCAGCGCCGGGCCCTGCACCTGCGGGAACGCCCGCAGCCCGAACGGGTCCTGGATGCGCCGTCCCGGTTTCGGCGTCTGGTGCATGCCCAGCAGCCGCCGCATCTCCGCCGCGCACGCGACCTGGCCGGCGTGCGGCCGCGCTTCGTGCACCGGTGTCGCGTACGCCTCGGGGTTGCCGTCGAGCGCGACGTACGTCAGCGCCGCGATCGCGTGGCTCGCGCGGGTCAGCGTGTCCAGCCGCATCGCCGCGAGGGTCGCTTCGGCGAGCGTCGCGGCGTTGCTGCTCATGAACGCCAGCGCGTCCCCGGCGTGCACCGGCACCGGGGGCACGTGCCCGTCGACCCACGAGCGTTCGCCGGTGAGCGCGAGCGCCGCCTCGGCCAGCGGCGCGAGGTCGCCGGTGCCGATCGCGCCGAGCCGGTGCACCAGCGGCAGCGCGCCGGTGCGGACCGCTTCGGCGAGCGCGCCGATCAGCTCGGGGCTGATGCCCGAGCGGCCGGCCATCAGCTGGTTCAGCCGGATCAGCATCATCGCGCGGACCTGGCCGCGCGGCATCTCCTCGCCACTGCCACCCGCGTGGCTGCGCAGCAGCCGCAGGCCGTGCTCCTTCGAGCTCGCGACCGTGTCGTCCTTGTTGGCCCCGACGCCGGTCGTCCGGCCGTAGACCATCCGCCGTGTGCTGAGCTCTTCGGCGAGCTTCCAGGCGTGCTCGGCGCCGCGCAGCGCGGCGATCGAGACGTCGATGCCCAGTGGGCCCTCGGTGCGTGCCGCCGTGACGACGTCCGCGCAGCGCAGGGTCCGGCCGTCCACCCGGATCAAGGGCAGCCTCCTTTCCGGCTGCCCTCACTATGCGGCTAGGACGCCGGTGGCTGCCAGGGCGGCATCGGCCAGTCCCACTTCGGGACCGGTTCGTGGAGGTTCGGCTCGGCTCCCGGCGCCGAGAAGAGCACGGCCAGCCGGCTGCCCCACTCGAGGTAGCCGGCGAACGCGGCGCGGAACTCCGGGTCGCCGGGCAGGCCGGCCTCGTCGGCGGCGTCGAGCAGGAGGCTTACCCAGCGGCGGCGCTGCGGCTCGGTGATGCCGCGCCCGAGGTGCCGGCCGATCATGTGGGCGTGGCCGCCGTGGCTGCCGGAGTAGTCGGCCGGCCCGCCGAAGACCTCGCCGAGCCAGACCGCGACGTGCTCGGCGTGCCGCGGGTCCATGTCCCGGAAGACCGGCTCGAGCAGCGGGTCTTCGAGGACGTGGCCGTAGAAGATCGTGAGCAGCTTCACGAGGGCTTCGTGGCCGCCGGCCCACTCGTAGAGGGTCGGCGTGGCGGGCGGGTCTTCTGGCACGATCACCCGGCAAGGCAACCAGCGGCGGCCCGGCCGGGCAACCACTTACTTTCCGGTGCGTGGGAGGAGCGGGATGAAGCGCTACCACTGCGCGACGGAGCTGGCGCTCGATCTCATCGGTGGCAAGTGGAAGCCGGTGATCCTGGCGCACCTCAAGGAGGGCGCGCACCGCTACGGCGAGCTGCGCCGCCGGATGCCGGGGATCAGCGAGAAGATGCTGACCCAGCAGCTGCGCGAGCTGGCCGCCGACGGCATCGTCCGCCGCGAGGAGTTCGACGGCCGCGTCCCGCACGTCGAGTACCACCTGACGGCGGTGGGGGAGGAGCTCCGCCCGGCCCTGACGGCCCTGTACGAGTGGGGCGAGCGCCGCGCGGCGGCCGCGGGAATCACGTTCGAGCCGGCCGACTAGGACCGGACGACACGCGTACCCGCCCGGACGACACGCGTACGTGGACGGACGACACGCCGCACCCGGCCTGGGCACCGCTGTGTCGTCCACCCAGGTACGCGAGTCGTCCGCCTGAGTACGCGTGTCGTCCGCGCGGGTACGTCAGGCGGGGTCCGTCTCGTTCAGCCGGCGTTCCAGCGCGTCGAGGCGGCCGTCCCAGAAGCGGCGGTAGGGTGCGAGCCAGGCGTCGACCTCGGCCAGCGGGTCCGGGCGCAGCGCGTAACAGCGCCGCTGCGCCGCGACCCGCACCGTCACGAGCCCGGCTTCGCGCAGCACCCGCAGGTGCTTGGACACCGCGGGCTGGCTCAGCTCGAGCTCCTCGACGAGCTCGCCGACGGAGCGTTCGCCGTCGCGGAGCAGGTCGAGGATCGTCCGGCGACGGGGCTCGGCGAGGACGTCGAAAGTCTGCATCACCCTGGAAATGTGCTCCGGCGGGCATATGCCTGTCAAGGAATGCCGGACTCGTCCACTGGGCTGTTTGGTCTGAACCATTGACCTGATGGTCTAGTCCATTTACGGTGAGTGTGGTCTCCACCACGTGGTCCCCCTGGTTGTCAGAAATTCTCCGAAGGGAGAAGGCATGTCCCGTTTCCGCAGGAAGAGCTTGTCTGCGCTGTTGACCGTGGCCGCCGCCGCGGGCCTGGTGGCGGGCGCCGCCGCGGCCCCGGCCGCCACCGCCGCACCCGCGTCGGCCGAAGCCTCCGTCGGCAAGGTCGTCGGTTACTTCACCGAATGGGGGGTCTACGACCGCAACTACCACGTCAAGAACATCGAGACGTCGGGCTCGGCGGCCAAGCTGACCCACATCAACTACGCCTTCGGCAACGTGACGAACGGCGGCTGCGCGATCGGCGACGCCTACGCCGACTACCAGAAGACCTACGACGCGGCGGGCAGCGTCGACGGCGTCGCGGACACCTGGGACCAGCCCCTCGCCGGCAGCTTCAACCAGCTGAAGAAGCTCAAGGCCAAGCACCCGGGCCTCAAGGTGATCTGGTCGTTCGGCGGCTGGACCTGGTCGGGCGGCTTCGGGCAGGCCGCGCAGAACCCCGCCGCGTTCGCCGACTCCTGCTACAACCTCGTCAACGACCCGCGCTGGGCCGGCGTCTTCGACGGCATCGACATCGACTGGGAGTACCCCAATGCCTGCGGCCTGAGCTGTGACAGCAGTGGCGCGGCGGCGTACAAGAACCTGATGTCCGCGCTGCGCGCCAAGTTCGGCTCGCAGCTGGTCACCGCGGCGATCACCGCCGACGGCACCGACGGCGGCAAGATCGACGCGGCCGACTACGCCGGCGCCGCCCAGTACGTCGACTGGTACAACGTGATGACCTACGACTACTTCGGCGCCTTCGCCGCGCAGGGCCCGACCGCCCCGCACTCGCCGCTGACGTCGTACGACGGCATCCCGACGCCGGGCTTCTACTCCGACGCGGCGATCCAGAAGCTGAAGAGCAAGGGCATCTCACCGGGCAAGCTCCTGCTGGGCATCGGCTTCTACGGCCGCGGCTGGACCGGTGTCACGCAGGACGCCCCAGGCGGCACGGCGACCGGCGCCGCCCCGGCCAAGTACGAGCCGGGCATCGAGGACTACAAGGTGCTGAAGACGTCCTGCCCGGCGACCGGCACCGTCGCGGGCACGGCGTACGCGAAGTGCGGCAGCAACTGGTGGAGCTACGACACGCCGTCGACCATCGCCGGCAAGGTCTCCTACGCGAAGACCCAGGGCCTGGGCGGCGCGATGTTCTGGGAGCTCTCGGGTGACACCACCGACGGCGAGCTGATCACCGCCGTCGCGAAGTAGGGCCTCCGGCAGCGGGGGGGACCGGCGGAAAACCGTCGGTCCTCCCGATTATCGTTCCCCCCGTGAAGTTCAGCGGATTCGGCGAGTACGCCGTCGACTTCTTCGACGGCCTGGTCGAGGACAACTCCAAGCCCTACTGGGACGACCACGTCGAGGTCTACAAGAACGACGTCCGCGCCCCGATGGAGGCGCTGCTCGCGGAGCTGGCTCCCGAGTTCGGGGACGGCTTCGGCGAGCCCAAGGTGTTCCGCCCGTACCGCGACGTGCGCTTCGCCAAGGACAAGACGCCCTACAAGACCCACTGCGGCGGCGTCATCGAGCAGGGCCGCGGCGGCGGGGCCTACTACGTCGAGGTCGGGCCGGACGGCCTGCGGGTCGGCGGGGGCTGCTTCCACCTCGAGTCCGACCAGATCGCCCGGTTCCGCTCGGCCGTCGACACCGAGCTGCACGGCGAAGCGCTCCAGAAGATCATCACGAAGCTCGAGCGTGCCGGCTGGGAGGTCCGCGGCGACCGCCTCAAGTCGAAGCCGCGCGGGTTCGACGCCGAGCACCCGCGCCTCGACCTGCTGCGGTACCGCTCGGTCTACGCCGTGCGCGCCTGGGAGCCGGACGACGTGCTGCACGAACGGGGCGCCCTCGACCGGGTGCGCAAGGCCTGGCGGCAGGTCCGGGAGTTCAACGAATGGGCCCGTGACCGGGTCGGACCCACCGAAAAGCCACGTCGCTGACCGGACAGGTTTCTGAACAGTTTCTCTGAACTTTTCGGGATCGGTACAGACGAACGCGCGACGAGGGACTACGCTGTGCGAACGTGAGCCGACGCGCGAAGATCGTTTGTACCCTGGGTCCTGCCACCGCCACGCCCGAGAAGATGCGGGCCCTGGTGGACGCGGGCATGGACGTGGCCAGGATGAACTTCAGCCACGGCAGCCACGGCGACCACAAGCAGGTCTACGACCTGATCCGGGACGCCGCGGCCGCGAGTGGCCGGGCCGTCGGCATCCTCGCCGACCTGCAGGGCCCCAAGATCCGGCTGGGCACCTTCGCCGGCGGGCCGGTCGAGTGGCAGAACGGCGACATCGTCCGGATCACGGTCGAGGACGTCGCCGGCACCCACGACCGCGTCTCGACGACCTACAAGGGCCTCGCCAAGGACGCCAAGCCCGGTGACCGCCTCCTGGTCGACGACGGCAAGGTCGGCCTGGTGGTCAAGGAGGTCGACGGCCAGGACGTGGTGTGCGAGGTCACCGAGGGCGGCCCGGTCAGCAACAACAAGGGCGTCTCGCTGCCGGGCATGGACGTCTCCGTGCCGGCACTGTCCGAGAAGGACATCGAGGACCTCGAGTTCGCGCTCGAGCTGGGGGTCGACTTCATCGCCCTGTCCTTCGTCCGCTCGCCGGCCGACATCGACCTGGTCCACCAGGTGATGGACCGCGTCGGCAAGGGCCGGCTGCCGGTCGTCGCCAAGATCGAGAAGCCCGAGGCCGTCTACAACCTCGAAGCCATCGTGCTGGCCTTCGACGCGGTGATGGTCGCCCGCGGCGACCTCGGTGTCGAGCTGCCGCTGGAGCAGGTCCCGCTGGTGCAGAAGCGCGCCATCCAGATCTGCCGCGAGAACGCGAAGCCGGTCATCGTCGCGACGCAGATGCTCGAGTCGATGATCAACAACTCCCGGCCGACCCGCGCCGAAGCCTCCGACGTCGCGAACGCGGTGCTCGACGGCACCGACGCGGTCATGCTGTCCGGCGAGACCAGCGTCGGCCGGTACCCGATCGAGACCGTGCAGACCATGGGCCGGATCGTCGAGGCGGTCGAGACCGACTCGCCGGTCGTCCCGCCGCTGACGCACGTCCCGCGCACCAAGCGCGGCGTGATCTCCTACGCCGCCCGCGACATCGGCGAGCGGCTCAACGCGAAGGCCCTGGTGGCGTTCACCCAGTCCGGCGACACCGTGCGCCGGCTGGCCCGGCTGCACACGCGGCTGCCGCTGCTGGCGTTCACGCCGGAGGACTGCGTGCGCAGCCAGCTGTCGATGACCTGGGGCACCAACACCCACATCGTGCCGCGGGTGGAGTCCACCGACCAGATGATCCAGCAGGTCGACCACGCGATGCTGGAGATGGGCAAGTACCAGAAGGGCGACCTGGTCGTCATCGTGGCCGGCTCGCCCCCGGGCACCGTGGGTTCGACCAACCTGATCCACGTGCACCGCCTCGGTGAAGACGACCACGCATAAGGGACGTCCCACCCGTCCAGCACATAGGGTCTGGCCATGACTGAAATGGCCAGGACGGCCGCCACCGAACTGGAGATCCCGGGTGGCGGCCAGCCGGTGCTGGACCGCCTGATCGCGCTGCTGGACCTCGAGAAGATCGAGGAGAACATCTTCCGCGGCGTCTCGCCCGCCCACTCGCCGGTGCGGGTGTTCGGCGGGCAGGTCGCCGGGCAGGCGCTGGTCGCGGCCGGCCGCACCGTCCCCGACGAGCGCCGGGTGCACTCGCTGCACGCGTACTTCATCCGCGGCGGCGACCCGAGCGTCCCGATCATCTACGAGGTCGACCGGATCCGGGACGGCCGCTCGTTCACCACCCGCCGGGTCGTCGCGATCCAGCACGGCAAGGCGATCTTCTCGCTCTCGGCGTCGTTCCAGAAGGACGAACCGGGCATCGAGCACGCCGAGGCGATGCCCGAAGGCGTGCCCGCGCCCGAAACCCTGCCGACGCTGATGGAACGCGCGGAGGGCTACTCGATCGGCGCGCACAGCCGGCCGCGGCCGATCGACCTGCGCTACGTCAACGAGCCGCCGTGGGTCACCCGCCAGACCGGCGAGCGGCCCGCGCGCAACCAGGTCTGGATGCGCGCCGACGGCAAGCTGCCCGACCAGCAGCTGCTGCACGTCTGCGTGCTGACCTACGCCTCGGACATGACGCTGCTGGACTCGGTGCTCGCGCGCCACGGGGTCTACTGGGACACCGACCAGGTGCTCGGCGCGAGCCTCGACCACGCGCTCTGGTTCCACCGGCCGTTCCGCGCCGACGAGTGGTTCCTCTACGACAGCGCGTCCCCGACCGCCTCCGGCGCGCGCGGCCTGGCCACGGGCCGGTTCTTCGGCGCGGACGGCACGCTCATCGCGACGGTCGTCCAAGAAGGACTCTTGCGCGTCCTCTGAAGCCCGCCGGGAAATCACCCTTACGGGCGACGAATAGGCAGAATAATCAATCTGCCAATAGGGCACCAAGACCGGTGAAGAGGGCCGGGACCGATCGGGGGACGGCCCCGGACCTCTTCTCCCGACGACCGCGCGGCGCGCCGCGAAGTCATCGTCTACGCTGCTCACAGGCCTTGAACAGGGCCGGAGGGTGATCCTTCCGGGCGCTTCTCGCGGCCTGCCGCAGTGCAGGGTGCGAGCATACAGAAGCATTCTGCAAATTGCAGACACGACACCGGCGGCGTGGCGGTAATAGGTACCGTGCGATTACTCGAACGTCCCTGTTAGATACTGGCAGCAAGCGAACGGCTACGACGCCGTCGACATCCGGAGGTGCGCGATGGCAAGGGGACAGAGCCCCACGGTTCGCCGCCGGAGGCTCGCGGGCGAGCTGCGCCGGCTGCGGGAAGCCGCGGACCTGACGATCGACGAGGTCGGCGAGAAGCTCGAGTGCTCCGCCTCGAAGGTGAGCCGCATCGAGACCGGGCACGTCGGGGTCACCCCGCGCGACGCCCGCGACATGCTGGCGCTCTACGGGATCACCGGTGACGAGCAGGAGGCGCTCGTCCAGCTGGCCAGGGAGGCCCGCAAGCGCGGCTGGTGGCACGCCTACAACGAGGTCTTCACCGGCACCTTCGTCGGGCTCGAGGCCGACGCCAGCTCGCTGCGCGCGTTCCAGGCGCTGCTGGTTCCGGGGCTGCTGCAGACCGAGCGGTACGCCCGCGCGGTGATCCGGGCGCTGCGGCCGGACGCCGAGGACGCCGAGACCCGCCGCCGCGTCGCCGCGCGGATGGCGCGCCAGGAGCTGCTGTCCGACACCCCGCCGCCGGAGTACTGGGCGGTGATGGACGAGGCCGTGCTGCGCCGCGTCGTCGACGGGCCCGAGGTGATGGCCGAGCAGCTCTACCGCATGGTCGCGCTCGCCGAGAAGCCGAACGTGACCATCCAGGTCGTGCCGTTCGGCGCCGGCGCGCACCCCGGCATGGAGGGCCCCTTCCTGATCATGGGGTTCCCCGAGCAGGCCGACCCGGACGTCGTCTACGTCGACGACAGCACGTCCAGCGGCCTCTACCTGGAGGAACCCACAGACGTGCGGCGCTACGGGCTGATGTTCGACCATCTGCGCGCGGCCGCACTGAAGCCGGACGACTCGGTGGCGCTGATCGCCGAGGCGGCCGGGCGGTTCGCCGAGCAGGCGGCCGTACCGGGTCCGGTGCACCATCCGGAACCGAGGACACAGTAAGGGAGTGGGGACCATGGAAACCGAACTTTCCGGGGCGCGGTGGCGCAAGAGCAGCCACAGCGGCGGCGGCAACGACTGCGTCGAGGTCGCGTTCGTCACCGGCGGCGCCGCCGTGCGCGACTCGAAGGACCCCGAAGGTGGTGCCTTCCGCCTGCCCGCATCGGGTTGGCGTGGGCTGCTGGCCGCGGTGCGGCCCGGCGGCCCGGCCCACGACTGAGGCGGTTGCGAAGACCCCTTACCCCCGCCGAGCTGGGCTCGGCCGGGAGTAAGGGGTCTTTTCACGCCCAGGCCTGCGTGATCACCCGATGCCTGAGGGGCCCCCTCAGGACGAACCTGAGTGCTACCAACCGGTGAACTCGGGAACAGGGGAACATGATGCACAGCGATCTGCTGCTCGACGCGGTCCGGGCCGAAGCGGCTTACCGGGCCGAGGAACTGCGGAAGGCCGGGCGCAGCGCCTGGGCCGCCCGCGCACGCCGCGCCGTCCGGCACATCCGGGCCGCGCGGAGCGACGTCGACGTCCCGGCGCAGGAGCGCCGCGAAGCCGCGCGGGAGACCGCCGGCGTCGGCGAGACCGCCCGGTAAGGGGCGGGTGATGGTGTCCAAGGCGATAAGCGTGCGGAACTTGTCGGTGGGGTGAGACAGAATGCTCATCGTGCCCCGACTCGGCTCCGGAATCCCGCTCGTCGCCCGTACCCACGAGATGCGGCGGCTCCGCGCCGCCTTCGCCCGGGCCGAACGGGGCGAAGCCGGCGCGGTGCTGCTCTCGGGGGACGCCGGGGTCGGCAAGACCCGGCTGCTGACCGCGCTCGGCGAGCACGTCGGCGGCTGCGGTGGGCTGGTGCTCACCGGTCGCTGCATCGACGTCCGCGAGGGTGGTCTTCCTTATCTTCCCTTCGCCGAGGCGCTCGCCCCGCTGGGCAGCGCGACGGACCCGGCGGTCGCCGCCGCGGTGCGGTCCCGGCCCGCGCTCGGGCGGCTGCTGCCGCAGGGCGCCGGGGTCGAGGAACCCCGCACGGCGGAACACCCGCCGATGACTTCGAACGACCGGGAAACCATGGTGCGTCCCCGGCCGGAGCAGGATCTCGGTCAGCTGCAGCTGTTCGACGCGGTACTGGGGGTGCTGACCGAGATCGCCGAGACGCGGCCGGTGGTGATCCTGCTCGAGGACCTCCACTGGGCCGACGCCTCGACCCGCAACCTGCTGTCGTTCCTGCTCAGCAGGCTGCGGGCGCAGCGGCTCCTGGTCGTGGGCAGCTACCGGGAGGAGGACGTGCACCGGCGCCACCCGCTGCGCGGCCTCCTCTCGGAGCTGGTCCGGCTCAACACCGTCGAGCGCGTGGACCTGCACCCGTTCGGCGCGGCCGACGCCCGCCGGTTCGTCGAAGCGCTGGCCGACGAGCCGCTGCCCGCGGACGTCGTGGCCGACATCGTCAGCCGCTCCGAGGGCAACCCGTTCTTCGCCGAGGAGCTGCTGGCCACCAAGACCGAGTGCAACGACCTGCCCGCCGGGCTCGCCGAGGTGCTGCTGTCCCGGCTCGAGCGGCTCTCGCCGGACACCCGCCGGGTGGTCCGCGTGATCTCCGTAGCCAACGAGCCGGTGATGCACGGCGCCCTCGCCGAGGTGTCCGGGCTGGGGGAGCTGGAGCTCGACGACGCGCTGCGCGAAGCCGTCCAGCACCACGTGCTGGTGGTGCTCTCGGACGGCTCGTACACGTTCCGGCACGCGTTGCTGCAGGAAGCGGTGTACGGCGACCTGCTGCCGGGAGAGCGGTCGCGCACGCACGCGGCGTACGCGGCCCGGATCCAGGCGCGGCCGCAGGGCCGCGGGCACGACGCGAAGCTGGCGTACCACTCGATGCAGAGCAGCGACCTCGTCACCGCGCTGCCGGCGTTGCTGCGCGCGATGGACGAGGCCGAGAAGCTCGGCGCGCCCGGGTCGGCGCTGCAGCACGTCGAACAGGCACTGTCCATCTGGGACGCCGTCCCGAAGGCGGAGCGGCCCGAAGGCTTCGACGAGCTACGGCTGCTGCACGAGGCGTCGTACTTCGCGGGCACGTCCGGCGAGCCCGAGCGGGCCGCCGCGTTCGCCCGCTCGGCCACCCAGGCCCTGACCCCGGAGACCTCGAACGACCGGGCGGCGAAGACGTGGCGCCGGCTGGCGGAAGCCCTGCTGGCCCTGGAAGGCACGCTCGACGAGGCGACCGCGGCCATGGACCGGGCCTGGGACCTGGTCAAGGACACCGAGCCGAGCGGGACACGCGCGTGGGTGCTGGCGGGCCGGGCCGGGTTCCTGCGGATCCTCGAACAGCCGGAGGCGGCGCTGGAGAGCGCGCGCGACGCCGTCGCCGACGCGCAGGCGGTCGGGGCGGCGGCCGCGGAAGCCGCGGCCCTGATCACCTTGGGCACGCTCGCCGACTCGGCGGGTGATCCCGTCGAAGCGCGTGAATGGCTGCGCAAGGCGCAGCGGAAGGCGCGGGACGCCGGCGCCCCCAACACCGAGATCCGCGCGACCTACTTTCTCGCGCTGAGCCACGACGACCACGCCGAGTTCGCCGAAGCGCTGGAGCACGTCGCGACCGGCGTCACCCGGGCCGAAGAGGCCGGGCTCAGCTGGAGCGTCTACGGGCTGGAGCTGCGCGCGCGGCAGCTGACCCTGCGCTACCTGATGGGCGATTGGCCGGACGAAAGCGCGAGCCGGGCCGGGCGCGGGGTGTCGAGCGCGGTCGCCGCGCGCATCCTGGCGATCTGGTCGCTGTTCGTCGTCGCGCGCGGCCGGTTCGACGAAGCCGCGAAGCTCATCGCCGGGCTGCGGCAGCACTGGACGGCGGACATCCAGATCCCGCTGTCGGTCGGGGACGCGGGCATCCAGCTGGCGTTCTGGAAGGGTGAGCACGCCGAAGCGGTGCGCCGGGCCGAAGACCTCATCGGCTGGCTGGAGCGGATCGAGCCCGGCCTGCTGGCCGGCATCCGGGTGGCCGCGGTCGGCGTGACCGCCGCGGCCAGGGCAGCCGCCGAAGCGCGGGTCCACGGTGACCAGGCCGCGGCCGACGCCGCGGTGGCGGCGGGCGAGCGGATGCTGGCGCACGGCCGGATGTGCGCGGTCGTCGGGCAGCCGCGCTCGGGCACGCTCGGGCCGGAGGGCCGGGCGTGGCTGGCCCGGCTGGAGGCGGCGGCGTCCTGCCTGACCGGCCGGGGCGACGCGGCGAAGTGGGCAGCCGCGGCGGAGGCGTTCGGCTACGGCGCCGTCTACGAGCAGGCGATCTGCCGGTGGCACGAAGCCGAAGCGCTGCTGGCGACGGACGCGGACGCGAAGCCCGCGCTCGAAGCGGCCCACGCGGTGGCCATGCGCCTGGGCGCGATCCCGTTGCGCGACGCGGTTCGCGACCTCGGGCACCGGGCCCGCGTCGAGCTGGCGGGAGCCGAACCGCCGGCCCCGGTCCGCACGGTCGCCGACCCGCTGACCGACCGCGAGCGCGACGTCCTGGAGCGCGTCGCGCTGGGCCGCACGAACCGCCAGGTCGGCGAAGAGCTGTACATCAGCGAAAAAACGGTGAGCGTCCACCTCTCGCGGGTGATGGCCAAACTCGGCGCGAGCCGCCGCGCGGAAGCGGTGGCGATCGCCTACGACCGCGGTCTCCTCACGGCCCCCACCGCCGAACACGCGTGACCAGAGGGTCGACACGCGTGATTGAGCAGCCGACACACGTGATTGAAGGGTCGACACGGCAAGCAGAGCCGTGTCGACCCTTCAATCACGCGAGTTGACCCTCAGATCACGCGTGTCGGCTGCTCAATCACGTCAGCGGGGGAGGCGGCGGAGGGCCTTGAGGCCCAGGGTCATGCCGCGTGACCACAGCGAACCCGGGACCCGCTTCGGCGGGCGAAGGGCCAACCCGCGCTGCAGCGCGATCGACTGGGCTTCGGTGTACTTCAGCAGGCCTTCGGCGCCGTTGCGGCGGCCGACGCCCGAGTCCTTCATGCCGCCCATCGGGACGCCGACGCTGCCGAACGTCGCCGCGTACCCCTCGTTGACGTTGACCGTCCCGGCCTTGAGCCGCGCCGCGACCTCCCAGCCCGCACGGCCGTTGCGCGACCAGACGCTGGCGTTCAGCCCGAACGGCGTGTCGTTGGCCCGGTTGATGGCCTCGGTGACGTCGGTGTAGCCGTAGATCGAGACCACCGGCCCGAACGTCTCCTCCGCGAACGGCACCATGTCGGGCGTGACGCCGGAAAGCACGGTCGGCTCGTAGAACAGCGGGCCGAGGTCGGGCCGCGCGCGGCCGCCGGTGAGCACCGAAGCGCCCTTCGCGCGGGCGTCCTCGACGTGCGCGGACACCGTCGCGAGCTGGTCTTCCGACGTCAGCGAGCCCATCCCGGCCTGGTAGTCGAGCGCGCCGCCGAGCTTCAGCGCCGCCGTCCGCGTGACGAACGCGCGGGTGAACTCCTCGCGGATCGACTCGTGGACGTAGATCCGCTCGACCGACACGCACAGCTGGCCGGCCGAGGAGAAGCACGCCGTCACCGCGCCCGTCGCGGCCTTCGCGACGTCGGCGTCGGGCAGCACGACCATCGGGTTCTTGCCGCCGAGCTCCAGCGAGTACGACGTCAGCCGCTTCGCCACCTGCCCGGCCAGCTCCTTCCCAGTGGGCGTGGACCCGGTGAAGCACAGGTAGTCCGACTCCTCGACCAGCGCGTCGCCGATCTTCGAGCCACGGCCGAGCACGATCTGCCAGGTCCCGGCCGGCAGCCCGGCCTCCTCGGCGAGCTCGTGCAGCCACAACGCGGACAGCGCGGTCTGGTTGTCCGGCTTCTGCACCACGGCGTTGCCGGCCGCGAGCGCCGGGAGGACGTCCATCGCGGTGAGGGCGAGCGGGTAGTTCCACGGCGAGATGACCCCGACGACACCCTTGGGGTGCCGGATCTCCCCGGCGCGGGTCAGGCCGGGGATGACCCCGGCGACGCGGCGCGGGGCGAGCAGCTTCGCCGCGTGCTTGCCGTAGTAGGCCGCGACGAGCGCGGTCGCGCTGACCTCGTCGAACGCGTCGAGCCGGGCCTTGCCCGCTTCGACCTGGACCAGGTCGAGCACCTCGTCCTGCCGGGCGAGCACCAGGTCGTGCAGCCGGGTGAGGACGCGGGCGCGCTCGGCGGGGGAGCGGTCCGCCCACGCGTGCTGCGCGGTCCGGGCGCCGGCGAACACCGCGCGGACGTCGGCGTCGGTGGCCTGGGGCAGGGTCGCGATCGGCTGCCCGGTGAAGGGCGCCCGCATCCGGACCGTCGCCGAGTCCGCGCCACCGGCCACGCGCGCGACGAGCTGGGCCGCCCGCGCCGAGCCCGGCGCCCTGGCCACCCCGCCGACGGTCGGCGGCAGGGGAGTGGCTTCGAGCGCGTTCGCGGGGGTCGTGCTGGTCATGACGTCTCCGTTCCGCGGCGTCCGGAGTCCGCGCGACGCCGCGCGCAGGTGTTACCGACGAGTAGAGCATACCGTCGGTACGTCAGATGTCCAGCCTGATGTGAATATGTTTCATGTATTGGGCGGGTTCAGCGGCGGCAGCTGGTAGTTCGGCTCGGTCGGGGACGCCGGCCCCTGCCCGGGGTGCGGGTGGGCCTGCGTGGCGCCGCCGTAGGGGTCGTCGGGCTGCTGGGGCACCGGCTGGGCGGGGAACGGCTGCGACTGCGGTCCGGGCTGCGCCGGGAACGGCTGGGACGGCGGCCCCGCCTGCGCCGGGAACGGCTGCGAAGCCGGGTACTGCTGGGCCATCGGGTACTGCTGCGGCGGAACGGGGTAGGGCCGCGACTGCTGCTGGTGCAGCTGAGGCCCGCCGTAGGGCGCCGGTATCCCGGACGGCGCGGTGGCGGGCGCGCGCCGGCCGGCCAGCACCGCGAACACCAGTGTCAGCACCGCGACGGCCCCGCCGCCGAGCAGCAGCCAGAAGCCGGTCCCGGTCGAGTAGTGCGACCGGATCGTGCCCTCGTCGGACTCGTAGCTCAAGGTCGCCGAGACGTCCATGCCGAGCATCCACACCGCCGCGGCCGCCCCGGCGGCGCCGGCCACCAGCGCGGTCCGCGCGCCCGAGCGCACCCCGGCGCGGGCCGAGCGGCGCGAGCCGGCGAACGCCAGCACGGCCCCGGCCAGCAGCACCACGGCGGCCGCGGTCAGCGGGATCCCGTAGTGCGCGACGTGGGTGTTCTCGTAGAACTTCGCGGCCTCGGCGCCCGGTTCGACGCCGAACGTGCGTGACCAGGCGCTGATCGTCTGGCTGCTCTCGGTCTTGTTGTCCACGATCTGCTCGAACGACGTCTGCGGCAGGAACGACCCGGCCACGACGAGCACCGCGGCCAGCGCGCCGAGCATCCCGGCGAGCAGCCGGAAGAGCGCGCCCGGATCGGTGGGCGCCGCGGCGGGCGGAGGGGTGTAGGCGTACGGATACGGGGCTGGCGCACCGGAGGTCATCGGGAACTCCCCTCGTTCGCAGGGGATTGGACCACGAATCCGACGGCGGGATAAGGGGCACTTCGCCTCTTGCCCGGCGGGCTGCTCAGCTCGGCGCAGTCGCTGCGTCCTGGTAGAGCAGGACGGCGATGCGCTTCCACTCCTCGAGCAGCTGACGGCGCCGGTTCGGGTCGCCGCCGAGCTCGGCGTCCAGCGCCAGCCCGCGGGTCAGGTTCACGGTGAGCCAGAACAGCATCTCGGCGCGTTCGGGCGGGAGGTCGCCGGCGACCTGCGTGACGTGCTCGAGCGTCGCGCGGCCGAGCGCGCGGTCGACCGGGCGGATGGCCGCGCGCAGCTCGGGGTCGGTGCGGGCGGCGACCCACAGCTCGGTGACGGCGGTCGAGAGGGTGCCCGAGTAGCCGGTCCAGAGCAGGTCGATCGCCGCGGCGACTCCCGTGCCGCCGCTGGGCAGCTCGTCGAGCGACGCCGCGAGCTGGCGCCGCAGCTTCGTCGTCAGGTGCTCGACGGCGGCCGCCATCAGCTCGGCCTTCGCGGTGAAGTGGTGCTGCACCGCGCCCTTCGACACGCCCGCCCGCGCGCAGATCTCCTGCACCGACGTGCGTGCGTACCCGACGTCCACCAGGCAGTCGATGGTGGCGTCGAGCAGCGCCGTGCGGGTCTGCTCGCGCCGTTGCGCCTGGGTCCGGTGTGCCGTTTCGGTCACCGCGGCCTCCCTGCTTTACCTACAGGCCGGTACGGATGTACATTCCGCAGTGAACTTACATGCTGTTCGTCATGTTTTCCAGCAGGAGGGTCCCGTGCCGCTTCAACTCCCGAAGAGCTCCTGGAGCACGACCGAGCTCGAAGACCTCCGCGAGCTGTCGCGGTCGTTCCTGCAGAAGGAGGCCGTCCCGCACCAGGAACGCTGGGCCGCCGAGAAGAAGGTCGACCGAGAGTTGTGGACCAAGGCGGGCGACGTCGGCCTGCTCTGCCTTTCCATCCCCGAGGAGTACGGCGGGGGCGGCGGCACCTTCGCCCACGAGGCCGTGCTTTACGAGGAGCAGGCCCGCTCCGGCGACAGCGCGTGGGGCGTCACCGTCCACAACGGAATCGTGGCGCACTACCTGAACGCGTACGCCTCCGAAGAGAAGAAGCGCGAGTGGCTGCCGAAGCTGGCCACCGGCGAGCTGGTCGGCGCGATCGCGATGACCGAGCCGGGCACCGGGTCCGACCTGCAGGGCATCAAGACACGCGCGGTCCGCGACGGCGACCACTACGTCCTCAACGGCGCGAAGACCTTCATCACCAACGGGTTGCACGCCGGCCTCGTGGTCGTCGCGTGCAAGACCGACCCGGACGCGGGCGCGCAGGGCGTCTCGCTGATCGTGGTCGAGACCGACACCCCGGGCTTCCGCCGCGGCCGGGTGCTCGACAAGGTCGGCCTCAAGGGCCAGGACACCGCCGAGCTGTTCTTCGACGACGTCCGCGTGCCCGTCGCCAACCTGCTCGGCGACGCCGAGGGCCAGGGGTTCATCCAGCTGATGCTGCAGCTGCCGCAGGAACGGCTGATCATCGCCGTCACCGCGGTGGCCGGGCTGGAGGCGGCGGTCGACCTCACGCTCGAGTACACGAAGGAGCGCACGGCGTTCGGCCGGCCCATCTTCTCCTTCCAGAACACCAAGTTCACCCTCGCCGAGGCGGCGACCGAGGCCGCTGTCGCGCGGGCGTTCCTCGACCAGTGCATCGAACGCCACCTCAAGGGCGAGCTCGACGTCCAGGGCGCGGCGATGGCGAAGCTCTGGACCACCGAGCGCGTCAACAAGGTGGTCGACGACTGCGTCCAGCTCTTCGGCGGCTACGGCTACATGACCGAGTACCCGATCGCGCGCGCCTGGGCCGACGTCCGCATCTCGCGGATCTTCGGTGGCACCAGCGAGATCATGAAGGAAATCATCTCCCGCTCGCTCTGAGAGGACCGACTATGAAGGCAGGTCCGCTCAGCGGCCTGAAGGTGGTGGAGCTGGCCGGGCTCGCGCCCGGCCCGTTCGCCACGATGATCCTCGCCGACCTCGGCGCCGACGTGGTCCGCGTCGACCGCGCGACGCCGGGGGAGGACGTGCTCGGCATCCCGACCGACCCGCTCGCGCGCGGTCGCCGCTCGGTCGGCATCAACACCAAGACGCCCGAAGGTGTCGAGCTGGTGCTGAAGCTGTGCGACACCGCCGACATCCTCATCGAGCCGTTCCGGCCCGGCGTCGCCGAGCGGATCGGGCTCGGCCCCGAGGTCGTGCACGCCCGCAACCCGCGGCTCGTCTACGGCCGGATGACCGGCTGGGGCCAGGACGGGCCCCTGGCGAAGGCGGCCGGCCACGACATCAACTACATCGGCATCGCCGGCGCGCTCGAGCCGATCGGGCGCGCGGGGGAGCGGCCGGTGCCGCCGCTCAACCTCGTCGGCGACTTCGGTGGCGGCGGGCTGCTGCTCGCGATGGGCATCCTGGCCGCGCTGTACGAACGGACCGGCTCCGGTCGCGGCCAGGTCGTCGACGCGTCGATGGTCGACGGCGCCGCGCTGCTCACCACCAGCCTGCACGGCATGGCCGCG
This sequence comes from Amycolatopsis sp. NPDC104863, assembly GCF_055582965.1. NCBI lineage: Bacteria > Bacillati > Actinomycetota > Actinomycetes > Pseudonocardiales > Pseudonocardiaceae > Amycolatopsis > Amycolatopsis sp. NPDC104863. The sequence continues at coordinate 277,274 of NZ_JBVJOW010000003.1, forward strand.
GCCGGCCTGTGGGGCGGCGGCCGCGGGGACAACATGCTCGACGGCGGTGCCCCGTTCTACGACACCTACGAGACCGCGGACGGCAAGTACGTCGCCGTCGGCGCGATCGAGATGCGGTTCTGGGGCGACCTGGTGAAGGTGCTCGAGCTCGACCCGGCCGAACTGCCGCTGCACGTGGACAAGACGCAGTGGCCGCGCCTTCGGGAGATCCTCGCGGCGGCGATCGGCAAGCACACGCGGGACGACCTCGTCGCCCGCGCCGAAGGCACCGACGCGTGCCTGACCCCGGTGCTCGCGCCCGGCGAAGCGGCGTCGCACCCGCACAACGCGGCGCGCGGGACGTTCGTCGAGATCGGCGGGATGGTCCAGCCCGCGCCGGCGCCGCGGTTCGACCGGACGCCGCCGGAGACGCCGGAAGCCCCGCGCGTCAAGGGATCCGACACCGAAGCCGTGCTCGCCGAGCTGGGCGTCACGGACCTCGGCGCGCTGCGCGAAGCCGGGGTGATCGCCTAGTTCCGGGCCAGGTCGGAGCGCACGACCGAGTAGATGACGCTGTCGCGCCAGTCGCCGTCTCGGAAGCCGTAGCCGCGAAGGACTCCTTCGCGGGTGAAGCCGGCCTTCTCGAGCGAGCGCTGTTCGGCGCGGTTGCCGGTCTCGGTCGTCGCTTCGATCCGGTTGAGCTGGGTGTGCGCGAAGAGGTAGTCGACGAGCAGGCGCTGGGCTTCGGTGCCGTAGCCGTGGCCGCGCGCTTCCGAGGCCAGCACGAGCCCGACGTTCCAGCAGTAGGACGTCGGCCCGGTGCGGCTGCGGTGCCAGGAGACGAGCCCGAGCACGCGGCTCCCGAGCACCGGCACGAGCATGCCGCTTTCGGTGGTGAGCATCCCGGTCTCGTGCCATCGGCGGCGCAGGTAGCCGGGATCGTGCCAGCCGAACCACTGGTGCTCACCGGACGCGGCGGGATCGTTGGTCAGCCGCTCCAGCAGGCCGAGATCGGCTTCGGCGACGGGCCGGAGCACGACTCTGTCGACATCGTCGTCCATCCGGCGACCTTATCGGCCGCTCACCCGGAATCGCGGCGGCATCGCGAGATCCACTCACTAGAGGCATGCCCCGTAACTCCGGGCATCCCCCGTGCTTGCGCAGGCATCACGCGTGTCTGCGCGGGCATCACGCGTGAGTAGGCAGGCATCACGCGTGATTGAGCGGGCATCACCCGTGACTAGGCGGGCATCACGTGTGACTGCGCGGGCATCAGCGCGATACCCCGCTCATCACACGTGATACCCCTCTCGACACGCGTGATGCCCCTCTGGACACGCGTGATGCCTCTCCAGTCACGCTTGATGCCTCTCGGGTCACGCGAAAGTGCCGTGCCGGCCCTCGCCGTCGCTGAACCTCGCCGCGCCGTCGACCGCTTCCGCCGCCAGGACTCCCGCGCCCATCGCCGCGGTGAACTCCGCCGTCAGCGCGTCCTCTTCGGACCGGCCCCACTGCCCGAGCGCCGAGAGCCGGTCGCCGCGCAGGCAGGCCTGCGGGAACGCCGCGAGCTGCCGCGCGAGCTCCTGCGCCGCCGACACCGCCTCGCCCGCCGGCACGAGCCGGTTGGCCAGGCCGATCGAAAACGCTTCGTCCGCCTCGACCGGACGTCCGGTCAGGATCAGGTCCATCGCCCGCGACTGGCCGATCAGCCGCGGCAGCCGCACCGTGCCGCCGTCGATCAGCGGGACGCCCCAGCGGCGGCAGAACACGCCGAACACCGCCGTCGTGTCCGCGACCCGCAGGTCGCACCACAGCGCCAGCTCCAGCCCGCCCGCGACGGCGTGCCCGTGCACCGCCGCGATCACCGGTTTGCCGAGCGTCATCCGGGTGGGGCCCATCGGGCCGTCCCCGTCCGGGTGAGTCCGGTTCATCCGCCCGGTGCCGATCGCCTTGAGGTCCGCGCCCGCGCAGAACGCGCCGCCCGCGCCGGTCAGGACCGCGACCGCAGCGTCGGGGTCGGCGTCGAAGGCGCGGAACGCGTCGGCCAGCTCCACCGCGGTCGGCCCGTCGACGGCGTTGCGGGCGCCCGGCCGGTCGAGGGTGATCGTCGTCACCGCGCCGTCCCGCTCGACCAGCACGTTCCGGGTCATCGCGGCTCCTAGGGGGTTGATCGGGGTGTCTTCCGGGCAAGCCTTCCCTAGAGTATGGGCGTGGCCACTCCCAGGACGGGGACGGCGAGCCGGGGAGGAAGCGCATGTCGAGTGGCGTGAAGAAAGTCCTGATCGTGGGCGTCGTGGCCCTCGTGCTCTTCTTCCTGATCACCCAGCCCCACCAGTCCGCCGACTTCGTGCACCGCGTCCTCGGCTGGCTGAAGGACGGCGCCGAAGCGATCGTCACGTTCTTCCGGACGCTCTTCTCCTGACCTCGCACGACCCGCTCACCGGCACCGCATCGGCGGCGCCGGCGGTCACCGTGCGTGTTACCGGACGGTAAATCACCGAGCGTCACCAATCTCGGATTTCGGACCCTGCACTCGACCATCCGGGTGGATTGCCGCCGAAAACGCGCAGGTCGGCGAATTCGTGGCACCGGGGGTCTGGCGAAGGAGACCACCCCGGCCCTACGGTGCTCACATTGCGTGATCGGGTGGTTCGCCCTCCCCCTCGGAGACCCCCGGTACGCAGGCAGTTTCCACTCAGCAAGGTGCAGGTGGGTGCGTGCGGCACCACCGCGTGGGACAGGCGTCAGGGCCTGTCCGTCGGGGACCTACAAGGAGGCAGGGATGACCGGAGATCCCGGAGTGGACGCGCTGATCCGGCAATGGGCCGCCGAGCGCGAGCAGACCCCCGAAGAGCAGGAGGTCGACCGCATCGCTTCCGCGTGGCTGGCCGACGCGCCTGCCCAGGCCCCGGGCATCCCGGGCCAGCGGGCCCGGTCCGGGCAGCAGCGGTTCGTCCCGGTCGAGTCGGCCGACCCCGGCTACCTCGACGCCATGCGCCGCCGCCTGCCGGAGGTGCCCGAAGAGCTGCTCACGGCCGCCGCGGGCTGGTGGCAGATGGTCGGCGGGGTCGCCGAGGCCGAGGAGTGGTGGGACGCCGGTCTCAGCCCGCTCGACCAGCGAGCCCTCGACTACCGGGCGGCCGGCCTCGCGCCGTCCGACCTGAGCCGGCGCCTCGGCCCGATGACCGTTCTGCAGCACCTCCGCCGCGGCAGCGCCCCGGCCTGGTGCGTCGCGCGCCTCGCGCGGCAGCAGAAGTCCGCCTGACGAGACACTTTTCCACTCGGCCGGGTGAACCGGTGTGGTGAGACGATTTCGGCGACCCGCGTAACGGTAACCTGCGCGGGCTCGTTGACAGTCTGTCGACACCACGCTGGAGGACCGGAGTTTCGTGCGCACCCGTACCGGAAAGAACGAGGACGACCCGATCGACGCGAGCGTCGAGGAAGCCGCCCCCGCCGCACCGGCACCGGCGCCGCGCTCCGCGAGTGTCGCGGTGCTCACCCGGCTAGTCGTCGTCGCCGCCGTGCTGGCCGTGGCCGGCGGCGGGATCTGGCTCGTGACCCGCGCGTCGACACCCGAGGCGAGCCCGCTCACCACCGAGATCCCCGCCCTGCAGGTCAAGGCGGTCGACGTCCGCCCGGGGTCGGTCGCCCCGGCCGGGGGTGCGGTCGCGGGTGGGGCCGAACAGCAGACGTCTCCCCAACAGGCCCGTAGCACCGGTCCCGCGACGCTCTCCCAGTGGGCGAGCCAGGTCGCGGGGGCCAGCGGCGTGCCGGCGCGGGCGTTGCAGGCCTACGGCAACGCCGAGCTGGCGATGCGCGCCGACCAGCCGAAGTGCAAGATCTCGTGGGCCACGCTCGCCGGCATCGGCCGGATCGAGTCGAACCACGGCCAGTACGCCGGCGCGGTGCTCGGCGCCGACGGCCGGCCGTCCAAGCCGATCATCGGCGTCCCGCTCGACGGCTCCTCGGGCGTGCAAGCGATCGGGGACACCGACGGCGGCCGTTACGACGGTGACGCCGGCGTGGACCGCGCCGTGGGCCCGATGCAGTTCATTCCGAGCACGTGGCGTAAGTGGGCCTCCGACGGCAACGGCGATGGTCTGGGCGATCCGCAGCAGATCGATGACGCAGCGTTGGCAGCGGCGCGGTACCTGTGCGCGGGCGGCCGGGACATGGCGAGCCCGTCGGGCTGGTGGGCCGGGATCCTCTCCTACAACAACTCGACGGAGTACGCGCAGAAGGTGTTCGGCCTCGCGGACGGGTACGCGAAGGCCGCCCAGTCGGTCCGCAAGCAGGGCTGAGAGCCCGGCCACCCCGCACGCGGTCGGCCGTCGGGCCTCAGCCGCCCAGTGCTAGCGTCGGGTCCGTGCCAGCCTCCCCTCCGCCGGCGGGGTCCCCCTGGGGACGCCGGATCGCGATCGTCGCGACGTGCCTGGTGAGCCTGCTCGTCTGCTGCGGGCTCGCCTGGTGGCAGTGGGACCGCTTCACCTCGGCCAACGGCACGTTCCAGAACCTCGGTTACGTCCTGCAGTGGCCGTTGTTCGGGCTGTTCCCGGCGTTCATGTTCTGGCGGATCCGGAAGCTGCGGCAGAAGGCCGAAGCCGAACCGGAGCCCGTCGTGGCGCCCGTCGCCGAGGTGCCCGCCCCCCGCCCCCGTCCGGACGCGCCGCGGCACGACACGGACGAAGACGAGGAGCTGGCCGCCTACAACCGGTACCTGCGCGAGCTGAACGCCCGCGACCAGCAGGCCGCAGAGTGAGGACGACCCGATGACCACCAGCACCGAAGGCGCCGCGCAGACCGCGGTGCCGCTCACCGGCCCCCTGGTCCGGTTCCGCACCGCCGCCTACGTCACCGGTGTCGGCCTGCTCGGCCTGTGCTTCGTGATGGTGCTGCGGTACGGCTTCGACAACCCGACGCCGTCGGCGGTCTACTCGCCGATCCACGGCGTGCTGTACATGATCTACCTGGTGCTGACCATCGACCTGGCGATCAAGGCCCGCTGGTCGATCAAGGGCACCGTGCTCGTGCTGCTTGCCGGCTGCGTCCCGTTCGTCTCGTTCCTCGTCGAGCGCCGGGTGACACACAAGGTCAAGGCCGGGCAGAAGCTGTAACCCGCCGGAAGGTCAGCGCCACGACGAACGTGCACGCCGCGAACACGGCGGACGTGGCGAACGCGGCCGTCATGCCGTCGACCGTGAGCTGGGCGCCGGTCGTGCCCGCCGAGCGGGTCGCCGCCCCGAACACCGTGATGAGGATGCCGAGCCCGAGCGTGCTGCCGACCTGCTGCATCGTCTGCAGCACGCCGCCCGCCGCACCCGCGTCCTCGGCGGGCACCGTCGCCATGACGATCACGTTGAGCGGCGCGAACGCCAGCCCGACGCCCAGCCCCATCAGCAGCAGCGGCCCGAACAACGCCATGAAGTACGGGCTTTCCGGGGTGAGCAGCGCCAGCCAGCCGACCCCGGCGACCATCAGCAGCGACCCGGTGACCGACAGCGGTTTCGGCCCGTAGCGGGGCAGCAGCCGCGGCACCAGCCGGCTCGTCGTGAAGACCAGCGCGGCCATCGGCAGGAACGCGAACCCGGTGGTCAGCGCGGCGAAGTGCCGGATGTCCTGCATGAACTGCGTCAGGAAGAAGAACAGCGACATCATTGCCATCGGCCCGAAGAAGAAGTTGACGTAGGCCGCGCTGCGGTTGCGGTCGGCGAACAGCCGCAGCGGCACCAGCGGCATCGCCGTGCGGGCCTCGATGGCGACGAACGCCGCGAGCAGCACGAGCCCGCCGACGAGCGAGGACAGCGTCACGGTGTTGCCCCAGCCGTCGGACGCGGCGTGGGTGAAGGCGAACACGAGCGAGCCGACGCCGAGGGTGCCGGTGACCGCGCCGGGCAGGTCCAGGTGGGCGGGCCGGCGCGGCGGCTCGGGCACGAACCGCGGTGCGAGCAGGACGATCGCGAGGCCGAACGGGACGTTGATGAACAGCGCCGCCCGCCACGAGATCCACTCGGTGAGCAGGCCGCCGACGATCAGGCCGATCGCGAACCCGCCGCTGGACATGGCGGAGAACAGTGCCAGCGCCCGGACGCGGGCCTTGGCCTCGGAAAACGTGGTCGTGACCAGGGCCAGGGTGCTCGGGCCCGCCATCGCGGCGCCGACACCCTGCAGGACGCGGGCGGTGATGAGCAGGGCGGCCGAGTCGGCGAGGCCGCCGGCCAGCGAGGCGAGCGTGAACACGGCGACCCCGGCGACGAACATCCGGCGCCGCCCGAACAGGTCGCCCGCTCGGCCGCCGAGCAGCAGCAGGCCGCCGAAGACCAGGCTGTAGGCCGTCATCACCCAGGACAGGCCGGTGGCGGAGAACCCCAGGTCGGCCTGGATGCGCGGGAGCGCGACGTTCATCACCGTCGCGTCGAGGATGAGCATGAGCTGGCAGGTGAGGATGATCGCGAGGACCAGCCCGCTGCGGCGGGCCGGGGCAGGCTCGACCGCACGATGGATCGTTTGCTGGGACAAGAGATACTCCCCCGAGGAGTAAGAGAAGAAGCGGAGATGTTCTCCACTTGCGTGCGATCCGATAATATGGAGAGCGTCTCCGGATGTGCAAGTGAATTCGGAGAATCTCTCCGGTTAAGTGGCGAGGAGGCCGGGATGTCGGGCACGGAGCGGCCGATGCGCGCGGACGCGCGGCGCAACTACGAGCGCATCGTCGCGACGGCGAACGAGCTCTTCACCGCGCACGGCGCCGACGTGCCGCTCGACGACGTCGCCAAGAAGGCGGGCGTCGGAGCGGGCACGCTCTACCGGCACTTCCCGACCCGCGAGAAGCTCTTCGAAGCGGTCTACCGCGACGAGATCGAGGTGCTCGCCGACCGCGCGTACGTGCTGCACGACGAGCTGCCGCCGTGGGAGGCGCTCGAGGCGTGGCTGACCGAGCAGGTCACGTGGGTCGTGGAGCGGCACAAGCTGGCCACGATCCTCAAGGAGTCGATCGACTCGGGCTCGGAGACGTTCCTGTACTGCCAGCAGCGCCTGCGCGCGGCCACGGGCGTGCTGGTCGACACCGCGCGCGAGGCGGGCCTGATCCGCGGCGACGTCGTCGGGGCCGACGTCCTGCGGCTGGGGCACGGCGCCGGCATGGCGGTGCGCAACTGCAGCCCCGAGGACGGCAAGCGGGTGCTGACCGTGATCCTGGACGGCCTGCGCGCGTGACGCAGGCCGTCCGCCGGGTCAGCCGCCGATCCCGGTGAGGGACCGGACCTCCATCTCCGCGTGCTTCTCCGCGTCCGCCTTCGGCTTGCCCAGCAGGGTGCCGACGAAGCCGCAGAGGAACGAGAACGGGATCGACACCAGGCCCGGGTTCTTCAGCGGGAACCAGGCGAAGTCGATGCCCTTGACGATCGAGTCCGCCGAGCCGGAGACGACCGGGGAGAAGAGCACCAGCACCAGGGACGCGGCCAGGCCGCCGTAGATGCCCCAGAGCGTGCCGGTCGTGTTGAACCGCTTCCAGAACAGCGAGTACAGCAGCGTCGACAGGTTCGCCGACGCGGCGACGGCGAACGCCAGGGCCACCAGGAACGCGATGTTCTGGCCGTTCGCCAGCACGCCGCCGACGATGGCGAGCGCCCCGACCGCGATCGCGGTCAGCCGCGCCACCCGGACCTCGTCGGCCGGTTCCGCCTTGCCGCGCTTGAAGATGTTCGCGTAGACGTCGTGGGCGAACGAGGCCGACGCGGTGATCGTCAGCCCGGCCACGACGGCGAGGATCGTCGCGAAGGCGACCGCGGCGATGATGCCCAGCAGCAGCGTCCCGCCGACGTGCAGGGCGAGCAGCGGCGCCGCCGAGTTCTCCCCGCCCGGCGCGGCCTTGATCTCGTCCGCGCCGACCAGCGCGGCGGCGCCGAAGCCGATCACGAGCGTGCACAGGTAGAAGACGAACATGCACGCCGTCGCCCAGACGACGCTTCGCCGCGCTTCGCGGGAGTTCGGCACCGTGTAGAAGCGCATGAGCACGTGCGGCAGGGCCGCCGCGCCGAGCACCAGCGCCAGGGCGAGCGACACGAAGTCGAGCTTGGTGGTGCCGTTCTTGCCGTACGAGCCGCCCGGTTCGAGGAGCTTGTCGCCGAGCGGGCTGTTGTCGGCCGCCGAGGACAGCAGGTTCGAGAACCCGAAGCCGAACTTGCCGAACAGGAACACCGTGAGCAGCACGCCGCAGAGCAGCAGGATCGTCGCCTTGATGATCTGCACCCAGGTGGTGCCCTTCATCCCGCCGACCAGCACGTAGAGCACCATGACCAGCCCGACGACGCCGATCACGAGCGCCTGGCCGAGCTTGGAGTGCACGTTGAGCAGCAGGGCGACCAGGCCGCCGGCGCCCGCCATCTGCGCGAGCATGTAGAAGAACGAGATCACCAGCGTCGACGTCGCCGCCGCCGCGCGGACCGGGCGCTGCTTCATCCGGAAGCTCAGGACGTCGCCCATCGTGAACCGGCCGGTGTTGCGCAGCAGCTCCGCGATCAGCAGCAGGTCCACCAGCCACGCGACGAGGAACCCGATGGAGTAGAGGAAGCCGTCGTAGCCGTGGATCGCGATGGCGCCGGCGATGCCGAGGAACGACGCCGCCGAGAGGAAGTCGCCCGACAGCGCGATGCCGTTCTGGCGGCCGGTGAACGCGCTGCCCGCGGCGTAGTAGTCCGCGGTCGAGGAGTTCCGGGTGCTGGCCCGGTAGACGACGTACAGCGTGATCGCCACGAAGAGGGCGAACACGGCCGTGTTGACGATCGGGTTGCTGGCGGGGGTGCCTTCGGCGGCGAGGGTGGTCATCGGCGCGGTCCTTCCGGAAGGCCCGCCCGGGCCCGGAGCTCGGCGACCCGCGGGTCGAGGTGGCGGCGGGCGTAGCGCAGGTAGAGCCAGGTGACGAGCGCGGTGCTGGCGAACTGGCCGATGCCGAGCAGGATGCCGACGTTGACCTGGCCGAACACCTTTTGGCTCATGAAGTCGTGCGCGTAGGCCGCGAGCAGCACGTAGGTCATGTACCAGGCGAAGAAGGCGAAGCTCATCGGGAAGACGAACGCCCGGAACCGCCGCCGCAGCGAGACGAACTCGGGGCCGGCCTGGATCCCGGCGTAGTCGGGCCCCGTGCGGGGAGGGGGTTGGCGGTGGGCGCCGGACGGGCGGTCCCCGGTGAACAGGGCCGGCAGCTGACCGGTCTCCTCGAGGGCGTTGCCCGTCACGGGGCGCGCGACGTCGTACATGGGTGCCTCCGGCGGAATGCCTGCGTGGCGGCGGTGGCCCGGGGGCGCCTGCGGGCAGGGCGCCGGGCCGCCCTTGCGGACTGCGAGCGGCCATCGTAACTAGGCCGTCCGGCGGAGTCGGCAGGCGGCCGGGTGGTCGAAGCCGCCGGAACGCGCGGTATTCGATTTCCTGTCGAAAGTGTCGAATCCGCGCTCGCTCTGTGATCACGGGCAGATCACCCTAATGATGAGAAGAATTGTGACACGACGTTGTCGCGTTGTGCCGGGACTGCGGCGAACGAGCTAATCCTGAGGGGACTGCGTAGTCATTCGTCACTCAGAGTGGCTCCACCGGGGGTTCGTAGCGCGGGAGAGGGTCCTCCGAGGGCGGGCGTGGCGGCGAAGATCCACTGGTCAGCCGGGGGTCTCGAAAGAAATCACCGGGTCGGGCGACGGTGGGGGTGAACGCCACAACATCGGGCACACCTTGAGACTTGACCCACCCGATGGGGGTACGGAGTGTAGATCGTCCGAGGGATGCGGTTGCCCTGGGTGGGCTAATCGGGTGACGGCCGGACGCCTCCGGGCACCGCGTCCGGTAACCGGAATTCCCTCTTCGGGGGCGGCGAGGCAGAATGTCGCGGACCACCCTCGGACCCGAAAGCACTTTTCGCAGGTCAGCGACCGAACGGGGAACAAAATTGACCGGCAGGACCGCGGGGGTACGATTCTTTGGCCCAGCTGACCGCAGCGATCGATTGGCACCGATAAAGTTGATCTCGACGACCGTGCAGAACGCAAGTTGCGCCGTGCACGTGCAGAGTCCCGGGCACGGGACGCCGGGACGGTGCCTGCCCGGAAACGGGCGTGCGGACAGCGCGGACAGCGGGGCAGCCGGGGGCGAGCGAGGGCGGACACCGACGCCGCGCCGCCGACGCGGATCCATGACGCCGGACAGGGAGTCACTCACGTGACCGTTGCAGGAGAAGGTCAGGTGCCCGTGGGGGAGCTGCTCGGCCGAGCGCCCCGGCGGTCCAAGGGCAAGGACGCCTGGCGCGCGCTGGTGCGCTGGCGCGACTGGAGCCTGCCCGTCAAGCTCTCGGCCGTCACCGTCGTGCCCATCGTCCTCGCGCTGGTGCTCGGCATCACGACGATCGCCGCGCAGGTGAGCCGCTCGGACGAGTACCAGCGGCTCGACCGGCTCGTCGCGCTCGGCGGCCAGACGCGCGCGCTGACCGGCGCGCTGCAGCAGGAGCGCACGGTCACCGCGGCGATGCTGACCGACGGCACGGTCGGCGGCACCCCCGAGCTGGCCGCGGCCCGCAAGGCGACCGACGCCGCGATCGACCCGTTCACCTCGGCGCAGGCCCGCGCGGCCGACGTCGAACCCGGGGTGGCCGGCGCCGCCGGCGCGGCGACCGCGCAGATCAGCACGCTGGGCTTCCTCCGCCGTCAGGTCGACGGCGGCCAGCTCGGCCCGGCCCAGGCCGTCACCGCCTACTCCGGCGTCACCGGCGCGCTGATCAGCCTCGACACCGCCGCCACGGCGGGCGCCGGCGACGGCACCCTCGGCGGCACGCCCGCCGGGCTGCACGAGCTGCTGGTCGCGGGCGAGCAGGTGTCGCTCAGCCAGGCCCTGGTCTCCTACGGCATCACCGGCGCGTCGCTGACGCCGAGCGAGCTGGCCACCGTCCGCGCCGCCGAGCTGCGGCTGGCCGACCGGCTCGTCGACTTCCGCTCCGCGGCGGGCGACACGCTGCAGCGCGACTTCGCGGCGATCGCCGAAGGCACGCAGGCGCAGAGCCGCGCCCGGATGGTCGAGTCGGTCGTGAACGCGCAGAGCAGCGCCGTCGACGACGCCTTCCGCGCGCTGTCCGCGGCCGACTGGAACGCCGCGTCCGCCGCGATGCGGACGCAGATCGGCCAGGTCGCCGACCGGCTCGGCGCGTCGGCGTCGGCGACGTCGACCGAGCTGGTCGACGAAGCCAGCAGCGGCGCGGGCCTGCTCGCGGTGCTGCTGTTCGCCGCCATGGTGCTCGCGGTCGCGGTCGTCTTCCTCATCACCCGCCAGCTGCTGCGCTCGCTGAAGGTGTTGCGGCGCAGCGCTCTCGACGTCGCCGAGACGGCGCTGCCCGAGGCGGTCCGCAACATCCAGGAAGGCCGCGCGCAGGGCACGGACGTCGTGCCGGTGCCGGTGCGGACCGACGACGAGGTCGGCGAAGTGGCCCGCGCCTTCGACAAGGTGCACCACCAGGCGCTGCGGCTCGCGACCGAGCAGGCCGCGATGCGCACCGGGTACGGCAGTGTCTTCGTCAACCTCTCCCGCCGCAGCCAGAGCCTGGTGCAGCGGCAGCTGCAGCTGATCGAGCAGCTGGAGCGGGACGAAGAGGACGCCGACCAGCTGGCGACGCTGTTCCAGCTCGACCACCTCGCCACCCGGATGCGCCGCAACAACGAGAACCTGATGGTCCTCTCCGGCGCCGAGCCGGGCCGCCGGTCGGGGAAGCCGGTCGGCACCACGGACATGCTCCGCGCGGCCGTGTCGGAGATCGAGCAGTACCAGCGGGTCCAGGTGCAGCCGCCGCCCCCGGCCCGCGTGGTCGGGTATGCCGCGAGCGACCTGATGCGCCTGGTCGCCGAGCTGCTGGACAACGCGACCGCGTTCTCCGCGCCGGAGACCTCGGTGACGGTGGCGTCGCGGCTGGGTGAGGACGGCTCGCTCAACATCGACATCCTCGACAAGGGCATCGGCATGAACGAGGCCGAGGTCGGCGAGGCGAACACCCGGCTGACCGAAGCCGGGTCGGTCGACCTGGCCACCTCGCGCCGGATGGGCCTGTTCGTCGTCGGCCGGCTCGCCAGCCGGCACCGGATCGGGGTTTCGCTGCACGGCGGCAAGGACATCGTCGGGGTCCGCGCGACCGTCGTCGTCCCGCCGGACCTGGTGATGCCGGTGACCGACGGCCCGGTGACCGGCCCGATCGGCTCGCCCCAGCAGCACCCGGCGAGCCCGGCGGCGGGCAACCGCCTGCCGCGCCGCCCGGTCAACGGCAACTCCCGCCCGCGGCCGCTGGTCCCGCCGCAGCCGGCGATGGGGGAGGAGCGCTGGCCGTCGGCGAACGACCTCGCCGGGCTGGCGAACGGCCACGGCCCCACGGCCCCGCGCCCGCCGTCCGACCTCGAGATCTCCGGGACGGCGCTGTTCGCCCCGATCCCGAAGGACGAAGAGGCCCCGCCGCAGCGCCCGACGCTGCCGCCGGTGCCGACCGTGCTCCCGGTCCCGCAGCCGGAGCAGCCCCCGCGCGCGGGTGACCTCCCGGCGGGCAAGGACCTGTTCTCCGCCAACGAAACCACACTCGGCGACTGGTGGCGCCAGGCGACGACGACCCCGGCGCCCGCGGCCCCGGCCACCCCGCAGCCGGCGGCCGCCCCGGCACCGGACCGCTCGGAGACGACGCCGATCTTCGACGAGATGCTGTCGGCGTGGTTCCGCGAGGACAAGCCGGCGGCCGGAGAAGAGCCGGCCGCGGCCGCCGCCGCTTCGCCCGCGGTGGAGAAGAAGGCGGCGGAGGAGCCGCAGGAGCAGGAGCCTCGCAGCTGGGACTTCGCGAGCGACGAGAACTGGCGCACGGTCCAGGCGGTGACAAAGGCCGAGCCGACGGCGTTCACCGACGCGGGCCTGCCCCGCCGCCGCCGCGGCGAGCAGCTGATGCCGGGCAGCGCAACCTCGACCCCGCCGGCCCAGACCCCGTCGGCCCCGGCCCGCCCCGAGCTCCCGGTCCGCGACCCGGCGGACGTCCGCGGCCGCCTCAGCAGCTTCCAGCAGGGCGTGACCCGAGGTCGCCAGCAGGCCCGCAAGGCCGCGGCGGACGCGGCCCAGCAGCCGGAATCGCCGGCTCTGCCCCAGCGCGGGGCGGGGGAGCAGGCTGGGCAGGCGAACGGCTTGGTGGCGCCGGGTCAGCAAGGGGCTGGCGGATCGCAGCCGGGCGCTTTCGAGTCGCCGCAGGCAGGGCAGGCGAACGGCCTGGGCCAGCAGGGACCAGCGGTTGGTTCGCAGCCGGGCGCGTTCCAGCCGCCTGCGGCCGCGCCGCAGGCGGGCCAGCACGGGCCTGGCGGATCGCAGCCGGGCGCCTTCGAGTCGCCCGCGGCGGAGCAGCCGGGGTCTGGGCAGGCGAATGGCCTCGGCCAGCAGGGACCGGCGACCGGTTCGCAGCCGGGCGCCTTCCAGCCGCCTGCGGCCGCGCCGCAGCCGAATGGCCTGCCGCAGCCGGGACAGCAAGGACCTGCCGCGGCGCAGGCCGGGCAACAGAACGGCCTCCCGCAGCCGGGCCAGCAGGGACCCGCGGCGCAGTCCGGGCAACCGAACGGCCTGCCCCAGCCAAGCTCCCGGCAGGCCAACGGGCTCGCCCAGCCAGTCCAGCGGCCCGACGAGCCGCAGCCGAATGCCTTCCAACCGGCGCCAGGCCAGCCGAATGGCCCGGCTCAGCCCCAGCCCTTCCCACAAAGCCAGGCACCCGGCGGCCTCCCCCAACCAAGGCAGCAGTCACCCGGCGCGGAGCCACCCCACGAGCCACCCCCGACAACCGGCCAGCTGCCACCCGCCGGCCGTCCAGCCACCCCGCCGTCCGCACTCCCGTCCCGCCGCTCCGCCCCACCGGAAGTCCGCGCCGAAGAGGCCACCGCGGAGTGGACCTTCGGCACCGACGAAGGCTGGCGCGCGGTGCAAGCGGTGTCCCAGTCGGCGCCCGCCACCTTCACTTCGGCAGGATTGCCCCGGCGCCGTCGCGGGGAGCAGCTTCTCCCAGGCAGCGCCGGACCGCCCACCGGGGCCACGGCCCCCCGACCCCAACGTGACGCCCACGACGTGCGCGGCCGCCTGCGGAGCTTCCAGCAGGGCATCGAGCGCGGACGCCACCGCACCGCGCGGGCGACCGAGACCAACCACGAGACACTGGAGGGTGAATGACCTCGCCGAGTAATGCGCAGCCGACGCAGAATCAGTTCGGCTGGCTGATCAACGACTTCGCCGAGCGGGTGCCGGGAGTGGCGCACGCCGTGGTCGTCTCGGCGGACGGCCTGCTGCTGAGCGCGTCGAACCGGCTGCCGCTGGACCGGGCCGACCAGCTCGCCGCGGTCGCCTCCGGGCTGGTCAGCCTCACGCAGGGCGCGGCCCGGTGCTTCGAGGCGGGGGCGGTCAACGAGACCGTCGTGGAGATGGAGCTGGGGATCATGGTGCTGATGTCCATCAGCGACGGGTCCTGCCTGGCCGTGCTCGCGGCCCCCAACTGCGACATCGGTCAGGTCGCCTACGAGATGACGATGCTCGTCGACCGGGTCGGCCAGATCCTGACCCCGGAGCTGCGCGCCCAGCTCCAGGGCTCGGGTGGGTCGCTGATCGGCGAACCGGTGGGATGATGGCGCGATGAGCACGGGGTCCGGATCTTTCGGTGAACCACCGGAGGCGCACAACGCCGCCTCCGGCGCAGGGGACGACGGCACCTTCGCCGACGTCCTCAACGGGTTCACCCTGGATTCCGGCCGTGCCCGCCGGAAGCGCAAGAAGAACAAGGAGTCCCCGCCATCCCCGGCCGCCGGTGCGCACGCGGCCGCGGAACCGACGGCGCCCGCGCCGTCGGCCGACCAAGGAGATCCCGTGACCTCTTTAGTCTCTCCACCCGGCAGTACCGACGGGGACGGCCCCAGACCGGGCGGCCTGTTCGACCCGGGCCCGCCCAGCGGCGAGTTCGTCATGCCCGCGGTGTTCGAACAGCCCCCGGCTCCCGAAGACCAGACGGCGATCGTCCGGCCGTACGCTTTGACCGGTGGCCGCACCCGCGCGAACTATGCCCTGGAGCTGGAGACACTGGTCTCCGCGAAGGACTACGCTGCCACCGGTGGCTTCCCCGAGGTGGCCGCGGAGCAGATCGAGTGCGTCTCGATCATGGAAGAGTGCCGGACCCCCCGTTCGGTCGCCGAGATCGTGTCGGCCTTGCGGGTGCCTTTGGGCGTGGCCCGGGTGCTGATCAGCGACGCGGCGGACGCGGGGCTGGTCACGGTGCACAAGACGATTACGGGCAATGACGGCGCCGAGGCACATCTGGTGTTGATGGAAAGGGTTTTGAGTGGACTCCGTCGGCTTTAAGGCACCGCGGGACACCGCGCCCCCGACCATGACATCCGCCAAGATCGTGGTGGCGGGCGGCTTCGGCGCGGGCAAGACGACGTTCGTCGGATCGGTGTCCGAGATCGTGCCGCTCACCACCGAGGCGATGATGACCGACGCCAGCGTCGGCGTCGACAACCTCGACCACACCCCGGGCAAGTCGACGACCACCGTCGCGATGGACTTCGGCCGGGTGTCGCTGGACGCGGACCTGATCCTCTACCTGTTCGGCACGCCCGGGCAGCAGCGGTTCTGGTTCATGTGGGACGACCTGGTCCGCGGCGCGATCGGCGCGGTCGTGCTGGCCGACACGCGCCGGCTGGCCGACTCGTTCGCCCCGATCGACTTCTTCGAAGACCGGGGGCTGCCGTACATCGTCGGCGTCAACACGTTCGACGGCGTGCTGGAGCACGACATCAACGACGTGCGCGAGGCGCTGTCGATCGACCCGAACATCCCGATCGTCCGCTGTGACGCGCGGGACCGCGAGTCGACGAAGCAGACGCTGATCACGCTGGTCGAGTACGCGATGCGGCAGTGGATCGCGCTGCGGGCGGCCAAGTCGCGCTGACGCCGCCGGGCCCGGGGGAGCGCCCCGGGCCCGCGACTTTCAGTACTCGTCGTGGAGGCGCCACCAGGAGCTGGGGCCGGCATCGCCGTGGCTCCCGTCCTCCCACGCCTCCTGCCGGCCCAGCGGGGTGATGTCGAGGTAGCGGTGCGTCACCAGGAACTGCTCGCCACCCCGGCCGTTGGTGAAGTACGTGCGGTACACCTGGTCGCCGTCGCGCAGGAACACGCTGACGCCGAACGCGCTGCCGACGCCGCAGTCGTCGGGGAACTCCGTGCTGTTCGCGGACACCCACGGCACGTCCCAGCCCATCCGGGTCTTGAACCGCTCGATCTCCGCCAGCGGGGCCGGCGCGACGACCTTGAGCGTGACGTCCCGGGCGTGCAGATGCGCCAGGTGCGGCAGGTTGTCGACGATCATCGAGCAGCCGGGGCAGACCGCATCGCCGCTGCCCGGGTAGAGCATGAAGTGGTAGACGACGAGCTGGGGCCGGTCCTCGAACAGGTCGAGCAGGCTCTGCTCGCCCTCCGGCGAGTCGAACACGTACGGCTTGGTGAAGGGCACCATCGGCAGCCGGCGGCGTTCGGCGGCGAGGGCGTCCGCCGCCTTCATGTGCGCTTTCTCCTTGGCGAGCAGCGCGTCCCGCGCGGCCTGCCACTCTTCCGGCGAGGCGATCGGGGGCAGGGCGAAGGTCGAGGTCATCGGGGGTCCTTTCCTCGGGAGTGGATGAAGCCGGCCAGATCTTCGAAGCACGACGTCCAGCCGTCCTGGTGGCTGTCGCGGTCGGCGGCGGCAGGGAAGCCGCTCTGGGTGAAGGTCATCTCGGTCTTGCCGCCGTGGTCGGCGAAGTCGATCGTCACCAGGGTCTCGGCGCGCAGATCGCCCTCGGAGTCCCAGGCGAAGGTGAACACGAGCCGTTCGGGGGCGGTGATCTCGCGGTAGACGCCGTGCATCCAGTGCTCGTCGCCTTCCGGGCCGCGGATGCAGGCGCGCCAGGCGCCGCCCGGCCGGGGCGCGAGCGTGACGGCGGCGCCGGTGAACCCGTGCGGGCCCAGCCAGCTCGCGAGCTGGTCGGGGTCGGTCCACGCGCCGAACACGAGCTCGCGGGGCGCGTCGAAGACACGGGTGATGGTGAGGACGTCGTCAGGCATCTTCGGGTCCTTCGGTCGTGCGCTGCAGGGTTCGCAGGTGTTCCTCGAGGCGGTCGAACCCCTCGTCCCAGAACGGGCGGTAGGTCGCGACCCAGTCGGCGACGTCTTCCAGGGGTTTCGCCTCCAGCCGGCAGGGCCGCCACTGGCGGGTGCGGCCGCGGGTGATGAGCCCGGCCTGCTCCAGCACCTTCAGGTGCCGCGAAACTGCGGGCAGGCTCATCGGGAACGGCTCGGCGAGCTCGTTCACGGTCGCCTCGCCGGCCGAGAGCCGGGCGAGGATGGCGCGCCGCGTGGGGTCGGCGAGGGCCGAGAACGTGCGGCTCAGGTCATCGGCGGCAGTGGTCATTTCAGCACCTTGTTAATTAAGGGACTCGTTAAACATAGCGCCGAGCTGGGTCTTGTCAAGGCTCCCGCGTGCGGTCGTGAGAGCCGTGTCACTGGTCCTCGGGTTTCCAATAGTAGGAAGTCAAAGTATTTTGGGAGGATGAGCAGTGAGCTGCACCGCCCCGCGCACCCCGTCCGGTTCGTCACGTCGTCGAGCCTCTTCGACGGTCACGACGCGTCGATCAACATCATGCGGCGGATCCTGCAGTCGCAGGGCGCGGAGGTCATCCACCTCGGGCACAACCGCTCGGTGGACGAGGTCGCCACCGCGGCCATCGCCGAGGACGTGCAGGGCATCGCCGTCTCCGCCTACCAGGGCGGGCACGTCGAGTACTTCTCCTACCTCGTCGAGCTGCTGCGCGAGCGCGGCGCCGGGCACATCAAGGTCTTCGGCGGCGGGGGCGGGGTGATCGTGCGCGAGGAGATCGAGCTGCTGCACTCGCGCGGCGTCGCCCGGATCTTCTCGCCCGAGGACGGCTACGAGCTGGGCCTGCCGGGCATGATCAACCTGATGATCAAGGCCTGCGACGTCGACCTCGCGGCCGAAGGCCCGTCGCTGGACAAGGTGCTCTCCGGCGACGTCGCGGCACTCTCGCGCGTCATCACCCAGCTGCAGGCGGAGCAGCTCTCCGGCGAGCTGCTCGCCGGGCTCACCGAGGCCGCGGGCAAGCGGGAGGTGCCGGTGCTCGGCATCACCGGCACCGGCGGTTCGGGCAAGTCCTCGCTCACCGACGAGCTGATCCGCCGCTTCCGCCTCGACCAGGAGGACAAGCTGCGGATCGCGGTGCTCGCCGTCGACCCGTCGCGGCGCAAGGGCGGTGGCGCGCTGCTCGGCGACCGCATCCGGATGAACTGCCTCGACGGCTCCCCGGTGTACTTCCGCTCGCTGGCCACCCGGACGACGTCCGGCGAGATCCCGGCCGGGCTGAGCGAGGCGATCGTGGCCTGCAAGGCCGCCGGGTTCGACCTGGTGATCGTCGAGACGCCGGGCATCGGCCAGGGTGACGCCGGGATCGTCGACTTCGTCGACCAGTCGCTGTACGTGATGACGCCGGAGTTCGGCGCCGCGTCGCAGCTGGAGAAGATCGACATGCTCGACTTCGCCGACGTCGTCGCGATCAACAAGTTCGAGCGCCGCGGCGCCGAGGACGCCCGCCGCGACGTCGCGCGCCAGCTGGTGCGCAACCGCGAGGCGTTCGACTCCGGCCCCGAGGACATGCCGGTGTACGGCACGAGCGCGGCGAAGTTCAACGATGACGGCGTCACCGCGCTTTACCAGCACCTGCGCGGCCTGCTCGCCGAGCGGGGCCTGACCGTTTCGGCCGGCACGCTGCCGGTGGTCGAGGGCAAGGTGTCGACCGACGCGAGCACGATCATCCCGGGCAACCGCGCGCGCTACCTGGCCGAGATCGCCGACACCGTGCGCGGTTACCACACGAAGACCGGGCAGCAGGTCGCCGCGATCCGCAAGCACGAGGCGCTGGCGACCACCCGCGCCGAGCTGGCCAAGGTGGACGCGGCCACCGACGCGCTGGACGGCCTGCTCGCCACCGCGGAGTCCGAAGTGGACGGTGAGTCGGCAAAGCTCCTCGAGCGCTTCCGCGCGCTGGCCGAGGAGTACCGCCAGGACGAGCTCGTCGTCAAGATCCGCGACAAGGAGCTGCACACGCAGCTGTGGCGCGACACGCTGTCCGGCAACCGGATCCCGCGCGTCGCCCTGCCGCGCTACACCGAGTCCGGCGAGCTGCTGTCGTTCCTGCGCCGCGAGAACCTGCCGGGCTACTTCCCCTACACTGCCGGGGTTTTCCCGTTCAAGCGCGAGGGTGAGGACCCGGCGCGGATGTTCGCCGGCGAGGGTGACCCGTTCCGCACCAACCGGCGGTTCAAGCTGCTCTCGGCCGACTCCGAGGCCAAGCGGCTCTCGACCGCGTTCGACTCGGTCACCCTCTACGGCCACGACCCCGACACGCGCCCGGACATCTACGGCAAGGTCGGCACCTCGGGCGCGTCCATCGCGACGCTCGAGGACATGAAGGTCCTCTACGACGGCTTCGACCTGACCGCGCCGAGCACGTCGGTGTCGATGACGATCAACGGCCCGGCGCCGACGATCCTGGCCTTCTTCCTCAACACCGCGATCGACCAGAAGCTCGACGCCTTCCGCGCCGAGCACGGGCGCGAGCCGTCCGACGCCGAGGCCGCCGAGCTGCGCGAGTGGGCGCTGAAGAACGTGCGCGGCACCGTGCAGGCCGACATCCTCAAGGAGGACCAGGGCCAGAACACCTGCATCTTCTCCACCGAGTTCAGCCTCCGGATGATGGCCGACATCCAGGAGTGGTTCATCGAGCACGGCGTCCGCAACTTCTACTCGGTCTCGATCTCCGGCTACCACATCGCCGAGGCCGGGGCGAACCCGATCTCGCAGCTGGTGTTCACGCTGTCCAACGGGTTCACCTACGTCGAGTCGTACCTGGCCCGCGGCATGGACATCGACGACTTCGCGCCGAACCTGTCGTTCTTCTTCTCCAACGGCATGGACGCCGAGTACACGGTGCTCGGCCGGGTGGCGCGGCGGATCTGGGCCGTGGCCATGAAGGAGCGCTACGGCGCGAACGAGCGGTCGCAGAAGCTCAAGTACCACGTGCAGACGTCCGGGCGGTCGCTGCACGCGCAGGAGATGAGCTTCAACGACATCCGCACGACGCTGCAGGCGCTCTGCGCGCTGTACGACAACGCGAACTCCTTGCACACCAACGCCTTCGACGAGGCGATCACGACGCCGTCGGAGTCGTCGGTGCGCCGCGCGATGGCCATCCAGATGATCATCAACAAGGAGTGGGGCCTGTCGAAGAACGAAAACCCGCTGCAGGGTTCGTTCATCGTCGACGAGCTGACCGACCTGGTCGAGGAGGCCGTGCTGGCCGAGTTCGACCGGATCTCCGAGCGCGGCGGCGTGCTCGGCGCGATGGAGACCGGCTACCAGCGCGGCAAGATCCAGGACGAGTCGATCCTTTACGAGCGCAAGAAGCACGACGGCTCGCTGCCCATCGTCGGGGTCAACACCTTCCGCAACCCGCGCGAGGGTGAGGACGACGTCGAGGTCGAGCTGGCGCGCGCGACGGAGGCGGAGAAGAAGTCGCAGCTGGACCGGCTCGCGGACTTCAAGAACCGCCACCACGAGGAGGCCCAGCAGGCGCTGAAGGCGCTGAAGGAGGCGGCCACGCGCGGCGGCAACCTGTTCGGTGTCCTGGTGGACGCGGCGCGGGTGTGCTCGCTCGGCCAGATCACCGAGGCGTTCTTCGAGGTGGGGGGCCAGTACCGCCGCAACGTCTGACCCCCCGCGCCCGAGGTCAGCGGCGGGTCGCCGCCAGCTGCCAGACCGGGACGAGGACCCGGCCGTCGGCGTCGGTGTCCATCCCGGCCAGGCCGGCCGCGTCGGTGTCGAGCACGACCTGGACGCTCTGGCGCAGCTCGTCCGGGGTCATCGACGTGGTGTAGACGGTCGGTTCGAGCCGGTCGATCGTCCAGTCCTTGCCGACCGTGTCGCGCAGGTTGGCCTCGCTGATCAGGTACGGCGCCGGGAACGTGTCGGGCACGTCGGGGGAGAAGGCGAACAGGTGCAGCCGCGCGCCCGGCCGCGTCGCGCGCGTGAGGGCCGCGAGATACTGACGCCGCTGGTCTTCGGACAGGCAGTGGTAGAGCGCGCTGTCGAGGACCGTGTCGAAGCGGCTTTCGTAGCCTTCGAGCTTCGTCGCGTCGGCCACCGCGAAGGGGACGTCCGGGGTGCGGGTGCGGGCCTGCTCGATCGCCGAAGGCGCGCCGTCGAGGCCGGTGACGTGCAGGCCGCGGGAGGCGAGGAACGCCGAGTTGTCGCCGAGGCCGCAGCCGATGTCGAGCACCTCGCCGGTGAACTCGCCGGCGTCGGCCAGCGCGACGACGGCGGGCTGCGGCGCGCCGATGTCCCACGGCATCTTCCGCCCGATCGGGGTGGCGCCCTGGTAGAGCTCTTCGAAGTCGATGTCCTGAACGTCCATCACTACCCCCTTATTCAACGTATGATGAGATCACTCCATCCTGCACCACCTGTCAACCTGGTGGTAGTCGTTGAGTATGAAATTCGGGATCTCGACGTTCGTGACCGACGAAGGCATCCGGCCGGACGTGCTGGGCGCGGCGCTGGAAGAGCGCGGCTTCGACTCGCTGTTCCTGGCCGAGCACTCGCACATCCCCGTCAGCCGGGAGAGCCCGTACCCGGGCGGGGGAGACCTGCCGGAGAAGTACAAGCGCACCCTCGACCCGTTCGTGGCGCTCACCGCCGCCGCCACCGCGACGTCGGAGCTGCTGCTCGGCACCGGGATCGCGCTGCTGATCCAGCGTGACCTCATCCACACGGCCAAGGAGGTCGCGTCCCTCGACCTCGTCTCCGACGGGCGTGCGCTGTTCGGCGTCGGCGTCGGCTGGAACCGCGAGGAGATGCGCAACCACGGCACCGACCCGAAGACCCGCGGCGCGCTGATCGACGAGCAGCTGGCCGCGCTCAAGGAGATCTGGACGAAGGACGAGGCCGAGTTCCACGGCCGGCACGTCGACTTCGACCCGATCTACGCCTGGCCGAAGCCCGTCCACAAGCCGCACCCGCCGATCTACATCGGTGGTGAGAGCGAAGCGGCCCTGAACCGTCTGGCCCGCTACGGGGACGGCTGGCTGCTTCGCGGTCACACGCACTTCGACGAGGCCAAGCGCGTCCGCGGCTGGCTCGCCGACCAGGGCCGCACGGACGTCGAGTTCGCCGTTTTCGGCGGTGACACGAAGGCCAAGGTGATCGACGGCTTCCGCGAGGCGGGCGTCGAGCGCTACACGTTCCTGCTGGAGACGATGCCGGAGGCCGAGACGCTCAAGGCGCTCGACGAGCTGGCCGCCGTGGTGGCCGAGCACCGCTGACCGGCCACGGGCCCAGGTCCGGGAGGACGCCGGTCAGGCCGTCGCCGCCGGCCCTCCCGGACAGCCACGCGGCCAGCTCGCGCACGGTCCCGGTCACTTCGGCGTCTCCTCCGCCCCAACGCCGGTCGCCGTCGCGGACGGCGACGCCGTCGGGCAGGCGGTCCTGGAGGAAGTCCACGGCGTGGCCGCAGAAGTCCGCCGGCCAGTCGGCGAAGCCGACCCCGACGTCGAGGTCCACCGCGTGGATCCAGACCTCGCGCCAGCGGGCGAAGACGGTGCTCGACAGCTTCCCGTCGCGGTAGTCGACGTGCTGGTCCCAGTCGGTCACCCGGGCCCAGGCGTCTTCCAGGCGGACGGAGTGGCGAAGCAGGGCTCGCCGGTGCTCTTCGGCGGAGCGGCCCGCGGTCGCCTCGATGATGCCGTCGCGGTCGTGCGTCTTCGGGTCGTAGAGCGGGACGAGCACCCCGCGCAGCGCGCTCTCGACGAGGTCGGCCAACGCGCGTCCGGCGTCGGTGACGTGGGCCAGCACGTGCCCGCGGGTCCAGCCCGGCAGCGGTGACGGCTCGTGGACCCGCTCGTCGGTGAGGGGTTCCAGGGCGCGGTGCAGCCGGCTGTGGGCCACGGCGACCGCGGCCGTCGGGATCACTTGTCGAGCAGCAGGTGGACCGACAGCTCGAGCCGGTTCGCGACGTCGGCGGCCGACGCCCGGCGGGTCACCCAGGCCACCAGGTTCGCCATCCAGACGTCCGCGACGACGTGGAAGATGTCGCGGTCGGCCTCGGTCGGGTCGGAGATCCCCATCGCCTGGCCGAACATGTTCTCCATCAGCCGCCCGACCTGCTCGACCTCGGCGGCGGCGGAGGTGTCGGCGAACATGAACGCGCGCACCATCGCCTCGGTGAGGTGCGGGTCGCGCTGCATCAGCCGGGTGTTGCGGCCGAGCACGAACATCAGCCGCTCGGCCGGGGTGTCACCCGGGATGGCCTGGCGTTCCAGCTTCTCCTGCGCGCGTTCGAACTCGCGCGCCAGGCCGGAGACGAGCAGGTGGATCTTCGACGGGAAGTACCGGTACAGGGTGCCGAGCGCGACGTCGGCCTTCTCGGCGACGGCCCGCATCTGGACGGCGTCGTACCCGCCCTTCGAGGCCAGGGCGAGGGTCGCGTCGATGATCCGGCGGCGGCGGTCGCGCTGGGCGGCCGAGCCGAGTTCGTCGGCTCCGATCGCGCTCAGCCCGTTGCCGCGTGCCTTCACCGGCGCTTTGGCTTTGCCGGGCATCGGTGTTCCCCCGTCCTTCGGAACTTGTTCCAGTTCACGACGTAGAGTACCTGTCCTGGCGAAACGTTCAACCAGTGACCCACTGGCCGAAAAACTGTAACACGTTCTACACTCGCGAGTAGTGTTCTTACCGCGAGGAGGGCCCATGCCGGTCGCGCTCACCGAGGAACAGGCCGCCCTGGCCGAGGCGATCCACGCCTGGTCGGCCGCGCACCACCCGCGAGAGGCGGTGCGGGCGGCGGAAACCGGTGGCGCCGCGGGGGTTCCCGCCGGCTTCGCCGACCTCGGCCTCTTCGGGGTCGCCTTGCCGGGCTCGGTCGGCGGCGCCGACGGCAGTGTCGCCGACCTGGCCGCCGGGCTCGCCGCGGCCGCCGAAGAACTTGTTCCCGGACCGGTGCTTTCGACGGCGCTGGCCGGGCTCCTCCTGGCGGAGGTGCCCGAGGCCAAGGAGCTGCTCGCGGCGGTGGCCGAGGGAGCGGCGACGGTCGCGGTGCTGCTCGACGCGCCGTCGCTCGAGGACGGCGTCTCCGGGCCAGTGCCCGGCGCCGACGCCTCCTCCTGGCTGCTGGTGCCGGCCGCCGGTGGTCACGTGCTCCTCGCGCCGGGCGCACCCGGGGTCACGGTCGAGCCGCTGGCGCCGTTCGACTTCTCGCGCCCGCTGGCGCGCGTCCGGTTCTCCGGTGTGCGCGGCGACGTCCTGAGCCTGCCGCCGGTCGCTCCGCTGGCGGCGACCCTGGCCTCGGCCGAGGCGGCGGGAGTGGCGCGTCGCTGCCTGAGCGTCGCCGTCGAGTACGCGAAGGTCCGCGAGCAGTTCGGCCGGCCGATCGGCGCGTTCCAGGCGATCAAGCACCTGTGCGCGGAGATGCTGTGCCGCGCCGAAGCGGCCGAAGCGCTGGCGTGGGACGCGGCGTCCGGGCGGCACCCGCTTTCGGTGGCGAGCGCGGCCGTCGTCGCCCTCGACGCGGCCGTCGCCAACGCGAAGGACTGCGTCCAGGTGCTCGGCGGGATCGGGTTCACCTGGGAACACGACGCCCACCTCTACCTGCGCCGCGCCGTCGCCCTGCGGCAATGGCTCGGCGGGTCGTGGCGCCGTCGGGCGGCTTCGCTGGCGCTCGAGGGGACCGAACGCACCCTCGGCGTCGACGTCGGAGACGATTCTGACCTGCGGGACGAGGTGGCGCGGATCGCCGCGCTGCCTTCGGATTCACAACGCGTCGCGCTGGCCGATGCGGGGCTGCTGACGCCGCACTGGCCGGCGCCGTACGGCCGCGGGGCCGACGCCGCCGCGCAGCTGCGGATCGACGCCGAGCTGGCGGCCGCCGGCGTCCGCCGTCCCGACCTGGTGATCGGGGCCTGGGCCGTCCCGACGATCCTCGAGCACGGCAGCGACGAGCAGCGTGAGCGGTTCGCGCGGCCCACCCTGCGCGGTGAGCTCACGTGGTGCCAGCTGTTCAGCGAGCCCGGCGCCGGGTCCGACCTGGCGGCGCTGCGGACGGCCGCGCGGCGCGTCGACGGCGGCTGGCGGCTGACCGGGCAGAAGGTGTGGACGTCGCTCGCCCGTGAAGCCGACTGGGGGATCTGCCTGGCGCGCACCGATCCGGACGTGCCGAAGCACAAGGGGATCACGTACTTCCTGGTCGACATGCGCGCCGAGGGCATCACGACCCGGCCGTTGCGCGAGATCACCGGCGAGGCCGTGTTCAACGAGGTGTTCCTCGACGACGTGTTCGTCCCGGACGCCGACGTCGTCGGCATCCCCGGCGGCGGCTGGCGGCTGGCGCGGACGACCCTGGCCAACGAGCGGGTGGCCCTCGGGAGCGGGTCCGCGGTCGGCGAGAGCGTGCAGTCACTGGTGTCCACAGTGGACGCCTCGGCGCTGGACGACGTCGCGTTGGACCGGCTCGGGTCGTTGGTGGCCTTCGGGGTCGCGGGTTCGGTGCTGGACCTGCGCGCGGCGTTGCGGCAGCTCGGCGGGCAGGACCCGGGCGCGGAGTCGAGCGTCCGGAAGCTGCTCGGCGTGCAGCACCGGCAGGACGTCGCGGAGTTCGCGCTGGAGCTGGCGGGGGCGGGCGGTCTCGTCGCGGGTGATCCCCGGCAGCACGAGTTCCTCCTGACGCGCTGCCTGTCGATCGCCGGTGGCACGACGCAGGTGCTGCGTTCGCTGACGGCGGAACGGCTGCTGGGGCTGCCCCGCTGAGTCTCCTCGTGAGTCTTCTCGTGAGACGGTGCGAAAGGACCGTTCGTGCCGCCGGGCCCGAAACTGTCGGGGGCGTGTTCTAGCGTTGCGGTCGTGGAGTTCAGCGCAGACACCCAGGCCACCTACCTTCCCGCGGACCCGCCGCGGGAAGGCGTGCTGGCGTTGTGGGGCGACGACGTGGCCGGCGGGACCACGATCGAGCTCGTGCTGCCCCGGGGTGCGAAGTTCGCGCGGACGAAGGTCGACGCGGAGCTCGTCCCGCTCGAACGCGCGTTGCCGCGGCTGCTCGCGGTGGGTGAGGACGCCAGCCCGGCCGTCGCGGCGTGGTCGGCGGCCGTCAACGCGGGGGTGAACCTCGTCGCGCGCGGGCGGCTGCGGCCCGCGGCGTCCCCGGGTGGCGCGGCGGCCTGGCGGATTGGCCCGCTCGACGCCGCCGACGAAGAACTGCTGCGCGGCCTGGCCGGGGCGTTGCCGCCGGAGGCGTACGCGCTGCCGCTGACCGGGCTGAAGCGCATCCGCCTGCATTCACCGGACTCCCTGGTGCGCGCCCTCTGGGACGCGACCGCCGACCTGCTGGTCCGCAGCCCGGCGGCGCCGGTCGGGGCGGGCGATCCCGCGTTCGCGGCGCGCGAACCGGCGCTGCTCGGCCCGGACGCCGCGGCCTGGCTGGCCGAGCTGGAGGCGCGCGAGCCCCGCGGGGTGCAGGTGCTGCTGCGGGTCGAGGGCCGGGAGGACGACTCGTTCGCCGGGGTGCTGGCGGTGCGCAGCATGGCGGAGCCGAGCCTGGTGGTGGAGGCGTCAACGCTGTGGGACGCGCCGGACGCGGTGCTGAACCGCCTCGGCGACCAGGTGGAGACCCAGCTCCTCCTCGGCCTCCGCCGCGGCGCGCGAGCCTGGGCCCCGCTCAGCCGGGCGCTGGCCGAAGCCGCGCCCGCAGAGCTGCCGCTGTCGGACGACGACGTCGTCGACCTCCTGACGAACGGCACCCGCGACCTAGGCGGCGCCGGCATCGAGGTGCTCTGGTCGAAGGGGTTGTTCGCGGGCGAGGTGAAGGCGAAGGCGAGCGCGACCCAGGCCCCGGCGAGCGTCACGGAGGCGGAGTTCGCGCTGCGAAGCCTCCTGGAGTTCCGCTGGCAGCTCAGCCTGGGCGGCGAGCAGCTGACGGAGGCCGAGGTGGCGGCCCTGGCCGAGGCGAAGCGCCCCTTGGTCCGGCTGCGCGGCCAGTGGGTACGGGTCGACCCCCAGCTGCTGGCCCGGGTCCGAGGCCGAACCCGCAAGCTCGAGGCGGGCGAAGCCCTGGCAGCGGCCCTGACGGGCGAGCTGGAACTGGACGGCGAACGGGTGGAGTTCGCGGCCCCACCGGTCTTGGGAGGGCTGGCCTCACGCATCCGGGACCGGGATGGCGTGGCGGTGGCGGTGCCCCCGGGGCTGCAGGCGACGCTGCGGCCGTACCAGCAGGCGGGTTTGGCGTGGATGGCCACGATGACGGGCCTTGGCCTGGGCGCGTGCCTGGCTGATGACATGGGTCTGGGCAAGACGATCCAGCTGATCGCGTTGCACCTGCACCGCCGAGCCCTGGCACAGGCACGCCCCGAGACGCGAGGGATGGGCGGGCTGCCGGGCGCGCCTGTGGCCGGACAGGTCGCCGAGCTGCCGGGCGAACTCGTGCCGCCCGAGGCCGGGCCGATCGGCAAACCGGCGGGCGCGCCTGTGGCCGGACAGGTCGCCGAGCGGCCAGGCAAACTCGTGCCGCCCGAGGCGGGGTCGGTTGTCGAGTCGCCGGGCGATCTCGTGTCGCCTGTGGTGGGGTCGGTTGTCGAGGTGCCGGGCGATCTCGTGTTGCCCGAGGTGGGGTCGGTTGTCGAGGTGCCGGGCGATCTCGTGTTGCCCGAGGTGGGGTCGGTTGTCGAGTCGCCGGGCGATCTCGTGTCGCTTGCGGCGGGGTCGGTCGCCGAGGTGCCGGGCAAACTCGTGCCGCCCGAGGTGGGGTCGGTTGTCGAGTCGCCGGGCGATCTCGTGTCGCCTGTGGTGGGGTCGGTCGCCGAGCTGCCGGGCAAACTCGCGCCGCCCGAGGCCGGGCCGATCGGCAAGCCGCCGGGCGCGCCTGCAGCCGGATCAAAACGGTCGCGCGCGAAGTCGGTGCTGGCCGATCCCGGCGCCGAGGTGCCATCCATCGGCGCCCCGATCGATCCTGCCGCCGAGCTACCGGCCGATTCCGCCGCCGAAGCTCCCCGATCCGCCGCCGATCCG
Organism: Amycolatopsis sp. NPDC104863; assembly: GCF_055582965.1. Taxonomy (NCBI): domain Bacteria; kingdom Bacillati; phylum Actinomycetota; class Actinomycetes; order Pseudonocardiales; family Pseudonocardiaceae; genus Amycolatopsis; species Amycolatopsis sp. NPDC104863. Next base: position 305,418 of record NZ_JBVJOW010000003.1, read on the forward strand.
GAACCAGCCGGTGGCTTGCCGCCCGAGCATGCCCCGGAGCCCGCATCGGAGTCGGTGTCGGCCGCCGAGCCCGCGGCGGATTCGATGCCACCTGCCGAGCCCGCGCCCCCGACCGGCCTCCCGCAACCCGGCGGTCCCACCCTCGTCCTCTGCCCCACCTCCCTCCTCGGCAACTGGGAACGCGAGTTCGCCCGCTTCGCCCCCGACATCCGGGTCCGCCGCTTCCACGGCGGCAGCCGCCACCTCGACGACCTCGCCCCCGACGAAGTCGTCCTCGCCACCTACGGCGTCCTCCGCCGTGACCGCGAAACACTGTCCGAAGTGGACTGGGGCCTCGTCGCCGCCGATGAGGCTCAGCATGTCAAGAACCCGCTGTCCGCCACCGCGAAAGAACTCCGCAAGATTCCCGCGCAAGCCAAGGTCGCCCTCACCGGCACGCCGGTCGAGAACCGGCTCACCGAGCTGTGGTCCATTGTGGACTGGACCACCCCCGGTCTGCTCGGCCCGCTCGACCGCTTCCGCCGCACCGTCGCACGGCCGATCGAGCGCGACCGGGACAAGGCCGTCACCGAACGGCTGGCCGCCACCGTGCGGCCGTTCCTGCTCCGGCGCCGCAAGTCCGACCCGGACATCGCCCCGGAGCTGCCGCCCAAGACCGAGACCGACCGGTTCGTCCCGCTCACCGCCGAGCAGACCACCCTCTACGAAGCCGTGGTCCGGGAAAACATGGCCGAGATCCGGGAGACCCAGGGCATCAAGCGGCGCGGGCAGGTCCTCCAGCTGCTCACCGAGCTCAAGCAGATCTGCAACCACCCCGCGCAGTTCCTCAAGGAGCCGCACGGCGGGCTCACCGGGCGCTCCGGCAAGCTCGCCGCGTTCGAAGAGCTGGTCGACGTCATCCTCGACGAGGGCGAGAGCGTCCTCGTGTTCAGCCAGTACGTCCAGCTCTGCCGGCTGCTCGAACGGCGGCTGTCCGAGCGCGGCCTGCCCACCGAGCTGCTCTCGGGCGAGAGCTCGCCGGCCAAGCGGCAGGACATGGTCGACCGCTTCCAGGCCGGCGAGATCCCGGTTTTCCTGCTGTCGCTCAAGGCAGGCGGCGTCGGGCTCAACCTGACCCGCGCCACCCACGTGATCCACTACGACCGCTGGTGGAACCCCGCGGTCGAAGACCAGGCCACCGACCGCGCCTACCGCATCGGCCAGGACCGGCCGGTCCAGGTGCACCGGTTGATCGCCGAGGGCACGCTCGAGGAGCGGATCGCGCAGGTGCTGGAGAAGAAGCGCGGGCTGGCCGAGTCGATCGTCGGCGCCGGCGAAGACTGGATCACCGAACTGTCCGACGACGCGCTCGCCGACCTGGTGCGCCTCGGGAGCGGGTGATGTCCCCACGGCGGAACTTCGGCCACACCTGGTGGGGCCGGGCCTGGGTCGACGCCCTGGAGCAGCGCGCGAAGCTCGACCCGAACCGGCTGCCCCGCGGGCGGACGTACGCGCGCAAGGGCACCGTCAGCGAGCTGCACGTCGCCGCCGGGGCGGTCACCGCCCGGGTGCGCGGCAGCCGCCCCGAGCCCTACAAGGTCACCATCACCATGCGCACCTTCACCGACGGCGAATGGGACACCCTGCTCGGCGTCGTCGGCACGCAGCTCGGCCACGCGGCGGCCCTGCTCGACGGTGAGCTGCCGGGCGCGCTCGCCGAGCAGGCCCGCGAGGCGGGCGCCGACCTGCTGCCCGGCCCGGGCGACCTGCGGCCGCGGTGTTCGTGCCCGGACTCGGCGAACCCGTGCAAGCACGTCGCCGCGGTTTACTACCTGGTCGCCGACGAGGTCGACCGCGACCCCTTCACGCTGTTCCTGCTGCGCGGACGCCCCCGGGCAGACGTCCTCGCCGAGCTGCGCGCCCGCCGGGCGCCGGCGCGCGGCGAGAAGCCGAAGCTCCCGAAGCCCGTGGACGAGGGTCTGACACCGCGAGCCGCCTACGCGCGACGGCTGGGGGCGCTCCCGGAGCTGCCCCCGCCCCCGCGGGTCGCCGGGTCTCCGGCGGTCCTCGACCTCGACCCGCCACCGAGCACCGGCTGGACGGCGGCGGCGCTGTCCGGCCTGGCCGCGGACGCGGCGGCCCTGGCCCGCGACCTCCTGGTCGGCGGCGCGACGGCCGCGGAGCTGACGTTCGAGGAAGACCTCGCCCGGCGCGCGGCGGGCCGCTCCGGACCGGAGGTCGCAGCTCTGGCCGCGGCCGCCGAGGTGCCACCCCGGGACCTGGTCCGCTGGGCCGAGGCGTGGCGCGAAGCGGGCCGCGGCGGCCTGGCGGCGCTGCGGGAGCCGTGGCAGCCGGGCCCCGGCCCCCTGACGGAAGCCGAGACAACGCTGGCCGAGGCCGGTCTCCCGGGCACCCCGCGAACCTGGCGAAACCGCGTCACGCAGGGAGAGCTCCAGCTGCGCTACGGCCGTGACGCCCGCTGGTACCGCTTCGTGCGGTCAGGAACGGAGTGGCGCCTGGACGGCCCGCCTTCGGCAAGCCCGGTCGACCTGGCGTACTGACCCCGTCTACCGGTTCTCGGCCTTCCAGGAGTGGTAGGTGTGGTCCAGAAACCGCGCCACGCCCCGCACCACATGCGCACTCCGCACCGAAGTGAACACATCGAACGCGTGCTGAGCCCCCGCCAGCTCCGCATAAGCCACCGGCTGCCGGGACTTCTCCCGCAGCCGCCGCACGAACTCGCGCGCCTCGCGGACCGGCACCAGCGAGTCGTCGCGGCCGTGGATCACGAAGAACGGCGGGGCCTCCGACGTGATCCGGTCCAGCGGTGACGCCGCGATGTAGTCGTCGAGATGCCGGACCGGGTCGCGGTCGGCCGCGAACACCCGGCGCGCGAGCAGGCTCTCCAGGCGGTACTGGCTCGCCCGCGATCCCGAAGTCGCCGCGAAGTCGTACACCCCGTAGAGCGGGACGCACGCCTGGACGCTCGTGTCGACGTCCTCGAACTCCGGCTGCAGCGCCGGGTCGTTCTGCGACAACGCCAGCAGCGACGACAGGTGCCCGCCCGCCGAACCGCCCGTCACCGCGACAAAACCCGGGTCGCCCCCGTACGAGGTGATCGAAGAGCGGATCCACGCCAACGCCTGCTTCGCCGCCACGATGTGCGCCGGCCAGCGATGCGTCGGCGAGAGCGGGTAGTTGATCGCGACGCACACCCAGCCGCGGCGCGCCAGGTAGCGCATCAGCGGCCGGCCCTGCTCCTCCTTGTTGCCGATCACCCACGCGCCGCCGTGGACCTGCAGCAGCACCGGCGCGCCGGTCACCGGCGTCGCAGGCCGGTATACGTCCAGCAGGAAGCGCTTGCCGCCCGGCGCGTACGCGATGTTGCGGTCGACCCGGACGTCCGGCGCGCCCATCCGGAACGGCAGTGCCAGCTCGCCCCACGGCAGGCCGAGGTCGGAGCGGCCCAGCTCGTCCGCGTAGTCCTCGCCCAGCGCGGACGTCAGCGCCTTCTCGATCTCGTCGCGGGCGCCGTGCCCGGTCCGGATCAGCGCGGCCAGCCCGGCGGCGGACGCGGCCGCCATCGCGAGCCCGGCCTGCGTCGAGCGGTCGCGGACACCGTGGCGCGCCAGATGCACAGCGGTGTCCGCCGCCGTCAGCGCCAGGAACTGGGGCGCGAGCTCCCCGGTCAGCCAGCCGGCGAAGAACACCGGGATGGTCGTGGAGCGGGCTCGCAGGGGGCGGAGCGCGTTGGCGGTGAGGCCGAGCTGGACCGCGCGGCGGATCAGGAAGTTCGGCTGCACCCCCGTGATGATACCGGCGAGTAGGGTGACGCGCCGCTCACCGGAAGTGGCTTACGCTGGCGGCATGCAGACCATGCAGAGACTGAGCGGCCTCGACGCGAGCTTCCTCTACCTCGAGACGCCGTCGCAGGTCCTGCACGTCTGCGGGCTGATGACCCTCGACGGCTCGACCGTCCCCGGCGGCTACACCTTCGCGAAGCTCAAGGAAAAGCTCGAAGAACGGGTCCGCGTGATCCCGGCGTTCCGCCGCAAACTGCACAATCCGCTCTGGAACGTCGGGCATCCCGTGTGGATCGAGGACGACGACTTCGACCTCGACCACCACGTGCACCGCATCGGCGTGCCGGCCCCCGGCGACCGCGCCGAGCTGGCCGAGCTGTGCGCGCACATCGCCGGGCAGCAGCTCGACCGCGCCCAGCCGCTGTGGCAGCTCTACGTCATCGAAGGCCTGGCCGACGGCCAGATCGCCGTGCTGCTGAAGATGCACCACGCGAGCGTCGACGGCGTGAGCGGCGCCAGCCTGATCACCTACCTGGCCGGGCTCGAGCCGGACGCGCCGATGCCCGAGGTCGAGCAGCGGCCGAACTCCGCGATCCCGTCGCCGCTGCACCTGCTCCGCACGGGCGTCGAGAGCTTCGCGAAACGGCCCCTCGAGGTCGCTCGGCTGCTGCCGGACCTGGTGGGGCTCGTCCCGCGCTGGCTCGGGAAAACGATGCGCGGCAAGGGGATGCCGGTCCCGTTCACCGCGCCGCGGACGTCGCTGAACGGCACGATCACCGGCCACCGCAGTGTCGCGTTCGCCCAGCTCGACCTCGACGAGGTCAAGGAGGTCAAGAACGCCTTCGGTGTCACGGTGAACGACGTCGTGCTCGCGCTGGTCGCCGGCGCCCTGCGCGAGTTCCTCGAGGCGCGGGACGAGCTGCCGGACGACCCGCTGGTCGCGACCGTGCCGGTGTCGGTGCACGACCGCACCGAACGCGACCACGGCAGCAACAAGGTTTCGGCCTTCTTCGCGTCCCTGCCGACGCACCTGGCCGACCCGGCCGCGCGGGTGTTCTTCCTCGCCGAGGCCAACCGGCTGTCGAAGGACCACCACTACGACATCGACGCCGACATGCTGCAGGACTGGGCGCAGTTCTCCGCCGCGACGGCGTTCGGCATGGCCGTGCGCGCGTACTCCGCGCTGCGGCTGGCCGAGAAGCACCCGGTGGTGCACAACCTGGTCGTCTCCAACGTGCCCGGCCCGCCGATGCCGCTGTACCTGCTCGGCGCGCGGATCACCGGGCTCTACCCGCTCGGCCCGGTCTTCCACGGCGCCGGGCTGAACGTCACCGTGCTGTCCAACGCGGGCAAGGTGCACGTCGGCCTGCTCGGCGCGCGGGAGCTGGTCAAGGACCTGTGGCCGCTCGCCGACGCGCTCCCGGAGGCGCTGGCCGAGCTGCTCAAGGCCGCGGGCTGAGCACCACGACCGGGATCTCCCGGTCGGTCCACGCCTGGTACTTCGCGAAGTCGGCGTAGAGCTCGACCAGGCGCGGCCAGAGCTCGGCGCGTTCCTCGGCCTCGGCCACCCGGGCTGTCACCGGGACGTCGCGACGGCCCTTGAGCTGGATGCAGGTCTCGGGATGCGCCAGCAGGTTGAAGTACCACTGCGGGTGCCGCGGCAGCCCGCCCTGGGAAGCGACGATGACGACGTCCGCGCCGGACCGCAGGTAGAGCAGCGGCGTGGTGAACAGCCGGCCGGACTTGCGGCCGCGGTGCTCCAGCAGCAACGTCGGCACCGGCTTGCGGAACCCCGCCCCGACCCGCCACGTGCTGCCGACGCGGCCGCCGGTCAGCCGGAAAACCGCCACCTGGGCCTTCGCGCCGTACTTCATGACCTTGGCCGTCACGGGCGAGTCGAGACCGCCGGGTTTCTCCTCCGGCAGGCTGAACCGTCCCATCGTGAGCTCCTTCTCAAGGGGTGTGCACGGACGCGACCGCGGCCAGCAGGGCGGGGACCCAGCGGTCGGCGGCCAGGACGCAGGCGGCGTGCCCGGCCGCGACCTCGTAGGTCGCCGCGCCCGGGATCCGGTGGGCCAGCGACCGCTGGTGCTCGGGTGCGATGAACCGGTCCTTCGTGGTCACGACGACGGCGGTGGGCAGCCGCAGGGTGGAGAGCCAGCGCGTCGAGTCGAACCGGCCGATCTCGTCGACGGCGACCGCGATCTCCCACGGGGTGGTCGACCGGAACTCCCGCAGCGCCCACCGGCGGTCCTCGACGCGGGCGCGCGGCATCGCTTCGGTCGCCATCGGCAGCTTCACGCGCTCGCGGAGCTGCCGCAGCGTCCGGCTGAAGACGTCGAGGGCGACCCGCTGCCGCAGCCCGCGGCCGAAGTTGCTGGCGGTCGAGCAGAGCACCAAACCGGCAACACGTTCTGGTTCGGTGTGGGCGACGAGCTGGCCGACCATCCCGCCCATCGAGTACCCGGCGAGCGCGAACCGGCCGATGCCCAGCGCGTCCGCGACCGCGGTGACGTCTTCGGCGCAGTCGGCCAGCCGGAATTCCGGTGAGCGGTAGCCCCGGCCGTGCCACCGCTGGTCGAACACGACGACCCGGTGGTGGCGCGCCAGCTGCCGCAGGGTCGGGTACCAGGTCAGCAAGCCCGTGCAGGCGACCGAATGCAGGAGGACGAGCGCGGGCGCGTCCCGCGGGCCGACGTCGGTCACCACGGTCCGCCCGCGGCCGGGCAGGTCGAGCGGCACCGGTTCGGGCACCCCGGCGGTCGGCGGCGCGGTGATCAGCCGGCGGCGGCGCGCGCCACCGGGGTCGGTCACCGCCATCCTGCTCCTCCGCGGGGGTTGCCGTGCAGGCCTTTTCCGGTTAAGACTAGAACAGGTTTCAGTATTGCGCCGATCCGGAGGACAGGCGTGGACTTCACTCTCGACGATACGCAGACCGAGATCGCCGCACTCGCCGCGAAGGTGCTCGGCACGGACGACGACCCTTGGCGCGCCTTGGCGTCGTCAGGCCTGCTGGCCCTGGCGCTGCCACCGGACCTGGAAGGCGACGGCCTGGGCGTGGCCGAGGTCGCGCAGGTGCTGACCGAGGCCGGCCGCGCCGCCGCGCCGGTGCCGGTCTACGCCGCGCTGGCCCTGGGCGTCCTGCCGGTCGAGACGCTCGGGACACCCCGGCAGCGCGCGGAGCTCCTGCCGCCGGTCGCGGCGGGGGAGGCGCTGCTCACCGCGGCCCTGCACGAGCCGTCCGCGCCGCTGGTCGCCGCGCCGGCGGCCACCTCGCGGGCGGACGACGGGAAGTGGCTGCTCAGCGGGGTCAAGACGGCGGTTCCGTACGCCGCGGAGGCCACGCGGATCCTGACGCCGGTGACCACCGCGCACGGCACGGCCGTCTACCTGGTCGATCCGCACGCCGACGGTGTCACGCTCGTGCCGTCGCGCAACTCGGCCGGGACGCCCGAATGCACCGTGCGGCTCGACGACGTCGCCGTCGAAGAGGCCGACCTGCTCGCGGACGATGGCGCGGTCGCTGTGCTGCATCGGTTCGCGCTGGCCGGCGCACTCGCCCTTGGGGACGGCCTCCTGGCCGGCGCGCTGGCGCTGACCGTCAAGCACGTCGGCGAACGCACGCAGTTCGGCCGTCCACTCGCGACGTTCCAGGCGGTGGCGGGCCAGATCGCCGACGTCTACGTCGCCGCGCGGACCGTGCACCTGGCCGTGGTTTCCGCGGTGTGGCGGCTGGCTTCGGGGCTCGACGCGGACGCCGAACTGGACGTCGCCGCCTACTGGCTCGCCGAGCAGGCGCCGGTCGCGCTGGCGACCTGCCACCACCTGCACGGCGGGGTCGGCGTCGACGAAACCTATCCGCTGCACCGGTATTCGTCGGCGGTCAAGGATCTCGGCCGGGCGCTCGGCGGCACCGCGCACCGGCTCGGCAGGCTCGGCGAACGAGTGGCGGGGTGAGCGGATGCACGTCGAACTGACCGCGGCGCAACAGCAGTTGCGCAGCGAGCTGCGTGAATACTTCGCCGGGCTGATCAGCCCCGAAGAACGCCGCGCGATGCGGACCGAGCGGCACGGGCCGGTGTTCCGCGAGATCGTCCGCCGGATGGGCCGCGACGGCCGGCTCGGTGTCGGCTGGCCGGTCGAGTACGGCGGACAGGGTTTCGGCGGCGTCGAGCAGCATCTGTTCGTCGACGAAGCCGCGCGTGCCGACGTCCAGCTGCCGTCGGTGACCCTGCAGACGGTCGGCCCGACGCTGCAGCAGTACGGCACGGACGAGCAGAAGTCCTTCTTCCTGCCCCGGATCTTGGCGGGTGAGATCCACTTCGCGATCGGGTACACCGAGCCGGAGGCGGGCACCGACCTCGCGGCGCTGCGCACGACGGCGGTGCGCGACGGCGACGAGTACGTCGTCAACGGCCAGAAGATCTTCACCACCGGCGGCCACGACGCGGACTACATCTGGCTCGCCGTGCGGACCGCGCCGGACGCGCCGCGGCACAAGGGCATCTCGATCCTCATCATGGACACCAGCGACCCGGGCTACTCCTGGACGCCGATCATCACCTGCGACGGAGCCCACCACGTCAACGCGACGTACTATTCGGACGTTCGCGTTCCGGTGAACCGCTTGGTGGGCAAGGAAAACGAAGGCTGGCGGCTGATCACGACGCAGCTCAACCACGAGCGGGTCATGCTCGGCCCGGCCGGGCGCATCGGCGGCCTCTACGACCGCGCCCGCGCCTGGGCGGCCGCCCACGGCCTGCTCGACCTGGCCGACGTGCGCGCCGTGCTGGCCGACGCCTGGGCGGTGACGCGGGTGAACGAGCTGCTGAACTGGCAGGTCGCGGTGTCGTCGGCGACGGCGCCGGTGGTGGTCGCCGACGCGTCCGCGACCAAGGTGTTCAGCTCCGAGGTGATCCAGCGGATCGGCCGTGACCTCGAGGAGCTCGTCGGGCGCCACGGTGATCTGTCCGATCCGGACACCGCCGAGCTGGCCGAGTGGCTGGACGTCTCGGCGAAACGCAACATCGTGCTGACGTTCGGCGGCGGCGTCAGCGAAATCCAACGGGAGCTGATCGCCTCGATCGGCCTGGGTCTGCCGAGGGTGCCACGATGAACGACCAGGACATCATCGAAGCCGCCGAGAAGGTCGCTGCTCGCGGAGAGTGCGCGCCGCGCCAGGCACGTGACCCGGTGAACCAGGCCATGGTGAACAACTGGGTCGAGGCGATCGGTGACGACAACCCGGTCTACGCCGACCCGGAGTTCGCCGCCGCGAGCGTCCACAAGGGACTGGTCGCGCCCCCCGCGATGGCACAGGTGTGGACGATGGGCGGGCTGAACGTCCCACGCGGGACCGACGACCCGCTCGGCCTGATGATGGAGCTGCTCGACGAGGCCGGGTTCACCTCGGTTGTCGCGACGAACTCCGAGCAGACCTACCACCGCTACCTGCGACCCGGCGAAAACGTGGTTGCGGCCACGGCTCTCGAAAGCGTTGTCGGGCCGAAGAAGACCGCGCTGGGGGAGGGCTGGTTCGTCACCACGCGCGTGCGGTGGTACGTCGAGGACGAAGCTGTCGCCGAGATGATGTTCCGGGTGCTGAAGTTCCGGCCGCCCGCGCCGAAACCACCGCCCGCCCCGGTGCTGCGGCCGGTGATCAGCCGCGACACGGAGTTCTTCTGGGACGGCCTGCGGGAGGGAGAGCTGCGGATCCAGCGGTGGGGTGAGACCCTGCGGCACCCGCCGGGCCCGATGCCGCCCGACGGCTCGCTGGACTCGAAGCCGGACTACGTCGTCGCGAGCGGGCGCGGGACCGTGTTCTCCTACGTCGTGCACCACCACCCGCCGGTGCCGGGCAAGGACCTGCCGTTCGTCGTGGCGCTGGTGGAGCTGGAAGAAGGAGTCCGGGTCATGGCCGAGCTGCTGGACGCCGCGCCGGAGGAGGTCCACATCGGACTGCCCGTGGTGGCGGCGTTCGTCAAGGTGGACGACGAGCTGACCCTGCCGGCGTGGAAGGTGGCGCGATGACCGTCGTCGAAGGAACGGAGCTGCCGCCGCTGACGATCGAGGCGACCCCGACGTTCGTCGTCAGCACGGCGCTGGCGACCCGCGACTTCCAGGACGTGCACCACGACCGCGACTCGGCGGTGGCGCGCGGCTCGAAGGACATCTTCCTCAACATCCTGACCGACACCGGCCTGGTGCAGCGGTTCGTGTCGGCGTGGGCCGGGCCGGAGGCGCTGATCCGGTCGATCAAGATCCGGCTCGGGGTGCCGTGTTACGCCTACGACACCCTGACGTTCACCGGTCGCGTGGTTTCTCGTGACGGCAACGACGTCGTCGTGTCGGTGTCCGGAGTGGACTCGCTCGGTGAGCACGTCGCCGGGACCGTGGAGGTGACCCTACCGTGACGCTCTCGGGCAAGGCGGCCATCGCCGGCATCGGCGCGACGGAGTTCTCGAAGGACTCCGGGCGCAGCGAACTGCGGCTGGCGGCCGAATGCATCTCGCACGCACTGGCGGACGCGGGCCTTTCGCCGTCCGATGTGGACGGACTGGTGTCGTTCACGATGGACGGCAACGCGGAGATCGCCGTGGCGCGGGAACTGGGGATTCCCGAGCTGAAGTTCTTCAGCCGCATCCACTACGGCGGCGGCGCGGCGGCGGCGACCGTGCAGCAGGCCGCGATGGCGGTGGCGACGGGCGTCGCGGACGTGGTGGTCGCCTACCGGGCGTTCAACGAACGCTCGGGGATGCGCTTCGGGCAGGTGTCGTCGGCCGCGGCGGGGCAGGTCAACTCGTCCGGTGTGGACAACGCGTTCCACTACCCGATGGGCATCGCGACCCCGGCGGCGACGGTGGCGATGGTCGCGCAGCGGTACCTCCACGACTACGGCGCGACGAGCGAAGACTTCGGGCGCGTCGCGGTGATCGACCGCAAGCACGCGGCGACCAACCCGAACGCGTGGTTCCACGAGCGGCCGATCACTCTGGCGGAGCATCAGGCGTCGCGCTGGGTGGCCGAGCCGCTGCACCTGCTCGACTGCTGCCAGGAGAGCGACGGCGGCGTCGCGCTGGTCGTGACGAGCCTCGCCCGGGCCCGCGACCTGGCGTCCCGGCCGGCGGTGATCGCGGCGGCGGCGCAGGGGAGCGGGCCGGACCAGTACGTGATGACCAGCTACTACCGCGACGACCTGGCGGCGCTGCCGGAGATGGGCGTCGTCGGGCGGCAGCTGTGGGGGCAGTCCGGGCTGGGGCCGTCCGATGTGGACGTCGCGGTGCTGTACGACCACTTCACGCCGTACGTGCTGATGCAGCTGGAGGAGCTGGGGTTCTGCGGCCGCGGCGAGGCCAAGGACTTCATCTCCGAGGGTGCTCTTGAGCTGGACGGCGTGTTGCCGCTGAACCCGCACGGCGGGCAGCTCGGCGAGGCGTACATCCACGGCATGAACGGCATCGCGGAGGGCGTCCGGCAGCTCCGCGGCACGGCGGTCAACCAGGTCACGGGCGCGTCCCGGGCGCTGGTGACGGCGGGGACGGGCGTGCCGACGAGCGGGCTGGTGCTGACGAGCGACGGGTAGTCGCCCTTGTGGGTCAGCGGTGTCACCTCATTGACGGCTGGTGCGCGGTCGGGTGGGCTGTCACGGTTGAAGGACCACCCACGACGCACAGTGAGGTCGCCATGCCGGAGCCGCTCGACCCCCGCGCCCCCTCGTGCGGCTGCTCGTAGGGATGGACTGGGCGCTCACGGCGGTGTTCGCACTGCTGGCGCTGCCGTGCCTGCGCCGGCTGGCCCGCCTCGACTACGGCCGGCTGGGCGCGGGCGTCCGGCACGGCGACCTGGCCGAGCTGCTGCTGGTGGTCGCGATGGTGGCGATGTTCTCCCCGATCGGCGGCCCGATCCCGGCGGCGGGCTGGCAGGCGGTCCTGGCCCTGACGGCGGGCTGGTTCACGCTGGCCTGGCGCCGCGGAGAGGCATGCGCCCACCACGCGCTTTCGGCGGCGGCGATGCTGTACATGGTGACGGCGATGCCCCACGGCGGAATGGCCCACGGCCCGTGGTTGACGATGGACCCGTCGGCGAGGTTGGCGCTTCCGGCGGTCGCGGTGGCGGCGGCGGGGTATTTCGTGTTCGACGCGGCGCGGACGGGGGTGCTCGCGGTGCGGGGATCGGTGGTGGTGTCCGCGGGGGCCGGGGAGGCGTCGCGGGCGGTGTGCCGGGCTGTCATGGGGGCGGGGATGGGGTACATGCTGCTGGCTTCGGCTTTGTGAGCTGGGGCGGTTCGCCGGAGGCGGCGTGACGGGGGCCGGGACTCGCGTGATTGAAGCCGGGTCTCGTGTGATTGGGGCCGGAACTCGCGTGTCTGGAGACCGGACTCGCGTGCCCAGGTAAGGTTGCCGGACGGTTCGGTCAGACCTCGCGTGCGCCGCGGGGCATCTCGCGTGTCGGGGCGGGCATCTCGCGTGACCCGAGGGGCATCTCGCGTGATTGGGGCCGGAACTCGCGTGATTGGAGACCGGACTCGCGTGCTCAGGTGCGGTTGCCGGACGGTTCGGCCAGACCTCGCGTGCGCCGTGGGGCATCTCGCGTGTCGGGTAGGGCATCTCGCGTGACCCGAGGGGCATCTCGCGTGCTTGGAGGGGCATCTTGCGTG